>JADJYH010000062.1 GCA_016719855.1 Saprospiraceae bacterium | reverse complement strand
GGGCTGCTGGCTCTGCCTTCGCCAACACCATCAACCGCACGATGACGCTTCTCGAAGACGGAACCTACGAATATTTTGAAGGCCGCTGGACTTCGCAGGACGGCAATAATGGCATCATGTTCTTCCGCCGAGTGCCACCTGCCGCCAATGACAAACTGCTGACCGCCGCTTCTTTTGCTGGCTCCCATGCCGACGGTGGTGCTGTTAATTTCAACGTGGAAATGGAGCAGATGCTCGGTGGCGAGGAGCAGCCAAAAGGTACCTATACCTACACGGCGTCTGACGGCAGCAAGAGCGAGCAGCAGTTCAAATATGTGATGCGGGAAGACAACGTCTATACCTTCTCAACAGAGGGCATCGGCGGCAATACCGATACCTGGAAAGTGACCGTGAACAGCCCCGATGAAATCGTGGTGGAGTTACAGTCGGTAGATTCGGCTGGGCCAATAACGATGACGAAGAGCTAATTAGAGACTAAGTTTTTATTTCACATCAATCTCATAAATTAATCACAATGAAAAAATCATTTAATACCTCCCGTATAGTTGCCAGTTCAGCTATACTTTTAATTGCTGCATTTATCTTATCTGCATTTAGTTGGGATATACGGCCAATTGCCGCCGATTCAAAAGACGAAGTAATTCGCCTAATTAATGAATATCGTAACTCCGGCAATTACAACACCAACATCGCCAATTGGTCGCCAAGCAATTGTCTCATCGCTGCGCCAGCCACCACCAAGGGAAACCTCACGTTGGAGGTCAATCCCGACCTGATGCACGCCGCACAGATGACCGCCGAGAAATTCGCCTCCGGCGAATACAACTACGACAAGGCGCATCACCAAAAAGACCCAAATGGCATCAACGGCCCAATGGTCCGTGCCATCAAGGACGGCTTTTGGCCCCGCTGGAACGAACTCTACACTGCTGCTACTACGCCACCATTCACGGGCATCATGGAGAACCTGTTCAAAGGGCCGGAAAACCTCTCGCCAGCATCGGTGGTGGAAGGTTGGAAGAAAAGCCCTGGCCACAACTACACCCTATTGCGGGCCTCCGCATATAGCATGGGCGTGGGCATGGCCGAGGGCAATGGCCAAAGCTATTGGGTCTTCCTCATCGAGAGTGAATACAGTATGGACGATACACAAGAGAACCTCAGCAAGTATTTCGGCATGGGCAGGGGGTTCGATTTCCGTGCAGGTGCCACGCCAGACCCGAACGGAAAGGCCGGGGATGTCTTCGATTGGGTGGAAGGCATTGCGGATAAAATCAAGAACGAGCGCTAGGAGTTAACGGTTATTGGTAATCTGTTGACCCATCAAACATGCATTGTAACGGTATTGTAACGCTTGTTTTTTGGAAAAGGACATCTGCTGCCTGCTTATTTGCCACATCAAAAAAACATCACGCTGGGCGGACTTAATTCAAAAAGTAAAAGCCCCTGCTTTGGTGCATTTTCTTCCACTTTTTACCTATCTGTGATGAATAAAAATTTACACCTCATTTTCACAACAATCACCTGCTTGTTTATAGCCAGCAGTGCAATGGCTCAAAACATCTCTTGGGACGGCGGCGCAGGCACCACCAGTTGGATGGACGCTGCCAACTGGAGTGGTGACGTATTGCCAACAGCAGCGTCTAACGTATCCATTGGTAGTGGTGTAACAGTCGTAATACCTTCCGGTACAGCCTTGGCCAAGATCATTGGCAACAACGGAAACCTGACCATTGAATCAGGCGCAACTTTGACCGTTACCGATTCAAACAGCGGCGGTCATACTTTTAACAATGGCGATGGTTCCTTGACCAACAATGGAACCTTGAACGTTTCTGGAGGTAGTGGAACACTCAGTGGACTGCTTTTCCAATCTGGTGTTGCATTCTTGAATAATGGCACTATCAATTTAAATAATATTGGTCGGCGTGCTCTGACCTTTACAGGTGGTTCTGCCACCAACAACGGCATCATCAATGTAAGTAATACTGGTCAGAACACTGGCTTCTCAAGTTTAGGCGATGCCTTCATATTTAATGCAGCAGGTACCTTCACAAATACGGGCACCATCGTCATGTCGTCTGGTATTTCCGCCAATGGGTTTTTGAATAACTCTGGAACTATCATTGACAATTCTGGCAGTATTACTATCACAGCCGCAGCCAACGGTATAACTGCTGGCGGCACTTTCAATAACACTGGCAGCGGCACAGTTGATTTTGGCACGATTGGCGGTGTAGAGATTGCTGCCAATGTTACCTTCAACCAGGCCTCCACAGGTACGGTCACTACAACTGGCATTATCAACTGTGCTGGCACCCTAAAAGGTGGTGGCAGCGGAAACATCGGATCGTATTCCAATACCAATATCACTGCTCCGGGTGCTTCCCCGGGCTGCCTGAATTTTTCCAGCGATTATACCACGAGCGGCACCCTGCAAATCGAAATCAACGATGCGACCCCGTGTACCCAATTTGACCAACTCAATGTTTCAGGTATTGCCACGCTAGGGGGCACTTTAGCACTGACCATCACCTATATCCCTTCCAGTACAACCACCCTCACCATTATTGACGCAGGTTCACTTTCAGGTACATTTTCGAGCGTGACAGGCTTAGCTTCAGGTTGGACCATTTCCTATATCCCGGGTAACGGAAACGTTGTGCTAAACTATATTGTACTCCCCGTAGAGTTGGTGTCCTTTGAGGCAAGAAGCTTGGATGAAGTCGTGCTGCTCCAATGGCAAACTGCCAGCGAACTCAACAACGAAGGCTTCCACGTCGAGCGCAGCACGGACGGGGAGCGTTGGACGGAAATCGGCTTCGTCACTGGCAATGGCACGACCACTAAAACGCACGACTATTCTTTTTCTGGGGCTGCAGGTCTTCCCCAACCCCGTCAGCGGCGGCGAACTGAACTTGTTCTTGCCTGAAAATATGGCGGAGGAAACCACCGTGCTGCTGTATAGTCCAACCGGGCAATTGGTGCGCTCGGAGACGATGAATAGCGGTGCCAATTCATTGGATGTCAAGGATTTGGCAGCGGGAATTTACTGCTTAATGGTCTGGAACAGCACGGCATGGTTATTTGAAAAATTGTGGTGCAAAATTGAGCGGATTGGCAATGCCGTCTAAAATCCAATGATTACCTTTATCCTCCATGACTCAATATCAACTTATTTTTCACCATCAAATCCTTTATTACAATGAAATCATTCCTTTTTATCCTCAGCTTTCTCGCCTTCGGCGCAATGGCCGCACAGGCGCAAGGCCCAGTGATGACTTTCGAAGTCACAACCGTTGACTATGGCACGATTGAAAAAGGCGCTGACCCCGTCCGCCACTTCAAGTTCACGAACACTGGCAACGAGCCGCTCATTATCAAGAGCGCCAAAGGTTCCTGCGGCTGCACCGTGCCGACCTACCCGCAAGAACCCATAATGCCGGGCGAAAGCGCCAATATTGACGTGCGGTACGATACGCAGCGGGTGGGCAATTTCAACAAGCAAGTGACACTAACGACCAACGAAACACCTGACACTCATACGCTCACCATCAAGGGCGAAGTGAAAGCGCCGCCCACGCAGGAAAGCGTTCCGGTCAGCACTGGCGGGCTGAACGGCGGACATTGATTAACTGAGAATGGAGAATTCTCCATTCTCCATTTTTCCTTTAAATCTTATCAAAATGCAAACTGGAACAGTCAAGATGTTCAATGAAGCCAAAGGCTTCGGTTTTATTGTGGACAATTCTTCCAAGGAGGAAATCTTTGTTCACGTTACCGGACTGATAGATAATATCAGGGAAGGCGACCAGGTCACTTTTAACACAGAAAGAGGAAGAAAAGGCATGAACGCTGTGGATGTGAAACTTGCGGGATGAATTTGTTTTTTTAGGCAACCCACCACCACAGGCAAGTGCCGGAAAAGGTTCGCTGGCAATTTTTTTTAATGATACACTGGCCCTGCTGGCCAGTGGCTTTATATTTTTTTCACCATTCAATTCAATAAAAACATGGAAGCATTAATTGGACAAATCCTGCTTTTTGCGGGCAACTTCGCACCCCGTGGCTGGGCATTTTGCAACGGGCAATTGATGAGCATTGCCCAAAACACGGCCCTGTTTTCCATCATCGGCACCACCTACGGCGGCGACGGAGAACCAATTTTGCCACTTGCTGACCTCGGCAGGGGTGCCGAGGGGCGGGTCAAGGCCCTGGCTGAGCGAAACCCAATTGGGCGAAACGAGAGGCTCGGAACAAACCACGCTCCTCCTCGCCAACATGCCGATGCACAACCACTTAGGTAATGCGTAGCAACCAGTTTGCAGGGGCGACCATCCCGGCGGCAGGTACCTCGGTGCCAGTGCTGCTGACAAAGGCTTTTACGACACGACCAGCGACAACAGTACGATGGCACCAGATATGATAGCCCCAACAGGTAGCAACATGCCTATCAACAACATCCAGCCTTCCCTGGGGCTGAACTGCATCATTTGTATTTATGGGATTTTCCCGTCGAGGGATTGAAAAGGGTTTGAACATTGGAGTTTGTGGATTGGCGTGAACCAGCTTGGCTCGCCCAATCCACAATCTTTTTCCACCAAATTTTTCACCATTAAAAACTCAAAATCATGGCATGGAATGACGAAGAACACTACCATCTACAAAGTGGTGATGAACCACGAAGAACAGTACAGCATCTGGCCCGCCGACCGTGAAAACGCATTGGGCTGGAGAGATGCGGGCAAATCAGGCACCAAGCAGGAATGCCTTGATTACATCAAAGAAGTCTGGACGGACATGCGCCCGTTGAGCCTTCGGAGGAAAATGGAAGAGATGGGGAGGAAAGGAGGTTAAAGGTTTTGGGTGGCGGCCTCGAGAGGGCCCCCACCCAAAGTGGGGTCATAAAATTTCGCTTTCTGGTTCAAAAGACGTTTATTTGTTATGCTAAAACACCATAAAAAATCAGACAACCATGAAAACGATTTTTTTGCTCACCTGCACCCTCCTGATTGCGGGGAACGCATTCTCCCAAGTCAATTTCGCAAGGACAGATTCCGTTGCTGCATCTTTTGCCGACAAGTACGAAGACCCCGCTGAACTTGCCCGCCAGCTTACGCAACCATTTGACAATGACCTGGAAAAAGCCAGGGTGATTTTCATGTGGATAGCCCAACACATCCGGTACGACGTGGATAAATATCACAACCCCAAGCCCCGCCCGCAGGCAACTGGGAATACCATGGCGGAATTGCAGGAAAATGCAATTGAATTGCACGAAAAGGCTATTCAAAAAACACTGAGGGGCAAAAAAGGCATTTGCCAAGATTACAGTGAACTGTACAAAGCAATGTGTGATGCGGTCGGGCTTGAGTGCGTCCTAGTGACCGGGGATGCACGGGATTTTTTCAAACCCTATCGCAACATCCACGATAATCCCCATGCCTGGAATGCCGTAAAAATTGATGGGCAGTGGCAATTGCTCGATGCCACCTGGGGAGCTGGCTATGTCAACCACGACAAGTTTACCCGCAAGGTTGCGACTGGATTTTTTATGACCCCGCCTACTTGGTTTGCCCAAAACCACTTGCCCGACAAGGTAGAATGGCAATTGCTTGAAACGCCATTGGATAAAAGGGACTTTCCAGACCAGCCGATGCTCAACTATGGGCAAATTGATTACCCGTTGCTGGATTTTTCAAGGGAATTGGAAAGAACTGCTGATGGAAAGGTGCAGTTGCGTTTCCAGTTTCAAGAGGCACCAAAGGCATTCATGGTGACGGCGGGGAAGAATACGAAGCCTGTGTTGTTCAGCCAGTCAATGGAAGACGGCTGGGTTGTGCTAAGGTTCTCGTCAAAAGGATTGAGCGAGGTGGCAGTTTTTATGGGTAAATCGCAACGCTCGCAGATGAACTGGCTGGCCAGGTACGATATAAGATAAGTTGGGTTTGGGAAGTGGGTTGTCCAAGCGGGATAGAATTGGTGCCGAGGCAGCCCATCCAAGCACGAAGGGCATCCCTTACTTGAATCGAACTTTTTAAGAAAATAGAATTAACTTGCAGAAAATCCATGAATTCGGGTGAACATAAGCCGAACGCTCCGGTTCTGCTTAAAACGAAGCCTTCCACTGGAAGTGCTGCGTTCAAAATTCCTTCAAACACTATTACATCATGCATCACGGTAACGTTTTCTCTCCCCAGTCACGTTGGTTTTTCCTGCTTTTTAGTTTTCTTTTGCTCATCAATTTTGCCTGCTCGAAAACGGAGGGGAGCACCACTACAAGCCTGAAACCACCCATTGGCGAAGCCACAAAACCCATCGAAGACACCGTGCTAAAGTTGGATACAGCCGACTACAAAAGCAGGTTCGAAGCCTTGAATGCTGACGATAAAAGTGGCAAGTGGCTGTCTCTGAAAGCGCCCTACCCGAATGTAGGTGCCATACTTCCGTTCAACCGGGTGATTGCCTACTACGGCAATTTCTACTCGAAACGGATGGGCATCTTGGGGGAGTATCCAGAAGATGAGATGCTGGAAATGCTTCAATCAGAAGCCAAAAAATGGGAGCTGGCCGACTCTCTGACACCCGTTGTGCCTGCCATTCATTACATTGCCGTCACCGCGCAGCGAAGCCCCGGGAAAAATGAAAAATACCGCCAGCGAATGCCGAAAGCGCAAATCGAAAAGGCGTTAACCATTGCCAAGAAAATAGACGCCATCGTCATTTTGGACATCCAGATTGGTTTGAGTTCGTTGGAGGAGGAGTTGCCGCAGTTGGACAGTTTTCTGTCTATGCCGAACGTGCATTTGGGCATTGATCCTGAGTTTTCGATGAAAACGGGCGCTCGCCCTGGCAAAAAAATCGGCAGCTTCGATGCCGAAGATGTCAATTATGCAGCTAAATACTTAGCGGGCTTGGTCAAATTGTACAATCTGCCCCCGAAGATGCTAATCGTACACCGCTTCACGAAGCCGATGCTGACAAATTACGAGGACATCACACCGTTGCCAGAAGTTCAAATCGTGGTGCAGATGGACGGCTGGGGAGGCAAAGCGAAGAAAAAGGGAACTTACCAGCACGTGATTTATCCGCAGCCGGTGCAGTTCTCCGGGTTCAAGATTTTTTACAAGCACGACACAAAGAAAGCAAAGCAGGTCATGCAGCCGGAAGAGGTGCTGCAACTGGTGCCTAAACCGATTTATATTCAATACCAATGAGTGCGCACGCACTTAATAAATCAGTGATTTCAAGAACTGGGACGATAATGTACAACTTGAAAAGCCATTGCGCAGGTTATGACGATTGAACGCCTTGCAACCTCGGCGGGATTCAAATCCACCGAGGTTGGAAGGCCTTCAACTCACCGAATCCCTATCGGCACCACCAACTTCACGCTCAAATTCCTGCCCGTATTGTAAATTCCTGCCACGCCCGTCACCGGATTTTCCGGTGCATACTTCAAGCGGCTGAGGTGGCTGAAATATGCCTTGTCAAGCAAGTTTTGGGCGGAAAGGAATAGGCGGCAGACCACCATTTTTTTGTCGTTCATGATGTCAGCGCCGAGGCCAGCATTTAGCAGGAAATAACCGCCCGTTGGTGTCTCCGTGTCATAGGCCGAATAGACATTTCCCTGTTTGAAAAAATACTCGCCCTCCGCTTTCAAGTAGCCAGTCTGCAACGATTTCCACGGCTTCTGCAACTGCGCCCGCAGCTCGCTGTGCAGTTTGGCAGGCGGCATGAACGGCAGGTTCAACAAGGAGTCGGGTGCATTGCGCAGCTTGCCACGCACGTAGGAAAAGGAGTTTTCAAAATGCAGGAAATCGAACGGGTGGGGGTGGATGTCGAGGCTGACCTCGCCGCCGTACAGCGCCGCATCGCCCTGCACAAACCGGAACACCTGCGAACCGCCGATAAGCGAGTCGCCCCCGCCAATGGTTTCCTGTTTTCCCAAAAAAATAAACTGCTGAATGCCGTTATAAAAACCGCTGATGTTGAGCGCAACGTGGTCGTCCGTGAAAGTCAGGCCAGCGTCGGCTTGGAGGCTGGTCTCTGGTTTAAGGTTCCGATTGCCGACTTCATACCGGAAAGTTCCCTCGTGCTCACCGTTGCTGCCCAGTTCGGAAAGGTTTGGTGCCCGGTAGCCCCTCGACAGGTTGAGGCGGGCGACCAGCGGTTTTGAAATTTGATAAGTGGCGCCCACGCTCCCAGTCATGTTGGTAAAATCACGGTGGAACTTGGCGAACTTCTCCACCGCATTCGGGTCGGACGGCGCCACGGGTTCTTCGTTTTCACCGAGAAAGAGTGGCTGCGTATTCAGGTGGCGGTAATCGAAACGAAGTCCACCGCTGAGGAACCATTGGTTGATTTCCTTTTGCCCAAAAAAGAAGATACCGCCGTCGGTCTGCTCGTAGGCAGGGATGAGGTACTCCGCCCCAAAGTTTTGGTTCTTTTGGCGCTGTGCGCTGAGTCCGGTCGAGAACTTCCAGTCATTTTTTTCCGGGAAAAAATATTTCAAGTCGGCGTTGAGCGTGTTCAGTTTGAAATAAAGCTCGGTGGCGTCTGGGTCGAGTACATCCCCAAACTCCCGGCGACGGTTTTGTTGCCAAGCCAAGTCGGTAGTCAGTTTTGACTCCCCGAAAAACACCACGTTCGACCAAACCATCCGGTTGTGATTTATGCGCTGAGAAGGTACGCCGATGCTGTTTTTCCAGCCATCAAGGTCGCTGTCCGAGTACGAGCGTTCGCCTTCCGCTCCGTCCACAGCGATAGGGCCAACGAAGTTACCCGACGAATCACGCTCGCCTTCGGGGATGCCGATGCGCTGGTTGTAGGTGCTGAAATGAAGTTGCGAATGCCCCCAACTGCGGCTGATGCCAACGAAACCGCTGCCTGCGTAAAGCTCGGAACCGCTATTCAGCACATGCCCATCCACGGGATTGCTGAAGTTGCCGGAACGCTGCCACGTGCCACGGCCCTGCCAGTGAAAGCCACTTACATTGCCCGCCTGCATGAGGGAAGCACCTGCGAGGTTGTTGTTCGTTTGAAATTCAGTCTGTGCCTCGGCCACGATTTTGCCCTCGGCAACGGGGTGCGGGAGCAGGAAGTTCACCACGCCCGCCATGGCGTCGGAGCCGTAGAGCAGGCTGCCGGGGCCTTTGATGATTTCCACCCGCTCCACGTCGTTCTCGTCCATTTCGATGCCGTGCTCATCGCCCCACTGCTGTCCCTCCTGCCGGATGCCGTTGCGCAGCACCACCACCCGGTTGTAGCCAAGCCCCCGAATCACGGGCTTCGAGATGGCCGTGCCAGTGCTGACCTGGCTCACCCCTGGCAGCTTTGCCAGTGCATCAATAAGGTTGGTGGAGCTGTTTTGCAGCAGAAGATCCCGCCGAACCTGCACCACTGGCACGGGGTTTTTCGCCCGCTCGGTGGAGAAGGAGGAGCCTGTGACGATGACTTCCTGCATTTCCACTGCCGTTTCGGGCAGCAGGATTTCGATGGAAGCTGTGTCCGTGCTTTTGATTTTGAGGACCATTTTGGCGAATCCAACGGCGGAAACTTCGGCGAGGAAGTTTCCTTTCGGCAAATTTTGCAATGTAAATGCGCCGTTTTCATTGGTGACAGCGCCCGTTTTTAGGTCGGAAATATAAACCGTGGCACCAATGAGCGGTGATTTGTCGGTGGCATTGAGCACGTGCCCGCGGATGCTGTTCTGTGCTCCTAAGGAAAAAACGGACAGAAAAAATAGGGTAATAATATGGAAGTACTTCATGGCCTGCCTTGATGGTGGAAGCCCTGCTGTGTTTCACGGATTTGGCTAAAATCAATGTAGTCGCCAAATTTATTTGGCAGACTGGCTACCAAATATCGGGAAAATCAGTCTGCCAAATAAATTTGGCGACCACACTGACCAAAACCTTCATGCCGTAAAAAACGGCAGCGGGCTCCTGATGAATTAAAGAAAAAAGGAAGAAAAATCAGGCGACCAGGCAGGGTGGGCCACGGAGTTGGAAATGCCAATTGACCCTGGAGGTCAGTGTTTTATGGTAAAAAAAGCTGCTTTGGAGCGCTTTGCAAACAGGTGTTTCAACCGAAAACTCATGGAATTCCAGCGTTGCTGGCGCAAAATGGAAGACGCAAATGAAACAGTCCTCGGGGTGGTATTCTTCGCCGTGCAAGTGGGTACCGCTCCCGCTGTCCGTGCAATGCGCCACTGCATCGTGGTGGTGTTCCAAAAGGTGGTGGACTTCCTTCAATGCAACGACCTGGAGGATAAGTGCCGCCAACAAAAAGGCGGCGATGCGGCGATATGTCTGGTTATTTTTCAAACAGTCTGTACGAAGGAAAAAGCCTGTTTACAAAAGACTTGAAACCCAGAATTGTTTTGTGGAGTAGTGGTTCACTGGAAAAAATGCCATTGGACTTTGAATATCACGGAGGGCATGTATCTAAAGGCGCTTTCTGTGTATGGTGAATTTTTGGGGTCATCGAACCAATGGTTTATCACTAGGGCTGGACCAAGGTTGAGCATGAAACTCCGCTTGAAATTGTTCAAGCGAAAGTATTCGGAACACCAACCGAGGGACAAGGTCGAGACTGGGTAGGCATTGAGCGCCGTCACCCCACGGAAAAAGATGCCATTCGCCCTGACTCTTTGCCTTCTTTCTTTGTAAAAACGCTTGAGAAAAAAATCAAACTCAGCGCCCAATTTGATGCCCGGCGACAGTTTGATTTTATCGTTGTACTGGTTGATGAGCACCCTCAAATCCGGCTGTACGTTTAGGTCGGCCCAAGCATCTTTTTTGAATTTGAGGCGGTAGGAAACCCCAATTACACCTTCGCCGCGCAACAACAGGCCGATTGCCTCTTACTGCCGTAGTCCGCAGGGTTCGTTCCTACCCCTTCTATGGTGATATTTTTGATTTCCCGATAAGAAACTATCGTTTCCCGCCCGTCATTGGTCAACATTTTTATGGCTCCGTCGTCTTGCCGTTCCAAGATTTTACCCCGAAGCACCATTCCACTTTTGAGGTAAACGATGTCCTTGCCTGTTTCTTGAGCCATTGCGAAGCTTGAAAATAATAGGCAAACGAGAAACGCAAATGATTTCATGGCCACTATTTTTCCGTGTGTATTAAGGGATGAGAAATGACATTTCTTTAAGAAATGTCATTTCTGCGCTCAGCTTCACCCTGACTTTCAGTCTATTTTTTACGCACGTCTATTTTTTGAAACTACCAGGCAGTGCCGCCTCGATAATGTCCTTAACGTCCTGTAACGACAGGTTCGCTGCATCTTCCGAAGTCATTTTTTTTCCTTCAGCTTTGGGGAACGACACATTGTTTTTCTTGAAACGGATGAAGGGGCCCCACCTGCCGTTTTCGATGGCGATATCTTCTTTTTCCCACTGCTGCACGTAGCGGTTGGCCTCCTTGTTGACTTTCGCCTCGATGAGCTTGTGCGCATCGTCCACGGTAAGCGATTCCAGTTTGTACTTGGCGGGCACGTTGATGTACAGGTCGTTCCACTTGAGGAACGGCCCGAAACGGCCCTTTCCCTTTGGAAATTGGGAAACCTTTGTAAGTCCCAATCGGTGCATCTGCCTGTTGTTTTTCCTTCACAAGCTCGATGGCCCGCTCCAGCGTTACTTCCAACGGGTCTTCGCCCTTTGGCAGGGAAACGAAAGCCTCGCCATGCTTCACATACGGCCCAAAGCGGCCAAGGCCGATACTCACATCCAACCCTTGGTATTCGCCAAGCGATTTTGGGAGGGTAAAAAGCTTGAGTGCTTCTTCCAGCGTTACCGTTTCGATGCTGAGGCCGGGGCTGAGGTTGGCAAATTTTGCCTTTTCCTCTTCGCCGAGTTCCTCCTTGGAGCCAATCTGCACGGCGGGCTTGCCGAAGCGAGTCATGCGCACCAGCACGGTGCGGCCGCTCACAGGGTCTTTGCCGAGGATGCGCTCGCCGGTGGCACGGGCGCTGGTTTCCAGCGCATTTTGCACGGTGGCATGGAAGGGGGTGTAAAAATCACCCACGGTTTTCACCCAGTTTTTGCCGCCTTCGGCAATGATGTCGAAGTCCTTCTCGATGTCGGCGGTAAAGCCGAAGTCCATGATTTCCTTGAAATGCTCGAACAGATAGTCCGTCACCACCATGCCCATGTCGGTGGGGAAGAGGCGGTTTTTACGGCACCCGTTATTTCACTGCCTTCCGAGGTCGTTATTGCACCGTTTTTCAAGGTCAAAATCGCAAACTTACGCACCTCGCCGTCCCGGTTTTCCTTCACCACGTAGCCTCGGTTTTCTTCCATGATTTTTGAAATCGTGGGGGCGTAGGTGGATGGTCGGCCTATGCCCAACTCCTCCAATTTGCTAACAAGTGCTGCCTCCGAATAGCGGGAAGGTGGGCGTGTGTAGCGTTCCGTGGCGGTCATGTCCCGAAGGTCGAGTGCCTGGCCGACCTTGAGCGGCGGCAGAATGCCCTTGTTGTCCTCGTCTTCGTCCTCGTCGTCCGATTCGAGGTACACCTTCAAGAAACCGTCGAACTTCAACACCTCGCCTTCCGCTTGGAGCGGGGAGCCTGGGTGCGTGGAAATGCCGATTTTCACAATGGTGCGTTCCAGTTCGGCCTCGGCCATCTGGCTGGCGATGGTACGCTTCCATATCAGTTCGTAAAGGCGCATCTGATCACGGTCGCTGCCCGGTATTTGCTGGTTGGTGATGTAGGTAGGCCGGATGGCCTCGTGCGCCTCTTGAGCGCCGGCCTTGTTGGTCTTGTAGCGGCGGGTGTGCACGTATTTGGGGCCGTACAGGTTTTCGATTTCCTGGGCGATGGAGGCAATGGCCGTTTCGCTCAAGTTGGTACTGTCCGTACGCATGTAGGTGATGAAACCAGCTTCGTAGAGCCGCTGCGCAACAAGCATGGTGCGGCTAACGGAGAAGCCGAGCTTGCGGCTGGCTTCCTGTTGGATAGTGGAGGTGGTGAAAGGAGCAGCAGGCTTCCGCTTGGCCGGTTTCACCTCAATGTCGTTGATGTTGAAGGTTGCGCCGATACATTTTTGCAAAAAACTGGCGGCATTGCCCTGTGTGTCAAACCGTTCGGGTGCTTCGGCCTTGAGGATGGAGACTTTGCCCTCCGTACTTTTTACGTTGAACTCGGCGGCGATTTTGAAAAAGGGCTTGGATTCGAATGCCTGGATTTCACGCTCCCGCTCCACCACGAGGCGCACGGTCACGGATTGTACCCGACCAGCGGAGAGTTTGCCCTTCACCTTTTTCCAAAGCAATCCCGAAAGTTCGTAGCCCACGAGCCTGTCCACGATGCGGCGTGCCTGCTGGGCATCCACAAGGTTCAGGTCGAGCTTGCGGGGCTGCGTGATGGCCTTCTGGATAGCTGGTTTGGTGATATCGTGGAAAACGATGCGCTTGGTGCTGTGCTCGTCGAGGCCGAGCACCTGGCAGAGGTGCCAGAGATGGCCTCTCCTTCACGGTCTTCGTCCGTTGCGAGCCAGAGCTCGTCCACCTTTTTCACGGCGTCCTTCAGTTCTTTCACCACTTTTTGCTTGTCGGGCGTTACGACATAGTTGGGCTTGAAGCCGTTTTCGACGTCAACGGAAATATCTTCTTTCGGGAGATCACGCACGTGCCCGTAACTCGACTTCACGGTGAAGTCGCTGCCGAGGAATTTCTCGATGGTTTTTGCTTTGGCTGGAGACTCTACGATGAGGAGATTCTTGGCCATAGGTTACTCGTTGTTTTGGATAAAAATGTGAAAAGGCAGCGTACAATCCGTTCAAATACCAATGTTTACGGGCACCAGAAATGGGCAGGACGCCGCCAAGAAAGGCGCAAAAGTATGAATTTTGAAAAACCAAGCACGGTGAACTTGGTCGAAGCACATTAATATGTGGCGATTCTGAGCGGCAAACAGGGATTCCGGTTAGTTTTTTTGGTCGGATGGCTTCTCCAATTTCTTTTTTTCTTCGTGCAAAATGGTGCCTTTTTCCAGCCGTTTGCGCCTTTCCTCGGCTTCCTTCTCCTGGAATTTTGCCACAAGTGCCTTTATCTCCAGCGGCTGCTTGGTCAAGCTGCGGTGATAGACGATGATAAAAAACCGAACCATATCGTCGGGGTGGTGGATGCCGAGGTCTTGCATGTATTTTGATAGGCGGGAACCTTCAAAAAGGCTCCAGTTGTGCGTCATCCAGCGGCCCAGGCTGAAAAAGAGCTTGGAGACTGCCTCGTCCTCGCTCACGGCTGCGAACTTTGCCTTTGACGGTGCGTCAATTTTTTTGCTCAACTCCATCAAAACTTCGTTCACGTCCTTCGGGATGTAGGTGCCGTAAAGTACCTCTTGGCGCAGCCGCCATTCGTATTTTTCTGTTTCGGAGCGTTCATGGAGCGTATCTACTTGGGCTTGCATCGCACCTGCGAAGCAAAACAATATCAGGGATAAAACAGCTAATTTGTTCATTTGCAGCTTGTTGTGCTTTAATTTGTTGGAATGAAAACGAAGGTGATGTATAAATTGTAGGATAAAAAATCACCGTTCAAACGAGCCATTCCCAAAGGTTCTTGCATATTGCGAAGAGAAAATCTTGCCGCAAAACTACGGCCTAACCTTCAATCAGTGGAAAAACGCCTTCGGGCCCCCCCCCCCCCCCCCCCCCCAACCCCAAAAATGAGCAACAGCAACAAACCCAAAGTCCTTTTTTTGGACAAAGCCCATCCATTTCTCGAAGCCCATCTGACGGAGCGTGGCTTTGATTGTCACACGGATACGACCAGCCCTAAGGTGGAGGTTGAAACGTTCGTCGGCCAGTTCCAAGGTATCGTGATGCGGAGCCGTTTTGCCATTGACAAAGGCTTCCTCGAAAAGGCCACCAACCTCGTTTTCTTGGCAAGGGAGGGCGTTGGCGTAGAGCATATTGACGTGGATTTTGCCGAGTCGAAGGGTATCAAGGTGCTGATTTCGCCGGAGGGCAGCAAGGATACCGTCGCCGAACACGCACTCGGTCTGCTGCTTTGCCTGATGAACAACCTCAGCCGAGCCGACCGGCAAGTGCGCAACGGCCAGTGGGTGCGGGAGGCCAACCGGGCCGTGGAACTGAAGGGTAAAACAGTGGGCATCCTCGGTTACGGGAACATGGGGAGTGCCTTTGCCCTGCGGCTAACAGGTTTTGGCGTACGGGTGCTGGCCTACGACAAGTTCAAGACAGGTTACGGCGATAGTTTCGCCGAAGAGGTTGGACTGGAAACGATGTTTCAAGAAGCCGATGTTTTGAGCGTACATATCCCTTATTCAATTGATAATCATCATTTTATCAACGATGCTTTTTTGAAAAGCTTTAGGAAAAACATCTACTTGGTCAACACTGCCCGGGGCCTTGTGCTGAACACCGCCGACCTGGTGACGAACCTAAAATCTGGTAAAGTGGCAGGGGCCGCACTGGATGTGCTGGAATACGAGGAGACTTCATTTGACAAGTTTCGCTTGGAACAGTTGCCGCCTGCCTTCGACTACCTCTGCCAAGCTGTCAACGTGGTGCTCTCGCCGCATATCGCCGGATGGTCGTTTGAGAGCAAGGAGAAGCACGCCAGGGTGTTGGCGGAGAAGATTATGAAATTGGGATATTGAGAAATTGAGATATTGAAGGCTGTGGGCATCATTTTCAATTTTCAATTCTCTGCCTGCTTTCCAAGTATTTTTTGATGGCTGTGAAGAAAAGTGGAATCAACGATACGAAGATGATGCCCAGCACGATGAACGAGATATTTTTCTTCACGAACTCGATAGAGCCTAAAAAGTAACCTGCCAAAGTCAGCAAAATGACCCACGACACACCTCCAATGATGGTGTAGGTAATGAACTTTTTGCGGTCCATTTTGGAAAGCCCTGCCACAAAAGGGACGAAGGTGCGGAAGATGGGAAAAAATCGGCTCAATATGACCGCTTTTTGGCCATGTTTTTCGAAAAAATCATGGGCATCTTTGAGGTACTTGGGGTTCAGCCATTTCCGCTGTTTGCCATCCAGCAGCTTTTCGCTGAAATACAAGCCGACATGGAAATTGACCGTGTTGCCCAAAATGGCCGCCGTCATCATGATGAGCATCGAGGCCCAAAGGTTCAGCCCGCCTCCCGTTGAGCCAGCGATAACACCTACCGTGAACAAGAACCCATCGCCGGGTAAGAAGGGGGTTACCACGAATCCCGTTTCGGCAAAATCACCAGGAAAAGCACGACGTAAATCAACATGCCGTACTCAGCCACGATTGCGTTCAGATAATGGTCGGTGTGTAGTATGAAGTCAATAATGGTGTCCATTCGGGCGAGTTAATTTTGAAAATTTCGGGCAAAGGTAAGGCGAAAGAGGATTTGTAGATGCGAGGATTTGAGAAGTGTCAAGTCAAATCCTCGCATCTACAAATCCTCATTCCTCAAAAAACAAAAGGGCATGGCAGATGCCACACCCTTTTGGTTCCCTCCGATTGAATCGGAAATTACTGAGCTTGCTGAGCAGCAGTAGTATCTGCTGGTGCAGCTTGAGCCGGAGCAGCTTCCGTTGCCGGAGCAGCTTCGGTAGCCGGAGCAGCTTCCGTTGCAGGAGCTTCCTGGCCTTCAGTGGTAGATGCGTTGTCACGGCAAGCCGTGAAAAGAACAGAAACGGTAAGCAGTGCTACTGCTACGAGGCTGAATACTTTTTTCATGTTTAGATGAATTGAAAAATTGAAAATGATGAATATTAGTCTTTGGTTTACCTCATTAGGCAAACCTGTTTAGTGCTAGAAAGATAATTTGGTGGAGTGCTTTGGTCAGGTATTTTCGGTTTTTCTTAGAGGGAGTCAATTTTATTACTTCTAATGGAACACGTATTGCCGATTTCGAGCTTTCTCATCAATTAATTTCAAAGAAACTGAACCACTAACCGAAATGAAATACTGATTGTTCGGTCAAAGGGAAAAAAATTTTTGCAAAAATATGGGAGTTACTGAATAATTCACCCCTATTCCAAAAATAATTCTGTGGAAGAAGTGCAAATTTCTTCATTTTTCATTTTTTCTTTGAAATAATCCCTTCAAAATCAGGTAGTTCCATGCAGGTTAGGCAGTGTTCGGCGGTAAGGCCGCCTTTTCTGGCGGAGAAAACTCCATATTTTATGTCACTGATACCGCCCGTGCTGTGTGCATCCGGGTTGATAGAAATCAGCACATTTTTGTCCAAAGCATAGGGAATCCAAGTCCAATCAAGGTCGAGGCGGTGGGGGTTGGCGTTCAGTTCGATGGCCACGCCGTTCGCAGCACAGGCGTCTATGATTTTCCGGTGGTCAATTGGATAGCCCTGGCGGGATAGCAGCAGCCGACCGGTCGGGTGGCCGAGGATGGTCGTGTATTTGTTCTCGATAGCTTTGAGCAGTCGTTGGGTGGCCTTGTCCTCGTCCATGCGGAGGTTGGAGTGGACCGATGCGATGATGAAGGCGAAGCCAGCCAGCAAATCATCGGGATAGTCGAGCGAGCCGTCGTTGAGGATGTCGCTTTCGATGCCCTTAAAAATGCGGAATGGTGCAAGTTCCTTGTTTAATGCGTCAATTTCCTGCCATTGGGCCAGCACCCGATCTTCCTTGAGACCATTGGCATAAAATGCCGCCTTGGAGTGGTCGGTGATGCCAAGGTAGCCGTAGCCCATGCTTTTGGCATGTTCGGCCATTTGGCGTAAACTGTGCAGGCCATCGGACCAGGTGCTGTGGGCATGCACCACGCCACGGATGTCATTGGGTTCCACTAGCTTGTCAAACTGCCTACCCAACGACCAAGCATCCTCCCTCAATTCGGGCTGAAGGTAGGGCAACCCGGCCTTTTCAAAAACAGCCTCCTCGGTGGCCAGTCCCCTGAAATCCATGCCTTTGGTTTTTTCCAAAAAGGCTTGGAGGAATTTTTCCCCAGCAGAGTACCTGAAAAGTTTGCTCCCAAATTCCGCAGGTGTACAGTGATAAATGGTGATGGGAACTTCATCGGTGGTAAGGCCAAAATAGTTACTGTCCTGTTCGCCTGTCTTTGCAACTAATTGATTGTCAAATATTTGAGCAATATCATTGTCGCTTGCTACAACCAGCTCAATGCGTTCTACCATATTGCTGCGGCGACGGATGGCACCCGCAAGGCTGAGTTTTGCCTCCGGCAATGCTTTTGAAACGCTTGCCACGAAATCCGTTGCACGGCCATCGAGGTCGGCAAGAAGGTATTTGCCAAGTGATTTTTGAAAATAGTCCAGCTTTTTACGAAGGTCTTCCTGGGTTTTCTCACCAAATCCCTTTAATTCTACCAAGCGGTTTTCGTTGCAGGCATAGCGCAGTTCGCCGATGGATTCCACGTCCAGTTCCTTCCAGATGACCCTGATTTTTTTTGGGCCAAAACCTGGGATGTGGAGCATTTCCCGAACACCGGGCGGGGTCAGTTCTTCGTATTTTTTCAGTGCTAGCATGGAACCAGTCTCCAACAGTTCCCGGATGCTGGCGCTGGTGGAACTGCCAATTCCCTTGATTTTCTCGATATCGCCCGGGGCCATTGCTGCCAACGGTTCAGGCAGCTTTCGGATGGTGAGGTAGGCATTTTGGTACGTCTTGATTTTGAACGGGTTCTCCTCGTGCAGCTCCATGATTTCGCCGAGGTACTGAAATTGCTTGGCTATTTCTTTGTTTGTCATCGCATTGTGTTTGGAAGGCCGAAAGGTAGGATTTAAAACAAAAAAAGCCTTTGGAAGATTGGCTTGGTGTTGAACTAAGCCACTAAGCCATCTGGAGCAAAAGTGTGGGCGTAATCTGCCAAGTACCTGAAATGACGGGTTAAGTGCCCATCCCTGGTAATCGTTCCACGTTCGATGACTTGGCTTTTAGGCATTGCAGAGTTCAGGCAAGATATGGGTCAAAAACTGTCTGCCAAAAGATTCGGAAGCGTCCCGTGGCATTTCGTTGGGCAGGTTGTCAATGGTCATCATGTCCACACAGCCAGGCTGGTGGGGCGGCGTTTCCTTGCCGGTTTTCGGGTCGAACCCGAAGACTGGGTCGGCGATGGTGGAGGCCCGCAGCGTCGCTGGAATGGAGGACAAAGGCGCTATGTCGCAGGTCACGTCGGCTATAACTTGTACATTGAAATCGGGGCTGGCCATTTCTTCTAAAGTAAAAAAGGCAGGTGCTCGGTTGTCCCAGAAAATGCCGTTAATCATGATGTCAGCGGCGCGGTAGTATGGGGCGAAAATGCTCTTGAACCTTTCAGGATGTTCGTAAAAATCACTTTTTGCGTAAGCTTTTCCGTTCTTTCTGGCCACGTAATGCGGGCAATTTAGCTGCGTGAAAACAGCAATTGGAAACGTTTTTTCTAAAAAATCTTCTGGGCTGACTTGCTCAATGCCCATGTCACGCAGCACGTCGGCGGCACCCGTAGCCACCCTGCCCGTGCCTGTCAGCACAATTTTTACAGCTGGGAAATGAATGGTTTTGTAGAAGCTGGTGGCTTCCTCGTAGTCGTGGAAATCCTTCATGCGGGGCATTGAAAAAGCGCCCGTCCGATGCCCGTAAGTCCAGAGCGCATTGTGCGCCCCAACCATTCCTGCGAACCTGCCACAGGCAATCAAGCGATTTTCTTGTTCATCCTTGAGCACTTCATAGTCAACCAAGCGGATGTTTTTGTCCAAAATTGCCCAGAGCAACTTGCGGTTGTAAGGTTGTTTTTTGATGGTGTGGGAAAAGAAAAAATAGGTTTTGTTGGGTATCAACTGTGAAACAGGGACTTCCTTTACGCCCATCAGTACGTCGCAGTCGGAGATGTCATCCGTTACCAAAATGCCTTGCTGTTGGTACTCTTCATCTTTGTAGCATCGGGTAGGGCAGGACTCTACCACGATTTCGACCGGAAAATCGTGCATGGCCTGCTTGCACTGTGCTGGGGTTAGCAGAACCCTGAAGTCCGGCGGCACTTTGCCTTCCTTGATGATTCCTATCTTCATTTTCGTTTGCTGCATATTTGGTTAACGTGGCGCAAAAGTAGCCAATTGCCCTCAACGGGCGGGTCTTGCAAATTCCGTACCCACAGATTATTTTTTTTTGTAAAAAGACGGATTGGAGAAAAATTGACCTTAAGCACTCATTCTATTGGGTTTAAACATGGAGATAAAAAATATGGGAAAACATTTCCCGAAATAGCTTTGTCAGTATTGATACGTTCAGTATTAATACTTAGTTTTGCGATGCTTTCCCCCTTTGTATTCTCCTCCCAGCTGCGTTACATTTACCATCAACTTACTAAATTGAGAGAACATGACATTCCTTTGCATTACCATCGTTATTGCTGCCCTCTTCATTACTTTGTTCAACAGCCACACCACACACCAAGAATTACCCAGTAGCAACAAGCCTCACTAATCATCGAATCCTCAATCGAAAATCGTCATTTTTGTCAGGCCAATATTCGCACCTATGCAGACTTGCTGTCTAGCATTTGTTTTTTGTCACACGTCGGCACGAAACTTTTTGCCTGTGGAAGAAGTTTATACTTTTGCTGTCCGTCTCACTCAAATAGTTGGGTCTAAAAAAGCAGAACGGCTTGAGAAAGCTCAAACTTCTCAGCGACAAAAATGGGGGCGTACCGGAATCGACAGGGAAGAATAACCGGTAGGTAAGCATGCCGGAGCAAGGATGGTCACTCCGTAAAAAATGACATTCAACCTTTAAATGGCAACTATCAGTATGCCATGGCTGCCTAGTTCTAGGAATTAGAAGGCCATTATGCCGTACGCTTGACTTCCGATACACAGCGTGCCGCGTATCAACCAACTTCGGGATAGCCTTGCGGAGTGCCTCGGCCAAAAGGCGAATCCCGGCAGCTTGCTGTCGGGTTTGGGGATAAGGTGCAAAGCGGCTTCGTTTCTGAGCCTACATTGCGCACGAAAACCTAATCAGAAAATAAGCATGTAGAAAGCTTATGGGTGCTTTCACTGGACCCGGGTTCAACTCCCGGCGCCTCCACCAAAAAATTCATAACGCCCTGTAAACGAGATGTTTACAGGGCGTTTTTTGTTGATGGGGCTGATTGCTGCTTATTTTTCAATACATTCGCCCCCATGACAGCAAACCAACTCAAAGAACTCGAAAAGCGGCTATGGGAAGCCGCCGACCAACTTCGGGCGAACTCCAAGCTCACCGCCACCGAATACTCATTCCCCGTCTTGGGGTTGTTGTTCCTTCGCCATGCCTACCGCCGTTTCAACGATGCAAGGGAAAAGATAGAAGCCAACCTTCCCGTGCATCCGCAACGGGGACGGCGGGCAGTCACCAAGGACGATTTTCAGCAAGCCAAGGCCATCTACCTACAAGAAAAAGCCCGCTGGGACTACCTCGCCACCCTGCCCGAAGGCAAGGACATCGGCGAGGAAATAAACGAGGCCATGCGCCTGATTGAAAGCGACTATGAAGCCCTTTCGGGCGTGTTGCCGAAGGACTACCAAACCTTTGAGAAAGACCTTTTGCAACGGCTTTTGCGCATCTTCAACGATGAAAGCCTCGACCGTATGCCGGGCGATGTGTTCGGGCGGATTTACGAATATTTCCTCAACGAATTTGCCAAAAGCGGGGCGCAGGAAGGCGGCGAATTTTTCACCCCGCCTTCGTTGGTCAATACCATTGTGGCCATCATAGAACCCGACCACGGCATCGTTTTAGACCCCGCTTGCGGTTCGGCGGGCATGTTCGTTCAGACCGGGCATTTCATAGAGGAGGAGGGCGAAAACCCCGCCTCGAAGGTCTCCTTTACGGACGGAAAAAGCCGAACACCAACACCCGTTTGGCGAAAATGAACATGGCCATTCACGGCTTGGAAGGCAGCATTTTGCAGGGCAATACTTTCTATGATGACCACCACGGCATGACCGGGCGCTGCGATTTCGTCATGGCCAACCCGCCTTTCAACGTGGACGGGGTGGACAAGGCAAAGGAGAGCGTGAAGAAAGACCCACGCCTGCCCCTTTGGACTGCCCAAGACCGACAACGCCAACTACCTTTGGATTCAGTATTTTTATGCCTACCTCAACCCAACCGGACGGGCGGGCTTCGTCATGGCTTCGTCGGCTTCGGACGCTGGACACACGGAAAAGGACATCCGGGAACAATTGGTAAAAACGGGGGCGGTGGACGTAATGGTGAGCATCGGCACGAAGTTCTTTTACACCCGTTCCCTACCTTGCACCCTTTGGTTTTTCGACCGGGCAAAGGAGGCCGACCCCGAACGCAGCGACAAAACCCTAATGCTCGACCTTCGGGACGTTTACCGCAAGGTTTCCTCAAGCATCCACGATTTCACGCCAGAACATTTGCGCAACATAAAGGCCGTTGTGGGGCTATACCGGGGCAACGATGACC
>JADJYH010000061.1 GCA_016719855.1 Saprospiraceae bacterium | reverse complement strand
GCAGGCCGCTTTTTTGGCGTCATCAAAATTAACGGTTTGCGGAACGCCGCACCTGTTGTCACCGCGGAGCAAGTGAAACAGGTTGGCGGGCGTGGTCACATTGGCCATGGCCATATTGTACTTGGCACAGCTTTGTAGAAAACACTCGCCCGCTACTATGCTCTGTCCCCGCCCTCGCAGCTCTGTAGCAGGTACATGCAAAGTCCGGCTCATCCGCTGCCACTATACGGTCGGCGGACATGATGAATCAGTCCGCATCATGTGTCTGCGCCCCGTTGAAGAAGTCAGCTGAACCAAGTTTCCCAAATCAGCCAGCGCATCGGGACGGGCCAGCGTGTAGCCACACTCGTTGCCAGCACGGCGGCACTTCCGCTCAGCAGCGAGTTGAAGATGCGGAACTTGCCCTGTTTTTCACCCAAACCATCCAGCCGGTTGTACTCACGACCTGTGCCAATCTCGGTCAGGACGGCGTGGCGATGGGAGAAAGTGTTCCGCTTCACGTCTCTGACCGCTGAGGCGGCAATGTCGTTGCCTTCGAGCAGCAGCGAGCCGTGGTGGCACTGAGTTCGCCGAGCGCCCAGTCCAATTTGCCGCTTTCCATATCGCCTCTGATGATTTCAGGATACGGTCTATCTTGTTCACAGCATTAAAATCCTTTGGATACTGGTAAAAGCCTAAGATTTTGTCGAGTGCCTGCTGTCAATGCCCGTTCCGGCGATTGGTCGTAGTCTCTAGGACGGTGGTTTTTTCATTTTTTCCAGGCCAGTTCAGCCTTTGGTATTGGTAAGGCAGTTTGTTTTGCTTAAATTGTCGAGGCGGGCCTGCAAGGGAGTCCTGCATTTTCCTCCATGTTCTCGGCGAGTTCTTTGTACATCGCCCCGCTCGATGAGACGCTGGCTGTAAATTTCACGGGGGTCTTTGTGTACGTTGATGAGGTCTAAAGCGTGGGTTGTGAACTTTGGTCGTCGCCCTCATTGTGTCCGTGTTTGCGGTAGCAAACCATGTCAATGAACACGTCGGCGTTGTAAAGTTGGCGGTACTCCATTGCCATTTTGCAGCAAAATACAGCCTCCGGGTCGTCGCCGTTCACGAAAAACAGGCGATTGCACCGTGCTGGCAATGTCGGCAGTAGGTCGAAGAGAAACGGGCGTCCTCCCAGTCGGTCGAAGCCGATTTGGTTGTTGTTGACAAAATGCACCGTTCCGCGCCCGTGGAGTAGCCCCCAACAAGCTCATCTGGAGACATTGTAGATGATGCCTTGCCCGGCCACCGCTGCATCGCCGTGGATGAGCACTGGCAAATCGGTCGTACTCGCTGCCGTACTGCGTCCGCTTTTGCTGCTGAAGCCTTCCACCACGGTTCACGGCTACGAGGTGCGGGGTTTGGCACTAGTTCAAGTAGGCTTGCTTGCCGTGCGGCGTGGTCACTTGCGAAGAGGACCAGGCGGTGGTACTTCACGTCGCCGTCGCCGAAGCTCTGGTCTTCGGGCATCTCGCCCTCAAACTCCGTAAAAAATCTGCTCGTAGGTTTTGCCCAAAATGATAGCCAGCTTTAGCGTTCCAGCCTGCCCCGGTGCCCTGCGTCGGAAACCACCTCCTCCACCCCAGCATCCGCACCAGCGGTGATGATGGCGTCGAGGGCGGCAATGGTCGTCTCGCCACCTTCCAGCGAGAAGCGTTTTTGTCCGATGAATTTTTTGTGCAAGAACTGCTCGAACACCGTGGCGCCGTTGAGTTTTTCGAGGATGCGCTTCTTTTCGTCGAGCGTCAGCCCCCACTGGCTTTCCGGGTCCTGTGCCTCTATGCGATTGCGCAGCCAGCGGCGTTTGTCCCTGTCCTGGATATGGTGAAACTCAAAGCCGATATTGCCACAATACACTTTTTCGAGGTGGGCAATGATTTGGCGCAGTGTCGCTTTCTCCATCCCTACTTCCTTTCCAGCCACGTAGGGCTTGTCGAGGCTTGCCTCGGTCAGGCTGAAATCGGCGAGTTCGAGCGAAGGCTTGCGGTTCTTGCGGGGCTTGAGCGGGTTGGTGGTTGACTTGAGGTGGCCCCGGTTGCGATAGCCGATGATAAGTGCCAGCACCCGCAGCTCGTCGAGGTCAACGTCGCCGGGTGTGGCGTGTACGGCGCCGTTACCGCTTGCGGCCCCATTGAGCCAGTTCCGTTGTTCGCATTGAAGCCGTAGTCGAAGCCCTTGAAAAACAAGCGCCAGCTATGTTCCACCGCATCGGGATTGGCCAAATATTGCTCGTAGAGCGAGTCAATATAGGCAGGGTGGGCATTTTGCTATAAATGAGAATCCGTCATTTTATAAGTAAAAAGTACAAAAGGAAAAAGGAAAAGTGGGTCGTCGCTCATCTGATTTTGTTCAGATTTTATCAAGTTAGGTACGCCATTTTTTCAATAAACCTCTGTGGATTTTGAGTTTTATCTTTGGTAAAACGTCAGCGATGGGTTGAGGTTTCCAAAACGGGCGCTAATATCGGATGTTTGATTGTTTGGATGTTGGATTGTGGAATTGTTTTTTGTTACCCAACCATCTTGGCCGATAAACCACTTCACCATCAAAACAATACTTGCTGTTCACCGATTGGCAGCAACCTGAATGACCGCCGATGCTCTGGCGTAGCTCCATGCTGTCGGATGGCCTCACGGTGTTCAAGGGTCGGGTAGCCCTTGTTGCGCTCCCAGCCGTATTGCGGGTATTTTTTTGATAAAAAAACCATGTGGTCGTCCCGGTAGGTTTTCGCCAAAACGGAGGCGGCAGCAATGCTGAGAAACCGCCCATCGCCCTTCACCATGCAGTGGTGCGGAATGCCGGGGTATGGCTTGAATCGGTTGCCGTCAATCAGCAGCGAGGTCGGGGTGGGTTTTAGCATCGCAACGGCCCGGTGCATCCCCATGACAGATGCCCAGAGGATGTTGAGCTGGTCAATTTCAGGGGCTTCGAGCTTCGCTACTGCCCATGCCAGCGCTTCTCGTTCGATGATTGGGCGAAGCTCAAAGCGTTGGTTTTCAGTGAGTTGTTTCGAGTCGTTGAGGAACGGGGTGAGCGAAATCCTTGGGCAGGATGACGGCTGCCGCAAAGACGGGGCCAGCGAGGCAGCCCCGCCCCTGCTTCGTCGCAGCCGGCTTCGGTTTTCGAGTTCGTTGAAGTAGGGAAGTAGCATTTTGGACAATAATTGAACAAGTCAAATGTAGGTCAATAGGCCTATTGACAGTATATGACACCAGCAGCTAATTTGTAATGCCTGCCTTCAAATGGCATACCTAGCGAAATAGTAATGAAGGCTGATTGGCCTTGTAAACTTTCCAGCCTTGCTTGCATTGTGTCAAAAAAATTGACATCGGTCATGGGCAGATCGTAACTGCTGCTGCCTAACTTGAATTTGATACGAGGCTTGGTATTATAGGGTGTGGTAAAATAAGGCTGCACTTCGTCCGGCTTTATCAGCACCAAAGAGCGGTTGACTTTGTCGATTTCATTCAGAGCCAAACTTCGGTAGTGGTTGCCGAGCAGTGCTTCGCCTTGGTTTTCAACAAGCTGTTCAAGATGTGCAGCTGTCATCACGGCTGCCCTAACCTTCTGCAAGCTGCCCGTGGCAAAGAGGCAGTTCTCTGTCTGGTACACGCTGGGGCATGGCTGCAACAGGTCAAATTGGATAATATCGCCTACGGAAATATCCGTGACCAAACTAGCAGGAACTTGTCCATGCTCGGCGTCAGAAACGGACGGAGCCACTTGGGTTTTCCTTCTGACTTTAAAGGATGAAATGCATTTTTGAATCGGGAACGAGTTGTACGCCCGCAATGCAGCGCTCGCCGTACTTCTTGGAATTGGCAAGGCAAAGGAGGTATGTTTTCATCATAGCGGTTATTTTATGGTCAAAATACTATATAAAACCCTGGCAATCAACGAATTTAAAATTCTTCTATTCCACGAGGTGCACTATTTCCACATCATTGAAGCGATGCTGGAAATATTCGGCCAGCAACCGACGGTGGCATTTTTCGGGGCCATGCTCGCTGCACAGCAAACAGTGTTGGTGAAGTTGTTCAGGACGCACTTTATCACCGATTTTGCGCATATCAATAAGGTTCAAATAGGCAGTTTCATATTCCGCCCAAGTCATTATCTTGTTTCGGTATCCGTCGAGCAGTTCCTTGGTTGGCGCAAAATCGAGGTTGTGCGTATAGCCCATCCCGCCAATTTCATTCAAAACTTGGAGGTCGCCACCCTTAGAAAACCCCCGCCAATTGGGAGGCGTTGCTGATGCGGGTGTCAATGACGGAACTGACGCCATTGTTGCGGAGCAGGCCAAAAATTGGCTGGCGTTTTTTCCAGTAAAACCGATGGTAAATAGTTTTATCATTTGCCATGAATGTTGAAGCAGTTAAGTGTGTTGGCCAGCACACTTTTCAGGCCCTATCGCCCTCGGCTACCAACGACTCTCTTTCGGTGACCAACCTACCTGTTGGTTGTGCAAGCGGTAGGCCGCCTCACTTGGTCTTCCTGGCTGATATATGGCTCAAAATTGTCGGCTGTGGCAGCTTTTTGCAAATTTCTTGAGCAGTTCTTGTTCCAAATCTTGATGCGGCACATCTACGCCATCCTTGAAAATATGAACCACCTCGTAACCCAAACTCACGAGGTGACCCGAAATCATGGAAAAACGGTGACACTCCAGTGATCGGCCTCGGCGCACATTAAAGCTGGAAAGTAACCCTTTTCAATGCCTTCTTGAAGCCGCTCCACCCCCAGTTCTGAAGTCAGCAGTTGCACGAACTTTTTCAAAATCAACTTTCCTTCTTCATCATGCAGCATGACGCTGGTATGCCTTGCCCCAAACTCCCGGCCAAAAATGTGGTACGTGATGTCGTTCTGTTTCAGGAAATTGGAAAGCACAGGCTTGTTGTACTGCGGGTTGTACTGGCTAGCGGGTGTGCTGCGGACATCCACTACACAGTCAATGCCGTGCAGTTGCAGCAGCCCCAGGAACTCCTCGGCTGGGTGGTTAGAGTGGCCTATGGTATGAATGATGGGCTTGGGCATAGTGATATGTTTTTGTGCCTTAGTTTAAATTCCAAAAATAGCACAGAAAGTCATTTCGCAGTTGTTTCAAGCCAAACTTAAACAATTTTCCCTTCTTTCACCTGTTCATTCCGTATCCTGTTCAATAAATTTTCGAGTGAAATTTTGTCCTCGCCTTGCTCCAAAGCCGTGATGCAGCAATACTGGACAATGTCTATGATGCTAGCGCCCGTTAGCTCAAATTGCCGGGACAAGTTTGCCCATTCAATCTTCGGGTCCAATTTGATGTTGCTGGGGAAAGCTTTCTCCCAAAGTGCTTACGTCCTCCGGCTTTGGTATCGGGAAAAAAATCATCGCTTGGAAGCGGCGCAGGAAGGCGTCATCTATGTTGCTTTTGAAATTGGAAGCCAAAATTATCAAGCCCGGGTACGTTTCGATGCGCTGCAAGAGGTAGCTCACCTCTTGGTTGGCGTACTTGTCGGGCATCACGGATACCTGTTCGCTTGCCGAACAGGGCGTCGGCCTCGTCGAAGAACAGAATCCAGTCCTTGTTCTGCGCCTTGTCGAAGAGGCGGGCGAGGTTCTTCTCCGTCTCTCCGATGTACTTCGACACGACCATGGAGAGGTCAATTTTGAACACGTCACGGCACGTGCTCTTGCCGAGCAAGGTGGCGGTGAGGGTCTTTCCCGTCCCCGGTGGCCCGTGGAAGAGCACCCGGTAGCCGGGCTTCACTCGTTTGCCCATGCCCCACGTCTCGAAAAAAGTGGCTTGGTGACGCACCCATGCTTCGATTTCCCGGATTTGGCGGAGTGTACTGGTGGATAAGACTAGGTCGTCCCAGTCCATACCCGTCTGGATGTACTCCGCCGGGAAGTCGGTGCTGAACCGGGGCTTGCTGACACTGCCAAGTGTGAGCATTTCCAACACCTCTGGGTCGAGGTTGATGCGGCCACTCATGGTCGGCTCGCCCGTGGGCACGGCCTCCAAGTGCAGGATTCCTTTTTTGTGAAACCAGTGGTCGGTGCCGAACAGCCGTTGCACTTCCAGCCGCTTTTCGAGGTCGTCGCCAGCGAGGATGAATTGGGCAGTTTCGCCGGTGGGGAGGATGTCCCTGTGGTTTTGGCCCTTCACGCCACCGAACTCTGGGAAGTCGCCGCCTTCGGGCAGGTGCTCGGCGAGGATGGAGCGGAAGAAGCCGGGGTGCAGATTTGGGGCAAGCGCCAACATCAGCACCACAAACTCTTCGTAGGCTGGGTTGAATTGTTCGATGAAATTGAGATGCCGGATTCGGTGCGGTGAAAATCAAGTGGGCCAACCTCGAAGCTTTCTGCTTGCCGGGTATGGATGCTTAGGCTGCCGTTGACGATTGGACGGAGCCAGTCGAGGGCGAGGTGGAGGTTGGTGGTGAGGTGCTGCATTTTTAAAATCACAACTGCGACAATATTGTGAGTTCTGTCTCCATGTCGCAAAATCCTTATGTTTTCAGGTTCTAATCCTCCTCCTAATCCAATGGCAGGGTAAAAAGGATAAACATTCATTAATTTCTGGTGGCTTCATTTTGGAATTACCGCTTCGTAAATACCCATTAAAAAGGTATTTTCCAAAATAATCCTATCACATAGTACTGTGTTGAACAAAAAATCAACATCGTTCTCTGTACCCAATATTACTATTTCATTGTAAATTGGGTCTAGTAACTTTAATTCATTTGTTTCATAAAAAACAATCATCCCAAAGGCCGTTTTTAGTATTGGAAATGTATTCTGAGCTGGAATTGACCATAAGTCAAATGCAAAATCAACATCTGACTTGTTGATAAAAGAAAAAAAGCCATTGGAATAAGAAGCAACATTATGCCCATTTAGTATTTTAACCAATGCCAAAGGAAGAGTTGCCCCATTTATAGCTAATGGAATTTTATAGTCCTTATACAATTTATGAAACTCAAAAAGGTATTTTCCATTTGATTAGCCATTTTGCTAATTTAAAAATGTATGTCTAAGTCTAAAATTCATCCTGACACGGCTTCTGTCTCTATTTTCAATTGTTTGCCGAACAAAGTTAGCATAGTTTTCAAGTTCTGGTCTTAGCCGCCCCCAAGCAGAACCAATATAACTATTAACACTGCCCGCTTCCAAACTATCAAAATCATCAATGTTCCCTCCAGAAATGTTATCAGCACTATGAGATGCGTGCGTACCCCTTGCTCTCAATCGCACCATAGTATCAATCTGCGGATCGGTGAGTGGAATTGTTCTAGATGTGTTTTCATTTACAATTTGAGTTCTTAATTGGACAAGAAGCCTTTGACGTCCAGCTATTCGTTCTGTATTTGCTACACTTCCCTAAAAAGGCCCTAAAGAAAATATTGGCAAGCCATTGCTCAACAGTTAGTGAGTTCAGATGTGACTGGTGGTGATTTAGCCCTTCAGTTAATTGGTTGATATTCAAAGATTGATTTTGTGTGAAACGCCTGAATTCAAAAGTAAGTGTTTTAGGAGGATTCAATATTGTCCTCTCTGTTGGATTTGCACTACTGTTTCCCACCACCACCCTAGTTCCCATAATTGAACTTGGATTTATTTGACCCTAACTGGCCTGACCCTGTTGAATGGGATCAAGCTTCCGGAAGCCATAACGAATCTTAACACCGCCTAGCAATGGTGTTAGTACAACCGGCCCCACTCTCCTTCCTGCAAACCGATTCACCGCACCCACCGCTGCTCCATCCCCAACCTCAACCTTTCATTCGGTCCTGCGGCACCCCCGCCTGTGCCACTCCCCCACCAGCCTCGAGGCCATCCCACCAGCCAGTTCCTATACCCGGTCCAAATGCCCGGTCAATCGGCTGGCGGATGCGTGGATAGATGCCCCACGTCGGCGAGATGCGGCCCAGCCCAGCAATGCGAGCAGTAAGCGATGACCAAGGTAAGCAGCCCGGCCATTGTTTGTTCCACCGTTGCGCAGCGGGGGTATGGCACCTGCGGCAGTAAGCCGTGATGCCGTCCAGCACCGAGCGCCCCACCTGCAATCGATTTGGCTAATCCGTTCGGTGAGGTAACTGATGGTGTTGTAAATGGCGATGATGGCTTGGATGAACGCTCCCACGGGGGTTCAGGGCGCGTGAGCAGCCGGGTCATTGTACGCTGCAGTGGTCGTGTAACGGCCGTATCATGATTTGCGTCATCAGCATGTCCTCAGGTTGTGAGCATCCTCGAATCTGCTCCCGCAAGCCGCCGCCGGGCCTTCCGGTGATGAGGGTGCGCGCACCTACCCGTCGTTTTGAGGGCGGTGGCGGCTCGCCAATCACCCGAACGATGCGGCCTCGTAGGTTTTGGCGCAAAGTCAGGCCAAGGCACCGAGAGCACAAACTTGACGATTTCACGAAGCTCAAAGCCCGTGGGATGTAAATCCTTTCTCCGCTACCCCCGATTAGCCACTGCACGATGCTGTTGCGCAGTTGTGTGCCAATACGGCTGGCAAGCCCTGGAAGCCCATCACCAGCGTTGGATGAGGTTGCAGGATGGGCTTCCTGTGCTTGGATAATTTGCCGGAAGCACCCGCAGCACGGCGCAAATCAGGCACGGTGCCGGGTACGACTGAGAAGTGATTTCAAGCAGCCCAACACCTTACCCCCGCCCAACTGATGAAGCTGCCCGCAAAATTGCCGCCGAAGACCTGAAATCTTAGCAAAGGTTGGTTGGCGGCAGAAAATCAGCGATTTCTATCGAACGCAGTGTGTTGATGAACAAAGTCGGGATTTGCCCGATGAAGCCCATCAACTCGCCGAGCGCCGTCTGGAACCAGACCCAAGCCCGCTGGATGGCATTGCCGGCTGCGATGTTCTCCCAAACCTCCTCTTGCCTGGATGAGCCGCATGAACCCCCAATCAACGTGACCGGGGTGCGGAACGGGTCGCCAGTGATGGGTCACGACCGGAGGACCTTCACCAAGTCCCAGCCACGAGTGCCTTTAGCCAGGAGGCCACTGGCCTCAGCATGGCGTCCCGGATGGAACTGCATAGAGCCGCTGCCTAAGGGTTGCGAATCAGGGGTCAGTATGCGGCCAATCGGTTCGGTGAAATGGCCTGGCCTGTCCCACACGCTACCCAATCGGAAAATATCCCGCCAGCCGAGCTAGTCCAAAAACGATAACCGCCGCCCGGATGCGGCACCCGTGATGCCGAGCGTGTTCATCTGCTCCCTCCGCTAGCCCCGCCCGCTCGAAGACCTGGTATCGGTCGACACGGAGGTGATGAGCCGCCCACAAGGCAAAAAAACTCAACGATGGCCCGCAGGATATTGGCTGTGCTGCGGTTGTCCTCTCCACATGTTGATGGGGTTCACCCCGCAAGTACGATGGTAACATCCGGTAGCCGGGGGTATTGTAGGGCCGCATCGGCGAAATAGTCGAGCGCGATCGCTAGATGCTAAGCCGCTGGATATGAGTCTGCGTGACCGTCGTGCTCACCAGCGGCGACCGCTGGCACGGCGTGACCCTGCTGGATGGTGTGCGTCGGCCTTGAGCCAGTGAGTGCGTTTGGGCCCTCCGGGTGCCCGGCTGGTACTGGTCACGGTTGAAAAA
>JADJYH010000060.1 GCA_016719855.1 Saprospiraceae bacterium | reverse complement strand
TCACGAAGACCATTGGCAAAATCGAGCGGATGTCGCCCGAACTCGACGCCATACTCGCCGCCGATGCCAAAATCGAAGTGTTGGCTGACGGCTACACTTGGTCAGAAGGCCCAGTTTGGGTGGCCAATGGTGGCTACCTGCTTTTTACCGATGTGCCTGAAAACAAGATTTTTAAATGGAAGGAAGGCGAAGGTGCCAGCCTCTACCTCACACCGTCGGGCTTTACTGGCGAAACAACGACTAGCACTGAGCCAGGAGGCAACGGCCTTGCATTGGATGCTGCCGGCAATCTCGTCGTTTGCCAGCACGGTGATCGTCGGGTAGCCCGAATGACTGCCTCGCTTGACCAGCCCAAGCCCATCTTCGAAACCTTGGCTGACAAGTGGAATGGGAAGCGATTCAACAGCCCAAACGACCTCGTTTTTGATAAAAAGGAAACCTCTATTTCACGGACCCGCCTTATGGGCTGAAGGACCACGACAAAAGCACCGAAAGGAAATTCCATTCCAAGGTGTTTATCGGCGGAACGTGGACGGCAAAGTGGAACTGATAGATTCGACACTTACCCGACCCAATGGCATCGCCCTTTCGCCGGATGAAAAGATGCTTTTTGTGGCCAATTCAGACCCAGAAAAGGCGCTTTGGAAGATTTTCGACATTCAAGCGGACGGTAAAGTCGCCAATGGTCGAATATTTCACGATGCCACCCCGATGGTTGGTCAAGAATTAAAGGGACTGCCGGATGGCATGAAAGTAAGCAAAAGCGGCATCGTCCTCGCCTCTGGTCCAGGTGGCGTACTCATTTTCAAAATGGATGGAACGCTGCTGGGCCGCATCAATCCCGGCGAGGCAACAGCTAACTGTGCCATCGGAGGCGATGGGTATCTCTACCTAACTTCGGATATGTACTTGTGCCGGGTGAAGTTGAAATAGGGGCCTGAGGATAAAATATCTCAATATGCCTTCTCAATCCTTGTCCTCCACCCGGAGCGCAAGCACTGCGGCCAAAAGCAACATCCCACCTGCCAACATGATGGCGTAGAGCGTGTTGCTGCCCAAGAAATGCTTCAAGATTTTGCCAAAAAACAAGGTTGCCAAGATCTCTGGGATGACAATGAAGAAGTTAAAGATACCCGTAAACGCCCAATTTGCCAGCAGGCAAATGCCTTGCAAATGGCGTAGGGCATGGAAACCGTGCTTGCCCAAGCAATTCCAACGCCAATCATAGAAAAATTAGGTGGTATTTGCTGGTGAAAACACCAACCAGCAACAACCCAAGACCGCCCAGTGTCAAGCAAATGGCGTGGGTTTTCGGCTTTGAAATTCGGTCTGCGATTGGCGCCAGCAAAACGCAACGAGAAACGTCACCAGGAGTAGGCGCCGAACATCAGCCCCGCCCATTCGGAGCCTTGCTTGTAAAGGTCGGAGTCGGGGCCGGGAGCATGGAAGATGTACGTGCCGTGGCGTCGCCAAAGAAAAACCACATCAGGAAAAGGCCCATCCAAGTAAAAAACTGTACGACGGTCAACTGTCGCATCACCTTCGGCATGTTGGCGATGTTCCCGATTATTTCTTTGAAGCCATCAATGGTGGCAGTGATGGCATTGCCGCTTTTTGCCTTCATTTTTCGGAAAGCCTCCATGTCGGCGGGGGGATATTCCTTGGTTCGTATCACGGTGTAAAGTACTGCCCCCAGGAATGCAGCGGCCCCGATATAAAACGAAATCCTAACGTTTTCTGGGATGACATCCCCTTCGTTTGGCGCCATACCAAACACATTGCGGAGCAAAAAAGGCAATGCCGAAGCAATGACCGAACCGAGGCCGATAAAGAAACTCTGCATTGTGAAGCCCATTGTGTGCTGTTTTGCTGGCAGCATGTCGCCAACGAATGCCCGGAACGGCTCCATCGAAACGTTGATGCTGGCGTCGAGAATCCAGAGCAGGCCAGCGGCCATCCACAGGGCCGAGCTGTTGGGCATGAGCACAAGGCAGATAGAGGCGAGGATGGCTCCCGTGAGGAAATAAGGCTTCCGTCGTCCGACCCTGTTCCACGTTCGGTCTGACGTATAACCGATGAGGGGTTGGATGATAAGCCCGGTGAGTGGGGCGGCCAGCCACAGGATGGGCAACTGGTCAGGTTCGGCGTCGAGGTAGCGGTAGATGCTGCTCATGTTGGCCATCTGGAGGCCCCAGCCAAACTGAATGCCAAAAAAGCCGAAGCTCATGTTCCAGATTTGCCAAAAGCTGAGTGTCGGCTTGTTTTGATTGGGCAAAACGCCACTTTCAATGCTCCGTCGTCCAAGACCTTTTTCCATTTTACCATTTTTGTTAGCTCGAAAGGTAAACCGAGTTTCAAAATTACCACCCTTTGCCCAAAAAAAAGACCGGGCACGCCAATTCAGCATGTCCAGCCCTTTTTTGGGCCGAAAACCCATCCGCAAAACCGCTAGTAGTAGTCCAATCCAATTTCCTTCCTGTTTTTTGGGGTAAACAGCAAGTTGAGGAGTTTCAAGTTGATGCCCGTGGTATTGTAGCGCTCGGTGCCCACCCAAACCATCACGTCCTCGGTCTTGGCTATTTGCATCTTCCACTCCCGGTCGTCGCCGACGAGCGGGGCGTCGAGGTGTACCGTGGCTTTTTGTCCATCAATGCTCCAGGCGCCAGTGCCGATTTTGTTCTGCAAGTATCCGTAGTCGTAGCTGCCGTCTGGCCTGAACTTGAACCAAGCGCCGGGGTTGGTGCGGGAGGCTTCTTTGTCCCGGATGCGCACAAGGCCCTGCACCACCCAGTAATTGCTTACCAGCACCCGCACAAGGCGCTCTTGTTGTGGCGTCTCAGCTTTTGGTGCCACGGGCACGGGCTTCACGGGGTCTTCCTTCATGATTGGGTTCGGGCTGATGGCGGAACTGAGCGCAGCCACCGGCTTTTTGCCCATAGAGAAGTTCCCGGTCAGCGTATCCACGATTTGAACGGTTTGCATGATGCCGTCTGCATCCACCGAAAGGTCGGCAGGTGGCGTAGGACTGCTATCGGGATTGGTGATGGGCTGGCTGGTATTTTCAGGTTTGCAAGCGAAAAGGAAAAGGCCAATGGCCAGCAAAAGGGGGATTTTTTTCATGACTCGGAATTCGTTTTTGAATGAATATTTTTGAAAAGCGCCGCAAAGGTAAGCCTTGCAGCCTATCATAACATTAGCATTTTTGCTCATTTACAAAAAGCAGGCCGTGTTTTGGGGTAAAATAATTGGTCAAAAACCTGACCCGATTCCCTCCAAAGTTCCAAACAAATGACCTGTGTGAAACACCAGTTTTGGTGTTTCGGTTTGTCACTGTTCACAGCAGATATGGCAGTATTTCCGAAATCTTGTTCAACTGCAAGAAGTTCGGGTGTTCGATTTTGGACTCAATTTTCTCGTGCGCCCAAGTGGTGTGGTAGGGGATATGAACGCCGTGGCCACCGATGTTGAGCACGGGCAGCACGTCCGATTTGAGCGAATTGCCCAGCATCAAGAACTCCTCCGGCTGGCAGTCGAGGTGCCGAATCAGTTTTTGGTAGTCCTTTTTCCTGCTTGTCGCTCATGATTTCAATGTGGTGGAAATATGGCTCCAGTTCCGACTTCATCAGCTTGCGTTCTTGATCGAGCAGGTCGCCCTTGGTGGCCACCACCAGCCGGAACTTGCCCTTGAGCGCTTCCAGCACCTCGGTCACGCCGTCCAGCAGCTCGATGGGCTTGGCCAGCAGCTCCCGCCCATATTCGATGGCTTTGTGTAAAATGGCAGGATTTGCCGTGTTTTCGGTTACCCGAAGGGCTGTTTCCAACATACTCAACATGAAGGCCTTGACACCGTAGCCGTAGAGCGGCAGGTTTTGCATCTCGGTTTTGAAAAGCTCCTGGGACACCGTGTGGAGGGGCAAGTAATCTTCCAGCAGGGCACAAAACTTCTGCTCCGCTTCTTGAAAATAAGGTTCGTTCACCCACAGGGTGTCGTCGGCATCGAAGGCAATGACTTTTAAATGGTGCATTTTTCTTGATTGAAAACCTAAAATTGAGCGCAAACATACCTCGATTCAATAGTTGGACAAAGTAGTTGGCAATGCTTCCTTGACCAATTTTTTGAGCAGAATTTGGGGCTAACAAAAAAGTCATGCTTTTCTGTGATTAATGTTTGCAGCGAAAGGAATTATCTGGATTATCATTGCGCAAGCAAAAGGCATATTTAGCATCAGTAGTGCCGAAGGGTGGCGTTCAAGTCACCCCGTCCCCCCCCGGCGGCGAAATGACTCGAAAGCGCCCGAGAATCCAGGCTTTTGAGACCCAAATCCGGAAACCCAGATTTGTTGCCGCGCGGGGCCGAAAAGGGCCGCCCGCGAACACAGCAAAAAATGGACCCAAACCAATGACTGGGAGTTAAACCGGACACTACTGATTTCATGAAAAAATTTGAAAATAAGACCGTCTGGATTACCGGCGCATCCTCCGGGATAGGGGAGGCCTTGGCCCACGAATTCGCAAAAGAAGGGGCAAGGCTTGTGCTTTCAGCCCGCAACGAAGCAGAGCTTCAGCGGGTTGCCAATGCTTGCGGCAGGCCCGACACCATCATCCAGACCCTCGACCTCGGCGACCACGACTCCCTGCCAGGCGTGGTTCAGTCGGTTCTGGCAAAAGCTGGGAGTGTGGACGTTTTGGTCAACAACGGCGGCATCTCACAGCGCTCCCTGGCCAAGGACACAAAGTTCGAAGTGGACAAAAAACTCATAAATGTCAATTTGCTGGGTACCATTGCTCTGACGAAGGCCATTTTGCCCCATTTTCTGGAGCGAAAGACCGGCCATTTCGTGGTCATCACCAGCTTGACCGGAAAATTTGGGACTCCGCTGCGTTCATCGTACGCCGCAGCCAAGCACGGCCTCCATGGTTTTTTTGATTCGCTGCGGGCGGAGATTTGGCGGGAGAACGTGTTGGTGACGTTGGTTTGCCCCGGTTTTATTTCCACCAAAGTCAGCGTTAATGCGCTCACCGGCGACGGCTCGCCGCAAGGCTCAATGGACAATAAAACACGCGCTGGCAAAAGCCCAGCAGATTTGGCCAAGGCCATCGTTTCAGCAGTGAAAAAGGGAAAATACGAACTGTATTTTGGCGGCAGGGAATTAGTGGGCGTTTACGTCAAGCGGTTTTTTCCCAACTTGTTCACCAAGATGCTACGCAAGGCAAAGGTCACGTAGGTATGAGTTGGGGTTAGGACATGAATTGTTTTTAGCCTTGAAAGCCATGCCCTAGTTCAAGCCGCAATGGCACGTTTTACTACTTTATGACATGGTTGGCGTCAATTCGACCCATTTTTTTTCTTTGCAAGGTCTTCCTCCAGCTTCTTGATTTGGGCCTCCAGCTCCTTTTTTCCGCTGTTCCATTTCCGTGACCTTGGCTTTTTCTGCTTCCAGTGATTTTCGCTCCTCGGCAATCTGGGTGGCTACGTCTTCCTTCACCTTTGTTACTTGGTCGGTAGCTTGCTGTTTGGCAGCGTAAACGGCGTCCGAAGCTTCCTTCTTGGCATTGTTTATTTCCTCCAGCGATTGTTTCCGGGCATCCTCCGCTTCGTTGGCGAACTGTGATTTCCTGTCCGTAGTTTCCTTTTGGGTTTTGGCGATTTCGTCCTTGGCTTGTACTCGGGCAGCCTCAATGTCGGCACGAGACTGCGCCTCAGATTCGGCCACCTGCTTCGAGTGCTGTTGAATCATAACATTGGCCTGTTGTTGCGCCTGTGTGATTTGCTTTTGGGCAGTAGCTTCCACATCCGCAATTTGGACTGCCACCTCGTTGAGCTTGTTCTGCTTCTCCTGTTGGGCTTGCGAGATGGCTTCGTGTGCTTGCTTTTGCGTAGCGGCCACTTCCTTGGCGGCGGCTTCTTTTGCGGTCGCAATTTTCTCGGCAGCGTCCTTTCTGGCGTCAAGCACTTCCAGTGCCGAGGCTTCTTTCTGTTTGGCAGCAGTTTCTTTGGCAGTCTTGATTTCGTTGGCGGTTTGCTCTTTTGCCAAGGAGGTTTCACGGGCTGCCGCTTCCCGGGCGGCGGCCACTTCACCAGCAAGTTTTTGGCGTTCGTTGGTAGCATTTTCACGGGCTGCCCTCACTTGTTCGGCCTCCTCCTGCCTTATTTTTGAAATGTTTTCCGTGGCGTTGCGCTTCGCTTCGGCCACGTCGTTTGCCGATTTTTGCTGTGCAAGGGCGGCCTGTTCCTTGGCTGTCGCAATGTCGTGAGCAGCTTTTTCCTGAGCGGCTACAACTTCGGCGGCGGCTTTGTCACGGGCTGCTACCACTTCTGATGCGGTCATTTCCTTGGCCTGTTTTTCCCGTTCCCTCGCCTCGATAACTGACTTGGCAGCCTCCTCCTGAATCTGCTTGATGCGTTCCTGTGCCGTGGTTTGGGCACCGGCTACGTCAGAAGCATAATCTTTTTTTGCCTCGTCCGAGCGTTTTTGAGCCTCCTGCACTTCCTGTGCGGCCATTTTTTGTGCCCCTGAAATTTCTTCCGTCGCCCTTTGTTTTGCAGCAACTACTTCTTGTGCAGCCTGTTGCTTAATCTTGTCCTCGGTGGCTTTGGCAGCTTCAATGGCCTTGGCCACTTCTTGCTGAATCCTGCTGATTTCGGCCTCGGCCATTTTTTTTGCTTCCGCAATTTCCTGCACAATTTTGAGCTGTTCTGCCTCTGCTTTTGACCGGGCAGCCGCTACTTTTTCGGCCTCTTGTTTTCCAATTTCCAGTATTTGGCGGGTAGCCTCGTCCTTGGCCGCTTTGACAGCCTCAGCAGATTTTAATTTTTCCGATTCGGCTACCTCCCTTGCTGCTGCCACTTGCAGTGCGGCTGCTTGTTTCGCTTTTGCAATTTCTTCGGTTGCCCGGCTCTTTTCTTCGGCCACCTGCATTTGAGTCTGTTGGATTTCTTCGGCGGCCTTTTTCTTGGTGGCTGTAACTTCCAAAGCGGCGGTCTCCTTTTGGCGAGCCACGTTTTCTTGTATCACTGCCATCTCGGCGGCATTTTTTTCTTGGAACTGCGACTTCTCCTCCGCTGCTTTCCGCCTGCTTTCCGCTACTTCAAATGCGAGTCTTTCCTTTTCAATCACCGCCGCTTCCCTTGCTTTCGCAACTGCTTCGGCGGCTTCTTCCTTGGCTTTCAATATCTCATCCGAGGCACTTCTTTTGGTGCCCACCACCTCTTCGACTGTGCGCTCACGCTCCACCTTGGCTTGGTTTCGTGCCAATTCCACCTGCTGTAAATTCTCTTCCCGGATGCGCTTCATTTCTGAAGCAGAGGTTTCCCTCGCAGAGGAAATATCGTCTGCGTATTGCAGCTTGGCCATTTCCATCGCTTCTTTTGTCTTTTTGATTTCCTCCGCTGCCGCCGCCCTAGCTGCTGCCACTTGCTCTGCGGATTCTAGTTTGGCCTTCTGAATTTCTTCGTTCGCCCGTCTTCTGGCATCTCCCACAGAGGCGTTGATTTTCTCCACTTCAGTGGTGGCTTTTTCTTTTGTTGAAATCACGGCTGCGGCGCTTTCCTGTTGGGCGGTTTCAACTTCCGCCTGCGAGCGCTTGCGGGCTTCCAGCACTTCTTGGGCATATTTGGTTTTTTCGGCTTGCGCCAATTCCCTCGCACTGGCTATTTCTTGCTGAATTTGGGATTTGTACTTGTCAAGCCGGTCTTTTTCAGCTGCAATTTCCTGCCTGACCCGCTCTTTGGTGCGCCTAAGTTCGTCGTAGAGGTCGGCCAGTTCTTGGTCGTTGAGTTGGCTAATATCTGCCACCCGCTTGACGCTGTTGCCTGTCTGTGAGACGGGCGAACCGTCGTTGGTTCGACTAATTGGGTCATTGCCGCTAACCTGGCGCTCGTTGGAAACAAGCGGGTTGTCGTTCACCATTGTCTTATCCAGTTTTTGATAAAAACACTTAGCAATATTCTGGAAGTCAGCTTGTCGGTTGCTGTTGACCGTGAACTTGAGCATCTGGTTTTTCACATTGTTCTTGATGAAAACGGTGGTCATCACGTTTTCGGAAAGCCACTCCATGGAAGCAAGGTCTAGCGCCAAGGTGTTCTGATGCGTTGGAGTACCGCCGTCTTTCGCCATTTCTCCCATTTCGACAAACCTGAAACTGCGGCGAGTGCTATTTTCGTCAATGAAAATAAGCTCATCGTTCTGGTTGAATATTTCCCCACCTTTTGAATAGACCCTGGCGAACAGCCCGCTCCTTTCATTGCGAAAGTCAAGGCTGTAGGTGTAAGTGCCACGCACGATGATCACTTCTTGCACAGTCTTGATCAGTTGTGTGCCACCAACAACTTTATCTTCAACGATTTTGCCTTCACAATTCTGAGAAAACAAGGAAGAAGTACCCAAAAAGAGGATTGCCAGAAACAGGGTAAGATATGATTTATACATAGCTGGGAAATTTTATCAACAAGGTAGTGAACTCCTTAATTATTCGAAACTGTCTGGTTGAAAACTTGGAAGTTTTGCGCCTGGAAATGCATTATTTGGTCTTGGCAAATGCTTTAAGTCCAGCCAGCATCATGTTTGCTGCCGCTGGGTTGGTAGCCAACGGCACGTTGTACACGTCGCAGAGGCGCATCAGCATTTGGACGTCAGGTTCGTGGGGGTGCTTGTCCAGTGGGTCACGGAAAAATATTACGGCATCCAGCTTTCCTTCTGCCACCATGGCGGCAATTTGGGCATCGCCACCTCTTGGCCCCGACAACAGCCGCTCTACGTCAATTCCAGCCCGTTCGATGTGACCGCCCGTGGTGCCGGTAGCGAACAACGTAGCGCCCATCAGCATCGCCTTATTTTGGAGTACAAATGCGACCATTTCGGGCTTTTTCCCATCGTGAGCTATCAGCGCCAGATTCATAAACACAGTTTTTCATTGGTTTTGGGTGCTTAAAAAACAACCAAGTGCCACATCGTTAACGGTTGATAATCAATAAATTGTTCGGTGCTTGACTTTAAATATTAATTGTTGCAATTTGCAAGTCAATTCGGCAATTCGGGCAAAGCTACTTTGATATGCATTTTTTTCGGAAGAATTGCGAAAAAAACCCTCCATTTTCTCGAACATCCGTAACTAAAACATTGTTGGCGAGTTAAACTGAAACCGGGCACTTACCGTGAAATACTATTCATGTGAACTGCCGAAAAACCATTGTGTAAGCCCATGAAAAAGTTTATTGAACTTATCCGAACGAAGGAGCGTGAAGACAAGACGCTTCCAAACGCAAAAAAAGCAAACGCAAGAGAAGTCAAAGTCCAAGCCCCAGCTCAGTCGAGCGGCCAAGCCATCGAGCAGCCCCGTGACTTGTTTTGGGACGATTACAGCGACGTTGGCTACTGTTGATTGGCTGTTCGTTTTTTATTGACAAATTATAATTTCAATTGTAACTGATTGGCTATCAGTTTTTTAATGCTTGCTTCGAAGCAATGCTCGTCCGTTAAAATCCCTTATTTTCCAAGCTCCATCGTTTTCAAACGACAAACTTTCCACTAAGAATTTCAGGTCAAAACCCGCTGCACTTGCCTCAAAGACGGACAAAGAGTCGTGTAGGACTCCCTCGTTGCAAAGCCCTTTTTCTTGCAGTTTTTGGCAATAAGGCCGAAGGTCAAAACTGTCCTGCTTTTGTCCATTTTTAACGTACTGAAGCCCAGTCATGCCATCGGTTATTTGAAAGCCGGTGAAGTCGTCGGATAGTTTGGCTTTTTGGTAAGCATTTATCCTGTAGAGCTGGTTATAGCCGGTTATCTCAATTACCTGCTCGTTGTTGGTGTCAAAATAGACTGAACAGGTTTTGGTGTTATCCATGCTTTGTTCGATGCCAAGCTTGATAAGCAAGTTGCTAATGGTTTGCCAATCTGGTTTTGAAGCTTCACCTGAAAGTCCAAGCATAGGAACCAATTTTTCATAGTGCCCATTGTTCTGCAAATAGTTTATCGTCGTGCGAATGATTTCGGCATCGGCCTTGTCCAGCGAGTCCGTGGCTGCCACAATTTTGCCGTCTTTCAACATGTTGTTCTTTTCCAAAGCTCCTCCAAACGCCCAACTTGACTGCGCTCTGAGACCTTGAATGCATTAAACGGGCCTAGCACCGTAACCAGCGAGAAAAAAGCCAGGCTGATGGGGATAAACTTGATGTTGTCTCGTTTGGAGAAGATGAAATAGACCGACATGAGCAGCAGCCAGACCCCGGAAATGGCCACGACGAACCTCGCCTCCGTAACGCCGTAGTCGCTCATGCGGCGACCAATGGCCACGAAAAGCAGCACTACCATCGGCAGGAGAACGTAGAAAAACCAGCGACGAAATCCTTTCACAGCGAAACTTTCGTCAAATTTGACCATCAGGTAATTCAGCAGGTAGGTGAAAATGCCCGCCACCGAAAAGCCGAGTACCAGCTTGCCTACCCAACCTTCTGGCAGTTCCCACTGGATGAGGATTTTTGCTGAAAAGGCGTACAGAATCAAGAAGTAAATGGCGACAATCGGTATCAAGATGAACTTGGTTAAGTTCTTTAACGGGCCAGTAAACAGGTTGGTTGGCGTTGCAAGTTCCTGATTTTCAACGGATTCTGTTTCGAAATCAAATCGCTTGGGAAAATGGGCGAGGAAATAAGCCGTGTTGAAAATACCGGCCAGCACCACAAACAGGTGGGCGTAGATTTTTTCGTCAATATCCAAGTTGAACAACTCGTTGACCGCCAGAATGGCAAAACTCAGCCCTGCAAAAATCACCAGGCTGTAAAAAGCCCCAACCATGAAATTGCCAAAAAGCCGCTTGTTGTACTCCCAAAAATCTTCCACTGGCGACTGGTCGAGGTAGGGCAGAAAGGCCACGGCCAAGTGCGCAGCCAAGTTCAGGCCGAAGAAGCGTACTGGCGTCACGATTGTCCCCATATCATCATTCGGTTCCAGTGTGAAATAGTATAAACCGAGCAATCCCAAGACAACAAGGTGGGGGGCCAAAGCGGCAGGGAAGCTTAATTTCCACCGCTCTGAAATGATGGAGGCACAAAGCAAGCTGGATAGCCCAAGGGCGCAGGTCATCAAGATTTTTATACATTCGTCTTCGTCAATGTTGTCGTTGTGTTCAATCAAAACCATGGAAACAACAACGCCGGCTGCAGCGGCAAGCATCACCAAAGGAAAACGGCGCACTACGCCAAGAAATGCGTCTGCGAGGTAGGGAATGGATGGCAATTTCATTAGGCTAAAATTTTATGAAAAACAATGGCGGAAATGTACGGCGGTTTCCGCATTTCTCACAACCAAATGATAATCAGCTATTTAAGGGCAAGTTTATGCCGAGTGCTGGAATTGATACAGGATTGGTACTTTTGCCAGCAAATTTTGGAGACGATAGACATTAGACCTTAGACAATAGACGCTAGACATTGCCAATTATCCATCTAAAGTCTATTGTCTATGGTCTAATGTCTTTTCAACAACAAACATGAAACAGCTACTGACCATCTGCATTTTGGCGCTTGCACTGCCAATTTTTGCTCAAATTGATACCACCATTTACAAAGTCGTGGAAGAATCCCCCCGCTTCCCAGGTTGCGAAACACTTGACACGACCATTGCCGTGAAAAACCAGTGTGCCCAGCGGGCACTGCTGATTTTCATCAACCAAAACATCAACTACCCGATCGAGGCACGTGAACAAAACGTGGAAGGCACGGTGGTGGTCAGTTTTGTGGTGGAAAAGGACGGCTACATCTCCAGTCCCACCTTGCTCAAAGACATTGGCAGCGGCTGCGGTGCAGAGGCCATGCGAGTTATGGGAGGCATGAACGAGGCACTGAAACAGGCCAAGCTCACTTGGGCACCCGGAAGAAACAAGGGCAAACCGGTGCGCACGCAGGTTTCCTTCCCCATCAAGTTCAAGCTGGAGGAGCCGGCTGACTTCGTCATCCTCGACAACCGGGACTCGGTGTACGTGGTGGTGGACGACTCGGTGACCTACAAGGGCGGTGATGCGGCATTGGAGCAATTTTTTGCCAAAAACCTCAATTATCCCAAGGGCTACAAGGACAGTTGCATCATCGGTACGATGGACATGACCCTGCTCGCCGAACCCGATGGCTACGTCCGGGTGCTCGACCTCAGCGACTACTGGAACCTCGGGAACGAATTCCGCTGGGAAGCGGTGAAGACCGCCACTGCCACTTGGGGGCAATGGAACCCCGCCGTGCGGAAAGGCCGCCAAGTTCCATCCTCGGCGGAGATTACCGTGACCTTCCGACCCGATGCTGCCCGTTGCCCAGCAGCCATTTCGAAGTATGATAAAGCAACAGCGCTGGCCAATGAAGGAAGCGACCTATTTAACGAGGGCAACCAGGAGGCGGGCGTGGCCAAACTGACGAAGCCCTGGCCATGTTCCCCAGCAATGCCAATTTTCTCTACCTGAGGGGCCAGGCATACATGAACATGAACCGATTGACTGAAGCCTGTGAGGACTTCAAAAAAGTGAGGGCCATGGTCTATCTCGACGTGGTGGAAAAGGTGATCCCGCTGATTTGCAAGTAGAGATTTAAGTTTGCCAAGCAGTAGCTTCGGCTGTTAAAAATCGATTCTTTTTTTCGCTTCGGAAAACAAAAACCCCAGCTTCGGGCGTTAATGCCGTGGCTACTTATTTTGAAACAAAATCATATTAAATGCAAACCCGTTTTTCGTTAGCTGGCCTTCTCCTTTTCTTTTTCTTCGTAAAAATTTCCGCACAGACCGACACCATCCCGCCCGATTTCACGATAAAGGGGGCGGCCATCGGCATCAGTTCTCCGGAGATGATTGACCAAATGATGGTCACCATGCCCGGCCTCGGCAGCAACGCCAAGGCCATGATGAACGAGCAGAGCATCAAGACCTACCTCATGCCACCCCGAAAAGTGGGCGAAAGGGGCACCATCACGACCTACATCCTCTCGGCCTGCATGGAGTTCTACACCAATTTCAGCAAGAACTACAAGGTGAACCTCAGCCCCGATTTCTTGGCGCTAAACCTGGTGAAGGAAGGCAAACCTGACATCAAAAACGGCCTACGCTTCCTAGTGACTGACGGCACAGTTAGCGCCGACGTGATGCCCTACGATTCGCCGAACATCCCCCGCAATGCAACCACCACGGACAAGTTCAGGATAGCCAACTACCTTCAAATTTTCAAGGAAACCCATCGGGAACCGCAAAAGGTTTTCGAGGTGCAAAAAGCCCTGATGCGGGGCAATCCCGTCATCGTGGAGATGAACGTGCCCCGCAGTTTCGAGAACGTGAACAACACCCGGTTCTGGTCGGCCATCGGCTCCACCGCCGAGCGGATTACACTGCCATTCATGGTAGTGGGCTACAACCTGGAGCTGGAAGCCTTCGAAGTGCTCAGTTCATGGGGAACGGAATGGGGCTCCAACGGCTACCTTTGGATTGATTTCGACGACTTTGGCGAGATTGCCCAGAACGGGTACGTGCTGGTGCCGACATTTTGATATTGAGTTATTGGGTATTGAGTTATTGGGATATTGAGCTATTGCTTAAAAGACTGATAATCAACTTCTTAATAACCCAATAACCCAATAACCCAATAACCCAATAACCCAATAACCCAATAACTAATTTCACATGAAACAGCTTTTCATTTTCAAAATTCGCCCCCTGCTGGTGGTTGGTTTTCTGGGGTTGATTACCCACCTTTTTTCCCAAAAACAACTCGAACTTATTTCCCACCTGGACTATGTTTCCTTGGCCAACGACGTATGGGGCTACACCGCCCCCGATGGAACGGAGTACGCACTGGTGGGCCTGCGGGGCGGCGTCTCCGTGGTGAGCCTGGCCGACCCGGCAAACCCGATGGAAATTCAAATGATACCCGGTGGGCAATCCACTTGGCGTGACCTGAAAACCTGGGGCCATTTCGCTTACGTGGCCACCGACCAGCCCGGTACGACGGAGGGAGTACTGGTCATTGACCTCTCCGGCCTACCGAACGGGGTGACCTGGGAAAACTGGCGCCCCGTGCTGCCCGGCACCACCGACTCGCTCTACACTTGCCACAACCTCTGGATAGACGAGCAGGGCTACTGCTACCTCTCTGGCTGTGACCAAAACAGCGGAGGCCCCATTATCCTTGACGTTTTTTCGGTGCCGGGGAAACCACAGTTTGTCGGCTACACGCCCCCGGTTTATGCGCACGACTGTTTTGTACAAAACAACCTGCTCTACACGGCGGAGATTTACGAAGGCCAATTCAGCGTTTTTGATGTTTCAAACAAGTTGGCGCCCGTGCTGCTGGCCACGCAGCCCACGCCGTTTGAGTTTTGCCACAACGTATGGGCAAATGCGGATGGCACGGTGCTCTACACCACCGACGAGCGGGCAAATGGACCGACCGCCGCCTTCGACCTGACGAACATTGATGACATAAAACTGCTCGACGAATTTCGGCCAATGGCCACGCTCGGTACGGGCGTCATCCCGCACAACGCCCATGCTTTTGGGAACTATATCGTCATTTCCAACTACACCGACGGCTGCGTGGTGGTGGACGCCACCCGCCCCGACAACCTCATCGAAGTGGAATCTTATGACACAAACACGGAGTTTAGCGAAGGATTTCACGGCTGCTGGGGGGCTTACCCGTATTTCCCGTCCGGGCTGATTGCTGCGACGGACATCGAAAACGGACTTTTTATCCTAAAACCGACCTATCCACGGGTGGCTTATTTGGAAGGAAAAATTACGGACAAAAACACGGGTGCGCCCATTGGCAGTGCAAAGGTCAGCATCCAGTCGGGCGATGCCAATTTTGCGACGAGCGGCTTCACTGGGGATTACAAAACTGGGCAGGCTTCGGCGGGCAGCTTCGACGTGCTTTTTACTGCAAAAGGCTATTTCGACCTTACCGCTGAGGCCGTTTTAGTGGCAGGTGATTTGACCATTTTGGACGTGCAAATGATACCGCTGCCCCAGTTTACCTTCACGAGTCAGGTATTGGATTTTGAGACATTTCTGCCGATTGCCGATGTAGAGATATTAATCGAAAACAACGATTTTAGTTATTCCACCACGACCGATGCGAATGGCGTTTTCGAGGTGCAAGGTGTGCTGCAGGGCAGCTATACGTTGTTTGCCGGTCTTTGGGGCTATTTATCGAATGGAGGCAGTCCGTTGGAAATGCCTACGGAGAAAGACCTTATTTATCTCAAGCAGCCGGGCTATTCGGACGGCTTCGATAACGACCTCGGCTGGCAGGTTGAAGGCACCGCTGACAACGGCATTTGGGAACGTGGCAAGCCCGTGGGCATCCGGGCGGCCAATAAGCAGTTTGCCCCGGAGGGCGACTCCCCATTCATCGTAAGCAGCACGAAGGCTTTTGTCACTGGCAACCAGGGCGTGCTCGTTCACGACGACCAGGTGGACAACGGCGAAACCCGCCTGACCTCTCCGCCCATGCAATTGCGGAGCCGTTACAACCGACCGCTGCTTGCTTTCGCCTATTGGTGGTACAATGCCATCTCGAACAATCCGGCCAACGACTCGCTGGTGGTGAGCATCAGCAACGGGCTGGAAAGTAAAGTGCTGGCCGTAATCGCAACCGACTCCGCCAATGTGCAAGCATGGACGCCCACTGATACTTTTGACCTTAACAGCTATATTGAAATCACGGATGACATGCGCCTCAGCTTCACGGCTTCCGACCGCAGCGGCACGCCCAACGTCGTGGAGGCTGGCCTGGACAATTTCACAATCATAGAAGGGTTGCCCGATGAGCTGTTTACGACCAGCGACGACTTGGCCAAAATGCGGATTTACCCAAACCCAAGTGCCGATTTCTTGACCATTGATTACAAAGTGGAAGTACCTTTTGAAGAGCTGCACCTTTTGGTGGTCAATGTTTGGGGCCAAATCATTCGGGATTTTGCATTCGAGGCACCCATTGGAACGGTCGAACTGGATTTGATAAACGAGGTAGCTGCTCCTTATTTTGTTTGCTTACGCATTGACGGAAAATTGAGCCGGGCGGCCAAGCTGATGAAGGTGATTGATTGATTTACGATTGAGCGATTGACGATTGACGATTGGGGAGTCGGCGAAATCTAGAGTTTCTATCTGACTTGTTTGTAATAGCTCGCAACATGAATCTGTAACAATCAATTCTTTGACGGCTTCAAAACGATTCAAGAAAACTGGTCCATTGAAGGGTTGACTATCAGAGCTTCAAAAAAGGAAAGGATGAGAGCGTCAGAAAAAAGGTGGCTTTGAGATCAAAATAAAATGGAGAGCCAACTACCACCCCCCACAAGCAAAGTGACTACCTTTCAATTGAAAGGCTCATCAAGTTGGCCTTAATCTTTTCCAAGTTGGGGCAGCTGTAGCGTGGGTGCTACGATTGAATCCATCAAAATTGAGTCCTTTGGGTGACGGAGCCCGTAACAATCCAGTTTGTCCAGCGTGATGGTGTCCATTTCCGGGAAAGTGTTTTTCCCCCATTTTACATATTGCTTCGAGCCGTACACCTGGTTGAGGAAATTGGTGCAGATGGGCATAGCCGTGCTGGAACCCTGTCCAAGCCTTGTCTCACTGAACCGCACCTGCGGGTGTTCGCCTCCCACCCAGGCACCAAAACAGATGTCGGGGGTGAAACCGATGAACCAGCCGTCCCGGTTGTCGTTGGAGGTGCCAGTTTTTCCTGCCACGGGTACGTTTAGCGTAAATTGGCTGCGCAGTCGGTGCGCAGTTCCATCCTTGGCCTCGATGACCTGGATGAGGAAGTAGCGTATCATGTCCGCATGCATTTCGGACATGGCGGCCACAAAGGATTTTGGCTTGGGCGACGCAAAGCCTTTGAGGATTTCGCCCTCCTTGGTTTCCACCTTGGTAATATGATGAAGGATGGGCCGTTTGCCCCGGTTGGCGATGGTTGAAAATGCGTTGACCATCTCGTACAGCGTCAAATCCACGCCACCGAGTGCGATGCCTGCTTCCTTCGGTATTGGGGAGTTTATGCCCATGCGCTTGGCCATTTCCACCACAGGTTCCGCCTCTGTTTCCAAAATGACCTGTACGGCAATGGTATTGATGGAGCGCCGCAGCGCACCCTCCATATTGTAATAGCCGCCGTATTGCTCGTCCACGTTCTTGGGTGCCCAGTTGTCGAACTCCTCGTAGGTGATATGCTCGTTGTGCCAGTGTTTGCAAGGATCTATGCCACTTTCGAGGGCTTGGGAGTAAAGTATGGGCTTGAAGGTGGAGCCTACCTGGCGCCGTGATTTTATATGGTCAAACTTTGCGTACTTGAAATTGACGCCGCCCACCCAGGCCAGTATTTTTCCGGTTTTGTAATCCACGGCAAGAAATCCGGTGTTCAGCAGCGAGAGGTAATATTTGACCGAATCTATTGGCGAGAGCATCGTATCAATGTCCAACCCTGTTTTCCAGTTCAAAATTGTCATTTTGGTTGGGGTCGTCAGCGCTTTGGCCACCTCTTCCTTGCTCGCCTTCCGCTCCCGCATCGTCCTCGCCCGGTCAGCTAATTTGACATGCTGGTTGAGCAGGTCTTCGTTGCCGTATGACTTGGTCAGCTTGTCCTTTTTTGCTTGCTTGAAATAATTGGCCTGAATCCTCCGCATTTCAGCCTCCGCCGCTTTTTCGGCAAAATGCTGCAAGCGGGAGTCAATGGTGGTGTAAATTTTCAGGCCATCGGTGTAGAGATTGTAATCACTTCCGTCAGGTTTTGTGTATTTTTTCAAAGCTTCCTCCAGTTCAAGCCGCAGGTGTTCCCGGAAGTGGGTTCCATCCCCTTCGTTGTGGGTTTGGGGTTTGTAATCGAGCTTTAGGGGCAGTTTTTGGAGGGAATCCAGTTCTGTTTTTTTCAAAAAGCCATGCTTTTCCATCCTTCCAAGCACGACGTTCCTGCGTTCCTTGGAGCGTTCTGGGTTTTTGAAAGGATGGTAGGCTGTAGTGGCTTTCAACATTCCGACCAGCACGGCAGCCTGCTCGGGCTTCAGGTTTTTTGGTTCTTTGTTGAAGAAGCGGTTGGAAGCGGTTTTTATCCCAAACACGTTGCCGCTGAAGGGGGATGGTGTTGAGGTAGAGCGTCAATATTTCTTCCTTGGAATACACTTTTTCGAGGCGAGCGGCAATGACCATTTCTTTGGCCTTGTTGATGGGCAGGCTCATCAGCCGGAATTTTTTTCGAGGGTAAAGGTTCTTGGCCAACTGCTGCGTGATGGTGCTGCCGCCGCCCGATTCGTCCTCTTGCATCAGGATGCTTTTCACCAAAACCCTTCCCAGTGCCCAATAATCAATGCCGTGGTGCTCGTAAAACCTGGTATCCTCTGCGGCGATGAGTGCGTTTTTCAAGCAAGCCGGAATCTCCTCCAAACTGGAGGGAAGGCGGTTTTCGAAAAAGTAGCGGCCCAGCAGGACGCCATCCGCCGAGTACACTTCGGAAGCTAGGTTATGGTCAATTGTTTTCAGGGAAGCCGATGTGGGGATGGGGCCGAAAGCACCATTGAACAAAAGAAGGACAAAAGCAGTAATGGCGACAAGTGACAGGCAAAGTGCAAGGCCTGCCCCCAATAAAGATTTGGCCAATATCGGCTTCCGGCCTTGAAATTGCCGATAGCGCTCACGCCAACGGTGAAGAACAGGATTTAAATTTTTCAGCAGATTTTTCAAATTGGACAATGAATGGTCCTTTTGCATTTAGTACTTTGTTCGTTAGTCACACTTGACGGTTCTGGGCATTCGTCACTTCCACATTTTGATATTCAGCTCAGAAACGGTTTTGAAGAAGAGCGGTGCAATTTTAGCGAAAATCCTATACCTTTTGTGTTAATGAATTCCACCATTTGCAATGCCCCACCAACACGGCACAGTTTAAGCTAATTTTGCAGCCAACAAATTTGATTTCATGAAAACTACCTCCTTCGTTCTTCTGCTCCTGCTGCTTTCACTTGGCTGCCATGCCCAAAACCAGCCAGCGGCAACGCCCACCGATGCCAGCCTGAAAGACCTTCGTTGGCAACTCAACAACTTGCTCAGCTTGCAGTTGCCTTCCAGCCTCCCCGATTCGCTCAATGGAACAACTTTTTCGAAAACCTTTTCCACCAACTTCTCAAGGGCCGATAGCACCCTGCTCGAAATTCCAGTGCTGAGGCGCACCCTGGAGAAAGATTCGATAATTGGCGGCAGCAAATACTACCTCCACTTTCAGGATATTGACGTAGAAAAACTCCGAATCGTGACCACTCCCGACGAAAATGCTTGGCCATTCTCATTCCGGCGAAGCCGGGAAAAACCTTTCTCCACACGCCTTTCGGCAATGAACCCGAACACCAAGTGGAGACAGTGACCATTGGCTGGTACGACCAGGTGCAAGGCACAACCTTGGCCCGAGCCTACGTGCTTTGGAAGCAGTTTTTGATGAAATTGGCGGAACAGTGAACCCTCGATTCAAATCTCAAAACTCGGAACCCGAAACTTGCTTTAGCTTTGCGCCGCACTGCGGGCTACTCCATCGCCTTGACCCCCTGCCCCCTAAAGGGGAAGTGCGGTTGGGGAGGAAAGTCCGGACAACGTAGAGCGCCACACCACCTAACGGGTGGGACTCCGGTCAAACGGGGGCCAGAGAGTGTCACAGAAAATTACCGCCATTCGGTTGCGGATTCTGGGATTGCGGATTGCGGATTCTTAGAAATGCCTGCTTGCTTTAATAACTTTTCATAAGAAGCAGATTAGGCGCAAGGTTGCAGTCAACCTAATCCGCAATCCGCAATCCTGCAATCCGCAATCGAGTGGTAAGGGTGAAAACGTGCGGTAAGAGCGCACGGCGTCGTTTGGCAACAAGCGGGGCGGATAAACCTTGTGGGTTGAAATGTCATGTACACCGGTGATGTCCCGATGCTTGCATCGGGATGGAAGGGCTGCTCGCCCGAGCCGGGGTAGGCAGCTAGAGGCCAGCCGTGAGGGCTGGTCCCAGATAAATGATGGAGCCTCTGCTTGCGTGGAGTGTACAGAATCCGGCTTATTGGTCCGCAGTGCTTTTTTCTCTTCCAAATACACAATCCCACTTTTTTCATCTCCACATTTACCGGATTCGCCGACAACCCGGTAACAATTAGGCCAAGGGCCTGTTTTTAGCTTTGATGATTTGTCTATTATCGCTTTGTGGATAGATAAATATTGTAGAGACAACCCATTTTTCACTAATTATAATTACACAATGAGAGCGTTCCTAATTATTTGCTTCGCCGTTTCTTCCTTAACTCTCCATGCCCAAATCAAGGGCAAAGTCACCGACAGCCAAACGGGTGCGCCTTTGCCCTACGCCACTGTTAGCCTGTTTTCAATAACGGACAGCCTGCTCGTGGATGGCACCATCACCGACGATGCGGGCATATTTGAAATATCGGCGAAGACCGGCAGCTATTTCGCCAAGTTCGAGTTTCTGGCCTACGAGCCTTTTATTGTTGAAAAAATTGAGATTAAAAAAGCGCCGCTCGACCTCGGCAACATCGAATTGAAGGCAGCGGAAACGATGCTCGGCGAAGTCGTGGTGCAGGCCGAAAAAAGCACCATGCAGATGCCGCTCGACAAGCGGGTGTTCAACGTCGGCAAAGACCTCGCCAATGCCGGTGGCAACGCCGCCGAACTGCTCTCCAACATCCCCTCCGTGCAGGTGGACGTGGAGGGCAACGTCAGCTTACGGGGCAGCGGCAACGTGCGCATCCTCATTGATGGCAAGCCCAGCGGGCTGGTCAGTTTCAACGGGGCGGCTGGCTTGCAACAGTTGCAGGGCAGCCTCATCGAGCGGGTGGAAATCATCACCAACCCCAGCGCCCGCTACGAGGCCGAGGGCGTGGGCGGCATCATCAACATCATCCTGAAAAAAGAGCAGGGCAACGGCTTCAACGGTGCCTTCGACCTCATCGCCGGGCATCCCGAAAACTACGGTGTGGCACTGAACCTCAACTATCGCCACGAGCGCCTCAATTTTTCATCAATTACGGCATCTCCTACCGCACCTCGCCAAGCGGCGGCTCTATTTACAAAAGAAGTTTTGCTGGTGACACCACCTTTATTTATCGCCAAAAAAATACCCGTGACCAGGAGGTGATTGCACAAAATATTCGGGGTGGACTTGATTTTTATTTCAACCCAAAAAACATCCTCACCGCCGCCTACACCTTGCGCCGCACCGATGGCGACCGCACGATGGACATCGAGTACCGGGATTTTGTGGGCGATGAAAACAACCTGACCAGCATCAGCACCCGCACCCAGTTTGAGAAGGAAATCGAACCCAACTCCGAATACTCGCTGACCTACAAAAAGACGTTTGACAAGGAGGGTCACGAGTTCGTTGCCGAGGCCCGTTTGCTCGACAACTGGGAGGACAGCGATCAGGATTTCGTGGAGAAGTTCTACCTGCCGGATGGCTCGCCAAGTGGTGCAATAGATAAGTTGCAAAGCTCCTACAACTACGAGACGGAACGGCAATACCTCTTCCAAGCCGACTACGTGCATCCTTTTTCAAAGAATCGAAAAGTCGAAGGCGGCCTACGCAGCACATTTCGAAACTTAGGGAACGAGTTCCGGGTGACAGAGTTAAAGGACGGCACTTGGGAGACGGTCAAAGGACTGGACGACAACTTCCTGTACGACGAAAACATCCATGCTGCTTACGGCATTTTTGGGGACAAAAAAGGCAAGGTCTCCTACCAGGTTGGCCTGCGGACGGAGTACACGGACGTGACCACGAGGCTCGTAGCGGCCGATAGCGTAAACGCAAGGGACTACTACAGCCTGTTTCCAGTGTCCACTTGACCTACGATTTGCCCAACGAAAACGCCATGCAGGTGAGCTACAGCCGACGGGTAAACCGCCCCGATACAGGGACCTCAACCCCTTTGTCACCTATTCCGACGAGCGCAACTACTGGAGCGGCAACCCCGATTTGGACCCTGAATTTACGGATGCCTACGAGTTTGGCCATATCAAGTACATGGATAACGGCTCACTCTCTTCCTCGCTATACTACCGCCATACGACCGGCAAAATCGAGCGCATACGTCGGGTAGATGCAGAAGGAATCGCTGCTACCCGCCCCGAAAACCTCAGCACGGAAGATGCTTTCGGCCTGGAGTTCACCGCCGCCTACAACTTGGCAAAGTGGTGGAAAATGGACGGCAACTTCAACTTCTTCCGCTCCATCACTGATGGTGCCAACCTTGGTGCCGACTTCGAAGCCGATACCTACAGTTGGTTTACCCGACTGACTTCCCGGTTCACTTTTTGGAAGAAAACCGACCTACAACTTCGGGGCAACTACGAAGCGAAGCGGCAAACCACCCAGGGTTATCGCAAGCCCAACTACTTCTTGGACATCGCCCTCAGCCAGGACATTTTGAAGAACAACGCCACGCTCACGCTCAACGTCAGCGACCTGTTCAACTCCCGCCGCCACCGCTTCGTGTCGGAAGGCGAGACGTTCTATACGGAAAACGACTTCCAATGGCGCAGGCGTCAGGTGAACCTGACCTTCAGTTACAGGCTGCATCAGCAGAAAAAGAAGGAACCCAAGATGGAAGAGGCAGGGGATTTTTAATGGGGGCTAACCAAAATTTGGCAATTCCCCGTCAAATCTGAAGCAACGAATGGAGAAGCCACTACCATAAAGAGGTTGGGAGATTTGGTCAAAAGCGACGTTTACCATGAAAATTTAAAAATTAATTTTGAATTTTCATGGTAAAAGCATGAATCAGCAAACATTCACTTGTACAGCATTCAATAAAACAGCCATTATGGACCAGCAAATCATCAACCTCTACGACGAGTACACCCACAAGCCCCTGCCCCGCAGGGAGTTTATCGAACGCCTCGCCAAGCTCACGGGCGGCATGGCGGCGGCATTAGCCGTTTTGCCGCTCATTGAAACGGGCTGCACCCCCGCCAATAAAACGCAGGGCGACGACCTGCACACCGAGTACGTCACTTGGGCAGGCGTCAACGGCGAGATGAAGGGCTACCTCGCCCGCCCGAAAAAACGGAAGAAATACGCCGCCGTCGTGGTCATCCACGAGAACCGGGGGCTGAACGCACACCTCGAAGACGTGGCACGAAGGGCAGCCAAGGCAGGCTACCTCGCCCTTGCACCCAATGCCCTCGCCCCGCTCGGCGGCACGCCCGCCAACGAGGACGAGGCCCGTCAGCTGTTCACCACGCTGAAACCAGAGGAGTCCCTTCAAAACTTCATTCGGGCCTTTGATTTGTTGGCAAAAAGGGAGGATTGCAACGGCAGCTTCGGCTGCGTCGGCTTCTGCTGGGGCGGTGCCATGTCGAACAACCTGGCGGTAAACGTTCCCAATTTGAAAGCCGCCGTCGCCTTCTATGGTCGGCAGCCCGAAGCCGCCGACGTGCCGAAAATCAAGGCCGCCGTGCAACTGCACTATGCCGAAATGGACGAGCGGGTGAATGCGGGAATGACCGCCTACGAAGTGCAATTGAAAGCAATGGGTGTGAAATACGAGCAGCACCTGTACCCCGGCGTTCAACATGCTTTCCACAACGACACCTCGGCTGCGAGGTACAACGAGGCGGCGGCGAAACTGGCTTGGGAGCGGACGATGGCGTTTTTTGGAAAGCACCTGTAATACATCAATTTTGGCAATTAATTGCTACCTCCGCACCTGCCCTGCTTGGTCAGGTTTTCAGACTTGGACCAGCGGGATTCGGAAATCTGGATATACCAGATGCACAAAACCTGGCGGCTCGATGTATAAAAAAGGAGGGCAACCGAAAATGCCGGCCCGGCTGCCGCTCCTCTAATGAAAACATTAAGTTTTCGACTATCTCTTGAGAATGAGAGCGCACATTACGGTTCTCACCCTCCCACTTCTCTCGCTCCTCTATTCCACAAAATCCACCAGCCTCCGTACTTCCGTCTTGACGATGGTTCTGGTGGCCTCAATGCGTTTCCAGACACGGTCGTCGCTCATGTCAGGATAAACTTCTTTCCAGGCTTGGCCTTCATTTTGTTCATGTCTTCCCAGGTGTTGAAGAGGTCAACGGTGGAAGCTTGGTAGGGGGAGTCGCCGCCACGTGGCAAAACCATAAAGCCCATGAGCCAGCCAGCACGGTTTCCCTTGGCGATGTTTTTTTCATGGACGGGCTTCACGAATTTAGATTCCGTTTCTGTCCATTCATCCCAGCCGCCATCTGGTATCGACATGAAGTTTTCTACCCGGTATTTTTGATTTTTGCTGCCCGGGGCGAACACCATGTCGCCAGCAGTCCAGATTTCTCTTTTACCAAATCCGGTATAGGGGGCGTTGTTGGCGGTCTCCTTTTGGGCGGAAGGAGTATTTCATCAAATGCATCCCGTTCGCTATCCGCAATGTGCAGTGGATTTTGGAGAATGCCCGTTTCCCCGTTGAACTGCCGGAACTGACGAAGGCGCTGAACGCCATTGTTTCTTCTAAAAAATTCGAACCGTTCGACAAAGAGCGGGGCGCTTCGAGCCTGCTGACGGTGGGCGTGCAGAGCTTCAGCTACAAGCAGGGCTTGCCGGAAGACACGACCGGACACGGCGGCGGCTTCGTGTTCGACTGCCGTTTCATCCACAACCCCGGCCTGTACGAACCCTACAAAAAGCTGACGGGGCGGGACGACTCGGTCATCAATTCCTCCAACTCCACTCCAACATGGAGGAGTTCCTCAACCAGGTTTACCTGCTCACCGACCCGGCCATCGAAAACTACATCGAGCGGAGCTTCACCGACCTTAGTTTCCACTTCGGCTGCACAGGCGGCCAGCACCGCTCGGTGTACGCTGCCGATCAATTGGCGAAGCATATCCAGGAAAAATATGGCGTGAAGGTGGCGCTGCACCACCGGGAGCAGGAGCTGAAGAGGTGGAAGAATTAGGGGGGTGAGCAGTTGTCCGTTAAAAAACTGGCCACAACTGGCGGGTGAAAGTTACCTTGCCCGAACGGTGCATTCCGTCCCGACGGGCTTGTGCTTCCAGCATTTCCACTTGAAAAATCAGTACGAAAAAGGAGAAGCGATCTCATTGCCGGCCGAGACCACCTCCCGAATGAATGAAAACATTAAATTTTAGACTATCGTTTTTCTACGGTGTAACAGGAATAGGCCACCTACTCCACCTTATGGGAGCGGAGATAGGAGTTGTATCCCGCTTGAATGGCATCAGTTTTCCTTGTTGAAGATTTAAGGTGTTGGAAGAATAAATTCAGCTATAATATTGACCGGATGACTTTAAATCACCCGGTCAATTTGGTATATTAGTGAACCTTCACGAACGCAATAGTCGTAAGGCGCTCCCCTTCTTCGTCGGCAATTTGAAGATAGTAAGTACCGTCGCTCAATTCATACAAGTCTAATGATTGCTGGAAATGGCCTTCGGTAACGGCCTGACTCAAATCAAGTAGCGTTCGTCCGTTAAGGTCGAGCACCCTGAAATCCAAGTTGGCCGCAAACGGCATGTCCAATTCCAGTGTTGCCTCCCTGTTCGCAGGGTTTGGGTAAAACTTGTACCCGACCAGCTGGTACTTATCCGATGCGTCGTTGACCAAGTCGTCGGCCTGCTGGAACCCCTGCGATAGCTGGAAGCTGCCGCCAATAAAACTGGCCGTGGCCACTTCGCCGACTGTCCATGAAACCTGGTGGTTGGCCGTAGTGCCATAACTGCCAGCCGAACCGATGACCTGCCGCTCCACTTGGTACTGGCCAAACAGGCAGCAGGTGAAGCTCAGGCAGGTAATGGTGGATAGAATTATTTTTTTCATTGTTTTCTTATTTAAAAATGATGGGTAAAAGGATAGGCAGTTGGCTAAACTTCCAAAAGTTTAGCCAACCAATTACCCGACAAATGGTGCTTTCATCCATCGTTTCCCCAATTCCTACCGCAATAGCGCACTGTTTTACAGATGGGCAAACAAGCTGTTCCTATTTGTCGGTTGTGCTTGGTGAAACAGTTGGCGATTGCAGCAGCGCCGCTTCGAGTTTGGCCATCCTTGCTTTCAGGTCGTTCATTTCGGAAAGCTGAGATTGGAGGTTGGCAATTTCCAATTTACCGGCTTGAACCTCCGATTTCAAATTACCAATTTCTTCTTGTTGTTCCTGAACGGCCTTCACCAGCGGCACCACAAACTCGGCATAGCGCAGGCCATAAAGCCCATCCTCATTTTGCGGTCTGTCCACACCACTGAAATCATAGCCCAGTTCCTTGGCCGCAGCTTCCACTTCTTGGGCAATGAAGCCCGTTGATAGTTGTGCTGCCTTTTCACGCTTTGCGGCAGCGGCAGAAGGGGTGGTACCAGTCTCTTTGTCCCGTATATTGGTCTCATCTTCATTCAACCGGTCTGATATACCGTTGATATCCAAGTTGTAGGTGACGGGCCGCAGTTTCATCACAAAAAGACAGCCCGGGCACATTTTCAGTGACATTCCGTTTAAAGCGCCCATCGGAAATATTGGTCCAGGCTGCATACCCGCCAATAGAGGTAACAGCCGTATTGCCGATACGGACTTGGTTCGAGGCAGTAAAACGGGCCAAATTGCCAATGGCCGCACTGTTCACAAAGATTGTTGCGGCGGTGCTCGGATTCGTGTCATAACCGAGATAAGTACATGACGAATTTGCATCATTGGCCAAATCCCCGCTATACATACCGATACCCGTGTTTTCATGGCCTGTTATGTTGTAAAACAATGCATGATATCCGTTTGCGGTATTTGAATTTCCTGTGGTGTTAGAAATCAGCGCATGCGTTCCAGTGGCGGTATTTGAATTGCCTGTGGTGTTTAAAATCAGCGCAGACGATCCAGTGGCGGTATTGGCGTATCCAATTGTGTTGAAATACAACGCCTTGCTCCCAATGGCGGTGTTGCTTGCTCCCTCATAATCAAGGCTTGCTCCCACGCCATTATGGTACAGTGCCGAATCGCCGACGGCTACGAGGTTAAAGCTGGTGGTGTTCGAGTATAGCGCCCGTATACCGATACCGACATTCGAGTTGCCCGTAGTATTGGAAGACAGCGCCTCATATCCATTTGCGGTATTGTTACTGCCTGTGGTGTTGGAGAACATCGCTTCCCTACCAGTGGCGGTGTTTTGGTCTCCCGTGGTGTTGGAATACAGGGATTGATAACCATTGGCGGTGTTGGAAATGCCCGTGGTGTTGGAATAAAGCGTCTCCACTCCATTAGCCGTGTTGAAGCTCCCGGTGGAGTATTAAAAATAAGCGCCCGCATCCCATTGGCCGTGTTGTTGTCGCCGGTGGTGTTATAGAAAAGCGCCGACCTGCCAGTGGCCGTATTGTAAGAGCCTGTGGTATTTGAAGAAAGCGCTGACATCCCAGTGGCCGTGTTGCGGAATCCCTCGGTATTAGAAAGAAGCGCTCCTACCCCAGTAGCCGTATTGTCATAGCCTGTAGTGTTGGAAAACAGCGCCTCTCTACCGTTGGCCGTGTTTCTATAGCCTGTGGTGTTGGAAAACAGGGCCTTACTGCCGATAGCCGTGTTAAAGCCGCCCGTAGTATTGTTGTAAAGTGCCGAGTCTCCGACAGCTATCAAATTCGCGCGGTAAGTGTTCATGTATAACGCTTCGACGCCAAGACCGACATTCGAAAAGCCCGTGGTGTTGGAAAACAAAGCCCGGTAGCCTTCTGCCAGGTTGTTGTGGCCGCTCGTGTTGGCCACCAACGCTTCGAAGCCGGTAGCGGTGTTTTTGTTCCCACTGCTGTTGTTGAACATAGCGCCCTTGCCGCTGGCGGTGTTGTCCGAGCCTTCCGTGTTATTGCACAAAGGTCACAAAGCCATTGGCCGTGTTGTTCGCTCCGGTAGTGGTGAAGGTCAAAGCCTTATAGCCGAGGCCAACGTTGTTTTGGCCCGTCGTAACGTTTAAGCCTGTTTCAAGTCCGATGAAGGTATTGTTGAAGTCTTCTGCCAATTCCAACCGTGGAACGCCTGCGGCATTTTTTTTAAGGGCCATGTTCTCATAGCCATCGAGGTTGAAACGGATGATGTTTTCGTTGGGGTTTGCCTCGGTCTGCACTTTGGTATTGCCGTCGGCATCCTCAATGCTGCTGATGGGCGAGCCGCCGCCAGCTAGGCTGCTCAGGTCAACGGACTTGGTGCCCCCTGCATCGGTGATTTGCAGCGAGGTGCCGTTGAGGGTCGCCCCAGTATTGAGTTCGTTGGTTGGGCTGTTGTCCGTGGCGGAGATGGCGTTGCCAGAGATGGCAATACCAGCACCTGCGGTGTAGGTTGGGCCGGGTGCACCAGTTGCGCCAGTTGGACCTGCCGGGCCAGTGGCGCCCGTAGCACCGGTAGGGCCAGTTAGTCCTTGTGGGCCAGTTGGGCCGGGGTTTCCATCATCGCCTTTTGGGCCTTGTGGGCCTGCTGGGCCAGTGGCACCCTGTGGGCCGGTATTGCCTTGTGGACCTGCAATTCCTTGTTGGCCTGTTGGCCCAGCGGGGCCTTGTATTTGACCTACGTCGTCCCAGGATGCGCCGTTCCACACATGGCCGTGGCCATTGTTTTGAGAGATGAACATATCGCCAACGCTGCCATTGTACGCCGGTGGCAAATTGGCCGCCGAAGCCACAGAGCCGATTATTTGCACACCAGCTCCTGCTGGGCCTTGCTGGCCGGAATTGCCTTGCTGGCCTTGTGGGCCAGTGGCACCCTGTGGCCCCACTGGGCCTGTCGCACCGGTAGCCCCAGTGGGACCTGCAACACCTTGCGGACCTTGTGGGCCCGTTGCTCCCTGTGGACCTGGAATGCCTTGCGGGCCTGGAATGCCACCGGGAATCGTCACGGTGCCGCCGCCATTCGACAGGGTCAGCGTGGTGCCGCTGATGCTCAGGCTCTGGATTTCATTGGTAGGGTCGGTATCGTTGTCGTTGTCCGCCGAAGCAGCCCTAGAGGCATACAGGCTGTATGGCACGCTGGCCAGTTCCTGTGTGCCCACGTTGGCACCGTCCACTTTTACCTGAAGGAAAAAGCTGCCTCCCTGACCAGTTGATGGTGGAAAAATTGCCGGATGAGCTGACGCCATTCCCGACCTGCAGGGTTGACCAAGCCATATTCATTGGTGGTGGCACTGTGCGCTTCGGAATAAACGGTAGGCCCGTTGGTGGAGCCGCTGTGGATGACGAACTCCACGTTGACGGATTGGTTTTGTGAAATGTCGCCAGTACTGTTCCGTAGCACAGCCTGGTAGTTTATCATTTGGGGGGATTGTGCCAGTGCTGCAAATGACAACAGGATGGCGAGGAGGGTGAAGTGGAACTTTATTCTCATTAGATAGAAATTTAAAGATTTTAAAAAATTAATGCTCGAAATATTTGCAGTGGCGGCATTAGAGCGTGAGCAGGTGAGAGATGTGAGCGGATGTTGCATCGCTCACGGCTCTCACCCTCTCACTTCTCTATTCCACAAAGTCCACCAGCCTGCGCACTTCCGTCTTGACGATGGTTCTGGTGGCCTCAATTTTTTTCCCGATACGGTCATTGCTCATGTCGGGATAAACTTCTTTCCAGGCTTTGCCTTCATCCTTGTTCATGTCTTCCCAAGTGTTGAAGATATCAACAGTGGAAGCTTGGTAGGGATAGTCGCCGCCACGTGGCAAGACCATAAAGCCCATGAGCCAGCCAGCACGGTTTCCCTTGGCGATGTTTTTTTCATGGACGGGCTTCACGAATTTGGATTCCGTTTCTGTCCATTCATCCCAGCCGCCATCTGGTATCGACATAAAGTTCTCTACCCGGTACTTTTGATTTTTGCTGCCCAGGGCGAACACCATGTCGCCTGCTGTCCAGATTTCCCTTTTTACCAAATCCCGGTACTGGTCGGTGTTGTTGGCGGTCTCCTTTTGGGCGGCGGTCAGGTTTTTCGTCAGCATCGCCCAAGTCTTGTCATCCCAGCTGGCTTCGAGCTTGCCAATGGCATCCCAGTTTTTCAGGTGGGTGATGGTGAGGTAATCATATTCGGAACTGGTGCCGCTGGGGTACATCATTTCTTCGATTTCCCAACCAATGATTAAACCTGCTTTTTTCCGCTCTTGGTGGATGAGTTTCCAGACCTTTTCGCATTCAAGGTATTTGTCTGTCATGCCGGGTTTAACCTTCATGTATTCCACGATAACGTAGTCGTTATCTGCATTTTGGGCGCTGAGGTTTTCGTTGAAAAAGAGGCTGAATACAGCCAGGGTAAGGATTGAAATGAATGTCTTCATTTTTTAAAAAATTTAAAAGGTGAATGAAATATGGTTTTTAATGGTTGTTGGAGGTTTTTCTTTCTTTTTATCAAAAAATCAAATTGAACGTAATTTGATGGATTATCCAAAATGAGAAAATCAACAAAAAAGGTTGATAATTTTTCCCATTCTTTCTGTCAAGAAATATTAATGCAATCAGGATAAAGTATATCAGCACACATAGTGCATTCTGATTTACTTTATCCGGCAGACCCAAGAGCAACCCCCCAATTCTACCCAGCGTAGGGTCAAGGAAGACCAATGCGATGCCAATCATATACCTCATGTGTTTTGAAACATTCTTCCTATGATATATTGCCAACGAATACAAAACAATCAACATGATGGCATCTGATAAAGGGAAAAACAAGTTTGGGCTACCAGAACTTGCCATCCGCATCATTCCAGGGATAAATGATAGAATGAGCAGGGGGAAAACAAAATATGAAATTTTCCCTACAATCCTGTGTTGTTTGTATTTCCGGTTTCTTATCAGGAAGGGTTGAACTATCAGCATTAATAGCCAAATTGATGAAATCACTGCATGTATATGAATATAAATTTTGGTCTCCTCAAATGATGGAAATTGAATGAAGTATCTTTTATAAAATCCCAAAAATGTAAATGGAATCAATAGAAGAAAAAGTAGCCTAAATTTTTATACGCCTTTTCCATTATTTTGAATTTGGGTAATATTGGATTATCAAAACCTGTATGCGTCCACCAAATTTCTCCACCAATCCCATTCATGAATCGAAGTGAAAAGAATGGCGATTAATGAGAACAATACCATCAAAATCAGATAAGGCGAATAAACCTTTCCCTTTTTATAATCAATCAGTATCAAAGTGAATATCAGTACAATACTGATGAAATAGGTTAGCGAAGTATTTTGGGATAGGCTTACACCATCAAAACCAACAATCCTTATCAATCCAGGTACTAAGGCAAAAAAGGCAGTTGAAATCATATACCTTGAGTGCAGGTGTATATTCTTCCGGTGATAGTAAGCAAGTGCCACGAAAACCAAAAAGCCACTGGAAAGAACGATTGAACTGAAAGCAAATTGGTAGTCTATATTTTGGCCCTCCTCATTGAAGGTGACCATTAACATGTGGTCAATAATCAGTAGTGAACCGATGAATACGAGAAAGGCGATTATCAAGGACACCAACCCGACAATACGGTGAATTTTGATTTTGCCAATATTGAACAGCACCGGCTGGACAATCAATACAATCATCCATAAAACGGCAGGCAGGGCATGAAAATGAAAAATTGATTCATTCTCAAAAAATGGCTTGAAATAAGAGGGGGTAAACCCAATAATTACTATCAAAAAAACGATGGCTAAGAAAATTGTAATTCTTCTATAGTAGATTGTCATGGCTGTATTTTTATTCGGATATTGGTGGTTATGGGCCAAGTTAGGCGGTAACTGGCAGTTACCGCCTAACTTAAAGCCAGACTCACCCCACCTTCGGCGCCACCACCGGCGCCATTGGCCTTGCTTTCGAGATGCGGTGTAGCGTGACGCTGTTCACCGAACCGTCGGCGTTGCGGTTGAACACAAAGCGACGCCCAACGGACGCAGCCATGAACTCGTCCTTGCCCATCGGTTTCAGTTCTACCGAGGCGTAGCCTTCCATAACGAGCAGGAGCTGATTGCCGACCTTGTGGACGACCACCAACGCATCGGGAGTGCCAAAGTTCAGGTGCATATCGTACTTCCCGGTGCAGGCATCAAGGGCGGCCAGGCGTTCTGCCGGTGTGGCCACTTTTTGCAGGGTGAGGTTGAAATTGAAAAGAGGGAGTCCGCTGTCGTCCTTCGCAGGGCTGAGGATAAACTGTCCCCGCTCACGTTCAGGCAAATCGGCGATGACGGTGTCCGTTGCGTTCCGCTCTTCCCCCTCGAAGTACATCTGGGTGACGATTTCGTGGTAGCCCCGGCGGCTCACTTTGAAATGGATGTGCGGGGTGCGCCAGTCTTCCGGCTTTTCCGGGTCGCCGAAGAAGTAAGGGGCGGGCTTGATGGTCTTGAAACCGTAGCTACCGTCAGCGCTGGTCGTCATTTCGCCCCAGCCCTCGAAGTTGGGGTCGAGCGGGAGCGGGTTGGCGGCGTCGCCCTCGTGGGAGTAGCGGCCGTGGTGGTTGGCCTGCCAGATTTCAACGAGGGCGTTTTCGATGGGCTGGCAGTTTTCGTCCAAAATCCGCCCACGCACGAGGATGACTGTGCCCTCGGCCTGGCCTTCCTTGCCCTGGATGCGGGTCAGGTCCACGTCGCCGTCGCCGTTTTTGATGTGCGGGTAAAATGGGCCAATGGTTTGGTCGGGCGTGACGTTGCAGTTGGTTGGGTCGGTGCCCGCTTGGGCGGTTTCACCGTTGGCATTTTTGCAGCCGATGGCGGTGGTGAGGATGCCTGCCGTGGCGCCGAGGCCGAGTTGGAGCATACGGCGGCGGGGCAGGTGGGAGGGTAATGTTTTCATGATAGATGATTTTGATTTGAAAATGTTTCCAAATGGCATATCCAACCCCCACAAATCCCTGATGCGCACTGCACCAGGGATTTGCGGAGGCAAACCGTTATTTTCTCGTCGCTAAACGAATCTTCCAAATGAACACCTCATCTCTGGAGCCTCCATTGACTTTTTGAGATTCCTGTACGGAAAGGGCCGTTCCACCGACGTTCCAAAAAGTCAAATACTTTTTTGTAACATCATGCTGGATATAAACCTCCTCTCCATCGAATATAGAAGAGCCGTTGTTTGTGTCCACTTTCTTGATTACCCAATTGCACTCATTATTTTCGTCCCAGTAATGGGCCATGGGAGCGATGCCCCCTATTTTCAAGAATCTTTTATTCAAGAAATCAGCATTGGGTTCTGTTTCCCCTTTGTCATTCTTTAACACACTCTCTGTGAACCTGATGGTTACATTATCACCATGCCTCAATTCTGTTGATGAAGTCGGGATGAATGTAAAAAGACCGGCGGCACCTGTTTCATTCGAGACCAAAGGGTAATAAAAACTGGAGGCCGGCCAGAGGAATTTCAGCACGGGGAAGGTTACAATGCGACCATCCAATGATTGAAGTACGAAAGTGCTGTTCTTTTTCACTATGACCTTGGGTTTGGGCAGGGGCGTACCGTTCTTTTTCAGGTATGCCTCCATCCCCGTTTCCAAAGCTTTTGCCCTTGCCGTCGTGCTTGCCAATGAGGAGATTGGCAGCAGCCCTTGGTGACCAAAATCGGCCAAAGTATGCCCATTGACTTCTTTTGTGCTTGCAAACCATTCGTCATAGTTCTGTTTTTTATTGCCGACCCCATTCATGACATTGCCTCCTTTGATGGGGTCCCCGCCCATCACCTGCAAATTGGAATTGCTGCTGAATGTCTTGGTAATCTGTTCCGTGTTCGTTCCGAAAGCAGCATCCCCTGACACCGCCCCATAAGATGCTTTGATGCCTAGTGTGAAATCCGTTGAATTTGAAAATGAAGACTTGTTGACATAGGTATTGAAGTCTATTCTGTTTCCGATGAATGCGGAATTGATAAAATGGGTGCCGTATTTGTCGAACAATTGGTCTGGGGCCATATTGTCAATATCATTTTTCACATCAGGGAGCAAAGGGGTCTTCTTGTACTCAAGATCCAGCCGATAATAAATAAATGCTCTCCTCATGGTATAAAAAGAGTTTTTCCGAACTTTGGTAGCCTTCAGAGTTGAAGCCGCTACTGACGCTTGCCGAAAAAGCCCGACACCCCCGCCGACGGAGACCGAAGCGGACAATTTGTTGCTGTATTCCTCAATGGTGTTCCCTTGGACAATAGTTTCTTTAAAATCACCAATTAATTGGATGCGTGTGTTCTCGGCCAACTTTTCCGGGTCGAACAGAGGACGTGTGGCGTTTAAAATATTGGCATACTCTTTTTCTGCCCGGTAGCCCAGCCCCATGCATTTATTCAACATTGCTTTTTGAGCCGAAGTAAACTTAGGTGTTGGCGGCGTTGGCGGCGTTGAAGTGTTGGTCGGTTCTGTGGTCGGTGTTGAAGTGTTGGTCGGTTCCGTGGTCGTCGTGGTCGGCGTTGAAGTGTTGGTCGGTTTCCGTGGTCGTCGTGGTCGGCGTTGAAGTGTTGGTCGGTTCCGTGGTCGTCGTGGTCGGCGTTGAAGTGTTGGTCGGGCTACCTTTAGCCCCATCGCCACAACCATACTGAAGTAGGCCAAGCAGGAAGATAAAAAGAGCAAAAGCCCATTTTGAGGAATTCATGACTGTTTTCATGTCTTGAATTTTAAGGTGAGACGATTTACTGGTTACTGTTTTCATGTTGGAAGGATTTGATTTGAGTGTGTAACAATGTTTTCATTTAGTTGCCAGCAATCAATTTTTCTGACCCCACAAAGATGCAGGCAGCCCTCCCCAAACCACCCGCACACGTTTCGCAAAAAACTGGACAGGATTCGCAAGAGGCAAAAAAAGGGTAGGATTAAATTCGCAGGCAAGTGAAAGGAAAGGGCGCAACCAAAAGATTATCAATCAGTTGCGATACTCGCTCGGCGCTTTCCCAAATTCCTTGTGGAATGCCCTCGAAAAATAGTTCGGGTCGTTGAAGCCGACTGAGTAGGCGATTTCGGAGATGTTTAGCTCGGTGGTTTCGAGCATTTCCTTGGCCTGGTGCAGGCGTATTTTTCGGATGAAAGCATTGGGTGGCTCGCCGGTCAGGGCGGTTCGAGGGTGGGTTCGGTGGGAGGGCTTAGATTTGACATTTTGAAAAATGTCATTTCTCATCCCGGCATACCGCCGTTGCAAAGCCCGCCGCAGTTCCAGCAGTTTTTCCAGCCGCACATACAGTTCTTCCTTGTTGAACGGCTTCATCAAATACGCATCGGCCCCTTTGCGAAGCCCCGCGATTCGGTCTGCTTCGGTGGCTTTTGCCGTCAGCAAAATGATGGGGATATGGCTGGTGCGTTCGTCGTTTTTCAGGATTTCGCACACTTCGTAGCCGTCCTTTTCGGGCATCATTACATCGCTGATGATGATGTCCGGATGAGTTCGGTTGCTTTTTTCAATACCTGCCTGTCCATTGGGTGCGGTGTGGATTTCGTAGTCTTTTTCCAACAGCCCAACGATGTAGGTGACCACGTCGGCATTGTCTTCGATGAGGAGCAGGAGGGGCTTCCCCGGCCCCCTCAAAGCTAACTTGAGCTTGGCCTCCAAAGGGGGGAGCATCCCCCCTTTTCGGGGCAAGGCTTGGCACAAGTTCGGGCGAGGGCTGCGGGAAGTTTGAAACTCACCATTCGCCGCTGGCGTGTTTGCTTCCAACTTCACGGGCAGCAGCAGCGTGAAGGTCGTGCCTTTCCCCTGTGTGCTTTCTACCCGTATGTTGCCGCCCATCAGCCCCACCAATTCTTTGGTGAGCGCCAGACCGATGCCGGTGCCTTCGCCTTTCCGGGTGCTGGAATTGTCAGCTTGATAAAAGCGGTCGAAAATATTCGCCAACTGTCCCTCCGGGATGCCGATGCCCGTGTCCTGTATTTTCAGTTTTAAAAATGGCTGCCCGTTGCGTTCGGTTTGGCTGGCGTGCAGGACGACCTTGCCGCCCTCTCCAGTGAATTTGAGCGCATTGGACAGCAGGTTATAAATAATGTGCTGGACTTTCACCTCGTCGAAGTCCATGACCAATTCCGGTAATTCGGAATAAAACGTCAGCCCTATTTTTCGCTCCTGCGCCATTGAGTGGAACGACTCCGTGAGGTATTGCAGGTAGTTGATGATGTCGCTTTGCACCACGTCCATTTTCATCGTGCCGCTGTCGAGTTTGGAGAGGTCAAGCAACTGGTTGATGAGGCGGAGCAGGTTCTTGCTGTTGCGCTGGATGAGTTTCCGCTCGTTCTCATGCCGCCGGATGTTTTCTATCATCCCTATGATGACGGTGAGCGGGGTGCGGAACTCGTGGGTGATGTTGGTGTAGAGGCGGGTTTTGAGGGTGTCGAGTTCCTGCAAGCGCAATGCCTCGTTTTTTACGGCTTGCCTGCGGAGTTCAAAGCGGCGGATACCGAAAAGCAAACCTCCGGCAGCAATGACGTAGCAAAAGATACGCCCACCACGTCTGGTAAAACGGAGGCGAAATGTCAACCATGACACTCGCTTCAGCAGTGCTCCAAAACCCGTCCGCCGTTTTGGCTTTCACCCGGAAGGTGTAGTTGCCCGGCGACATATTGGTGTAATGGATTTCGCTGCTCGTGCCTGCACTTTTCCAGTCTTGGTCATAGGGCGACAGTTGGTAAAAATATTCCACCTCCTTGGCTTTGTAAAAACAGGCATGATGAAGCTGAAGCCAAAATCCGACTGGTCGTGCCGCAGTTGGATTTTTTGGCTGAAACGCAGTTGTTTTTCCAACAAAGAATCCTGAGCGCCGGGTTGCACTTTTTCATGGTTCAGGTAAAAATCGAGCAGGTGTACCGGGGCGACATATTCTTTTGGTTTCAGGCTGTCCGGGTGGAAGCGCATCAATTCTTCATTGATGGAAAAATACAAAAACCCGGCATCGTCCCGGAAGGCCCTTTGAAAGTTGAAATTGACGCCCGGCAGGCCGTCGTTGATGTCGTAATTGGTGAACCTGCGAGTGGCCAAATCGAGCCGGTGCATTCCCCTTGTCGTGGTAATCCATGCATTGCCGTCGGCATCCTCGACCACCGTGGTCACCTGGTTGTGCAAGAGGCCATTGTTTTCGTTGAAGCTCAAAAAACGGTCGCTGGCCGGGTCGTACATGCTCATCCCATTCGAGGTGATGAGGTAAAACCTGCCAGCCTGACCCGGATGAATTTTGTGGACCACTTCCGCCGAGACCCCGTCGCCGGGATATAATGGATATTTTCTACCCTGCTTCGATTCGAGGTTGTATTGAAAAATGCCCGTATTGGTTGCCAGCCAGACGATATTCTTGGCTGAAAAATGAATGTCCACCACGGCCCGGCCCACCTCCGCTGAATCGGGCAATCCCTCAATTTTAGGATACTCATTCACCCACTGGTTTACGGCTTCGTCAAAATACTTGAAGCCCGACCATATCCGCCCATCCGGCCCCGCCCGGAGCCAGCCTACCCTGCCCGGTACTTGCCGGGTTTCTCCGGTTTTTAAATTGAAAACCTTCACGTGAGATTCGCCCCTTTGCTGTACCCAAAGTTCGTTCTTTCCAGATAGCGCCAGGGTTTCGGTCCACGTATTGGTCAAACTGGCTGGAACTCCTGCAGCCGTCAATGTTCCCCGCTGGGCATCCATAATGCCCCGTTTGTCAAAACCGTTAATCAGGAGCCGGTCCTCGTCCAGCCGGATGACCTCGCCGGGGTATATACTCCCCACCTTTTCAAATGGAGGCTGTGGCGAATTGGCCACAATGACGCCACCACCGGACGTTACAAACCAAAGGCTGCCCGCAGCATCAAAACAACCACTGGCAAGGCCGAACATGGGCACGCTGGCTGGGGCTTCTTCGTTGTGGCGGAACACTTTAAATCCCCCTGTAACCGGGTCGTAACAAAATACTTCTCCCACGCCGCCCATCCAGATTTTACCCTCCTCGTCTGCAAATAGGCAGTTTGGAGCGTAAAGGATGCTGGACTTAAAAGACTGGGACAAATCGGCAAATTCTTGCGTCCTGGGGTTATACGTCCAAAGACCGAAGTCTCTGGACGTGATGAGGAGGCTCCCGTCGGGCAGTTCAGCGATGCCGGACGTTTTCTGAAAATTTTTCCGCTTAAAATCTTCGGGAATATCTATTCTTCGAAATTCATCTTTGCCATCTACTTTCTGATGTAAGCCTTGGAAGTCGCCCACCCAGATGGTACCGTTTTTTTGTTGAAAGAAGGAAAGTGCAGAACCGAAATAACCATTGAAATCATCGAAATGGCCCGTCTGATGCGACCAGCGGCACACGCCGCTAGTGCCCGTGCCTATCCACATATTCCCATCCCGGTCTTTTTTGATAAAATTGATTTCGTTGCCGCAGAGGCTGTGCGGATTGGCGGGGTCGTGGCTCAACTGTTCAAACGCCTCGGTCTGCGGGTCGAAAACATAGATGCCGGAGTTGGTGCCGACCCAAATCCTGCCATCCGTTGCTTCGCAAATGGCGGTGGTCAAGTTGTTGCCCAAACCCTTCGGATTGTTTTGGTCGTACTGGTATTTTTTAAAGTTCTTCCCGTCGAAGCGGTTCAGACCATTGAAGGTGGTGAACCACATGAAACCTTCCCTATCTTGAATGAGGCTTTCCAGCCAATACGTGCCGTCATTTGACAGGCCATCCTCCATGGTGAAACGTTGGAAGCGCAATTCCTGGCCAAAGGAAAGCCCTGGAATTGCCAGCAGGATGAAGAGGTATGCAAGACGTTTTATCAAGGTGAAGGTGGATTGTCAATCCCAAATGTAGTTTTTTTTGGAAAACTGCCTATCCGATGGAACTCCTCCTGACAAAAGTAATGAAGGCAATAAAATGAAAGAGAACAGGTGGTTCAAACACTATACATTTGTTTGTTACAAACATAGTCGGGTGGTAAAAGTCCCACAATTCTTCAATTAAGTTGAGCGCATGTTGGAAAATATTGAGTTTGAATCAAACGTACGGGAATCCCAATTGCCCAAGCAGTGATTGCCGACACAATCTGGCGTTTCGTCACCTTTCCCTCAGCCACATGACCTGAATATTGCAGAGCGGCTTACATTCGCCCATATAACAAGTGGCCGGGCGGCTCAAACGCTGATGCAGTCAACTTAGCGTGACACGCGAAGAGGATGGTAACACGGATTGGGCGGATTAGACTGATTTACACTGATATTTACACTGATTTAATCCGTTTTCATCCGCTCAATCCGTCCAATCCGTGTTCCCATCATCCTCGCGGGAATCTCATTTAGTTGGCGACATTTATGCTAAAACTCCCCCGGCCACAACCAACACTTCTATCAATATGAAATCCATCGTCACCACCTGCACAGCAGTCGTTTTGCTCACGACTACCTCCCTTTTCTCCCAAGAAAAATACACCAAAACCACCATCGGCAACATCATCACCATCCGCAACCACGGAGGCCAAACCATCGGCTACTCCACCGATTCCGGAATCAAAATCCTGACGGTGGACGGCTGGGCCTTCAAGGACTTGAACAAGAACGACCAACTCGACAAATACGAGGATTGGCGCCTGCCCTTTGAAGAGCGGGCGAAGGACTTGGCTTCGCAAATGAGCATCGAGCAGATAGCGGGCCTCATGCTGTACAGTCGCCACCAGACCATCCCGGCTCGGGCGGGCGGCTTCATGGGCGGCACCTACAACGGCAAGCCATTTGCCCAAGGCGAAACCAACCCCGCCGACCTCTCCGACCAGCAGCTCGACTTCATGATGAAGGACAACCTGCGCCATGTCCTCATCACTTCTGTGCAGTCGCCGGAGGTCGCTGCGCAATGGAACAACAATATCCAAGTGCTGGCAGAGGGCATCGGCCTCGGCATACCCGCCAACAACAGCTCCGACCCACGCCACGGCACGGTCAGCAGCGCCGAGTACAATGCTGGCTCCGGCGGCAATATCTCCATGTGGCCCGGTTCGCTCGGTCTCGCCGCCACATTCGACCCGGCGGTGACGGAACGCTTCGGGCAGGTGGCAGCGGCGGAGTACCGGGCGCTGGGCATCGCCACCGCCCTCAGCCCACAAGTGGACATCGCCACCGAACCCCGGTGGATGCGCTTCAACGGCACCTTCGGGGAGAACCCTTGGCTTGCTGCCGCAATGGCCGAGGCATATTGCAGCGGCTTCCAGACCAGCGTTGACCAACTCGAAATCGCCGACGGCTGGGGCCACGGCAGCGTGAACGCCATGGTAAAGCACTGGCCCGGCGGCGGCAGCGGCGAGGCGGGCAGGGATGCGCACTATGCCATTGGCAAGTTCGCCGTGTATCCCGGCAAGCAGTTCGAGAAGCATTTCATCCCGTTTACCGAAGGGGCTTTTAAACTGAAAAGCAAGACCAAGATGGCCTCGGCCATTATGCCCTATTACACTATCTCCTGGGGGCAGGACACGAAGAACGGCGAGAACGTGGGCAATGCCTACAACTCGTTCATTATCAATGATTTGCTCCGCAAAAAATACGGCTACGACGGCGTGGCCTTCACCGACTGGGGCATCACTAACGACCACACGGTGATGAACTCGTTCATCGGCGGCAAGCCTTGGGGCATCGAGAAACTCAGCATTGCGGAGCGCCACTACAAGGTGCTGATGGCGGGCGTTGACCAGTTCGGCGGCAACAACGTGGCGCAGCCCATCCTCGACGCCTACCAGATGGGCGTAAAGGAGCACGGCGAAAAATGGATGCGGGAACGTATGGAGCAGAGCACCGTCCGGTTGCTCCGCAATATTTTCAGGACGGGCTTGTTCGAGAACCCCTACCTCAACCCGGAAGTGACGAAGAACGTGGTGGGCAATCCGAACTTTATGAAAGAGGGCTATGATGCGCAGTTGAAGTCGCAGGTTTTGTTGAAAAACAAAGGGAACGTGCTGCCCATCAAAGGGCGGAAGGTGGCCTACGTCCCAAAGAAATTCACGCCCGCCAACACCAACTTCCTCGGCATGAAGACGCCGGAGAAACTGGACTACCCCGTGAACATCGAGGTCGTTAAAAAATACTTCGACGTGACCGACGACCCCACGAAGGCCGATTTGGCGCTGGTTTTCATCGAAAGCCCCAAGTCCGGCATCGGCTACGACAGCATGGACATCAAGGCGGGCGGCAACGGCTACCTGCCCATCAGCCTCCAATACAACGACTACACGGCCACCGAAGCCCGTGCTGTGAGCATTGCCGGAGGCGACCCCAAAGAGGCCAGCGCCAACCGCAGCTACAAGGGCAAAACCGTGAAGACCAGCAACGTGACCGACCTCGGCATGGTGACGGAAACGGCGGCCAAGATGAAGGGTAAGCCCGTCATCGTCAGCGTGGCCGTGGACAACCCGATGGTGTTCAGCGAGTTCGAGCAGCAGGCGACGGCCATATTGGTCAATTTCCGGGTGCAGGACCAAGCAATTTTGGACATCATCAGCGGCAAGGCCGAGCCGTCGGGACTGCTCCCCATGCAGATGCCCGCCAGCATGAGCGAGGTAGAGCGCCAAGCCGAGGACGCTCCGCAGGATATGAAATGCCACAAGGACGCCGCTGGGAATATATATGATTTTGGGTTTGGGATGAACTGGAAGGGGGTGATAAAGGATGGGCGGGGGAGCAAATTCAAGCAGTAACTTGGGTATAAATGGAACACGGATGACACGGATTGGACACGAATTCAAGGGATTTTATCCGTGTCCAATCCGTGTCATCCGTGTACTAATCTTCCACCTCGTCCTCCTCACTCAGCGCTGTACGTGCTCAATGACCCGCCCGTTCAGGGGCTGTACGGGGCGGTGGGTGTTGGGTATTTTTTGGGTGAAGGCTTCAATCTCTGCGGCGGTAGCCTGCACCTTGGTTTCCATTACTAACCATTTCACCACCTCCGAGCAGGGCGGAGTGGTCAGCGAGCCGGAGTAGGTGAAATAGCTTTGGTCGGCAGGTAGTAAATCGAAGGGGTGTAGGTCAGTTCTTCCTCCTCGAATTCTTGGCCCGCTGCGGTGGGCAGGTGGTCAACGAACTGCGCCAAGAAGGGGTTGGAGGCACCTTCCTCAATCATCACCCCGAGCACGATGTACTCGTTCTTCCAAACGTTGCGGCATACCATGTGGGCTTCGAGGGGGGCATGCGTACCGTCCACTTGGTGCTCGCTCTTGGCGTGGAAGTGGAACTGGCCGAGGGTGAACTGGGCAGGTAATCCGTTCTCTGTTTCACCGTATTCAAGATAGGTGCCCGGCAGTTGCTCGAACTCGATGGTATGGCCTTTGTGTACAATTTTGGTCGTGGTCTCGCTGCCAAAGAGCAGCAGTTCTGGCAGGTTGCTGTTCGGTACTGCCCCGACGATGTTGATGGGGCTTTGATGGTCGCCGGTACAGCCAGTGCCGCAGCATACGTCGTTCCAACAAGCAGGCCCGCCAAAGTCGTCGTAGCCCCATTCGTTGTTCGTATTGGCCTCGTGGCAGGGGTCTTCCACTTCGCAGTTGGGGCCGGAGAAGCCGTCTGGGCAGAAGCAAGTGCCGTCGGCGCAGGTGCCACCGTTCTCGCATGTGACGGTGGCGCAGGGGTCGGCGGGGGTTTCGTCATCGTCCTTGCAGGCTGGCACCAGCAGTGCAAGGCTGAGAAGGGCGGTGAATATAAATAAGGTACGATGTTTTTTCATTGTGCTAAAATTTAAAGTGGAAATGAAAAGCGCAGCGGTGGGCAGTGGACATGATGCCCGCTTGCACACCCCTGCGCTTTGCTGGTTTACATTTTCTGGATGAGCCAGGAAGCATCCTGCTTGAACAGCTCGGAGCCATTGCTCGTATGGACGAACATGGCAAAGCCTGAGTGGCGAAGGTAATGGTCAGCAAACTTCTTGGATTGGAAAGATCGGAAATTGCGCTCCTTGGCGCCCAGTGCTGAGGTCAGCGGCGACACTGACTTGAACTTGGCGCCTTCCGGCACCTTGCCGCCAGCCGCTTTTTCCACATGTACTTCTTTGTTGTCACGGGCGGTGAGGTACATGTCAGCACCAGCATTCGTTACTTTGAACGCATAGGTGTCGTTGCCAAGGTCAACGCTCTGTATCTCCATCCATTTGGCGTTGCTGCCCAGTTTGGCCTGGCTCAGGATGCGCCCCCTGCTGTCGTTGCTGTTCAACGCAAACCAGTAGGCGTCCTTGTCGCTTTTCCCTTCGCCGACGGAATAGGCCAGCACTTTGAACTTGCTCGGCAGGTCAACCGAGGCGGATGAATTGCAGCCGGGGTCTTTTTCCACCTTGATAGTAGATACTATATCATTGAAATTCATTGGAATCAGGTCGGGTGAATCCCCCGTAATGACCAACTGCCTTCCATTATTGGGGTTGTGCTCGTAAAGCGTGACCTTCCAGCATTTTTTCACTTTCAGCGAACTGACAACATCGTTTCCGATTTGGAGTACACCCGTGTTGATGCCTTCCTTCAAGCCCTGGCTTTTGCCGCCGTAGCCAACATGCTCGAAAATGGTCACGGGGAAATCGTCGTCTTCCTCCGGCTTGACTTCCTTCCCGTTGACAAGAATATTGATTCCAGACACGGTGTTCCTATCCGCACAATCATCGAACTGGA
>JADJYH010000059.1 GCA_016719855.1 Saprospiraceae bacterium | reverse complement strand
CACCTTTTAACAGACGGCGTTTCGCTGACCACCCGCAGGAAATTCTCCGTGCCTTTGATGGTGGGGTCGAACAGGTCCCGTTGCGGGTCTTCCACCTCCAATTGGAACGGCGTGCCGCCATGCACGAGGATGTCGCAGCCTGCGGCGAATGCTTTCAGTTGGTCGAGGTTTTGCACGTCCAATGGGGCAAGTTCTAGGTTGTCTGCATTGGCCAACCGGAACAGGTGGGCGTACTTTTCTTTGTTGGAAATATCCGTGGCGGATACTTTAACGTGGTAGCCGTTTTCTAAAAACTGCTTGGTGACGTGGCTGCCGATGAACCCGCCGCCTCCGATGATGCCTACTTTTTTCATGATGTTGTTGTTTTGTAAATTGATTTAGAATCCTGAATGATTGTTTCGTCTTCTTCCAAAGGGTAATCGTTTATTTCTTACCCTATTTTGATGAGCGAAAGGTATCCTGAATGACCGCTGTCGGCTTGAAGATTTTGTTCGTTCAGCAGGATTTTTTCGGGAATTAGCAGGACAAATTCCGCATAAGCAGGATTAATTAAGCATTTAACCATAAATTCAGGCCCATGATGTTTTTTTTCAGAAAATGGTGCTGGGTAATGCTCGGAATAACCTGTTCGGTTATTTCCCCGCCTGTGTATGGCCAGCAAAGCCTCAAGGTAGAAATTCTCTCCACTGCCGACGGGCTGTCGCAGGCGTCGTTTTCGATATTTTGCAGGATTCGGAAGGCTTCCTTTGGTTCGGCACCAAGGACGGCCTCAACCGCTACGACGGCTACCGGTTCGAGGTGTTCACCAATGACCCCGACGACCCGTGGTCCATTTCCGGCAATACCATCACCCGGCTTTTCGAGGATTCAAGGGAGAATATGGGCGGCGACCGACAACCACGGCGTGGATATTTGTCGACAAGATAACCGGTTTCCATCACATTCTATATGACCCTACCCATCCGGGCGGCCTGTCCGGCAATCATCTTGACCATCGTGGAAGACAGTTCCGGTTACTTTCTGCTCAACGTGGATGAGAAGAAATCAACATGTTGAAGCTGGAAGATGCGTTTTTCAAAAACAACAACCCTGCAGGTCATCCGCATTCCGGTGCCGAAGCAGGACATTGGCAGGCAGATGCCCGGCACCATGTTAAGGGTCATCGTCAAAGATGAAAAGGCCGGATATGGGTGGGCGGGCCGGGGGTGATTTATCAATTGGATGCAAAAGCGCACTTACCTTAGTCAAAGAAGGGGTTTCCATCGGCACCACCATCATCAATGAGGATGGCTCCCTCTGGGGGGTGGGCCAAAATCAGGCGCACTTTCACTGGGACGGGGAAAAGGCGACACTGCTCCCCGATGATTTTCATGCTGTCATGCAGTTTGCCAGGGATAAACAGGGTCATATCTGGGCAGTCCGACCGGATTCGTTGTTTGGGATGGATTTGAAAAATAGCCTCAATACCCAACCCACTCCTTCTGCGCACAAGGGGATATTTTTCCGGTGGGCGCCTGACATCCCGGCCACTGGTTATCCGATGGCTTCGCTGGCGATAGATAACTCCGGCATCATCTGGGTAGGCTCCAATGGATATGGTTTGTATCAAATCAATCCCAACCAAACCCGGTTCACGCACCTGTGCCCGGCATTTCCGTCCGGAATATTGCCGTCGTTTCTAAGGACAAATATTTTCTGTGGACCTATTCCGGTTGGTTTACAGAAAACGGCACTTTCCTGCGAATGGACCCGTTGAACAACACCTTTAAAGAGCCTTCTGCTGATTATATGATGATATCCCGAACGGGAGAATATTGGATGAAATATACAGGCCCTGATAAAAATATCTACCAGCTTACCAAATATTCGCCCGATACGAAAACAGGGGAGGTGATAAATATTCCCTGGGTACATTATGATGCGCAGTCCATGCTGGAAACGGAAGATGGGATGATATGGCTGACGGGGTTTAATCAACTGCTACTGCTGTCAATCCGGATACAAAAAGTTTGTCCACCTACGACCTGAAGGATGGCAAAAAAACGGTGATTGACAACCAGGCTCAGAAAGTCCTTTCAAGGGATTTTTCCACCGCCATCTATGAGGATATAAACGGGGTGATATGGGTGGGCACTCAAAATGGCATGATTCGTTGTGAGCGCAAGGGCAAAATGCCAAATGAACTGGAAGTCAGGCATTTTAAAAACATCCCCGGCAACCAGCAATCCTTGAGCTACAATCATGTGATGTGCTTCCTCGATGACCCCGTCCAGCCGGAGCAATACCTGTGGGTCTGTACCAAAGGCGGCGGGCTTAACCGGTTCGATAAAAAGGAAGGGACTTTTTTGCGGTTGACAAAAAAGGACGGCCTGCCGGACAATGTGGTGTATGGAATATTGTCCGATGAGCAAGGCAACCTGTGGGGCAGCACGAACAAAGGCATTTTTTGCCTCCTGCAATCCGGCCTGAGGGAAGGGCAATATCTATTCAGGAATTTTTCAAAAAAGACGGGCTGCAGGGAAGAGGAATTCAATACCGGGGCGTATGCGAAAATGCCGGACGGGAAACTGATGTTTGGCGGCGTCAACGGCTACAATGTTTTCGACCCCAAAGACCTCTTGACAACAGAATTTCACCCGCCAATATATATCACCAGGATATTGGTCAACAATCAGCCGGTGAGGCCAGGGGACGCCTCCAATATTTTGGAAAAACAATTGCGTTCACCAGTTCCATCACCTTGTTGCCGAAGCATGAAATACTCACCCTGGAATTTTTCTTCGCTCGATTTCACCGCTCCCGACCGCAACAAATACCGCTACCAACTCGACGGGGCGGATGACACCTGGGTGGAAGCGGGCAGCCAGCGTTCGGCCACCTTTTTACAATTGCCACCCGGCACCTATACTTTCCGGGTGCAAGGCACGAACAGCCAGGGCGTATGGAGTGAAAACATCGCCGAACTGCAAATACATGTCTTACCTCCCTGGTGGAAAACCTGGTGGGCCTACCTTCTGTATGGTATGTTGGGCGTTATGGCTATCGGGCTTTACTTTCGTTTTTCTATCAACCGGGCAAAGCTGCAACAACAATTGACCTTTGAGAAGCAAGAGGCCGATCGGGTTCGGGAACTGGATGCACTGAAGACCCGACTTTTTACTAACATGACACATGAATTTCGAACCCCGTTGACAATCATCATCGGCATGGCCCAACAAGTGGTGGATAATCCTAAACAGCATTTTAAAGAAGGTATGAATATGATATTAAACAATGGTCAGAACCTTCTTAGTTTAGTTAATAAAATGCTCAACCTATCCAAATTGGAAAGTGGTAAAATGACATTAGAGTTGGTTCAGGGTGATATGGTATTGTTTATAAGAAATATCGTAGAAGCCTTTCGGTCCTTTGCAGCAAAGAAAGAAATACAATTACATTTTCTCCCGGAGGTGGATGAGGTAGTGATGGATTTTGATCCGGATAAAATACAACAAGTGATTCCAATTTGATCTCCAATGCTTTTAAATTCACACCCGAGGGCGGGCATATTTATTTTCTGATAAGACGGGAAAATGGCTACATCAAGATCCGGGTCAAGGACACCGGTTGTGGAATCGAAGAGAAGGACCAGGACAAGATCTTGATCGTTTTTACCAGACGGATAACAGCAGTACGCGCCGCTACGAAGGCACCGGAATCGGATTGGCTTTGTGTAAAAATCTGGTAACCTTAATGGAAGGTCAGATTTCTGTACAAAGTCCACCGGCAGGTACCAGAAAGGGATCCGAATTCACGGTGACCTTACCCATTAGACAAGAAGCCTTAATTGCTGAAGCAGAACAACACAAGTATTTGGAGCCTTTCAAAAACAAACAGATTGAAAATAAATCGAAGACTTATACTACATATATGGAGGCTGTTCAGTCTGCTGGGCAGCCCATAGAAAAACAGGCGGGGCATTTTGAAAATATCGAAGATCCCTTAATTCTGCTGGTAGAAGATAATGCGGATGTAGTGGCATACATCGCCTCGTGCCTGGGTGATTATCATTTGGTAGTGGCAGAAAACGGACAGGAAGGATTTGAGATGGCTACCGAAATGATCCCTGATCTTATCATAAGCGATGTCAGGATGCCAATCATGGACGGCTTCGAGTTGTGTCAAAAACTCAAAACTGATGAACGGACAGACCATATCCCCGTAATCATCCTTACCGCCCGGGCGGATATGGACAGTAAAATTGAAGGACTGGAGCTGGGTGCGAATGCCTACTTACCCAAGCCTTTTGACAAACAAGAATTGCTTTTAAATATCAAGAACCTGTTTGATCTCAGGAGTAAGTTGCGCCGGCATTATCAAAATCTGGCCGGCCTGACTGAATCTACTGATATCAATGTCGATAATCTCAACCCATCAACATCAGAGGATGAATTTGTCATTACAGTGAGAAAAACGATTGAGGCCAACATCACCGATTTTAATTTTACCGTAGAACAATTGGCGGGAACTGCATCTCAGCCATTCCCAGTTTGGCCGAAAACTGGATGCCCTAACCGGATTTACGCCCAACCATTTTATCCGGAACATCAGATTAAAAAAAGCGAAGGAATTATTACTTGATCAGGAATTGAGCATTACAGCCGTCGCTTATGACTGCGGTTTTAACGACCCAGTTACTTCACCAGGGTATTTAAGAAAGAATTTGGGAAAACGCCCCTGGAGTGGAGATGCAAGCAGCATCGTCGTAAGTGTGAATTCCACTAAATGTGACCCACTACAAGAGGACATATTGGCGGGAAGGATTGAGAAACAACAGATCGTGTTAAGGGTTTGTATTAGTTCTTTTTTGTTTTGCATAGCATAGAAGTCAAATAATGTGCATGCCAATTCGCATGGCATCCTCCAACTCGAACTCCGTGCCTTCGATATAGTTGGAAAAATAGGCTTCGAAAAAGGCAAAGTTCCTATTAGAAATCCATTTAACCTGTTCGGCAAGGCTTTCTTTTCCATTTCTTATCAGAACCCATTTTTCATAATTCAAGACAAGTTCTTCTTCAGGCTCACCTGCTTTGCGGGGGTTGATTTTGTTAAAATCGCTGGCTTTTTGGGCAAACCCAATGCTCCATGAGAGCGGCAAAAGGAAGGCATTTGTTGCTTTTCTCATTGTCAAATATTTTTTGCCGGTAGTTGGATGATAAACTCCGTCCCTCCCCCTTCCGCACTTTCCACTTCCAGCGTCCCCGATGCCCCTTCACCACAATATCATACGCCAGCGAAAGCCCCAACCCCGTGCCCTGCCCCGTCGGCTTGGTGGTAAAAAACGGCTGGAAAATCCGGGCCTTCACGGGGTCGGGGATGCCCGTGCCGTTGTCCTTGATGCGGAATTCCACGCCGCTGTCCGTCCTTTTTGATGAAACCGAAACCGTCGGTTCGTAGGAGTCCAGACCTGTCAGGTTTTTGAAACCTGACAGGTCTTCTGCCACTTGCTCCTTCCGCTGCTGCGTGGCATAAAACGCATTGTTCACCAAGTTCAAAAACACCCGCCCAATGTCCTGCGGAATCACCTCCACCTTGCCGACTGCCGGGTCGAAAGCAGTCACACCGCCATCGTTGTAGTGCGCCAGCCAAATCACGCCCTTGCTATCGAGGAAAATGTATTCGCAGTAGTCGCTGAGGAGGGAGTTGGAGTCGAGCGGGTCGTTGCGGAAAGTGAAAAAGATCTGCCCGTCGTAGCGGTGCAGCCCCTCCTGCGAGGCGAACCAGAGGAAGCCTGCCGAGTCCTGCACGATGCCCTGCACGCTGTTGCCGAGCACAGCACCAGGCAGTTCGAAGACCTCGAAGCGGGGGTTGAAGGTGTTGAAATCGTCGGCCTGCTTTTGACCGATGGCGGTGGTGGAGAGCAGGGCAAGGCAGGCGAAAACAGGGAACAGGCGAATGGTCAACTTCATTTGGAAATAGTTTTGGCCAAATGTAGGGACTAACATTCATTTAATGCTACTTTGACTCCTTAACCTTAGTTCGTAGATTAAGGCTTTGATTATCAGCTAATTAGCCCAGCAAGGGCAGCTAAAATTGGCAAATACTCCATTAGCGGCCGTAGGGCGATAGTTCTAGTATGCACATGTTCGCTGAGGGCTGCGATGCGCAAAAGGTGAACATCGAGATTTACAAGCGGAACTTGATTTGGCGGGGGCTGGGGCTGTGAGCGCATCTGTGATGTAAAAAATTTTACGACTGGCTTATTGAAGGAACCGTAATCATAACGAACTTTGCGCCATGCCAAGTCGAAAATTATCCACCGTTTTATTGGGCCTGTTGGCCTGGCAATGTCTTCTTGGGCAACCTTCCAATGCCTCTTTTCTGCTTTATACCACCGACCAAGGACTTAGCAACGACAATATCACCTCGTTTGCCAAGGACAAACTTGGCTACCTGTGGGTAGGCACGGTGAACGGGCTGAACCGCTTCGATGGCCGCAACTTCAAAATATTTCGGCACGACCCCGCCAACGAGAACAGCATCCCCAACAACCTCATCCTCGGCATCACGGTGGCCCCAGACGGCTGGCTCTGGATTTCCACCGACTTCGGCCTTTGCAAGTTGGACCCCTTCTGGCTCGACATCGAGCGCATACCCATCCCGGAAAATGCGGACACGCTAAAAAACGATGCCGCAAGGCCAGTGGTCTTCGACTCGAGGGGCATGGCCTGGACGACCGGCTGGAGCGGGATTTACAAATTTGACCCCAGCACGAACGAACTGGTTTTTACACAAAAAACGGAGCAAAACCTGATAGGCTATTTCGGGATTATCGTGGATGAAAAAGACCGGCTGTGGATGATAAACAGCGGCCTGCACCGGTATGACCCCGTCACCAAAACCATCAAATTGTTCAAGGGCGTGAACCCACGTGAGCCGTTCCTGGATGCAAGTACTTTGAGCGTAGTGCAGGACCATGATGGGCAAATATGGGCGGGCACTTGGTTCAACGGCATCTGGAAATATGTGCCATCGCTCGACGAATTTACAAAAACCAATTTCCCGAGCACCCTAGCCCACCAATTGCTGCCAGATTCCACCGCCAATGGCCGTCCGTTCTTCTGGGTGGGCGGCGGGAACCACGGGCTTGGGGTTTATTTTCCCGACAATCAACAGTTTTCAGAGTTCAAACCCGACCTCCGCGACCCCTACACCCACAACAACTACCTCGTCAAGAAATTTTACAAAGACCCCGCAAACGGTGACGTGTGGATTGCCACCGAAATAGGGCTGGAGCACTATGCACCGTCGGCTGTCCGGTTTGGTCGGGCGATGATCCCGCAGACGGAGGACATGGGGCAGTTCAGCCTTGTCTCCGGCGTGGCCAACGACAATACCGACCCCACGGGCCAACGCTATTTTGTGGGGGTTTGGGGCACGGGGCTTTTCAGTTGGAACAAAGCCACGGGCGAGACGGAGCGCATGAGTTCGAGCACCTCCAATTTCACGGGTGAGGGCATTTTTGGCCTGCTCCAAGACAGCAAGGGCTACCTCTGGGGATGTATGAACAACGGCATGAGCCGCTACAACCCCCGCACGGGCGAGTGGAAGGATTATCAAAATTTTTTCAAGGACAACGTCAAAAGCCCACTCATCTGGTGCGGGATGGAAGACCGCAAGGGCAACCTGTGGTTCGGCTCGGCGAGGGAGGGCTTGTACCGCTACAACCGCCAAACCGATCGGATGGAGCAGGCATTTTTCCGAAAGGAATTCCTCAGCAAAAGTGGAATATTGGGCGTCAGGCAAATTTCCGAGGACACTCAGGGGCGGCTTTGGCTTGCCTGTGGCTCAAGCAGTCTAATCAGGTTCGACCCGGCAACTGGCGAGGCCAAGCGGTTCACCTACACCGACCAATTCACCACCGACGCCTGCGGTTCGGTGGAGGCTGGCCAAAATGGCCGGATCTATGCCGCCTTCCACGAGACCTTCCTTGAACTGGACGCTGAGGGAAAGCTGTTGCGCCGTTTCACCAATGACAACGGCCTCAAAACCAGTCGCCTTTGCTTCCTTGCCGAGGACAAGCAAGGGCGCACCTGGGTCAATTCCGAGTATCTTCTCCACTGCTTCGACCCCATTACCGGCAAGTTCAGCTTTTATGGCAAGGCCGATGGCCTCTTCAGCAATACCATGACCGATGCGTTGAGCGTCACGCCGTCGGGCGAGCTATTCGTCGGCTTCCAAAATGCCTTCAACTTTTTTGACCCAACACACCTGCGGCTCAACCACCAGCCACCGCCCGTCACAGTCACGGGCATACGGGTGATGAACAAGGAGCGGGAACTGCGCACCCAAACCTCCATGGAATTGGACCTCGGGCTTTTCTCCACCAACATAAACAGCATTGTCAGGGACACTTTCTTGACCCTGAACCCCGGCGAGGACTTCTTTGAGGTCGAATTTGCGGCACTCAACTTCAACCAACCCGAGCGCAACCGATACGCCTACATGCTCGATGGGTTCCACAAGGACTGGGTGTACACCGACCGCCCAGTGGCCACTTTCACCAACCTCAACGGCGGCAAGTACCTGCTGCGCATGAAGGCCGCCAACAACGACGGCGTATGGAACGAGCGAGGTGCAACGCTCGAAATCAGGGTGAAGCCGCCGTTCCACGAAACCTGGTGGTTCAACGTTTTGATGTTGCTGGCCTTGGGTGGCTTGGCGGTTGGCTTCCTCAAATTCCGACAGCTTCAACGCAGGCGCTTGGAAAGGTTTCGGGAGAGCCTGGCCCGTGACCTCCACGACGAGATGGGCAGCACCCTGAGCAGCATCCGGTTTTTCAGCGAATTTGCCAACCAGCAGGTCGGCGACGACAAGCCGCAGGTGACGCCCGTGCTGCAGCGCATCAGCCAGAGCGCCAGCACCCTCGGCGACTCCATGCAGGACATCATCTGGGCCATGAAAACCAAAAACGACCAACTTGAGGACCTGGCCGCCCGCATGACGGAGTTCGGCCTGCGCCTACTGGAATCGAGGAACGTCGCCTTCAAAACCCATGTCAGCGATGATTTTTTGGGCAAACACCTGCAGCCGGAGGTGCGCCGGAACATCTACCTCATCTTCAAGGAGGCGGTGAACAATGCCGCCAAATACTCGGAGGCCAGCGAGGTGGAGCTTTCTTTGTCCATCAAAAAGGGGTGGCTCCTGATGAAAATCATGGACAACGGCAAGGGCTTCGAAGCGGGCGCCGATGGTTTCCTTAGGGGTTAGGGGTGGCGGAAACGGCTTGCGCAACATGCGCTTCCGTGCAGAAGACATCGGCGGCAAAGTGGAGGTATTTTCGAAGCTAGGCGAAGGGACAAAGGTGGAGTTGCGGGTGAAGGTTTGAAATTATCGCAGTTGAATTACCTTTGGATGGCTTTTTATCAACAAAATCAACCCTGTTTGCTAACGAGAAAACAACTCCTACTGCTTGGGCTGGCACTTCAACTTGCCAGTCTGCGCCTACCTGCCCAGCAGGGCGCATGGTCGTACCGCCATTTTACCACCGAAGATGGCCTCTCCCACGACGTGGTGACGACGCTGGCGAAGGACAAACGTGGCTTCCTGTGGATAGGCACGAAGTCCGGGCTGAACCGCTTCGACGGACGCTCATTCCTCCCGTTTTACCACCAGCCGGGGCAGCCCAATAGCTTGCCCGGGAACTTCATCTTCGGCATAAACACCGACCCCAGCGGCCAGCTTTGGGTCTCAACCTCCCAGGGCCTCTGCAGGCTCGACCCTGACAGCCGACGCTTTGAGCAAGTGCCGTTGCCGGGCAACAAACCTGGGGAAGCATCGTGGGTTGGGGAAGTCGCCTTCGACAGTGGCGGCACGGGCTGGGTCTGTGGCTTGGACAGCATTTTTTTCATTGACCCCAAAAACCTGCGCAGCAAAGGGTACGTGAGCGGTACGGAGTCGTCGGCCTTCAACGATATGCACTTAGACAAGCAGGACAAACTCTGGATGACCAAAGGCGGTGCCGTTTATTGCTTCGATACCCAAAAGAAATCTATGAGGGCTTACGTGAGCCAGGATGTGAACCCCGTCGTTTTTGATTCCTTTATCATGCAAATACAGGAATCGTCCGACGGTAGCATCTATTTCCGCTCCGAAGCTGGCAACCTGTTTTGGCTTGACCCCTCGCTCGACGAAGTGGTGCCTTACCCTCGCAAATTGCCTTTTCCGTTGGATTTTCTTATTCCTGACAAAGACGAATCCGGCCAACCGTTTTTCTGGACAAGCGGTGGCGGACAGCGGCTCGCCGCTTTTTACCCCGAAAAAGAAGAGGCCGTGCAGCCCGTCGAGTTTTCGATGCCAGCGGGCAGTGCCAGCGACATTTTTCAAAATATTGGTGCGTTCAAAGACCCCTCCCGCAGCGGGCCGATTTGGTTGGCGACCTTTTCAGGGGTTTCCCAATTGTTTCCGATTACGCTTGGTTTCAAGCTGGAAGAATTTCCATTGGATGCAAAAAATGCGGAAATACTGCCTGTTTTGGAGATCACAAAAAACCGGGCAGACCCCACTGGCAATACCTACTTCATTTTCGGCAATGCCCGTAGCCTGTACGAATGGAACAAGGCAACGAAGCGCCTCCGTCTCATCGCACCTACCGACGTGCCTGGATACGACAACAGGCTTGGATGCATGCTGCAGGACAGCCGTGGCATGGTCTGGATCGGCGACATTGGGCGGGTGAAACGGTACGACCCACGGACGGGCACTTGGCGCACGTGGAAGGATGGCGAGTTTCCGCTACCTGCGAACCGGGGCACGAACTGCGCCTTTGAAGACCGTGCCGGCAATATCTGGTTCGGCACTTCGCTTCAGAAATTGTTGAAGTTCAATCCCCAAAAGCAGCGCCTCGAAACCATCAACCTGCCGATGGCCAACGATCCGACGGAGAATGTTCCCTTTTATAAAATTACAGAGGACAGCCTCGGCAATCTTTGGATGTCAAATAGTCGTGACAAACTATTCAGGTTTGACCCACGGACGCTCGATTTCAAGTCGTTTTCGCTCGAATTCGGTGATGCCCCTGTTGAAATCTCCGACATGCTTTTTGACAAAAAGGGCAGGTTGTGGGCAAGTTCATCCATCGGGTTGCTCGAACTTGATTACGAGGCAAGGATATTGCGCCGCCTCACGCAGGCCAACGGCCTAAAAAGCGACTACCTTGGCGACATCCAAGAGGACGCCGCTGGGCGCATCTGGTGCGGCTCCGACAATCTGCTGCACTGCTTCAACCCGACGACCAATACTTTTAGCTATTTTGGCAAAAGAGATGGCCTAAAGTCCAACAGCACCATTTACTCCCTCAGCCAAAGCCACGACGGTGAATTCCTGGTTGGTTTTGAACATGCCTTCTCCCATTTCGACCCGATGCAACTGCGGCAGGACATGACTCCGCCGACCGTCGCCGTGACCTCCCTAGGTGATGAAGGAAGAGCGAAACCCTGCCGAGCCGGTCGTGCTCCGCCCCGGCGAAAACTTCCTCAGCATTGAGTTCACCGCACTCAACTTTAGTCCTTCAGAGCGCAACCAATATGCCTACCGCCTCGACGGCTTCGACGAAGACTGGGTTTATACCAATCGCCCCGTTGCCACCTACACCAACCTCGACGGCGGCGACTATGTGCTGCATTTGAAGGCCGCCAACAACGACGGCATCTGGAACGAAACGGGCATCAGTTTGCCCATCGAAGTCATCCCGCCGCTGCGCGAGCGCTGGTACTTCAAGCTGTTGTTGGTGCTGTTGGTGATGGGTGTGCTTGCTGGCATTTGGTGGCTTCGCAAACAGCAGCGGAACAGGCTCGAAACCTTCCGGGAGAGCCTCGCCCGCGACCTCCACGACGAGATGGGCAGCACCCTGAGCAGCATCCGGTTTTTCAGCGAATTTGCCCGGCAGCAGGTTTCCGAAGGCAATGCGCCAGCCGCCGAGCCTATCTTGCAGCGCATCAGCACCAGTGTCAGCAGTGCTTCAGAGTCCATGCAGGACATCGTTTGGGCGATGAAAAACAAGGACGACTCCCTCGATGACCTCGCTGCCCGCATGACCGAGTTTGGCCTGCGCCTGATGGAATCGAGGAACGTCAATTTTAAGACGCACGTCAGCGATGATTTTTTGGGCAAGCACCTACAGCCGGAGGTACGCCGCAACATCTACCTCATCTTCAAGGAGGCCGTGAACAATGCCGCCAAATACGCGGAGGCCAGCGAGGTGGAGCTTTTTTTGTCCGTCAAGAAAGGATGGCTTCTGATGAAAATCACGGACAATGGCAAGGGCTTCGAAGCGGGCAGCCAACATGCCGATGGTGGCGGGAACGGCTTGCGCAACATGCGCCTGCGCGCCGAAGACATCGGCGGCAAAGTGGAGATTACCTCAAAGCCAGGCGAGGGGACAAAGGTCGAGCTGCGAGTAAGCGTGTGAGAGAGTGAGCAGGTGAGCAATAGCTACGCTCACTCGCTCACACGATCACCTGCTCACCCGCTATCTTTTCACCTCTTTATGCTATTTCCAACGAATAAATTCATCACCATCTTTGCCCCATGGAAACAAAAATCCGCATACTCCTTTACGAAGACAACCGTGACCTGCGGGAGGGCATGACTTTCCTGTTGCAGGCCACACCGGGCCTGTCGCTCATCGGTGCCTTCCCCGATACCAGCAACCTCGAAATGCAAATCCCCGGCCTCAAGCCCGACGTGGTGCTGATGGACATTGACATGCCCGGCAGGACTGGCATCGAGGCCACGCCTGTCGTGAAGGCGCTGCGCCCAGAAACCCAGGTGCTCATGCTGACGGTCTTCGAGGACGAGGACCGGATTTTCCAGGCTATCCGCAACGGGGCATCGGGCTACCTGCTCAAGCGCACATCGCCAACCGAAATCATCGCCGCCATCCACGATGTACACCAAGGCGGCTCGCCCATGACATCAAGCATAGCACGGCGGGTGCTGCACTTCTTCCAGCAGGAGCAGCCTGTGGCCAAATCCCATGACTACGACCTCTCGCCCCGGGAGCTTGAAATCATGAAAAGCCTCGTCAAGGGTTACTCCTATAAGCTCATCGCCGACGAGCATTTTATAAGCATTGACACGGTGCGCTCGCATATCCGGCATATCTACGAAAAACTACAGGTTAATTCGAAAACGGAGGCGGTGCTGAAGGCGCTGAAGGAAAAGATTGTGTAAAAAATGGTTTAGAAAGTTGAGGAGGTTTAGATGGTTTAGTATTGACCCCAACTAAACTCCCTGAACCATCTAACCCCCCTCAACCTTTTGAAAACAATGTTAGTACCCGGCTTTTATCTCCTGCTGTCGGCCCTGCTGGCAGTATTGTTTATCGGGCTAAACAATGCCCGTGTTTCCACGAAATCACTGGGTTGGTTCGGCATCGGAGCAGCGGCTTGGCTTTGCTACATCGCAGGGCTGGCTTCCACTGGCTTTTTTCAGGTGTTCACCATGCCGCCTCGCTTCCCGATTTTCCTTGTGTTGCCCGCCTTTGTGTTCATTGGGTGGTTCTTTTGGAGCGGGCGCGCTGAGCACCTGCTGCGGGCAGTGCCGAAGCACCAGCCTATTTATCTACAAAGCTTCCGCATCGTGGTGGAGCTGCTCATATTGGGCATGTTCAAAAAAGGTATGGCGACGTATGAGCCGACTTTGGAAGGCTACAATTTTGATATGGTGATGGGACTTACCGCACCGTTCGTGGCATGGCTTGTTTTTAATAAAAAATGGCTACCCGAAAAACTGGCGCTTATATGGAATTATATCGGTCTGCTGGCGCTGGCTAACGTGGTCTTTATCTTCATTTCCCTGTTTGTAAAACCACAACTTTGGGGATATGCCGAAACGCCTGTTTCGCCGGAATTCGGTACGATGCCCTACCTCCTGATTCCGGCGGTGTACATGCCGCTGGCGGTGTTCCTCCATGTTTTTTCGATAAGGCAGTTGAGCAGAAAAGGGTGAGAGCCGCTTAGAATATTAAGGGAAAGTATGATCCGCTACTATACTTCGCACTAATAGGTTTTGTGCAAATAGGGGTTTGGGGCGCTTCAAGCCAACCCCCAAAAAAACCTCTCCCCCGACGAGCCGCCGGAGGCGGCGAGGAGGGGCAGCAGTTTATAATTTGTAATTTGCACAAAACCTATTAGCGTCGAGTATAATTGAAAATTCAGGAATGGACCTCTGCCCATTCCTGAATTTTTATTGAGGAATACGCTATTTGGTGAATTTCGGTATCGCTGTTTTGACAGCCAGATAATTGGGACTAAGTGCTCGTGTTGAAATCACAAAAACTTTCACACGACTTTGCAACCAACCCCACCTCCCCGTGTCCTTCCCTCATATTTTTCACGCCTGAGACGTCCATTTTTCCAATCACTGAGAGCAGCTTGAAAAAAATTTCAAAAAAAAGGGGATTGGATTAGGGGGACAGGACGGTTAAATTGTATTGGTAAGTAGTTGTGAAGATGGGCAGCTTGAAAAATTTGTTTTCAAACACCCAACTGTAACATCCTTAATCACTGTCTCGTCTCAAACAACGAACAACAAAACATCATCCGAAACAATCAAAACCCCGATAGCCCAGTCCGCCATGAAAAAATCCACATTGAAAAAAAGCATCATTTACCTGAGCATTTGCAGCACCCTGTTGTTAAGTTGTTTCGAATTCAAGAACGTCAAAATCATCGTGGGCGATGACACTGCCCTTGGCTTTGAACTTGACCTTTCGGATATGGAACTGGTGTGCAAGTTGAATCCTGCACCCGAGAAGCAGCCTATCGTTGAACCCTTCGCAGTTGGAGTTACGGGGGATGAGAAGCAACACGGGTTAAATATTCAGGAAGAAGTGGTAGTGAGGCCGTAATGCAGCCATGTCAATCTTGAGCTTTCCTTTCCAAGCTGTTTGACCAGCATTGTTTCCCAAAACTTTATAAATCGTTTCCAAAATTCTGTACCAGTCGTGGCGCAGTGCCGGCTGACCTTTGCGGTATCAGTAGTAGTGATGGAAGGCTTTGAAATTGCCACTCAGGTGAAGATTCCCGAGCCGCCCTTCCCCGTCTTTTGCCGATTCGTCGCCCGAAAAGGGCGATTCAGTCTGCTTCGATTTGCGCAAGGGCTGTTCACGCCCCTATCTTTGTTTCATCAAAACAAGCAAACGGTATTACCTCGGTAAAAAAAGTAAAAATGGATTAGGGGAAACGGGCGCTGAAGCTGTCAAGTAAATACAAACCGGCTGAAGCTAAATACCGGGTACGCCTAAAAAATAAATGAACCATACGATATGAAAAACGTCCATGAATTTCTAAAGTACCAAGTAGTTAGCAATAAAACCCCGTCAGTCCAATATGCCTTTTTTAACATTGACGCCATTGTTTGCGAAGGTAAATATGGCTTAAGCGATGTTAAATCAAATACCCCGGTTAGCTCATTGACAACTTATAATTTATTCTCTGTCACAAAGACGTTTACGGCGCTGGCGGTATTGCAATTGGCGCAGGCTGGCAAACTCGAATTGAGTGACAATGTGTCGGATTATCTGTCCGAAATGCCCTACTCGGAAAAAATGACGGTAGAACAATTGCTGAACCACAGTGCAGGTATTCCAAATCCTTTGCCATTGCGTTGGATACATTTAAGCACTGAACATCAAGGTTTTAACCGGGATTCGTTCTTCAAAGCTATTTTCAATAAGTACCCAAAATTAGCTGCCAAGCCTGGTTCAATATTCAAGTACAGCAACCTGGGTTATGTGCTGCTCGGACAATTAATCGAAAAGGTATCTGGTCAGACTTTTGAAGCTTATATAACGGAAAACATTCTTGAACCTTGCGGGATAAGTGCTGGCACCTTGGGCTTTGAAATTGACCCAACCGTTCACGCCGTTGGATACCAAAAATGGTGGTCTTTTAACAATGCGATATTGGGCTTGCTCATTGACAAGAAGAAATTTATGGGAGCGAAGGAAGGTGACTGGAAGCCATTTAATCATTTTTATACCAATGGAACGCCATACGGTGGAATGGTGGGCACTGGCAATGCGCTGATTAAATATGCCCAAGCCCTTTTACGAAAGGATTCTTTGCTCTTGAATGATATTTACAAATCATTGCTTTTTACGGAAAGCGTGATAAATAAAGTGCCTACTGGTATGTCGCTTTCATGGTACACCGGAGCATTAAAAGGCCATAAATACCTTGCTCATGCAGGGGGCGGTGGCGGATATTATGTCGAGCTGAGGATTTACCCTGCATTAGGCATGGGTAGTGTGATAATGTTCAATCGCTCGGGGATGACCGATGAGCGGATTTTGGACAAAACTGACAGCTATTTCCTGACGGATTCGTCAAGGATTTTGGCTAACGGAAACTGAATCATTTCAACATCTAAATAAATCTGAATCATGAAAAACATTGTCTTGCCTGCCCTTTGCTGGGCATTGGCGATCAGCCAACTCTTTGCCCAAAAAACACTGTCGCCGAGCGTGGCAGCTTACTCGGCCAACTGGTCCAATTCGGTTAAAAAATCGCTGAAAGCAGCGGGTTTTAATCTACCAACACCAGCAGCGCAGCCTGATATGAACCAAGTGTTGAACACCCGATCTTCCGAGCTTCAACTGGACTCTACCCTTTCTTTTTACGACTATGGATTAAATGGCAATGACTCTTTGCCGATTTACCGCACGATTTATACATATCCGGCTGCGGATACAAAAGTGCAGGTTGATTATCAAATTGAGAACAATGCCTGGACGACTCTCAACCGTATCACCTTGGTTTACGATGAACAGCAGCGGTTGATAAAGACGACTGCTGAATTGTTCGAGCATTCCATACAAGAATTCATACTCGATTCCCGGATTGAGGTGTTCCCGCACGGTAATTCGCCCGATTTCGTGGACTCGGTCTTTGTATCGGCTTGGAATCCCGATGTCCAGGACTGGCTAGAGTGATGTCCATCTGGAACAGCTTTGATGACGAGGAAAATAATTGGAGCGCCTGACTTTGGTTGAAACCTTCGGAGAGCCTTATCTTTTCAAGGATTTGTACACCTACGATGCCAATGGCGACAACGATTTGATTGAAACTTTCCTGGTGGATGGGGCAGGAACTCCCTTCTTCTATCGTTGAAATGGAATACCAGAACCACCTCCTGACATTGGAAACCACATTAGGTTTGGATGGTACTGGCGGCTTTGTACCGGAAACCAAAACTGCCTATTCGCACACGATTTTTGATAAACAGGAAACCGTGGAAAGCTATGAATGGGACTTTAGTATCAATGACTGGTTCAATACCCTATCCAACAGCTATGAGTACGATGACTTGCAACGCCTGAGCGCCAAAGAAACAGTACACCATTTACAAGGCGATGAGGAGCGTTTTCGTTTGACTATGCCTATATCGAAGACGAAAGCCTTGCCTTGGAAACCAGTTATTTCTGGGATATACAGACGAATAATTTTCTGGTGGACACCAAAAAATATTACTTCTACAGCAGCGGCGTATCGGCTGCGCCCTACATTCCTCAGCCAGTTTATGCTTTGAATATGTCACCAAATCCGACGACCCGGTTTGCGCAGATTCAGTTGGAAGGCGAGGTATCGGTGCAGGTGTTCGACGGTATGGGAAGGCTCGTGCAGTGGCATAACGATGAAAGCGGACGAGTCAACCTGGACTTGTTTGAACTACCTGCCGGGATTTACACAATCCGTGCGCTTGACAGCAGTAAATATTACGTTGGTAGGCTAATAAAACAATAATTTTTTCATCACCCGATTGGTCCGGGGCAGTGGAAACCCGCCCCGGTTTTTAACCCTCAAATCGTTGAAAATTAAATTTATCATTAAAAGCAAATAGCCATGAAGTCTGCAAGAAAACCTGTTGTGTTTACCCTAATCGTCTCGTTGTTTAACCTGTTTAATAAAGCCTTTGCCAGCATGAACTCAAGAGGTCTTTCGCCGCCGCTGCAACCGTGCTGACCAAAACCCTAAAAACCCACTACTGCTCATCCTGGCACGCAGGTTTGCCACTGCCGGGATGGTCAAAAATGACCAATATCTCAATGACCATTGACAAAAACATATCCAATCATCTTTTAAAACAATCTAAAATTATGAAAACGAATTTTTTGAAAATCAGCCTTTTGACCCTGGTGGTCAGTGCTTTCAGCATGTTCACCTTCACCTCCTGCGACAAGGACGACGACACGACACCCGATGTCATCAAGACCAAAATCGTGGGCACTTGGGACTTCACTTCCTTCAAGGTAGATAACTCCGAGTACATGGGCGTCATCGTTGATTCTGCTTCCGTGACTTTTGAGGAGTTCACCGGCGCTCAGGGCGACTTCGAGCAGAGCATCGTTTACGCTGATGGCGAACAGGAGGAAATCATCGGCAAGTACACCGTGGACGAAACCAAAAAGGAGGTGAAAATGACCTATGATGGCGAGACTGAAATTGTTAAAATCACTTTCACCACTTCAGACAAAATGGAGTGGATAACCACCCAGGACGGCGAGCAAGTGGTTGCAAAGACCGAACGGCGTGATTGAAGTTTGTTTCTCCGAATTGGCTGAAACCATTATTTTAGCCGCAAAAGTTGGACTTTCCGGGCTTCAAATCCCGGAAAGTCTTTTCACCTAAATTTCGCTCACATGACTGGGCCAAACATCCATAAAAGATTTCCCCTCGATGGCATTGACAGGCTTTGTTTCCTGAAAAATGTCGTCAAAAATCCCAACATCATCGTTGGCGATTACACGTACTACGATGATTTTGAGAACGTCGAGAATTTCGAGAAAAACGTGAAATACCATTTCGACTTCATCGGCGACAAACTCATCATCGGCAAGTTTTGCATGATTGCCTCCGACGTGAAGTTCATCATGAACGGGGCGAACCACCTGACCGATGCAATTTCCACCTATCCGTTCGCCATATTTGGCAATGGCTGGGAACATGCCATGGACGGGAAATCCTATCCGCAAAAAGGAAATATCACCATCGGCAACGACGTATGGATTGGCTACAACGCTACCATCATGGCAGGCGTGACCATCGGCGACGGGGCAATCATTGCCACCAATTCCACGGTCGTAAAAGATGTGGAACCCTATTCGATTGTGGGCGGAAACCCGGCATCGCTCATCAAAAAACGATTTGCCGATGATGTCATCCAAAAATTATTGGGGATAAAATGGTGGGATTGGAACATCGAAAAATTGACGAAAAATCTACCCTATTTGACCTCCAATAATATTGAGCAATTAATCGAAAACGCATGATTATGGAACGGAAAGTAATTCTCTATATAGCCATGAGCCTCGACGGCTATATTGCCAAACCCGATGATGATTTGGGGTTTTTATCCATCGTTGAAAAGGAAGGCGAAGATTATGGTTATGCAGATTTTGTGAGTACAGTTGACGCCGTTATTTTGGGTCGCAGAACGTACGATAAGGTACTTTCCATGGGCTTTGATTTCCCACACAGCGACAAGGATGCCTACATCATCACTCGGACGCCGAGGGAACCCATCGGTTCGGTGAAGTTTTACACGGGCAGTTTGCCAGCGCTGGTTGCCAACTTAAAAGCCAAGCAGGGCAAGCATATTTTCGTGGACGGTGGCGCAGCGATTGTCCATGAATTATTGAAGCATGACCTCATTGACGAGTTTTATATTTCCATTATTCCAATACTGCTTGGGGAGGGCATTTCGCTTTTTAAAAATGGGCGACCTGAACTAAAGCTCAAACTTATGAGTACCAAGCAGTTTGATACGGGCTTGGCTCAATTGCATTATGTGAAATAATGCCCAGTGAACTCCCATTTTCATCAAAAAAAAATACAGCCATGAAAGCAATCCAAATTTTCCTGACGCTCGTCATCATGGCGAGCCTCTTTTCCTGCAAGCCCGCCGAAATTGCCATTGACCCCACGCTGGAAGCCAAGGCAATGCCCGTAAAAGGACGGCAAGGGCTGCAAATCGGCCAAGTCATCCGCTACGGCGAGTTCAAAACCGACAAAGTGCGCCGGGGTTGGACGAAAAGCTACGACGTTCCCTTCGTCGTGCGCTTCCGGGGTGCGAAGGAAAAACTGAGCTTCACGCAGTTTGGCCCGGACGGCCAGCAGGCGGAAGTCGCCTGCATCAGTAAGTTCAAGAGCTCGGAAATCATGACGGTGCGGGACTATTTCAGCGTCCCGATTGACATTGATAATTTCTTTGCCGGAAACATCACTTTCGGTGAAAACCGCCCGAACTGGGACTTCATCCTCTACAACCCCAACGGCGATTTTCTTCGGGAACAAGCATCGGCGGGCTATGCCCAAAACGGCACAAAACGCATTGACATTCAAGCGATTAGAGGCTTGAAAGGGCAGTCGGGATGGCTGAAGGAAGTCACAGTTGCGGGTCACGAATTCCGTTACGAAGGTAAGGTCGTGGGCGCTGTTTCGACCATCAACAACGGCAAGGTCTGGATTGACGAAAACCTTGACGCCGAGACGAAAACGGTCATTGCTGCCGTGGCCACGGGGCTGCTCCTGCGGCGGGATGTGGAGGAAGCGGCGGTGGATGTAATTCAATGATTTCATCGGGGAAAAACCCATCCGCCCATTTTCGCCACTCTTCCCGCCAAAATCGCCATTCATCGCCAAACATTTCGCAGCGCCAGCGTTTCGCCCTAATTTTATCCCAAGAAAAAAAGCCGGCGCTGGACGCAGTCGGCAACCAAAATGGGATGAAAAAAATTTACGCCATATTCGTTACACTGGTTCTGATTTGCACGATGTTGAAGGCACAGGGCAGCATGGACAGTCTTTGGCGGGTTTGGCACAATGCCACCCTGCCGGACACCACCCGTTTGGATGCCTTGCAGCGGTTGGCATACCGTTACGTCAACAACGACCCCGATTCCGCACGGGCTATTGCGGAGGTGCAGTTGGCGTTTGCCCAAAAAAGGATTTGCCCCGATGGCAGGGCAGAGCGCTCAATACCATCGGACTTACCCATCGTCTCCAAAGCGATTTTGCGGCGGCATTGCAGCGCTACGAGCAAAGCATCGCCCTGCTGGAAAATACGGGCGACCTGAAGAACCTCTCCGCCGTGTACGGCAACATGGGCGACGTGTACCGCCTGCAAAGCAATTTTCCGAAGGCCATTGACTGCCTCACGAAGTGCCTGAAACTGGCCGAGGAAGCAGGCGACCGCAAAAAAGCCGCCGATGCTTACATCAGCATCGCCACCATTTTCTACGACGACCCCGGCAACAACGAAAAAACCTTGGAATACCTCGAAAAGGCAAGGGTCATTTACGAGGACTTGAAAACTGAGCAGGGGCTGTCGCTCGTGTACGGCAATTTGGCGGCGGTATACCTCGACCGGGAGGACTACGACCAGGCGCTTTTGTTTACCGAAAAAACACTGGCGGTGCAGGAAAAAATGGGCGACAAACACGGCACAGCCACCACCTTTTTCAACCGTGCCACCATTTACAGCTATCAGGGGCGACTGCGGGAGGCACTGGCGGACTTCGACCGGGTCATCGGGATTTTCCATGAAATGGGCGACCAGGAAGGGCTTGCCGATGCGTACTACGGCTTGGGCGAACTCTGGATTCAGCAGGAACGCTACCCGTCGCCATCCAAATGTGCGAGAAAGCCCTGCACACTGCCCGTGAAATCGGCAGCCCAAACCTGCGGGAGATTGATGCCTGCAATTGCTTGTATTTGGCCCACCAAAAACAGGGGAACTACAAGCAGGCGCTGGGCTATTTGGAGCAGATGATGACCGCAAAAGACAGCCTGCAACAAAACGAAACAGCACAGAAACTCAAGCAAATGGAAATCGAGCGGCAGTCGGTTGGCGACAGCCTGAACCTTGCGAAGGAGCGGATTCAGGTCGAGAAAACCTTGCGCCGGAAAGACCGAAACTTGGGAGTGCTCATGGCGGTCGGGTTGGGGGTACTCGTCGTGGCATTGGCGTTTTGGGGTCGGATGCTGTACTTCCAGCGCCGTTCGCAGCAGTTTCAGGCCCGCTCCGTCGAGTTGGAAAAGCAGCAATTGCTCAACGAAATTGCGCTGCTGCGCACACAGGTGAACCCACATTTCTTGTTCAACAGCCTGAGTATCCTGTCCTCGTTGGTGCATGTGGATGCCAATCTTTCGGAGCAATTCATCGAGCAACTGAGCCGCTCGTACCGCTATATTTTGGAGCAAAAAGAGCAGTCGCTCGTCACGTTGCGCACGGAGTTGGAGTTCATCAAGTCGTATGCTTTTTTGTTGAAAATCCGCTTTGAGAACAAGTTTGACCTGCATATCGAACTACCAGAGGAACTGCTGGACCGCTACAAAATCGCACCGCTGACGCTGCAATTGCTCATCGAAAATGCCGTGAAGCACAACCGCATGTCGTTGAAAGAGCCACTGGTGGTCACTGTTTCTGTGGAAGGCAACCAGACTTTGGTGGTAAAAACCGCCTCCAAGCCTCGTACTTCTTCGGTGATTTCCACTGGGGTGGGCTTGCAGAACATCATCAACCGCTACGCCTTGCTCACCGAGTGCAAAGGTTTGGGCGGGTGAAACGGAGGCGGAGGTTTGTGGTGAAGGTGCCATTGTTGAACCGGGCGTTTTGGGGTGTGGGGGCGGGGGGGGGGGGGAGGGGCCGAAAGGGGGGGGGGGGCTGGGGGCACCGGTTTTCGGGCCGCGCGGGCCGGGGCGGCGCTTTGTTGCCTTTGGCGCCAGGCTTGAAAATTAATGTTGAAATCAAATGCATTGAGACGCTGGGAAGAACCGCGATCATCATCGAAGATGAAACCTGACCCAAGCGCTTGGAAAGCTTGTTGAAAAATACGACCCGACCATACAGGTACTTGCCATACTGCCTTCGGTCGAGGAGGTTGTTGATTGGCTCGATTCACATCCCGAACCCGATATGGTGTTCATGGACATCCATTTGGAGGACGACCTGGCGTTCCGCATTTTCGAGCGGACGAGGTTGCAAGCACCTGTGATTTTCACCACGGCATTTGATGAGTACATGATACAGGCGTTCAAGGTCAACAGCATTGACTACCTGCTAAAGCCCATCAACTATGATGAACTGGTGCAGGCGCTCGAAAAATACAAGTCGCTGAAAAAGCAGTTCGCACAGCCCAACCTCGATGTGCTGATGCAGCTCATCGGGCAAAAAGAGCCGCCATACAAAAGCCGCTTCATGGTCACGGTGGGCACCAAAATCCGTAGTATCGAGACCGGGGAAATCGCCTATTTTTATTCCGAGGAAAAGATGACCTTTTTGGTCACAAAGGAAGGGCAGCACTTGCCCATTGATTTCAGCCTCGACAAGCTCACCTCCCTCTTGGACCCGACCGATTTTTTCCGCATCAGCCGACAGTTCTTGGTCAGTTTCCAATCCGTGCAGGCGGCACATGTGTATTTCAAGGGCAAACTCAAGCTCGATGTGCTACCCAAGTCTAAACTGGAGGTACTCGTCAGCAGCGACCGGGTGACGGATTTTAAGGAGTGGCTGGGGCGATGATGCCTGCCCTGTTTTGAAGATTATAGTGAATTAAATGGTTCGTGAGGTTTTTGGTTTCAAGTTTCAACCATTTTCAATTGACGAGGGTCCCCCGTGAAACCTTAAACTTGAAACCTTCATGAACCATTGGAATTAAAGTCTTGCATTGATGGTGCTTCCAAAAGCCGTTCCTGGGCTTTTTGTATTTTTTACACCTTTTCGTGTGATAAAATCGGTGACATTTTTTCCCTAATCACATCAACGTGCTATTTCAACCCGGCTGCTACTGCCCCCATCTTTGCATCATCAATAAAGCATATTAAATCATCCGACTTTTTAAAACCATTGAAAACAATTTTTTCCAATGAAAACGCAACGTGAAAAAATTATACTCAACTACTTCTCCCCGCACAAGGCGATGGACGTCGTTGACCTTTACGCTTGGTTGGATCCCGGCGTCACCATCGTGGAGCCAGAAGGGCTTCCCTGGGGCGGCAGTTACCACGGCATACAAGGCGTTGGCAACTACATGATTAACGTCACCAAAAGCATCCTTTCAGAAATCAAGCTGGATGAGGTGTACTCCTGTGGCGACAAGGTGGTGGCCATTGGCTGGTCGAGCGGCAAGGCTATGAAGACGGGCAAAAGCTTTCAAATCAGGGTTACGCAGTTGTTCACCTTCAATCAGGACAACAAAATCAGCCGGGTAGAATTCCTCTCCGACATGCCCGCCTTTGTTGAATTATTGGAACTCAACCAATCACCGCCATGAACCTAAGGTTAAACCAGAAAATCCTGCCCGGTCCCCGATGAGTGCTGCCGTATCTGTCCGAGAAGGCAGGGCTTGTCGGGAAACCACAGGAGGGAAATTATTGAGTTATTGGGATATTGGGATATTGTATTAATAATTAATCCCCATGCAATAACCCAATATCCCAATATCCCAATATCCCAATATCCCAATATCCCAATATCCCAATAACATTCATTTATTAATTACCATCTTAAATCACTCGACTAATGAAGACGAATTCATTGAAGGCCCTTGTGGCCATGTTCGGCCTATTGGCCACCATCAACATGACAAGCTGTAAGGACGACGATGCACAGCCCGACAATACACAAGTATTGACGGACGGCAACTGGAAACTCACCGCGTTGACCTCCGACCCGGCGTTTAATTGGTTCGGTACGCCAGTGACCAACATCTACGCCCAAATACCAGCCTGTATCAAGGACGACCTCACTACTTTCAAAGAAAGCGGCACTGTCAACTTCGACGAAGGCGCTAGCAAATGCGACCCGAACGACCCACAGACCACCTCTGGCACTTGGGCGTTCAGCACCGACGAGAAGATACTTTCTGTGACCACCGACGGCGAAACCGAAAGCTGGAACATTGAAGCACTGGAAGACGATATCTTCAAGGCGCATTATGAGATAACCGAAGAAGGTTTGACCTACACTTTTACGATAACTTTTTCGAAAAATTAATGGTGAAATGAATTTGTGCAGGCGGGGCTGCAATATGTCCTGCCATGCATTTCACTTCAAAATCAGTTATTAAAATCATCAACTAATGAAAACGTTTTCCATCATCTCCAGCTGCATCATGCTTGGATTTATCCTGGCCAGCTGCGATAAAAAGAACTCGAAATCCCTATTCCATTTGCGGTTCCAATGACGCCTGAAATGAAGGTCAAACGTGGGGAATACCTCGTCAATTCGATTGGCTGCGATGACTGCCACTCTCCCAAAATCATGACCCCGCACGGGCCTGAACCTGACCCAAAGCTCCGCTTGTCCGGTCACCCTGCGTCACAACAGTTGGCACCTATCACCGACAAAACCGTTCTGAAGGACTATGTGCTGTTTGGGATGGGCCTGACACACGCTACCGGTCCCTGGGGAACCAGCTTGCCGCCAACCTGACGCCCGACGACACGGGCATCGGCAACTGGACGGAAGAGCAATTCTTCAAGGCCCTCCGGGAAGGCAAGTTCAAGGGCTTGGACGGAAGCCGTCCGCTGCTGCCACCCATGCCTTGGTTCGTTTACAAAAACCTGAGCGACGAGGATATTTCGTCCATTTTCGCCTATTTGAAATCGCTGCCCCCAGTCAGCAACATAGTACCTGCACCGATACCGCCTTCGGCACAGTAAACTATAAAATTATGATATTGAGATATTGGGATATTGAGTTATTGGGATATTATTTCAATAACCCAATATCCCAATATCCCAATAACTCAATATCCAAACCATATCTAAATGAAAACGAATATCGAATTTCCCGTCATTCGGGTTACGATTATTGCCATGATACTCATAAGGGCATTCCTGCTGACTGCCCAGCACACCATCATTGGCACGACCAATATCAACGCTTTCATAAAAGAAACACCGGGCTTGCCCGCAACTTGTGAGGAAGCTGCCATACGTGCCTACGGTGCCAACCCGCTCCAACCCGACCACGTCTCGATGGACAGGTTTTACAAGCCCTTTGAGGACAAAGTGAACAACCGCATCAAGGACTACCAAGATTTTGCGAAGCAAAAAATGGGGCAGGGCAACGCCAGCGAAGCAGCCTATCGCCAGCAAACCGAGGCGATGGTAAACAGCAACCCCATCATCGCCAACATGGGTGGCTACGAAAAAATGAGCAAGATGAGCGAGGCGGAAGCGAGGGCTGCCGCCTTACAGGCCACCGCACAGTACACCGCCGACCCTTTTGCCGCCAGCGGCGTCCAATCGGCGGGCATGACGGCGCTGTACCAAAAAATCATCAGCGACCCGGCGTATGCCAAAAAATTTGAGAAAATGAGCGAGGCCGAAAAGGAAACGGAGCTGCGCAAATACATGGCGAACGACAAGCCCGTTGCGATGACGCCCGACCAAATGAAAGCGCGTGAAACACAAATGGCCACGCAAAACAGGCAGGTGGAATTGATTCGCAACGCACAGGAAATACAGTTGAAACTGAGTGATCTTATGCAAAAGGTCAGCGAAGTGTCAACTTCGTTTGGTCAGAAACTACAGGAAATCGAGCAACAGGGCAGGACGCACGAGGCCATTTCCGCCGAGGTTCAAAAACGCTACGTGGCCATTCCGATGGTGGAGTTGGGCGAGTACGGCCGTGACCACGACCCCGAGCAAGTAGGCCCACTGCGCATCGAAGAGGCAAGGATGCAACGGGAACGTGCCCAACAGGAATTGAAGCAAAACGCCGTCGCCCTCGCCGAAGTGGCTGGCCGCTACCAAATCGTCGTGTCCGAGTACCTCGATTTTGTCAAAAACAATGGCGACAAAATCTACGGCGGCACATCGGCGAAGGACATGATGGAAGGCACGAACACCGAGCAACCGTTGGTGTCCTTCGAGGCCGGGCTAATCGGGATTGCGCTCGAACTGAGCAAATATTCACGGGATTTGACGGCCATTGCAGCACGCTGGAGGCGAATTATTTGCAGACCATGCAATCGTATGGTGTAGGTAAATAAAAAACAATTGTTTGCTTACCACCTCGTCCCAGCGGGGATTTACCTCATGTTCCGTTCCTAGGAACGTATCTGATTAGATGCCGTTCCTACGGAACGGAAACCTATTTGTTGTTGAGCTACCAAGTGCCGTCTTCCCCCGGGGAGCGCGGGGACCGTTGCAAAGAATTCATCAATCTGTCAATCCAACATTTCAAAATCATGCAATACCAATATCCGCACACCATCACAAACGGGGGTGGCGAACTGCTCACTTTCAAGAGTCGTGTCAAAGCCCTCACGGGCGACTGGCTCGAAGGCGAAAACATCGTCCAACCAGGTTTTGGGCCGCCGATGCACGTACACCACCTTCAGGACGAACACCTGACGGTCGTCAAGGGGAAAATGGGCGCACAGGTTCTGGCGAAGCGCCAAAATTCTTCGGCCCAGGCGAGGGTGCTACCTTCAAAGCGGGCATTCCGCACAAATTTTGGAACGCCGGAACTGAGCCGCTCCTCTGCACAGCTTGGGTCAAGCCAGCCTACAACATGGAATACTTCCTCACGGAAATCTTCAAATCAACGGAAGCCAACGGAGGCAAACGCCCCGGCACTTTCGACGCAGCCTACCTCCTCGACCGCTACCACACCGAGTTTGACATGCTCGAAATTCCGAGCTTTGTGAAAAAAGTGGTTTTCCAGTACTGTTGTTCATCGGAAAGTTGATGCGCAAGCAACGGAAGTTCGAGGGAGCGCCAGAGCCTTTGCGTGACTTCCACCCCAAAACAACAATCCAACAATTTAGCAATTCAGCAATCCAAACAACGTGAAAATCTCCATCATCGGCGCAGGCATCGGCGGGCTGACGGCGGCCATTGCGCTCCGCAAATTCAGGCCCGACATCGAACTGGAAATCTTCGAGGGAAGCCCCGAACTGAAAGCAGCCGGGGCGGGCTTGGCGCTCGCTGCCAATGCAGTTGCTGCGTTTGACCAAATGGGGGTGAAGGACGAGGTGCTGGCGGTGAGCAACGTGCTCGACGGCTTTCGCATCCTGGAGGCCAGCGGCAAGCTGATTACGCAGACGAACAACATCGCCATCAACCGCAACTTGCAGACCATCAGCAACTTTGCCGTACACCGGGCAGACTTGCAGCGGTGTTGCTGGCGCAAATTCCCGATTTGCCGATTCACCTGAACAAGCGGGTTTGGGACTTCCGTTCGCACGACCACGGCGTGGACATCCGCTTCGCCGACTGTTCGGTCGTCAACACCGATTACGTCATCGCAGCCGACGGCATCCATTCCATTTTCCGGGAAATGCTGTTGCCGACGAGCAAAATCCGATACGCTGGCTACACCTGCTGGCGGGGCGTGACTCCAAGCCAAGACTTTCCAGGTTTTAAAAACCTGGAAAGTCTGAACGCCAAAACCGCCTCCGAAACCTGGGGCCTTGGCAAGCGCTTCGGCCTTGTTCCGCTCACCGATGGCCGGATTTACTGGTTCGCCTGCCTCAATGCGCCCAAGGCGAAGGACGAACGGTTGGCCGCTTTTGGAAAAAAGGAACTGCTGGAAAATTTTGGCGATTTCCATGCCCCGGTTGCCCAGGTAATCGGGATGACCGACCCCACGAAGATTTTGTGGAACGACATCATTGACTTTCCGCCCGTGAATAAATTCGCCTTTGGGCGGGTGCTGCTGCTCGGCGATGCTGCCCACGCTACCACTCCCAACATGGGACAGGGCGCTTGTCAGGCCATCGAGGGTGCTGCGATTTTGGGCAAAAAACTGGCGAGTATGGCCGACCCAGCGGCGGCCTTCCAAGCGTTCGAGGAGGTACGGCTGGAGCGGACAAGTTCCATCGTGAGCCGCTCGTGGCAATTGGGCAGGCTGGCGCAACTGGCCAACCCACTGCTGGCAAACTTGAGAAACTTTGCCCTGCGCCTCGTGCCGGAAAGCATGAACGAGCGCCAGGTGAAGGCGCTGCTGGAGGTGGAGTACTGATCCAGACCAAACAAGTACTTCGACACCAATGAAAACAACCCCGCCGGGAGTCATCGGGCACTTCGGGCGAGCAGGGATTTTTTTGCCCGAATTAAATCACTCGACCATGTTTAGTTTAAAAAATTATCGAACCATACTGGCAGTCGCCTGGTGCATCGTATTGGGAGCTGCAATTACGCTTTTCGTTTCGATGCTGCCTTAGCCAATTGGCCAGCTTTACAAAAAGTGTTGCACTGACAAATCAGCTTGAATCATCATTTTTCTAACCATTTGAGAACAAGTTTTGGGACAAAGGGCGCATAGAACTTTGCCCATCAACTTAAAACAATTTTAAACTTTTTAAACAATGAATTCTTTCAAATTTCAACTGAAAACATTCCTTCCGTGCCTGCTTTTGGCAATGACGACCCTCTTCACTTTTACGGCCTGTGAGGACGACAACCCAAAGCCAAAGACCGAGTTTTTTGGTCCTGAAATCAGTGTCGGTGACGGCAAGGCCAAGTCCTTCGTGAAGACCGACAATCTTGGCGAACCCATCGAAATTGGCTTTATGTTCGATGAAAAGGCCCTGCAAAACCTTCCCACTGGCGACCCTCACGGTCACGAGTACAAGCTCAAATTGCCTACGGACGTGGACATTGCTCCGTTCAACCACATCACTTTCGACTGGAACGAACACGGCCACGAGCCTCCAGGTGTGTACGACCTCCCACACTTCGATTGCCATTTCTACTTCATCTCCGAGGCAGAGCGTGGGGCCATTGGGCCGAACGACACCCTCCAGTTCAACAAGCCACTGCCAGCCGAGAACTTGCCACCGAACTACCTCGAAACACCGGGCGGTGTGCCGGGCATGGGCGCCCACGTCGTTGACCTGTTGTCGCCGGAAATCGCTGGTACTGGCGTTTTTACCAAGACTTTCATTTTTGGAAAGTACGACGGCGAGCTGGTTTTCATAGAGCCGATGATCACGATGGATTACCTCAAAGGCAAGCCCAATGTCAGCACCCCTATTCGCCAGCCTCAAAAATGGCAGCAGGACGGCTACTACCCAGCCAGCTACGACATCCGCTACAATGCTTCCAGCAAGATGTATAGCATTGTCATGCAGGGCCTGCAGCATTTCCACAAATAGAAATGGTGAAATGAAGCGCTCCTATGTGAGTAAAACAAGTTTTGCCAAAGCCGTTACCCCCCCCGGACAACAGAGTCATTAACGTGATAAAAAGGAAGGGCCGACACTGCCACGACGGTGGAGCGCCCTTCCTATTTTCAGTTTGTTTATTTTCTAAAATTGGCAATTTCTGTTTATACTCGCGGCATTTTTCCTTATTTTCCCCAATCAAAAACTGGTAAAATCCAAAATTCCGACTTTTCAGCACTTAGGCCAACCCTGCAAATACCGACTTCTCAGCTTGCAAATATTGTTTCACCAACCAAATATGCATTATGAAAAGAGTATTGAAAATCGTCGGATTGATTTTAGGTGCTGTGGCCATTCTGTTGGCCATTGGCGCTGCCACTATTCATTTTGGAGGTATCCCCAGCTATGAAGTAGTGGCACCTGACTTAAAGGTAGAGGCGGACAGCGTCATGGTCGCCGAAGGCAAGCGACTCGCTACCATGGTTTGCAGCCAATGCCACATGGCTGGAAACGGCCAACTGGAAGGCAAGTACATGCCAGACCTGCCCGCCATGTTTGGCAAGGCTTGGACGGCCAACATCACCAAGCATCCACAGTACGGCTCGGGGCGCTACTCTGATGGCGAACTGGCCTACCTATTGCGCACGGGCATCAAACGCGATGGTGGCTATGCTCCACCCTGGATGCCCAAGTTCCCTCATCTTTCCGACCAAGACTTGCATAGCGTCATTGCTTACCTGCGCTCCGATGCGCCAGAACTGGCCCCCTCCGATGTGGCCCAACCCGCTTCGCAGCCTTCTTTTCTGACGAAATTCTTGTGCCGAGTGGCTTTCAAACCACTGCCGTACCCCACGCAACCCATTGCGCCGCCGCCCATCACGGACAAGGTGGCCTACGGCAAATACCTCGCTACGGGCAAGGTGGAATGCTTCTCCTGCCACAGCCCCAGCTTTGAGAATACCAATATCATGGAGCCAGAGAAGACGCCTGGCTTTTTCAGTGGCGGAAACGCTATGCCAGACATGGAGGGCAATATCATCGTGACCCGCAACCTGACGCCCGACAAGGAAACCGGCATCGGCAACTGGACAGAGGAGGAGTTCATCAAAACCGTGAAACATGGTCAGCGCCCCAATGGACAGATCGTGCGCTACCCGATGGTGCCTTACCTGGCGCTCACCGACGAGGAGGCATCGGCGATTTATGCTTATTTGAGAACCATCCCAGCGATTCGGAACGACGTGGACAAGGTGGGGAAATAAAATTCAAAAACGACAGCGTGGCAACTTGCACCGCTGTCGTTTTTTGTTACTTCTTCTGATAACTCGCTGGGTTCAGTGCCGTAGGCGTCCACGCTTTGAGCATCCCTTCCACTTTCTTGCGGTCGTAGCCTTCGCCGCTTTCCAGCAGGCCAGTGTCTTGGGTGTGGAGGCGGTTGCCCTTGCCGTCCAGCACGATGAGCACCGGAAAACCGAAACGCTGCGCAAAGCCGTACAGCTCAAACAAGGCATCGTTGCGGTTTTCCGGGCTATAATTGAGGTGGTAAAGGACGTAGTTATCGTCCAGCAGCTTTTTCAGTTCGGCGTCTTTTTCGATGAAATCGTGGAACTTGTAGCACCAACCGCACCAATTGCCGCCGCCCTGCACCAGCACGTGCTTGCCCTCGCTGGCAGCTTTTTGGATGGCTTGCGCAATGTCTTCCGTGGCATTGGCTTCGGGATGATAGAGGTTGCCATAGGCTTTTTGAGCCAGCAAACTGTTGGATGCGATGGCGAACAGGGTGAGGATAAAAAAGAGGTTTCGGATGGATTTCATGGTCGGATGATTTGGTGAAATGATGGGTAAAAGTAGTCATTGCACCACTTAAAAACCCATACATTTCACCACCTCATGTAGATCCGATTATGCCATTGCCATCACCGATTTGAGTTCCTGTGGCAGCACGGCGATGATGTCGTGGATTTCGCCTTCCGAAACATGGTTTTTGATGACCCGGAAGACAGCCTGAATGGCTTCCTTCACTTCGTAGTCGGTCACGAAATCGTAGTTGTTGTCAATGCCGTCGGACTCCCTCACGGCTTCGATGAAGTCGTTCAAGTGCCGCATGCGCTTGCCTTCGTTGTTGATTTTCCAGCCGTCCACGTAAATGGCCTTGATGAGCATGGGCAATTGTGAAATCAACTGGAGCGATTCCACCGGCGTTACCAGGTTCCGAAAAGCATGTAATACGGCGCGCATTATCCTAGCGGCCCTGACCTTGTCATCGGGGTCGCCGATTTCAATGGCTACTTCATTGATAAACGCTTCCGCTTTTTGGACGTATTTATTGAAATTGATTGCCATGGTGTTGGATTTTATAGTTTTAAAATGAACTGCTGTGTTTGCTACAAACTTCGGCGACTATTATCGTTCATGTACTGACTTTGCTCATGTAGGCTTCTGATGATTGTCAGTTTTTTTGGGGGAAGGGAATCGTTCTACTTTGCGGTTAATACGCTTGGGTGCAATGGCAGCTTTCTTTTCCACCTTTTCTTGAACTGGCTTGGCAAACAACTCGTACAGGTTCTGCTGAATTTCAAGGCAAAAAGCAGAAAATCCCTCCAGTTTTTCCAAAATATCGAAAAAGAGGCGGAGCCGTTCATGTTTGGCGAGTTGCTTCAATGCTTTGGATACCTTTCGCTTGTCTTTCCTCATTTTTTCCAACAAAACCACCCGGTCGTTCCAATTGCCCAGCAGGTCTTGAAATTCATCGAAAGACTTGAGCACAGGCTTCAATGCCCGGAGTTCCGGTGCCAGTTTTTTCAACAACAACAGATTGAACATTAAGGCTTTAAGCGCCTTTCGGAACCGGTGAAGATTTTTTTCCTTCTCCTTTTCCAATACACTTTCCCCGATTCGGCGCACCAAATCTGTTTGGTCATGGAAATAGTGGTGCAGCCTCGGCCACAAATCAACCCTGCCGGACAAGTTGTTCAGGCACTCATCTACCACCCCTTCGACTGCTCGCACCTGCGAATGGGAGATTTTTTTGCAGGCCTTCAACGATGACTTTAACCGGGATTTTTGCTCCGCCTTGATGCGCTTCGAGAACCGGGGAGTAAGCAAAAAGGCGCTGCTCGAAAATGTTGGCAATTTGCGCCCCCACCTGTGCATCGCGCAGGGCAGAAATTGCTTTCATGATTTTCTTGGCAGGCTTGCGCACCGTTTTCAAAGCAAACCCCTCCTCAAGTATTGCCAACAGGTCAAAAAGAGCCAACTGCTTCTTCAAGTTGACCCGCAGCGGGTGAAGCTGTTTGCCGCTTTTTTGCGAAAGCAATGCTTCTAAAAGCAAGTGGAATTCCTTGCCAAGGGATTGATAGTATTCCAGCAGTTTCTGTTCAATCATGGTGCATGTCGGTCTTGAGTGAATTAGGCAGGATTTACGAGAGCGCTGGTTATTGAACCCGCTGGTTCTGTATCTTTTGCTTGGGTATGGATCACCGGGTTCGATAACCCGCTCTCTCGATACCACGCCCCCGTTTCACCCAAAGGCAACATTGGCCAATATCATGGCATTTGCACGGGTTTTCAATCCTTCTTCTTTTTCTCCTTCTCCAGTTTTTTGAAGTACCGCTTGAACAAAAAATTGTGCTTCAGCGCCTCCATGTCTTCGCTGAACCGTGCCGTGCCTTCTTCCAAGTTCCCCAAGATGTCCCGAAGGTTATTGGCCGCAGCGGTGTCTTTCAAAATTGTAGTTGCCAGTCCGTCCCCATCTTCGAGCGCTTGGGTGGCAGCCTTCAATTGGGCGCTCGATGCGGCTAGGTCTCTGCTCGATTTTTGCAAGTTTTCAATTACGGGGCGGGTTTCCTCAATCAGCAGGCTGTCTAGGCGGGTGGCGAGGTTTTCCAGTTGGTGGGGTAGCGTTTCGTCGTGGATGAGGTAGCCGAGCGTTCCCTTGCCCTTCGATATTTCCCCCATCGCCTGCTGCAATTCCTTGCTTGTTCGGGTTAGACTCTCGGTAGCTTGGCGCAAATTTTTGAGCGTTTGCGCCACGTCCACCGCCATGTCGGCGTCGCGGATGAGGAGCGGCAAGGTGCCTTGGCCTTCGTTCAAGTTCTTCGAGATTTCCAATAGTTTCTCAGATAAAACGGCGATGTTGTCATTGGTGGATCCCAAGGTTTCCAGCATGGCGTTGGGGTCGAGGCGGCTGTAAGATGCGATGATTTCGCCCTCCTTTGCCCGGGGTTGGTTGCCAGTGCCGGGGCTGATGTTGACGATGACGTTGCCCACCAGCCCGTCGGTGCCGATGCTGGCGACGGCGTCTTTTCGGATGAAATCCCGCACCCTTTCTTCCAATAACATTTCGATGCGGAGGGTGGAGTCGTTGACAAAAACGATGTCATCCACACTGCCGACGACGATGCCAGCGTAGCGCACGTTGTTGCCAACCCGTAGTCCATTCGCATTGTTCACGACGGTGCTGAGGTGAAATTTTGCCCCAAACAAATTCTGTTCGTTGCCCACATAATAAACGGCGATGGTGAACAGCAGTACCCCGGCGGTGACGAAGATGCCGAGGCGGACGGTATTTCTGATTTCTTTTGCCATGGCTTGTCTTTGCTACCGGCTATTTGCAATTAGCAATTGGCTTTGAGCCAAAAGCTAACTGCCAACAGCCAATTACTTAAAAAACGCCCTGATTTTCGGTTCGCTCGAACCTGCAAGTTCCTGGTAGGTGCCTTCTCCGTAGTTGATGCCGTCCACCAGGATTATCATGCGGTTCGAGATGACCCTTGCGCAGTCCATGTCATGGGTGATAATGAGGGACGCCGTGTCGTATTGGTGCTGCACTTTTAAAATCAGTTCGATGATTTCTTTGGAGGTGATGGGGTCAAGGCCGCTCGTCGGTTCGTCGTAGAGGATAATTTTTGGGCGCAAAATCAGGGTGCGGGCCAAAGCCACCCGGCGCTTCATGCCGCCTGACAGTTCCTCCGGCATCAGTTCGAGGGTATGCGCCAGCCCGACGCTCTCCAATGCGCTGAGTATCAGTTTTTCTTCATCCTCCCCCCGCATCCGGTCGGCGTGTCGGCGTAGCGGGAATTGCAGGTTTTCCCGAACGGTCATCGAGTCGTACAGGGCGCTGCCCTGGAACAGGAACCCGACGTCGGAGCGGATGCGGTCCAGCTCGTCCTGTCCCAGTTCCGAGATGTTGCTTCCGAGCACTTTTAGCGAGCCGGAATCGTATTCCTCCAACCTGACGATGCACTTGAGCAGCACCGATTTGCCGGAACCGGACTTGCCCACAATCACGAGGTTTTCCCGCTCGAACAAGTCCATGTTAAAGCCATTCAGCACGTGGTGGTTGCCAAAAGCTTTGTGCAAATCCCTGATTTCAATCAAGGGAGCGCCCCGTTCCTTTTCATTGAAAATCAACGGGTTGGCTTGTATTTGCGGGCTTGTTTGCATGTTGTTTTGACAAGAGACTTTAGACAGGAGACTTTAGACTTTAGATTCCAGGCTAGTATCCTTTAAAATGATAAGTTTTAAGCATCAAAAACGAAGTTGTTGATTTTACAAAACAACTTTTTCAAAGCCCCGATTCCTATCTAATGTCTATTGTCTCCTGTCTATTGTCCAAAATTTCTACAGGTCATAAAAAATATCCGTCACCAGCACGGCAATCAGGTCGAGTACGAACAGCAGCAGGGACGCAATCACCACTGCCACGTTCGCCGCAGCACCCACTCCCGCAGTTCCTTTTTCGGCATTGTAGCCTTTGTAGCAGCCAATCAGCCCGATGGCAAAACCGAAAAAGAAAGACTTGAGGGTGGAAGGAATCAGGTCTCCGAACACAATGTTGTTGAAGACCTTGTTGAAATACAGGCTGAACGTCACGTCGCCTTTGAGGTTCTCCACCAAAAAAGCGCCGAAAAGCCCCACGGTGTCCGCCATGATGACCAGCAAAGGCAGCATCAAAGTGACCGCGAGTATCCTCGTGACCACTAGGAACTTGAAGGGATTGGTGCCCGAAACCTCCATGGCGTCAATCTGTTCGGTCACCTTCATGGAACCGAGTTCTGCACCGATGCTGGAGCCGATTTTCCCCGCACAAATCAGCGCCGTGATGATGGGGCCGATTTCCCGCACGATGGCAATACTGACCATCGCCGGCATATAGCCCTCCGCACCAAAATCAATCATGGTGGGGCGGGTCTGGATGTCGAAGACCAAACCAATGATGAAGCCTGTCACTCCCACCAATAAAAGCGACTGGTAACCTACGACATAACATTGTTTGAGGAGTTCCCGCCATTCCAGCGGTGGCTTCACCACCTCCCGGAAAAACCGGGCAGCGAACAGGGAAATCCGCCCCGTTTCATCGAAGAAAGCCTTCCCGTTGGTGATAAAATTTAAACTCGTGGGCATCTGAGGGCTTGTTGATTTTAGGAACGCTTCCTGTTTTTGCAGGGCTTTCCTACCAAAATTTTCATCAAAAATGACCTACAAAAAGGACTGTTCAACGTGATTTCAATCGTTGTTGGAGATGATTATTGTCACCATCAAAGCGGGGACCTTGGGCGTGGCCGCTGGGTGAGTAATTCCATCTTATAGAATGACTTTTATCATGGATTATCAGCGTCATTTCAGAGCAATTTTATGTGTTTACAGTAAATTGCACTCCATTAGGTTTTGTGCAAATCAACCCATGTCAAGGGTGTTCGGCATTAGCGCAAAACCTATAAAAAAGAAGCTTGCACCTCCTGATTGAAACAACGAGAAAGGCTGCTATTATGCTGTCCTTTAACCTTAAACTCCCTTTTCATGAAAAACTTGACAAACACTTCGAACAAAGCGGCTCGCAGGGGCTTTGCTGTCCTGCTGTTATGGAGCCTTATTTTCCCAGTCCTTTTTGCCCAATCCACTTGGACGGGCGGTGCAGGCACCACCAACTGGAACACCCCTGGCAACTGGACAGGCGGCGTACCGAGTGCTGGTAAAACAGTCACCATTTACACCTGCACCACCTGCCCCGTCATCACCACGATGGGCAACCAAGCGAAGTTCGTGCAGGTGTACGCAGGCGGCAAACTCACAATCGGCACCAATGGCGGCCTCACGATTTCCAACCCCGGCGGCCCTGGCATGAAAACCCATGCCACCTCACAGGTCAACATCAGCTTGGGGTCGAGTCTCACCATCCAAAACTTCTGGGGAGAAGGCTTGGCCATCGGCGGCGCGTTCAACAACAACGGAACGGTGGCCATCAACGGTGGCCACACGGGCATTGCCGTAAGCGCAGGAGCGACACTGAGCAACGCAGGTAGCATCAACGTGACGGGTTCGAGCCTCAACTATGCCTTGACCTCCTCCGGCACGGTGCTGAACGACGGCAGCTTGACCCTTGACGACGCCAACAAAGATGGCATCAACATGCCGATTGGCACTTTTACAAACGGCCAAAACGGTACGCTGAACATCACGAAAACGAGCGTGAACGCCATTTTCACGAAGGGAACTTTCAACAACAATGGCATACTGAACATTGACAAAGGCCTGAACGGCATCTACCTCCTGTACGGCACCTTCAACAACAACGCAACCGGGAAGCTGAGCATCGGCGGCACGGCTTTTCTAAACACTGGCATTTATGTGGACCCCGGCACTTTCAAAAATGCGGGCGAACTGACCATCCAAAATGCCCAGTCGAAAGGCATGGAAATCAGCAGTGGTTCGGTGTTCAACAATTTCAACAAAATCACCCTGAACGTGCCAGCGTGGGCGGGTATTTTTAATGTGGGCGGGTCGAATTTTACCAATAAACCTTGTGCGTTGATTGAGTCAAATGCGGCCATCGTGAATTATGCCACCTTCACCAACAACGGCATCGTCAAGGCACCTAGCGGGGGTAGTGGCTTGGCCATCAATACCAACAATGGTACGCTGCTCGGCAGCTTTACAGTGGGAAGCGGCAATGCCCCCGTCGTAGAGCCGAACGTAAAAGTCTGGACGGGCTGCTCCGGTACCAACTGGGCGGACGTGAATAACTGGTACCCCAATGGCGTACCCGTGGTGACGGCTGGTGCCAAGGTATTTGTTCAAAACACGGCGCAGGCCAGTGGCAATGCGCCCGTTGTTTCAACGAATACCAGTTCGCCTCCGCTTTATTTGCAAAAAAACGCAAGCCTGACCATCGCTTCGGGGGGCACCTTGAGCATCAGTGACGGTACTCGCCGAAACGGCTACGTGGAGGTCGGCCAAGCGGGCATTCTTGAAATGAACATGCAGGCGGGCGGCAATGTGGACAGTTCGGCACTGTGGGGTTCAAATGGGCACCATCATTGGGAAGCGGCATTACAATCATCTGATGCGTCCTACCACAGGGGCAGTTTGGGATAACCCTCTAGTTATGCTTTTATCAATATTCCCAGCAACCCTAATGGCTCAGCTGGGCAATATGGTCAGGTGACCACTTGCTTATAGCATCATGTAGTACGCCGTTCTCAACAATTGTGGTAGGTTTTTCATAGACAATTTGGCAGTTTACTCATGAACTAAAGTTGTGGATCACATAGGCACCAACAATTGGGCCATCGGGAGGTGAGCTTCACCCAGTTTGCCAATTTTGGATTCTTAAACTTCAAGGTAAGTTGTTTGAATTTGGCAGCTTTGAAGTTTTTGGGTCTGAAAACTAAGGCCTCATCCACACCTACCAGCCGACAAGTGTCCGTTGGAAAACTACACTACCATGGCATTTTGCAATGACACGCGGAAAATGGCATTTACAATTAATGCTAATTTACGCAAATGCAGGAAAACCGGGATTCAAAATGGATAAAGGCCATTTCAAAATGATGGGGTAATTGCAATTTCGTCAATACTGGCGGACCTTGACGGTAAAGAGCATCAATAGCGTTCCAAAACCAGGCGTCTTCAATTCGTCCGGCAATATCACCATTGAGGGCTGCAACAACGGCATCGCCAATTTCAGGGCTAACCAACAGCGGCACCATCGTCGTGAAGCCAAATGCCACCACGCCCATCCTAAATATAGGGCTAATCAATTTGGGCAGCGAGGCTTCATCCATCATCAACAATAATGGTAACGCAGTTCGCAATCCCCAAAAGGGCTTGGAAGTGGACGGCTTTACCAACAGCGGATGCTGGACCATTGAAGTTTCAGGCACGGGCGAAACGAACACGGGAATGGAGAATTCCGGCACGATTTACAATTTAGGCACAGGTAAAATCACGTTGACCAGCGCCAAGGATATCGGCTGGCTGAACTCAGAGGCTGGCATTTTCATCAATTCCGGCAACCTCCTCATTGACAAGGTCGTGCAGCGTTACGGCGTCGTGAATGTAGCCAATACGGGCTATTTTGCCAATCATTTAGGCGGGGACCATCCTCATCAAAAATGCTTAGGGATTACGGCATTTAGAACTTTTAATGGTTTTTACAACTCTGGCAAGCTGACCATCCAGGCAGCTGGCACCGATGCCATCTTCAACGAGGCTGATGGGTTCTTTTTCATACAACCCTGCGGGGAATTGAATGTCGAAAACCGTATTAACAACAAAACGTTATTTCCAAAACGAGGGCCTTTTCCGGTCAACCTATAACGGCACACATCAATACCGGCACCTTGTTCAACAATGGCGGTCATCGAAGATTTCAATGGCTCCTTCAACGGCGTACCTTACACCAACAGCGCCATCCGGGTGCGCCCTATCTCCGGCACGATTGGCGGCATCATCCAAAATGCCCTTGAAATCGGCGGGATGCCGCCCTTCCAAATCGGCACCACTTGGTACAAAAACGCCAACCTCACCGACCCCGCTGGCAGCTACGTCAACGGCTTGAACACCTTCACGCCCACTGTCGGCGTGGGCACGCACACCCTGTATTTTACGGCAAAGGATTTGGTGAACAACTGCACAAAAACGGTGTCCATTAAGGTCAGCATCGCCAGTCCGCTCATCGGTTTTGGTGGAATTGAAGACTCAAAAATACTGCTGACCAATGCCCCGAACCCGTTCAGCGACCGCACCCAGATTAAGGTCAGCCTGCCCGTTGACACGGAGGCCAAATTGGTCGTTTACGACAATTTCGGGCGACTGGTCGAGGTAATTTACGAAGGCGAAATCATCAAGGACGAACTCTACCAATTTGACTTCAACGCTGCCGACAAGCGAGTTGGCAATTACATGGCTACGCTCATTTTGAAGAACGGGCGGGCTTTCACCCTCCAGTTGGTGAAAGCGGACAACAGGTAAGCTTGGCTTGCCAACCCGTTGCCCACAGCTAGCTTCGGCGAACCATGGGCAACGGGTTTTTTATTTCAACCCATCCCAGTATTTGCGGAGCAAAACCCAATAACCACGCATGGCGGCAACGGCTTCCGGCTTGCCAGCAGTGCCACCCAGCAGCGTCACCTTCAGCCGCACATTGGCCCGATAGGCTTTGAAGAACAGGAAAAGCGCCTCGTCTTCCGGTACGGTGATGCAGGTATGTTCTTCTTGGTAAAAACGGAGCAGCGCCTCGGCGAGGTCAGGTCGTCCGAAGAAGTCGAAGTCCATGGAGAGGAACGCCAGTTCGTTCAGCACGTCCAAGCGGCGCAGGTGCGGGTCGAACTCGATGCAGTCAAAAACAATGGGCGGTTCGGTGAGGAAAATATTGCGGGAGTGCAGGTCACCGTGCCCATCCACCCAGAAGCCAGTGTTCGCACGGGCCACCAATCGCTCCGAGTGGCGCTCCACGAAGCGGGGCATTGCCTCCCGCATTTCGGCGAGCGAATTTGCCACTGACTCGCCCAGTGTTTCCACGAGCTTTTTTTCATGGTGAAAAAGGTCGGCAAAATCCTCCACCAGCGTCTCCGGCTTAAAACAGGGGTGCGGCAAGGCATGGTTGCGATGGAAAACGGCCAGTTGGTGCGCCAATTTTCTTAGGTCATCTGGAACGACCTTGCCCGCCCGCAGCAGGGTGTCCAGTTGGAGCGAATCATTCTCCCGGCGCATCCAGACGGCGAAATCGAACGTTTCCTCCGGTTCCCCACCAATTTGCCACTGACCATTTTTCGTCCCAATTGGCAACACGCCGAGGTAGGTATCGGGCGCCAGGCGGCGGTTGAGTTGCAGTTCTGCTTCGCAAAATTTGTGGCGGAGGGCCTGTGTACTGAAATCGAGGAAGTCAAACCGGACCGGTTTTTTGATTTTGAATGCAAAATCGGGCGTCAGGATGACCCACGAAATATGCGTTTCGACGAGCCTTGCCCCCGCTGCGTTGCCGGGGAATGCTTGGCGATGTACGATGTCCTGCACTTGATTTTTATCCATGACTGTGCCCATTGTGGTCGCCAAATTCATTGGCCAGACCTAATGAAAATAAGAAACGGTCTGCCAAATAAATTCGGCGACCACAAGCCCTGTCTTGGTTTTTTATCCATGACCGAGGTACTCGAAGATGAATTCAGCGAGCGCATCGGGCGAAGCACTCGACGTGTCAAGGGTCAAAAAAGGTGGCTCCAGCGGCTCGAATTCCGCCTGTATTTTTTCCAGCACGGCCTCGTCCGCTTCGCTGTCGGGGCGGGGCGCTGCTACCCGCTTCCGCAGCGTTTTTTCGGGGGCGGTTGCCAGCACCCATTTTATTTCAACGCCTTGATTTTCAGCGAGTTCAACAAAAGTTCGTCGCAGTTCCGCTCGATAAAAAGTACTGTCCACCACCACTGTTTTGCCGCTGGCAAGCGCAGCCTGTGTGCGTTCGAGCAGCTCCTCGTACACCCGTGCCTTGTCTTCGGGGAGATAGCTGCCCCAAAGCCCCAGCTCCCGACGGATGTGGTCGGAGTTGAAGTGGACGACGCCATATTTTTTGGCAAATGCCTTGGCGATGGTCGTTTTTCCGGTGCCGGGCAGGCCAGCGATGAGGATTAGCATGGTGCTTTATTTGTGGTGGCTAAGTTAGTAGGTATTCCGCAGTTTCGGCGGCGAGGAAACGGCCAGCAGTATAGATGAGGATTCCACCAAAGTCCTGGGTCTCAAAGAATTGCGCCCCGCCACATCAAAATCAAATGCCGAAACAACTATACTCCAAAAAATATTTTGGGATAAATCTTTGGGGTAAAATCTTTAACGCAATTACTTGCAGATTACCATTCCGTGCTTAAATTTGTTGCGCAATCAATTCAACCCGCCTCTTTGGAACTCCTACCGCAAAATCATTTTTCACTCACAACTTAAAATCAATTTGACATGAAACAATCATTTGCAGCAGTACTACTTGCCATTTTGTTTTTCGCCTGCGGCAAAGAGCAGCCAGCAGAAGTGAAAACAGACACTCCACCTGCCGATGCGGCAGCAACGCCTCCACCGGCTGAGTTTGCGGACGCCAAATACGCTGCCATCGGCAAAAGCGGCCTTGCCTCCCTGTCCAGCGGCGATATTGACGGCTGGATGACCAGCTTTGCCGACAATGCGGTGTACGTTTGGAACAATGGCGACAGCCTCGTCGGGAAGCCAGCCATTACCGATTACTGGAAAAAACGGCGGACAGAATCCATCGAGACCATTTCGTTCACCAATGAAATTTGGGTTCCCTTAAAAGTAAACCAACCGCAAAGCGTCGAGCAGCCCGGCGTGTGGCTATTGGGATGGTATCAAACCACCGCCAAGTACAAGACCGGCAAATCCATGACGCAGTGGATACACACGGATTACCATTTCGATGCGAGCGACAAAGTTGACAGGGTGATTCAGTATTTGGACCGAGTGCCCATCAATGCTGCTGCCACGAAGTAAATATCGAAGTAACCATCGGTGCTTTTCGAACGAGAACATGCCCGGCTCACTGGTTGAAGCCGGGCATGTGGTTTTTTTGGGCATTTTTTTCATCCCTCCTGTTGTACTTTTTTCCTGAAAACCCCTTTTTGGCGTACAAGCCTTCACCGCTATCTTATCCGTTGATTTTCAACCAGTTGCGTAAAATCAGACCAACTCCTCGCCTGCATTTTTTCACAAAAAGCCGCTGAAACGCCCTCTAAAATCGTACTTGAAACCCGCCCGCTTCCAGGCTTAAACTTGCATTGTGTTTTGCGCAAAACCAGATTTAATCAATTTTTCAAAATCACTTAAAAATGCAAGTCATGAAATCCATCATTCGAATCGCCACCATGTTCCTCGCCGGGATGCTGCTGCTGTTCGCCGTCCCCGCATTTTCACAAGGAAAAACTGCCGAGAAATCGGCGAAGGAAGCCGCCGATGCCGCCAAAGCCGCCACCGACGAAGCCGCCAAGTCGGAAGACGAAAGGGATTGCGCCAAAATCGCAAGAGAGGTAAACAAGGCAAAAGCCGCCGCCGCTGCTGCCGAAGCTGCCGCTAAAAATGCCCAGGATGCTGCCGACCAATCGCCGAAAGACAACACGAAAAAGCAGGACGCCAAAGACGCCAACGCCGCCGCCGAAGCCGCCAAGAAATCGCTCGACGACGCCTACAAAGCCGCCCCAGGCATGAAGGCCGCCGAAGACATCAAAAAGAAAGTGGACGGAACCTCCGCTTCCGAAAACTCGCAGGTGAAAAAAATCAAGGAGGAAATCAAGAAGGCCGCCGACAAGGCGGGTGCCGAAAACCCCTGCGACCCCGACGCCGTGAAGCGGGCGGTGGAGAAAAAACTCGAAGAAATCGAGGAGCGGGCACAGAAAAACAAGGAGGTAAAAACCTGGTTCGAGCGCAATTTCCCCGAAAAGGATGGCAAACACCTGAACATCAACTTTGGTGGCGGCAGCATGAACGACCTCGTTTTCACCGCCACTGGCACGGGCAACACGACCGGCCACATCGCCACCCTGACGCTGACCAACCCAACCGGGCAGCCCATCACCGCCACTTTCGACAACCTGCTCATCCCCTCTGGCGGACAGTACCAGCCCTACGTCGTGCCGTCGAGGCCGCCTGTAACCGTTGCGCCGCACAGCACCGTCGAGGTGCCGCTGACGGGCTATTGCGCCGATGTTTTCAGCAAGCCAGCACCCGCCGGGGGGCATTGCCGCCTTTTGAAAATTGGGTGAACACAGCCCCTGTCAGCACGACCAATTTCACGCCCACAACTGGTGCTGGCTGGATCCCGGTGCAGCCGGGTGGCAGCGGCTCCGTGCCGACGATTCCTGGAACCGAGCCAGCCCGTTGGCTACACCATTGACCCTAAACGCTACCCGACGGGAGGCTGCGCCCTTGCTTTCCAAGCGCTTAATGCCATCGCCGAAACTTATGACCAGCTGGCGCAGTCGGGTGAAATCACTACCCCGTTTTCCGGCAACCCGGAGAAGGAGCGGGAGGCGGTCATCCAGCAGACTTTCTGGAAATACGCCTCGGCGCTGTCGGGCAAGGAATACTCAAAGGAGGACTTCCGGGCGAACACCATCCGGCAGTACGAGACGAGCACGGGAAGGACTTTTGCGAAGCAGGACGAGAAGACCCGCCAAAGTGTGGAGAATGGCGTCAATGATTTTTGGACACGTTTGAGGCCGTG
>JADJYH010000058.1 GCA_016719855.1 Saprospiraceae bacterium | reverse complement strand
AACGGAAAGGCACGACCACATAACCTACGTGCAGGTGGCGGACAGCGCCGAGGCTTTCGGAAGGATTGCCTCGGAATTTTACGACCGCCCCAGCGAAAAACTCAAGCTCGTCGGCGTGACCGGAACGAACGGGAAAACGACCACGGCGACCTTGCTCTACGACCTTTTTACACAATTGGGCTATAAAGTTGGCCTGATTTCGACGATTGAAAATAAAGTGAACAAACGCAGTGTGCACTCCACCCACACAACACCGGATGCTGGAGCCATCAATTTACTGATACAACAAATGGTGGAGGCAGGCTGCGATTTCGCCTTTATGGAAGTCAGCTCCCATGCTGCCGTCCAGAGGCGAATCGCCGGTCTTTTTTTTGCGGGAGGCTTGTTCACAAACATCACGCACGACCACCTCGATTACCACAAAACCTTCCGTGCGTACATTGAGGCCAAGAAAATGTTCTTTGACAATTTGCCCAAAAGCGCCTTCGCACTCGTCAATGTGGACGACAAGCGGGGCGAGGTAATGCTGCAAAACTCGAAAGCAAAGCACCACACGTTTGCGCTGCGCAAGGCGGCGGATTTTAAAGCAAGAATACTCGAAAACAGTCTGAGCGGCCTTCACTCGACCTCGACGGGCACGATTTTCATGCCCGCCTCATTGGCGAGTTCAACGCCTACAACCTGCTCGGCGTCTATGCGTCGGCAGTGTTGTTGGGGCAAAACAAGGAGGAGGTGCTTCAAGCCCTTAGCGCTTTGCGGGCCGCCGACGGTCGCTTCGACCAAGTGGTGAGCAAGGAGCGCAACGTCATCGGCATCGTGGACTATGCCCACACGCCCGATGCGCTGGAAAAGGTGCTTTCGACGATTGACCAGCTCCGCAAAGGCGGCGGCAAAATCATCACCGTCTGCGGCTGCGGAGGCGACCGGGACCGCACCAAACGCCCACTGATGGCCAGAGTCGCCTGCGATTACAGCGACCAAGTCATCCTGACCAGCGACAATCCCCGCTCCGAGGAGCCGGAGGCGATTCTAGCGGAGATGGAGTCGGGCGTTCCCATCGTTGCGAAGCGAAAAACGCTGACCATCACTGACCGCAGACAGGCTATCAAAGCTGCTTGCCAAATGGCACAGTCAGGCGACGTGGTTTTGGTGGCGGGCAAAGGGCATGAGAAATACCAAGAAATCAAAGGCGTGAAGCACGATTTTGATGATAAAAAAGAACTGGCGGAAGCGCTGGGGATTGATTGAAATATTTGCCGAAGGCGCCGTTGTCGCCGAAGGCACCAACACGAAGATCGCCAACCGCAAACATAAGACGCACAACGAGGCACACGGCATTACCGAACAACCAAACCGAAAAGGCGGGCAAATCCGACGAAATCCAATGCTTTACCAGCTTTTCCAATGGCTTGAGCAAGAATACAAACTTCCCGGTGCCGGGTTGTGGCAATTCACCACTTTCCGGGCGGGTATGGGGATGCTTATCTCGCTGATAATCAGCATGTTGTTCGGTGGGCGCATCATCCAGTTTTTGCGCAACCTGCAAATTGGGGAGAACATCCGAGACCTTGGGCTGGAGGGTCAAATGTCAAAAAAAGGGACGCCGACAATGGGCGGCGTCATCATCATCATGGGCATCGTCGTTCCGGTGCTGCTCGTGGCGGACTTGAAAAATATCTACGTGCTCATCATGCTCTTGGTGACGACATGGATGGCTATCATCGGCTTTTTGGACGACTACATCAAGGTCTTCAAAAAGAACAAGGAGGGCCTGAGCGCCAAGTCAAAGCTGATAGGACAGGTGGTCTGCGGGTTGATTGTCGCCATCATGATGATTAAGAGCGACGAAATCAGTGTCCGACTGGAAACGGAGGAAGCCAACGACCTTGGATACGAGCAGGTCAGCGCTCCCTACGGTGTGCGGGATGCCAAAGGCGACACCATCGAAATGGCGCATTACAAGGCATACATCACGAACGTGCCGTTTTTTAAGGAAAACCAATTGGATTACGAAAAATGGTTGCCAAAACGTTGGCAATCAGACAATTATGTCTGGCTGATTTTTGTTCCGCTGGTGATTCTCATCATCACTGCGGTGTCGAACGCAGCCAATTTGACCGATGGATTGGATGGCTTGGCGACAGGTGTGAGCAGCGTGGTAGCCACATCGCTTGGTGTTTTCGCCTTTGTGAGTGGAAACGTAATGCTGGCGAGCTACCTCAACGTGTTCTACCTTCCCGGTACAGGTGAGTTGGTGGTTTTCGCCGCCTGCATGTTGGGTGCTTGCACCGGGTTCTTGTGGTACAATTCGTACCCGGCACAGGTGTTCATGGGCGACACGGGCAGCTTGACGCTGGGCGGCATCATTGCCACGATGGCCTTGCTGCTGCGCAAAGAACTCATCATCCCCATCATGTGCGGGATCTTCCTGGCGGAAAACCTGTCGGTGATGATTCAGGTGGCGTACTTCAAATACACCAAGCGGAAGTACGGCGAGGGCCGAAGGGTCTTCCTGATGTCGCCGCTGCACCACCACTACCAGAAGAAAGGGATACCAGAGGCGAAAATCGTCATCAGGTTCTGGATTGTGAGCATTTTGCTGGCGGTGATGACGATATTGACGTTGAAGGTGAGGTAAAAAACATTCAATTCTTGTTGGATTTTAGTGCATTAGTAATGAAGATAATCGATCAAAATATTAGCCTAATCAAGGCATTGTGTCAAAACCACGGAGTTGAGGCAATGTATGCTTTTGGGTCGGTGGCATCTGATGGTTTTAAGGAAGGAAGTGATGTTGATTTGGTTGTGAAATTTGACAGCGTAGCACCGATTGATTATGCTGACAACTATTTTGACTTGAAGTTTGGATTGGAAAAACTGCTAAAACGAGAGGTTGATTTGTTGGAAGAACAGGCCATTCGAAACTCGAACTTGAGAAAGAATATTGACGCCACCAAAAAGCTCGTCTATGAAAGAGGAAGCTAAAACTTGGCTCGAAGATATAGACCGGGCAATTGACGAAATCAATGCGTTTTTGCCCAAGAAACGGGACTTTTTTGAGTACAAAAAAGACTTGAAAACCAAGCGGGCCATTGAAAGAAACATTGAAATAATCGGTGAGGCAATGAACAGGGTTTTATAAGAAAATCCAGAGATTGAAATAACCAATTCACGCAAAATCGTGGACACCCGCAACCGATTTATTCATGGTTACGATACGGTTTCCGACGAAATAGTTTGGGGCATCGTCAACAAATATTTGCCCATTTTGAAGGAAGAAATAACGAAGCTATTGGAAATGTAAACGAGGCTTTTTAACCAAAACAAACACGAACAAACGCATGAAAATAGCCATCCTCGGAGGCGGAGAAAGCGGCACTGGTGCGGCACTATTGGCCAAGCACCTCGGTCATGAGGTCTTCCTCTCGGACGGTGGCAGTTTGAAGGACAATTACAAAGAAGAACTTCTAGATAAAGGCATTCCATACGAGGAAGGCAAACACACTTGGACAAGCATCTTTGAGGCTGATGAAATCATCAAAAGCCCCGGCATTCCTGACGGACTCCCCCCCATCGCAGAACTCCGTCGCCTGGGCAAGCCAGTGATTTCTGAAATTGAATTTGCGGGCCGTCACACGGCGGCCACCATCATTGGCATTACGGGGAGTAACGGGAAAACTACCACCACCAGGCTGACCCACCACCTGCTCAAAACAGCAGGCTTCAACACAGCCATCGGAGGCAATGTAAGGGTACAGTTTTGCCCGGAACATCATCGAGAACAAGTACGATTACCACGTGCTGGAGCTGAGCAGTTTCCAGTTGGACGGCATCGTGACCTTTCGACCGCACATCGCCATTTTGCTCAACATCACGCCTGACCACTTGGACAGGTACGAGTACAAAATGGAGAACTACGTGCGCTCGAAGTTCCGCATCGCCATGAACCAACAGCCCGATGACCTGCTCATCACCAATGCTGACGACAAGGAAGTTCAGAACTACCTGAAATCCAATGAGTTAGCGCCACGCAGAATTGAAGTGCCGACTCATTCGACAGCACCAAAAAGTTGGTCGTCGCAGGGTCGGAGTACGATATGACCAATTGCAGGTTGAAAGGCCCGCACAATTTCTTCAACGCAAGCTGTGCTATCCATGCCGTTAAGGCTGTGGGTGTCAGCGACGAGGCGATACAGGAAGGGCTGAAAACCTTCGTGAATGACCCGCACCGCCTGGAGTTTGTCGCTGAAATCAACGGCGTCGAGTACGTCAACGACAGCAAGGCGACCAACGTGGACTCGGTTTTTTACGCCCTGCAAGCGATGGAAAAACCTGTGGTCTGGATTGCGGGGGGCACCGACAAGGGCAACGATTACGGCCCCATCGAAGACCTCGTCCGGCAGAAAGTGAAAGCACTCATCTGCCTTGGGGTGGACAACGAAAAACTGATCGGTGTTTTTTCGCCCATTTTGAAAAATATAGAGGAAGCCCGCAGCGCCAAAGAAGCGGTCGAGCGAGCCACCATTTACGCCGAAAGCGGCGACGTGGTGCTGCTTAGTCCGGCGTGTGCGAGTTTTGACCTTTTTAAGAATTACGAAGACAGAGGCGAGCAGTTTAAGCAAGCAGTTATGAGTTATGAGTTATGAGTTATTTGGGGTCACGTTGTACGGGCAAATAACTCATAACTCCTCACTCATAACTACTTAAGGTTCGCTTTTTTCGTAAGAATGGCACTGCGAATCATTTTCAAAAGTTCTTCAGTGTCTTTGAAAATGGAATTGAATTCGGCAGTTGACAAGTAGTCCGTGGCATGAAGAAGTTCAAGCCAGTACAAAGTCTCAGCGGTTTCTTTTTGGGCAATGCCCAATTTGTGAATGAAATCAGGTCCGCTTTCACCGTTCTGTGCTTCCCGGACATTTGCGCCGGGCGAAGTGCCGGATTTCAGCAACTGTTTTGACATTAAAAACTCGTGTTTCTCAGTAACGAGATACTTATAGAGTTTGACAATTCTGATAGCAAGTGCAAAGGATTTATCCCTGATGGGAGACGGCTTCTTTTCATTTGTTTTCAACATAGCGCTTGTTTTAAGTGTGTAGCAGACCCCAAAATAACTAATAACTAATAACTCATAACTCAACAAAGTGAATTTCGGAGCCAGACTTTACGCAGAATTACGTGGCGACCGTGTCATCTGGATGATACTGGCGGTGTTGAGCATTTTCAGCATCCTGACCGTGTACAGCAGCACCGGCACCATTGCCTACAAGCTCAGTGGTGGCAACACCACGGGCTACCTGATGAAGCATGTCGTCAGTACTCGGCTTCGGCCTGTTCCTGGCGTATTTGGCCTACTTGACGCCGTACATGCGCTTCATGAAAATGGCGCCCTGGCTCTGGCTGATAGCCTTTGGTTTGCTCGTTTTCACCCTCGCTTTTGGCAAGGACATCAACCACGCCCGGCGCTGGATTGAAATCCCATTCATCAACCTGACCTTCCAGACTTCCGACTTTGGAAAGCTGGCGCTCATACTCCTCGTGTCCCGTGAAATCACCCGGCACAAGGACTATATCAAGGACTTCAACAAGGCGTTCATGCCCATCATCCTGCCGATCATCATCATCTGCGGATTGATTGCGCCCGCCGACTTGAGCACGGCCATCGTGTTGTTCGTGACTTGCTTCGCAATGATGTTCATTGGCCGGGTGGATTTCAAGTTCATGTTCTTGCTGGTGTTGCTGGCCATCGTGCTATTTGCTTTTCTGATTGTCGTCCACAAGTTCGCACCGGATGTGGTACGTGTGGACACTTGGATTAGCCGGGTACAGGACTTCTGGAACAACCCCGAAGGCTCGTTCCAAAACCAACAAGCAAAAATCGCCATCGCAAATGGTGAGTGGATAGGCAGCGGCCCAGGCAACAGCATCCAGCGGAACTACCTGCCCACACCCTACGCCGACTTCATCTTCGCCGTTTTTTGCGAAGAATACGGCCTGATTGGCAGCTTCTTGCTCCTCTCGCTCTACGTCATGCTGTTTTTCCGGGTTACAAGGCTTGTGACCATCAGCGAAAAATCATTTGGGGCAATGGTCGCACTGGGTTTGAGCCTCAACATCGTGGTGCAGGCATTGGCAAACATGGCGATATCCGTTCACCTCGTGCCGGTCGGTGGCCTCACGCTGCCGATGGTTTCTTGGGGTGGAACGTCGGTGCTTTTCACTTGCATTTTCTTTGGCATCATCCTCAGCGTGAGCCGCTACATCGAGGCAGCCGCTGCGCAGTCGGCTTTGGCAACGGAGGCCGCAGTGGCAACCACTGGGGGTGGACAAACAAACCAACCGCCACAAAGCAGCGGTGGCTCCTCGCAAAGTGGTGGAAATCAAGGCGGAGGTGGCCAAAACAGAGGTGGAGGATATCAAGGTGGCGGTGGGCAAAACAAGGGCGGCGGCTACCAAGGTGGTGGCCAACATCGAGGCGGAGGCGGCGGGAACCAAGGCGGTGGTGGCCAAAATAAGGGAAGTGGAAATCAAGGTGGAGGTCAAAACAGAAAATGAAAAGTTGAAAACGGCACTTATCAACCCTCATCAACTTTTATCAACCCTTATCAACCACAAGGAAACCGAGCGAACCAGAACAACGACCATGAGAATAATAATTAGCGGCGGCGGTACAGGCGGGCATGTTTTTCCCGCCATCGCCATCGCCGATGCGGTGAAAAAAATCAGCCCTGATGCCGAGCTACTTTTCGTCGGGGCAGAGGGCAAGCTGGAGATGGAAAAAGTTCCTGCCGCTGGCTACCAAATCGAAGGACTTTGGATTAGCGGCTTCCAGCGGAAATTGACATTGCAGAACCTCTTGTTCCCGTTCAAGCTCATCGCCAGTAGTTTGAAAGCGAGGCAAATCGTCCGACGCTTCCGGCCCGATGTGGCAGTGGGGGTCGGCGGTTACGCAAGCGGCCCAGTGCTGAACGCAGCAGGGGCAGCGGGCATCCCGATGGTGCTGCAAGAGCAGAACGGTTTCCCCGGCGTGACCAACCGGATTTTGGCAAAAAAAGCCGCCAAAATCTGCGTGGCCTACGACGGCATGGACCGGTTTTTTCCGAAGGAAAAAATCGTGTTGACGGGCAACCCGGTTCGGTCGGAAGTTTTTCAAAACCTCGAAGGCAAGCGCAACGAGGGCTTGGACTACTTTCAATTGGACAAATCCAAAAAGACGATTTTCGTCTTCGGTGGTAGCGGTGGTGCGAGGTCTTTGAATGAAGCATTGGCAGCAAACACCGCATTGCTTCGTGAGCGCTCGGACGTGCAAGTTCTTTGGCAAATTGGCAAGTTTTACGCCGACAGCTACGGCCAGTGCGACACGGCAAGATTGCCCAACGTGCAGGCTCGACCATTCATTGACCGGATGGATTTGGCCTACGCCGCAGCGGACTTGGTCATCGGCAGGGCAGGGGCGCTCTCCATTTCGGAGATGTGCCTAGTCGGAAAGCCGGCCATCCTCGTCCCGTCGCCAAACGTGACTGAAGACCACCAGACAAAGAACGCCTTGGCCCTCGTGGAAAAGCAGGCGGCGCTGATGGTGAAGGATGTGGAGGCAAAAGAGCGGTTGCTTTGGACAGCGTTGGAGGTTTTGTCCAATGTGGAATTGGGCAAGCGTTTGGGCGAAAACATCAAGCAATTGGCGAAGCCGAATGCGGCGGAAGCGATTGCAAAGGAGATTTTGAAATTGGTGAAAGCGTAAGTCACGGAACTCGCTGCTTTGTCATTGCCGAAGGCAAACTTCAAAGTCAAACGTGATGTCGCAGGTTGCCTTCGGCAATGACAAAAAAGGACGACAACAGATTGCCTTCGGCAATGTCAAACGGTAAAAATGGACCTTGCAAGCATCAAAAAAATCTACTTCCTAGGCATCGGCGGCATCGGCATGTCGGCACTTGCGAGGTATTTCAAGATGAAAGGCGTCGAGGTGCATGGCTACGATAAAACAGAAACGTTCCTCACCAAAAAGTTGGTAAAAGAGGGCATGACGATTCACTACGGCGGGGCGGATTTGAAGAAAATTCCCGCCGGGCTTGACTTGGTGGTTTGGACGCCAGCCATCCCCCGTGATTTTGAGGAACTGCTGCATTTTCAAAACAACGGCATCCCACTGAAAAAACGAGCGGAAGTGCTTGGCATCATCAGCCGGAGCCAGCGCACGATTGCCGTGGCTGGCACCCATGGGAAAACAACGACCTCCTCCCTCGTGACGCATTTGTTGCGGACGGGAGGAGTTCGTTGCACGGCCTTTTTGGGCGGCATTGCGCAGAACCTCAAGTCGAATTATGTGGGTGGCGACAGTGATTGGGTGGTGGCAGAGGCGGACGAATACGACCGCAGCTTTCTCCAACTTTCGCCGGAAATCTCAGTACTACTGAGCATGGATCCCGATCATCTTGACATTTATGGAAAGGCTGAAGATGTGGCCGAGACCGGATTTAAGGAGTTTCTTAAAAAAACGAAGCCGAATGGCAAGGTTTTTATTAAGGAAGAACTTACGCAACACTTTGAAAATCAAACGATTGAAAATTCCAACCGAGTTGCGTATTTCACTTTTGGCTTAGGGTCAGGCACATATCGCTCAGAAAACATCCGTGTGGAGGATGGCTGTTTCGTATTTGACTTCGTAGCTCCGGCCTCTGGCCGGAGTTGGGAGGCTCACTCCGCCACAAGCGGGGGCGGTAAGGGCCGGAGCTACGAGGCGATTGCGGATTTGGGATTGCGGATTGCGGATTCCACGGCCCCCAATCCGCAATCCGCAATCCGCAATCTGAAATTCAGTATGGCGGGGCGGCACAACGTTGAAAATGCGACGGCTGCCATAGCCGTGGCGCTACAACTGGGGTAGAGGAGAAGGCCATCCGAAAGGCGCTCATCACCTTCAAGGGCATCAAGCGCAGGTTCGAGTTCGTCTATCGGGACGAGCGGACGGTGTTCATTGACGACTACGCCCACCACCCGACGGAAATCCGGGCGGCGGTGCAGGCGGCACGGGAGCTTTTCCCCGGTCGACATATCACAGGCATTTTCCAGCCGCACCTGTACTCCCGAACGAGGGACTTTCAGGACGGCTTCGCTGAGGAACTTGACAAATTGGACGACATCATCTTGATGGACATCTACCCAGCACGGGAACTGCCGATGCCGGGCGTGACTTCGGAGATTGTTTTTGATAAAATGAAGAACCCGAACCGGGTTTTGGCGACGAAAGCAAACGTGCTGGAAGTGCTGAAAACCAAGCAGTTGGATGTGGTGATGACGATTGGGGCGGGGGATATTGACACGTTTGTTGTGCCGATTAAAAAGTGGTTGATGAGTAAAAGCCGTTCTATCACGATAACGGTTATACGAAAGTCAACGGCACTCGAAATGCCGATGCTTGGCATCCCAGTTTGCAGATGAAAAACTCGCTTTTCAAAATGCTGGTCTCACAAGAACGAATGGGATGATTGAATGGACAGAACAATCAAGCAACTTAAAAATGTTTTCAAAAAGGGGGAACCTGAACGGGAAGTCAAGCCATAAAAAGAAATGGGTGGCCCCGGCCCCTTTCCCCCCAAGACAAACACGCTTAAATGCTCGAAAACGCAAATAAATCTTCCTCATTCCGCCGCATCGCCTGGATAGGCGGTGGGTTCCTCACGCTGATGCTCATCATTGCGGCAGTGGAGCGCAAAAAGGGCATGATGGTGGGTGCCACGGTCGTAGAAGTAGAGCCGTTGGAAGACGGGGCGTTGCTCATTGACAGCATGGACGTGATAAAATTGGTAGAGCGGAGTATCGGCTCCTCGCTCGATGAACAGAACGCTTCCCTCGTGGACGAAGACCAAGTGGAGCGGGCATTGGAGGAGAACCTTTTTGTGAAAAACGCCGAAGTTTTACTCACGGCCAATAGCAACATAAAAATAAACATCGAGCAACGAGTACCAATTCTGCGGGTGGTGGACAAGCTGGGGGTGCAGTACTACCTCGACAAGGAGGGGGCAAAAGTGCCGCTTTCACGCCACTTCACTGCAAGGACGCTGGTGGCTACGGGCAACATCCCGCCGCACACGCCAGAGTTTTTTGACGAAGAAAAATAACGGGATGAAGGACCTCTTTGAACTGACAAACTTCATCCTTAGCGACCCGCTGTGGAAGGCGATGTTCGAGCAGGTGCACATCAATGCTAAAGATGAGTTTGTGCTAGTGCCGATAGTGGGCGACCAGTCCATCATACTCGGGAAGTGGGATACGGACGTGGAGGCGAAGTTCAAGAAGCTGCGGGCTTTTTACGAAGAAGGCTTCAGCCGAGAGGGGTGGCAAAAGTACAAGACAATAGACCTGCGCTTTCGCAACCAGGTCGTATGTGAGCGGAAATAACCCGGTTTGTTCTGCTGTTTTGGAACAAGTTCAAAGACAGCAAAGCAAAGCCAGATTTATACACAACCAAGTTCATTCTATTGAGCCATTAAAAATCATGATTATGGATTATCCAAACTTCTCCTCCCAGGATTTGGTGGTCGCCCTCGACATCGGCACCACGAAAGTCTGCGCCATTGCCGGCCGCAAGAACGAGCATGGCAGGCTTGAAATTCTCGGAGTCGGCAAAGTCGAGAGCGAAGGCGTCATGCGTGGCGTTGTCAGCAACATCGAAAAAACCGTTCGTGCCATTTCTGATGCCATTGCGCTTGCGCAACGAGCGGCAGGCGTGGAGTTCCGGGTGGCCCATGTGGGCATCGCAGGGCAGCACATCAAGAGCCTCCAGCACCGGGGCCTCCTGACCCGTGACAACCTGCACACGGAAATCGCACAACGGGACATTGACCGACTCGTGAACGACATGTACAAGCTCGTTTTGCCGCCAGGCGACAAAATCCTCCATGTGCTCCCGCAGGAGTACACCGTGGACGACGAGCAGGGCATCGTTGACCCGATAGGCATGAGCGGGGTGCGCCTGGAGGCCAATTTCCATATCATCACTGGTCAAATCACGGCTACGCAGAACATCGTGAAGTGCGTGGAGCGGGCGGGCTTGAAGGTAGCCAACCTGATGCTTGAGCCTATTGCGAGTGCCACGGCCGTGCTGTCGGAAGAGGAAAAAGAAGCGGGCGTTGCCCTCGTTGATATCGGCGGCGGCACCACGGATATTACCATTTTCAAGGACGGCATCATCCGTCACACGGCTGTCATCCCGTTTGGCGGCGGCGTCATCACCAAGGACATCAAGGAGGGCTGCAATGTGATGCAGAGCCAGGCCGAGAAGTTGAAGGTGAAGTTTGGCAGTGCGCTCGCCGATGAAGTCTACGACAATCGTGTCATCACCATTCCCGGCCTCAAGGGCAGGGAACACAAGGAGATTTCTGAGAAAAACCTCGCCCGCATCATTCAGGCACGGGTGGAAGAAGTGCTGGACTACGTGGTCTGGGAAATCCGCAGGAGCGGCTACGAGGGCAAGCTGATTGGCGGCCTCGTGCTCACTGGCGGCGGTGCCTTGATGAACCATATTGACAAGCTGGCCGAGTTCCACACGGGTATGAACACCCGCATCGGCACACCGGTGGAGCACCTTGCGCATGGCTACCATGAGCAGTTGCAAAGCCCGGTGTTCTCCACGGCCATCGGCTTGTTGATGAAGGGCATCCAGGATGTTGAAGAAGGAAAAGTCCGTTACGAAAGCATACAGCAACCACAATCTGCGGCTGCAAAAGCCGTGGAGGAAATGGAGGCAGCCGAGCTTTCGACCGAAAGTGGCGGAGGCAATGGTCTTTTCAACAAAATTTTTCAAAAAACGAAAGAATGGTTCCAGACCGAACCAGACGCAGAATTTTAAGGAGTTATGAGTTATGAGTTATGAGTCAGTACGACTCCCAACTCATAACTCATAACTCATAACTCAAAAAAATTGGCAGTTATGATATTCAAATTAATTGACGACAATAAAAACGGCGGCGCACCAATCATCAAGGTAATTGGCGTCGGCGGCGGCGGCTCGAATGCCGTAAACCACATGTTCAAGCAGGGCATCGTTGGGGTGGATTTTGCCATCTGCAACACCGACGAGCAGGCCATGGCCCAAAGCCCTGTACAAACCAAGATACAGCTCGGCCCGACCCTCACCGAGGGGCGTGGCGCTGGCTCAAAACCAAACATCGGCAAACTGAGCGCTGAGGAGAGCATCGAAGAGGTGAAAACCTACCTTGGCAACAACTGCAAGATGCTTTTCATAACCGCCGGTATGGGGGGTGGCACTGGTACTGGCGCAGCGCCAATCATCGCACGGGCGGCGCAGGAGATGGACATCCTGACGGTGGGCATCGTGACGTTACCTTTCACTTTTGAGGGAAACAAGCGGGTCTATCAGGGCCACGAAGGCTTGGATGAACTCAAAAAGTACGTGGACACGATCATTGTCATTTCCAACGACAAGCTGAAGGCCATCCACGGCAACTTGACCATTTCGCAGGCGTTCGGCCAAGCGGACAACATTTTGACCACAGCGGCCAAGGGCATTGCGGAGATCATCACCGTGCCGGGCTACGTGAACGTGGACTTCGAGGACGTGAACACCGTCATGCGTGACAGTGGGGTGGCCATCATGGGCACGGCCATTGCCGAAGGCGACAACCGTGCGAAGCGTGCCGTGGACGAGGCACTGAACTCTCCGCTGCTCGAAGAAAACAACATTCGGGGCGCACAGCACATCCTCATCAATATCACCTCCGGAAAAAAAGAGGTGACGATGGAGGAGATTTTTGAAATCACCGAATTCGTGCAAGAAGAAGCTGGCGCTGGCACAAACCTCATCTGGGGCAACTGCTACGACGAAACCTTAGCCGATAAACTGAGCGTGACCATCATCGCCACTGGCTTCGAGCGCAACAACACGAAAGCGGCCATTCCAGGTGCCAAGCCGGAGTCCAATGCTCGACCAGTGAAGGTTTCGTTGGACGACGACGATTTTTCGCCAAAAAAAAACTTTTTGAGCACGCTTGGAGCTGAGGAAGAAAAGGAGGTGGACAATACAATTGATTTCCCGGACGTGACGGAAAAGTTCAACAAATACAACCGTTTTCACAAGGAGGAACCATATATTCGGAATACCCGTGACCGGGAAGAGGAGGAGCGCCAGCACCGCATTGAGGCAGAGCGCCGCCGGAAGGAGCGACTTGCAAGCTTGGGTTCAAAACCCAAACTCAGTAACCCACAAGCGGTAAACGAGCTGGAGAATGTACCGGCCTACCTTCGGAAGGGCGTGAACCTGGAGGACGTGCCAGGCTCGGACGAAATCGCCTACTCCAAATGGACGATTTCCGAGAATGAAGCAGAGCCACAGTTGAGGGAAGGCAATTCGTTCCTCCACGACAATGTTGATTGAGAACTGTGAATTTTGAACTGTGAACTGTGCGAGCCGTTCACAATTCACCGTTCACAATTAAAAGGTATTTATTTTTAGCCATCATAACTTGCTAAACCAAGTTTTGGGCTTGGATCTTTCATGGTCCAAGCCTTTTTTGTTTTTGTGAATTTTTCAGCAACGGCAATTCGCATTCTCCTGTTGGCATAGTGTTTGTCAATGCAGCATTTGGTTATCCCTCCTCGACTTTTCACCTCCCATCCTCCTCCTCCGGATTTCAACATTAAGATTCCCTCTTAAAGACATTTACCTATTTTTTGGAAACAGGGCGAACGTAGAAGACAAAAACATGAAATTGAACAAAACATCCTTTGTCAAATCGAGGAGCACTAAGGCTCCAGACTTCCTTCCTTTCGTTGGTATTGGTACATCTACTTCCTTCTCACAACTACATTTTGGTCTTGGAAAACAAAATCGAGAAAGCCTCCGGCAACGCTAGCTGGGTTTGCTGATGCTCGTTTTTGAATCCCAAATGATGCAACTGTTTTAGGCATTGCATGCTAATGAAAAATTTGGAACACCCCCATATTTCTCAGCACTGGCACTCAAAAACAAAAACTTATGAAGTCCTTTAGATTTACACCTACATTTTTTGCAGTCCTGCTCCTGACCTGTATTACCACGCAAAATTCATTTGCGTTCGAACCAGAAGCGAAATTAGATTTCGCTTCAAAGCTGTTTAAGCGATTTGAAGAACAGTATGAGCGCCAGATAGCCAAGTTCATGCAGGATGCCAACTGTAATGCTTTGAATAGTTTTTCTTTCAGTCCAGCACCTACTCCTACCTTGGATTTTAATTGTGGCTGTACCGATCCAGGTTGTAATGGGATTGCTCAAGATGCTGTTTATTCAAGTAGTGTCAAAGCGGGGCAAACTTTAACCTATTCGCATACAACTGGTACCGATGCTAATTTAATGATAGTGTCAGCCACTGTCAACAACAATAAGTCAGTCACCATTGCACAATACAATGGAAGTAACCTTGTGCTCATGAAGCAAGGTTCTTTTGATGGTAGAAAGCTTTATGTTTACATAATGATAAACCCTCCAAGTGGGGCGAACAACGTGTTCATTTCGACTGGAGGAGGTGGTATGAGTGATATTACTGTAGGCTCCGTCACTTACAAATGTGTAGATACGGATAATATTTTTTCGGGAGGGCTAATCGAAGAGCATGGACAGTTGGCCGGGGTTCAAGTCATCGGTGATGATATCAAATGCCAAGGAAACAATTACACGTTGGATTTCTTGGTAACTGACGATGACAACGTACCAGTAGGGTCTGGCCAAACACAAGTTGTCAACGAAGACAATCCAAGTAATCAAGAATATCTGTCCACCTCTTTCATTCCATCAAATGCCAATCCTAATGATATCGGTTGGACTTTAACAAACTCAGAGTATGTGTATATTCATGGTTGTTTGAAGTCTTGTGTACAATTTGAGAAGTGTAGCAATGGCATTGATGATGATGGTGATGGCCTAATTGATGCGAATGACCCTGATTGTCCATCGAGCTGTATCCTGTTGACCAACACTGACCTGAACACCAACCTCACTGGCTGGACAACCTCAGGTACGGTTGCTTTAACGACAGATGCTTATAATGGTGGCAATGCCGTAGAGCTTACTTCAAGTTGGGCAACTATGTCACAAACTAAGTCTGGGATAACGGCGGGCAATGTTTATACTTTGTCATTTTATTCCAAAATAGAGGGTAGCCTTTCTTGGGTTCCAGTAAAACTAGAGTTCTTAAACGCCAGTAATGCAGTACTGAGTGAGACCTACCTACAACCATTTTCTACGTGTTACAACTCGTACAAGCAAAGTTCTACGGCGCCACCAGAGGCTACCCAAGTTAGGGTATCCATCGAAAAGAGCGGAACTGGCAAACTGAAACTTGATGAATTTTGTCTTAGAGAATCTACGCCAGCCATTGGTGAGTGTACGCTAATAGAAAACGCAGGTTTTGAAAACAGCTGGAATGGTTGGGACACATGGAATACGACCTATACCAACGTAAGTGATGTGAAGTCAGGTTCAAATGCTTTGCAACTTGGCACTGCTGAAGGCAGTGTATATCGCCGTGTTGGTATCACCGCAGGCGAGACCTATCAATTGACCGCATGGTCAAAAGTTTTATCTGGTACCAGTTGGGCCGAGATTTACTTGGTTTGGAAAGACGTCAACAACAACACGATATCAGATGCCGTGCAGCCAATTCTCACAAGTGCCACGCAGTATCGTCAATACACTATTAAAGGTAAAGCGCCGTCTAACGCTGTCTACGCAGAAATAGGTGCGTACAAATCGTCTGGCGGCTTGCAGTTGGTTGACGATTTTTGCTTCAGCAGAATAAACCCACTGGGTGGAACAAGTTTCGACCTGAGTTGCGGCTGTTCTGACAATATGGTGGGCAACGGCGGATACGAAGCCTCTAACGTGACCTCTTTTCCTTACACCTTGGATGGCAAACCTGCTGCCGCAATACCAAATGGCAATAGCACCAGCCTCTATCCCTGGTCGGCGGGCATTTCTTCACCTTATTTGTTTTTGGTAAATGACGCTACCAACACCGTCAACAACCCAGAGGGTAACTACTATGTATGGCTGGCGAACAGTGGCGACTGCTGGACATCCAACTCCGACTTTTCCAACAACCTCCTGCTGGAAGATGGCGAAACTTACACCTTCTGTTTTTATGCGGCTTCGAGGAAACTAGGGTTAAATAGCAGCGGCCTTCCAAATGGCTCTATTCCGACGCAGAGCGCAGGTCTGCTTGCCTTGGAGTTTAGCTTCGTCAGTGGATTCAAGGAATTGAATTCTTGGGCAGTACCTGCAAGTGAAACAGCCACCAACCTGAGTTGGAGCAAATACGAGTACACATTCACCTACAATATACTCGACCCGATTTCCAGTTTCACCTTCACCAATAGTCGCTACAACGTGGGTATGTACATTGATGCAGTTTCGTTATCAAAAGTCAACTGCCCTGCTGCTGCATCGTGCAACACGGGAGGACTAACCTACGACCGCTGGGGAAGCATTAGTGGTACCTTGGTTAATGACCTCATCTCAAATTCCAATTACCCCAACAACTATAATGAAACAGGTTTTATCAGTTCCTTCCAAGGCCCACAGAATTACAGTGACAACTATGGGACGAGGGTGTACGGTTACCTTGTGCCGCCAACTACGGGTAATTATGTGTTCAATGTTACGGGTGATGACAATGTCCAACTGTATTTAAGCACAGACCAGGACAGGTTGAATAAACAGATGATCGCTGATGTTCCTGGTTGGTCGAACGTCACGGACTACACAAAATACGCATCTCAGACATCGGCTACCATAAACCTGACTGCTGATCAAAATTATTACGTTGAGTTGCTGCAAAAAGAAGGCTCTGGTGGCGACCACTTCCAAGTGTACTGGAAAAAACCCGGTGACGTAAATTGGAGTATTGTTCCCAGCAGCGCACTCAAACCAATCTGTTCCACCGAAGTCTGCGACAATGGCCGTGACGACGATTTCGACGGTCTCATTGACTGTGCCGACCCTGATTGCTCCAGCGGCATGAGCGGAAGTTTTGCTGTTACAGATGAGGCTTGTGGCGTGGCCAATGGCGGCATCACCATGACCCCTATCGGTGGCGACACGCCGTACAGTTACCGCTGGTCGGATATGGAAGAAAGTGCATGGTGGACTTTTGAGGAAGTCTCCACCAATGATGAGTGTGGCAACAACAATCACAGTAACGGCGTGACTGGTTACCCAATTTATACCAACGATGCCGTGCAAGGCAACAAATCGTTCTATTTCAACGGGAGTACAGCTATCAAATACAGCGTGGACGGCGGCTTCATGGAAGTGTCGTTGAACAACCTGACGGTGTCCATGTGGATAAAACCTCTTAACCTTTCAGGCACAAAATCTTTGTTTGAAGAAGGTGGCTCCAGCAATTCTTCGGGGGTTGGCATCGCCATGCAGTTGAGCAACAACATTTTGCAGGCTGGGGTGCGGCGAAGCAGCAGCACGCTGTATAGTGCAGGTACGCTCACTTTCCCTAACGACGACAATTGGCACCACGTTGCGATGGTTTTCAAAGCCGGGAAGATCCGCCTTTACCTGGATGGGACGCCCGGCACAGAAACAACAGCGAATTTCACAAGCCTGACTGCGCATAGCAACAATGGGGGTGTCGGCGGGTCATTTTCTGGTTAGGTCATTAGCAGTGGCAATAATTATTATAAAGGCAAAATGGACGATGTGCGCTATTTTTTCAATACAGCGCTTACGGCCGATCAGATAGCTGACCTAGCGGCTGAAAATGGTGTTCGTACTGGTCTGTCAGCTGGCACCTACAACGTGACCGTGACGAGCGCCTCTGGTTGCTCCATCACACAGGCCATTTCGGTGGCAAGTGGCGGCAACTACACGAGCGGTGGCACTATTAGTGGTGAGGAATCGGGTTGTGGCTCGAGCTTTGACCCAGCATTGATTTCCAGCAGCACAGCCCCAAGCCCTGGCACTGGCACCACGGAGTACAAATGGCAACAAAGCACCAATGGCACTTCCTGGACGGACATTGCCAGTACAAACTCGGCCAATTATGACCCACCTTCCATTTCAAATAACACCCACTTTCGCCGGGCAGCAAGGTTGTTGCCTTGCACGGGATGGGTGTATTCCAACTCAGTTCTCAAGTCAATGACCGCCAATTTCACGACTGGAGGCAGCATCTCTGCGGATGAAAGCCAATGCGGTGGTTACGACCCACAGCTAATGCTTGGGACGCTGCCTACCAGCGGCACCGACGTCACTTGGAAAGTTGACCCACCCGTAAGTGGAAGCGCCAATGGTGCCACCTACACCATCACCAATCAGAACGGTGAACCGATGTTCCTCACGGTAACAGGTCAAAACGTGACCAAAGTGACTGTTAAAGGTGGTACACCTACCGCAACTTACACCACACCTCCATTTGTCAACCTGACTTCGCCCATCAACCCAAACAACGGAACGCCTTATGGCATCAGCCATTTCGATATTTGGGTCAGCGGGGCAGTCAATGGCACTGCCGAATACAAATGGCAGGAGAGCATTGACGATGGCACAACCTGGACGGATATTCCAAGTTCAAATACTGCCAATTACGACCCTCCGTATATTGATCAAACGACCAAGTATCGCCGTGGGGCAAGGGTTACGGAATGTTCAAGCCTACCTGCCGGTGGGTGGCTGTTCACCAACATTGTCACCAAAACGGTCGAACTTAACATCACCGACCCCGGCATCATCGTGGGCGATGAGGACAACTGCGGCAGCTTTGACCCTGGCGTCATTTCCAGTGTAACCACGCCTTCGGGTGGTGCAGGAAGCTCCTTATTTTACCAATGGCAGTTGAGTGTAAATGGAGGAGCCACTTGGTCCAACATCACAGGCGCTGCAACTGCTACCCTTGACCCCATTACCATCACTACTACCACGCAGTATCGCAGGGGTGCTCGGCGCAGTACCTGCGGCAGTTTTGTCTATTCGAACGCAGTGGTGAAAATGGTGGCCTCCAACTTTACATCGGCAGGATCAATCAGTGGAACAGAGTCAAATTGTGCGGCTTTCAATCCAACCATAATATTAAGTGTTGCACTGCCAAATGGTGGCGTGGATGGCTATACCACCTATCGTTGGCAGCAAAGCGTTGACCTTGGTGCCACATGGACTGATATTGCTGGAGCAACAGCTATTGATTACGACCCATCAGCTATCATGGCCACTACGACCTGGTATCGCCGCCAAACCCGCAGGACACCCTGCGCTGCTTGGATCAATTCAAATACGGTGGTGAAAGAAGTGAAAGAAACCCCGGTTTCAGCCATAGATTTTGGCCCGACCACCACGAACGGGTTCATTTGCGAAGCGGTCAGCTACCAGTTCCAGGCTGAGGATGCTGGGGTCGGGGCAACGTATTCCTGGAGTTTTGGCAGCTACGCAACCCCTTCAACGGCCACGGGCATCGGGCCATTTACGGTTTCGTTCAACGTGCCCAACAGCGTTGCTTCTACCGCCATACCAGTCCAGTTGACAGTTACCAAAAATGGTTGTCAAGGCATAAGTACAACCAATTACAATGTTCGGCCTCCGTTCACGGTATCCAGTGTAACCAGTATCAGCCCAACTGCCTGCAATGTACCAAATGGTTCGCTCACCGTGAATGGTTCCTCACCGTCGGGCACAACTTTGGAGGCATCAATAAACGGAACCACCTGGGTTTCGTCGCCTATGACTTTTTCCAATCTCGGTCCTGGAAACTACAATGTTTGGGTACGTTACAGTGGTGATGAATGCATGGTTTGGTGGGGTGACAAGATCATTGAAGAACCAACCAACCCCAATCCAGTATTTAGTTACTGGAACACTTCTTCTGCTTGCCAGGGTGCAATTTTCACCGTGCAAGGCTCGGCCAGTAGCGGAAGTAGCGTTTCCTGGGATTTCGGGACTGACGCAGTGCCGGCAACTGCCAGTGGGCTGGGCCCACATAGCGTGTATTACACCTCCGGTGGGATAAAAACGATGCGGATTACAGCAACGAACAGTGGGTGTACCGGTTATGAAGAAAGGAATTTCACCGTAATCGCCAACTTTACATCGGCCGGTGTTATTGGCAACGACGAAGCACTTTGTGCCAACGGTGTGCCGACAACCATGACGACGATATCGGCTCCTGTCGGCGGCTATGGCGGAAGTGTCAACTATGCTTGGGAGCAAAGTCAGTTGCTTGGAACCGTATGGTCAAACTTCACGACTATTTCCGGTGCTACCAGTGCGTCCTATACACCACCAAGTATTTCGGTTCCCACGCAATATCGCCGAAGGACTCGCCCGCTCAACCTGTGGCTCATGGTTATATTCCAATGTGGTAACCAAGACGGTTACGCAAACACCAATGCCTGCAAACGACATGTTCTCCAATGCCTGCCCAGGTTTTGTGTTCGTGGGTTATGTGGGCACCAACGATGCCAACCTAAGTGGCCCCATCTTTTCCATCGTTACCCAACCGAGCAATGGCTTTTGGACATGGACACCGATGGCGAGTTCTACTACATCCCCAACACGACCTTCTGTGGAGGTGACGAGTTTACCTACCAGGTATGCAACAGCACCACTGGTTGCTGCAACACCGCCACCGCCAACATTGACATGTCGGACAACCAGGCTCCTTCGCTCAACAATATCCCCGGTGATATATCAGTGCATTGCGATGAGGAGATTCCGCTTCCACCGGTAGTGGATGCCTTTGAAAACTGCGGCAGTGTTTGGCTTTCTTTCGACCAGGAAACCACACAAGGCGTTGATTCCTGTTCGATTTACAGCCACCTGCTTACCCGCGTCTGGACGGCCAGCGATTACTGTGGCAACAGCGTAATTGACCAACAGGTTATCACCGTGCAAGACGTTACTGCCCCCAGCATTTACCGGATTTATACCTTGCCGAATGGCAAGCGGCTGATTGCGGGCGTGATGAAAAACGTGACGCACCGCTGGAAGACCATTTCTTTTCCCATACAGTTTACCGCCCAGCCGGTTCTATTAGCGCAGGTTGTTTCAAAGAATGACAACTCGGCAGTGCTGGCTCGTGTGCGAAATGTGTCCACCTCGCAATTTCAACTGCGGCTACAGGAGGAAGAGGGCAATGATGGCAACCACACGGAGGAAAATGTGGCATGGATAGCCATCGAAAAGGTGCTTCCGCCGATGGGTTCATGTTTGAGGCAAATACTAAATTGGTTTCAAATATTGCCACAACCGCAACATTTGCGCAGAGTTACCCGACTCCCAATTTTGTGGGGCAAATACAAACGTTCAACGAGAACAACCCAGCAACGGTGCGCTCCAATTCCCTTACCAGCAACAATACGGACATTTTCTGCCAAGAAGAAACCTCTGGGGACCCTGAAATGAACCACGGTTTTGAAATGGTCGGTTACATGGCCTTCAGCGGTACGGGCGATTTCAGGAACCAATCCGGTGAAATATTTGGCGAAGCCAGCAGTGCCACCCTTGACCACAATTTCCAGACCATCAACTTTGTACACCGCTACCAAAATCCTGTGGTAGTGCTTGGAGGTCTCGCCATGACGGATGCATCGCCAGCCACCATCCGGGTGCAAAACTTGACGCAAACCTCTTTTCAAGTGCAGATTGATGAATGGGATTACCTCGATGGCGCCCACGACCCAACTCAAGTAAGCTACATGGTCGTAGAGGGCAGTATCCCATTTGACCAAGAAGTGGAATGTAGCGCCGTTCCGGCAAAGCCGACCATTGGATATGAAATTGCTGCTGTGGACAACTGCGACATCTCCACGCCGCTCGTCATCACCGACAGTGAGTGGAACTTCAACTGTCAGTCCGAAACCACGCTGACCCGTACCTTCTACGTGCGGGACGAATGTGGCAACTACACCGAGCTACAGCAAATATTCACACTGAGGGACGAAACACCGCCCACTTTTTCGGTGCCAGCCGACATCACCATTACTTGTGATGACTACAAGGACAACCTGACGATTACAGGTGACGTGACCAATGAAGCGGACAACTGCGCAAGTGGCTTGGAGGCTACTTACCAGGACAACCTGAGCTTCCAGTCTGGTTGCAGCGGCTATGTGCTCCGCCTTTGGACGCTGGTTGACCTTTGCGGCAATTCCGTGACAAAAAACCAGACCATCTACTACACAAGCGGCAATGACACCGACAATGACGGCGTAGTGGACGATTTTGACCTTGACAACGACAACGATGGCATTCCCAACCTGATAGAGGGTAATACAGATTCCGATGGAGATGGCGTGCCCAACAGCCGTGACCTCGACTGCGACAACGATGGCATCCCAGACATCATCGAGGCTGGGTTCAATGACAGGAACGGCGATGGCATGGTGGACAACGCCCTTCAATTGGGCTGGGACAACGACGGCGACGGCTACGCCTACGGCTTTGATGCCAACGACAACGACGCAAGCGTAACGACCAGCGTCATTTTCAACACCACGGTACTTGACCCAGACGGAGACGGTATGCTCAACTTCGCCGACCTTGATAGCGACAATGATGGCATCCCCGACTTGATAGAAGCTGGTGGTGTGGACACGGACGGAAATGGCCGCATTGACTACCCGGTACTAACCGACGCAACCTCTATGGAGGATGGCGACTCTGACGGCTATGCAAGTGTTTATGACCCGGATGAGGATGTAATCCCTGGTGACGAAAACCCGTCCAGGTCACTCATCGAGTACGATGGCATTGATTATTCGGGTGGAGATCCAAGCCAAAACCCGGACTACGATGGCGACGGAATAGTTGACTTCCTCGACCTCGATGACGACAACGACGGCATTCCCGATTTGATTGAAGTGGGTGGTGTGGATGAGAACGGGGATGGCAGGGTTGACCTGCTCACCGAGTTTGATGATTCCGCAAAAGATGGGTTCCACGATGATTTCGTGGAAAGGCCAAGAGTGCTCACCGAACCTGATGGGGTCGTAATTGACGGTCGTCCCGAAGATGTGAACAACGATGGAACTGTTTATTTGGTTGGCGATGACGACAACGACAACCTGCTCAATTTCCGGGATTTGGATACGGACGGTGACGGTATTCGGGATATGGCAGAACTGAGGATGTTCTCCTTCGACCAAGATGAGGACGGAATGATAGACATCCTGATTGACAATAACGACGATGGGTTCCACGATGGACTTGCTTCCATTGGCTTTGTAAGCACAGACCCAGATGGCACCAACAACGACGGTGACCCAACGGACGATTCGGATACCGATACCAGCCCATACATCACTGTAATCACAGACGGCATGATTGGTGAGGTAAACGGCCAGCCAGACGTGGACGACGATGGCGATGGCATCCTGAATTTCCGGGATTTGGACAGTGACGGCGACGGTGCCCGTGACGACCTTGAGGACAGAAACCGAAACGGTATTGTGGAAACGAATGAAATGAACCCACTCAATGTGGATACCGACGGGGACGGCCTGCCCGACGGCATCGAAGATACCAACCAAAACGGCTTCTTCGACGAGGGAGAAACCAGCCCAATCCTCACTGATACCGATGGGGACTTGCTGGCCGACAACCTGGAAGACCTCAACTTTGACGGCATCGTGGACTTTGGTGAAAGCAACCCCCGGGACGCTTGCGACCCCTTCATCAGCAGCAGTTGTGTGGGCGTGAAAATACAAGTAAGAGCCTTGCTTCAGGGGCCAACCGTCGGCACTGGCAACTCCGATTTGATGAAGGACGGCCTTCGAGCAAAAGGGGTTATCCCCACCAATGAGCCATACAAGTCAATTGACCTGTTCAAGCTTGCCAATGAAGGCGGTACAGAGGTCTGCGACCCTGCAGCTTTTACGTTAACCGGTGAAAATGCAATAGTTGACTGGGTGCTTATCGAGCTTCGACATCTCGCAAAGCCCGACAGTATTGTAGCAACCCGTTCTGCTTTGCTGCAACGTGATGGGGATGTGGTAATGCCGAATGGCGACAGTATTTTGTCGTTCAACTTGGTGCGCAGTGGGAACTATTACGTTGCCCTTCGTCACCGAAACCACCTCGGTGTGGTCACGGAAAACTTTTTTTTACTTTCAAAAACTGTCACCCTGTTTGATTTCACCGACCCAACCCTTATAACCAAAGGCTCAAACTCAAGGGTTGACGTCGGCGGTGGCGAAATGGCATTGTGGGCCGGTGACTTTAACAGCAACCGCCAAACAGTGTACCAAGGCCCCAGCAACGACGTGCTGACCCTGTTCTTCCACATCGTGATGAACACCAACAATACCACTGTGTTGGCCAATTACATCAGCTCGGGTTACGTAATGACCGACTTTGACCTCGATGGAAACAGCATCTTTCAAGGGCCGGGCAACGACAAGAGCGCCATGTTGATTCATACGACTTTGTCCAATTCCGAAAACGCAAACAGCTTTGCAAACTTCGTGGTCGGAGACAAGCTGCCCGAAACAAACCACCCTTCGGCGGCTCCAAGGTGCGGCGACGACAAGACCGTGGCCACCTGCGACTTTGACGACGACGGCACCATCAACGACCTTGACCTTGACGACGACAACGACGGTGTGTACGACGGTGACGATGTCAACCCGTACAACCCGAACAGTGACAGCGATGCAGACGGCATCAGTGACAACGTAGAATGTGGTGGCGACGGTAGGTACAACCCGAGCGAGGATACGAACCCACTGGTACAAGACACAGACGGTGATGGCCTAAAGGACGGCCAGGAAGATAGCAACAAAAACGGTGTTCAGGATGGCAACGAGAGCAATCCATTGGACCGTTGCAACCCAACTTCTACGACCTCTCTGTGCGACTTTGACGGCGACGGCATCATCAATGCCTTCGACCTCGATGACGACCATGACGGTGTGGCCGATGGGAACGATGTCAGCGATTTCAGTACTTCGAGCGATAGTGACAGCGACGGCATTTCGGATGGTGAGGAAACCGGTTTCGATGGAATTTACCACGCCGGAACGGACAGCAACCCGCTCAATGCCTGCGACCCGAACCCATCAATGGGCAGTTGTACTCCGGTTGACCAAGATGGGGATGGCTATTTTGAAAACTATCCAGTAACGCACCAGTTGTTTGACCAAAGCGACTTAAACCCTTGTGTGCCAAGCTCCTCCGTCAGCGTCTGCCCTTGCGAAGACACCGACGGCGATGGCAAGATTACCATCTGCTCCAACCCTGGTAGCATTGACCAGAAGACGAGATACATTTCTTTGTGGCTGTGGCCTACTTACTTCGCAGAAGGCGCTACTTGCGGGCCATGCCAGAACTAGGGATTTCTTTATTCTTTAAACTTACTTTGATAACAAAATTAAGCCCCGGTGGATGCACTTCCATCGGGACTTTTTTGTGTTGTTGAATCGGTAAGAACGGCCGCACTCAGGCATACTGACCTCCCGATTCAGCATCGTTATTGGCTTTTTGCGCTGCCCCGATAAATATCAGGACTGGTATCGGGTGGTTTGAATCCGTTGTTCAGCGCATCTTGTTTATTTACTCATCACGCATCTTATCCCGTCAAAATTACATCTTGTATTTCATCAATCCCGCCACCGCCGCATGGTATTCCCGCTCCGTTTTCAGGAAATGCAGCACGGCATTTTGGTAAAAACTCGTTTCCAAAAAATACTCAATCACCGTGATTTCACCGAGCCGCAAAGCCTTGTCAAGCAAAGCCGTGTTGCTGACAGGTGAAATGGCAAACTGGTATTCATCGAGCGATTTTTTCAGCGCAGCCTGACGATAGTACAGTTCCTTTATTTCAAAAAATTGCTCGTTCAAGTGGCTTTGTATTTGCAAATCGGCAAAAAGCGCCTGCGCCTGTTGTGCCTCCGTCCGATGCTTCTGATCCCAAATCGGCAGCGTCACGCCCGCATGGATGCCATTGAAACGCTGCCCCAAAATGCCCTGGTAGTGGTAGCCCGCCTCGAACTTCGGCAGCCGCCAAGTCTTGCTCAATTCCAACTGTTTTTCGGCGATGCGCTTTTCCTGTTCCAAGGATTGTCGCATCGGGTCGGCGGCTTCGTACTCCTTTTCGATTTGTTCGAAAGCGGCGACTTCGAGCAGCAGCGGGTAAATCGTGTCGGAAAAAACGAGCGACTCGCCGCCGTTCAATTCAATCAAATGCGTTTGCAATTTTTGCAGTTCGACGGTGTTTTCTTGCTGCAACTGGTTGATTTCCAATAGTTGCAGCCTCGTTTTGTTCAAGTCCAAAATGTTGCCGTCGCCCTTGTCGAGTTTGGTTTGGAAATCGCCCCGGAGTTTTTCCAAGTCCAATTTCCGACGGTCGTGCTGCGCCGCCAACTTGTTGCGCCAGACCATTTCGATACAAACCAATTTGGCTTCTATCAAAATATCCTGCCGCCGACCAGCAATTACGGAAGTGGAAACTGCGCCCTGGACCTCCGCCAATTCCCGCCGTTTTTTGTAAGTCGTCGGAAAGTCGAAGGGCTGGACGGCGAAAAAGTCCACCTGGTCGCCCGCCGCCGCCGGGGAGCCGAACAGGTACTGGCCCTGTACCGTTGGGTTGGGCAAAGTCAAGCCCGTTTTGTATTCTAATTTTTTGGCTTCCCAAAACTGGCGGTCGGCGGCAAGCGAGCGGTTGTTTCTTTCGACCGATGCAAGCACCGTTTCGAGGCTCGATTGGGCGTTGGCATGAGCTGGAATTGCCATTGCCAATGCCATGAAAAACCTGATTTTATAGTTCATTTCCCTTTTTTCTATTGGTCAAAAAATAGACCACCGGCACAATGAAAACATTGAGCAAAGTGGACGTGAGCAAGCCACCCAAAATGACTTTCGCCATCGGGCTTTGGATTTCGTTGCCGGGCAGGTCGCCCGCGATGGCCAGTGGGATGAGCGCCAGCCCTGCCGTCAAAGCCGTCATCAAAATCGGCGAGAGGCGGTCAACTGAGCCTTCCATGACCGTTTCGTAAATCGGTTTGCCTTCTTCCAGCAAGGTTTTGTAGCGTGAAACGAGCAAGATGCCGTTGCGGGTCGCCACGCCAAACAAGGGTGATGAATCCGATGATGGCAGGGATGCTCAAAATTCCCGACGTGATCCAGATGCTGAACACCCCGCCAATCAAGGCCAGCGGCAGGTTCAGCAGGATGATGGATGCCGTTTTCAGGTCTTTGAACTCCTGAAAAAGCAAGAGGAAAATCACCAAAAGCGAGAGCAAGGAAGTAAGCATCAGCGTTTTGGAGGCTTCGGCTTCGGCTTCAAACTGCCCCCCATACTCGATGCGGTAGCCTTCGGGCAGGGTGATTTTTTCGGCAATTACTTTCTGAATTTCATCAACCGCAGATTTTTGGTCACGACCCGCCACGTTCACCGAGACGACGGTTTTGCGCTGCACATTTTCCCGGTTGATGGTGTTCGGGCCGGAAGTACTGACCACATCGGCAACGTAACTCAACGGGATTTTGAATGAGTTTTGAGTTATGAGTTTTGAGTTTTGAGTGGATAACTCATCACTCATCACTCCTAACTCATAACTTCGATTGGCGTCAATCATCGTGTTTCGAATATTCTCGATATTGCCCTGGTTGGCATCGTCGAAGCGCAAAATCAGGTCGAAACTCTTGTTGCCTTCATAAATTTCGGACACTTTCTCGCCCGCAAACGCCACGTCCACGAACTCGTTGAACTGCCCGATGGGGATGCCGTAATGGTTGAGCAAGTCCCGTTTTGCCTTGATTTGCACCTGCGGGATTTCGATTTGTTGCTCCACGCTCAAATCCACCAGCCCGGAAATCGGGGTAATCGCCGCCTTGATTTCGTTGGAAAGCGAGAACAGTTTTGCCAAGTCCGTCCCGAAAATCTTGATGGCAATGTTCGCCCTCGTGCCGCTCAACATGTGGTCAATCCGGTGCCCGATGGGCTGCCCGATGGTGATGTTCACGCCCGAAACGTTGGCGAGTTTTGAGCGCACGTCCTCCATAAATTCCGCCCGGCTGCGGTCTTTCAAAATGAAAGGCGCATCAATTTCGGCGGCGTTCACGCCCTGGGCGTGTTCGTCGAGTTCTGCCCGACCCGTACGGCGGGTGGTGACCTGGATTTCCGGCACTTTCAACAATTCCTGCTCGACATGGGTGCCGATTTTGTTGCTTTCCTCTAACGAAATGCCCGGCAGCGTCACCGCCGAAATGACCAATGAACCTTCATTGAATTCTGGCAAAAAGCTCCTGCCCAATTGAGTGAGCGCAAAAACCGCCACCGCCAACAGCAAAACCGAGGCGACGAGGACGGCGGTCTTGGCTTTCATCACACCTTTCAAAAGCACGGAATATCCATTTTGCAACCGCTGCACCAACCAACTTTCGCCGTGCTGCCGTTGCAACATCTTTTCGTTCGACAAAAGATAACTGCCCAAAACGGGGGTCAAAGTGATGCTCACGACCAGCGAGGCAAACAGCGAAACGATGAACGCAATGCCGAGCGGCGCCAGCAATTTGCCCTCCATGCCCGACAGGAAAAACAGCGGCAAAAACGCCACGATGATGATGAACGTGGCATTGATGATACTCGTCCTGATTTCCACCGAAGCATCGAACACCACCTGCAGGATGCCTTTTCGCTCGCCTGACGGTAGTACGGCATTCTGTTTCAATCGTTTGAAAACATTTTCCACGTCAATAATCGCATCGTCCACGAGTGCGCCGATGGCGATGGCCATACCGCCAAGCGACATCGTGTTGATGGTGAACCCGAGCCATTTCAGGGTCAAAATGGCGACGATGAGCGACACCGGAATGGCCAACAGCGAAATCACTGTAGCCCGCCAATTCATCAGGAACAGGAACAGGATGACGACCACGAAGGCGCTGCCTTCCAACAAAGTCTTGTTGATGTTGGAAATGGAGGCGTTGATAAAATCCGCCTGCCGGAAAATGCGGGTGTTGATTTTCACGTCCGACGGCATCGTTTTCTGCAAGTCGGCGATGGCTTCATCAATTTTGTCCGTCAGTAGGAGCGTGTTCGTGGCGGGCTGTTTCATCACGGTCATGATGACGGCGGGTTCTCCCCGGAGCGAGCCGTCGCCGATTTTGGGGGCAGCCCCGATTTTGAGCGTCGCCACGTCCTCGATTTTCACCACGCCTTGCGGGGTGGTTTTGATGACGGATTTTCCAAGTTCCGCCAAATCGCTCGTCCTGCCGATGCCCCGCACGATGTATTCGTTGCCGAACTCGTTCAAAAAACCGCCAGACGAATTGCCGTTCGCTTCCTCGCAAGCCATTAAAAGTTCGGAGAGCGACACGCCAAACGCCGCCATTTTTTGCGGCGAAGCCAAAATCTGGTACTGTTTGTACTCGCCGCCGATGACGATGACCTGCGCCACGCCGCCCGTTGCGAGCAAGCGTGGGCGCAATGACCAATCGGCTATCGTCCTCAAATCCATTTGCGAAGTAGAGTCCGCAGTCAAACTGATGAGCATGATTTCGCCCATGATGCTCGCCTGCGGGGCCATGGTGGGGTTGCCCACGCCCGTCGGCAGGCGCTCCGCGACGGCGATGATTTTTTCGTTGGCGATTTGCCGTGCCTTGAAAATGTCGGTGTTCCACTCGAATTCAATCCAGACAATCGAAATGCCCGCCGAGGAGGACGAGCGCACCCGCCGGACGTTGGTCGCCCCGTTCACCGCCGTTTCGAGCGGGAAAGTGACGAGTTTTTCGACCTCCTCCGGTGCCATGCCGTGCGCTTCGGTCAGCACGACGACGGTCGGGGCGGTGAGGTCGGGGAACACGTCCACCTCCATTCGGGAGGCGACGATGGAACCGAATACGATGAGCAGCACGGTGGCTACTATCACCAGCAAGCGGTTTTGCAATGAGAACTGAATTATGTTATTGAGCATTTTTTTGCGTCTTTTTGCGTCAATTTATGCGTCAAGTGCGAATTTATGCGTCTTTTTGCGTCAAAATACAAGTCATGGTACAGACGCAAACGCTGGTTTTTACACCAGAAATGATTCGGCTCATCGCAGAAATTGACGAGTTTAAAGGTGCTTGGCGGGCATTAGGTAATCTTGCACCCGACAAGTTGTTACAGTTAAAAAAAGTAGCGACCATCGAAAGCATCGGTTCGAGCACCCGCATCGAGGGCAGCCAACTGACCGACCGGCAAGTGGAGCAATTGCTTTCAGGACTGCAAATCCAAAAATTCAACAACCGGGACGAGCAGGAGGTGGTTGGCTATTCCGAACTGATGAACACGATTTTCATCAGTTACCAAGACATCCCGCTCACCGAAAATTTCATCCGGCAGTTGCACGGCATCCTGCTCAAGCACAGCGACAAAGACCAATGGCACAAAGGGCAGTACAAACAGCACCCCAACCATGTCGTGGCGACGGACGCAGACGGGCGGCAAATCGGGGTTGTTTTTGAAACCACCCCGCCGCTCGAAACTCCCATCAAAATGCAGGAATTAGTCGCTTGGACGCAGGAAGCATTTGCAGAAGGCGAACTGCACCCCTTGCTGATTATCGCCATTTTCATCGTTTGCTTTTTAGCCATCCATCCTTTTCAGGACGGCAACGGGCGGCTGTCGAGGGCGTTGACCACTTACCTGCTACTGAAATCGGGCTATCAGTACGTTCCTTACAGTTCGCTGGAAGCCGTTGTAGAGCAGGAGAAAAAGGACTACTACCTCGCTTTGCGGAAGACCCAGTCCACCCTTCATTTTCCGCAGCCCGATTGGCAAGCCTGGGTTGTTTTCTTTTTGAAAACGCTGAAGCGCCAAAAGGACAATCTCGAAGTCAAGGTCAGACGGGAGCAAATCTTGTTGTCGCAACAAACCCAAACCGCCCGGTTCATCCTCGATTTGTTGAAAGAACGAGGGCGTTTGACGATGGGCGAACTGGAAAAACTGACCAACCAAAGCCGGAACAGCCTGCGGCGGCATCTGGAAAAATTGGTTCAGGAACGGCTTATCCAGCAAAACGGGGTTGGAAAAGGCACTTGGTACAGCTTGCCCTGACGAGGGAGTTTTTGCCGATGACTTGAAAAGTCAAACAATCTGGGACAGCACCGCTTTCGGCACCGTCCGATGCACTTTTAATGCTCGTGGCCATGCGCAGGCATGGTGCCGGAAGCGGTGGACAATTTGATTTGGTAAGCCCCCTTGGTCACGACCCGCTCGCCCTCGGCGATACCCGAAAGCACCTGCACGTTCAGCCCGTCGGATGCGCCGATTTTGAGTTCCTTTTTCTGGAAACTCTCGCCTTCCATTCTGACGTAGGCGTAAAAAATGCCCTGTTCCTCCAAAAGTGCCGAGGTCGGGATGACCAAAGCGGGCTTCGTGCCGGACTGCAAAAACACCTCGACCACCGAGCCGGGGACGAAATTCCCAACGTTGTCAATCTCGAAATGGATGGGCAAAAAAGGTGAACCTGCTTCCGCCGATTTTCCGGTGGAAATGACCCGCCCGTTCAGGTTTTTGGTGCTGAAAACCTGCCCGCCGTCGGCGGTCTTGAAATGGGCGGCAGTGAACGTGGCAAGCTTGGGGAAATATTTTTGGGAAACATCCGCCCGAAGCAAGAGCCTTTTGTTTTTGAAATGGTCGCCAGCGGCTGCCCCGCCTGCACGAAAGCACCGTTTTCGACCAAAACGTTTTTCAAAAACCACCTATCGGGGCAGAAACGTTTTGCCTGTTTCGGTTGAAATTTTTGGAAACGGACACGTTGGCAAGTTGTGTATGGGCATTTTCAAGTTGGCGTTTTGCCTCCAAAAATTCCTTTTCGGAAATGATTTTGTCCTTCACCAATTCGGCTGCCCGGTCAAAATTCTTTTTGGCGGTCGCCAAATCGTTCTCCGCCTGCGTGACGGCTGCACCCAAATTGCTCTGCACAACCTCGTTGCTTTTCACGGTGAAAAGCGTTGCGCCCGCTCCGACTGCACTTCCCTGCACATAGTTTTTTCCAGAAAAACTGACGATACCACTGATTTGGACGGTCAAAACGGCTTCGTCGCCGGGGGCGGCGAGGATTTGCCCGCTCGTTTTGACGACCTCGCTGAACGGTTGCACCCGTGCCGGGGCGTTGGCAAATTCGACTTTCCACGCCTGTTCTTTCAGGTAGGAAACGTCGCTGCCGCCGCCTTCTGAGGGGGCTTGTTTTTCAATCGCCGTTTTTTCGTCGGCAAAAACCTCCACGTTTTCGAGGGTGATTTTGTCGGTGTAGGCGGGCGTTTTGATGTCGAAAACGAGGTTGTAAGTGCCCGCTTGCTTGGGCGTCATGCGCAGCCTAAATATGCCTGGCACTTCTGGCTTGTTGACGGTGATGGATTGTGCCGCCATTTCCAGTCAAAGTGAGGGTCAGTCCCTCGCCGATGGCTTTGAACAGGTCGCCGAGTGCTGTGAAATGCGCAGCAAAACGGCTTTCCTGCCCCACGACAAGCGGTTTGAACTCTACGAAAAGTTCGGTTTTATCGGTATAAACCGTGAAAGCAAGTGGTTCGAGCGAAGGCTCGGCAGGTGCGATGGGGTTACCCGCTGCGTCGTGGGCGTGTCCGCTTTCTGCATCGTGGCGAGTGGGTGCAACCAAACAGGATGCACAATAGGGCTGCGAAAGGCAGCATCAAATATTTCATTGGTGATTAATTTGAATGAAAAAACCGCAGCCCGGCGAAGCAGGAGCAACGACGGGCATGGTTTGGAATCTAAGAAATTAGGAAATTGCTTGCCTGCCGGTAGGCAGGGAAATTGCGGAAATTACGCCTTTGGCGGTTGCCAGATGTCGCCGGAGTAAGGCGAGGAATGCCATTGCTGCGAGTGGAAAATCAAAGGGTTTGAAAAATTGTCCTGTTTGCCAAAAGCAAGTATTTCTTGGTGCTGCGGCAGTAGGCTAGGGGATTGAGGGGTCAGGTTTTGTTGTTCATGATGGTGCTGAAAAGGAAGTTTTCCATGTTCGGCGTGGTCTTCCTCGTGGTGTTCGTGGTCAGAATAGTGCAACTGCACAAAATCAAGGATGCCTATTTTTTCTTGGTGACATGCCACGTGATGTATGAAGTGATGGAAAAATTCGCCCAATTTGATAATGCTCTGAATGCCCTGATTGCTCGGCGAGGAAGTCGCCAAAATCAAGAATGCAAAGAATATAGTTGGGCATTTTTTCATTGGGCGGCAAAGGTAGGTGGTTATACTTTCTAGTTTTGACTAGTTCTATTTTTTCTTTCTATTCTGGTTTCGCCCAATAGCATTATTTTCTGGTCAAAAAAATGGAAGGTCAAACTCGTTTTCATCCCAAATGCTGCCCTTCGGTTTTTCTAATATCATAGTCCTTTGGGCTATTGTCTCTCAAGGCCGTCACTTAGCGTTTGGCTTTGTTCGTCTTCCCAAATAAACCCTTCCATCCAATCATCAAAGCTGTCTGTTTCTCCAACTCATCGCCCAACCCTTCCTCGTCATCGGCCTCAAATTCAAAGTATGGCTCGTATCGGTCATGCTTTTCCCAATCATCGCCAAAGTGCCTGCGCAAGTTTCGTATGCGCATCTCTTCCTCGAAGGCCGCCCCCTCCTCCTCCGATAGCTCCCGGTATGGGTCGAGGCCCTGCGAGCGCACGTGCTCTTCCCAAATGGCAATGTCGTGCTTCACCGTTTCGTCCAGCTCCTTGCATTGGCAGTAGTGGCCATCCTCCCCGAACGGGCAATAGCTTCCTTCCTCGAAACGGCAGATTGCCACATCGCCGCCCTTGTTCACGTTCCAAGCCACCAGCTCGTGCTGCATGGCGTGGAGCATGGCGCTGTAATGTTGTCGGTCGGTCAGTTGGCGGGGCAGGTCGCACCATAGCCGCCAGCTTGACCACAGCCGCTGGATGCCATCCAGCAACTGGATGACCTGCACGTCGGAAAGCAATTTTTCAGGTGGAAATGCCTCGAAGGGAATGTCGTAGATGTCGCCAAGTTTCACTGCTTTGGTGGCAACCATGCTGGTTTCCTCCTCCTCATCATCTTCGTAATCAGGAAACCAATCTTGCGCTGGCAACTGACTCGCCAGTTCAATGGATTGTTCAATATCCCCCAAAAGCTGAAATAGGTACTTGACCATTTTGAGTGAGGTTATTTACGGCTAAAAATAGCGATTTTATTGGTAAAATCAACCCGTGGTGAAAATTTATTTACACATCTGCCTTACTTTGGGCGAAATTTTACGATGAAGCGGACTACAATTCCTGCAAGCAACGAGGCCGAGCTGGCCACCCGGCGGCTCTTCCTACGCCAGTCCATGTTTGGCATCGGGGCCATAGCACTGGGCAACCTGCTTGGCGGCTGCCAGCGTTCCGTGCGCCAACCCTTCGACCTCGCCAACCCGATGGGCTTGAAATCGCCCCATTTTTTGCCGAAGGCAAAATCCGTCATCTACCTGCACATGGCGGGTGCGCCCAGCCAGTTGGAGCTGTTCGACTACAAGCCCGACTTGGCCAAACTGGATGGTCAGGACTGCCCGCCTTCGTTGCTGGAGGGCAAAAAGTTCGCCTTCATCCGGGGCGTTCCGAAGATGCTTGGGCCACAAGCCACCTTCGGGCAATACGGCCAATCGGGGCAATGGGTCAGCAACTACTTGCCTCATTTTCAGCAAGTTGTGGATGAGGTGGCCATCATCAAGTCGCTTACCACCGACCAGTTCAACCATGCCCCGGCGCAGCTTTTCATGCACACCGGTTCGCCCCGGCTCGGTCGCCCAAGCATTGGCTCGTGGGTGACTTATGGCCTCGGCTCCGTCAACGAAAACCTGCCCGGTTTCGTCGTGCTAACCTCTGGGGGCAAAAACCCAGACGCTGGAAAAAGCGTCTGGGGCAGCGGCTTTTTGCCTTCCGTTTACCAGGGCGTGCAGTGCCGCTCCGAGGGCGACCCCGTCCTTTTTATCAACAACCCCGACGGCATGGACACCGAACTGCGCCGGGCCAGCATTGATGCCATCAACGAAATCAACCAACTGAACCATGCCGAATCGGGCGACCCGGAGACGCTGGCCCGCATTTCACAATACGAAATGGCCTACCGGATGCAGATAACCGCCCCGGAGGTGATGAACATCAACGATGAACCTGCCTACATCCACGAAATGTACGGCACCGGAGCCAGGGCAAGACCAGCTTCGCAAACAACGTGCTGCTCGCCCGCAGGCTGGTGGAAAAAGGGGTGCGTTTCGTGCAGTTGTTCGACTGGGGCTGGGATGCCCATGGCACCGACGAGTCGCTTGCCATTGACATCGGCATGCGCCGGAAATGTGAGTCGGTGGACAAGGCCATGACCGCCCTCATCCTCGACCTCAAACAGCGGGGATTGTTGGAAGAAACCCTCATCGTTTGGGGCGGCGAGTTTGGCAGGACGCCCATGCAGGAGAACCGCAACGGCTCAAAAATGCCTTTCAAGGGTCGGGACCACCACACGGAGTGCTTTAGCATTTGGATGGCCGGCGGCGGCATCAAGGGCGGCGTCACACACGGGGAAACGGACGAAATTGGGTACTCGACTGTGAGCGGAAAAGTCACACCGCACGATGTTCATGCAACCATTTTGAACCAACTCGGATTTGACCACGAGGAAATGACCTACCAGTTCCAGGGTCGCCCCTTCCGGCTGACGGACGTGAGCGGGGAGGTGATTAGCAGCGTTGTTGGGTAACACTTGCTAAACAACTTATTGACGATTGACGACTGACGATTCAGCACTGTCGTCAGTCGTCAATCGCAATTGGAGCTCTACGTAATCGTAAATTAATCAACCATGTCAATGACTAGAAGGAAATTCCTCGCCACCACCACTGCTGCTACGGCGCTCACGCCGTTGGCCAATTTGTCAAAGCCAGAATTCAAGGCCAAGCTGGGCTTCAACCCGTGGTTTTAGCGACCAATTGGGGTTTCAACGGGAGTTGGGATGCCTTTTGCGAAAAGCAAAAGCCGCTGGCTACGATGGAGTGGAAGTTTGGCTACCCAGCGAAAAGGACCGCCCAGTTTTTCTGGAGGCAGTGGCAAAGCACGGCTTGTCCTTTGGGTTTCTTTGCGGGAGCGGCAATTCGGTGTACGGTAAGCATTTTGCCGAGTTTGAAAAAATGCTAAGGGATGGCGTTGACCTGAAACCGTTGTACTTCAATTGCCATTCCGGGCGTGATTGGTTTGATTTTGACCAAAACAAAAAGTTCATCGAACTGGGTGCCGAGGTGGCCAAGTCGAGCGGCGTGCCCGTTTACCACGAGACGCACCGTGGCCGCATCATGTATTCCGCTCCGGTCACTCGGCGGTTCATGGAGGCATACCCTAGCCTGCGCCTCACGCTCGACATTTCGCACTGGTGCAACGTTCACGAGTCGCTGCTCGATGACCAAGCAGACAGCATTCAGATGGCGCTTTCCCGCACCGACCATATCCACGCCCGCATCGGCCACCCGGAGGGGCCGCAGGTCAACGACCCCGAGCGCCAGAATGGGAAGACGCCGTGAGCGCCCATTTTGCTTGGTGGGACAAGGTGGTGAAACGCAAAGCTGCCGAAGGCCAGCGCATGACCATCCTCACGGAATTTGGCCCGCCGACCTACCTGCCCACTGTGCCCTACACCTTCCAGCCGCTGGCCGACCAGTGGGACATCA
>JADJYH010000057.1 GCA_016719855.1 Saprospiraceae bacterium | reverse complement strand
GGCATAGCGCACGGCAGCCTCGTTTTCCCGGTACAGAGCAAAAGCCCTATCGGGGGCTGGTCGCCAACAGCCTTGATTTCTGACTTGAAATAATTGAGGTAGGCGTTCATATTGCCCGCAAATGCGGGCTTGAAGGTTTCTGTTTTCAGGTCAACCAGCACATGGCATTTCAGGAGGCGGTGGTAGAAAACGAGGTCAACGAAATGCCAGTCCTCACCGATTAGCACCCGCTTTTGGCGGGCTTCGAAGCAGAAACCATTGCCGAGTTCCAGCAGGAAGGCTTGCAGGTGGTCAATAAGCGCCTGCTCCAGTTCGCTTTCCGTGCCGAGGAACTGCTCCGGCAGCCCGGCAAACTCGAACACGTAGGGGTCCCGGAAATAGTCGGCAGGGGATTGGAGGTCGGCGGCCTGGTGGGTGCGGCGCATGAGTTCCTCCTTGTCGGTGGAAAGCCCGGTGCGCTCGAACAGCAGCGACTCGATTTGCCGCTTCAGTTCCCTTACCGACCAGCCTCCCCTAATGCTTTCGATTTCGTAAAAGGCACGTTGGAGCGGGTTTTCGCAGGCCACCATTAGGGTGAAATGGGTATAGGATAGACTTGCCAATAGTTTCTCGGCTGGTGGGCTAAATTCGGAAACTGCCGTTTGCAAAACTGGCTTAGAAGATTTGGCAACCAGTGGTTGCCAAATTTCATGTAACTGATTATCAATGACTTGTAATTTGGCAACCAGTGGTTGCCAAATTGTCGAAGTTGCAAGAAAATCGGTTATTGGGTTGACAAGCTGCGGATAAGTTAGACAAAATTGAGGTAAAGCGCGGAGGTACTAGGGAAAAACTCTGTGTTACGCGGCAGAGTTTTCCAAAACCTGCTTCCTACGCCGCCCGTTTCGGCCAACCCACTGGATGGCCAGTTCCGCATGGTCAGCAAGCGGTTCACGGATTTTCCTGCTTCGACCTTAAAGTGGTGGTCGAGGCTGCGAAGGGTGGATTGGAGGGTTGTGAAGTCTATCATTGTAGCAAATTTTCGGGGGTGAAGATATGCTAACCAAGTGCTGCCCTTTAATTTTTGGGTTGCCGCTCATCTTTTGCTGCGACACAACGCCGCGCCACCCCTTGAACCCGTTGGATAAATTCCCCGCCCATTTCCAGGGTGCACCTTTCCACCCCAGTTCTTGCAATTTTGCAACTTGCAAGCGCAGTCACTTCACAGTAGCAGTCACCGCTACTAAGCAAATAGATAACCAAGCACACGAACACAACAAATTGCCTTCAATTCTATTTTACCGAAAAACTTAACCATATGCAGACGCTTTTCAAGCAACTGCCGAAAAAAAAATGGGCACCGACCATACAGTCAGTGCCCACTTTATTATGCAGGGATTACAACCCCTTATCCCCTATCAATAGGAATAAAAACTATTGACAATCATCAGTGCATCGTCTTCGTAATCGCCGCTGTAAACCGCCACCACGATAAGGTTTGTGGCACTTTCTGGATCAAGCAAAGCCATGACGACGGCATTTGCGCCATCCTTTGAACCCCGGACATAATAGCCGGTGAAATTCGAGACTTCAACGGCATCGCCGTCGGTCACGAGGTCATAGTCCATCTCCTTCACCATCGCAGCTACCACGTCGGCGAGGTCGTCGTCAGTGATGTTTTCATCCTGAATAGGTGCAATCGTCACAAAAACATTGTCGTTCCCAGCGGAAAACTCCTCTGCATTGTTGGTTTCGATGACAAAGCCACGTGGCACTTTAAAGCCAACACCGTGGGTGTCCCAGGTCATGTCCACTTGTGCGGAAACGCTGGCAGAAAAAAGTAACAGGGCGAAAAGGGTGGTCGAAAGGATTTTAAATGATTTCATTGAAATAATTGAGTTGGTGAACCGGAATCGAAGTATTGGAAGGAGATGAAGACTCCAATCATTTTCAACCGGATATTTTCATAGAGCCGTAAAATTCAAAATTGCACATGGAAAACAATGCCAGATTCCAAAAACACTGAAAGCGGATTTTTGGGTGAAATTTTTACAAAAGTACTTAGCTTTCCGCTTTCAAAAAGTTAAAAAAATCTTTACCGATATGACTAACTCCCGCCGCAATTTCATCCGACACTCCGCCACCGCACTGGCTGGCACCACCTTGGCCACGGCCATTCCCACGGAATCCTTTGCTGCCACTGGCAAAAAACGGGTGGCGCCCAGCGACAAGCTCCGCTTCGGCGTCATCGGCTGCAAGGGCATGGGCTGGTCCGACATGAACGCCCACCTCAAAATGCCGGAGGTGGACTGCGTTGCCCTCGCCGACGTTGACCAGAGCGTGCTCGACGAACGAGCGGTCAGCGTTTCCAGCCAGCGTGGCACCAAGCCCCAGTTGTTCAAGGATTATCGCAAGATGCTGGAGATGAAGGACTTGGATGCCGTCATCATCGGTACGCCCGACCACTGGCACTGCCTCGCCTTCGTGGACAGCCTCTCGTCGGGTCGGCATGTTTACGTGGAAAAACCCATATCCGCCCGCATAGAGGAATGCAACGTGATGCTGAAGGCTGCCAAGCGCTACAATAATAAGATGGTGCAGGTCGGCCAATGGCAGCGCAGCGGGACGCATTATGCACAGGCGCACGAATACCTCAAGTCCGGCAAGCTCGGCAACATCCGCCTCGTGAAAGTATGGGCCTATCAGGGTTGGATGAACCCCGTGCCCGTGCTGCCAGACAGCGCCCCGCCCGCTGGCGTGGACTACGACATGTGGCTCGGCCCAGCCCCGAAGCGACCTTTCAACCAAAACCGTTTTCACTTCAATTTCCGTTGGTTTTGGGATTACGCTGGTGGCTTGATGACCGATTGGGGCGTCCACGAAATTGACATCGCCCTGTTTTTCATGGGGGCAAATGCACCGAAGTCCATCATGGCCAGTGGCGGCAAGCTCGCCTACCCCGACGACGCTTCGGAGACGCCCGACACGCTGCAAGCCGTGTTCGAATACGACAATTTCAACATGCTCTGGGAACATGCCACGGGCATTGACAACGGCAACTACGGCGAGACGGAGGGCATCGCCTTCATCGGCAACAACGGCACGATGATGGTGAACCGGGGCGGCTGGCGCATCATCCCGGAAACCAAGCGCAACGAGGACGGCTTGCGTGTCAACAAAATCGAAGCATTGCCAAACCAGGGCAAGGGCAACACCGACTACCTCCAGCTCCATGCCCAAAACTTCGTGGAGGCCATCAAAAAGAACGATGCATCCATCCTGAAATGTGGCATCGAGACCGGGGCCGTCGCCGCCATCAATGCCGCCATGGGCAACGTGGCCTTCCGCACGGGCCGCAAGCTGTACTGGGATGCCGCAAACGGGAATTTCAAGAACGACCCAGGGGCAAACGAATACCTAAAAGCCCAGTACAACAATGGGTGGAAACTACCCTCCATCTAAGAATGATGAAAAAATGCGAATTAGGGGTTGAAATAGGTGCAGCGCACCGAAATATTTGTAGGAAACGTGGTATTTCTCGGTATTGAGGTGCAGCGCACCGGGAAATTTTCGGTGCGCTGCACCTCAACCCACTTCTCAACTACTTGGCTACAAAGATTTCGCCGCGATGCGGCTGCCCAGCCTCGTTGTAGCAATTGGCAGCTTGCCATCGGCAAGTTCACGGGGCTACAAATCCAGCAATACCAATGACTTTGCGTTGATGCGGCCAAGCCAGCTATCGTGCGATTTTGTGTCGCCGCCCAGGTCGCCGTTCCCGTCCACTTTCAGTAGGTATTCGTCAAGGGCAATGATGGTGTCCGGGTCGTCTTTTTTGTAGCCCTTCAAATGGTAAGTATGCGACGTGGGATCCCAGGTGCCCCTCACGTATTCTTTGGCGGTGGCGCCAATTTTGTCCTTGTAATAACTGACGCTGAAAGCGTCTTCCTCGTCATATTGAACGAACTTCCAATTGAAATAGCCTTCCACGTTGTTGCCCGCTCCATGTTCCAAATGCAAATCGAACTCGAACAGGTAGTTCGAGCCAAGCCGAGTCCAGGTGCCGTGAAACAGTTGGGTTTGGCAATCGGCATTCTGCAAAAAAGTAGCGGTGAAAAGACCAAGGATTAGTAATGTTTTCATAGTCGGTAAACTGCTTGGGATGCTGAAATATTGTCAACGGGATTATTACAAACAGGGGCACCTATCTACCCCACCAATGGAAACCTCGATTTTATCACCTTGTAGTCCCAAGTGGCATCCTGCTCGCTGAGAGTGGCGGTGAGGATGGTATCGCCGTCGGTTCTGACATTGACGAGGCCGTAGATGATGCCACTCACAATCTTGCGTGGCCAAAAGGGCTTTGTCTTAAGCCTGTTGCTCAGGCCACCGGACGAACGCTCCAGGAAGTTAACATCCACGTTGGTTTGCTTTTCCACCGTCTGAGGGGGCACTCCCTTCAGGATGAGCTTGAGGGGTGTGCCCAGTTTGTAGCTCCTCGCTATCTCAGTGGAATAGACCATCGGGCTGAGCAGTGTGTCGCCGTCGAGTTGCTGGTAACCGGAAATGGCGCTGGCACCCACGATGGTGGGGCGTGGATGGCCGTGGCCCTCGGAGTCACCGGAGGATATGACGGTGACAGCGGCATTTATTTTTTGCAGGAAGGCAAATGAGCAGTCATCACTACCGTGGTGGCAGGATTTTGCCACATCGCAGGCCAGTTCTTGCTCGTTCCCTGCGAGGGAAGCCAAGATGGCTTGTTGCGCCTTGGTGTTGAGGTCGCCGGTGAGCAGTATCCGGGTACGACCGTAGTCAAGGCGGAGCGTTATGCTATGGCCATTGGTGTTGATGCTTTCCCCACCAAGGCTCTTGAGGGCAGGGTTGCCGTTGACGGTGCTTTCTATTGGGCCGAGTACCTTGATTTTCACGGGCTTGTCAGTCTCATAGCCGGGAAGGTGGCCAGAGAGATGACTAAGGCGTTGGCAAGTTTCCGCTTTTTCCACCACCCTTTTTAAGAACTTGCCCCATTCGCCTTGCACTACATGCCCTGTTTGGTTGGGCTCAAGCATGGTTTCAATATTTTGCTTGTCCCCAAGTAGCAGTGTGAAGTGGTTCTGTGTTTTGGGGCCGAGGGACCTTGAGTCGTTGGCCGATTTGAACCAACTCAAGCCAGGATGGTAGAAATGCTTGACGAACACGTTGGCAGTTGGTGTGTCCAGTTCCGCCTGCTCGTCGGGGTTTATCAAGTCCCAGAGACCGCCGTAGTGGTCGGCGTCGGGGTGGGTGATAATCATGTCATCAATCACAATGCTGTCCATGCCATAGTCCTCGTGGAACTTCCAGTCCACGAAGTCAGCGGCGTTTTTGCCACTCGGCTGGTCGGAGCGGTTGTAGCCGCCATCAATGAAGATATGCTTACGATCTGGCGTAACGATTAAGACCCCATCACCTTGGCCTACGTCAATGAAGTAGAGTTCTAGCAATGGCTTGTCCCCAAGTGCGCTCTTTTTCACAAAGCCCGACCAGCCCCTTGCCCTTACTTTTATCCTGCCATTTGCTTCGGGTTCATTTGCCACGGGGCGCACGCAGTCGCCCCAGAGGAGGTTCAACACGACTTTCTCCCCGGTTGGTTGTTGGTAAAGTTTGGCGGTGTAATCTTTGACATATTGGTTTGCCATGAGTCAGCTTGTTTGGGTGGTTGAAAAATTAAACGTTCGATCCCCGTGGATGGCGCTTTGGTTCTGCTCTGGAAAGCAGGCAATCTGACGGGGAAAACGCTCAGTTTAGTTCGCCAGTAAAGTTAAGTCATCAATTTACAAGTGTGTTATTTTCGAAGATAGGGCTAATGATGAACACGGTTTTTGAAAACGAGCATTGAATTATGTCACGAGCAAATGCGAAATGCACCCAAAAGACCAACGGATAGCACTAGCGAGCACGAAATATACTCGTCATTGAGGCTTCGTAAATTGCGACCTGTTTTAATCAAGTTTTAAAAAAAAGTTAAACGGAAATGGCAAAACAGGCAATACCAAATCAAGGATGACAGCACCCAACCTCCTCTCCATCAACAACTTACAAGTCCATTTCCCTTCGGAAAACGGCAATATAGAAGCCCTGAGGGGCATTTCTTTTTCATTGAAAAAAGGGGAGACGCTCGGCATCGTCGGTGAAAGCGGCTCCGGTAAGTCCATCACCGCCTTGTCCATACTCGGGCTGCTGCCACCGACCGCCAACCTGACCAACGGTGAGATTTTTTTCCAAAAAAAAGATGGCGAACTGGCTGACCTCGCCAAGCTCCAGCAGCCCGATTTCCAAAAAATCAGGGGAAACGAAATTGCCATGATTTTTCAGGAACCGATGACCTCGCTCAACCCCATTTTCAGATGTGGCGAGCAGGTGGCGGAGGCGATTTGGATTGCGGATTGCGGATTGCGAATTGCGGAGCAGGAAAGACGCAAAATGGCTGCCGAAGCGGTGAAAAGCCAAGTGCTCCATCTTTTTTGAAAAAGTGAAACTCCCCGACCCAGAACGCATCTGGCGCAGCTACCCGCACCAGCTTTCCGGCGGTCAACGGCAGCGGGTGATGATTGCGATGGCGCTCTCCTGCAACCCTTCACTGCTCATCGCCGATGAGCCTACCAGCGCCCTCGACGTGACCGTGCAGCGCTCCATCCTCCAACTCATCAACGAACTCAAAAGCGACTGGGGCGGCTCCACCATCTTCATCAGCCATGACCTCGGCGTAGTGGCACAAGTAGCTGACAATGTGCTAGTTATGCAAAATGGTGTGGTCGTTGAACAGGGTACGGTCAGTGATATTTTCAATAACCCGCAGCACCCGTACACCCAGCTTTTGCTCGAAAATTTCAGGAAACGGAGCCAAGGGATTTCTAAGCCCGACGGAGGAGGGATTGGAAAGCCCGTGATGGGTCCAACCCCCAGGCTTAGAAATCCCTCCTTCGTCGGGCTTTCCAATCCTTCAAATTCACAACCTCCAAACCCACTTCACTTCCAAGCGCAATTTTTTCGGAAGGCCGACCGAACACGTGAAAGCCGTGGACAGTGTAAGTTTTGAGGTGTTCGAAGGGGAAACGCTGGGGCTGGTGGGTGAGTCGGGCAGTGGGAAGACCACCTTGGGACGGAGCATCTTGAACCTCATCAACCCCACCAGCGGCGAGGTCGTTTTTCGGGGAAAAAACATCTTGCAACAAGCTGAAAATGAATGGTTTAGCACCCGAAAAGAGCTTCAGATAATCTTCCAAGACCCCTACTCCTCGCTCAATCCGAGGCAGCCCATCGGCCTGGCGCTCACGGAGCCGATGCAAGTACATGACCTTTTTGCTTCGGAAAAAATGCGACGGGAACGGGCGGTAGAACTACTCGAAACGGTGGGTTTGGAAGCCAGCCATTTTTGGCGTTTTCCCAGCGAGTTTTCGGGTGGGCAGCGGCAGCGGATTTGTATCGCAAGGGCACTGGCGCTGGAGCCAAAACTCATCATCTGCGATGAGGCCATCTCCTCCCTCGACGTAACGGTGCAAACGCAAGTGCTTGATTTACTGCAAGTCCTGCAAAAAAAACACGGGCTGACCTATATTTTCATCTCCCACGACCTGAGCGTCGTGCGGCTCATCAGCGACCGAATTGCGGTGATGAAGGATGGGAAAATCGTGGAAATAGGTACGACATCTGAGGTTTTTTCACAGCCCAAAAGCGAGTACACCCGACAGTTGCTCGATGCCATGCCAGGAGCCGAAGTGAGGGTTTGACTTCGAAGTCAAGCCCTCACTTGGATAAAATTCAGCGGCCCGACTGCAAACTGCCAACTGCCGAACTGCCAACTCCCCTCATTCCCCCGCTTTCAAAATCCCCGTCTTCTCCCCAAAATAATGCACGAAGCGCTGCATGTCCACCGCCAGTTCCCGGTTTTGGGTGGCTTTGAAGTAGGTGTCGGCCATTGCCCGAAGGGACTGGAAGACAAACCGGTCCATTTCGTTCACCTGCATGTCGGTAGCCCAGAGGTCAATTTTCATGGTGTCGAGCGTGTCCCGCTCAAAAAGCGAGAGCATCATTGCCTTGCAGGCAATGGGTTTGTCACCGTCCGTGCGGTCGTCGGCGTCCCAGTCAATACTGGTCGGCATGTTCTTTTCGTCGAGGTTGACGGTAATCCTGATTTGCGATGAACGGATTGGTTCTGCCATGTTTTTTATTGTTTGATGAAGCGGCTGGAGTCAGTTTTTCCTCCTGATTTTATCCTCACAAAATACTCGCCTGCGCGCAGCGTTGCCACATCGAACCTGTGGCTGACCGCCCCTCCGGCAGGTATTTCCGCCTTGCGGACTTGCCTCCCCCGAAGGTCAAAAATGGTCAATTCTGCCGCCAGATTATTAGCCAAAGTGGCTGTTATCGTGATTTGAGCACGTGCCGGGTTGGGGGAAATTTTCAAATCCTTCATTGTTTGGGCTACCTTTCCCACCGCAGACAGCGGTTGCGCCAGCAAAGAATCAATCGGGTAAGTCATGATGGAGCGTGCAAACGAACCAGCAATCAGGGTATTTTCAACGGGGTTCCAATCAATGTCAAAACTTGGAATATAGGGCATGTTCGTTCCGAGCCGGCCCCAGCTTTGACCACTGTTTAGCGAAGCGTAAACGCCTGCGTCCGTCGCCACAAAAAGCACGGAATCGGCGTGGCCGGGCAGCACGAACACGTCGTTGATGGCAACGTCGGGCAAGTTGGCACTGAGGTCTGTCCAGGTCTGCCCCCTGTCCGTGGAGCGGTGGATTCGTGGAATGAACTCGTTGTCACGGTAGCCAGAGTGGGTCACGTACACCCAATCCGCTTGGCTCGGCGAGGCTTCCACGCTCGTTACATACCTATCAGGTAGGCCATTTGACACATTTGCCCAATCAAAATTGCCACCCGAAGTGCGGTGAACATTGCCATCGGCAGTACCCGCATAAACCAGCCCTTCCTTCCAGTGGCGACTCTGTAATCGTGGTAATGTTATGGTGACGGGGGTTGAGAATCAGGCCATCCGTCAGGTCGGTGCTCACCGCCTGAAAGTTCGGAAAAGTGCCCACCTCGCTTTTGTACAGCCGGTACGTGCCCGTGTACAGCACGTTTGGGTCGTGGGGACTCATGATGTAGGGCATGTCCCAGTTGCGTCGGTCGTCTGGATCCAAGCCCTGGGTAGCATCGTAGAAACTGCCGCCGCTATCATCCGAAACGACCAGCCCGCCATTTTGGGTTTCCGTATAAAAAACGGTGGGCTCAGTCGGATGGAAAACTTGCTGAAAGCCATCACCGCCGAAAATACGGGGCCAATCGTTGATGTTGCTGGCATTGCCGCCGGTAGTGCCGTTGTCCTGTGCGCCGCCGTAGTAAAAATCAGGCTGGTGGGGGTTGAAAGCCACATGGTAAAACTGCGTGGTAGGAATATTTTCAATATCCGTCCAAGTTGTGCCAGCATTCACGGATTTGTAAGCGCCACCATCGGTAGCGAGGTAAAAATTGCCAGCGTTTGTGATGACCAAATCGTGTTTGTCGGCATGAACCGCATACGTCCACCACTCCGGGTTTATTGGTTCCCAAAAACCAAGTTCAGGGTAGCCCCGCCAAGCTTCCACGCCCAGCATGTACAGCTCGTCGTCGTTGGTCGGGTTCACCCGCAGTTGGGCGAAGTACCAGCCAAAGCCGCCTAGCGCACCGTCCAACCCCGTCAATTCGATGGGTTCCCAAGTTGCGCCAGCGTCCGTTGATTTGTAAATGCCAGCCAGTTCCAAGTCCGTCCCGACAAAAATCGAATAAACCAAACCTGGCGTCAGGTTGGAGATGGCCAGCCCGGTGCGGCACATGTTGTCGGTGGGCAGTCCGTTGTCGAGCTGCGTCCAGGTGTCGCCGCCATCGGTGGACTTAAACACTTTGGCGCCAGGCCCGGTCACAACGCTTTCTTGGTTGTTGCGCACCCTGTCCCAGCCCGAGGCGTACAGCACGAGCGGGTTGAAGGGGTCCATGACCACGTCGCAGACGCCCGCTTGGTCGCTGATGAACAGCACCTGCTGCCAATTTGCGCCGCCGTCGGTGGTGCGGTAGAGGCCACGCTCGTTGTCCCGCACGAAAGGCAGACCCATCGAAGCGGCGTAGATGGTGTTCGGGTCGGTGGGGTGAAGCACCACTTTGCTGATGACCCGCTGCGATTGCAGGCCGATATTCGACCAGGAATCACCGCCGTCCGTGCTTTTGTAAATGCCGTCGCCGAGCATCGGGTAAAAGGAAATATTGGGGTCGCCAGTGCCCACGTACACAGTCTGCGGGTTGTTTGGGTCAAGGACCACATCGCCGATGGAAGGCCAAAGCTGCGCATCGAACACCGACGACCAGTCCTGCCCGCCGTTCACGGTTTTCCAGAGGCCGCCACTTGAAAAACCAGCGAAGATGATGTTCTCGTTTTGTGGATTGACGGCCAGCGTATTGACCCGTGCGCCGATGTTGCCGGGGCCTTGCACGGTCCATTCGGCATCGAATCCCGTTACTTTTTCCGCTGCCAAAATGCGGGCCTGCACCATGCCTTTTTCGTAGGCTTTGATGTCCATGTACGCATCGGGGTAGGCTCGTTGCAGGAAGAAGTTTTCATTCGGATAGCCCTTGACACCCTCACGGCCAGTCAATTTTGAAGGTTTGTCCTGCACCTGGCAAGACGCCACCATTGCGATGGCCAAACCTGTGAGCATTAGATGTTGGAGCTTGTACATTTTGCTTTTTGTTTTGGTGAAAACGAATTTACGACTAATTCCCAAGCCGCATGGTCTTGTCAATCTCATCTGCCAACCCCTGCAGCCAATGCGAAGGATAGACGTGTTCGCCCGGTTTCAAGCCTTGCGCAGCACTGACCATCGCCTTGGCCACCACGTCCGCCTCGATGGGCCGGTACTTGGTCAGCAGCCCCCCGGTCAGCCGGTCGAAGACCCGCCCTATCTTCCCCGCCAACTGCTCTCCGAAGCGGTTTTCGTTGCGCTCGCCCAGCAGCACCGACGGTTGGAAAATATGCAGCGACCAAAATCCCAACGCCCGCACAGCCACCTCCAACTCGCCCTTTACTTTGCTGTAAAAAAACCGGGAATTGGGGTCAGCACCTACCGAAGATACCAGTAAAAACTGGTTCACCCCATTCATGCTGCCCATCTGCGCCGCCTGAAATGCGTAGGTGAAATCCACTTTGTAAAACGCCTCCTTGCTGCCTGCTTTGGCCATCGTCGTGCCGAGGCAACAGAACAGGTCGTCGCCCTTCACGAGGTTTTTGAATGCATCCGGTTGGTCAAAATTGACCACCTGCTGCACCAGTTTCGAGTGCTGCAAATCGAGCGGTTTTCGCACAAACACAGCCACCTTCGAGTAAGCCGGGTGCAGCAACAAGAAGTTCAGCACATGGCCACCGATGAGGCCGGAAGCGCCAAAAACGAGGGCAGTTTTGTTGTTTTTTGAAATTTCCATGGTGGTGATTTGATATTGGGATTTTGGATTCGGGATTCTGCAAGGGGGCAAGCCCCCTTGGAGTCACTGGTTTTCCAAGGGGGCTTGCCCCCTTGCATCAACCCCAATTTGTTATTCAAACAACTATAATCTTGAGACCTAATCCCCAACACCCAATAACCACTTTTTGAACTTCTCCGCCCGTGCCTCCCACGTCAGCGAGCGGGAAGTCTCGGCAGCATTGGTGGCCAGTCGCTCCTGCATTTTCTCATCTGAAAACAAGGCTCGGATGTCTTCGGCGTTCTGTTTGGCATCATCCGGGGTGACGAGCAAGCCGTTCTCCTGGTGGCGTATCAGCTCCCGCATGTCCGCTTGGTCGGGTGCAACGATGGGACGACCTGCGGCAAGGTACGGGAACAGCTTGAAGGGCAGCACCGTCCTCCCGAACTTCTCCATTGGAGCCGATACGGGCGGGATGATGAGCGCATCGGCGGCATACAGGTACTGCGACACCACATTGATGGGTTGGCGCTCCACCAGCAGCACGTTCCTGACATGTTTTGCTTCGCAATACGCCGTTAAACGAGCTATGTCCTCGGGCTTTCCACCCACCAACAAGAATTTAATGTCGGGCAAATAGGCGGCTATATCCACGAGGCTTTCGATGCATTTGTTCCTTTGCATATTGCCCGTATAAACCACGTACTTCGAAGAGCTGTCGAGGTTTAATTTTTCCCTTGCCTGCGTTTTTGACAAGATGGGCAGCATGTCCGAATTGTCCACGCCATTGTGCAGCACCAACAGTTTTTCCTTAGGAAAACCCGCACGGAGCATGGATGCTGCGGCTACGTTGCTGTGCAGCACCATGCCCACGAACTTATTGCTTTTGGCGCTTTTGCCCAGCCATTTCATTGCAATTGGGCTTTCATCGCCGAGCCGCCTATATGTTTCAAAAATCAGTTTTTTACCCAAAAAAAACGCAATTAAAGCGGAAAACTTATTTCGGGTATAAACTATATCGTAACGCTTTTTAATTACCGCATAGATAGTCGCCACAAGTGAATGAAAGAACTTTTCCAATCTCAGCTTGCTCGTTGGAATCGTCTTTAACACCTTGATTTTCAGCTTATTGGATACATTGTAATACTTGGCGATTTCGGCGTGGATGTCATATTTGCTGTTAAAAAAATTGTTGGGTTGAGCTGGAATAATCAGCTCCACATCCATTCCTATATTGTACAACCCATTCAAGTTCTTGATGACCTGCTGCGTGTTCGTATCGTGGTGGGGATACCGTTCGCTGGAAATCATGGCTATGGTGGGCATTGCTTTGGTCATGGCTGTTACCTTTTTGCCTTGGATGCAGCAATATGCGCCTGAATGGAAAACACAAATACCATGAACGCCATGATGGCAATATAAATCAAAGCCCAAGTCATTTTGCCGAATATGCCCAATATAAAAAATATCAGCGCAAACAAATCCCGCTTTCCGAATGCACCAGCCACCTGGAGTATTTTATCGAACGTACTATTGCCTTCTTGGAAGCTATACTTGACATTTAACAGCGTTCCGCCCGATTTAAACCGGAGCAAATAAAAGTACAAACTGCCCAATGCAAGCAAGGCGAACACCACCGACAATAAGCCCGCCCATTTCACCAAATCCGTAGCACCGTGCAGATAGATGCCCGTGATAATACCACCCAATGCCGCCAAGTACGAGAGGTTGTCCACCAGCGTGTCCAGCCATTGCCCGAAGGGCGACGACTTGAACTTGAGGCGAGCCAACTCGCCATCCACGCCATCCAGCACCGAGGTGAGATGGAACAGCGTCCCGCCGATGAGGTAGTTCCAGTAGCCACCTGCTGCAAAGAACCAGGCCGTTGAAAGGCCAATGAGGCCAGTCACGATGGTGAACTGGTTCGGGGTGATGGCCGTGTGCGCCAAAACCCGGCTGATGGAGGTGGAAATTGGGCGGTTCAAGTTCCTGGAAACCCAGCCGTCCGTGGGTTTTATCAGGCTGCGGATGAGCGCTTTTTTGACGGCTTTTTTATCGGCGTCGTTTCGAACGGTACTGCATACAAGCCCTTGAAAATCAAGCTTTTTTGCCACCAAAACATGCTGATGGGCCAAGGTGGTAATTTGGCTAAAATTCGGCCATTGGTCTTTTGCGACTGCCTCCAACGCAGTTTTCGGGTACCAGCCAATCTCCCCTGACTGGGTAATCAAAATCATTTCGGCCAGGCTGCTTTGCTCCAACAATTGCTGGACACATTTTGGGTCAATGACCAGCGGCTCGGTCAGCACCAGCGCCCCGTTTCCCACGGTCGAAAGTTCGTTTCGGTAATCGTCCGAGAACTCGATGTCGAGCTTCCAGTCTGCTTTTTTACCCAAAAAACCTTGCACCTCCGTGGGCAAAAACACCCGGCCCACCCCACCCCGCTCCAGCCCATGCAGGCTGCGCTCCAGCAGGGTGAGGCCATAAATTTCGGTCTGGCTGGCGGCTGGGTCAGGGATGAAAAGGAAAGCTGTTACCTTGTTTTCCATGAAATAAAATTAAACAAAACTAGCGCTTAACGTCGGGGAGGTTTCAACCCTCCCCGACGTTTCACCCATTAGACTAGCCCCTCGTGCGGCCCCATGAACGCCATCACGCCAGCGACGATGACAAAAAGCCAACAAACGATGAAAACGAAGACAAATGGCTTCCTTTTTTCCATCCATTCGGGATAACCGATGGGCATCCCCTGGAACTTGCCCCGTGGGCGGCTCGGGAAAAAGAAGGTTTTGTAAGTCTCGATGCTGGCGATGGTGAAGCCAAGGCTGCAAAGTGCGATGGCTACGAAATTGTCGGTTAGGTTGGCGGCCAACCAGCCCCAGGAATAGGCCACGGCTGGGCTACGGAAGAATTTGAACCACTCAAAACCCTCGATGGGCGCATCTTTCCAAGCACCGCCGAAGGCCGAAATCCAGCCGCCCACGCTCAATAATAGCAAGATGACATAGGGGTTCCAGCCCAAATTCCCAGCTTGGTGCATGTGCCAGAGCTTTACTAAACCCCAGCTCACCAGCACGATGCCGCCCACATAAAAAAAGGCGGCGATGTAGCGGTCACGCTTGCTCTCAACAATGCGTCCGAACACGTGGAGTTGCATCGGGATGAAGAATTTGGTCTGGTCGGAGGTGCGCAGAAAGGTCTTCCATATCTCGATGATTGCCCGCTCGCTGGTATAGACGCTGCCCCAAAGCAGGTAAATGCCAGAAGGCGTGGTGGGGTCGAGGCCGACCAATTTCCAAAGCAGGAAGGCAAGCAGCGTTGATACTACTGTGCTGCGAAAATAACGTGGCCAAGTGAAGCCCTCGTAAGGTGTATCCTTGTACATGCCCCAGGTGGAGGTGTGCAATCCGGCAGTCAAGCCGGTCAAAAAAACCATGATGAGTTCCATAGATAGTTTGTCGTTGTTTTTGCTTTTTGGTTTCAGGTTTCAGGTTTCAGGGAGGGACTAGGAATTTTGAAGGCACTCCCTGAAACCAGAAACTAAAAACCTCAAACCCAAAAAAGTCCGCAAATGTAGCCAAGTCGCTTGGAATTCAAGTACCTGCCGTCCGATAAGCTGCCTCGATGAAGACAATATCCCTTTTTGCCAATGCAAAATTGAAGGCGGGTTCCTGTCCATTGCGGAGCGCCACAAAAAAGTCACGGAACATGGCGTTGGTGCCGATGATGTCCGAAAAACCAGGAAAAATAAGCCGCCATTTCTTGCCCCGCACGAAGATGAAAAGCCCGTTGGCCTCAAAAGTGATGGAACCTTCCGAGCCGTAAATCCGGCACAGCCGCAGCCCTTTGAGCAGCGCGTTCACCTCCCAGGAGTAGAGCAGCGTGCCGACCGGGCCGTCTTGGTATTTCATCACAACTTGCATACTCCGCTCCAGGCTGTTTTCTTTCTTTTTTTGGGGTAAAAAACCCGTAACTGACTGAACATCAAGCCCTAAGTTGCTCATAAAATTGACCCAGTGGATGCCGCCCTCGAACAGCGCACCGCCGCCAACCGTGCTTTCGTCATCCCGCCAGTCGCCCGTTTTTTGGGTTTTGGTGGCGTTGAAAAACAGGAATTTCAGGTCGCCGATGAGGTCGGCGGCCAGCGTTTCCCGTAGTTTGCGTAGCAATGGTTTGTAAAAATAGTTCTCGGCGACCATGACCTGAACCCCGGTTTTTTGCCGCTCGGCATCCACCAAATCGAAGTCGGAGGACTTGAAAAATGGTGGTTTTTCGAGGATGACATGCTTGCCCGCTCGCACCGCCGCCAGTGCCAATTCGAGGTGGTCGGCAGGTGGGGTGGCGATGAAAACCACGTCAATTTCAGGTGAAGCAATGGCTGCTTGGTACGAGCCAAAATGCCCGCTACCATTGAGTTTTGCGGAAAATTGCTTCGCCTTTTCCTCGCTACGGCTGGCATAGTAGCACTGCACGTCCGCAAACTTTTGCAGCCGCTTGCCATGCTTGGCGGTGATGTTGCCACAGCCAAGGAACGCCATGCGGATAGGCTGGGTGGGTGGTATTTTTTTGAAAGACATTTTGAAATTATTGTAGCCGCCAAACTTGTTTGGCTGGCTCACTTGTGAAAATGAACCTGCCAAACAAGTTTGGCGGTTACTTTGCCAAAAACGCCCCCACCCGCAGCGCATTCGCCGCAATGGTCAGGCTTGGGTTCACTGCCGCCGAGGTTGGCATCACGCTGCCGTCCGTCACGTACAGGTTCTCCACGCCCCGGAACTGGCAGTTTTCGTCCAGTGCCGAAGTGGCAGGGTCACTGCCCATCCGCACCGTGCCGACGGCGTGGGAAAATGTGCGGATTTGGTGGATGTAGTGCGCCACCGCACCAGCGCCGTACATGATTTTTTTGCCAGCTTGGGTCAAGATTTTCAGCGCCGCCTCGTCACGTTGGGAGTATTGGTGGTAAATAACGGGCTGCGGCAACCCGAACTTATCCCGCTCCAACGGATTGATGGTCAAAGAGTTGGAAAACTGCGGCTGGTCTTCGACGATGGCCAGTAGGCCACTGAGCAGCCGCACGCCTTGGCTCAAAAGCTTGCCGAACGGGCCTGGGATTTCATTTTGCACCAAACCCATCGGGGGCGTGGGCATCTGCTGGAGGCTGCCGAGCTTACCGAAGTTTGGGGCTAGTTTTTCGTTGCCAAAATAGTAATCCAGAATCGCCAACTGCTTGTGGAACCGCCCCTCCTTGTCGGCCACGCCGGGGAAAATGCCGAACACGATGGCGTTCACATGTCGCATCAGGTAGCGGCCAATAACCGCCCCGCCGGGGTTCTTCGCCTCCAACCCAGATGCCAACAACAGGTGCGCCGAGCCAAGTGCCCCAGCAGCCAGCACCACGTATTTGGCCTTGAAAACCTGGCGCTCGCCCGTCGTTTTTGACACGGCCTCCACGCTGCTGATTTGCCCATTTTCCTCTACCAAACGGGTGACGACCATGTTCGGCAATAGCTCCATGCCACCAGCTATCAAGCCGGGCAAGACCAGTGTCGAGAGGTCGTTTTTGGCACCGATGGCGCAAGCAAACGTGTCGCAAGTGGTACAACTAGTGCAGGTTTTGCGGCTTTTATCTTCGTAATTGATGGCTAGCGGAAGCTGGAAAGGGTGCAGTCCCAGCGACTCCGCACTGCTTTTTACCCGCTGCGAAATCTCCGCCAGCGGCGCAGGCCCTTGCGGAAACGGAGCGCTCCGGTGCGGCTCGGTAGGGTCAATCCCCGCCTCGCCGGAAATCTGCAAAATCTGCTCGGCCTCTGTGTAAAACGGCTCCAAATCACGGTAGCCGATTGGCCAGCCCGTCGCATTTTTGCCCTCGATTTCTTCGTTTTTTTCAAAATCCGCCTCCCGGAACCGGAAGGATACCCCGCCATAAAAGCCGACGGCCCACCCACGGCGGTGTAAAGTCCCATCACTTTTTTGTTGCCGCCAGCAGCGATGTTCAGCGGGGTGGATTTGTCGTTGTGCGGGGAGAGGTCGAGCGAGCCACGCAGCCCCCAGTTTTCTGGGCCTCGCTGTACCCAGTCGCCCCGTTCCAGCATCAGCACCTTCATGCCAGCCTGTACCAATTGACGGGCCGTCATTGCACCGCCAAACCCACTGCCAATCACAATCGCATCGTAATGCTTCATAAACGCTGGCTTTTTTTTGGGCGCAAAGTTGGGCTTTTTTTCTTTTGCCGAAGGCGGCAAAACCTTAGAAGGTTTTTTTCGTAAAATTGCCCGACTGTTGAGATGGCTATCGTGGTCGCCTCAACCATTCAACCATAAAACAATAAAACAATGCCAGAAAATACTTCCCTCCTCGGCATCGGTTCGAGGGTAAAGCACCCGGCCTACGGCGACGGGGCCATCATCCGCCTGCACGCTGCGGCCTACGAGTGCTGCTTCACGCTCTACGGCATCAAGATGGTCGGCAAGGAATACGACAAATGGACGGTGGTGGAAGCCATTCCCGCCGAGGCCGTCGTTTCGTTCAGCGAAGCCGAAAAATCCTTGATGAAAATCCTCAAGCACTGGTCGGACATCAGCGAGGTGGTGGAACTCGGCGACCGCTGGGACGACGGCGTGATGATTCTCAAGCCCGGCGACGACAGCCTGAAACCGAAGGACATCCCCATCGAGACCTTCTTCCACAAAATCGTGATGGTGCGTGACCGGGTGCGGGTCATGGAGCAGAAAATCAACGCCAGCAAGCTGACCGACGAGGAAAAGGTGGACTTGCAGCAGTACATCACCCGGATTTACGGGAGCCTCACCACCTTCAACGTGCTGTTCAAGTACAAGGAGCAGCAGTTTGTGGGGGAGAAGGGGAAGGAGTGAGTTGGCAGTTGGCAGTTGGCAGTTGGCAGTCAGTCTTGGTATTCTATTACTTAAGGTTATAAAAATCAACGACTGCTTTGCTCCAATGCACTTTTCCGCCGCTGGCGGATGGTGGTTGGTTTAGTCCTTTGGACAACCCGCCTGAGAAATGCTTATAAGTCACATATTCGCTAGACTTGTAAGAGCCACGCTTTTATGGACTGGACATTCTTGCCACAACTGGGCGACGGTGTGCGGTCTAACCTCGTTTGCTATTGGGAGGAAACGAGTGACTGGTATTAACATGTATTACTCAAGCAATTGCCAAAGATTGATACCTTGGTATCAAAAAAAATCAGTGACCATGGCCTTAAATAAAGTGCTTGTAAAAAACATGGTTTGTCACCGCTGCGTACTTTCGGTCGAGGACATTTTGGATAAGGCGGGCATCTCTTTTCAGAAAGTGCTCTTCGGGGAGATTCATTTGACCCAAGAACTGAGCGGCGAGCAAAAGGAAATCCTTACTGAAAGGCTGAAAAACGTGGGATTTGAATTGATTGACAACCACCTGAGCGGGTTGATTGAAAAAATCAAGCTGCTTGTGATGCAGAAGGCATGAAACGAGGTGGGCAAAAAGAAAAAGAAATTTACCATCCCGCCTACTACCGTTTTATTTTGTCTGTTTCTGACGCATTCTTGTCCCTTTTTGTGCGCTTGTATGCCCCACCTTTGTAACTTCAATTAAGTAGCTAAACAAGTTTTTAAATTAAGTCATAATGAAAAAATTGGTCTTTATCATTCCACCAACGGTCGAATTGCTTGACCTGGCGGGTCCAGTACAGGTATTTACGGAAGCCAAATTTTATGGTTTTGAAGCAGACATAGAATTTTATCAATACCGAGAAACACCGATAAGTACTTCAGGTCTTGGCTTTGGAAATGTTGAAAACTACAAAAGCGCAAAATTAAAGGAAGGCGATTTTGTCTTTGTACCAGGAATGGATTGGGAATACGTTAGGAGCATCGCTTTTATGGCACAAAGAGAATTCTTCAATTGGCTAAAAGAATGTTCCGAAAATAAAATAACGGTTTGTTCAATTTGCAATGGGGCTTTTGCTTTGGGTCATGCAGGTTTGTTAAAAAACACAGAATGTACCACCCACTGGCGAAGGGTCAATGAATTACAAACGCAATTTCCACAAGCAAAAGTTGTTGCTGATATTCTTTACATAAAAAGCAATGACGTTTACACAAGCGCAGGGATTAGCGCCGGGATAGATTTGGCTTTAGCAATTCTTGAGGATTTTAAAGGAGCACTTTTTACACATAAAGTAGCACGAGGGCTTGTCGTGTATCACAGAAGAAGTGGAAAACATAAACAACAAAGCATTTATCTGGATTACAGGAATCATATTAATCCACAAGTCCACGAAGTTCAGGATTACCTTATAGACAACCTTTCCAAAGAGAACAGTATTGAATCACTTGCCGCTCTTGTGGGAATGAGTCCAAGAAATCTTAGCAGGGTTTTTAAGGAAAAGACCGGTTCTACTGTATTGGAATACTTAACCTTGTTGCGAAAAGAATATGCAAATACCATGCTGAACAATCCCGAATATACTATTGAGTACATAGCTTCAAAATGTGGGTTTAAAACAGCAAGGCAATTGCAAAGAATTTTAAAAAAATAGTACAGTTACTTGCTGATGTTACGCACCGGAAGCCCGAATGGCTTTAATATGAATAGCCCCGATTTTCAATCGGGGCTATTCACATTCAAACACTCCGGGTTTTGATGATGCATAACATCAGTTAGGGTGCGTTTCAAAGTTTCGCATCGCTTTCTGAAAACGCCGGTGACACTTGTCAGCAAAGGGTATCGAAAAGCGAAGTTCTGAAATGCACCCCATCAGTTACTTGGTTATGGTTGTTTTGCATCTCGTTTTGATGAAGAAAATTACCATGCCGTCTGCTACAGTTTTATTTTGTCCGTTTCTGACATGTTCTTGTCCCTTTTTGCGCTCATTGATGCCTCACCTTTGTATCGTCAATTAAGACACATCAATAAAAAATTACAATAAAATGAAAAAGTTAATTCCTATCTTGCTTGTATTCGTGATTGCTTCTTGCCAGAAAGAAGATTTCAGCGCTGACTTAACGGAAGCGTTCTCGATTGAATCCACTTCAAGTGGCGCAAACTACCCTATTAAAGTGGCCTTGCCCGAAAATTATAGCCCTGAAACACAAACGTATGCCACCATCTACGTACTGGACGGCGAACAAGACTTCGATTTTGTCGCTGAAAATTGCAAAAAAATAAGCAATGAATTTTCCACTTCCAATGTACTGGTAGTCAGTATTGGTTACGGAAACGACAGGGTAGATGATTATACGCCTACAAAAGCGAAGGAAGGTGGTGGCGGCGCTGAAAAATTCATGCAATTTATTGAAAACGAATTGATACCCAGGATAGAAAGCAATTATGCCGTGGATACCCTCAGAAGCAGCAGAACTATACTGGGACATTCGTTTGGCGGGCTGCTCGGTGCCTATGCTTTTACAAACCACAACTCGGTATTCGGCAATTATCTCATGCTCAGTCCTTCCATTTGGTACGACAATGAAATCATGCTAAGGCTGGAGCAGGAAAACAGAAACATCAATTCAAACAATCACCAGTTGGTGTACCTGGGCCTGGGCCAGTTGGAAAACGAAGGAAGAATGTTCGCCCCTTTTGAGGCGTTTCACCAGCGGCTACAGAACTATTATGACTATATAGCCATGCAGCGCCACATTGAACAGCACCTTGACCACATGGGTTCTAAAAATCCCAATATTCTGAAAGGCTTGAATTTCTATTTCAAATTCAGGTAATCAAACCTTCATTTTAAAACAAAATCAATTGGGTAGAAGGATTACTAAACCTTGAAGGTTTAGTAATCCTAAGCTCTAAATCAATTAAAAAATAACAAAATGAAAATTGCAAAATTCTTATTCATCCCCTTCTTCCTGCTGAAACTCTCTGCTTTGCTTGCACAAAATGATTATCATGCTAATATACACCAGGATTTTCCTGGGCAAACCTTGAAAATAGCACCCGCTATTGGCCTGAACCCTTGGCCCACGTCTGATTTGGTCATTAGCAACTTGGTGCAGTGGGATATTAAAAAGCGCCTGAGCCTGGTGTCCTATACTGCTTATACTTACAACAGCGTGTTTCTTCGAAATTTCAACTACATAAAGACCAATTATAATTATTCTCTTAGCCAAAAAGTTGGCGTCGGTACTACGCTTTACTCAAAGCGTGCTTCCCATACATTTTCGCTCCTCGGTGGCATAAAATACAATAGTTTCAAGGAGACATTGGAGAACCCTGATTTTGAAAAAGTATCCGCATCGGTCAGTTCCGTTAGCCCGGATTTTGGAGGGATGTACCATTTGCAGGTAGGCAAGAAAAAGTTCTTTTTTAGCTATCGCATGTATCTGCCGCTATACCCATATCCAGTGCAGCGTTTGGATATTACGGCCATTGATGGCAATATAGCAAATCTCTCTTTGGAATTTGGCTTAGGGGTTCGTTTGAAATAAAACACCAATCACCAATCACTATTCACCAATCTTAATCATTAAACTGACTAAATCATAACTAAGATGAAAAATCAAGCAAAAGAAGTCGTGTACAACCTGGAGGCAAGCAAATTCAACTGGGACATAGCGCCCGGCAAAACAATTGAAGCATGGGGCTTCAATAAACAGCTTCCTGGCCCCGAACTGAGGGCAAACGTGGGCGATACGCTTGTTGTTCGCCTGACCAATCACCTTGAAGAACCTACCATGATTCATTGGCACGGGTTGCGCCTTCCTGCGCCAATGGATGGCACAGATGCAGTTCAAAAACCGGTTGCGCCCAGTGAAGTCTTCGAGTACCGCTTTGTGCTGCCCGATGCAGGCACATTTTGGTACCATTCACATGCCAATGAAACCGTGCAAATGGAAAGGGGCATGTATGGCTCGTTGATAGTTGAAGACCCGACAGACCCTGTTTTTGATGGTGAAAAAGTATTGATGATTGATGACATGAAACTCAGTCCAGAGAATGAATTCACAAAACCCGGTTGGTTTGTTCCCCGGATCGTCGAAAGGCATGATGGACGGCAAGGTGACACCTTGTTAATCAATGGAAAGGAAAATTCAGTGATAGAAATTGCTGCTGGGCAGACGGAAAGGTGGCGTTTCATCAATTCATCCAGTGCAAGGTATTTTATGCTGTACCTGGGTGGCAAGGAATTCAAAATTATCGGAACCGATGGGGGGCTGTTGGAGTATCCACGCACCGTTACCGAGGTTTTAATAACACCCGGCGAGCGGGTAGATATTGCGGCAGGCCCTTTTGAGGAAGGTGAAACAATTATGATGGAAGCATTGAAATATGACAGAAGCACCTTCTTCAAGGCAAAACGCCAGCAGTTTGCAACTATACAGGTAAGAAAACAAAAGCATCCATTGCTTTCTACCTGAAACATTAAGGACGATTGAGCCTTTGGCAAAACAGGATGCCGAAATAACAGAAAAGTGCGGCTTTCCGTTGGGGCAAGTTTGACAGAAGGTTTGACCTTTCTGGTAAACGGCGATGTGCATGTCAATGACAAACCCGTGAAAGTTGGCGAGCTGCAAATATGGGAAGTTTCCAACACCAGTTTGATGGACCACCCGTTTCATTTACATGGGTTTTTCTTCCAGGTCATTGAAGAGAATGGCAAAGCACCAGCATACATGGCATGGAAAGATACTATTAATTTGCCTCCGAGAAGCAAGATGAAAATTGCATGGATGCCCGACAACCGTCCCGGAACTTGGATGTACCATTGCCACATCATCGAGCACCATGCGGCAGGAATGATGGGTAGCTTTGAAGTAATTGACGGCGATAATCCAAATAAGGAGACGATTGCTTCTCCAACTCATCACCACCACATCATCAAATGACAAAACATTGAGTCAATTAGAATTAAAATTAAAAATAAGACATCATGAATGCTATGCTTATCGGGGTTTCAGCCTCATTGTTTACCATTCTAATCTTTACACTTTTTAAGCGCTTAGACAAGGACGTTATCTATGGCTTAATTTTAGCCGCCATTGGGTTTTTGTATGTTGGATATACATGGTCAGACATTTCAGCGCTGATTATTAATCTCCTACAGGCATTGCTCTTTTTAATGCTTGCCTATTTTGGCATCAAAAAGAATTCCTATTACATGATAGCAGGTTATTTCCTGCATGGGGTTTGGGATTTTATGTATGGGCATGTTGGAGACCCCGGTTTAATCCCACCCGACTACGATTGGTTTTGTTCGACTTATGATTTTATCATTGGCTTCTATCTTCTAGTGCTTAAATTTCCATTTAACCGCACTGGAAGAAATGACCAAGGTTGGCCCTATTTAACCAAAGTCAACAAAAGTAGAAGATGCGTCATCTACTTTTGTCCTTTGAAATAATTGACAAAAATGAAACAAGTAAAAATGAAAGCAGCAGTTTATACCCAATATGGCCCACCAGAGGTTCTTCAAGTCAAAGAGGTTGAAAAACCAATGCCCAAAGGCAATGAGATTCTGTTAAGAATTAAAGCCACGGCTGTAAATTCGGGTGATTGGCGATTACGCAAAGCTGACCCATTTGCAGTCAGGTTTATTTTCGGTTTTATGAAACCAAAAATCAATATTCTCGGAAGTGTTTTTTCTGGTGAAGTCGAAAGTATAGGCAACCAGGTCAAACTTTTCAAAGCTGGCGACCAGGTCCTTGGTCATACAGATATGAGTTTTGGTGCCTATGCTGAATACAAATGCCTACCTGAAAACGCGTCCATCGCATTAAAACCTGCAAATATTTCTCACCAGGAGGCAGCCACCATTCCTTTTGGTGGGGTTGCAGCATTGCACTTTATAAAAAAAGCAGCGATAAAAACAGGGCAAAAAGTACTTATCATAGGTGCTTCCGGTGCGGTTGGAAGTGCTGCCGTTCAATTGGCAAAGTCATTTGGAGCTGATGTTACGGGTGTGTGCAGCACTGCAAATATTGCTTTGGTAAAATCCATCGGAGCAGACAAAGTAATTGATTATACAAAGGAGGATTTTACCCAAAATGGCGAAACTTATGATGTGATTATTGATGCTGTGAAAGCAATATCTGTTTCACGAAGTATAAAGTCGCTAAATAAAAATGGAATAATGATTCTAAGTGCCGCAGGAATGTCGGAAATGCTTCAAGGGTTATGGATTTCTATGACAAGTAGCAAAAAGGTTATGACTGGTGTAATTAGTCATACAGCAGCAGATATTGTTTTTCTAAAGGAGCTTATTGAAGCCGACAAATTGAAACCAGTAATTGATAAAACTTATCCATTGGAGCAAATTGCAGAAGCACATGCTTATGTTGAAAAGGGACATAAAAAAGGAAATGTTATAATTAGTGTGTAACCCTGCTCGTTGCAGACTGTGCCTGTACATGGCGGATGTTGTCAGCATCATGGATTTGACTGTTCTTGGAATTTCACCGAACGTGACATCCGTGGAGCCCCGCTGGCCCAATGTCTTCTTTTCAAAATTAACAACAGCACTGCTGGTTCCGGTTTCCAAACGTGTGTGAATAATTACCGTAGCACCACATGTCAATATAAAACGCCCTGCTTGTTGCAAGTCATGCTTGTTATACTCCACGCTAATAGGTTTTGTGCAAATTGCATTTTGCCCCTCCTCACCGCCTCCGGCGGCTCGTCGGTGGAGGTGGCTTTTGGGGGCTTCGCCCCAAACCCCTGTTTGCACAAAACCTATTAGAGCGAAGTATAATATCAGTATTGACAGGATTCAGCCAATGAATGCAGTCACATTTGCCTCATGACATACCCATCTTACCCTAGCCTCCACACACCAAAGCAATTCCTGATGAAATTTGCCGCTCTTGTCAGTGCCCGCCTTGTCGGTGGGTTTGCCCGTTTCATCGAAGGAATCCTTGACTTTCGGGACAGGAAACATGGCAGGAACCGTCCATGCACGGATTTTCCAGAGTGTAAACTGCAACGAAGTAATCACCTGCGTACCGCCAAAAATCCCATCTGATACGGTTGAAATGGCCACGGGCTTGCGGTGCCATTCATCGTACAATACATCAATGACGTTTTTCAGGCTAGCAGGATAGCCGCCGTTGTATTCGGGCGTGATAATCAGCACACCGTTGGCAGCCTTTATCTTGCCGCAAAATCCAAGCAGTGCTGCGGACGGATTTTCTTGAAGCCTAAGCCGTTCGTCAAACACCTGAAATTTGTACTCATTCAAGTCGAGCATGTCCACCGTTGCAAGCTTGTTGGCTTCCAAATAGTTCTTGAAATACAGGGCTACCCGGTGGCTGTTTCTCCCGGTCCTTACGCTTGAGGAAATGATGGCGAGGTGTGGCATGGTTAGTTTTTTAAAAAATTACTGCTACTATAAATAAACTGGACTTTTGACATGAATTTTTTCAATGAGGTCTTGCAACTAATGCCCTAAGAGAGGGTGAATTACAGATTGTTGAAATAATTATTTGGGGCTTTGGGAAAACATACCTTCTTCTCAAACCGTCAAATAATTATTTCTAAAATTCATTTGTCGCTAAAAATCAAATCTGTCTGATTTTTTAGTTCAAAATCATGTCAAAAGTCCAGATAAATAAGATTATTGGATGGGTAATCCCTACTGTTTTATAATTGCGCAACAAACCAAGTTGTTCATTTCGCTACAATCCCAAACCTGCCCGAACCTTCGTTGCCCATCCAAAACACCACCACCTGTTGCATTTTTAAGGAGATTATCCCAAGCTTGACCGGAGACCTCGACCCCTCGATACTTCCACTCGACCCCCTCGGTACTTGGACCTTATCTAATGGTTTTTGTACCCAATGGAAAAGAAATGATTTGCGACAACCCCAATCGTAAATCGTCATTCGTCAATCGTAAATCCCTCAATCTCCTTACTTTTGGCCACTCAAATAATTTGACAACCAGCAACATGAAATCAAAATCGTCCTGTTTAGGGGCATTGCAGCCCTGTCCGCATTGGCCCTCCACAGTTGCCTCGTCATGGAAGGCAGCTACTTGAAATTGCCACCGGCCCGTGGCGGGCTGCCCTCGCACGCCGGAGTTCATCTCCCCAACCCGAAAGGGCAGCCGTTGCCGGAAAAAAAGTGAACATGAAGTACGCCGTGGACGAGTACGAACCGCCGTTCACCTTGAAGTGGTGTACGACAACGACACCACTTTCCAGACATCGAAATCATCAACGGGGACGAGCGGATTGTCGCGCCCGCCACCGACATCCAATTTGGGCGGAGCAATACCGCCTCGCAGGACACCATCCGAATTAACTTCCCGGTGTATGAGTCGTACATCACCGGGGCGTTCATGGCAACACCATCGAGGGCGGTGGGTAGTGACGACGAGGAAAACTACGCCATCCCGTTCATCGCCAAACAAGGCCCACGACTGGCGGTTCACGCCATTGCGCAAGCCGCCCATGCTTGACCTGACGGGCCAGTGGGCCTGCGCACTTTTGGCCTCGAAGCCACCGACGCTGAGAGGAGAAGCTGTCTCCCGCCATTGGCGAGTTCAAGACAGGGCAAACCACTTAACTGGCACCTTCCTGACGGAGACGGCGACTACCACTTCGAAGGCACGGTGCAGGCCGACAAGTTTTCACCTCTCTTGTTTCGACGGCGCCCGCCTACCTTTTCACGGAAAAATATTGCCGACAGCACATTGACCGGGGCGTTTTTTTCAGGAAAACACTACGTACCACTTGGTCGGGGCGGCGGGACGCCAAGTTCAAGCTGGCAGATGCCGACTCGCTGACCTTTCTGAAACCGCGCTTTCGAGAAGGTCGCATTTTCGTTACGAAACCCCGATGGCAAGACCATTTCGCTCGACAACCCGGAGTACCGGGGCAGGGCGAAAATCATCCAAATCATGGGCACTTGTGTCCCAACTGCCGACGAGACGACGTTCTTGGTAAATTATTTGAAAGAAAACAACCCGCACAACCTGGCCGTGATCGCACTGGCGTTTGAAAAACACGCCGACAAACCAAGCGCCGACAAGGCCATCCGCACTTACAAGCAACGCCTCGAAATGCCCTACGAAGTGGTGTACGCTGGCGCGAACAAAAAGGAGAGTGCCGCCAAGTCGTTGCCGATGCTCAAGGAGGTTTCTTACCTACCCCTCCTCTTTTTGGACAAAATGACCGGCCGTGAAAATTCACACCGGATTTAGCGGCCCCGCCACCAGTGAGTAAACTTTGCTTTAAAGAAAACTTTAATAAGTTTGTC
>JADJYH010000056.1 GCA_016719855.1 Saprospiraceae bacterium | reverse complement strand
GGGCCACGTACAACCAGATATTTTTGGGCAAAACGGACGCCAGCCCGGCCAAAATCTCTTCCGGTTTCCAGCCAAGCCGCTGGAAGTTTACGATGTCCGACTGTAAGAAAACAGCGCACCCGTAACTAAACGTTGGTCGCATCTTGGCGTTAAACGCAAGGTCGGCGTACTGCTCAACTGGGATGCCGAAGCTTTCCACTGTGCTTTGCAGAAAATACCCGTTGCCTGCGGAGCACTGGGTATTCAATTCAAAGTTCTTGACCTGCCCGTTTTTCAACATCATAATCTTGATGTCCTGCCCCCCGACATCACAGATAACATCCACGTTTTTGTAATAATGAAGTGCGGAATTGGTGTGCGCCACCGTTTCAACAACGGCCCTGTCGGCGCACAAAACATCGCGAAGCACGTCCTTCGCATAGCCGGTCGTCACAAGGCCAAGCACATTCAGTTTGGCGCCTGATGCCTGCACCTGGTCATTCAATTTTTGCAAAACCTCCTTGGTGTCCTCGATTGGATTTCCCCTCGACAACTGATAGGCTTTGGCGAGCACTTCCTTTGCTGGGTTCAGCAGAACGGCCTTTGTGGAAGTGGAACCCACGTCCAAGCCAATGAATGCATCCACGACCTGACCAGGCACGAAGGTAGCGGGCACAAAAGGTTCTGGAACGTATTTGGCTTTGAAGGCAGCGAGTTCTTCTTCGGTATTGACGAGGCCGGATTCAGCGCCAGCCCTTGCCTGCAACCGTCCTTCATGGATATAAAAATCAAGGAATTGCCACCCGTGGTACTGGCCCAAGTCCTCCTCATTTTCCAACCCGTAAACGATTGCCCCGATGGCCGCAAAATAGAGCGCATTTTCCGGTGCGAAAATCAAGTCCTTGGGGTTGCAATTTTCCGGCAAGGGGAAGCTCCGTTCTTCCCATAACTGGGCAATATGGTGTTTCCAGGCTTGTTGCATCCCGACAATATAGTTATTGGGGCCGCCCAGTAGCAGCACTTGCGGGCGCAAGGTATGCCCACGGGTGAGCACGGTCAGGTTTTGCAAAATAATGGCCTCGAAAAGGCTGGCCATCAGTTCGGAGGTAGGGATGCCTAGTTTTTGCAGACTGTTGATGTCCGTTTCGGCGAAAACGCCGCACTTGCCCGCCACATGGTGAAGCTTGACGCTGTCGTATTGTTGTCGGCCCAGCTCTTGGGGGGAAAGACCCAGTTTATTATTGATTTTATCAATAACGGCACCAGTGCCACCCGCACATTTATCATTCATACTGGGTATCTTCTGTTTTTTGCCAGTATTCGGATTTTCTTTAAAAATAATGATCTTGGAGTCCTGCCCACCCAAGTCAATAATGGAACCCACATCGGGGTATAGTTTTTCGGCAGCGAGGCATACCGCCGTGACTTCCTGAACGAACTTTGCGCCGATCATATTCGATATGCTCATAGCACCGCTCCCAGTCACAAACAGCCGCATATTTTCGATGGGGACATTGGAAAACTCCGCTTCTATCCTTTTCAAAAAGGACAGCACTTCCTCGGGTTGCTTGGTTTCATGGCGTCGGTAGTCCTGCCATATTATTTGCTGGGAAATAGCGTCCATGACGACTGCTTTTACAGTAGTGGAACCTACATCAATGCCGATATACAATTGGACATTGCTCATATCATTGGATTTAAACGTCAACTATGAACTGACGCCCCGTTTAATTAAATCATCAATATGGTACATAAAATTAGCGGCCATATTTACCACTCCTTTCCGGCGTGGGACGACATACGTTGGGGATTTAAGTTCTGGATGTGCGTCAACATATTTCCTCATTGTTTCGATATCGGAAGCGACAGTTTTCCGGGCATCTGCCAGTTCTTTTTTGGCTTTAACATGGGCATCACCCAAGGCCATCAAAACCCGGCTTTGCGCGTTTGTTTCTCCTTCTCCAGCGGTTTCGAGCGGCAGGAATATCATTTCTCGGTTCAATTCAACCACGGCTGCCTGGGCACCATCAGATTGTGTGCTGGGCATGCACCCGAATGGCTTCAAGCTCAACACCATGTGGCACAAACCATGCTCGTGGTAGTAAATGTTTTTGGCGATTTCCATATAGCCTTCTCCGCCTTCGATGTTGATATTGTAATATGGGCTTGCCAGTTTTTGAAGAATGGGCTGATGAATCAACATGTGGTAGTCGCCGCCCAGCGTTCTCAACAAGCGACCATATTCCCGCCGGAACAACCAGTTGCCCACTTTGAGAACCGTTAATTTCTTCTGGAATTTGAGGTAATTACCGATACGTGTCTTGACATCCCACCTGTTTTTTACCCCGTTTTTCAGCATCATTTCTCTGCGGTTCAGGTGGCGAAGTTTGCCCTTGCTGAACAAAAACTGTATCAATGAACCGACTGGCTCCACCAACAGCACGGCACCTTCATGCTCCAGAAATCGGAACATGTGGAAGTTGCCAGCCCCAACGGTGGTCATCGCCCAGAATTCTCCGGTAATTTTGACCGCAACTTTTGACCTGAAACGGTCCACCTCGATGGCCTCGAACATTTTCCTGACTTCTTTGAGCGCATCAACATAGTACGAACTGGTAATTTGGTCTATGAACCGATAGAGGAACGTCATCGCTTCACTCCAGTGCAGTTTGTCAAAAATGGCCTTCCATTTTGCACCCAGCTGGATTTTCTTTTTGTGTTCCAATTTTTCATAGAGGTAGTCCAAGGCTTTTTGCATCACCTTGTCCGTTTGGCCTTCCACCACCTCGAAGGGCCTTGTCGCGTACCCGAAATCGTTGAGAATATCGGCCAGGTTCAACGCATTCACGATGGCTAGAAAAAACTCAGGGTTCACCTCCAGGCCATTCCCGGTCGTATCTTGGGTTAGGCCCCCTTCGTTCTGAAATACCAGCACCCGGAACGCTTCGAAGCCACAATCTTGCAAGGCCATCCGGTATTCCGTTTCCAGCATACCAAAACGGCAAGGTGCATTGCATCCTGCCGTGAAAAAAAACATACTGTTCGACAATCTCTTCCTTGGTCAGGCCGGATTTCTCCAGTTCCCGTAGGAAGTAAATCAGGTTGCCTACCATAAAATAGGAGGGATTACACAGGCCATTGTTTGAATATTCCCTGCCGATATGAAAAGACTCAATCGTCATAGTGGCAAGACTTTGACTTTCAAGCCTAAATTCTTCATGGCAGCTTCCAACAAGTAGTCATGCGAAGGAGACAGTCCGCCAGTCAACACGGTTGTTGTATCTCGATCACTTGCCAGAAAAGCGCGCTCCTTTGGTATATGGAAGTGGTTGGCAACCGGCTTTCGGAATACCGGTTCATCAACTGATGAAATCGCAGTGTCAGTGGACAAGGCTGGGCTTTTTAGTTTTTCCATTTGATGCGAATAATGAGTTTTATCAATGGTCAAATTCTGTATGCAAACTGCACCAATCCTTGGTTGTTCAAGGGGACTTTTTTCAACATAAAAGGGTGATTTTTATCAAATATCGAAAACGATTGAACCGAGATTACTTTTGGCTCAAAGCCGTCATTTTTCGATTCAACGGGTGTCTGATGCCCTATTTTGGTTTGCAACTTTTACATTTGTCAAAAAAGTACACAAATGACCTTCAACCCAATTCGCTGTTTCTTCATTTCCTGCCTACTGCTTACTTGCTCAATGGTTTTTGCCCAAAAAAAACCAATTACGGTATTTACGCCGGGCCCAGCTTTTCCAAATTGAGGCTGGAAGCCAAGTATGCACTACCGATTGACGTGCAGATTGACCCCTACGACTTCAAAACAGGCGTGACGGTTGGTGGTTATTTCACCTGGAACTTTGCCAACAACGTAGGGCTGCGCACCGAGTTGAACTTCGACCGAAAGGGCGGAAAATCAGGGCTTCCACTTTCAGATGGCAACGGGAATCCGCTACCGGACTATACCATCAAAGACAATTTTGATTACCTCCAACTGCCCGTCCTGTTCCAGCTTTCGGCGGGCGGCGACTTTAAGATGCAAATCCATGTTGGCTATGCGTTCGGCTACCTGCTGCACCACACCGACAAGTTTCCCAGCGAAATAAGGGTTGTCACGCCTACCCAAACGATAATTTTGCTCATGCCGGAAGCCTATAAAAACATAGACCACTCCATTGTGGCAGGTATTGGGGCAAGCTCCACGATGGCAAACGGGATGCAGGTACAGGTGTCACTGAGGGCCTTCAACGGCAAGCTGAACATTAGCAAAGGTGATTCGGCATTCGATGCACAGAATATTTCGGTTGCGCTGGTGGCGGGTGTGGGGTTTTGAGTTATTGGGATATTGAGTATTAAGATTTGGGATATTGAGATATTGGGATATTGAGTTATTGGGATGATAAAACAATAAACGCCCCCATGCAATAAGCCAACAACCCAATATCTCAATAACTCAATATCCCAATATCCCAATCACTCAGGATACTCAATCCGCACATGATAAATGCTGCGCAACATTTTGCAAAAAACCAAGCGGCATTTCTCCACGTCGCCAAGCGTCAATTTCGATTCATTGAGCTGTCCCTGGTCAACTTTCCTTTGAAAATCCTCTCCACCAACCTGTCAATGTCCTGCCCGGTAGGGTCTTTGAGCGACCGTGAAGTAGCTTCCACAGAGTCGGCAAGCATCAAAATAGCTTCTTCCATTGAGGAAGGCAGCGGCCCAGGATACCTGAACAAAGCAATATCAACTTCAACACCGGGGTTTTCGAGGAGGAAATTCTTGTAAAAATATTCCACTTTGGTTGTGCCGTGGTGGGTTGTTATAAATCGAGTAACGACAGGTGGCAGCCCTTGTTTTTTGGCCATCTTTTCTCCATCGGGTACATGTTCAATGATGATTTTGGCGCTTTCTAGGCGGCTGAGGCCTTCGTGCGGGCTTGACCCCGATTGGTTTTCCACGAAAAACTCTGGGTTGACGATCTTGCCGATGTCGTGATAGAGCGCACCCACCCGCACCAGCAGCGGGTCGGCGCCGATTTCGTTGGCGGCGGCTTCGGCAAGATTGCCAACTTGCAAGGAATGTTGGAAAGTACCTGGCGCTCGCATCGCCAGGTCACGCAGCAGCGGTCGGTTCATGTCGGAAAGCTCCACCAGTGAAATGGCGGAGGTAAATCCAAAAACCCGCTCGGCAAGCGGAATCAGCGGGAAAGCCAGGAGCGTAAGGAAGCCGTTGAAGGCGAGCCAGCCGAAAACCGGCCAATCAATCCCCTGAAAACTGCCCTCCTCAATGAGCGACATGCCCACGTGCGCCAGCGAATACGCCAACAAAATGGCCACCACGGACTTAAAAAACTTTGACCAGTCCCGAGCGTCGGCTACGGCGAGCACTGCTACCACACCCGCCACGATTTGAGTGAAGATGAACTGGTGCCCTTCCGCCGTGAGGAACCCCGCAATCAGAACCACCACCACGTGCGTGAAAAACGCAAGCCGATAGGTGAAAAAATGCCGAACTACCACGGGCACCACACAGAATGGAATTACGTAAACACTGAGCACCTCCGTCTGCTCAACAAGGAAGGTCAGGTAGCTGAAAGCCACCAGCCAGACCATCACAAAAGCGAGGTAATTCCAATTGGAAAGTATCTCTCGGCGGTAAGTGTACACGTACATCAAGAAGGACCCGAGGATTAGCCCGGTAAGCAGCAAATAGCCCAAATAAACCGTAAAGCCCGACTTTTTCGAGCTGATGTCCGACTCATACTTTGCCCTGAACGAGACCAGTTTTTCGAAGACCTCGTCCGTGACCAGGTTGCCTTTTTGGACGATGATGTCGCCCTGGCTTACCAATCCACGTGACGGCGACACGCCACTCAGCGCCTCTTGGAGCATGGTTTGGGTGCGAGCTTCGTCATAGGTGATATTGGGCACGAGTGCCGCTTTCAGTAAGGGTAAAACCTCGGCAGGCAAGGATGTTTTTGTTTTTTCAAAACCTGATTGAAGCGCAGACTCAGCCTGCTCGGGAAGGTAAAAACCGGCTCGGGTGCGCTTAGAAATCGTGTTTCTTCGCACCAAGTTTATCACAAAGTTTTCGTTGGTGGAGGCGTGTTCTGGTGAGAGTTGAAGGATGCCCGTGGCGTAGATTTTTTCCAGCAAATTGCGGCCCTGCGTGCGTACCACATCGAGGCGAAGCCCAGGTGGGCGGGAGGTAGCGGCATCGTTCCACCATGCATCAAGCGCAGCTTCAAAGTCCTTTATCTTGGCCCCTGACAGGTCGTTGTTGAGGGTGTAATAAGGCCAGAACTCCCTCATTATCAGTTCCTTGTCCTTCTCCAACTCATCGTTCGATTTTTTAATGGCAAAATCGAAAGGTGCTGTCAAGTCTTCGTAGGGCCATGCCTGTCCTTGGTGAAATTCGTACTTGAACTTCACGTTGTTCGGATACAATAGGCTGATCAACAGCGCCACAGCCACCACCGTACCGACGTTGACTAACTGCTTGAAACTTTTGTAAGCCGTTCCCAATTTTAGGTTCATACGCTGTGCAATTGGCCATTTTGTGGCCGTGAAGATAGCCCCAATTTTGTTTCAAAGCGCAAACCGGCAAATGTTGTGCGATTCCTGGATTATTGCTTTGGATTATTCTTTCCTTTGTTGAAAAAAACAGCCGAAAAAATCCAAGCATGACTTCCAAAACCATAGACGAAGTAATCAAACGGCTTGAAGAAATCGTTGACGACACCGCTACGCGCAATGACCCAATGGGCATTTTTGCGCTGGTTTACCTTGGCGTCACCAAATCGGTGAAAGCGGACATTCAACGAAATGTATTTCAGGATGGCCCTCGAATGGAGCGCCTTGACGTTATTTTTGCCAACCGCTACATCCTCGCCCACGACGCCTACCGAGCCTCCCAGCCTTGTACCCAAGCTTGGCTGACCACCTTCAACGCCGCCAAACGCTTCGACCTGCTCGTGCTCCAGCACTTGCTCATGGGCATGAACGCCCATATCAACCTCGACCTCGGCATAGCTGCATCTGAAGCTGTTTCGCCTGCTGAACTGCCTAGGTTGGAAGCTGATTTCAATAAAATCAACGAGCTGTTGGTGGCCAGGATTGATGAAATGCAAGATCGCCTCAGTAAAATTTCGCCCCTGCTCTTCCTGCTCGACTGGTTCGGCAAACGTAACGACGAGCGCTTCGCTGAGTTCAGCCTCGTGAAGGCCCGAAACAACGCTTGGAGGGCCGTTAACCGATTGGCAATATTCTCACCCGAAGACAAAGAACTGGAAATCAACGAGTTGGATGGGTATGTCGCATTGCTGAACAAGGTCATTGTCAGCCCCGGTGTATTGTTTGGGGCAGTCGTTCGTCTCATCAAATGGTTCGAAGTGAAGGATGTCGGGAAGGTGCTTCAGGTACTCAGGGATTGAATTCACCTTTTATTGGTAATCTCCTCTGCATTTTCAATGGATAAAGCCCAAGAACTGCAAAGGGCACGGCCACTGGCCATGCCCCTAACAACTCATTATTTTATTTTTGGTGAAACTGATTAAAATTACTGCAAGTCAAATTTTACAGGCAAGGTGAACATAACCCGTACAGGGGTTCCACGCTGCTTGCCGGGATTCCATTTGGGCATCAGTTCCACTACCCTTGATGCTTCGGCTCCACATCCGGCGCCTACGTCACGTACTATTTCAATGTTGGAGATGCTCCCGTTACGTTCTACCACAAACCTAATGTAAACGGTTCCTTCCACGCCGTTTTCACGGGCGATGGGGGGGTATTGGATCTTGCTGTAAATAAATTCCAGCATTTTGGTTTCCGCACAAATCTGCCGTTCAGCTTTAACGTCAATATCCTCGCAGCCTGGGAAAGTTGGCGCTTCTTCCACCACTTTAAAAATTTCCCGTTCGTGCTCTGCCATTGGCGGTGGCGGTGGCGGCGGTGGCGGTGGTGCAGCAGCCGTCTCCTTTTTTAGTATGACCGGCGGTTCAATGGATGTTTCTTCACTGATACTTTGGTCTTCGAAAATCTTGGTTACGACATCGGGCAGGTCAGTGGCAATCACTTGCACAGCAGGTGGTGGAGGTGGTGGAGGGGGCGGTGGTGGTTCAGCGGTACGGGGTGTTTCCATCTCAATCTCATCACTGATTGAACCCAGAAGACCTGACACGTCCAGTTTTTCATCATAGGTTGTCCAACTGAAAGCGAAAATCATCAGGACAAGGGCAATCATCATCCCATAAATACGCAGCGAAAGACTCACCCTGAAGATGTCAAGTTCTGGGTATTTGGTCCTTGCCTCTGTGGGAGATCCCCACTTCCAATTCCTGTATTTTTCAGTTAGGTTCAATGCCTCAACATGCTTAAAGTGAGACCTTAATGAGAGTAGTAAAATGGTAGAAATGACAATGATGCCAAGTATCCCAAGTTCGATTATTGATGTGGAGGTTTCGAATGACATGACAAATCGTTTTAAGTGCGTAATTATTGACGTTTTGTACCCCGAATTTCGGGTGATTGTCAACCCTGCCACCTGCTATTAATCAATACAAATGGTGATTTTTGTCAGAAAGAAACTATTTCCAAAAACAAGAAAAGCCTTGACACTGCAACAACAATGTCAAGGCTTTTTCAACCCCAGAATTCAACAACTTCTGGCTTATTTATTCACTGAAAACCTTCCTGTCTCCTCGATATTGCTTCCGATTAAACGATAGTAGTAAATCCCTTCCGTCAGTTGGTTCAGGTTAAAAGCCAAATCAAAGTTGCCGGCTGCGAAGCGGTCGTTGGCAACTGCGCCCACAATTCGACCCAAGTCGTCAAGTATTTGCAATTGAATTTGGGCCTCTTTTTCAAGCGTCACCTTAAAATAGGCGACATCCGTGGCGGGGTTGGGCTGAACGGAAACATGCGCCTCACCCGAAATCACCAACGAGCGGATCGGGCTGTATTTTGCACTTCCGTCCGAGTCCACTTGCCGGAGACGGAAGTAATAGGTGTCAGGATTTAGATTGGGTACGGTGAAGTCGTAGTTGGTGATTTCGTTAGTGGTGCCTGGCCCGGCACAAACCCAACTACTTGAAAACCAGCGTTTTCTGATTGCATCTCCACCTCAAAACCATGATTATCGGATTCGCTGGCAGTAGTCCAAGTGAGCAGGGCGTTGCGTTCGTCGGCTTTTGCCACAAAGGCCATCAGTTCGACTGGCAGTGGGGAAAAAGCACCGTCCGAACAAACATACACCGAGGCATCGTCAATGTAAACATCGGATGGATAAATAGAATTGGTGATGCACTCGAACATAATTGTTGGTGATGTTCCAATGTATGCGCTCAAATCAATCAATTGGCGAGTCCAGTCGTGTGCCCCCGGGTCGTTGCATTGATTGTAACTTTTGACAATGGAGCCATTTACCTTGACATTGAAAACATCTCCTCCGCAATCGGTGCGGTCATAACGGTACCAGAACTCAAGGTTGGCAAAATGCGCACCTGCCGGAATGGTGATGGTTTGTGACAACCTTGATGTTTCGTTGTTGACCGACCCAAGCCAGGCACTGCCAATGGCATTGTGGTAGTAATTGCTCCAGTTGTCAATAAGGAAATAACCATTTGAGGAATACTCAGTCCAGTTTACATAATTTGACATGTTCCCATCGGTGACCTTTTCCGAACAATTTGCATCGCTGGGCGCAATCCGCAGGTCAGCATTGTTGATGTCAAAAAACACGTTGTCCGAGCATTTTACCTTAATCCTCGCATTGCCAGTAGCCGTATTTGGCAAAGTGACGGATTGGCTGCCGTCATTGGGCGTAGCGGTGGTTAGGTTGGAAAAGGTAACACCGCCATCCAACGAAAGCAGGACGTCCACATTTGCGCAGCTAATCGGCGCAGCGGTCGTACCTGCCACGTCCCAAGTAACGGTTATTGCACCATTGAGCGTCGCTGCGGTATTGTGGGAGGTAATGGCAAACGGGCCAGCGGCATTGGTGACGTGCAGCACGATACCGTCAGCGCCATAGCCACCGCCTACAGTCCGGTTGTCCCTCACCGTACAATTGATGTTCAAATTACGGGTCACCGATGGTAGTTTCTCGCCGATGCTGGTTGTATTGTCAAGTAGGTCGCTAAGTATGGGGAAAGTCCGTGTAGTGCTAGTGGTGGGCGTAAATGACCTAAACATGGGCGCATTGGTGCTTGACGAACTTGGCGCTCCCTGCGACCCAAGGTCCCATTCTTCCCAAGCATAGGTAAGCTCATCGTTGTCGTCATCCGAACCAATGGCGGTCAACTCGAACGGCGTGCTGATAGGAATATATTTGCCGCTCATGCCGGTCGGATTGGCATTCAAGGTCGGGATGTTATTGCCGGAGGGAACCGAAGTCGGGCACGTGCTCCCCGTACCAACGGTGGTGTAATGGGTTATTTCGCCCAAGCTGACGAGGTGGAAATAAGCATTGCCTCGCCGTTGGAGGTTCTGCGATGCGCCACATAAACCCGCATAGCTCATGATGGTGGAACCGCTCCCAGGTTCAAAGGCAGTGCCGGCATACCGGTTTGACGCTGTGCATGAACCTGTGCTACCATTATAAGTGTGGTGTGCACTGAATTGATGCCCCATCTCATGCGCCACATAATCTACATCAAATGCATCGGACTTGGGGTTGTTGGTGGCCGACATGCCCCTTGCCTTTTTTGTGCTATCGCAGACGCCGTTCAGCGTTGCCACTCCGCCAGTACCTGTGCTTACCACATGGCCTACGTCGTAGTTTGAACTGCCAATCACGGCGTCAGTATTTGATTGGTTTTCTGCCAACGTCGGTGGGTTGGAATACGGATCGGTTGTGGCATCCGTGTAAATGATTAGGTCATTATTGAAGACAAGCGTAAAACTGATGGCAAGCTCGGTTTCATAAATGCCCCGAACCCTGTTCAGCGTCGTATTGATGGCTGCCAAAGCAAGTGGCACCGTTCCGCCGTGATAGGCTGTATATTCGCCTGTAGCAGCAAATGCAATCCTGTAAACGAGCATGTTTGTGGTAGACCGGCTGTTCATTCCGATGGGGAGCATGTCCGCTGATGGCACGTATTGAGTGTCCCCCTCCCCCTCGGTCATGCAGGAAAACTCAGCAGATTTTTCATTGAAATAATCGTCACGGTCATAGCTCACGTACACCGTGTTGTCTTCCTTGAAATAGGGGTCAATGTAAAAAACCTTGCCGGGCATTATTATCATGCCATGAAAACCCTGCGGCGTCCAATCGAGGTAGGCGGCGGCTGCCGGGTTGGTTACGCCCTGTCCAGAAAAAGTTCGGATTTCCCGGTAACGTGCAGCAAGGTCGGGGTGCATCAGCGGAGCCTCCACAATTGCAAATTCCTCGAAACTTCCATCCGGCATTGGCAAATGGACAATGGCAGTCTCGCCTTGGGTGTTGAAGCGCTGTGGGACACGCTCCAAGGCAGAGCGCATCGAGGCGGCATCCAGCAAAAAACTACTGTACTTTTCAGGAACAATCCAACGTTCTTGGTTGCGGCTGGCGAGGGTGCTCTCTTCCAAAATCGTCCAAAAATTGCCCTGTCCGAATAAAGGTGTGAATAAGCTAAACAGCAATGCTGTCAGCAATGAGTAGGTAAGTCGCATTTTCTATTCTTTTAACGGAGGGAGTTCTAAAATGTCTGATTCCAACTAGTAAAGGGAGGGAGATAAAAAAAGCTTTTCAATAATCGTGCAAAAAATGGTCAACTTCTCAAAACACTTGGTTATTATTGGGCTTCTTACCCTTTTCACGCAAACTGGCGGGGTGCTTTGGTTACTTTTTTTGCCTGCTCATTTCTGGTTGAAAAAACGGATGGGGCGACCATGGAAGCGCCGTCTTTTAAGCGCTTTCACCTTCCTAGTCTTCTATTTTTTGGTGAATATTTTCGTTGTGCCGCCGCTGGCGAAATGGCAGTGTGGGCGAGTGCCGCTGCCAGTTTTTGGTCACCCAAACCTGAAGCCCCACCATGTAATCTATTACTGTGGGCTAAACCACCACTACGTCCGTCCCGAAGTCAAAGCTACCTGCGAGCGGGTGGCCGAAAAGCTGGCGTCGAAGTACCCCGGCACCAGGATTTTCTACTTAGACGCCAATTTTCCGTTCTTCGACGGATACCCGTTGGAGCCGCACTTTACCCATCGCAATGGCACCACCGTTGACATCGCTTTGCATTGGCTCGATGCAAAAACTGGTAAGCAAATCGAGGGCGCACCAACAGCACTTGCTTACGGGGTTAGCGCTACCCCACTTTCTGGCGAGGTGGACTTGGATGAAAAATGCGGGAATTGGCTCCGCAACATCGAGATGAACATCGTCCAGCATTTTTACAATAAGGAAAACTACCAACTCGACGAAGCCCGCACTGGCGAGATGACCCGGCTTTTTTCGCAGGAAAAGGCCGTTCGCAAAATCCTACTGGAACCGCACTTAAAAACCCGCCTTGGGCTTGGAAGGATAGACAAAATCAGGTTCCAAGGCTGCAAAGCAGCCCGGCACGATGACCATATCCACGTCATTTGGTGAATGATCAAAACGAAAAATCGTAGCTCCCCGACCCCACCCCGGTCAGCACCACATAACCCTTTTCCGCATTGCCGATAGTGAAACCAGCCTCGCTTAACGTCTTCCCACCTTCCATCAGCGCCTCGACCATTTCGGTAGGCACGTAGATGGTAGCGGTCGTGTTGGCTGGAATCTCGACATGGAGTGATGAAAAACCTGGCTCTGTTTTCCAACCAGACACCAATTTGCCATAAGGCGTTTGCAGGTCCGCCGAAGCTTGCGTCAGGCCTGCACCAATATGCGGTTTCACGATGATTTTTTTGTATCCGGGCGACCCTGGCTCAGTGTCAAGCCCAGCCACGGAGCGGTACATCCAATCGCCGATGGCCCCGTAGGCGTAGTGGTTGAAGGAGTTCATGCTGGCCTCTTCGAAAGTGCTGTCGGGCTTGATGCCATCCCAGCGCTCCCAAATCGTGGTGGCACCCATCGTGACAGGATAGAGCCACGAAGGGTATTTTTCCCGAAGGAAAAGCTCGTATGCAACATCGGCGTAGCCGAACCGGGTGAGCACATGGCAGAGGTAGGGCGTGCCCAGAAAACCCGTGGTCAAATGGGTATCGTAAGCCCGGATGTTGTCAACAAGGCGTTTTGCGGCCTGCTGGCGAAAATTGGTGGGCAGCATGTCGAAGTTCAGCGCCAAAACGTAGGCCGTCTGAGTTGCAGAAACCAGCGTCCCGTTGGGGGTCACGTACTCTCGGTTGAAGGCCGTTTTTATTCTTTCGAGCAATTCGCTGTACAGCTTCGCATCTTCTTTTTTGCCCAAAACATGGGCGGCGTTGATGAGCAATTGGGTACTGTGCGCCCAGAAGCACTGCTGAATGAAAGGCTTGTGGGTAACTGCCGAGTTGCCGATGTTGTCATTGTTTTCGGAGTAAAAAAGCCAGTCGCCGAACAGGAAACCCGTGTTCCAGAGGTCGTCGTCGAGGCTTTGGGTGGTCATGTAATCCACCCAAGCCTTCATGCTGGGATACTGGTCTTCGAGCACCCGCCTGTCGCCGTAAGCCAGGTAAACGTCCCACGGCATGATGGTCGCCACATCCGCCCAACCGGCCGAACCGCAGGCTTGCTCGCCCAACACGTTGGGCACCACGAATGGCACGCTTCCGTCAGGACGTTGGTCAAGTGCCACGTCCTTGAGCCATTTAGCATAAAAACCGTGGACATCGTGATTGAAAGTAGCAGTACGGCAAAACGCCTGGGCATCACCGGTCCAGCCGAGGCGCTCATCTCGCTGCGGGCAATCGGTCGGCACATCGAGGAAGTTGCCCCGTTGCCCCCACTGGATGTTGCTTTGCAATTGGTTGACGAGCGGATTGGAGCAGGTGAAACTGCCCGTTTTCGGCATGTCCGAGTACAGCGCCACTGCGGTAAAATTGGCTGCCGTGAACTCGCCAGGAAAGTCCTCGACCATCACATACCTAAAACCTTGGAAGGTAAAATGCGGCTCAAAAAACTCCGCCCCACCTGTCCCAGCAAGGGTGTAAGTGCAGATTTGCTTGGCAGCCCGAAGGTTTTCGATGTAAAAATTGCCCGCCTTGTCGAGCACCTCAGCATGTAGCAGTTTGACCTTGCTGCCTGCCGACCCTACGGCCCTAACCTCCACCCAGCCCACCAGGTTTTGCCCAAAATCTATCACCCGCTCGCCTTTTGGGGTGGTAAAAATGCGCTGGGGACTGAATCGTTCTTGCTTGCGAATCGGCTCGTTGTAGGTGGCCACCAGTGCTGCATTGGGCGCTTCAGCAACTTTCACCGACTGCCAGTTTTTTGCCCTGAAATCGGGGCTGCTCCAGCCTGTTTTTTGTTTCCCCGTGGTAAATCTCCGAATCGAGAATGCTGCCAGTCGAGTAGCGCCAAGAGCCGTCGGAGACCACCAGTTCGTGCGTACCATCAGCGTACTCGATGTCGAGCTGGAACAATAGCGAAATATCATTTCCGTAGGTATTCCGCCTATTGCCCCAAGCTAAGTAACTGCGATACCACCCGCTCCCAAGCGTTATGCCCACTGCGTTGTCGCCCGATTGGAGGAGGTTTGTCACATCGTAAGCCTGGTACTGGATGCGTTTTTGGTAAGCTGTCCAGCCTGGTGTCAGGTAGGCGTTACCAACCCTTTGGCCATTGATTTGTGCTTCATAAAGTCCACGAGCGGTGATGTAAGCTGTGGCCGTTTTCACCCTTCTTTTTGCTGAAAATTCTTTTCGAAAAATAGGCGATGGCCAGTTGAGCGAGTCCTCTGAATGGCCGATGCCTATCCAAGATGCCTTCCAGTTTGCAGGGCTGAGAAGCCCGGTTTGCCAGAAGGCAGCCTCGCTCCAGAGCGACACTTGGCTCGCATTGTCCCAAACTCGCACTTGCCAATGATAGCGGGTACCCGGCTTTAGCGTTGGGCCACCGTAAGGCACCAAGACGGAGGCATCGGACCTCACCCTGCCACTTGTCCAGACCAGGTTTTTACCCCGGAGCAAGTTGTCCCGGTCAGCGGCTACCTTGGTTTCGTAGGCGGACTGCATCACGGTGCGGCGGTTGGCGGCGTCAAGTATCCAGCTCAGGCGAGGCTTTGATTCGTCCAGCCCAATTGGGTTGGTACGGTTTTCTGTCCTAGGATTTTTGATGGAAAGCTGGCCCAAAGCAACGAAGGCCAGCAGGCAGGATGCCAACGTGGTTAGAAGTTGTTTTTTCATTTTGCTAAATTTCGGGGCAAGATAGTGTCCAAGCTAGAAATTTCAACACATAAAATTGAAAAGTGGCAGCGAAGGCAAAGTCGTCGAATTGTGCGGAAGGATGTGGAGAAGTTTTTCCAATCTTTTCCCGGCTAAAAGACTTAACTTTGCCGCATCAAAATCAATGAGTTATGGCGATACAAGTACCAAATCCGTTGCAAGTCATCGTAAAGAAATTGCCTAAGCCGCTGCGCAACAAGTATTTATTATCCATTGCTGTTTTTGCATCGGTGTTGATTCTATTTGACAAACACGACCTACTCACGCAATGGAAGTTGCGTGGCTCGGTCAAGCGACTGGAGCACGACAAGGCTTACTATGAGGAGCGGATTGAACAAGCCAAACTCGACCAGGACAACATCAACAACAACAAAGAACAGTTCGCTCGTGAAAAGTACCACATGCACAAGTCGAACGAAGATGTTTTCATCATCCAAGAAAAATAACTGTGAACGTGAACATTCCGCAAATCGCAGTTCACAATTCACAGCTCACATTTCACAGTTCACCATTCACAGTTAAAAATGTCCGTTTTAGTAAACAAAAACTCCCGCATCATCGTCCAGGGCTTCACTGGAAAAGAAGGCACCTTCCACGCTACACAAATGCTTGAATACGGAACCAACTTGGTCGGTGGCGTTACCCCCGGCAAAGGTGGCACCACGCACCTCGACAAGCCCGTTTTCAATACCGTATCCGATGCGGTGAAACTGGCCGGAGCTGATGTTTCCGTCATTTTTGTGCCACCACCATTCGCTGCCGACGCCATTATGGAGGCTGCCGATGCTGGCATCAAAGTCATCATCTGCATCACGGAAGGTATCCCGGTCCAGGATATGGTTAAGGTAAAAGCATACCTCGAAGACATGCCAGAATGCCGACTCGTGGGGCCAAATTGCCCTGGCGTGATAACACCGGGCGAGGCAAAATGCGGTATCATGCCGGGCTTCATCCACAGGCCAGGGCGCATCGGCATCGTGAGTCGCTCTGGCACGTTGACCTATGAAGCGGTTGACCAAGTTACGAAGGCAGGCATGGGCCAGTCCACTTGCATCGGAATTGGCGGCGACCCCATCGTGGGCACCACCACCAAGGACGCTATGCAACTGCTGATGAACGACCCGGAAACCGATGGCATCATTATGATTGGTGAAATCGGCGGTGGCATGGAAGCTGAGGCTGCGCACTACGTGAAGCGCTACGGCACAAAGCCCGTGGTTGGTTTCATTGCCGGCCAGACTGCACCGAAAGGCCGCAAGATGGGTCATGCTGGTGCCATCATCGGTGGTGCTGACGACACCGCTGAGGCCAAGATGAAAATCATGGTGGAATGTGGTATTCACGTGGTAAGTTCGCCTGCCACCATTGGTGAGACCATGCGAAAAGCCATTGCTGGGGAGCTTTAGCCTCCCCAATTCTAAGTGATAAAAAACCTGCCTTGACGAGTTCAATGGCAGGTTTTCTATTTTAAGGTTGGGTCAAACCGTTATTACCCGCTAAAATAGATGGAAGCGAACCAACAATTTTGAAAAATTTTGAATTCAAAATTTTTCCCATTCAATTGATTTCAAATTCATTAAACATCTGATTTTTATTCTATTTAAAATATACCCTGCAAGAACGATTCGTGCCGACCCAAACGGGCAACGTTTTTGCCTAATGTGTTTCCAAAGAAAAGAAATAAAGGCTCCATCAAGAAAAGGTCAAAATGGCAAGTTGAGGTCAAAAAACGCTAACGCAAAACTTCAGCTTACAATCAAAATCAAGAACAAGAAAACTGCTTCCTTCTTTTTCCTATCCTGTTTTTCCTATACTTCCATTGATTAAAAAAGGGCTTCACGACAAGTCGAAGTTTGTATGTTCGATTTAGTTTGCGATGTTAGTAGGCTTGAATTTTTAGGGTGGGCAATTTTACCCAAAAGCGCCATTCTGCTATAATTTTTCAAGTTTACTCAATAGGTCAAACCAACCGTTCCTGCCTGCTGACGCTTGCGTTTTTATCACACTCCAATTCTTTAACTTAAATCCAATCCCATGGTGAATCCGGCAGTTACTCCGGCATTCAGGAGGCGACTATTTGCGTGGTTGTTAGCTTCCTGCACATTCAGTATTTTCGCTTACGCCCAGCCAGTTCCAATCATATCTGGCGAGACGGCAGCGTGTCAGAACGATGCGTATTTCTATACTACCATCAATACCCCTGGCAATACCTACGCCTGGACAGTCTCACCTGGTGGCGCCATTCTCCAAAACTTGGGCAACACCATCGAAGTAGGTTGGTACGGCCCACAGAACAGTACGCAAACCGTGAGTGTCGTGGAAACGGACGCCGGTGGCATGATGGGTGCAGATGTTCATACAGTTCATATCGTCAGGTCGGTGCTGACGTGTGAAAATACTGTTCAGGTCTCCATTGACCAGGATGGGATTATCGAAATATTGCCCGATATGCTGTTGGAGGGGACCTACAATACCTTTGATGCTTTTGTGGTGGAAATTTACAACCAACAGGGTGTTTTCCTTGGCAATACCATAACCTGCGCTCAAGTAGGACTGACCCTAACCGGTAAAGTAAGGGACCTGTGCAGCGGGAATTCTTGCTGGTCAACCATGATAGTGGAGGACAAACTCCCTCCCTACTTCCTCTGCCCAACTGTCCCCATCGAAATCCCATGCGATGCCAATCTTGATTCGATTCCACACCCCCTTGGTATTTGACAACTGCGATATTTCAATCGAAGTCAATTTGGTGGGTTACCAAGTCAACAATACCAATGTCTGCAACGGTGTCTGGATAACACGCAACTGGACTGCCAAGGATGACCACGGCAATCAAGGATATTGCTCTGAGGCACTCCACATCAGCCCGAACGGGCCAGTGGACTTCCCAAAAGATACCACTTGGACTTGTACGGTGTACGACCTTTATCCAAACATTACCAACCCAACGGCCTTTACTGACAGCCTGCACACCACAGGTTCTGGTCGGCCTTACGGCGTTGGTGGCCCTTACTGCCAATACAACTACCAGCACAGTGACGACACTTTGCAGGTCTGCGGCAGTTCGTTCAAAATCATTCGTACATGGACAGTGATAGACTGGTGTACAGGTGTAGTTATTTTGGAGGATTTCGAGGGCGACAGCAACCAACAGCTCATCAAGGTGATGGACTACAACAAGCCTTCGATTACTGTACCGACCATTACGTTGAATGCAAACGTGCAAGGCGCCTACCCCAACCCATGCGCTTCCACTGGATTGCTGCCAGCGCCGGTGGTATTTGATTCATGCAACGATGTAACCGTCCGAATTTTCACGGCAGTTGGTGAGGCCATCTATGTGAACGGTGTGGATGGCAAGCAAGGCGGGTACGTACCTGCTCCGGGCTTGAAAATCGGCGCCCACATTGTCACCTACAAAGTGACAGACGCCTGCGGCAATTTTACGGAAGTGAACTTAGTGGCCACGGTCGTTGACCAAATTGCACCAGTGGCGATTTGCATTGAATTCACAGACGTCAACCTCGAAGCCAATGGCTTCACGGAAGTGCCTGCCGATGCATTCAACCTCGCCAGCCACGACAACTGCTGCCTGGACTATTTCTTGGTAAAAAGAATGGGCGAACCTAACGCCAATTTTGCCCCATCCATTGATTTTAGCTGCGAAGATGTGCCGGAAGTGATGGTGGTACTTCGGGTGGTTGACTGCTTCGGCAACTACAACGAGTGCATGGTCACGGCGCATGTCAACGATAAGAATGCGCCGATTTGCATTGCTCCGCAACAAAAAACCATTCCCTGCACCGAGATGCCTGCCGACGTGACGCAAGCTTGGCTGGACGGCTTCGGGACGGCCACTTTTTATGACAATTGCGATGCAACGATTGTCGAACTTCCGTATGCCGAGAACATCAACGCATGTGGCGAGGGACACGTCACCCGCTACTGGAAGGTGGTGGATAGCTACGGCAACCAGTCCGGCACTTGCGAGCAGCACATCTACGTGGTACCAAAATCTGACTGGCTCCTCAAATTCCCAGCAGATTTCTACGGCTCTTGCGACGACATCGTGGACGCTGATGAGTTGGAAGTTGTCAATTTCGGCTGCGATTTGTTTGCCGTCAACCACGAAGACCAATACTTTGCCCTCACGCTCGGCGACAGCGCCTGCTATAAAATCGTGCGCACCTGGAAGGTCATCAACTGGTGCAGTTACGACCCGTACGCACCTTTTCAGACCATCAACCACCACCCGCTCGGCGTTTGGGTGGATGAAGACGACTACAACAACTACGGTTCGTACCAGTACCAACAAATCATTAAAATTTACGATGACACACCGCCGGTGTTAAGCTTTCCATTTTCCAATATTTATTGCAGCGTGGATGCCACCTGTACTGTGGGTGACGTGTACTTGCCTATCCAAATTGATGGAGTCTGCTCGAATGCCTTCAACGTGGTTTACCACCTTGACCTATACGATGATTTGAGCTACGACCTGAATGGCACTGGCTTTTTTAACGGTCAATTGCCGATGGGCAAACACCGCATCGTGTACATCGTGGAAGATGGCTGCAACAACGAGGCACAACTGACGGTAAACTTTGAAGTAAAAGATTGCAAAAATCCAACAGCGGTATGCGAAAACGGCCTCACCGTGGAACTCATGCAGACAGGAATGGTGCCGGTGTGCGCCGATGCGCTTGATTACGGTAGCTACGACAACTGCCCCGGCGACCTGCACATTTCGTTTTCACAGGACATCAATGACACTTGCCGCATATTCACTTGTCTTGATTTTGGGGTAAACCCGGTCAACATTTGGGTGACGGACGCTGCGGGCAACCAAGATTTCTGCACGACCTTCATCAACGTCCAAGACAACATGTTCAGTTGTTCAACGGGTGCTCCGGTCAGCGGCCTGATTGCGACAGGAGAAAATGAGCCAGTGGAAGGCGTCTCGGTGATGTTGAACAACAACAACAGCGGAACACTTGACTTCATGACTGGCTCCGATGGCATGTACCAATTCCCCGGCCTGACCATCGGCGAAGACTACACGGTGACCCCGCTCAAGGACGACGAACCACTCAACGGTGTCACTACATTTGACCTCGTGCTGATGTCGAAACATATCCTTGGTGTCTCGCTGTTAACTTCGCCTTACCAGCTCATCGCTGCGGATGCCAACAAATCGAACAGCGTGACCACGTTCGACCTCGTGGAAGTGCGCAAGTTGATTTTGATGATAAACATGGATTTCCCCAACAACACCTCCTGGCGTTTTGTGGAAAAGAGCTACCAGTTCCCCAACCCGGCAAACCCGTGGCTGGCGGTATTCCCGGAAGTCACCAACATCAACAATTTACCCGCTGCGCAAAGTGGAATGGACTTCGTGGCCATCAAAATCGGAGATGTGAACGGCAGTGCAGTCGCCAATGGCCTGACAGGTGAAGAAACTGGCAACCGGAGCGCAGGTACGTTGAGCTTCGTGATGGACAACACTGCCTTTCAAACTGGGACTACTGTACCGGTGACTTTCAAGGCAAAGGATTTCAACACCGTGTACGGCTTCCAATTTACGATTGATTTCAGCCTAGAATTGCTTGATTTCCAAAGTGTTGTGCAAACTTCCGTGACCAGTGCGGGGAACTTCGGCACAACATTGACCGACGAAGGAGCCGTGACCGTAAGTTGGGAAACCAACCCACCATTGACTTTGGTGGACGGCGAACCAGTCATCACGCTCAATTTCATGGCGAAGGCAGACGGAAGCCTGTCGGAGGCAATTGGCATCAGTTCCAGGTTCACTGCGGCTGAGGCGTATGTTGGTGAACCAGCCGAACTTTTCGATGTGGCGCTCATCGTCAACAACCCCTCTGCAACAGCAGCAAGCTTGCGTCCAGCCTACGAGCTGTTCCAAAACATTCCCAACCCGTTCAGCAAGAAAACGGTAATCGGTTTCCAACTGCCAAATGCTAGCGATGCCACACTGACGGTTTTTGACGCCACTGGCCGAAAAATCACCGTCATCACCCGTGATTTTTACGCCGGCTACAATGAAATCGAACTCGACCGAACCACCCTGCCTTCGACTGGCCTGGTGTTCTACCGCCTCGAAGCAGGCAGCTTCACGGCCACCCGCTCGATGACAATAATGCGATGAACGGTGAATTGTGAACGGTGAATTGTGAACGGAGGGCAGTTCACAGTTCAAAGTTTACAGTTCACAATTAAGATAGATAGATTTGGAGTAAAATTTGGGCCGCTTCCCGCAAGGGAGCGGTTTCTTTTTATTGGCTGCGCAAAGATTTAACAGGCCCGAACTGGGGATTTTGCTTTCCTTCGTCAAAAATTTCCACCATGCAAAAACAGCACGGCTGCTCGCATTTTTGCTGTCGAACATAGCGCTGGTTGCCCCGCTTTTTGCCCAGCAAGAAACAACTGACACGCTGATTGTCAACGAGTTGCAGCCTGTGACGGTCACAGCTTACCGCCTCAAAACTTCCGACCTCGCTACCCCACTCTCCATCACCACCATTGGCCAACGGCAGCTCCAAAATGGTTCGCAACAGCTTGCCCTTGACGAGGCATTGGCTGGGGTGCCCGGCCTTTTCGTGCAGAACGGCACCAACTTCGCTCAGGACATTCGGGTGAGTATTCGGGGGTTTGGGGCGAGGTCGCAGTTCGGCATTCGGGGCGTGAAAATCCTGGTGGACGGCTTCCCGGAAAGCACCCCAGATGGCACGGCACAGGTGGATGCTGTTGACCCAGGTTCACTGACGGGGATTAGCGTGATACGCAGCGGCACGGGCGGTTTGTATGGAAATGCAAGTGGAGGAAGCGTGAATTTTAGCACGATGAAGTTCAATGACGAGGAGTGGATTGAGATAGGTTCATCCATCGGCAGCTATGGGTTTCACAAAAGCCAACTCCGCATGGGCGGCGGCAAGGCAAACAAGTTTCTTTATTCCATCAATGGTTCATTCACTGGAACTGAGGGGTACCGGGAGCATAGTGCCATGCGAAACTCCTTGCTCAATGGGGGCTTCCTGATGCCAGTGGACAGTTCACTTACCATTCGTGGGGTATTGACTTACGTGAACAGTCCGGTGGCACAAGACCCTGGAGGACTCGATTTGGATGATATTGAGGAAGATAGACGGTCGTCGAATAGCAACAATGAATATTTCAATGTAGGTGAAAGTCTTTGGCAGTTGCGCATGGGCATAGGACTGGTCAAGGTTTTTGCTGATCGGCACATTTTAAACACCAGTTTTTACCAAACAAATCGAAGTTTTTCTAGCAGGTTGTTCAACGATTGGGTGGAAATTGAACGGTCGTTTACCGGAGGCACTTTCAGCTATGTCTTCAAAACCAAACCGGGTCGAGTGAATTGGGAAATGACTGCTGGCGTTGACCTCGAAAAACAGGCCGATGACCGCAAACGGTACGATAATGATGAAGGGGAAAAGGAAGAGCAATATGCCTATCAATTGGAGACATTCGCCTCGACAGGCTTTTTCATGGTACAAAAACTCGATATTGGAGGACGTTTCTTCTTGTTGCCTAGTCTCCGTTACGATAAAAATGTGATTGCGGTTGACGACAAGTTTCAGGAAGATTTCATGGACGGCGACCTGCGCCGGAACTATCACGCCTGGAACCCAACACTTGGCATTTCCATCCAGCTATCGCCAAATATTTACTTATTCTCCAATTTGGGCAGCAATTTCGAGACGCCCACCTTGCTCGAACTTGGCCAATCCAGTGAGAACAACTTGAAGCCACAAAAATCGAAGTCCATAGAATTGGGCTACAAATTCTTGATGGCAAACGGAACAATCCGGTTTGAGCCGACCGTTTTTTATATTAGATTGAAGGATGAATTCGTGGTGATTGAACCAAATTCTGGGCCGCCAGTCCTTGACAATGCAGGCACTTCGGACAGGAAAGGCTTCGAGGCTGCCTTTTTTGGACAACTTACCAAGCACTTGTATTGCAGCCTGAACTACACACTTTCCGATTTCAAATTTGATGAATACGAGGACTATGACGGCAATGTTATGCCCAACATCCCCAGGCATCAACTGGGATTTATGCTCAATTATGCGAAACCACAAGGGTTGTCGTTGACATTTGGCAACAACTGGATTAGCAGTATTTATGCAGACTTGGACAACGAGGTTAAAGTGAAACCCTATTGGTACGGCTACCTCAAAGCGGCTTATTCCTTGACATACAAGCGCAACGAAATCGTGCTGTTTTGCGGCATAAATAATCTCTATAACCACTGGTTCAATGCCAATATCCGAGTCAATAGTTCTAGGCCATTCGAACCCGCACCGCTCCGCAACTATTACGCTGGCATCAAATTTCAATTCTAATTCAATTGCAATTGCAAGATTACATGAAACTACTCGCCACCATCTTCCTACTTGCCACCACACTCAACCTCTTTGCCCAAACGGACACTACCTCCTTCCCGACCCCAACCGAAGATTTGCTCGAAGGCTATTCCCAAGGCCAGGACGAAGACGGTAGCTTCGACTACAACGACCTTTTCGACCGACTCGCACACCTGCGCCGCCGACCCCTCGACCTCAACCAAGCCTCCGCCACCGACCTTGCCGATTTCCCGTTCCTGACCGATTTGCAGCGCAACGCCGTCCCCGAATACCGCAGCAAATACGGCAACCTCATCTCCATCTACGAACTGCAAGCAGTGCCGGGCTACGACGTGCCCACCATCAAGTTGCTGCTGCCTTTCGTGATGGTGGACGAACCCAATTTTTTCGGAAAGGAAAGGCCAACGCTATCATCCAACCGACAGCAGGTCATCCTGCGCTGGTCGAGACAACTGGAAGACAAGGCCGGGTTCAGCGTACCCGCTTCGGACACTGCCGCAAGCCGCTATCCCGGCAGCCCCGACCAGTTGTACTTCCGCTACAAGTTCACCCGTGGTGACCGGATTTCGGCTGGAATAACAGCAGAGAAGGACGCTGGCGAGGAATTCTTCAAAGGCAGCAACCGCAAAGGGTTTGACTTTTATTCTGCCCATTTTTTCCTAAAAGACCCCGTGCGGCGGGTCAAGTCATTGGCGCTTGGCGACTACGCCGTAATGATGGGACAGGGGCTGCTTGTGTATCAGGGATTTGCGCCAAGAAAAAGCGCACTGAGCACGCTCGTAAGTCGTAGCGGTAAGCCGCTTAGACCTTTCAGCTCCGTCAGCGAATACGATTTTTATAGGGGGGCAGCGGCCGTTTTTGATTTGGGCAAAAAACTGGAACTGCTCACCTTCGCCTCCACACGCCAACGTGACGCAAACCTCGCCGCCGAGGCTGACACGCTCAGCGGCGAGCCGGACATCGCATTCGCCACTTCCCTCCAAACCTCTGGCCTACATCGCACCGCCAACGAACTAGCCGACCGAGGTGCCATCCAACAAAATTCGGCAGGCGCTTCGCTAAAATACCACAACCGACGATTACAACTGAGCCTCAACGGCCTCTACGAACACCTCGATAAGCCACTGCAACGCACCTCCGCCGTTTACAATCGCTACTATTTCAATGGGCAATCGCTGCTCAACTTCAGCGTGGATTATGGTTATTCGCTTCGCAATTTTTATGTTTTCGGTGAAACAGCCCGCAGCCAAAACGGCGCTGTGTCCACTGTCAACGGCGTGGTGGCCGCCCTCGACCGCCGAGTGGACCTGGCATTGGTACACCGCCACTTCGCCCGTGACTACCAGTCGCTGAACGCCAAGCCCTTCGCCGAATCTTCCGGTGGACTGAACGAACGGGGCACCTACCTCGGGCTGCAAGTACAGCCGACGAATCGCTGGCGGATGAATGCCTACTTCGACCAGTGGCGGCACGATTGGGCCAAGTTTGGCGTGGACGGCCCCTCGCAGGGCAGCGAGTGGCTGGCCCGTGCGACCTTTACCCAGAAACGGAAACTGGAATTCTACGTCCAATTGCGGAGCGAAAAAAAGGAAGTGAACCTGCCTGACAATGAAACCAAGCTCGACCAACTGGCCACCCGCCACAACCTGCAAGGCAGACTCAACCTATCGCTCAAGCTTCACCCCGCCGTGGAATGGCGCAGCCGAATTGACTTCGGCTCTTCCGAAACGGCAGGTGTGAAACTGAAAGGTATTGCCATGTTTCAGGAGCTGATTTTCAAACCAATGGGGTCGCCGTTTACGGCCAGCACCCGCTTCGCCATTTTCTCCACTGAAGACTATGCCGTTCGCTTCTATTCCTTCGAGCGGGATGTGCTCAACGACTTTTCCATCCCTGCTTATTACGGACGAGGCAGCCGTTTTTACGTGAACCTGGGCTACCGACTCAGCAGCCAAATTCGGTTGGAAGCTAGGTATGCCTCCACTTTTTACCCAAATCTGACCGAGATTGGAAGCGGGTTGGAGGCAACGCCAGGGCAACGGAGGTCGGAAGTTAAACTGCAGTTGAGGGGGGAATTTTGAGGGGTTCCACACAATGATTTGCACTGGAATTGAGGGGTTTTGATTTCATGAAAATCAAAAATTTCCGCTTCCCTCGTTGCCTACTTTGGCAAATACACAATTAGTTTATCGCTGTTTAAATCAAAAAGCAATGCTCAAATCCTATGTGGAAAGTCAAAACTTCAAAGGGATAAATTTTACCGAAAAACCGCTCAATATCGCCGAATATGAGAACTGTAGCTTCAAAGACTGCAATTTTTCAAGCACAGACTTGTCCGATATTTTTTTCGTGGACTGCATGTTTGAAAGCTGTGACCTAAGCAACGCCAAGCTCAATGAAACTGCCTTCCGAACCGTGCGCTTCAAACACTGCAAGCTTTTGGGCCTCCATTTTGACGACTGCAACGCCTTCTTGCTCTCGCTCAGTTTTGATGCTTGTGTGCTGAACTATTCCATCTTTTTCAAATTGAAACTTAAAAACACCCAGTTCCAGAACTGCAAGCTCGAAGAAGTGGATTTTACGGAAGCGGATTTGTCCAATGCTGTTTTTCATCAATGCGACCTACAAAAAGCCGTGTTTGAAAAAACCAATTTGCAAGGGGCGGATTTTAGGTCGTCTTACAACTTCTCCATTGACCCGGAGCAGAACCGGATAAAAAAGGCAAAGTTTTCGGCACAGAATATTGTGGGGCTTTTAGACAGATACGATATCACTATCACCCCATAAGCATGGTTGACCAACCCGATACAGTGGAGAAAAAGCATTTCACTTTCCTTTTTCAATTTAGTTTCAAAATCAACTATTGGCGCAATCAACGAGTTTGTTCATCAACAAATTGAAAAATATTATTTTTGTCGTGGAATCGGCAAACAAGAAATTATTTGGCGACATTAACCTATTGGGGTACATCAGAAAAGCATAAATTTGAGCTTCGACCTTCATTCAATTGTTAGATTGGACATCTCTGTCAAACATTTTTCACGCCTGTTACCGTAATTCACCACTTGGAAACATCTGGTACTTTTCAAACGACTTCTGCTGAAGTTACCTACTGTGTCATCAAATATTCATCAAAATACTTTTAACGCATGAAGCATTCAATTTTACTCTCAATTTTTTTCTGCTTGTCTGGCATACTAACCTTGCAAGCTCAACCTGGACAAACTCAACCTGGAAAGGACTGTTGCAATTCGTTAGATCTTCTAAATGCTGCCATATTTCCGCCTTTACAAGTTGGTAATACAGGTGGTAGTGGCTTTGCGGACGATGTGTCGTGCTCTTGCCTTGCTGGAGAAGGGGGCAGCACCTGGTTCTCTTTTTCAGGTGCCATCACTGGAACATTGGAATTGCTCATTGATCCCAAGACACCTCCTGGTGCCGACTTCAATTTTTCTATTTGGGAGGAATACTGCCCCTGCCAAGCATCTTCGTCCTCACCGACACCAATACCAACACCGGTCGTTTGCAACATGGATGCAAGTACAGGGCCTACTGGCATCGCAACCGACCCTTTGGCGTCGTTCGGCGTACCTGCTTCGGCTGCCTTCTCTCCCTCCATACTCATTAAGGCAGACCACAACTACTTTCTGCTAATTAGCAATGTTCAGGACAATGGAATCGGTTTTGACCTTACCGTAGGTGGTACGGCCACAATCTCGCTCCGCATTCCACCTAGCACTGGCATGATTGAAGGCCCAACGGAAATTTGCGCAGGAGGTGTAGCCACCTTTTCCATCCCTCTTATTTTAGGTGCAGATAATTATGCATTTCAGGTATTACCAGGCGGCATCACCCAAAACGGATCCCAACCTTCCCATGCCCTGAGCTTCCCAACAGAGGGTACCTTCGAAGTTTGTGCCTGGGCATCCGGGCCACAGCTTGGTTGTTTTGCAACTGAACCAAGTTGTATGACAGTGAACGTCACCCAATTGCCAGTACCCGCTGGCTACGAATCTGGTTACGTCTGCACCAACGACTACTACGTGGCAGGCAACGGCGATGTGTTTTACTATGGTGGCGTCTTCGACTTGGTGTACGATTCGTGGCAGGGCTGCGACAGCATCGTTCGGCTATCTTTGACCCAAAAAATTTCGGACTTTTATGTGACGGTCTAGGAAGTTTGTGCTGGCGAATGCGTGGAATGGGGCGGCGAAACCATCTGCGAAACAGGCACCTACGACGAGGTGCTGCAAAACCAGTTCGGCTGTGACAGCACGAACCAGCTCTTGCTGATTTCCGTGCCCATCGAAACAGTCATCCATGGCGCTGACACGATAGATTGCATTACCCCAAGTATTGTGCTAACTAGCGTTGGTTCGATTTACGCAGCCAACCCAAAATACACTTGGCGACGAGGAAATACCGTGGTGGGCAGCAGCCCGACACTAACCGTCACGCAGGGCGGCACCTACAGCCTGCAAATCAACAGCGTCGTGGCTGGCGACACCTGTATGGACGTTGCAACGGTCGTCATTGTTCAAAATACCACCCCACCACAGGGCGTGGTCGCAACGGGCGGCAATGTCAACTGCTACACCGCCCAGGTGGCCCTCATGGGAAGCTCCACTACGCCAGGCGTGTCCTATTCATGGACTGGGCCGAACGGCTTCACGTCCAACCAGCAAAACCCCACCGTCAGCGTTCAGGGCAACTACGTGCTAACCGTGACTGGCTCGAACGGCTGCACGAAGACCGCCACGGCGGTGGTGTCGGAAAACAAGGTGCCGCCTACAGTGGCTGCAACAACCAATGGCACCCTCAATTGCAACGCAACGTCCGTGTTGTTGAGCGGGGTGGGTTCTTCCACTGGTAGCCAGTACACTTACGCATGGACAACCACCAATGGCAATATCGTATCCAATGGAACCACGCTCACGCCAACTGTAAACCAAGCGGGCACTTACGTGCTGACCGTCACCAACACCACCAACGGCTGCACCAGCACTGCTTCTACTACCGTGATACAACTGCCGCCCGTCACATCGCAAATTAGCAGCTCAACCAACGTGGCATGCTTTGGCGAGACAAGCGGTTCGGCCACCGTTTCCGCCAGCGGCGGCAATGGCAGCTTCACCTACGGTTGGTCTAACGGCCAAACGACGGCCACTGCTTCCAACCTGCTCGCAGGAAACTACTCGGTCATCGTGACGGATGGCAACGGCTGCACCTCCTCGCAATCAGTGATCATTTCGCAACCACCAAGCTTGGTGGCCAACGCCTCGGCCACGCCACAAACCATTTTTGGCGTGGACAACGGAACGGCCACGGCCAACCCAACGGGCGGCACAGGCAACTACACTTACCTGTGGAGCAACGGTGAAACCACCCAGTCAATTACTGGTCTTGCCCCCGCCAACTACATGGTTGTGGTAACGGACGAAAACGGTTGCACGGCTTCGCAAACCGTAACCGTCTCCGCCAACGACTGCATCGTGAAGGCCAATATTGACCAAACAAACGTTTCTTGCCCTGGTGCTGCAGACGGATCGGCGACCATCAACTTGGAAAATGCTAACCCGCCGTTTACCTTTATTTGGTCAAATGGTGAGACGACCCAAACGGTCACTGGCCTTGCCGGAGGCACTTACGATGTCTCTGCCACGGACGCCAATGGCTGCGAAGTGGTTTCGACGGTGATAATCGAGGAGCCTCAGCCGTTCAATTCGAACGCCACCGCTACCGACCTCACGGCCTACAACTCCAATGACGGCACTGCCAGCGCCAATCCAACGGGTGGCACTTCACCCTACACTTTCCTTTGGGACAATGGCGAAACCACCGAAACCATCAGCAACCTTGCGCCTGGCGACTACACCGTAGTGGTCACGGACGCAAACGGCTGCCAATCGGAACAAACCGTTACGGTTAGCCAGTACAGTTGTGGATTGGCTGCGACCATACTTCTGAGCGAAATCAGCTGCAACGGCGCAAGCGACGGCCAAGCCACGCTTTCCTTGGCGGGTGGCATTGCACCATTCACTTATCTGTGGTCAAATGGCGAAACGACGGCCACCATCACCGGCCTCTCAGCAGGTACTTATATTGGCACCGCCACCGATGAATCTGGTTGCCCAGCCATTGCGGAAGCTACCCTGATTGCCCCCACCGCATTGGGCGTAGCGGTCGTCGAAATGACGGAAGCCGAATGTGGCGCTTCTGACGGCAGCTTGACCGTGCTTGGCACAGGCGGCACACCCGACTACACCTACCTCTGGCAGTCGGGCGAAACAACGCCCAATGTAACTGGCCTAACAGCAGGCACTTACACCGTGGCCATCACCGATGCCAACGACTGCACGAACAACTTTGATGTTTTGTTGGGAACAAACGACGATGTGCCGCCGCTGGCAGCAACTCAGAACATCACCCTGAACTGGACGCAAATGGCCAAGCCAACGCCAATGCAACGGACGTGGACAATGGCAGCACCGATGACTGTTCCATCGCATCCTACACCCTTGACCCATCGGTTTTTAATTGCGATGATTTGGGTGAAAACACGGTGACGCTTTCCGTGACGGATGTTGGCAACAACACCTCGACTGCAACGGCCATCGTAACGGTTGTTGACAATACAGCGCCCGTCTTGAACCTTCAGGACATTAGCGTCACCATTGACATTACGGGCGTGGCCACCATCACCCCACAAATGGTGGACAATGGCAGCACCGACAACTGCGGCATCGTGACTTTGACCCTGAGCCAAACCAGCTTCGGCTGCAACAACGCTGGGCCGAACAACGTGGAAGTGACCGCCACCGACGCAAGCGGCAATACCAGCACAGCCACCGTGGTCGTGAACGTGATGGAAAGTGCACCACCAGAAATTGATTGTCCAGAAAGCATTGTGCTACCCTACTGCGACCCAGTGGCGGCGTTTGATGTTACTGCAACGGACAATTGTGCCGGAGCAGTGACGCTCACTCAAAACAGTGGCTTGCCAAGTGGCTCAACCTATCCGGTTGGCAATACGACCGTGTCCTTCACCGCCACCGACGTCAGTGGCAACACCGCCGATTGCAGCTTTGTGATAACGGTTCCGCCAACCATGACGGTCGGCCTAAGCACGGTGGACGTAACATGTTTTGGTGAAAACGACGGCAGCGCCACCGCAACGCCCACAGGCGGCTCACAGCCCTACACCTATCTGTGGAGCAGCGGCGACGACACACCTTCGGCCAACGGCCTAATTGCTGGACAGTACTCTGTCAGCGTAACAGATGCGGGCGACTGCACAGTCGTGCAAACGGTGACCGTGAACCAACCAACCGACTTAACAACGACGCTGGTGGACATCATCAACGCTTCCAACAACCAATCAAACGGCTCCATTGACGTGACCGTGGGTGGTGGCGTGACGCCTTACACCTTCGTTTGGAAAAACCCGGCTGGACTTATTATTGGCAATACGGAAGACATCAGCGGACTGCCTGCTGGCACTTATACCCTCGTTGCTACTGACGCCAACGGCTGCGTATCGCAAAGTGGCTATACCATCCAGAACACAAACGCCACTACCGAGGCGGGACTCGACAGCCATATCCTGCTGTACCCGAACCCAACTTCAGGTGAGGTGACTCTGGAACTATCAGGCTTGACCAACCCCGACCGTCTGGAAGTGACCGCCTTCGACGTGATGGGTAGGCAGGTGCTGCATCACAATGCCATTGGCACCAAACAACTGCTCAACTTTACCGACAAACCCTCTGGAGTTTACCTCTTGAAAATCGTTGTGGGTAACGAAATGTTGACCAAGCGGTTGGTGGTGAACAGGTAGGATGCTCGTATTTGTAACGAAAATGGGCCGGGCAACGCAAGTCGCTCGGCCCATTTCATTGGAATATTTCCCTAAACTCATCCGACATACTGAATGGTATATCCCCCAAATATTTCACCTTGGTTGTTAAATATTGCTTTATCTCAAGGTAATTCTGGTGATAAAACGTAGATATTTTCACCCTCTTTTTGTTGCCTTTCATTAAATACAAATACTCATATTCAGCATAGTTAGATTCCAGCATTGACGTGGCAAATCCATCAAATTCACTAAAAGCAAATGACTTCATTGGGCCAATTCCAATAAAACAGCTGACAATGATAGAATCTTCGATTATCGTCACTGCAATAACTTTGGTCCTTAATTCCCCAAACACTGACCAAACCCAAGAAAAACAATCACCACAAAAAGGATACTATAAATATAAAGCGCTTCAGGCAACTCTTCATTCAACGCTTCGTGTAGTATTAAGAAAAAAAATCCGGTCAAGCATATTGCCAGTACAAGCGGGAAAATGGACCATAGTCGAAATTTGGATTTAATCATTTGCTGCTATTCAAGTCATGGTGGGTTTACTAATAATTGTTCCAAGTTGTTCAGGTTTCTTTTGTGGATAACTGCCCTTAAATCCATGCTCAAAGGTAAAAAGCTAACAGATATGGCTCCTAAAAATGGCTCATGTTGGTGTTGTGTGAATGGGGCTGACTTTCCGAGAGAGCGGGATTATCCATCTTTCTGCTTCGAACCCAAAAACAGTGCATAAACTCAACGGGGGACTAGACGCCAGCTAGCCATCGGGAGACCCTGCTAAAGCTAGTTTGCAAAGCTCGATTTAATTCAAGTTCTTTGTTTTTTCCTTTCACTTTTAATACAACTGTATGAACAGGTTTCTTTGGACGCAAAAACAAAACTTCGGACCGTCTCCCCGACATGAGGCTGCAATGACCTTTGATGCTGTTAGCAACCGAGTTGTGCTTTTCGGAGGTTATCTGGGTTTGGGAAAAAGGCGATGGCACGGATACTTGGAATTGGAGCGGCAGGTATTGGACGCAGATGGGTAAAAACGGACCAAGTGATCGGTTCAATGCGGCGATTGCCTTTGATGGAGAAAAAGTAATCCTGCACGGTGGTTATAAAAATTTGGGCACTGGTATTTGGTTTAATGAAACCTGGTCATGGGATGGCCAGGATTGGACTAAATTGAATGACCAGGTTCCTTTCGAACCGGCCATGTGATGGCATACGATGAACGGCGCAACCGAGTGGTCTTGTTTAGTGGCGCAAATAAAGGATACTGGCCGGATACGTGGGAATGGGATGGAATTGAATGGACCCAAGTGGCTGAAACGGGGCCTTCGCT
>JADJYH010000055.1 GCA_016719855.1 Saprospiraceae bacterium | reverse complement strand
TTATCAGGAATTGAATGCAGGAGATTGACTTTGGATTCTATCCTCTCCCATCTTTACCCCCACATTCATCAAAAAAAAACACATGAAAAACAACCTCCTCCGCTGTCGCTCCACTTGGAACCCCAACATGTACCACGGTTGGGGCCGCACCCGCAGCTATTTCGAGGGCTGGTACTTCAAGCTGGTGGATGCAGCAGAACACCAAGTTTTTGCAGTCATCCCTGGTATTTCGATGGCGAAAAATGGGGATTCTCATGCCTTCATCCAGGTGCTGGACGGGAAGCACTGCAAGGCCAGCTACCATCCGTTTGAAGCCCAATACTTTGTCCCTTCGGAAACGGGTTTCCATTTGCAAATCGGTGTCAACTCCTCTCCGGCAACCACATCCAACTCGACCTGCCCGAATTGCAAGGGCGCATTGATTTCCAATCGCCCACGCCCTGGCCAAAGATGCTGGGCGCACCGGGCATCATGGGTTGGTATTCTTTTGTGCCGTTCATGCAGTGCTTTCATGGCTTGGTGAGCCTGCACCATCGGCTTTCCGGGCAGATGCAGGTGTATGGCCAGCCTGTGGACTTTGGCGGCGGCATCGGCTACCTCGAAAAGGACTGGGGCACGTCCTTTCCCCCGTTCGTATATCTGGATGCAGGCCAACCATTTTTCGCAAGCGGAAAAGACTTGCGTGTTCGCCCCGTGGCGCATATCCCGTGGCTGCGCAGTTACTTTATCGGCTATATCGTCGGCTTCCAGTGGGGCGATACACTGTACCGCTTCGCTACCTATACCGGGGCCAGCATGAAGGCCGCCTTGGGGAGCAGGAGGTGCGCCTCTCTTTCCGTGACAACCGTTACCGGCTTGAAATCACAGCACTGCAAGCCCCCGGTGCCGTGCTCATTTCCCCGCTCACCGGCGAGATGAAGGGCAAGGTGAACGAGAGCATGCAGGGCACGATGCACGTCCGGTTTTATGACCGGGAAGAATTGGTGTTTGACAGCACAGGCCGCAATGCGGGAATAGAGGTGGCCGGGGAAGTCGGGGAGTTGCTGACGGAGGAGTGGCGGCGATAGGGCAAGGGGGAGTGCCCATCTCCAACCTTGTCAAACAAAGTTTGGCCGTTCCGTTCCCTCTTTACCTATTTTGGCCACAAACCAGCTCTGAATGACAAACGAAACGCCAATACAGCACTGCCGAAACTGCCAATACCCGCTGCCGGAGGGAGCGAACTTTTGCCCGAATTGCAGCCAGCGGAATCATGATGGCCGCCTTAGCTTCCGGGAGATGGTAGCGGAGACGGTGGCCACGCTGTTCAACCTCGACAACCGTATTTTCAACACACTCAGGTCGCTGGCCATCCCCGGAAAGCTAACGTCGGACTACTTCAACGGCATACACAACCGGTATTACCACCCGGTGCGGCTGTTCTTCGTAGCGGCTGCGTTTTCATCACCATGCTTTCCATCAAGGTGGATGGTAACGGCCCGAGGGCTTTAGCGGGGAACCGAGAAAAGAAAGCGCTGCACCAAAAGCACCAGATGTTCGTCGAGTTGATTCCTGCGAATTGCGACCGCCGCCAAGTTCCAAAACCAACAGGTCAGCGCTGCGCTCGACACGTTGATGGCCAAATTGGCAGCAGCTACAACACCACGGAACACGACAGCATGGATGTGGCCAGGAGTTTCAACTTTACAGAAAGAAAAGATACCCTGACGATGCAGGGCGATGTGGAGCTTTCGTTTAGCGAGAAAAATTTGATGAAAATCTCCGTGGACGACATCGAAAACATGGAGGGAAACACCTTGCTAAGCACCTACCACATCGAGGGGTTTTGGAAAAGGCTGCTCGTCAGGCAGCAGGTGAGGATGCTCAAAAAAGGCGACAACTTTGGCATTTACCTCATTGGAAACATCCTCTGGATGATGCTCGTCATGATGCCCATGCTGGCGGTCGTACTCAAGCTGCTTTATGTTCGGCGACGGTTTTTCTACTACGAACACGTCATTTTCTCCTTCCATGCCCACTCGTTCATGTTCCTGTTTATTACGCTGCTGATGTTGGTGTCAAATTGGCTGGGCGATGCCTTCGGACCAGTGGTGGGGCTGTCCATCACGGCAGCAGCCTTCTACCCGATGCTTGCGATGAAGCGGTTCTACGGGCAGCGCTGGCCAATAACGATTTTCAAATTCCTCATTGTCAGCTTCTTGTATTTGGTCATCTTCATCATCCATTCACTGGCATGGCGTTGGTGAGCTTCTGCGTTGTTTTAGAAAATCAAAAGCCCCGTCGGCAAATTCAACTGCCAACGGGGCTTCTCTCACTCGCTCACACTTCTCACCCGCTCACTCGCTCACCTTCTCAAACGCTTTCCCCACCACCTCCGTCTGCTGCTTGTCGTGCAGCTTCTTGAAGCCGACGGCGGGCGATGCGGCAGCTTCCCGTGACACGAGTTCCAGCGAGCGTTTGCCGTTGAGTTGGAAGAGCAGGTACATCCACGCGCCCATGTTGGCAGGCTCCTCTTGCACCCAGCGCACCTTGGCGTTTTTGTATTTTTTGAAAATTGCGTCCAAATGTTTTTCCGGCAACGGGTAAAGCTGTTCGAGGCGAACGATGGCCACGTCTTCCCGCTTGTCGGTGCGCTGTTTGTCGAGCAGGTCGTAGTATATTTTTCCGGTGCAGAGTAGCAGCGTTTTGACCTTCGCCGCTTTTGCGCCAGCGTCGTCAATCACTTCTTGGAAACGAGTTCCCGTGTGAAATCCTTCAGTTCCGACACCACTTCCGGGTGGCGCAGGCCGCTTTTCGGCGTCATCAAAATTAACGGCTTGCGGAACGGCGCACCAATTGCCTGCGGAGCAAGTGGAACAGGTTGGCGGGCGTGGTCACGTTGGCCACGGTCACGTTGTACTTGGCGCAGCTTTGCAGGACACGCTCGACTCTGCCGCTGCTATGCTCTGGGCCTTGGCCCTCGTAGCCGTGGGGCAGGTACATGCACAGGCCGCTCATGCGCTGCCATTTCCGCTCGGCGGACATTATGAACTGGTCCACCATCGTCTGCGCCCCGTTGAAGAAGTCGCCGAACTGCGCCTCCCAAATCACCAGCGCATCGGGACGGGCCAGCGTTAGCCGTACTCGAAGCCGAGCACGGCATACTCGCTCAGTAGCGAGTTGAAGATGCGGAACTTGCCCTGTTTTTCACCCAAACCATCCAGCCGGTTGTACTCACGCCCTGTACCAATCTCGGTCAGGACGGCGTGGCGATGCGAGAAAGTACCCCGCTTCACGTCCTGTCCGCTGAGTCGGACGTCGTTGCCTTCGAGCAGCAGCGAGCCGTAGGCACTGAGTTCGCCGAGCGCCCAGTCCAACTTGCCGCTTTCCCACATCGCCTTCGATGACTTCAGGATACGGTCTATCTTGTTCACAGCATTAAAATCCTTTGGATACTGGTGCAGGTGCTTCAAGATTTTGTCGAGTGCCTTGCTGTCAATGCCCGTCTCCGGCGATTGGTCGTAGTCTTCGGGAACAGTGGTTTTTTTCAGCTTTTCCAGGCCAGTTCGGCCTTTGGTATTGGTAAGGCCGTTTGTTTTGCTTCAAATTGTCGAGGCGGGCCTGCAAGGAGTCCCAAAGCTCCTTCTCCATGTTCTCGGCCAGCTCTTTGTGTACATCGCCCCGCTCGATGAGACGCTGACTGTAAATTTCACGGGGGTCTTTGTGTACGTTGATGAGGTCGTACAGTGTGGGTTGCGTGAACTTTGGGTCGTCGCCCTCATTGTGGCCGTGTTTGCGGTAGCAAACCATGTCAATAAACACGTCGGCGTTGTAAAGTTGGCGGTATTCCATTGCCATTTTGCAGCAAAAAATCACGGCCTCCGGGTCGTCGCCGTTCACATGAAAAACAGGCGCTTGCACCGTGCTGGCAATGCTCGTGCAGTAGGTCGAGGAGCGGGCGTCCTCCCAGTCGGTCGTGAAGCCGATTTGGTTGTTGATGACAAAATGCACCGTGCCACCCGTGGAGTAGCCCTCCAACAAGCTCATCTGGAGACATTCGTAGATGATGCCCTGCCCTGCCACCGCTGCATCGCCGTGGATGAGCACTGGCAAAATCCGGTCGTACTCGCTGCTGTACTGTACGTCCGCTTTTGCCCTTGCGAAGCCTTCCACCACGGGATCCACGGCTTCGAGGTGCGAGGGGTTTGGCACTAATTTCAAGTAAGCTTGCTTGCCGTGCGGTGTGGTCACTTGCGAAGAGAACCCAAGGTGGTACTTCACGTCGCCGTCGCCGAAGCTCTGGTCTTCGGGCATCTCGCCCTCAAACTCCGTAAAAATCTGCTCGTAGGTTTTTCCCAAAATATTGGCCAGCACGTTCAGCCTGCCCCGGTGCGCCATGCCGAACACCACCTCCTCCACGCCTTGCGTCCGCACCAGCGGTGATGATGGCGTCGAGGGCGGCAATGGTCGTTTCGCCGCCTTCCAGCGAGAAGCGCTTTTGTCCGATGAACTTTTTGTGCAAAAATTGCTCGAACACCGTGGCGCCGTTGAGTTTTTCGAGGATGCGCTTTTTCGTCGAGCGTCAGCCCCCACTGGTTTTCTGGGTTCTGTGCCTCGATGCGATTGCGTAGCCAGCGGCGTTTGTCCCTGTCCTGGATATGGTGAAACTCAAAGCCGATATTGCCACAATACACTTTTTCGAGGTGGGCAATGATTTGGCGCAGTGTCGCTTTCTCCATCCCCACTTCCTTTCCGGCCACGTAGGGCTTGTCGAGGCTTGCCTCGGTCAGGCTGAAATCGGCGAGTCTGAGCGAAGGCTTGCGGTTCTTGCGGGGCTTGGAGTGGGTTGGTGGTTGACTTGAGGTGGCCCCGGTTGCGGTAACCGATGATGAGCGCCAGCACCCGCAGCTCGTCGAGGTCAACGTCGCCGGGTGTGGCGTGTACGGCGCCGTTACCGCTTGCGGCTGCACCGTTGGAGCCAGTTCCGTTGTTTGCATTGAAGCCGTAGTCGAAGCCCTTGAAAAACAAGCGCCAGCTCTGCTCCACCGTTTCGGGGTTGGTCAGATATTGCTCGTAGAGCGAGTCAATATAGGCAGGGTGGGCATTTGCTATAAATGAGAAATCCGTCATTTTAATAAGTAAAAGTACAAAGGAAAGGAAAAAGTGGGTCGTCGCTCATCGATTTTTGTTCAGATTTTATCCAAGTTAGGAACGCCATTTTTGCCATAAACCTCTGTGGATTTTGAGTTTTATCTTTGGTAAAACATCAGCGATGGGTTGAGGTTTCCAAAACGGAGGCAAATATCGGGATGTTGGGTGAGAGTTGGAAGGTTTGATTGATGAGATTGCTAGGATTGTTTGAAACCATTAATCAAGCTGTGTTCAAGTCGCTTTTGTCATTGCCGAAGGCAACCTCTGCGTCTAGCTTGTCTAATATGACGCAGAGGTTGCCTTCGGCAATGAAAAAGCGACTGACAACCGACAATCTAAAACAACGCTTCTTGCACTTGTTCTGACAACCTGAACGACCGCCGATGCTCTGGTGTCGCTCCATGCTGTCGGATGGCCTCCCGGTGTTCCAGTGTCGGATAGCCCTTGTTGCGCTCCCAGCCGTATTGTGGGTATTTTTTTGCCAGAAAAACCATGTGGTCGTCCCGGTAGGTTTTCGCCAAAACGGAGGCGGCAGCAATGCTGTGGAACCGCCCATCGCCCTTCACCATGCAGTGGTGCGGGATGCCGGGGTACGGCTTGAAGCGGTTGCCGTCAATGAGCAGCGAGGTCGGGTGGGTTTTTAGCCTCGCAACGGCTCGGTGCATCCCCATGACAGATGCCCAGAGGATGTTGAGTTGGTCTATTTCAGGGGCTTCGAGCTTCGCCACTGCCCATGCCAGCGCCTCCCGTTCTAGAGATTGGGCGAGTTCAAAGCGTTGATGTTCAGTGAGTTGTTTCGAGTCGTTGAGGAACGGGTGCGCGAAATCCTTGGGCAAGATGACGGCTGCCCGCAAACACGGGGCCAGCGAGGCAGCCCCGCCCTGCTTCGTCGCAGCCGGCTTCAGTTTCGAGTTCGTTGAAGTAGGGAAGTAGCATTTTGGACAATAATTGAACAAGTCAAATGTAGGTCAATAGGCCTATTGACAGTAAATGACACCAGCAGCTAATTTGTAATGCCTGCCTTCAAATGGCATACCCAGCAAAAGTAATGAAGGCTGATTGGCCTTGTAAACTTTCCAGCCTTGCTTGCATTGTGTCAAAAAATTAACATCGGTCATGGGCAAGATCGTAACTGCTGCTGCCTAACTTGAATTTGATACGAGGCTTGGGTATTATAGGGTGTGGTAAAATAAGGCTGCACTTCGTCTGGCTTTATCAGCACCAAAGAGCGGCTGACTTTGTCGATTTCATTCAGAGCCAAACTTCGGTAGTGGTTGCCGAGCAGTGCTTCGCCTTGGTTTTCACCAAGCTGTTCAAGATGTGCAGCTGTCATCACGGCTGCCCTAACCTTCTGCAAGCTGCCCGTGGCAAAGAGGCAGTTCTCTGTCTGGTACACGCTGGGGCATGGCTGCAACAGGTCAAATGGATAATATCGCCTACGAAATATCCGTGACCAAACTAGCAGGAACTTGTCCATGCTCGGCGTCAGAAACGGACGGAGCCACTTGGGTTTTCCTTCTGACTTCAAAGGATGAAATGCATTTTTTGAATCGGGAACGAGTTGTACGCCCGCAATGCAGCGCTCGCCGTACTTCTTGGAATTGGCAAGGCAAAGGAGGTATGTTTTCATCATAGCGGTTATTTTATGGTCAAAATACTATATAAAACCCTGGCAATCAACGAATTTAAAATTCTTCTATTCCACGAGGTGCACTATTTCCATCATTGAAGCGATGTTGGAAATATTCGGCCAGCAACCGACGGTGGCATTTTTTCGGGGCCATGCTCGCTGCACAGCAAACAGTGTTGGTGAAGTTGTTCAGGACGAACTTTATCACCGATTTTGCGCATATCAATAAGGTTCAAATAGGCAGTTTCATATTCCGCCCAAGTCATTATCTTGTTTCGGTATCCGTCGAGCAGTTCCTTGGTTGGCGCAAAATCGAGGTTGTGCGTATAGCCCATCCCGCCAATTTCATTCAAAAAAAACTGGAGGTCGCCACCCTTAGAAAACCCCGCCAATTGGGAGGCGTTGCTGATGCGGGTGTCAATGACGGAACTGACGCCATTGTTGCGGAGCAGGCCAAAAAATTGGCTGGCGTTTTTTCCAGTAAAACCGATGGTAAATAGTTTTATCATTTGCCATGAATGTTGAAGCAGTTAAGTGTGTTGGCCAGCACAATTTTCTCAGGCCCTATCGCCCTCGGCTACCAACGACTCTCTTTTCGGTGACCAACCTACCTGTTGGTTGTGCAAGCGGTAGGCCGCCCTCACTTGGTCTTCCCGGCTGATATATGGCTCAAAAATTGTCGGCTGTGGCAGCTTTTTTGCAAATTTCTTGAGCAGTTCTTGTTCCAAATCTTGATGCGGCCTACGCCATCCTTAAAATATGAACCACCTCAACCCAAACTCACGAGGTGACCCGAAATCATGGAAAAACGGTGACACTCCAGTGGATCGGCCTCGGCGCACATTAAAGCTGGAAAGTAACCCTTTTCAATGCCTTCTTGAAGCCGCTCCACCCCAGTTCTGAAGTCAGCAGTTGCACGAACTTTTTCAAAATCAACTTTCCCTTCATCATCATGCAGCATGACGCTGGTATGCCTTGCCCCAAACTCCCGGCCAAAATGTAGGTACGTGATGTCGTTCTGTTTCAGGAAATTGGCAACACAGGCTTGTTGTACTGCGGGTTGTACTGGCTAGCGGGTGTGCTGCGGACATCCACTACACAGTCAATGCCGTGCAGTTGCAGCAGCCCCAGGAACTCCTCGGCTGGGTGGTTAGGAGTGGCCTATGGTATGAATGAGCGTTGGGCATAGTGATATGTTTTTGTGCCTTAGTTTAAATTCCAAAATAGCACAGAAAGTCATTTCGCAGTTGTTTCAAGCCAAACTCAAACAATTTTCCCTTCTTTCACTTGTTCATTCCGTATTCCGTTCAATAAATTTTCGAGTGAAATTGTGTCCTCGCCTTGCTCCAAAGCCGTGATGCAGCAATACTGGACAATGTTCATGATGCTGGCGCCCGTTAGCTCAAATTGCCGGGACAAGTTTGCCCATTCAATCTTCGGGTCCAATTTGATGTTGCTGGGGAAAGCTTTCTCCCAAAGTGCTTGCCGCTCCTCCGGCTTTGGTATCGGGAAAAAAATCATCGCTTGGAAGCGGCGCAGGAAGGCGTCATCTATGTTGCTTTTGAAATTGGAAGCCAAAATTATCAAGCCCGGGTACGTTTCGATGCGCTGCAAGAGGTAGCTCACCTCTTGGTTGGCGTACTTGTCGTGGGCATCACGGATACCTGTTCGCTTGCCGAACAGGGCGTCGGCCTCGTCGAAGAACAGAATCCAGTCCTTGTTCTGCGCCTTGTCGAAGAGGCGAGCGAGGTTCTTCTCCGTCTCGCCGATGTACTTCGACACGACCATGGAGAGGTCAATTTTGAACACGTCACGGCACGTGCTCTTGCCGAGTAAGGTGGCGGTGAGGGTCTTTCCCGTCCCCGGTGGCCCGTGGAACAGTACCCGGTAGCCGGGTTTCACTGCGACGGCCCATGCCCCACGCATTCAAAAAAAGTGGCCTGGTGGCGCACCCAGCTTTCGATTTCCCGGATTTGGCGGAGGGTGCTGGGGGCCAGCACGAGGTCGTCCCATTCCATGCCCGTTTGGATGTACTCCGCCGGGAAGTCGGTGCTGAACCGGGGTTTGCTGACACTGCCAAGTGTGAGCATTTCCAACACCTCTGGGTCGAGGTTGATGCGGCCACTCATGGTCGGCTCGCCCGTGGGCACGGCCTCCAAGTGCAGGATTCCTTTTTTGTGAAACCAGTGGTCGGTGCCGAACAGCCGTTGCACTTCCAGCCGCTTTTCGAGGTCGTCGCCAGCGAGGATGAACTGGGCAGTTTCGCCGGTGGGGAGGATGTCCCTTGGTTTTGGCCCTTCACGCCACAGAACTCTGGGAAGTCGCCGCCTTCGGGCAGGTGCTCGGCGAGGATGGAGCGAAAGAAGCCGGGGTGCAAATTTGGGGCAAGCGCCAACATCAACACCACTAATTCTTCGTAAGCGGGGTTGAATTGTTCAATGAAATTTGGAGATGCCATTGTCTGTCTTGTAAAATCCAACGAAGCAACTTCAAAGCTCTCTGCTTTACCAAACTGCAGGCTTAGGCAACCAGAAACGACGTTTCGAAGCCATGATTGAGCAAGCTGGAGATTGGTAATTGGAGCCTTTTTCATGTTCTTTCTAAAAGCCTTCTTCTTCTATGAATTTCTATATGTGCTCGCTGAGAAACTGCTATCATTTCTACCTCCTCCAAGACTTCAGCTTGAGACGTAGATTGGTCATCTAAAACTTGAGATTTAATCAATGTAAGTAATTCAGCGAAACGGATTTCTTTTTTCAGCATTTGACAAACCATCTCTTGCCGCTAAAGGCTTTGATTGATTGGCGAGCTTGATTCTGAATAGCTCTTTTCACACTAATTCTACCAAGCCTAGTCTGCTTGAAAGTCTCCGGATGTTCAGCAACTTCTTCATTATGATGAATTTCCACCATTCTTCTGCCACCATACAAACTGTTAACCATCCCACCTGCCTGTTGAAGCAAAGCATAAATTTCATCCCCATTTGTTGATAACAATGCAGAAGCAATCCTTGATTCAACCAATTGACTAATTTGAGTTTTCTTGCTTGCGTTGCGCTACTGCTTGTTATTAAATTTTGTAGAACACTTCTATTGAAATCTGCGCTAGAAATGGTTAGCCTTGTCTCAGGTGTTGGTTGACCAGACACTTGTTCAGCAATGCTGTCCCACATGAACTGTTCACTAAAATTACCAGCTTGCCCTCCTTCTTCCGTGTTTCCCCGCACGAACCGCCTTGCCATCCCCACCAGCCAGTTCACCACCCTGTCCAGTGCCCGGTCAATCGGCTGGCGGATGCGCTGGATGATGCCCCGCACGGCGTCCGAGATGCGGCCCAGCCCAGCAATGCGAGCAAGGAAACTGATGACCAAGGTAAGCAGCCCGGCCATTGTTTGTTCCACCCGTTGCGCAGCGGGGTAATGGCACCTGCGGCAATGGCCATGATGCCGTCCAGCACCGAGCGCCCCACCTGCATGATTTGGCTGATCCGTTCGATGAGGAACATGATGGTGTTGTAAATGGCGATGATGGCTTGGATGAACGCCCCCACGGGGTTCAGGCTGGTGAGCAGCCGGGTCATGGCCGCCTGCACGATGGTCGTGCTGACGTATTGCATGATTTGCGTCATCAGCATGTCCCGCAAGTTGCCGAGCATCTCCCGAATCTGCTCCCAAGCCGCCGCCGGGCCTTCGGTGATGAGGGTGCGCACCACGCTCACCGTCGTTTCGAGGGCGGCGGTGGCTGGCTCGCCAATCACCCGAACGATGCGGCCTCGTAGGTTTTGCCCCGTCAGGCCAAGCACCGACAGCACAAACTTCACGATTTCACGAAGCTCAAAAGCCCGAGGATGTAAATCGCAGCACCGGACATCGCTCCAGTGAGCCACTGCACGATGCGGTTGCGCAGGTGTGTGCCAATACGGCTGGCGAAGCCCCGGAAGCCCATCACCACAGCGTTGATGAGGGTGCGGATGAAGCTTCCCGGTGCTTGGATAATTTGCCGGAAAGCACCCGCAGCACTGCGCAAATAAGGCATTGCGCCCGGCGCAACCACGGAGAAAATGATTTCGAGCAGGCTCAAAACCTTACCACCCGCCCAACTGATGAAGCTGCCCACAAAATTGCCGAAGACCCTAAATATCTTAGCAAACAGGTTTGTTGGCGGCAGAAAATCAGCGATTTCTATCGAACGCAGCGTGTTGATAAACAGGGTCGGGATTTGCCCGATGAAGCCCATCAGCTCCGACAACGCAGTCTGGAACCAGACCCAAGCCCGTTGGATGGCATTGCCACGCTGGATGTTCTCCCAAACCTCCTCTTGCCCGATGAGCCGCATGAACCCACCAATCAACGTGACCGGGGTGCGTGGGAACGGGTCGCCAGTGATGGGGTCACGACCGAGGATGGCCTTCACCAAGTCCCAGCCACGAGTGCCTTCAGCCAGGGAGGCCAATGGCCGCAGCACAGCGTCCCAAATGAATCTCATGATGGCAGTGCCAAGGTTGCGAATCAGGGTCAGGATGCGGCCAATCGGTTCGGTGAAAATGCGCCTGGCCCTGTCCCACACGCTGCCCAATCGGAAAATATCCCGCCAGCCGAGCGAGTCCAAAAAGGACATGACCGCCGCCCGGATGCTGGCACCCGTGATGCCGAGCGTGTTCATCTGCTCCTCCACGTAGGCCCCTGCCCGCTCGAAAACTTGGTAACGGTCGAGCACGGAGGTGATGAGCCGCCCTCCGGGCAAAAACTCAACGATGGCCCTCAGGATATTGGCTGTGCTGCGGTCAGCCCGCTCCATGTTGATGGGGTTCACCCCAATTACGATGGTGAACATCCGGTAGCCGGGGATATTGTAGGCCGCATCGGCGAAATAGTCGAGCGCATCGCTGATGCCAAGCCGCTGGATATGAGGCTGCGTGACCGTCGTGCTCACCTGCGGCGACCGCTGCACGGCGTGACCCTGCTGGATGGTGTGCGTCAGCTCATGAGCCAGTAAGTGCTTGCCCTCCGAAGTGCCCGGCTGGTACTGGTCACGGTTGAAAAAAACGTGGTTTTGGTAGGTGAAGGCTCGGGCGCTGAGTTGGTTGTTGAGGCTGCCCGATTCGGCGTCGGAGTGGATGCGGACATTGGAAAAGTCAGCATTCATGCGGCTTTCCATGAAGCCGCGGGTGTTCGTGTCCATCGCTTGGCCACCGCTCATTTTGTTGCTGATGCCCGATTGGACGCTGGCGGTCACGGCAGGTACGCCGTCGCCTCCTTTCCGCTTGATTTCTTCCTCTTTTTTCTGGACTTTTTCTTCCTCTTTGCGCTGCAATTTCTCCTCCGGCTTGGCAATCCGTTGCAGCTTCTCGTCCTCCTTTTTCTGAATTTTTTCTTCCTCCTTGCGTTGCAATTTCTCGTCGGGCATGGCCATGCGTTGGATGGGCTTGTCGTCCATTTCCCTGCGGGAAATGCCAGCGGGGCGCTCCTCTTTCACGGGCATGGCTGCGGAGTTGGGCATCCGCATCACCCGGTCGGCAGTGCGGTCGGCCTCTTGTTCCAATTTGTCTCCAGGCTGGCCGACTTTGAGCTTGGTCTGAATCGCTGGCGCAAAAAAATCCCCACCGTCCGTCCTGGCGATGAAGGGCGAAGCCGTGGTGGGCTTTGCCGACGAGGAGGATTTTTCAGCCGTGGTTTTCATTTATCGAAAATCATTTTCAAATTTCCAGTTTGTGTTCAAGCCCATTCCACCATCAAAAGCCCTTGCATCCAAGGCAGTTTGATATTGAAATGCCCCAAGGCAGCCTGTCCAAAAGCAGGTCTAAACCCGACCGTTGCTCGACCCGGAGCACCCAGCCAAGCTCAGATTGGGTAAGCCTGCCCTCCCGCTCGAAATACCCTTCCCGCAGGCCCGCTGGCGAGGCATTCCCGATGGCCCCCCAATGCTGGATGATGGCTTGAAGCATCGCCTCGCATTCATCTGACTGCGCTTTGCTTAGGCGCAAGCGCCCCGGAACGGGCTGCTCGATGGACCAACCGCACAAGATTTTGCCCAGCAATAGCTCGTGTTCTGTCAAAATTTTCGGCCTGTGGCCAAATACCCGACTACCTGCACGGCAGCCCGATTCGCTTTTTCTGACTTGAAAACGCCCTGTGTTAGCCAGCCCAGCCGCTCGAAGAGCATGGGCAAAAACGGCGCAAACAGCACCTGACCTGCTTGTTGGACATAAATCGCCTCACCTTCTTCTGCAAAGTCTTTCAAGTCGGTCGGAACTGAAACGGGCGAAATGGTTTCGCTCTGTTTTCCCCTGAAAAAAACCACCGCCTTGGCTACCCAAGTTTTTTCTCCCAAGAAAAATGGCCGCAAGGAACCAGCGGAAACCGAGGCTGGCGGCTCGGACTTGAACTGCCTTTTTCCATTCCCTTCGGAACAGCTCCATCGCCAACACAGGCTCGAACGCTCGGTTGCCGATTTCTACAGAAGGCAGGTAAGTGTCCGATACGTCCATGACCTTCTGCACGAAGCCTTCGTCCGTTGCGCCAGCGCCTGCCAATGCGGCTGACAGCAGCGAAACAACAGCGACGCCTTCACCTAAATCACTAGTTTTCAAATAACTGAATACAAAATCTCGTCGCGGTGGCCGCCCCTTGAACACCACTTCCACCAACCTGCGACGGAATAGCTCTGGCCTGCTCAACACCAGCCGCTCGACCACCGCCAGAAGGTTGGCGGGACGGCTACCCATCACCCAGGGCCAGATTTTCGCCTCGAAATTTTCAAGCAAGACAGCCTCCAACTTGGCTAAATCCCACCGTGGTGCCGACCAAGGCAGGTGCCCATTTTGCAAAAAATAGAACAGCCAAGCCTGCGACGGGGCGGGGGCAGAGTTTTGCGAAGCAGCCTGCGCCAACCGCTCCATTTCCTTGGGCAACTGCTCGAAAAGCCACCGCTGCACGCACGTTTCCAAGGAATCTGCTTGAAGCATTCCCAAGTCAATTTCAAAATGCGGCAACTCCACGTCCACCTTTCGCATTGGACATCTTGTCGAAAGCAGCCTCAAGTTCTGGCAGCAGCCTTGACTGCACTAAGTTGGTCACCTCCTCCCCCTTCGCATGGCTGCGTTGCGTTTTTCCAAGCTGGACATCCAGCTTCAAGGTTTTGATGAGATGCTCCATCATGGCTAGTTGTCAAGTCCCACATCCAAAGTGTCACCCAGTTCGTTCAGCTTCTCCACTACGCTGGAGCGGGCCACGCTGAGGTCGTCGAGGTGCTGCGACAGCGCTGGTTCGGCAGTGGGCAGTGGCAGTGAATCCAGTGCCAACCAAGCCGAGTAGCATTGCTCGAAATCGGCCATCTGGGCAGCATCTATCCAAAAAACATCCACCCAAATATGCGCTGGAGTCTCCATACGGATGACCTGCTCGGCCAGCATCTGAAAATCGGGCTGGCCGAAGGCCGGGGCGAAGTTGGGCAGCACCATGCTCACCCGAAACGAGTAGGGGTCCCGCTCCGATTCGTACACGATGCCCCTTCGCAGCCTTGGCTCAAGCAGTTCGTCCTTGGGCAACCTTGGGCGTAGTAGGATATGCTCCACCACGTGAACCCTCGGTAGGCTGCTGAACATGGCCACCATATCGTCAATCGCTTGCTGGCGCAATGCAACCGAGGCAAACCGGTCGAGCCGCTTGCCGATGATGTCATTGGTTTCGGGGTCGAGGATGTTGTAGCGGTAGCGCCACCCGGCGGCATTGCGTAGCTGGTAGTTGGCGGGGTTTTGCCCAAAACGGATGCAGCGGGCAGCCACGGCCTGCGCCTCCTCCAAGCTGGGGTGCTGGTTGGCACTGCTCAACACGATGTCGCCATTGGGCAGCCGGAAGCGGTAGCGCCACTCCACGATGCCATCGTCCACGGCGTCATTTTCTTCGTAAAACTCAAGCTGGTAGAAGCTGTTGGCCGATTGGGTGAAGGCGGCCATACCCAAGAGGTGGTAAATCCGGTCGCCCAGCCCCGTCACGTTGCCGTTGCCGAATTGGGCGGGCGCCTTCCGATTGAAGCCTTGCCCCCGCCTGCAAGCCAACCGGGGCAAGTTTGCGAGCACCGAAATCTTGTGCTGGATGGCCGTGAAGCCCGCCACGCCAGCATTTTGGTACAAAAACTCGAAGACCGGGTATCGCTCGTAAGCCTCTCCAAACCTGCCGAGCAGGTGGCTGAGGAAGCGGCCCCGTCGGTCGGCGCTCAACTTGGATGTCTCGGCAGCTTGCAGCAAGCCTTGCAGGTAGGCGTTGCTGGCATCGGCAATGAAGCTCTCCCAATCTTGGCTCCCTTCTGAAAAAGCTCGGATAAGCAGGCTCGCCCCCGTTATGCCGTAAAGCGGCTGGGTAGCGTAGGTGGCCACGGTTTGTTCCAGCGAGAGCAGCTTTTTCACGTTGTTGATTTGTGAAAAAGAACTGGCCAAAATTTGGTCGAATACCATCAAAAACCCTTGTAATTGTGCAGTTTGCGCCTTTCGGCGAACGGGCGAATCGGGGCCATGCACATGGCTGCCCACGGCATAGGTTGCTGGCAGCAGTTCCTGCAATGACTGGTAATCCTCCACGTCCCGGTACCCGCCAGTCGGAAGCAGGTAAGTGGTATCATCGGCAGTAGGATGGTAGCGTTGCTCGCTGGCTTCCAACTCGTCCAATCGTTGCCGAAGGGCGGCCATGTCCACCGGGATTTCAACGCCGTCCTTGGTCAGGGTCAGCCTTGATTTCTCCATGCTTAACCTCGGCTTGCAGGTGGCAAAATCAGTGAGGTGGATGCAGTTCAGCTCGGCTATCCTGCGGGGCGTATTGTCTTTGAAGTCACTGATAGTCAGGTACTTGACTGCCATTACTGCCCCGTTGGGATTGGCCCGCATGGCGATTCGGATGAGGTCAGAGGTGTAAACGGTTTCGCCACCGTTGAGGCCGTCCAGTTCATCGTCGAGGATGACGCCATGCTCCAAGAGCGGCCCGTTGAAGATGTCTTCGGTGCGGTAGCCCAACGAACGCAGTTCGCTGATGGCGTGGAATTTTACCGAAGGGCTTATGTGGTTGGCAAACTGGCGAAAGACCTGCACCAACACCTCCACCGGGTCGGCATCGCTGCGTAACATCAGCTCGGCATGTACGGCAATCTCGACGATGCAGGCAGGCTTGACGTCCCGAAAATCTTCGCAGAGGCTGCGGTGCTGGTGCAGCTTGGAAGCTACCGCCGTGAGCACGCTTTCCACTTCCAATTTGCGTTCCACGTGCCGCTGTATGAGCTGCTCCAGCACATTGCCGGAGGCGGTACTTGCTAAAAAATTGCCGATTTCGGCTTGGGCCGCTTCGTAAGTTGCCACGATGTCTGATTCAATGGGAAAGCCTTGCGAAGCACGGACAAAAAGTGGAATCAGGTACTCAATGGCGAGATAATTTAATCTTACCGTGATGTAAAAATTGCCATCCAACAGTTTTTCGTCCTGCAAAATGGGGTCGTTGTCGGCGACCGTAAGCGTGAAATTGGCGACCGTGGCGGTTCCTGCAAGATAGTCGGTCAGCCAAGGCTGGCTGGCGACATTCCAGTTTGGGGAAACGATGTCGAGGTTCAGGAGTGAGTGGCCCCGGCGAAGTTTAACGTGGCTTGGGTGGCGATTGCGTTGATGTTCAGGTCGCTGCCGTCGGGGGCTTTGTCCAGTTCTACTAGCACGTCGTACACGCCTTTTGGCATGATTTCAGGCTCGGCGGCCAATCTGCCGTAGGCAAGCTTCTGAAATGGCTGGTCGGCGGCGTCCCGTTCTCGGTAGTAAAATTGGGGTTCCCGTGGGGCGAGGTCGGACTGGAGTACAGGTGTCGGTAGGTTCAGTGCGCGCAACCAAGCGTTTTTCACCCCTAGGCAGTCAATGACCAGTTTTCGGAAATCCCGTTCCGTGACCGGGCAGGTTGGCATGACCGAAGGTGCAGGGTAGAGCGTTCCCGGTGTAGGCTGTGTGGTTCCCGGCGGCTCGGCCAGCAGGTCGGCCACATCGAAGCTGGTGCGGTAGCCGAGGTCGGTGATGGCGTAGGCCAACGCTTCGAGGATGGTGATGCCGGGGTCGTGCAGGTTGTGATCGGTCCAAGTCCGAGCAGCCAGTTCCTGCACCCGCCGAAGGGCCTCCTCCCGGAGTGCGGCGAAGTCCATGCTTTTTTTGCAAGGGCGGCTTCCTCGAAATGCTGATGTGCTCGACCATGGCTCGGTTAAATATTGGAGCTGCCCAAGCTGGTTGGGTACTGGGCAGCTCCGTTTGGCAATGTTCTATCTTTGAAACAAAGGCAAGTGATAAAAAACAAAGGATGTCTTATTGGAAGCATTAGATGCACAGGGGAAAACCCTCAACCGGCCCAAGCACGGCACGTGAGGCCGAACCGCCGGATGTCTTATCTGAACTCGCACGTATCACTTTTCCGTCTTTCAGAGGTTTAGCCGATGATGAAACAGGTTCAACTCGTACTACTCTTATGTCGTACTTCGCTCTCGCACTTTCGCATCTCAACCGTAATGCCCTTCTGAGGGGGCAACCCACGGTTCTGAGGCCGTGGGCGGATGGCCTATTTGAAGAATACGCAACTACTAACTCATTGAACTTATTCAGTACACATAATGGTCGAAAACGACACGATGGCTCCAAATCTGCACAACTCGCATTTCACTGCTAAACTCTACAATCAACCCGTCTCCTATCTACTTCTTTTATGCCTTTTATTTCAAAGAAACCGCCCCTCGTTCGGGGTGGCTGAATCCAGGAAAATAATCAATTTGGTTACTGTCATTTTTGGGGCTTGATGGCCGCCAAGGTGCGCAAAACATCCGGCTGCCCGGAGAAAGTGTTCACCAACTGGGTGTCGTGCCGTAGCAGGTTTTGCCGCTCCGTTTGGTCGAGGCTCTTCATGGCCTCCAGCACCTCATTGTTAAAAAGAATGGCCGACCGCATTTCCTTTTTCGTGATGGCCGGGGCAGCCGCCACCGACCTTGATATCCCACCTGCGGCAACCCTCGAAGCGGCACCAGCCGTGCCCGGCTTGCCCAACCTGGCCGAGGTCGTCATCTCCATCACCAACCTGAACCTACCGTTGTTCAGTTTGCGATGGCCCACCGAAAAGGTCTCCGAAAACGGACCAAACACTTTGGTGCCCCCTACCTGCAGCACCATCCGAAGCCGGAAATACTCGAAGCGGCGGTTGCCGTTCTCCGTCTCGACATTGGTGATGAAGCGGCCCTGTCCCCTTGGCCTTGGGGTGCGATTGGCTGGGGTTGAGAACCAACTCTCCGGCCTGAAATCGAGGGAATTGTACACCCCTGCCGTATTTGGCACCAGAAACTCCGTGCTTCGGTTCGTATTGGGGTGCTGGGGGTTCACCTGCTGATGGTCGGTATGTGCCCAATGCTTGGGGTTCTCCCGGCGCTGGTAGGTATTGCGACTCTTGTAGCGATAGAGGTAAAAACGGGGGCTTTGCGATAAAAAGCGCAGGTCGTCCGTGCCGTCCCATGCAGCCTTGAGCACGTCCCTGCCGTTTATCCTGAAAATACGCAGCCTAGGCGCTGGAATGAAGATACCACTGGCCGTCAGCGATTTCCAGGCATCGCCCGTGCGGCCCTCGAAAGTCGGTGCCCGTCCAGCGGATGGAGCCGTTGTGGGTGGCAGCGGTATTGCCTATCCGAATGGCGCCGTTCACATCCAACCGCTGCTTTGGTCCTTGTGCGGCCATATCAGCTGGCTCGACGTGCTGGCCAATCTTCACGAACTTAGTGGTGGGGTCTATCGTGATTTCATCTTCTGCCATTGATGGTGGAGTCAATAAAATCGCAAAACTGTCCCTCTGTCGGGCGGTCTCCCTGCTCGAAATAGGTCTTCAACGTACTTCGGATTTGCTTTGACATTGGATAGCTTTTTTCTTTAGTAAAAAATTGATTATCAATTCCTTATAACACCACCGAGTATCAACTACAGCCCGCGCAAGGGTCGTAAAGCACCAAGGTCGTGTTGTTGCAAGGGTCATCATTTTCCGTTAAAATCACCAGCTCGTGGTTCTCGGCAGAGACTAGCACCGACTTATCGGTGAGCGCCTCGATGACCTCCCCGTACATGGAGCGGTAGTAGTCGCCCACGATGAAGTCCGCACATATCTCCATGCAGCCGATGCCCTCGGCCAGTGCGATATGCTCCACCCTGAAATTGGTGACGAAATCCACGTAATGCCGCTCCTCGATGAAGGTGAGGATGGACGACTTGTAGATACTGCCTCCGAACACCACGTTTTCACCCTCCACATAGGCCCAGGGCGTAAGGAAGCGCCGCAGCTCTTCGTTGAGCTGGCTTTGGTAAAAATTGGGGTCGAAGCCCTCCCGGAACATCACATCGCAATAGACTTTTACCTCTTCGTAAATCGGGTTTTCCACCGCCAACAGCACCCAGGGCGAAGTCCTATGTGTCAAAAATTGAGCAATCTGCAACAGCACCCGCTTTTCCGTCAGCGGCTTCAGCGGGTTGGCAGGGTTGCGGTTGATGAGGTTTTCCAGCACAATGAGCGTCACGTTGCAAGGCTGTATGCCACTGGTTTCCCGAAAAGTGTTGAGGCATTTAACCTTGTAAATCTGCGTAAAACGCTCCAGCACCAGCCGCTCGTAATCCCAGATGCAAACAGCCCGGTCACGGTGTCGGATCCGCTCGGCCACCCTAGTTAAGAAGTCCTCCGGCTGCTCCGTCACCCGGCCACCAAAGCTGGCGTAGGGCTGCGCCATGCCCTTGATTGGTGCCTCTTTTTCCACCATTTTTTGGATGGTAGTGGGCGGCAAAGGGTAGCGCAGGTGGTCGGGGTCGTTGCCTTTTTCATCGAATTCCGCCAAGGTGACTTGGGCATGGATGCCCACCACTTTTCCGAAAAAATGGGGCTTCACTCTATCTATGTCTAACGTATCCTCTTTTACCGAGAGCCTTAGCCAGTGGTGCGAACTGTCATGTAGGGCGTTGCCCAAGTTTGCCGAGACTGGTACCTGAAATCCCAGCAAACCCGAAGCAGACATCTGCAGCGTCGTGTCGGCGTAAAGTTCCAAACCTGTAAAGTTTCTCCAGACGTTGCCGGACAGATAGCTCCACACTATGTCAGTTGGCTTTATGTCCCACGCGGGGTTCTCTGAGCCTTCCTCCATTTGCAGCCAAAGGGTGAGTGTGGCTGGGGGCGTGAGTTCCTTAAACCCAAGGTACAAATGGCCCAATCCGTTGGGCGGTAGCAGGCTGACCTGCCCCTCCGCATTTCGCACAGCAGGGGCTACGCCAAAGGGCATGACGTGGTAAAACTCGCCAGTTTGGCCGCTTAGGCTGAAATTTATGCTCTCCGTTGAGCGGTAGCTCAGTTCCAACTGCTTGATGGTCGGCGTGTAGGGTTCATTGGGGAGGATGCCTACGCCGTCTTTATGTTTGGCCTTCAAAATGGCGGCTTCTGCATACTTCGATGGCCATTCCCGGTGACCAAAGGCGGTATTCGGCGCTGACAATTTTACGGTCAAAAAACCATTCTGACTCAGGTTGTCAAAAGGCTGCAAGCTGGCGCTTGACCATTTCTGCTGATACCCCACCCCTCCGTTGACTTTGGGCTGGAATTCAGTGGTAGATATTTCAATAGCATCATTTGCGGACGCATTGAACAATGGCTTGTTTGTAGCCACCACCCATTCTTTTTTATCATACAAAAGAAAAAGATTGCACTTGAATGAACTGTTTAACACATACGTGGTGGCAACGGCGCTTTGACCGTAATATTTCTTTTTTAAAAGAGAACTACTGCTACTCCCAGTTGATTTGTACTGGGCTGTTCTCAACCAATTATAATGATTGTCGAGATTAGCGTCTGGCAAGCCGTGCCATTCTATCTTCAGCCTTAATTCGCTCAGTTTTTTCCTGAATACTTCTGCGCTTCCGATTTTAAAACTGCTGCCCAAAACAGGCTGTGAACCAAACGGTTGGAAGGGCTTCGTGCCGTCGAGCACCCCGAAATCGTTTTGCAGGAGCAGTGAACGCATCTCGCTGACATTTACTTGGAGAGAAATCAAAGCCAAGTTTGCGCCAGCAAAAACATCAAAAGCACCATCCACTCCCGGCACCGTGTTGAGCAGGCATTTGAGCACCGGATAGGGCGTCGCAAACGGCTCGCCCAAGCCCGCCGCCTCGAACGGCACGACCGCTGGGGTCGTCAAGGGCAGCTCAAGCTCGACCACCAATTGCGTTCTCATAGCATTGGCCACCACCGAATTCACCACACTTCAAGCCATTGGCCCGTACCGCTCAGGTAATATTTCAGGGCGTATTTGAACTGCGCCGATGGGTAAAACTTGCTGGGGTCAAACGCCGTGGCAAAGTTTAACGTCAACGTCAGCCGACGGCGGCCCTCTGCCATGAGCAGCACAGGGTGCGCTATCGCAAAGCCGAACTCGGCGTCTTCCATGGTACGGTCAGGCGCCGCAAGATTGTACTGCTGTATGCCGAACAGCGGCCAGTGTTCCCCATTCTTTGTCATTTTTTCCAAATCGGCCTTGGAGGTTGCCAGTTTTTTGGAAAACGGCTTGGTGAAACTCTTGAAACTGCCGTTGATATTGATGGAATACTTGTCAAAAGCTAATTGCTGCACGACGTCCAGGTATGCCCGGTTGAGCACCGTGTCCCGCTCCGTCCGGTAAATCCGCTCCACCTGCGTTTTGTCCTTCTCGGCACTGATCGGGGTGCGGGCTATCAGCAGGTGCTTTTGCACGTTTTTCGCCAATTCCCAAACCACTACTGCCTTGTCCGGCACGGCAACTAGCGGCTTCAGTTGCAGCACCGTTTTGTAATAATGCTCCAAATGCGACCTCGTGAGCGTGTTCACATGGTTTTGCGCCTGCGCAAACATGGCGAGGAATGCCTTGAAAAGCGCCATGTGCGGGGCAGCCTCCGGCACCGTTTTATCGAAAAAAGCCGACCAGTCCCGGTTGGGCTGGTTGTTGAGGTCGTAGAAAATGATGCCCGCTGCGATGGCTTTTGTGAGTTCTTGCAGCTCGGCTTCGCTGCGCTCGTCAATCTTGACAAACTCCTCCCCCAAGGCCACGAACCAGCGGTCGGGCCTGCAGGTGCCATCCCTGCGCAAAGGGTTTCGTATGTCGTTGTCGAGGCAGCTCATTGATTATTTTGGTTTTTAACCAATTGATTATCAATTATTTAATTTAATTTTTCACAAACCAATATTCACGATGCCGTTCCCGATGCCAGACTGTAAGGCACCCTCCCCGACGTAGAACGGAAAGACGAGGTTGGTACGGGAATTCGTTTTTTTCACCCGGTATTCCAGCTCGAGCAACAGGCGGCCCTCCAGTTCCCCGGTGTCGTCCAGCTTGACGTTCAGCAGTTCAATCCTCGGCTCGAAATAGAGGATAGCTGTCTCCACTTTGTCCCGGATGAGGGTCTTCACGGTGGTGTCCAGCGACTCGAAGACCAGTTCGTCGAGGTTGCAACCGAACTTGGGCTGCATCACCCGCTCGCCCGTGGCCGTTGTGAGCAAGATGGCCAAGCTCTGCCGGATGTCCTCCTCCAGCGATACCATTTCAACGCTCACCACAGTCTGGTTGAACGTGGGCGGGAAGCTCCATCCCTGCCCCAAAAAATCGTATTCGTTGGCTGTCTGTAAGTTCATTTTCAAAAAAATTTAACCAATCATCACTGTCGGTGCCCCCACGATGATGGTGCCGCCATGCGCCGTGGAATCGCCCAGCCGGGCTGCGGGCATCCCGCCAATCATCACCGTTGCGGAACCCGCCACAATCGTATCCGGCGGGCCTACGCAGGTGGCTATGTCGCCGACCCGTGCGGCGGGCATCCCTGCGATGAGCACCGTCGGGCTGCCCATGGCTACTGGCCCCCCGACGTGCGGGACGGTGCCCGTGACCATCGGACAAACATGCATATCGCCTATTCTTGCTGCTGGTGGCATCTTTCGTCAGTTTATTTGTACAATTGACCCTTTCACCACCGTCTGGCCGCTGGCAGACAGCTCGGCGCCAGCGCTTCCTTCGGCTTTGAAATTCATCTGGGCCTTGGCTTTTATGTTCATCGCTTCCATTTTCAGGTCGCCGGACGATGTTTTGAAAATGATGTCCTTGGCGCTCTCGATGGTCACGCCGTCGGCGTTCAAGGTCAGTTTGTTGCCGTTTTCGTCGGTGAGCGAAATGCCGCCCGTGTCCTCGCTCAGTTCAATGAGGTTGCCCTTTGGCGTCTCTATCGTGATGGATTTTTTTTCATCGTCAAAAACCAGCTTCATCTCGCTGCGGCTCACGTAGCCCTTCTTGTGGTTGTCGTCGGAGGCAGGCTCTGGCGCAGCCTTGGCGCTGCTGTGCAGCCGCCCAGCGCCACGGCGTGGCGGGGGTCTTGGCCGATGAAGCCGACCAGCACCTCGTCGCCCACTTCTGGGCGGAAAAACGTGCCCCGCTTGTCCCCGGCGTCAGGGTGGCGAGGCGTGCCCAAGTGCCGTCCTCGGCTTTGTTGACGATGGGTAGCCTTAACTGAATCCGCTCCTCGGAGGCGGGGTCGCCTTCCAACGCCGTCACCACGCCGATTTGCAGGCCGTCAATTCGGGGGGTCAAAACAGAGCCGCCGCCCGCCGCTTGCCCGACCCGCTCGGCAAACCACTCCGGGTCGAGGCCGATTTGGATGGAGGTTTCCCAATTGCCCTGTGCCACTTGGTGCGCCACGCCTGAGACGAACGCCTTGCCGTTAAAGCGCTCCCCCACCCCTTGCAGCTCGATGATGTTGCCGGGCTTCACGCCCGGAAAACCTTGGCATTTCACCCTGCCCCGCAGTTTTGCGAAGCGGCTTTTGAGTAAATGGCCGTTGGCCCAGGCTTTCAGTTCCGCCTCTGCCACGGCACCGCCGTGGAAAAGCTGGTGCGCATCTTGGTCGAGCACCCTGGCCAAGTCGGCAGGTGCAATATTGCCGTTGTTGGTCGTGGTGGGTTCCGCAGCCTCGGCCTCGGCCAGTGTTTGGTCGGCGGGGTTCCAGCCAAAGCCCTTCACTGCCTTGGGCTGGTCACGGGCGTCCATTTCCAAGTCCATTTCCAGCAAAGTAGCACCGAACTGTAAGTTTAATACTGGCTCGCCCGATGGGTCGGGTTTGGCCACGGTCAACTTTCCGGCGTCGGCGAGGCAAATCAGCCCGTTGGCTTCTGCCCGCATTTGCACAAAATCCCAGTCGGTCGTGTTGTATTGCACCAATTGCTCGTGCTCCACATCGGTCGCCTCCACCTCGGCCTGCAGCCCGTTGGCCTGCACGATGCTTTCGATGGCGTCACTATCTTTTTGCTCAACGAAGTAGGCACTGCGGGGCGACCCCGTCATTTTCACCACTTCGTCCTTGCACTCGACGATGAGCATTGACGTGGTCTGGCGCATTTTCAGGGCTTGTTTTACCACGATTCCCTTGAAGAGCAGCTCGTCGTTGCCTTGGTAGCCTGCTTTTATTTCAATGGCCTTGCCAGGTTGCAATTCCGCCCCGTCGCTGACCGGGAAGCTGGTCGTGGACACTTCGCCGTCTTGAAAAATCAGCGTGGCGGAGGGTATCCGGTTGGCTTCGTAGTGTACGCTGACCGAGAGCAGTTGCCAGTTGCGGGGCAGCTCGTTCCCCTCCGAAAGCACGGTGATGGTCGCCACGGATGGCGGCGAGGAGGTGGGTACGCTCCGGCTGTTGTCGCTCATCGTTTCGCCGTTTTTTCGAGGGGTGGAAAAAGCAGTTCCATGCCCGGTTCCAAGCGCCTGAAATGGCCCAGACCATTGACTTTCGCCACTTCCAAATAATACCGTGGGTCGCCGTAGATGCGGTAGCACATCATGGGCAGCGTGTCCCCGGCCTTGACCAATCGAAGGTGGGTGAGGTCGGGAGACTTGGCGTCTTCCTTGGCCACCCGCAGGTTCTCCTCGATGCTGCCCTTGAAGGTGGCCTTTGCCACCGCCCGGATGGGCGTGCCATCGGGCTTGAAGAGCTTGAAAGCGATGTTCAGGCTGGTGAGCCGCCCTTTGAAAAGAATGGTTCCCCAAGCCAATTTGAAATGCTTCGGCTCGTGTATTTCCCCTTCGTATTTCACCAAAAGGTCACGGAAAGTCGTGATTTCTTGGTGGATGTCGCTCCGGGGTTTTTCGTCAATGATGCCCGTGTTGTCGAACAAAAACTCAAAGCTCATCTCCTCCGGCTTAGTGAGCTTATAGCGCTGTTGGGTCGAGCTGGTGCCTTGGCCTTGCTCCTCATTGTACTCGATTTTGTAGTCCAAAGTGTAGCTCTCTGGGTTCATCATTGCCGTGTAGCTGCCTATCTTTTTGTCATCGCTCAGGCTTGCGTCCTTGTAGGCGATGATTTGCATTTTTTCGAGTTTCCCGGATTCGGCCATGATGTGGTTTGACGAGTTTGATTGGTTTGAATTGTTTGATGGGGGTTTTCAGCGTTCTTTCTTGCGTTTTAGCACTTCCAAAACCTCTTCGACGCATTGCTGCAACAGTTCGGAATTGGCGGTGCTGGACGAGGATGCTTGGCCACTGCCAGTACCAGACTGAGCAGGCTGGTTGGTGCCTTCGCTCACCGTAACTTTCACGACCAATTCACGAATCTGGATGGGCATTTGCGACAGTTTATTTTAGCGTAAAATAGCGGTAACTCAATTCCAAAGTTTCCACTAGCACATTGTTCTCGTTGGCGTTCAGGTCGGCCACTGTCCATTTTTTTGGCCATGCCCGCACGATGTTCCAAGCCTTGAGCGGCTCGTGCTTTTCGTTGAGCAGGGTCACGGTCACGTCGGCGGGCCTGATGTCCCGGTTTTGCAGGGCATCAATGCACCATTTTATCACCGCCGAGTCGGTCAATAACCCACGTTTCAGCACGAGGTCGGGGTAGCGGGTGCGGCCAGGCAGCTTGTGCTCGAAGCGGTTTTCGCCCCCTTCTTTAAAGGTTTCCAGTTCGTACTCGACCGAAAGGCCGGAAACGGACTGAAAACTGGCGTCGTGGGCGTCCTTGCTCACCGAGAATTCCACCTTGAAATAAAAGCTGACGGGTGGGTAGTACCCACCACTCCTAGCTGTGTCCGGCATGGCACGGCGATTTGGGTGAAAAAGGCGGTTAAGCCATCAAGCTGAAGCCCTCGTGCGCCAGTTCGATGGTTTCGATGGCGATTTCGTTGCCGTCGGATTTGAGGTCGCTGGCCTGCACCTTCACCGGGAAACAACGGGTGGCCCGCCATGCGATGATGGGTTCGTGGCGCTCGTTCAGGAGCTTGATGACCACATCCCGGCGGTTGTTGACCCGCTCGTTTTGGATGTCGCTCATCCATTGGTAGTAGTCTACCTTGCCTTGGAACGTGCCCCGTTTCATGGTGATATTGCTGAACTTGCGCAGCCCCGGCATTTTTATTTTTGAATAATCCTTGCTGTCGCCGTGGCGGTATTCGATTATTTCCTGCTGAATGTCAAGGCCAGTGACCTCCGTGAAGCTGAGGCTGACGCCGTTCCAGTCCACTTGGAAATGAAATTTTGGAATAGGATATTCTGACATTTTTTAAGGATTGAATGATTGAAGGATTGAATTAATGGATGGAGTGGAAGATTGCAGGATTGTGGGATTGAAGGAGGGTAAAGTTCCCTCTTCAATCCTTCAATCCTTTCCTCACGACTCTGCCAATTTGTGCGAGAAGCGCAAGATGATGAACTCGGCGGGGCGGACGACGGCCATGCCGATTTCTACAATCATGCGGCCCTCCAAAATGTCGAGCGGAGTCATGGTTTTGCCAAGGCCGACTGCCACATAAAAGGCGTGCTCCGGCTTCACGCCTTGCAGTGCCCCGACCCGCCAAAGCGTGTTCAGGAAGTTTTCAATCATGGCCTGCACTTTCACCCAAGTGTTGGCGTCGTTTGGCTCGAAGACGAACTGCTCGGTGGCCTTCTTGGTGCTCTCCTCCACCATGTTGAAGAAGCGGCGAACGCTGACGTAGCGCCACTCGTTGTCGTTGCCGGCGAGGGTGCGGGCGCCCCAGACAAGTGTGCCCTTGCCCGTGAAGGAACGGATGGCATTAATGGATTTGCCGGAGTTCACGTCCACGTTGAGCGACATTTGTTCTTCGTGGGAGATTTTCACGGCTGGCTTGGTGACGGCGGTCAGGCTCACATTGGCAGGAGCTTTCCACACGCCCCTCGAAGCATCCACGGCAGCGTAAATGCCAGCAATGGCACCACTCGGCGGCATGAGGTTGAGCTTTTCGGCGGCCCTTGACACGATGTTTTTATAGAAACCAAAATTGGCTTGTAAGCTGTCGTCAAAGGTGCGCTCGTATTCAGCGGCAGCGGTCATCACGCTGTTGAAAAGTGCGATGATGCTGCCAGAGGCACGGAGGGCACCATCCCTTGCGATGTCTGCTTGGTCTTCTTCGTCCGCAACGCCAGTGTAGGGGTTCGCAATGACCAAGCTGGCAAAAGTAGTAGCTTCAAATGCGGCTACATCGGCATACCCAAGCAGTGGCAGGGCATCGTCCAAGTCAACGGCCACATTGTCAAACAAATCAATCGCCCCAAGTTGATTGTGGTGTGCTGCCAATCTGTCCACGACGGCCTTGATGCCGCTCGCCGTTAGCATTTGTTCAATATTTCCCCGAAGGTTGAAGTCCTTGGTTTGGCCGGGTGCAGGGGCAGGCACTGGGGTAGGTAGGCTTGTATGGAAATCCGCAATGAACTCCAAGGCTTCCGCCAACAGCCCGTAGATGCCTTGTAGTTCTGGCTCCAATGTCGCCAAAGTCGTATCAGCACTATTGTTGTACACATCTACCACCGTTTTAAGCGCATCATCGAGGGAGTTGCCCGCTCCAGCAATAGCAGCCAAGCCTGTGTTGCTGGTATTCACGGCACCTTGCGACAACGAAAGGTCTGTCAGTATTTGCAAAATGCCTGCATTGGTCGTTAGGGTATTCAACGGGATGACTGGCCCTGCCGCATCGGTGCGGCGCAGTGTCAGGTTGCGCTGGCGCACAATCCGAGGCAGGCTGGCATTTATCCAAGGGGCGTATGCTGCGCCATACTTAAGGTTGTTGATGCCGGAATTGTCCCTGAACTCGGCGACACTGTCGTCAAAATCCGTTTCATCGCTTTCCCGCAGGTCGCAGAGCAGTACCCTATCCATGAGCTTGGCGCATTGCTGCAAGGCCGACACTTGGAAGTCGAAGAGGCCATTGCCCGCCAACTGAACTGCATCGGGCGCCACGATGATAGTAGGCTCGTCTTCTTTTTGAAGGGCAGCCAAACCGTCGTTGAAATCGCCAATGTCAATGACGATGGGTGATTGGTAAATTCCGATAGAGATGATATAACACTTTCCACCGCCATTTGCATAGAACATCCGCAAACTGTCGTATAGGAAATAACCAGCGGTAGAAGTTGCATTGAGGTATTGGTCGTTGTTGTCGAGGTAAACCTCCACCGTTTGAGGCGGGCCGCCACCGTAAATTTCTTCGTACTCGGCGATGGAGTCAATGGCCACGGCTTTGGCCAGAACCGATTCGCCGTTCTTCGTGGCTCGTGCCGTGTAGCCAATGAAGGCTGGAATCGCCGTTTCGACGGCGGCTATGGAAGGTGGAAACCTGGAAATCTCGTCAATGTAAACGCCTGGCGTTTTGAGTGAAGTTAAATTCAGCATGACGAATCTGTTTTTATGAGTGATTGATTAAAGATAAATGTCTGAATATAAGCGAGTTAGCGGTTGCGTGCTTTCTGGAGGCTCCCGCCGCAGCCCGGACTTGCCGTCCGGGTTTGTCACGTTGTCCCGACCAGTTGCCTTCCCCCGTAGCGTGATGGGGAAGAAGTCGTCCGGAATCGCAGGGCTGCCACTGGGCACGTTCAGGTAGTGCCACCACGACCACCTGTTCTGGAAACGCAGCTCGAACTTGGGTGAGCGCAGGTGGAACGTGGCATTGTACAAGCTGAACTCGTCCGGCTGGTGGCCACCAGCGATTGAAACCAGCGCAAAAGCATCGGCTGGGTAGTCGTCCTTCAGTTCCAGCTCCGTGCCGAGGTCGGCGGCGCTGGCGTAGTAAAGGTTCAGGTCGTTCAGCTTGCGCCAAAATGCGTTGTCGGGCGTCTGGGGCGGCGTGTTGGGCGGCACTAGCTGCTTCGCCTCAAAATGCCCCAGGTTCCCGGCGGCCCTCACCCGCTGTCCAAATTCGTATGCAAGATTGGCGTCGTAAGCTGCGTAGTCCAGCGTCGGCAACGGGTTCCAACTGGCCGAACCCAAAGCCACGCCCGCTGCAAGCGTTTGCTTTGCCTGATGAAATGCGACCGTTCCCCCACTGACCGAGCGCACCATTTCTTCTGCGGAATAGGCCCTTGCGTTGTCGTAGTTACTGGGGCCTTTGGCCAAAAAAGGCATGAGCGTGGCCGCCCGGTTGTCGAAGCGGTAAAACCGTTTGAAAAAGCGATCCTGCTCGCTCGGCTGTCCGGCTTTTTCCACCCTCACCTGCTCCAACTGGCTGAACGCAGCGGAGTATTGTAGAAAATACGGATCAATTATTTTCAAGGAAAACACCAAGCGCTCGGTGTCCGACAAGCGCCGCTCCACCTCGCTGGGCAGCGCCTGGTCGCCTTGTGCGATGATGGTAAAACCGAACTGGTGCAGCTTGAACAGGAACCCCTTTGCCGCCATTAGTTTTGTGGTTGACGGAGTTGGTTTTATTTCAAAAACCTGCCTGATGTCGTGTTCGGCAAGCGCCAATAAGCCGGACTTTTCCGACTCGAAATTGTCGAACAGGCTGGCCCTCTTGTCCAGAAAATAATGGTGCAGCACCCTCACCGAGAACAGCACCGGATATTTTATGTGTATGACATCGCCTGGCGTCATTGTCAGTTAGTGATTGGTTGTTTTCCACGAGCACCCAGTTGTATCTCTTCCACCAAGCCGCCAGTGCTGTCCGCCCTGCGCTGATTGACTTCCACGAGCCGCAGACAGTACACCAACGACGGCACCTGCTTGCCGCCCAGCGTCCCCCAGATGTGGTTCAGTTCCTCAAAGCTGGGCGAGTATAGGTCGAGTATTATTTTGAAGGTCTCCATCTGGTCGGCGAGCGGCACCTCCGTATTCGTGACGGCCACGGTGTTCAAATGGGTAAACACGTTTTTCCCTTGAAAAAAAGCGGCTATCCTGACAGGTAAATCAAGGAATTGGCGTAGCTGATCTGATTGGCGCTGACGAGAATGTACAGGTTCAGAAAGACTGGTGGGTTGAAGTATTCCACCTTCATGGTAGCGTCGTTTCGGCGGCTGAACGGCCCATTTTTCAAGGTCTTTTCCTCCCGGACGTTGATGAGCGTGATGAGCACTTTGTTGATATCTCCGTCGTTTGCTTCGCCCTGCATCTTGTCGAGCGGGGCTATGTTGCCCAGTTCTACACCCCTATCAATGGTAGCATCCACTGGAGTGAGGAAGCTTTCCAGTTCTTTTCGGAGGATTTGAAGGGCATGGATAATCATTGGTTTTGGTTTTGCCAATCGGCTTTTATCGTGGTAAATTGTCAAGGTCAAAATTAGCGGCAGTATTACACCGGCACTTGACCTCATCTTACTTTTACTTGACCTATTTCAACATATTTGCCTAATCGGTAGTCATTCGGGCAAACCCCAAATTCCTTTTTGAAGCTCCTACTGAAATATTCGAGCGAAGCAAAGCCCACGGCATAGCATACCTGCCCAACCGATAAACTTGCTTGCCGTAGCAGTTCCAAGCTGCGGCGCAGCCTGTACCTTCGGATGTAGTTGGCGGTGGAAAGCAGGGCGAGCTTCTTGAGCCTACGGTAAAGCTGCATCTCACAGCAGCAAAGCAGCCGGGCAAGGTCGCATCCCCGGAATTTTTCGTCGTTGAGGTGCGCTTCGATGGCCTGGTCCACTTCCAACAAGTAGTCATCTTGCCTTGGCTTTCTGATGGTCAAAGGTGTTGGTTTTGGAAAGTCTTCCGGTTGGTCATTCATTGGGCAGTGAGATGCCAATATCCTGTCAAAGTCGTCAGACATTTCAAGCACGTCTTGCGCAAAGAAATCCTTCGTACATATTCCACATTTTTCTACAAGGAAACCCAAAAGCTCCTCCCTCCACCTGATATCCAAACCTTGGATTGCCAAAAGGAAGTAATCACCGGAGGCTGGGCTAAACCACTTTAGCGCATCAACCTTTAGCGCTTGTCGCGGGGTCTGCTTGAAAAAGGAGACTGGTTCAAAAAACCGCTTTTCCTGCGTTTGCAAATGTGCATACTATCGTTGGGTATTAGGAAATTTTTTGGGAATTAAAAATTCGGCTAAGAAATGTGCCGAGTATTCAGGTAGATTTCAAACTTGCATTAAATTATAGCTGATGGACAAATATAAAATGCAATCATTACATTGCAATGGGAAGCTGCAATTTATTTTGAAAAAATGGATAAGTATTCTAAAATGGAAAGGGGATGATTGCAGCGAGCAATCATCCCCTTTCCATTTTACCTTTAGCCGCTTAAAACCGGGTTACCTCAAAAACCGATAAGTACACTTCACCAAAAATATGTTCCTCGCCTTGTCGCCAAATGAGTTTTCGAGCAGGCTGCTCCCAAGGTTGGAACCCAGGTCTGAAAACACCTCAGCATCCGGCTCACTGCTCTGCGACCAAACGAGATAAAGTTCCGACCCGGCGATATACTCCCAGCGTACCACAAAATTTGACCGGAACTGTACAAAGTTGAAGTCTGGATTTCCGAAGGAATAGTCCGGTTGGCCGTCACCATTTTCATCAACCAGATAGGAGTCATCAGCAAATGATATTTCGGAGTTGGCGTATTGGTGGAAACGCCCGTCGTACGCTTTGCCGAGTGGGTCAATCACGTACCCGAAGTTTTTGTAAAGTGGCCTTGTGATGAACGGCTGCCCGTAATACTGGATGGTGAGGTCGGGCGTGATGTTGTAGTTGAGCCGCAGCGTAAAGCTGAGTGTCTTCTGGTGTACTTCGCTGACGATGGTGCGGATTTCGCCGTTGTAAGTCACTTGGTCAACGTACTGGTCCTGCTTGCGGAAATAGGAGTTGACGCCCGTGCTGAAATAGATGCTGAAGGCATCTTTGGGTTGTGCCTCCCAACCAATGTTCAGGTTTTTGACGCGCACCGTCTTGTCGAAACCCCAGGCGTTGAAGCCATTGAGATACACGGCAAACTTCTTCCGGCCATCCGTGCCCAGGTAGGCAAAATGGCCAATGCCCGCTGGCCGCCGCAGCGACGAGCCGCCCCGGAGCGAATTGTTGGAGATTTCGAGCGGATTCCAGGTAAGGCCGGAGCCCATTTCCCAGTTGCTCTTTAGCTGGGCGTGCATGTTGGTCTTGAAAGCTTGGTAAAGGTGCTGCCCGCCAAAGTCCCAGCGTGGCCAGTGGTTGTAGTTGACACGGGCACTCCTGAACACCGAGAACGGTTTCTGGAATTGGCAGCCGACCCAAGTAAAATGGTTGATTTCGTCGGCGGTGAGCAGGAAGCCGATGTCGTTGATTTCCAGCTCTGGCGAGCGCCAGGTCACACCCGTTTCAAACTTGAATATCTGGCCCAACTTGCCCTGTTTGCCACCAAATTTGCCCAACTTGATGGTGCCGCCATGCCCGGTGAGCGAGGTGCGGTTCGGGTCAACTTTCACGTGGTCGGCATTGGGCCGCTGGAACAAGTGTTCGAAAGCCGTCTGCGTGTTCAGAATCGCCTCTTTCGTCCCGTTCACCCGACTGAAAATGCCGCTCGCCGTGAAGTGCCACGTCCGGTTTTTCCAGGAATGTTGGAAGTCAATGCCGCCCGTGTAGGCGCTGCGGTGCAGCACGTCCTCCATGCCCTTTTCCCGGTTAACGGCGGTAAACATGCCGCCAATCAAGGTGTTGCCCTCGTTGATGTCCTTTTGCAACCGCCCCACGAAGTGGCTCGTGAGCGGCTCCACCAGCTCGTGTCGGCGCTCGCCGTTCAGGTCAATCAGCGCCTTTTCCCGCTGGGTCATGCTTTCGAGGATGCCGATGCTCCAGCCGTCCTTGGTCTTTCCGCTGAACTTGGCAGCGCCCAAAATCGAGGTGTTCAACGGCACCTTGGCATACTCCCCGTCGTCCAAATTGGGGTAGCCGTGCGGCGAACTACCAATGCGCCGGGAGTAAAAAAGCAGGTCGGCATCGTACTCGCCCTCCGCCGCCGAGCCAGTCAGTTGGTACTGGAAAATATTGCGGCTTTCGATAAAAAATGGGCGGCGCTCCTCAAAGAAATTCTGAAAACCATCAATCCGCACTTGTGAGGGGTCGGCCTCCACCTGCCCGAAGTCGGGGTTGATGGTGAAGTCCACGATGAGGTCGCTCGTGACGGCCACCTTGCCGTCCACGCCCGCCGTCAACTTGGCGTCCGTGCCGTCGGCAAACGGGTTTCCCTCTTCTTTTTTATAGGTTTCTAGCTGCGCAACGCCGTAGGGTGCTATTTCGATTTGCCGCTGCGAGGGGATGTCCTTCAGGCCGTGCAGCTCACCAAACCGGCTCACCCAACCAGAGCCGTTCTGCGGGATATGCTGCCAAGTGGAACGCTCCTCCTTTCGGAAAATACGGCGCTGCACCTGAATGCCCCAGACCTTCTCCTGCTCGTCGCCGTAGCGGAGCTGGCTCAAGGGTATCTTCACCTCCGCCGTCCAGCCGTTTGCATCAATGTTCGTCTTGCCGAACCAAATCGGGTTCCAGCTCGTGTCCCAGTTGTTGCCGTTGTTGGAAATGAACTCGTCGCCCCGCACACCCGACACGGAGAGTGTGAATGAAAACGCCGTGCGCTGGTCGTGGTAGCTGTCAATGTTGGCCTCCACCCAGTCACCGGGAAACTCGTCCCGGCGGCTCATGCGCTGCACAATGGAGTCCGGCGAAGTATCGTGCGCATGGTAGGCGAGGTAAAGGAACTTGTCGTCGTAAAGGATTTTGAAACTCGTCTGGTGAAACGGCGCTGCACCGTCGTTGGGCTGGTACTGCACGAAGTCGGTGGCCCACTCGACCGCATCCCAAGCGGGGTCGTCGGGTATGCCGTCAAACTTGATTTCGGCATTCAGTTTTTGGGTGAAATATTGCTTCTTGGTGATTTCCGGGTCTCCGGGGCCATCGGAAGTTTTTTTTGCATAAATAGTTGAAAAACAGGCGATTAGGCCAACAAACAGACAGGCGGATTTTTTCATACAGGTGTAATGCTAGTTGGGTGAAAAATGATATTGAAGAATGACATTGTGGCTTCTACAAGGTTGCAATCCACGAATTCCAATCAACTTAATTTGGACGCTGGTACAAAACCAACCGCTTGACGTTCAAATTGCAAGAAGTTTTTTTGGGGAAAAATTGAAAAATCAGACTTTCCACTACCTTTGGCAAACCACTTTGAACTGCGTTTTTCACCAACATAAATTTTAACAAAATGAAAGATTCAAGAAGGAACTTCCTCAAACACTCCAGTTTTGCGCTCGGCGCACTTTGGCTCGCTGGCTGCACCTCGAAGGATGGCAAACCCGGCGACGCCACTGGCGAACCCGTTGACTCCACCGCAACGGCAGGGAGCGTGCCCAAGCCGCTTTTCTTCAAAATCTCGCTGGCCGAATGGTCGCTGCACAAGACCATTTTCGACCAAAAGACGCTCGACAACCTTGACTTCGCTGCCACCGCCCGCAACAAGTACGGCATCGAGGCTATCGAGTACGTCAACCAGATGTTCAAGGACAAGGCCAAGGACGCCGCCTACCTCGCCGAGCTGAACAAGCGGGCCAAGGACAACGGTATTTTCCAAAACCTAATCATGATTGACGGCGAAGGTGGCATGGCCGAAACAGACAAAAAACTGCTCAATCAGGCCATCGAAAACCATAAAAAATGGGTGGATGCTGCACATACCCTAGGATGTAAAAGCATCCGGGTAAACGCTTTTAGCAGCAATCCCAAGGCCGAGGAAGCTGCCAAAGCCGCTGTTGAAGGACTCGGCAAACTGGGCGAGTACGGAGCACAGGCTGGCATCAACGTCATCGTGGAAAACCACGGTGGCTTCTCCTCCAATGGCGCTTGGCTGTCTGGTGTGATGAAGCAAATCAACAAGCCCAACGTTGGCTGCCTGCCCGACTTCGGCAACTTCTGCGTGAAGCGGGAAAACAAGGAAGGCGACCCCTGGAACGGCAAGTGCATTGAAGAGTACGACCGCTACCTTGGCGTACAGGAAATGATGCCGTATGCGAAGGGGCGTCAGCGCCAAGTCCAACGAGTTCGACGCCGACGGCAACTGCATCGAGACCGACTACCGTAAAATGCTCAAGGTGGTGAAGGACGCTGGGTACACCGACTACATCGGCATCGAGTTCGAAGGCACGAAGCCGGAGGACGAGGGCATCAAACTGACGAAAGCCCTGCTGGAAAAGGTAGGTGCTGAGTTGAGTTGAGTTGAGAACTGTGAATTGTGAACGGTGAACTTTGTACGGGGACACCGTTCACCGTTCATAGTTCACAATTCGTTTTTCTATTTCCCGAAGGATATAATAAACCGCTGGGCAAACCGCCGCATTTGGCACATGCAGCCGCATGTTTTTCGTAAAATCCAAATAATTTGTGTGGGGATATTGCCGACAGGCTTTAGGACGAATCTCGTAAATCTGGCACTTGTTGTCAGGTTGGAGAAAGGGACATGGCGTGGCGTTCATCACCGTATCGCCGTCCTCGTCCACGGTCAGGTACTGCCGCTCAAAGTCGGCGGGCTTCATCCCAAAATCCTTTGAAATACGGGTCACGTCGGCCTTCGTGACAATGGGCGGAATGCCCGTGCAGCAACCTGCACAATCAAGGCAATCAATCTTTTTGAAAACAGCATTATGCACCTCGTCGGCCAACAGGTCGAGTTGCTTGCCCGCCTTGCGTTTCAGGCGTTTGACTATCTCGACGTTTTCGGCGGCAGCCTTGTCCTTCTTCCGTTTCCAGTCTTCGATTAGGTTGGGCGGCATGGGTGTTTTTTGCCCAAAGGTAGCAGTTGGAAGGGTTTTCTGGCCATCATGCCAAATTCGCTTAATCGAGCTGCTCATTTTCATCGGGCTTGCCTTCCGTTTTTCTTCTTCGGGGATGTCAAAAATAGTGGGCTGCGACTCTGTTTTTTCCATGCTTTTGTCCTCCATCCGGTCAATGAACCGCACGGACTCGTGCCAAAAATCTTGAAAGCCAGGCTTAATATAGTTATAGACACCCTTCATTTTGGTGGGAAAGGCTCGGAGGTGCTGGTAGGTCATTGAGCCTTGCGAATTTTCAGCCGTGATGATATGAGCTTGGTCGCCAAACCAGAGCAGCAGACTGTAAACCAAGGTGTAAAGCGCACCCAAAAGCATTCCCCCAGTTACTTGGTTGATGAAGTTGATGTTGGCGGCTTGCAATGCCTTTTCAAAAAACTGGGCCGCCATGCGGATGATAAGCATGGTTAGCACAAAAACCAGTAGAAACCCGCCTACGAAGTTTAGGGGGCTGCTGGAATGAAGTGCCGTTTCGAGGAAGCGGGTGGCCGCTGGCGTGAACTTGAAAGCCACCATCAGCCCAAAAACAATGGAAAAGACGGTGAAAACCGTTTTGATGATACCCCTGGAGTAACCTTGGTAGAAGCCCCAACCAGCAATAATCAAAAAAAGAACGTCAATAATCATGTCTGTAAAAGTAGTTTTCCCAAAATGGGGTTTCGTAAAAGCCTGCAAGATAAGGGGTTACAAAAATTGTTGGCTTAATTTTAGACGAACGCATAAATAGTTCGGATTCTAATCGTAAATTTGTCAGGCACTTAAGTTTTCCCCACTCCATCCCCCTTTTCGCAGAATTTACTACTTAACGAGACACACCTTCCAAATTACCTTTACACCAAATTGAAGGCAAAGCGAGCCACCACAAGTTCTGTTATTACTAAAGCTATTATCCGATGAAGAGATTATCGTTAGTCGCTATTCTGTTTGGAGTAATTTTTTGTTGTAGCAATGGGGAACTCTGGTCACAGAGCATCAAATCCACCAAACTTCCTTTGAAACAGGAAATGCCCACTGTTTTCCTCTTGGGAGAATATGACCACCTCTACGATGAAATGATGGCGGAACAAACCACCTTGCTCGACGCCTGCAATGACGACATGAACCTCGCCTACGGCAAACTAATGGGCATGATGAAAGAGATGGAAGCCTATGCCAACCTCGTTGATTTCGACCTGAAGGGCATCAATGCCTGGATTCATTTTTTCTGGGCGGCCGATGGAACCATTGACCATATTGGCTTTTACCTCAAACCCAACTCCAGAAACGTCAGCACGGATTTGGTGAAAAACTTCCTCGATGGTTTTGCGAAGCAGTACAAACTGCCCTTAAAATATTCCAAAAGATTTTCCCACTACTCCAGCTTTTCCTTCCCTATCATTCGGCATGGTAAAAATCCCGACAGCTCAAAAAACACAGCTAAGTTGAACACTAAACAAGGAAATTGATTTTGACGACCGACAGGAAGATGTGCTGCTTTGATTAGTTTTGCAATCAAATCAACTTCAATCTTTCTGACATGAAAAAATCATTTTTGCCAATCTGCCTGCTCCTCAGCAGCCTGACTTTCGCACAAAACCTTCCACCCGTACTTTCCAACGTTCAAGTCCAATTGATGGGGAACAACAGCTTTGTTATCAGCTACGACTTGACTGATGCCGAGTCCGACCCCGTCACGGTGAGTTTTCGGGCAGCTGCTTATGGCGCTTCCGCATTGGACTACAACACCGCCAACGCCACGGGCGACATCGGTGCTGGCATCGCACCCGGCACTGGCAAACAAATTGAATGGGATTTTAGCGCCTATGCAGCTCAAGCACCCAACGATTTTCGGTTGATGCTCGTGGCTGACGACCTGCAAAGCATTGATATTCAATCACTTGTTGACCAAGTGGACAGCACCCGCCTCATTGGTGACCTCAGCTTCATCGAGGGCATCCGACACCGGACGGCGGGCGCAGCACATTTGCAGGAGGTCAAAGACCTCATCTGGTTCCAGTTCCTCGACCGGGGGCTGGAGACCTACCAACAGTCATTCACCTTCGGGAGTTACGACGCCCAGAACATCATCGGGAGGCATCCTGGAACTGGAGAAACTGGCGAAACTTATTTACTCGGCGGCCACTTCGACACGGTGGCGGATGCACCCGGAGCGGATGACAATGGATCCGCTGTGGCGGGCGTTTTGGAGGCCATGCGCATCCTCTCCCAGTACCCGACGAAGAAATCCATCAAGTTCATTGGCTTCGACCTGGAAGAGGCCAACCTCGTCGGCAGTACCCGCTACGTGTCGAACGGCATACTGAACGGCGAAAGCGTGGCCGGGATGATTGATTTTGAAATGATTGGCTATTACACCGAAGCGCCAAATTCACAGACATTGCCCGCAGGATTCAACCTGCTTTTTCCCGATGCCTACAATGCTGTTGCTTCGCAAGATTTCAAGGGCAATTTTATCACAAACGTGGGAAAAGTGGGCAGCTCCGCAACGCTGATGCAGAATTTCCAAGCCGCCTCAGCAGCTTATGTGCCAGCGCTCAGGTCTGTTTCCGTGGAGGCTCCTGCTGCTTGGCAGTCCCTCACCCCCGACCTTGGCCGCAGCGACCACGCCCCGTTTTGGTTGGCAAATCGCCCAGCCATCATGCTGACGGACGGCGCCAACTTCCGAAACCCCAACTACCATACGCCCGGCGATACTTTGGGCACCATCAATTTTACCTTCATGGCCAATGTGGTGAAAGGCACCGTCGCAACGCTGGCGCAGCTCGCAGAGGTGCACCACGCCGACACCTGGTGGGTGGATACGGACTTTTTTACCCCAACCAACGAGGCTTTTGATTGCGGGATAAATATTTCCCCGAACCCCGCCCGTGACCTGCTTTTGATTGATTGGACAGGCTGCACAGCAGCGATCCAACGCCTCACCCTGCTCGATGCCCTCGGCCGCACGGTATTGACCGCCAACCCCACGGGAGCCAACATGAATTGAACGTCGGGAAATTGGCCAGCGGCATTTATTTTTTGAAAATGGAAAACACGGCAGGTAGCCGGGTGGAAAAGATTGTGGTGGAGTGATTTTCATTGCCGAAGGCAATCTGATACGATGAAACAGATTGCCTTCGGCAATGAAAACAAGGAAAACTTAAAAGCTGCTAGGTCCCAAGTTAGCAATGATTTTATCGCAAAAGCGTCACATCTCCCCGGTACACCAACACCCTTCCGTCCACGAACACCACTTCGACAAGGTAGAGGAAAACCGCAGGGTTCATGTCTTGCCCGCGGAACACGCCGTCCCAACCGGGCGTACCATCCGGTGACGGTGGCAAATCTATTTCTTCAAAAAGCTTCTCGCCCCAACGGTCGTAGAGCCGCACGAAATTTATCCTTTCCACCCCAATCCCGGTGAACACCTGGAACTTGTCGTTGATGCCATCGCCGTTCGACGAGAACACGTTGGGGATGTACACGTTGCGGTTTCGGTCAATGTCCACGAAAATCTGTGTCGATGCAGCGCAACCGTTGATGTCAATGATGGTGAGGGTGTAGGTGGTTGGCGTGATGCCCGTCACCCTTGGGTTTTTGCAGTCGGCACAGGAGAGGTTCTCGGCTGGTTCCCAGATGAACGTGTCAATGGGCAGCGAGGAAACGATGGTCGGGTTGAGCGTGGTCAACGAGTCGCCCAGCTCAATCTCGATGGTGGGGGGCAGTGTCACGCTAATTTCCTGTGGCTCGTCCACGGTGATGGTCGTGTCCACGGTGCAGTTGTTGAATGTGTCCTCGATTTCAATCACATGCATCCCGCTCACGATGGGACAGGCTTGACCCGGCAACCGCCCGATGCAAGCGCCCGTGGAGAACACGTAGGTCGCTGTCGGATTGCCGCCCCAAACGGAGTCCACGGTGATGGTTGTGGTCTGGCCAAAGCATTGTATCGGATTGATTTCACCCAAAATAAACTGAATTGGTGGTGGCTCGGTAATGGTATGCGTAAGTGAATCCGAGCAACCTTTTGGGTCAACGACCGTCACCGAATAAGTTCCCGCAGCAAGGCCGATGGCCGAGGATTGGTCGGTGCCAGCTACGCCATTCCCCCAAAGGAACACCGTTGTGCCAGTGCCCAGATTTCCGCCCTGCGGCACCACCGTGATGATGCCGTCGGCCTCGCCGGGGCAACTGATGTTCTGCGTCTGGGTAGAATTCAAAAACACCTCGAATGGGCTTGGTTCGATGATGATCACGGTGTGCGAGATGCAGTTGTTGGCATCGGTGATGACTGCCGTGTAGTTGCCAGCGGCCAGGCCAGTAAGCGTGGGACCAGGTGTGCCGTTTTGCCAAAGGATGCTGTACGGCGGTGTGCCGCCTGTCGGCAACAGGGTAATTTCCCCATCGGAAAGCCCATTGCAGCTCACGTTTTCAATGTCTTGACCTGGCGTGATGGGCAGTGGCGCTGGAATATCCACAAAAAAAGTATCGTTGCACATGCCATCGGAAACGATGAGCCGCTGCATCCCGGCGCAGAGCTGCACGGCAGTGCTGCTGGTGACGCTGTTATCTGTTTCACCGCTAATCCAAATAAAATTGAACTGCCCCGCTGTGTTGT
>JADJYH010000054.1 GCA_016719855.1 Saprospiraceae bacterium | reverse complement strand
TTTGGCTATTTGACGGAGTCAAAAATGCAATTTGTTCTCGTTGGGTTTTATAGTGAAAGTGCTGTTCGTCGAAAAACCTTCATCGCAAGGTGTTCTTAATATCGGTTTTGGATTCCATTATTTTTATCCTTGAGGATTTAAGCCCGTGTTCGATGCCTTTGTCGTCTATAAAACGATGGTTTCGCCTTCCTGTATATGAATGAACTGTTTAGAGGTTTCTGGTCAGTGGCAGTTTACCTAAACTATGCTTTGTCACATTTCGAACAGGCGTAGCGAAAAGGACTGAGAAAATGATGGTCCAGATGATGGGTCATGAATTTGGATCGAAGGTTTGTTGTGCTAAAGATAGGGGCGTGATGAAATGGTACAGTTGATTTTTGAGGAATCTCGGTTGGCATGAAACCAAGTTTCTTTACCTTTCCCGCCATAAAACAAAAACAAATGCAGCATCCATACACCTTTCGACTTGCAGCCCTGTTTGCCCTGTTTTTTTGGGCAAATGCGGTTGTCCATTCGCAAGCCCAGCCCACCCTCCACATCCAAAACGGCGACATCGCTGGCAGCCACAGCGCCGATGGCAAAGTGGCCATCTACAAGGGCATCCCCTTCGCTGCGCCGCCCGTGGGCGGGCTACGCTGGAAGGCCCCGCAGTTGGTGACCAACTGGTCGGGGGTGCGGGACTGCACCCAGTTCGGTCCGAGTGCCGTGCAGACGCCGCCCCTGCCGTTCTTCGTCTGGTCGCAGGAGTTCATGGCACCGCTAGCGCCCATCAGCGAGGACTGCCTGAACCTGAACGTCTGGTCGGCGGCGGCAAAGCCCACGGACAAGCTGCCCGTCATCGTCTGGATTCACGGCGGCGGCTTCATGAGCGGGGCGGGCGCCTGCCCCATCTACGACGGCGAGGGCATGGCCCGCAAAGGCGTCGTCTTCGTCAGCATCAACTACCGCCTCGGCGTGTTCGGCTTCCTCGCCCACCCCGAACTGAACCGGGAATCCGGCCACAACGCCAGCGGCAACTACGCCCTGCTGGACATGATCGCTGCGCTGAAATGGGTGCAGCAGAACATCGCCGCCTTCGGTGGCGACCCCGACCGAGTGACCATCGCCGGGCAGTCGGCTGGCTCGTTTGCCGTGAACGCTTTGATGGCCTCGCCGTTGGCAAAAGGGCTGTTCCACCGGGCCATCGGGCAGAGCGGCGGGATGTTCGGCGACCGGGCGCTGGGCTTGCCGGAGGCCAGTTTGCAGGGCATTGAGTTGGTGAAAAAACTGGGGAGGTACAGCATCTCCGACCTGCGCTCCATGCACGCCGATACGCTGCTGAAGTACGGCGGCGGCTACTCACCCGTCATTGACGGCTACGTAATTCCGAAGGATGTCCACACGATTTTTTCCGAAGGAAAACAAAACGACGTGCCGCTGCTCACGGGCTACAACCGGGACGAGGGCTTCGTTTTTGGTGCTGTGATGACAGCCGAAGAGTTCCAAGACAGATGCAAAACCAAGTATGGCAACTTGGCTGATGATTTCCTGAAAGCCTTTCCCGCTACTGACGACGCCATGGCGAAGCAGTCACAGAAGATTTTTGTCAGGGACATGGCTTTTGCCTGGCAAGGCTACACCTGGGCGAGGCTTCAAGCGAAAACGGGCAAGCAGCAGGCTTGGCTTTACCGCTTCGACCGGGTGCCGCCGGGCCGCCCCGACCTGGCCGAGCACGGCGCTTTCCACTCCGCCGAGATTGCTTACGCTCTGCACGCACTACCGATGTGGCAGCGGCCTTGGGAGAAGTTGGATGAGCAGCTTTCGGAGCAGATGTCGAGCTACTGGGCCAACTTCGCCGCCACGGGCGACCCAAATGGGAAGGGGCTGCCGAAATGGGAGGCGTTCAACCCCGCTGCGCCGAACACCTTGGTTTTTGATAAAAAAACGGGGCTGCGGACGGGGCTGGAGCAGGCGGAATTTGCGGTGTTGGACAAATGGAAGCTGGCTTCGCAGCCGGACTTGTCAAAATATGAAAAGCGGGTTTTCGAGGCAAATGGCGAGCGCCTCCCCTACCGCATTCTTTACCCAGAAAATTACGATGCCTCGAAAAAATACCCACTCGTGCTTTTCCTCCACGGCGCTGGCGAGCGTGGCAACGACAACGAAAAGCAGTTGGTACACGGGGCCAAATTGTTCCTGAAACCGGAGCATCGCCGTGATTTTCCGGCCATCGTCATCTTCCCGCAGTGCCCGGTGGACAGCTCTTGGAACACGATGAAAGCTGACCGGACGAAGACGCCCATCGTTCGGGATTTCGACTTCAGCCGTGAAATAACCAAGCCGCTGAGTTTGGCCATCGAACTCACCAAATCCTTTGTCACCAACGGTACGGCGGACCCCAACCAAGTTTACGTCGCTGGCCTCAGCATGGGCGGCATGGGTACTTTCGAGGCTGTTTTCCACTACCCGGATTTGTTCGCAGCGGCAGTGCCCATCTGTGGCGGCGGCGATGTGCGGGCTTTCGGCCCGAAAGATGCCAAAACTGCCGATGCGCATCTTCCACGGCACCGCCGATTCGGTGGTGGACGTGAAGTATTCCTGGGAAATGTACGACCTGCTGAAGCAATTTGGTTGGCCGGTGGAGTACGTGGAATACCCTGCGGTGGAGCACAACAGTTGGGACTACGCCTTTGCGGAGAAGGACTTTTTGGCGTGGTTGTTTTCGAAGAAAAAGGTATAGAAAGTTTATAGTTGATTGACAAACTGTTTGAGGTTTTGGATCCAGGCAGCCCCCTTGGAGACCTCTTTCCAGGCCCCTGATAATTCACCAATCAGTATTCAAACCAGGAGCCTAAACCCCCATCTCTAAACCTGAATTTTCGGTTCCTTCTTGCTCCAATAATTCGCCAAAATTGACCCCGTGAAGTTCATCAGCGGCCCGAACAGCGCAGCGGCCAGGCCCATCGTGGCGAACTTGCCCAGCTTGAGGGCGAGGCCGGAGGCGATGCCCGCATTTTGCAGCCCAACCTCGATGCTCACGGTGCGGCAGCTTTGTTCATCCAACCCAAAAAGTCGGGCACCCCAGTAGCCGAACAGGTAGCCGAGTCCATTGTGCAGCAACACGGCGGCGACCATCAGCAGCCCCATCTGTAGGAGCGACTCCCGACCCGCTGCCGTCACTATCAGGATGATCATCGTAATTCCCGCCATGCTAACCAACGGCAGGTACTGCTTGAGCCAGGCGCCTTTTTTACCCAAAACATGGTTGACGACCAGCCCCACGAGCACGGGCAGGATGACCATTTTCACGATGTCCCACATCATGGCCAAGAAGCTGATTTCGATGAACTGTCCGGCCAGCAGCTTCATCAGTGCGGGCGTCATGAGCGGCGAGAGCAGCGTGGCCACGGTGGTGATGGTGATGGAAAGTGCCACGTTTGCCTTGGCGATGTAGGACATGACGTTGCTGGCCAGCCCGCTCGGCGAGCAGCCGATGAGGATGATGCCTGCGGCAATTTCCGCCGGGAAACCGAAGCCCGTGGCCAGTCCGTAGCCCACGAACGGCATGATGGTGAACTGGCAAAGCAACCCGACCAGCACGGCCCTGGGCATCTTGGCCACGTTGACGAAGTCCTGCCAGCTCATCGTTGCACCCATGCCGAACATGATAATTTGGAGCAGTGGCACGATGAGCCGCTTGAGCGGGAAGCCATTTATTTCGATAAAAAACTGCGGAAAAATCATGGCCAGCGCCGCCGCCAGCGCCACGGTTATGGTGAAATAGTAATTCTTCATGTCGTTGGTTTCAATACGGCCCGAATGTACGGCAGCACTTGGCATTCGCAAATATTTGGCAACTTTGCCCGCTCATTCACTCATGCCACCGAATATCCTCCGGCTTTACGGAAAGGGCCGCCCGGTGCTGCCCGGCACGGCAGCGTGGGAGGAGTTTGCGCCACATTTCAACCTGTACCCCAGCACCCGCCAAATCATCGTGGCGGACATTGATTTAGTGCAGACTTCCTGCGGCTACGGTGTGCCATTGTACGAGCATGTGGGCGAGCGCAGCATACTTTTCGAGTGGGCAGCGAAGAAGGGGGCGGATGGACTGGCCGAGTACATTCAGGAGAAAAACCTGGTGAGTTTAGATGGGTTGCCGACGGGGTTTCCGTCTGCGCAATAATTTGTATTGGCTTGTTGGATGAACATTATCAAGGGTTTTGTAGCTTTCTGCCCTGAATTCAACTTGTTCATTCAATAAAATCTCCACCAAATGTCAACTGCCATCAGCAAGTCAAGGATTGAATCCATTGACCTTCTGCGGGGAATCGTGATGATAATCATGGCCCTCGACCATACACGGGATTTGTTCCACGCCTCAGCCAACATAGACGATCCGCTGAACCCGGCCACCACCACCCCACTGCTTTTCTTTACCCGCTGGATCACGCATTTCTGCGCACCCGTTTTTGTGTTCCTGTCCGGCACCTCCATCTACCTGCAAAGCCTGCGCAAATCCAAAAAGGAACTCAACAGCTTCTTGATAAAGCGGGGCTTTTGGCTGATAATCGTCGAACTGACCCTGGTCACGCTCGGCATCACTTTCAACCCGTTTTTCAACGTGTTCGTCTTGCAAGTTATCTGGACGATTGGCATCAGCATGATGATACTTGGGCTGCTCATTCACCTTCCCTACAAGGTCATTTTGGCGCTTGGATTAATCATCGTCTTGGGGCACAACCTGCTGGACATACCAGAATCCGCCGCTGGCTTCAAGGCTGGCTTCTTGTGGGACCTGCTGCATCATGGCTTTTTCGCCTTTTATCCAATGACCGAAAACCACGGCTTGCTCCTCATATACCCATTCGTGGCATGGACTGGATTGATGATATTGGGATATTGCATGGGCATATTTTTTACCCAACGATATACCATCGAACAAAGAAAAAAAACATTGCTGCTGTTCGGTGCTGGATTGATATTGTTGTTCGTGGTTTTGCGAGGCTTCAACCTTTACGGCGACCCCAATCCCTGGACTCCACAGGAAAATGGATTACAATCTTTTTACTCATTTCTCAGGGTAAATAAATATCCTCCTTCCCTGCTTTTCATGTGCATCACCATCGGGCCAGCCCTGTTGTTCTTGGTTTTTTCGGAGAAAATAAAAAACGCATTCACCAATATATTGAGCATGTATGGCCGAACGGCCTTGTTTTATTATATCGTGCATTGGTATGTTTTGCACCTGATATGCGGCATCGCATTTTTCAGCCGTGGACACAGCATCCAAGACGCTGTTGACGCATTCCATGATATTCCATTGATGTTTGTCATACCAGGCGAAGGATATGGGCTGGGCATCGTTTATCTCGTTTGGGCAATCGTCATAATTGCCTTGTACCCGCTGTGTAAAAAATATGACGCTTATAAAACCAGCCACCCAGAAAAATGGTGGTTGAGTTATTTATGAGAATATGACACAGGTCGAAAATCACCGGAAAAACACCTAAATTGAGTTAATCGGATACAACCTACTATTTTATTTGGCTAAATTTGGCCCGAGACAAGGCTGTTTTGCAGCCATTTGCTCACCAATTTTATTCACCATCTAAAATCGAGTCATCATGACAAAAACAATCATCGCCACACTCGTCGCCGGGATCCTCCTCTTCCTCTGGCAATTCCTTTCATGGTCCATGCTGAACGTACATGGCAGCGAAATGCAGTACACTGACAAGCAAGATGCGGTTATGCAAGCGCTTTCGCAAAACCTGCAGGAAGGCAGCTACTACCTACCCAACCTTCCTCCGGGAAGCACGCCAGAACAGCAAGAAGCCTACATGGAAAGCGCAACTGGAAAGCCTTGGGCCACCGTCACTTACCATGAAGCCATGAAAACCAACATGGGCATGAACATGTTCCGTGGGCTTGTGATAGACCTTTTGTCTGCGTTTCTACTGATTTGGCTGCTGGGTAAAATGGCCAATCCAAGTTTTCAAACTATCCTGATGTCGGCATTGGCCGTCGGTTTTATTGGCTATTTCACCATTCCATATTTGAATACGATATGGTTTGAAACCAGTTCCTTGAGCTACCTGATTGATGCCGTGGTGCAATGGGGCCTCGTAGGAGTTTGGTTGGGCTGGTACCTGCCTCGGAATCGGGTACAAACCAATTCCTGAGTCCAGTCATCAATTGGAGCGCTCGATGGTGGGCGGATGGGTGGTGGAAGACTACACCTGAATTTCATAGCCCGTCATTGGGACATTTAAATCGTGAAAGTTTTCTCAAATGTGTTAGCCAATAAGCGGTAGGATTGCCTTGAGCAATCCTACCACCCACCTTTTCTAACTCCTAATTGTTGGGCACCTTCTCCCCAAACTGCTTCAGATACTTGATAGAATTGAGCTTCGTCGCTTCCGGTGGGTTCAGGCTCAGCGACTTTTTGAAGTGCTTGATGGCATTTTCCTTGTCGCCTTTCAACGTATATTTCGCCGAGGCTGTCCCAAGCATTGGCGCTTTCAGGATGCCTTTCCGTGTTGAGTTTCATGATGTAGATGGCATCGTCGTGGGGGCCCTGATTGGACAATTGATAGCCGTAAAGGTTCAGTTCTGCCTCAGTACCCATCGTCATGGCTTCTGCCTTCACCTTGTCGGCCTCTGCAGTTTTGCCCAATTGTTTGAGTAGGCCAGCTTTGGTCACCAACGTGTTGAAACTCTTGTTCATCGTCACGGCCCGGTCAGCCCATTCGAGTCCCTTTTCTGGTTTCGCTCTGTTCTGCATGGAATAATTGGCCGCAGAAGCAAATCCCTGCCAATTGAATCCAACCGGCCCTTTCAGTTCTTCTTCGGCATTGGCCAGCACGATCGTCCACCGCAAACTCGATAGCCACGGGGAACTGCTTTTTCTCCCAGTTCAGTACCAGTTCGGCGGAGTTCTTCGTGAGGTTGATGAAATCAAAGGTCAGCATTTCGGTCATCGGGATGCTCCGCAATTGGATCTTCACCCGGAGCTGGTCCTGCGTGGGTTCGTAAAAGAAACTTCCCCAGGAACGGCTGTCCTTGGACAGGACCACCTCCCCGCTGTCGTCTTTGTTGATGACAAAAAACAAACCGTAGCGGCCCGCTGGAACGGTTTTGCCTGCCACCTTCGCCTCGTGCGAGAACTCGATGACGGTGTTTTCGTTGGCACCTGCCCGCCAAGGCGCTGACTTTTTGGTTGCCAAAACCTTGAACGTTCCAGCCGTAGGGCACCAGTTCGCCCCAAATCGCCCGGTTCTTGACCGAGGGCCGTGAGTATTCCACCGTGACGGTGGAGATGCCCACCTTCTGCGACACCTTGGCGGCGGGGCTGGGGGTGGCGGGGAGAGTAATACCCTGCGACCAAGCGGGCAGGGACGACAGGGTCGCCATCATTACCAGTAAAAGTTGGATGGTAAACAGTTTTTTCATGTTGAAGATATTTAGTGAAAAAGTGAAAATAGCAGGAATGTAGGTTTTGTACCGTGGCTCAAAACCAACGACAGGTCAGTAGCAATGAGGGTTGCAAGTGTCGGGGAAGCGGCATTTAGGAGCAGGCACACTTGGGATAAAACAATGGTCACAAATTGTTAACCGCGCATTTCCAGCATCATGGCTACCTTTCGCCTTTATTTTTCAAGCAATAAATTTCATCAAGACTATGAACAAGATTTCCCTCGCCCTGCTGTTTTTGTGGCCACTATTTGCCTTGGCACAAACACATTCGCCGCTTATTTCCCGCATCGCATTTGGTTCTTGCGGCCACCAAGAAGACCCGCAGCCCGTGCTCGACCTGGTGGTGAAACAAGCCCGACCTCTTCGTGTACCTCGGCGACAATATCTACGGCGACTCGAATGACCTGAACGAACTGCGCCGCAAGTACAACCAACTGAAGGCCAAGCCCGAATTCCAGCGCATGAAAAGCCATGCCCATCCTCGGCACCTGGGACGACCACGACTACGGCTGGAATGATTCCGGTCGGCATTTTTCCCTGAAAAAAGAGACCAAGGAGCTTTTTCTCGACTTCTTCGAAGAGCCTGCCAACTCGGCCCGGCGTCAGCACGAGGGCATTTACACTTCCTACATGTTCGAGGGCAACGGCAAGCGCCTCCAACTCATCCTGCTGGACAACCGCAGTTTCCGGGACGACCTGCGGCGGTACCGGGGCGAGCTGAGCCATGACGATCGGTTTTTCTACCCACTCGACTACTACCCGCACGAAATCAAGGACTCCACCATGTTGGGCGAGGCACAATGGCGCTGGCTCGAAGGAGAGCTTCGCAAGCCCGCCGACCTGCGCATCATCGGTTCAGGCAGCCAGTTCAGCATCAGCTTCAACGGCTACGAGGCTTGGGCCAACTTCCCGCACGAACGCCAGCGAATGCTCGACCTCCTCAAAAAGACCCGTGCCAATGGCGTGGTCTTCATCACCGGCGACGTGCATTATGCCGAGATTTCCAAGCTGGACGAAGCGGGACTTTACCCCATCTACGACGTGACAGCCAGCGGCATCACTTCCACTTGGCACTTCGCCACGCCCAACACAAACCGCATCGAAGGGCCAATCATGGAAAACCATTTCGGCCTCATCACCGTGGATTGGGCCAAAACCGACCCCTTGATCAAAATGGAAATCTGGGACGTGAGGGACAACCAACGGATTGAACACACGGTGCTGTTGAGCGAGATTTCTTTCAAATAGGTCGGCATTTTCTCCAATCCCCACGCTACCCGTCCATCCCCGAATCGTTACCTTTGCCGAACAAAAAGTATTGAGTATGAACATCACTTACTACGGCCATTCAGCATTCCACATCGAATTTGGTGGAAAAAACCTCGTCTTCGACCCCTTCATCTCGCCCAACCCGGCGGCGGCCAGCATCAACGTGGACGATATCCAAGCTGACTACGTACTGCTCTCGCACGGCCACGGTGACCATGTGGCAGATGCCGAGCGCATCGCCAATCACAACGGCGCAAGTATCATCTCCAATTTCGAAATGCGACCTACTACGAGGGCAAGGGCCTCAAGGGACATGGAATGAACCACGGCGGCAAGTGGCATTTTGACTTTGGCTGGGTAAAATACGTGTATGCCACCCACTCCAGCGTGTTGCCCGACGGCAACTACGGGGGCAACCCCGGCGGCTTCGTCATCTGGAACGACGAGGCATGCTTCTACTTCGCTGGCGACACGGCCCTCACGATGGACATGCAACTCATCCCGCTCACCTGCCCAAAACTCGACTTCGCTATCCTGCCCATCGGCGACAATTTCACGATGGGCTACGACGATGCGGCCATCGCCGCCGAGTTCATCGCTTGCGATACCATCATCGGTTGCCACTTCGATACTTTCCCGCCCGTGAAAATAGACCACGCCGCAGCGAAAAAGGCTTTTGAAGCCAAAGGGAAAAGGCTACTTTTGCCGCCCGTTGGAAAAAGGGTCGAAGGATTGAAGGATTGAAGGGCAGCACGTCCTACACCTTCATTCCTTCACGCCTTCAATCCTCCAATCCTTAAGACATGGGTAAAATCATTGCGATAGCAAACCAAAAAGGCGGGGTGGGCAAAACCACAACCGCCATTAACTTGGCCGCTTGTTTGGCCATTTTGAGGGACAGCTACGATTACGTCATCATTGATTGCCTGCCGTCCCTGGGCCTTATCACACTGAACGCCCTTTCTGCTGCCGACACCGTCATCATTCCCGTGCAGTGCGAGTATTTTTCGCTGGAAGGTCTGGGCAAATTGCAGCAGACCATCAACTCGGTGAAGCAGAACTTCAACCCAAAACTTGAAATCGAGGGCATCCTGCTGTCCATGTACGACAGCCGCCTACGCCTCGCCAACGTGGTGGTGAACGAGGTGCGCAGTTTTTACAAGGAAAAAGTGTTCGACACCATCATCCACCGAAACGCCAAAATCAGCGAAGCGCCCAATATGCACCAGCCCGTCATCATGTACGACGCTGGCAGCCGTGGCACCACGAACTTTTTGAACCTGGCGAAGGAGTTTTTGAAAAGGAATAACGACGGTTTACGTTGAGACTTTAGACGATAGACATTAGACGATAGATGATGCAGTGCTGAAACCTGAAACCCCTTTTGAAACCTGAAACCTTTAATTTTTTATGGCAAAACAAATAAAAAAATCGGCCCTCGGGCTGGGCGTTCGGGCGCTACTGACCAATATCGAGGCGCAATCGCAGGAGAAACAAGCCGAAGTGGTGCGAGAACTCACGCACACCGTGGCCATGATTCCACTGTCGGAAATCGAGGTGAACCCCTACCAGCCCCGCAAGGATTTCGACCCGGAGGCGCTGGCCGAACTGGCCGAATCGCTGAAGGTTCACGGCCTCATCCAGCCCATCACGGTGCGACGTTTGGCTGATCGGCAATACCAGCTCATCTCAGGTGAACGGAGGATGCGGGCCTCAAAAATGGCGGGGTTCACGGAAGTGCCTGCGTACATCCGCCTCGCCAACGACCAGGAAATGATCGAAATGGCGCTGGTCGAGAACATCCAGCGGGAGGACCTGAACGCCGTGGAGGTGGCCATCACCTATCAGCGTCTCATTGATGACTGTAACCTGACGCATGAGAACCTGAGCGACCGGGTGGGCAAAAAACGCAGCACCGTCACCAATTTCCTGCGCCTGCTCAAGCTGCCGCCCGACATCCAAAAAGGGCTGAAAGAAGACAGCATTTCGAGGGGCCATGCCCGTGCGCTGCTCGGCATTTCGGACTTTGCCATGCAGCACTCCATCTTCAAAACCATCTCCGCCGACCACCTCTCTGTGCGGGAAACGGAAGACCTCATCCGCCGTTACAATGAGCAGCGGAAGACAAAACCCGCCAAGCCCAAGCTTGGTGCCGACTACCAAAACGTGCAGGATTCACTGCGCAGCCGCCTCGGCGCCAAGGTGCAACTCAAGGTGAAAGCCACAGGCGCTGGCCAAATTGCCATTCCATTTACTTCCACTGCCGATTTGAACAGGTTGCTGGATATGTTGGAGAAGAATTGATTGTTGAATTGCTGAATTGTTGTATTGTTTTCTCCCGCCAAAAACAATACGGCTTGTTAATCTTTGGCAAAAGAAACCCAAGCTTGGCTTTTACAGACGTTTTTCAAAGATGAAAAAACGGATTATCTACATGGTTTTGCTGGCTGTGGCCGGGATGGGCAAGTGCTTCGCACAAGTGCCGGACTCTGTGGCAAATGACCTGCAAGTGCCTGTTTTTCAGCAAGATACGTTGCCTACGGACAGCCTGATTGTGATTGCCGACTCAACCTCCTCCCCTTCCGACAGCACGGCGAAAAAAAAACAGGGATTCTTTTACCGAACCTTCAAGTCGGACTACCCCAACCCGAACAAAGCGCTGTACCTATCGCTAGCGTTCCCCGGCGGGGGGCAACTTTACAACCGGCGCTGGTGGAAGGCGCCCATCGTCTGGGGCGGTTATGCGGCCCTTATCTACGCTGCCAAGTACAACACTGACCTTTACCGACGGCTGCGAGATGCCTATATTTTGGAAAGACAAGGGAAGGAACACGAGTTTTCAAATACCAACCTCGACGCTGGAGACCTCAAGCGCCTCCGTGACCAATATGACAAGAGCAAGCAGCTTTCATACATCGGTATGTTCGCGTTGCACATCGTTCAGAGTGCCGAGGCTTTTGTGGACTGCCACCTCAAGACTTTCGACGTGAGCGACGACCTCAGCTTCCGCATCAAGCCTTCCTTGGAGCCATCCTTGGCATCGAATTACCCAGCAATGGGCATCGGCGTGGCGTTTTCGTTTGGGAAATAACTAGATTTTGACTGCCGACAAATGAAGTCCCTGTTGTTTGAGTAGCCGCAACACCCCCGTGTCCCCACCGAGGTGTGCCGCCCCGATGGCTGCAAAAAGCCGATGCTCCTGCACCAGTTCTCCGATGCGCTCCGCCATCACCTCATTTCGGCGATAAAGCATCAACTGCCTCATGCCTTTGCTGTTTTTTTTCACCATTTTATATAGCTGCTGCACTTTCTGGGCCTCGTAAAGCTCGCACAGGTGGAGCAGGAAATGGCGGAACTTGCCGATGTTCTTGCACAGGCTATCCAGCATTTTCACCTGTTCTTCCAAAGTGATTTTTTTGAGGACTTCCATTTGTTCCTGAAGGGTTTCGATGCCGTGCAGCGACTTGCCCGCCGATTTTGCGAAGCCCCAAAGATGCTGGTCGAGTGGCTCGGGCATGTCTTGGCTGAGGAGGCTTTCGGTTGCAAAGTTTACCACCAGAAACGGCAGCATCCGCTGATAATGTGAGAGGTCGAGGCCCGTGCTTTTGAGCAGCACGGTACGGTACTTTTCGTACTTTTTCTTCGAAAAAAAATCACTAAGCCGCTGCCCATCAGGCAGGTGCATAATTTTGGACTCAATGCCCTGACCAGCTTCCTCCAAGTGGAATTCGGCAGCAAATCCGTCGCACTCCGCGATCATCTCGTACACCTTTGCCAGTTGTTGAAAGGCTCGCTGGTCACGCACGTGCATGGTGCCAAACAGGTAGGAAGGTGCCGGGAGCTGGTCGCCTTCCAATTTCCAAAGCAGGCTGTTTTTGAGCAAGGTGATATTGTTGGGTGATTGAGTTATTGAGGTAATTGAGTTATTGGGTGATTGGGTGGACACGCAAGCCATTGACATTCAATGCTTTAATAACTCAATAACTCAATAACTCAATAGCTCAATTACCCAATTGCTCAATCAAAAAAAATGACCGGGCAGCTTAAATTTGCTGCTCGGTCATTTTTAAGAAGGTCGAGGCTTTTCTAGCCAAGGCCATTAATCGTAATCGTAAGGCAGGGTCTTCGAGTTCTTCACTGTCGAGAGTGTCATCAAGGTTTTCAGGCGCTCGATTTCTTCGATTTGCGAAAGCGTTTTGAAGAGCAACTGCTCATAAGATGGAATGTCCTTGCACACAATCTTGATAAGAAAATCGGCCTCGCCAGTGATGATATAGCACTCAACGATTTCGTCAATGGCCTTTATTTTCTCCAAAAAGTTGTTCAGTGCGTTCTCCTTCTGCCAAGCCAACGACACCTGCACGAAAGTTTGCACGTTCAAGCCAATGCTCTGCGGGTTGATTTGAGCATGGTAGCTTTCGATGAAGCCAGCAGTTTCGAGTTTTTTGACCCGCTCAAGCGTAGGGGCAGGTGAAAGGCCAATTTTTTTAGAAAGATCAAGGTTCGTGATTTTGCAATTCTCCTGTAGAATCTTCAAAATCTTTAAATCTGTTCGGTCAAGTTTATCTGCCATGTGATTTTTCAATTAAAATATAGTGATTTTTTTAAAAACGGCGCAAGATATACACTCATGGAACAATATGCAAAATATTTTGCAAAAAACCGTTGTTGATTCCTAATTCTAGTCTTTTTACCTTACGTGGATTAATAAAATTCGGAAATCAACAATGATTTTAATCAGGCCGTGAGGATTTTCCTAAGCGGATTTCTAATCAGGCCGCAAAAGTAGTTTTTTTTACCTTTGCAACAATTAAAACGGCTAGGTTGTTATTCACACCGCTAACCAATTATTCTTCTAAAATCATTAAAACTCGATAAAATGGCTTTTGAAATCACAGATGCAAACTTCAAGCAAGAAGTCCTCGAAAACAAAGGCGTCGCCGTTCTCGACTTTTGGGCAGAATGGTGCGGCCCTTGCCGCATGATTGGCCCAATCATTGAAAAACTTTCCACGGAATACGACGGCAAGGCGCTCATCGCCAAAGTGAACGTTGACGAAAACTCGGAAATCCCGGTGGAGTTCGGCGTGCGCAGCATTCCGACCATCCTCATTTTCAAAGGTGGCAAACTGGTTGACCGCCATGTTGGGCTAACTACGCAGGCTGTTTTGGCTCAGATGATTGAGACGCAGTTGGCCTCCTGATTTTTGATAGCTACCTGATTTTCAATCATTTAGTACAAGAAAAGCCCTGTTGCGAATTCCGCAGCAGGGCTTTTCTTTTTTCAGATTTTGAACTGCATTTGCTCCGCAATCGCTTCGGTGGGTGGCTGTGGTTCGGCACCAGCCGTTTCCGGTACCTTGTCCGCCATTTCGGGTTTGACCGCTTTGCGCCCCTCCGCCGCCTTGGTTTTCGGATGGGTGGAAACGTCCACCAGCCCAGCAGCAAAATCGTCGGCAAGGATGATGGGCTTTTCGTTGTCAAATAGTGCCAGCAGTTGCTGGATGCCCACATCGTGCTGGTCACGCCCCTGCTCCTCGGAGATACTGGGCAAGTTAAGCACATCAGCGGCAATGTATTGTCCCAACTGGTAGTACGATTCCCACTGCACCTTGTCAAAAAACTGGTCGGCAGTGGACTCATGCGGGAAGTCGGGGTGGTAAATTTTGTACTTGAACGTCTCGAATTGAAGGTTCACATTTCCGTGCTCGTCGTACTGCGATACGAAGATTTTCCTCGGCGACGTGACGCTTGATTTGATGTAAACCAGCGTGCCAATCTTGATTTTCTCCATTCCCACCAGCCCGGTCTTGGCATCCAGTTTTTGCCGCACGTCGGCTTCCACTTGTTTGCGCAGCGCCCGGTAACGGTCTTCTCCGATTTCTTCGGGAAAAGCCTTCAAGTCCACCTTGAATTTCAGTAGGTTCGGGTCATTCTTGTCATAGAAATAGTTGACCAGTGCCTCCAATTTTTTGCCCTTCTTCAGCAGTTCACCCTTCTTGTTCTTGAGGTCGAATACAACCGGTTGGCCATTTTCCATCACCTCAAACTCCTCCCAGATTTGCAGCAGGTCAGCAATGGCAAAACGCCGCTGTGCGTAGCCGCTAGAGGCTTTTGGTCGAATGGTGTCAATGGGGTCTTGCCCAGCCCGGAAGCAGATGTCAATGCCCAGTTCGTTGCGGGCACGGATGGCCAGGTTCTCAAAATCGGCGAAGGTGCTCATGGGGTCGGCCCCGGCGTCCACGGCCATGATGAGGCGGCACTTGCGGCGCAGCAGCTCGTACACTGCCAGGTTTTCGATATGGCCGCCGTCGGAGATGTTCAGTTTGCGGTTGTCTGTGCCGATTTTTGAAAAAAGCTCCTTGAAAAAAAAGCTCGGCCACCACACCCTAAAAGTAGTCCATCGGGGCAGTTCTATGCCAAACAGCTTGCGTCGCTCAGACGAGGGATTGTTCACCCAAAAGCCGAGCCGGGCGTTGAACAGCGTCATCAGCACGCTCAACAGTTTGTTGGAGTAAATGCCCATGCCGGGGTTCACCGCCGCCGCCGAGATGGTCAGGGCAGCGGGCAAGGTCATGTGACGAAAGCCGGGGAAGCTTGCCGTTCGCACGTAACCAGACAGCTTCGAGCCGCACCAAAGCGGTGAAAGCAGGAAGTAGTCGCTGGCTTTTGCACCCTTGAACTTGTTGTCGCCACCGGGGTTTTGGAGGTTCAGGCAGGTGTTGATGAGCGGATAAGGCGCATGAGCTTCGTGCATGGTGGCTTCGGTGACGGCCTGCGGGAAAACTTCCCGAAGGAACAGGTTGCGGCATTTGGCTGTGTGCCGAAGGAAGGCATCCGCCAATTGTTTTCGGTAAAAACGGTGGAAGCTCAACGAGTTCGGGTTGAGCACGTAACCCACCAAAAACAAGCCTACCGCAATGGCCAGCCACATCAGCCTGTTTTGGAGGGTCACCTCATGTAAATCGTTGAACAGCTTCAGGTTCACGATTCCGAGCACCACCAAGAAGGCCACGAACAACAAGGCCAGTACCAGTTCTATTTTGTTGAAAACCTTTGAAATGCCAAGGTGAAAATTGAGGGCAAGGTTCAGTACCATGTGTATTGTCACCAGCCCAGCAAAACCAATCATCCCGAACTTCATCAACTCACCCACGAAAACCTGGCCGTTGGGGTTGTCGAGGTCGAGCAGCAAGCCGGAGTTTCTGAACAACTGAATATTGCCGAGCACCTTCAAAATCAGATAGATGGAGGCAAAAAATGTGACTGGACTGAGCAGACTCATCGCAAGGCTCACCAAGTAGCCCACCACCAAAGTCAACGTGTTCCAAAGTTTGTCCAACTTGCCCTGGCCAGGTATGAAATAATCGCCGTACTCCCGAAGGCGGTTTATTTTCTCATCGCTGAAAAGCCCGTCGAAGCTGCCTTCTTCCTTCACCGTGGCCTGCACGTAGGCCCCCGTGTAGCCGCCACCTGAAACCGTGGAGAGGTAGTCCGCCTTTTCGAGTATCCTGAATTTGTTGAGGGTTTTCAAAAAACCGAGGTTGATGGTGGCCGAGCGGATTCCGCCGCCCGACATGGCAATGCCGAACTTGGTCGCCTCAAAATCTTGGGCCGACTCTGGCCCGTGTTGCAACCTCCGGCGTTCTTTGAGTTGTTCCGTCTCGTCAGCCAACACTTTTTCTAAGTCAAAGCAATCCATATTTGAATGTATTTTCAATGTAAGCAGCGGGCGATATAGAGCTTGAAAACAGCAAAGAACCCCAAACGAGCGTTCACGACCTGCCCGCCATCAACAGTCCCAAATCCGTGTGCTTGAAGCCAAAACGGCGACCCAGGTAGGCGTTGGTCAAGCGGCCCTTGTACGTGTACACGCCATTGCGCAAGCCATAATTTTCAAAAAGCAGTTCCTCCAATCCACCGCAATTGCTTGCGTTGATGAGCATTGGGGTGAAAATATTGCTGATGGCGATGGAAGCCGTGCGGGGTACTTTCGAGGCGATGTTGGGCACACAATAATGCACCACGCCGTGCTTGACAAAGGTTGGACGGTCGAGCGAAGTGATTTCGGAGGTCTCGAAGCAGCCACCCTGGTCAATACTCACGTCCACGATGACGGAACCTTCCTTCATTTTCATCACGATGCTTTCCGGCACGATGACCGGGGAGCGACCGATTTTGGAATGCACTGCCCCGATGGCCACATCGGCGTTGAGAAGTTCCTTTTCGAGCTGGTAGGGGTTCAGGGTAGAAGTGTTCAGCTTCTGCCCCACGTGGCGCTGGAGGCGCATGAGCTTGTACACGTCGTTGTCGAAAACCCGCACATCGGCGCCGAGGCCTAGCGCCACCCTCGTGGCCGACTCGCCCACGATGCCAGCCCCAAGCACCACCACTTTTGCCGAAGGCACCCCGGCAATGCCGCCGAGCAGCACGCCCTTGCCGCCGCCCGTGGAGGTCATCAGCTCGGCAGCGGTGAGAATCACGCTGATGCCCGCCAGTTCGCTCATCACCCGCACGAGGGGGAAGGAACCGTTTTCGTCCTTGATGTACTCCATCGCCAGCGCGATCACCCGTTTTTCTTGCAGTTTTTTCACAAACTCGGCGGTGATGGTGGGGATGTGCAGCGGCGAGATGATGAACTGGTTAGCGTTCACCATCGCAATCTCGTCCATCGTGGGCGGTGCCGCCATGAGCAGTACGTTCGATTGGAAAACCTTGTCCCGGCTAAAGCAAATCTCGGCACCTGCCTCGGAGTAGCGGTGGTCGGAGTAGTTGGCCTTTTCGCCAGCGCCAGTCTCTACCAGCACGTTGAAGCCGATGGCTGTCAATGTCGCCACAGCAGACGGCACCAGCGCCACCCGGCTTTCCTGCAACACCTCTGCCTTTGGTATGCCGATGGTCATGTCTCCGCGCTTTGGCTCCACCGCCAGCATCTCGGGCTGTGGCTGCAGTTGTCCCTCCGTGAGGGACTTGGGCATGGGTATCTTTCTGGTTGTTTCTGCCATATTCGTGTGTTTGAGTGTTTGAGGGGTTAAGTGTTTGAGTTGGATACTGCCTTTTGCTTCGCAAAATATTGACAATCAATTTATTGCATCAGAAACATTCGAAAACAAAAACCGTCTGCTGTCATCCGGTTGTGTTTCTATTTTCACAAAAACAGTGTCGTCGGGCAATAGTCCAACGATGATTTCCGGCCACTCAATGAGACAATAATGTTCGTCGTCGAGATAGTCTTCAATGCCGATGTCAAGTGCCTCTTCCACGTTTTTCAGCCGGTAAAGGTCGAGGTGGTGGATGAGCTGCTCCTGGTCATTTTCATCCCAAAAAACGTACTCGTTCACAAGCGCAAAAGTCGGACTTGACACGTTGCCCTCCACCTTTAGCCTTCGGCAAAAAGCCTTGACGAAAGCGGTTTTGCCAGCGCCGAGGTCGCCCGTGAGGGCTATTTTCTTTCTGCCTTCGGCAAAATGGAGCAGTGCATCCACCGCTTCACCCAACCCTGCCTCCGACAGCACGTAAAGTTCCCGGCTATTGCTCATGCTTTTTCTCTTTGAAATAGGCCAACCACGCAACGGCGATGAACACCAAAAACACGCCCCAAGCCCACGGTTGGCATTGCGTTTTGAAGGCGGCACAGTAAAATGCTGCTCCCAACAGGCCGCCGATGACGGGGCCGACCACGGGTATCCAAGCATAGCTCCAGTCGGAGCCGCCCTTGCCAGCGATGGGCAGCAGTGCATGTGCAAGCCTCGGCCCAAGGTCCCTCGCTGGGTTGATGGCGTAACCCGTGGTGCCGCCCAGCGACATGCCGATGGACACTACCAGCGCACCTACCACGATGGGGTTGAGGCCGTCGGTGAACTTGTTGGCACCGATGAACAGTACCCCACCCACCAGCACGAAAGTGCCCATTATCTCGGTCAGGAGGTTCGGCCAAGTGGAGCGGATGGCTGGTGAGGTGCAAAAAACGGCAAGCTTTGTGGCTTGGTCGGGCGTGCGTGACCAATGTGGGAGGTAGTGCAGCCAGACGAGCTTTGCCCCGACGATGGCGCCCAGCACCTGTGCGAGCAGGTAACCTGGCACTTTTTCCCAAGGGAAACTGCCCTCAGCGGCCAGGCCAAGCGTCACAGCGGGATTGAGGTGTGCGCCGCTGATTTGCCCAACTGCGTAGATGGCCATGACCACGGCCAACCCCCATGCAATGCTGATGACTATCCAGCCAGCGTTTTCGGCTTTGCTGCCTTTGAGCACGACGCCGGCGACGACGCCATCGCCAAGTAGAATCAACAACATGGTACCTATGAATTCACCCCAGAACGGTGTCATTTTATTTCGTTTTGTTTTGTAGAAATTGGTCGGTTAACGATTGTCAAATAAACCACATTTCACTGACTTCCAACCAAATAAGCTTTCTTTTTTATCCAAAAAAAACGGGAAGGCGGCTCCTGCCGTCTTCCCGTCCGCTTTTCATCGAAATTGTTCCGTTACTTACGCCTTGGGCTGCGGCGCTGCTGGCGGTCCATGCCGCCTCCACCACCACCGCCCCTGCGGTTGTTGTCCTTGCCGCCGCCGCTCCTGCTGGGGCCACCACTGCGTTGCTGACGCCCACCACGGTCACGGTCGCCACCCCTGTTGTCGCCTGGGCGGCGGATGATACCGCCACGGCTCAGGTTGTCGAGCGAAGCGTCATCCGTGACTTTGAGCTTGCCGCCGGAGAGGTGCTCCAAATCTTCGATGATGATGTCGTCGCTGACGTAGTGCTCCCGGTTCCAGGTTTTGTAGGCCAGTTTCATGTACGAGCCAATGACCTGCACAAAGCCTTCTTTTTTAGGGCCTTCTTCCATTTGAAGTGCCCTGGCCACCAGCTTCTGCACATTGTGGCCGTAGTGCCGAAACCTTGTCTCTTTTGTCGGATAAGGCACTCTTTCTGGTCGTTTGCGGCTGTCTTCAGGCTTTGGGATTTCGCCGTTTGGCGGCATTACGTCGAGGTTGTACTCGGCGATGCGGAATACGTGCTTCCACATTTTGTCCCGATAGTCCTCCAAGTTTCTGTTTTGCGGGTGCATCTGCATCATCAGCCCCACAATTTGCTCAATGAAGCGCTGGCGGGTGGATCGGTCGGGTATTTCCCTGGCATAACGTATCATGGCCTGCACATTGCGGCCGTATTCGGGAATGATAAGTTCTTCTTTATTTGAGTTGTACTCCATTACTATTGAGGATTAGAGTTTGAGGTTGGGGATTGCGATTCCCGGGTATTCCCGTAATCCGCAATCCGCAATCCGCAATCAAACTATTCTACGGTTACTGATTTAGCAAGGTTTCGTGGTTGGTCCACGTTGCAGCCACGCATCACGGCGATGTGGTACGACAGCAGTTGCAGCGGGATGACCGAAAGGAGGGGCGTGAACGGCTCCTCGGTGTCCGGTATCTCGATGGTGTAGTCTGCGATGCGGCTGATTTCATGGTCACCTTCGGTGACGATGGCAATTACGATGCCTTTTCGGGCCTTCACTTCCTGGATATTGGAAACTATTTTGTCGTTCAGGCTCTTGTTCGTGGCAATCACGATGACCGGCATGTTCTCATCAATGAGGGCGATAGGGCCGTGCTTCATTTCGGCTGCCGGATAGCCTTCAGCGTGTATGTACGAAATTTCCTTCAGCTTTAGGGCTCCTTCGAGCGCTACCGGGAAATTATAGCCACGTCCCAAGTACATTGCATTTGGCGAATCCTTGATTTCCCCAGCGATGTACTTTATTTTTTCATTGCTATTGAGAACTTTACCCACCTTCTCTGGGATGTTTTCCAACTCGGTCAGCAGTCTATGAAAATATTCATCTGAAATGGTGCCCCGTTCCCGTCCGATTTGAAGCGCCATCAGCGTCAGCAAGGTCACCTGTGCGGTGAATGCCTTGGTGGAGGCCACCCCGATTTCGGGGCCGCAGTGGATGTACGAGCCTGCGTCCGTCAACCTTGCGATGGACGAACCAACGACGTTCACGATGCCGTAGAGGAATGCGCCATTTTTCTTGGCCAATTCCAAGGCTGCGTAGGTGTCAGCGGTTTCTCCAGATTGCGAAATGGCAATCACCACATCCTTGTCAGTGATGACAGGGTGGCGGTAACGAAACTCCGAAGCATACTCCACCTCCACCGATATTCGTGCGAGGTCTTCGAAAAGGTACTCCGCAATCAGGCCAGCATGCCAAGAGGTGCCACAACCGAGGATGATGAAACGGTTAGCATTTTTTATTTTGTCCACGTGCTCTCCCATACCGCCGAGATGCGCCCAACCTTCCTCCGCATTGATGCGGCCACGCATGGCGTCCATGATGGTGGTGGGTTGCTCGTATATTTCCTTGAGCATGAAATAATCATAGCCGCCTTTTTCCATGCGCTCGATTTCCATGTACAGCTCGTCCACGAACGGGGTGTGCAACTCGTTGTCAATCGTGCGGATTTCGTAGTGCCCATCTCGGTGCACGGTAGCTATGTGCTCGTCGGCGAGGTAAATCACCTTCTTGGTGTGCTCAACGATGGGCGTACCATCCGAGGCGAGGAAAAACTCGTCGTCACCTATGCCCAATACCAATGGGCTGCCCTTGCGGGCTGCCACGAGCTTGTCGGGGTCTAGGCGGTCGAGCACCACGATGGCGTATGCTCCGACCACACGGGTCAATGCGACGCGCACTGCCTCTTCGATGGGCAGGTTGTCCTGTTTTTGCACTTCTTCAATGAGGTGGACGAGTACCTCGGTATCCGTTTGCGACTTAAAGGTGTGGCCTTTGTTTTCGAGCGCTTGCTTTATCAAGGCATAGTTCTCGATGATGCCGTTGTGGACTAGGGTAAGGCGGCCATTGCCCGAAGTATGCGGGTGGGCATTGGTGTCGTCCGGCTTGCCGTGGGTGGCCCAGCGGGTGTGGCCGATGCCGGAGGTGCCGGAGATATTGCGGTCTTTTGCAAAATCAACCAGTTCCTGCACTTTTCCTTTTTTCTTGTAAATATTTAGGTTGCCGTTCATCAGGGCAATACCGGCGCTGTCGTAGCCACGGTATTCAAGTCTTTGGAGTCCCTTGATGAGGATAGGGTAGGCTTCGTTTTTGCCTATGTAGGCGATTATTCCGCACATGATTTCAAGTGATTATTGAGTGGTCAAATATTGTGTGGGAGATAAGGATGCTGACGTTAGTCACGTCGTTCCAAAATTAAGGTGTCTCCTATCTCTCTTGTTCATTATTCCTATAAGACGGCGAAAATTATCACAAAAAAGTCAAATAACTCTTCGGAGAGAGTACTTATTTTTTCTGAAAGTCAAATGCTTGATTGATAGACCAGTCAAGAACATTCAACCTCAATATTTTGTGTACCAAATCTTTAGTTTTGCAGGAAAGTCGGTATGGTTCGGCCCACCTAAAACCACTCTTGCGGCCCGCTCAGAGCGAAAATGTACCGTGAACAACATTTTTTTGCCCGCCTCGCCCGAAATCAGCCGTTGAAAATGAGCGGAAATGCTGAGGCTGTAGTTGTCATCCGAAGTCACTTTCCCTCCGAAATAATCCCCAAAATCCGAACTTGGGTGACTCACGGAGGCGAAGTAAATATCGTCCAAGACAGCCTCGCTGGTGTCCGTCAATACTTCCGAGACATATATCTGCGAAACAGGGTCATAATCGTCGGTATCTTCGGTAAGTGTAATTATTGGGAGTATCAACTCCGCTTTGTTGATAATCAGTCCCTTCAGCTCCTCAGCAAACGGAATTTCAAATTCAATGTTCACGCCATTCAAGCCCTGCAAGAACAATAGACTGTCATTTCGTTCTTCGCCTGGCTGGCTGATATATTCCCCAACAACTGAACCACCGTAGTAGTTGCGCTGGTGGAGAACCACCGGGTTGCCGGAAAATATCTTGAAATCGTAGCTTTTCTTGGCAGTGCCGTCGTGGTAGTAGAACCTCATGTTCGTGTTCCCACTCCGCATGATGAAGCTGAGCAACCCAGCGTTTTGCGAAGCAGGTTTGAGCCAGATGCCCTTCAATATTTTGAGAAAGCTGGTGTCATCCGCCAAGGTCAACGAATCCAAATGGAGAATTGAGGCTCCAAACAGACTGTCAATACGGATGCGGATATGCGGCGGCAGCTTCACCTCCCTGACGGTGTCAGCGTTCGTTTCCAGGATGGTCAAGCTGTCCGTGAGGTTTGGGACGAAAGTATGGGTGCCAATCGGCGAGGGTTTCACCGAAAAGCTGTCCGTGTTGAAATACTCTTCGCTCACGTCCAGCGACTGGTCCATTTCATATACCTCGATGGTGAACGACTCGTCTATCTTGCCATAGCTGAGGTCAGTGTTGTAAGCCAAGGTCAGCACCACCGAGTCAAGCACGCTCACCCCATCTTTGAAGTCGGGGGGAGTGGAGTTGGTGACCACCTGCGCAAAAATGCTGGAAACCGTCCTGCCGAAAACTGGGTCCTGGAAGTCACCAAATGCGAAGTTTTGAAAAGCTACGCCGTTCACGCCCGGCCCCCAAACGGTAAACGAGTCATTGGCAACGGTGCGAGCCCTCAGCGTGAGGGTATCGGTAAATTCCGTGTCCAATTGGTCGCCAGAAAGCAGGTCGGAACCAATTGCTGAGGGGTCGTTGCAAGAAAACAAGGCAGCAAGGGAGATAGTCAGCAACCAAAATGCTGAGTTGGTAAGTTTATTCATGCTAAATAAAGCCGGTGATTTTTTTCGATAAAAAATGTCGAAAGGAAAGTGTCCGTTGCGAGAGCTAAGGTTGTTTGATAGGGATAGATTAGTTCGAGGAGTTTGACAAGCTTGAATTGTACTTCAAAAACATTAGGCAATTCAAACCCTCCAAACTACTCAAACCAACTCAACCAATCAGACCGCCTCTTCTTCCACCATCATGGAGTTATAAAATTCCATGTACGCAGGCAGCATTTCCTCCTCGCTGTGGAAGGCAAGTGCCGGCTTGCCGGATTCAATGATAAGCTGCTCAACTTCGTCGGGCAGGTGCTCACTGCCCCGGATAATGGCATCCGAGTACATGATGGCCCCTTTGTGGAGGAACACCTCATTGCCGTTGAGATAGGCATCGAGGTCACTGCGGTTGAGACTGTTGATGCTTGCCTTCTCGATGAATGCATCGGAAAAGTGGCTATCCATATCGGTATCGTAAGCGGAATAGATAATCTTTGAGTTTTGGAACAGCGGCTCCGTTTTGTAAGCTTCCCGAATGTACATCGGAATGAGGCTCGTCATCCAGCCGTGGCAGTGGATGATATCGGGCGGCCAGCCAAACTTGCGCACCGTTTCAATCACGCCCTTGCAGAAGAAAATCATGCGGTCGGGGTTGTCTTCGTAGGGGTTGCCAGCATCGTCCGCAAAACCAGACTTGCGCTTGAAGAAATCGTCGTTGTCAAGGAAGTAAACTTGCAGCCTTGCACCGGGGAGCGAGGCCACCTTTATTATCAAAGGATAGTCGTCGTCGTCCACGATAATGTTCATTCCTGAAAGTCGCACCACTTCGTGCAACCTATGCCTGCGTTCGTTGATAATCCCGTAGCGGGGCATCAGCACCCGTATTTCCATGCCATTCGATTGGGCATATTCCGGCAGTTTTTTCACGATTTCAGATACCTCCGTGATGGCCGTGTAAGGGTCCAATTCCTGCGTCACAAACAAAAGCTTCTTTTTTTCTGCCATGTTGTTTTGAGTTTTTTTTGAAAAAAAATTCTTCTCAATGAACTTGGCCGCAAAGATACTAAAAAAAAATGCGGACTAATGCACCCTTTGGCCACATAATAATTTTCACGCCCCTTTGGGACGCCATTTTAGAGCCTTCTAAATGCTTGATAAAAAGCAGGTTTTGGTAGGCTTTGGGAGCAAAATCGGTTCAGTCATTTTTGGTAAAAACACCAGACCTGATAGCCCGGTTGCTTTTCCCAAGGCCCAACTTTACAAAAACGGCTACTTTTGCCCGGCTTCAGAGTATCCAAGCAAATCGAACAACGCCAGGCGGGCTGCCGTCAGGTCACAACCAACCGAGATTCATGTATTTGTTCAAAAAAGTAGCCGACCTGCGCCGCCACCTCGACGCCCGGAAACGAGAGGGCAAAACCATCGGGTTCGTGCCGACAATGGGGGCGCTGCACCAAGGCCATGCCTCGCTTGTGCGCAAATCGGCGGGGGAGACCAACTGTACCGTTTGCAGCATCTTCGTAAACCCAACCCAGTTCAACGAGGCCACCGACCTTGCCAAGTACCCCCGGACGCCCGAGAACGACATCGCCCTATTGCTCGAAAGCGGCTGCTCCGTGCTCTTCATGCCCGAAGTGGAGGAGGTGTACCCCAGCGGCCAACAATCGCCCCTCCACCTTGACTTCGGGCAGCTGGATCAACTGATGGAAGGAGCGCACCGACCCGGCCACTTCGCCGGCATGGCGCAAGTGGTGAAGCGCCTGCTCGACATCGTGCAGCCCGACCAACTTTTCATGGGACAAAAGGATTTCCAGCAGTTTGCCATCGTGCAGCGGATGCTTTCGCAACTGAGCTTGCCCGTGAAACTGAACATGTGCGCCACCGTCCGCGAACCCGACGGCCTCGCCATGAGCAGCCGCAACATGCTTCTTTCCCCGGAGCAACATGCACTCGCCCCACTGATTTTCCAGACCCTCAGCGATGCCAAGGCCAACATGCACGACCAACGACCGGACGACCTGAAGACGGTTGCGCTCCGTTCGCTTTCGAAACCCGGCATGGAGCCTGAATATTTTGAAATTGTGGATGGTCGGACGCTGCAGCCCATCGCCAATTTTGAAGACCACGAGATGGTGGTAGCTTGCACCGCTGTGCGTTTCGGAACGGTGCGGCTGATTGACAATTTGGTGATGAAAGCGCCTTGAGGCATACCCATTTTATCCAAAAAAACAAAGTAACTATTCAGCTTTGACGGTGTGCGTCTCGTTTGTCATTGCCGAAGGCAATGACAAAGCGGCTTGTACAATACGTGCTGAATAGATACAAAACAAAACTAGCAACCAGCAATCAAACCCCAAAGGGGCAAGCAAATTCAACAATCCAATCATGATAACCCTTGGCAAATTCAACCGCCTTCGGGCCGTCCGGCAAACGGACAACGGCATTTACTTGACCGACCGGGAAGGCACGAGGGAGGTGCTACTGCCCAATAAATTCATCCCAGAGGCCGGGCTGGAGGAGGGGCAGTACCTGCGGGTCTTCATCTTCAAGGACTCGGAAGACCGCATCACCGCCACCACCACCGAGCCACGCATCAAGCTCAACGAGTTCGCCTGCCTGCAAGTGCGGGAAGTAAACCAGGTTGGGGCGTTCCTCGATTGGGGCCTGGAAAAGGACCTCATGGTCCCGTTCAAGGAGCAGCCGGGCCGCATGATGGTGGGCGGCTGGTACATGGTTTACTTGTTTTTGGATGAAAAAACGGAGCGGCTTGTGGCCAGCGGGCGCTACCAGAAGTTTTTGAAAAAGGAAGACATTGACCTCAAGGACGGCCAAGCCGTTGACCTCATCATTGACGACCCCACCGACCTCGGCGTGAACGTCATCATCAACCACCGCTACCGGGGGCTGGTGTACGAAAACGAGCTTTTCGAGCGGGTTGAACGGGGCGATGAGCGGAAGGGGCTACGTTAAGACCGTGCGCCCGGACGGAAAAATAGACGTGACGCTTCAACGGCCCGGTTATGGAAAGGTGGAATCCAGCGCCGACAAGCTGCTCGCCAAATTGACGGCCAACAACGGCTTCCTCCCCTTCACCGACAAGAGCAGCCCGGAGGACATTGCACGGGTGTTCGAAATGAGCAAAAAGACCTTCAAGATGACACTGGGCGGGTTGTACAAGCAGCGGCTGGTTAGGATTGAAGAGGATGGGATTTATTTGACAAAAAAACCGTGATGCTTCGCCATTTTTCCAATATCCTCATATCTCCCGAACCGCTCATGGTCGTGCCCTACCGGGGCTTTGCAAATGCAGAGCGGTTTTTCCTGAAAGGCCGTGTGCTGGAAGACGAAGGCATTTTCAAGGGCAACAACGAAAGCCGCCTCCGCAACCTGCTGGACAGCTTGCGCCGCTTCGAAAGTGATGAAATCGCTGGGGCAAAACTTTCCATACAACTGGCCGGAACGGAGTATTTGGCGGAATCGGACCGTGAGGGCTTTTTCACACTCGAACTACCTTGGCACTCGCCGCCAGAACCCCTTGAAAACCAATGGATTTCAGGCAGTGTACAATTACTGGAAAGCCCGGCGAAAGGCGCCCACCCTGCTGAGGCCAGCCCCGCCGAACTCTTGTTCCCTTCCAAAATGCCAGCTTCGGCATCATCAGCGACATTGACGACACGGTGCTGCAAACCCACGTCACCTCCCGTTTTAAGTTGAAAATGATTTACGCCACGCTCTTCAAGGCCAGTCACCAGCGACTGCCGATGGAGGGCACCCCTGACTTGCTGCGAGCGCTCGAACGGGGCCACGACAGACTTCGGGAGAACCCCATTTTCTATGTCTCGGACAGCCCCTGGAACATTTACGACCTGCTTGCAAGGTTCATGGAGGTACAACAGCTACCGAAAGGCCCCATCCTGCTGCGTGACTACGGCACGCACATGCTCAAGCGAGGCGCCAACCGCCCCATCCACAAGCTCGAAGCCTTCCGGCAAATCATGGGCATGTACCCCGACCTGCCCTTCGTCATGCTCGGCGACACGGCCAGCAAGGACGCCGACTACTACCTGCAAATGGCCGAGGAGTTTGATGGCCGGGTGCTGGCCATCTACATCCGCCAGACCCGTGACACGGAGAATGCCCGCCGCATTGCGAAGCTGATAGAAGCCAACTCCCATATTGCCGCCGTGCGGGTAAATACCTCAGCGGAGATTTGGACGGATGCGAGGGCAAGGGGTTTGGTAAGCAATCAGTGATTGGAAACCTGCGCACGGAACCGACAAGCCCAGACTTGATTTATTTGTAAAATAATGCCCCAAATGCTGTTCATTCCCGTGGCTTTCCTTTATTTCGCCGATAACCCAATAGGCCAATCCATGGACTTGCTGCTTGCCGCTGCTTTTGTGTTGGGCTGTGCAGCCATCGCTTTTGACGCCCAAAAACAACAACCCCCCCGCGGGGGGGGCGGGGGGGGACCATCTTCCTTCTTTGCCCCCGCCCCCCCCGAACCCCTCCCCCCGGGCTCCCGCCCCATGTCTTTAGTGATTGCGAGGTTAATTTTTTGAAAATGAATAGCACGGCTCTATTATGCGGCTGACCACTGAAGCTATTGCAGTTGGTTTTTACGGTTTCAGGTTTTGAAGGCAAAAAACAGAACCCGATTCTTACACAGGAAATAACAACAATTAATGAGCAGCTACGAATTCATCATTCTACTTTGCGGACTGTTTATCTTCTCCTACTTATTCGACATTTTTGCAAAAAAAACTAAAGTGCCCGCCGTGCTGCTGTTGCTGGCCACTGGTGTTTTGCTCAAGCTGCTAGCAGATGCCTTCCATTTTCCGGGGATTGATTTCTCTATTATTTTGCCTGTCATCGGAACCATTGGGTTGATTTTGATCGTGCTGGAAGGGGCATTAGAGCTGCACTTTACTCCAGAAAAAAAGAAGGTAATCCTTAAGTCGTTTGGAGCGGCTTTTTTCCTGCTTGTTCTCTCGTCAATGCTCATCGGCTGGTTTTTTGTGTACATTACCGGTGCACCGTTCAAGACTTGCCTGCTGAATGCCGTGCCGTATGGCACCATAAGTTCTGCTATCGCTATCCCATCAGTTGCCAATCTGATGACCTCCAAAAAGGAATTTATCGTTTACGAGTCCACGTTTTCGGACATTTTGGGCATCATGTTGTTCAATTTCTTGGTGTACAACAAGCAGGTGTCCGCAGGTTCGTTCTTAGAACTCGCCGCCGAAACGGTGCTGATATTGGCACTGGCGACAGTGTTCAGCTTCTTTCTGCTGTACCTCTTAGGACGCATCCAGCACCACATCAAATTCTTCCTCATTCTTGCCATTTTGGTGCTGATTTACGCGGTGGGCAAGCAGTTCCACCTATCCACCCTTATCATCATCTTGATTTTCGGGCTTTTCCTGAACAACACACAACTGTTCAATTTCGAGTGGTTCAAAAAGTTTTTTGTTTATCCAAATTTTGAAAAAGACCTCGTTCAACTGCACATACTTACCGCCGAGAGCGCCTTTCTAATCCGCACGTTTTTCTTCGTGGTTTTTGGGTTTACGATGGAATTGAGCCACCTCACCGATTTACCGACCATCGCAAACGGGCTGGGGACGATAGCCGTCATTTATGCATTGCGGTTGGCCTACCTGCGAATTGTTGCCAAGGTAGAGCTGAAGCCAGAAGTCTTCATCAGCCCAAGGGGACTTATCAGCATCTTGCTTTTCTTCAGTATCCCCGAAACTGAGCGCCTGTGGGGTATAGGTAGTGGCCTACTCCTGTTCGTCATTCTTGCCACGAGCCTAATAATGACTTATGGACTGATTAGGGTGAAGGCCCTGCCCGACGGCGGGATGCCGAACGACGAGATGGATGGGGACGAAGCTGCATAGCCGCTGAAATTCCAAAAACCCAGAAAAAAAACTTTACCAACGCTTCCTATTCTCAACCTTAAAACCCTATCTTTGCCGTCCATTTGAAAAAGGTGCATAAAAAAGCCTTTTGTAATCAGCTAAAATTTCATTTTCAACCTAGATATGGCACATCACAAATCTTCGAAAAAGCGTATCCGTCAAGACGAAAAAAAGCGTACCCGCAATCGTCACAGCAAGAAAACAGCCCGTACCGCCATCAAGGCGCTGCGTGAACTAGATACCAAAACTGAGGCAGAGAAATTCTTGCCGAAGGTGGTCAGCATGATAGACAAATTGGCCAAAAAGAACACCTGGCATGCAAATAAAGCTGCAAACCTCAAGAGCAGCTTGATGCACCACATCGCCACGATGTAACTTTTTGGTTTCCATTTTATAAAAAAGTGCATCCTCCACGTCGGGGAATGCACTTTTTTAGTTCTAACACTTGCAAAACTGTGGTGTTCAGCTTGCCCCCTGACTGCTAACTGCACACTGTCAAACTGCCAACTTTTAAAATGTCCATCATTGACGCCATCCTCACCGCCATCGTCGAAGGACTGACCGAGTTCCTGCCGGTTTCTTCCACGGGCCACATGATTTTGCTCAACCAACTACTGGGCAACGGCGAGGATGAATTCACCAAAACCTTCGAAATCGTTATCCAACTTGGGGCCATCATGGCCATTGTGCTGCTGTATGCCAAACGATTCCTGCTCCAGTTCGACATCTACCTGAAGCTGTTCGTGGCGTTCCTACCATCGGCTGTGCTGGGTTTTTTGTTTTACAAAATCATCAAGACCTACCTATTCAACCACTGGGTGGTGGCCACCTCGCTCATCGTGGGCGGCATCGTACTCATCATCCTCGACAAGCGGATGGGGTCTAGCATAGAGCAAACCGACGACGAACTGGCCAACATCAGCTTTAAGCAAGCCTTCCTAATCGGTTGCTTTCAGGTGATTTCGATGGTGCCAGGCGTGTCGAGGGCGGCAGCTACCATCATTGGTGGCATGTTCAACGGTCTTTCGAAGAAAAGCGCCGCCGAGTTCTCCTTCCTGCTGGCCATCCCAACCATGGCGGCGGCCTCTGGCTATGACCTCCTTAAGTTCGAGGGCAGCATCACTGGCGACCAGTGGACGATGATTGCCATCGGCTTCGTGGTGGCGTTTTTGACTGCCGTCATCGCTGTGAAATGGTTTGTAAAACTGCTGGATAAGCACGGTTTTACTGGCTTCGGCTGGTACCGCATTGTGATTGGGGTGCTGTTCCTCCTGTTCGCTGGGTCGCAATTGTAGCGCTTGGGTTGCACTTTTTGAAATCATTTCCACCAAAACCAAAAATCCAGAAGCAGCTCCCTTTTTCATGCGCACATGTGTAGCTTTGCGCCTGTTTTCAGCAACTTTTTACCCAAAAACCGTTAATCGAAACTCAAAGGATTCTCGTTTTCGGTTGGCTCGCCAATCGAAAATCGTCAATCCCAAATCGTAATTCGCACCATGTCTCAACCAGTAGATTTATTCAAAAAACTGACCTCCCACTGCAAGGAATACGGCTTCGTTTACCAATCCTCGGAAATCTATGACGGCCTCAGCGCCGTGTACGACTACGGCCCCTACGGCGTTTTGCTCAAGAACAACATCAAGGAATACTGGTGGAAAAGCATGGTGCAGATGCACGAGAACATCGTGGGCCTCGACGCCGCCATCTTCATGCACCCCTCAACCTGGAAAGCATCCGGGCACGTGGACGCCTTCAACGACCCGCTCGTTGACAACAAGGACAGCAAGCGCCGCTACCGTGCCGACCAGCTCATCGAAGGCGTCATCGAAAAACTGGAAGATAAGGCCGAAAAGGAAGTCGAAAAAGCCAAGAAGCGCTTCGGCGAAAGCTTCGACGAAAAACTCTACCGGGAAACCAACCCCCGTGTGGTCGAATACCTGCAAAAGGCCGCCGATGTGAACCACCGCATGAACGAGGCGCTCCGTAACGGCGACATGCCCGGCCTCGGTGCGCTCATCACCGAGCTGGAAATCGCTGACCCCGACACGGGCAGCCGCAACTGGACGGACGTGCGCATGTTCAACCTCATGTTCAACACGCAGTTGGGCAATATCGCTGGCGAGGAGGGCAAACTCTACCTCCGCCCAGAGACGGCGCAGGGCATCTTCGTCAACTTCCTGAACGTGCAGAAAACCACCCGCCAAAAGCTGCCCTTCGGCATAGCGCAGATTGGCAAGGCGTTCCGCAACGAGATAGTGGCCCGGCAGTTCATCTTCCGGATGCGAGAGTTCGAGCAGATGGAGATGCAGTTCTTCATCAAGCCCGGCACGCAGCAGGAGTGGTACGAGTACTGGAAACAGGCCCGCCGCAACTGGCACTTGGCGCTCGGCACTTCGCCCGACAAAATCCGCTTCCACGACCACGAGAACCTGGCGCACTACGCCGATGCCGCCGTGGACATCCAATTCGAGTTCCCGTTTGGCTTCCGGGAGCTGGAGGGCATCCACTCCCGCACCGACTTCGACCTTGGGGCACACCAGCAACTTTCGGGCAAAAAACTCCAGTACTTCGACCCGGAGACGAACGAAAACTACGTGCCCTTCGTCGTGGAAACCTCGATTGGCTGCGACCGCATGTTTTTGGCGATGATGGGAAATGCATTGGTGGAAGAGGCCGTCGGTGATAACGCAGACGGTGAAGGCAATACCCGTGACGTGCTGAAACTGCACCCGGCACTGTCGCCGCTCAAGTTCGCCGTGATGCCGCTCAAGCGCAACGAAACGGGTTTGGTGGTCAAGGCCAAGCATATTTTCAACCTGCTAAAGTTCAACTTCCCCGGTCAGTACGACGACACTGGCAGCATCGGCAAGCTGTACCGCCGACAAGATGCCATCGGTACCCCGTTCTGCATCACCGTGGACTTCGAGTCGCTGGAGAACGACACCGTGACCATCCGGGAGCGGGACAGCATGGCGCAGCAACGGGTGGCCATCTCGGAACTGGAGGGCATCATCCGCAAGCATGTGGATATGGCGCAGTTGTTTCGTTGACCATACATGTTTTTGGGCAAAAGAAAGGGGCTGCACCGCAGGGTGTCGCCCCTTTTTGTCTCCATCTTTGAAAAATCTGAAACTACACTTTCTGATTTCAATGATTGGCTTAAAAGCATTAAATTTGTTGAAAATAATGCTACATGACAATGCCCGACATCCCGTACCCACTCTCACGAACAACTTTTGCAGGCCTCAATGAGGAACAGTTGGCCGAACTTCGGCGCATTTTACTGGACTTTAAATTCCGGCGGGTAACGGCACTGGCCGACCAGTTCGTGGACGAAAAAGGCTGGACATCCGAGGACATTGCAGGTGATGCTACTTCCCTACAACGGAGACCCTACGCATCTGCCCACCGTTTCAAAGCTTTGTAAGCATAAATAAATGACCATGCAAACCATAACCGTAGAATTATTGGACGGACAGGCGATGCCGAAATTGCAGCAGATGGAGCGCCAAAACCTCTTGCGCTTTGTCCCTTCAAATCCGAGTGAATTGAACCCTTCTGCCCGTTTCGAGGCATTGTTTCAGCTATGGAAAAAGGAAACACTGTTCAGCTCCAGCGGCACTGAAATCACCAACCACCCTGCCTATCAAGCTCATAGAATGGGGCACCAATCTTCTTTCATTTTGTGCTGAGAAGACCCAGTTTTTATGCCCTTTTCAAAATCACAGGGGAGAACCCCGTGCAGTCGAAAAACGTAGGTAAGCTGACAAAAATGAAGGAAGACTGGCTGGCTTGGGGTTTACAAAAAGGTTATCTATCGTGATGTCATGGAAAAGTTCACCTCCTCCGAGTTTCCCAATTCCACCGCTGAACCCTTCGTAGTGACCAGCCCATCTTCGCGAATACAACTAGCATGGGCGCTCAACGACCAGTCCCGTTTTATCTGGCCACTTAGGCAAAGGGGTTTTTACTGGCCCGGGAGTCTTCCGATGGAGGAAACATTGGAAGCGTTCACTAAGCTATTTGCAGCAAAAACGTGCAAGGTGGTGGGAAGCTGCCTAAACGTGAAAGCGGATGCCCCCCCGCCCGTCACTTCCCGACGGAAAGGAAGAAAATAGGGCGCACTAAGCTGGAAGGCGGACGGGCAGGCCTTTTAGGAAACCGGTTTGAACCCTATCCCCAAGCATTCTGCATTACCGTGGACTTCGAGTCGCTGGAAACCGACCGGCGGGACGGCCCCGAGCGAGGGCATCATCCGCAAGCACGTGGACATGGCGCAGTTGTTTCGGTGAGGTTCAAAGAATCCTAAAAAAAAAGGGGCGTTGCCGAGTGGCACTGCCCCTTTTTCCGTACATTTTTTTGCGAAGCAATCTTAACCTACTATGCCACACTTGCTCGAACTTCCCGAAGCTATCCCACTGGATGTTGTCCCTAAAGCCTTTTCAAGACTATCTGCTCACCATATTTTGAGACAACCTGCCCAAATAATTCCTTCAAAGCAGCGTATTCTGCTGGCGTGAACCTGAGTTTGGATATGTTCAACCTTGCGGAAACCTGTACTTGGTTATTGTTGGTACTGGTGGCAAAAAAGAAATTGCCGCCGTTGGCAGGTAATGAGTTGTTGAGGTTCTCTGGCAGGCTCTCCACCACATAGCCTTCTGGCATCGTCAGCTTCAAAACCAATTGCTCCTGGAACGGGTAGGGTATGTCAACAGGATAGTTTCGCTCCTTCATCTTGAACACGTTCTCGTTGAACGAGGTCCAAATAATCGGCGGCAAGTACATAAAGTCGCCCGAAACTTGTGCAGCACTGGGGATAGACACTACAACAGTGTCGAGAAAAGTCTTGTCCAATGCGTCAATATTGGCTGAGCGGGCGGACTCGATGGTGGTATATGGAAATCGTTCCAGCAGCCGTTCCTTCCAGTGTGAGCCGGTACTGTCCTTTGAAAAATACCTGCGCTCCGGCATTGCACTGTAGCCTTTGTGCACACCGACAATGATGCCCTTCATGTTGCCCTCGCCGTCCAACGCCATCTCGCAAGCGAGGACATCTATTGCGTCCTTGGACGCCGTTATGTCCATCCAGGAAGGGTCACCGCTGCCGATTTTCAGCATCAGTCCCCTGCCGTTTAGCGCTTGTATGCTGGGATATCCCATTGGGCGGAGCGGGTCGGAAACATCCAGTAGGAGGCGGGTGCCATCCACAACCGCCAAAACCAATATATGGTCGAATTGGTCAAGTATAGGGTACTGCTCATAAATCCGGCCATGTGAGCGGGTGCTGGTCAGCACTGGAAAGGCCGTAATGCCAGCCTCTCGGAGCAGCACAAACAGCATAAGGTTCAGTTCACCACTGTTGGCTTTCTTCGATTCAAAAATCTCATCCAATTTTTTTTGTCGGGTAAAGGCGGAGAAATTGCCGGTCCACGCCATGTTGTCGTTGAGGTAATCATAGAAAAACTTGACTTTCTCCATGTTGGAGGAGAGTTGGGAAGCCAATGGCAGCACTTCGTCAACCATTTTCTTGTAGTTCGATTTCTTTAAAAACTGCTCGCCGAACGCACTTGAATGTTCAATTTCCTCCTGCAAATCCTTCCAGTTTGTCAATACTTTTTCCACCCGTCCATCGGGATACCGCACTTCGCTCAACTGAAAGCGGATGCGGGCGAGGTAGTCGCTCATCGTCGTGATGAATCCCTCTTCCTTCAGCGCTGGTGCGTTTTTCATCACATAGCGTTTGGGAGAAAAGATGAACGAGCCGTGGTCGCTTTCATATCGCACTACGCCATCTTTGTCCTCTACTTTCTCCATGTTGTCGTTGCCTTGAAACAAGAATATATAGTCCAAAAATTTTGGAAAATCGGCTCTTATCTCGCTCCAAAGCACAGGAATATCTTCTTGAAAATACCACTCCCTCAATTCATGGATGGTTTGTGAATTGATGAAATAGGCGTATTCAATGATGCAGCCTTCCTCGATTTTTGGGAACACCAGCTTTGCGACCGACACCTTGTCGTTCAGTTTTTCAACGAAAACATCCTTTTTGGTCAATTTTATTACTTGTCCATCGGGCAGGTAAACGGCTGCCTTGTCGAAGAAAAACTCCTCGGTCTTATTGTAGCTGTAAAACGGGATGCTAATGTTGGTGTAATCAAACCCCTCTTTTTTCAGGATTTTGATGCGCTTTTGGTGCTCCCACCGCAGCCGGAACGAACCGGGCGGGTTCTCGATATTGGCTTGTCCATAGTTGCAAAGCACTACCGCCGTTGCATTGGTATCAGCCTCGAATTGCCTCATTTCGAGGTGTACAGGCGGGATTTTCCCGAAGACCATCGGGGGCGGTGTTTCTTGTGAAAATAGCGGCAAGGCAAAACAAGCGACAAGCAAGACGGCCAGCAGGTAAATGAGGCGCATGGTGATTTCTTTGGTTTATTATTTTGATTCTCCGCTAAAATTAATTCGGATTTCTAATCTGGCAATTTTTTCCCAAAAAAAATAACTTAGTGGTACCTGAGAACGGGATTGTAATCCACACCCATGTTGGTGTAGTTGGTAATCAATAGGCCGAGGTTGGTGACGTTGCTGCCAATTGTTGCTTCTGAGGTACTTGCCATTTGGAATTGAGTTTAAAAAGTTATGATTGAATTGTTTTATTGCTTTATTGTTGTTTTTGCAAGTCCCGCTTTGCTAAAGACTTGCAGAGAACGGGTGCATTCCTCTCGGAAGTTTTTAGTTTTCTTTTATTTCAATTTCGTAAATGTCTTTCCGAATTTATTGATGACGAATTGAGAACCATGATTCTTCCTAATCCCAGATGAAATCATTAAGGATTGGTCCTCCATATCCAATTTTATTCCTGTCTCCTTCAAAGTTAATCCAGTTTTTTTGTGAGTATTCTTTCAAAATAAATGCATTTTCATTCATTTTTTCTAGACATGAGCATAGTATCTGAAAGTAATTCCAATCAATTTCTTTATTTTACATACTTTACAAATATTCTCCCAAGTATTTTCAACTTATTTATCTCATCGAGTCTATCTATTATTAACATTGTCTTCTCTAAAATTTCATCATGATACTTTTTGTCGTTATTGATACGGTTTTTGAAGTCGTTATAATTTTCTTCTGCAATTTCGCCTTTATGAAAATGCTCTAAAAAAACTAAGTATTTTTTTAGATTGAATTTCTCACGAATTGACGACACATAATCTTTATTCCTGAAACAATTGTTTTTACAATGGAATTTCCTTTATCACTTCGTTATCAATTAGTTCATCTACGAAAATTTCAAGAATAATCTATTCCAAGGTCAGGACTATTCTCGATCAAATCTTTCTTGAAACT
>JADJYH010000053.1 GCA_016719855.1 Saprospiraceae bacterium | reverse complement strand
CAAAGCTGCGTATTTGCTCCTCGTTAAAGTCTGCCATTTCCACGTCCGAGAAATGCTCAAACCACTGTTATAGGCCGCCACCCGACAGAAATGATAAATTGGTTAGCGGTATATTCGTCTGTAAATGATGATTTGACGCACAATGCCATCCTGGTCGGCGAGCTTGACTCTACCTCATCTAATCCATCGAGCAGCACCAGGCATTTGCCATCCCGTAGCATAGTCTCCAGCAAGTACATCTGGGAAAACACAGAATCAAACTGTTTGAGGATAAAACGCGAAGTGGAATTTTTTTGTCTGCCCATTCTCGCAGGGTCAGAAGATGGGCAGCGGCGCTGGTGATGCTGCTGCTGTTGTCGAGCATCATCAAGCAAAGGTATTTGAGGTAAGTTGTCTTTCCAGCACCTGGTTTGCCCAATATGATGAATTTTGGAGTGCGGTTGACCATTTCCTCGCCATCCACGTGGCCCTTTTTGTTTGCCAAAATGCCCGCGGTCGAAATCAAAGAACTGGTGCAGTTCTTCATGGTATGACCTGTCTTTGCGGAAATCTTCTCCAAGATATTACCTGACGTACAGGCTTCTTGAGTGCACGGTCTGCCCATGCCAAGTAATTTTACGTTATTGTACAGCGCTCCACGAGGCCACTGATGCATTTTTGAATTGCAGAATTAAGCGGGGCATTTTCAGCATACATATCCTGCTGTAGCCGAAGATGGAGTTCCAAGTGTCAAAAATTAAGTTTTTGGAACAGGTCAACGCCGACTTCGATGGGAGAAGTCGACCATTATGGAATTTCCGATTTTTTAGATTCTTCCCGGCAACCCAATTTCCCGACCCCAATTCCAATCATCAACCCAAGGGCAAACCAGGCTAAGTCTTGGTTAAATTTTGACAAACCTAAATTTTGACAAAACGCAATAGTACCTTTGCGGCATCAAAAACATTGTATGAAACAAACCATCCTACTCCTTTTTTTTCCTTGCTTTTTCTCAATTTGTTTTTTCCCAGAAGATTTCAGTTTACGGCATCATTGAGGATGCAACCAACGCCACGCCAATTGTGGGCGTCACTGTCTCGGCTGCTGGCATGGAGACAACCTCCAATGACCAGGGTAGGTTTCGGATTTCGGTCCAATCCAGATGGCGATTTATTCATCATTACATTTTCAAGGATGGCTACCAAACTTTGGACAAAAACATGGACCTAAAAAGCCTGACCGAGCATCTGGCACAGGTTGCATTAAAGGGGCCTAAACCCCAACTCCAAGAGACGAATGTCAAAGACGTCATCACCGGAGAAGACCGAATCCCTACCATCACCCTCGATGCCAGCGATGACGACACCGACCTCGGCGAGCAGAACATCTCGGGCATCCTTTCCGCCTCTCGTGACCCATTCGTGGCGGCGGCCTCGTTCAACCTCAGCACCGGCGGCTTCGAAATCAGGGGCTACGAAGCAGAGACGCCCACGCTTTTCAACGGTATTTTGGTGAACAACCTCGAAACTGGTTCCGTCTATTGGAGCACTTGGGGTGGCCTGAACGACGTGACCCGCAACCGGGAAAGCATCATTGACCTCAGCCCGTTCGCTTACAGCTTTGGCGGGGTGGGCGGCGCAGCCGCCATTGACACCCGTGCCAGTGAGCAGCGGGTGGGCAAACGGGTGTCGTACATGTTCTCCAACCGAGCCTACACGGGTAGGGTCATGGCGACCTGGAACACGGGCATGTTGCCGAGCGGCTGGGCGTTTTCGTTCTCCGGCTCACGGCGCTGGGCCAACGAGGGCTACGTGCCGGGCACGTTCTACGATTCTTATTCCTATTTTGCCTCGATTGATAAAAAGCTGAACAGCAAGCACCTGCTGAACCTGACAGCCATCGGCGCCCCGGTGCGCAGGGGTGCGCAAAGCCCCGCCATGCAGCAGGTCAACGACCTTGCCGGCACCAATTTTTACAACCCCAACTGGGGTTGGCAAAATGGCGAAAAGCGAAACGCACGGGTCGTGGATGCCCACCAGCCTTTCTTTGTGCTGCGCCACGATTGGACGGTGAGCGAAAAGGCCACCCTGACCACCGCCGTTGGCTACCTCACTGGCCACTACGGACGCACCCAGCTCGATTGGTTCAATTCGCCCGACCCCCGCCCCGACTATTACCGCAAACTGCCGGTTTACTATCGGCTTCCCGGCAATGGCGGCAGTGAAGTGGCCGACCAAGTGGCCGATATTTACCAGAACAACCCCGACCTGCTGCAAATCCAGTGGGACGAAATTTACGAAGGGAACCGCCTCAACGGTCAGTCGTTCAACAACACGCCCGGTAACATGTCGCAGGTAATCATCGGCGACCAGCGCTCCGACCTCGACCGCCTGAGCGCCAACACCACCTACCAGAACGTGGTGAGCGACCACCTGACCATCAACTTCGGCTTGCAGTTCCAGCAGGAAAAGACGCACTATTTTTCCGTGGTGGAAGACCTGCTCGGCGGCGATTACTACGTCAATGTTGACCGATTTGCGCTGGATGAGCCGCTGCCCGGCCAGTTGCCGGAGTACAACCTGAACGATACCGACCCCATCGTTCGGGAGGGCGACACCTACAAATGGGACTATGATGTGACTGGCCGCCGCACGGGGTCTTGGCTGCAAGGGCAGTTTTCCTTCGGGAAAATTGACTTCTTCGTAGCGGGCGAAGCTTCGAGCGTATCGTTCTGGCGCACGGGCCACTACCGAAATGGCCGCTTCCCCGACAGCTCGTTCGGTGATTCGGAAAAGCAAGATTTTTTCAACTATGCCGGGAAAGGTGGTGTGACCTACAAAATCAATGGCCGCAACTACCTCTACGCTCGTGCTGCCTACCTCAACCGGGCACCGGACATCCGCAACGCCTACGTCTCTGCAAGGAGCCGTGACCAGTTGGTGCCGGGGCTGACCAGTGAAGAAGTGTATTCCGGCGAAGCTGGCTACCTGCTCCGCTCGCCGAAGATGAAGGCACGTGCCACCTTCTTCTGGACGCAGTTCAAGAACGGTCTGCGTGTCAACCGCTTCTACCTTGAGGACGACGTCAGCAGCTTTGGCACGAGCATCCTGACTGGGACTGATAAGCGACATGCTGGCGTGGAGTTGGCCCTGCAATACAAAATAACGCCTTCATGGGCAGTGAGCGGTGTGGCCTCGGTTGGTGAGTACATCTACACTTCTCGTCCGAACTCCATCTTTGTGGTGGATGACGATGGGGTGTTGCAGGACAGGGGCATTGCCTACCTAAAAAACTTCTACGTGCCAAGTACCCCACAGACGGCGTACAGCGGTACGCTGGAGTACCGCTCACCTAATTTTTGGTCTGCCAGTGTCACCCTCAATTATTTTGACCGAAACTACATAGACGTGAACCCTTACCGCCGAACAACGGATGCCGTTTTTGGCGACGAGCTGGGCGACGCTACCTACAACCGCAAGGTGGACCAGGAGCGTTTGCCGAGCGCCTACACGGTTGACCTTTTTGCCAATAAATCATGGAAAATTAACGACGATGTTTTCTTCAACCTTACGTTGGGGGTCACGAACCTGCTCAACGCCAGTTTCCGAACAGGCGGCTTTGAGCAGTTGCGCTTCAACCGCGCTGATTTTGACAATGGCATTGACGTTTTTGCACCAAAATATTTCTATGCCTACGGCGCCAACTTCTTCCTGATGGGAGCGCTACGGTTCTGAAATTGTTGAATTGTTGAATTGTTGAATTGTTGAATTGCTGAATTGTTTTATTGTTACCCGCTTTACGACAACAACAATCCAGCACAATCCAACAATCCAACAATATAGCAATTCAACAATATAGCAATTCAACAATCCAACAATATAACAATCCAGCAATCAACAGATAATGAACAACTTAATCAAATTTTTCCTCCCGACTTTGTTCCTTGGCCTTGTGTTCAGCGCATGTATCAAGGAAGATTTTGACCAGCCGCCAGTGGATGGCACCGACCCCGGCCTCACGGCCAATGCGACGATTGCGCAGTTAAAAGCGCTGCACTCGCTCGGCGAGCTGGAGACCATTTCCGAAGATTGGATTATCAAAGCCACCGTCGTTGCCGACGACGCCAGCGGCAACCTCTACCAAGCCTTCGTCATTCAGGACGAAACGGGTGGCATCATGGTGAAAATTGAGACTGCGGACAGCTACACGCTGTACCCGGTTGGCAGGGAGGTTTATGTCAAGTGCAAGGGCCTCGTGCTGGGCGATTACGAAAACCTCATCCAGTTGGGGGGCTTCGTCACCGACGACGGCCAGTTGGGCAACATCATCAAGATTAGCGACCACTTGGTTCGGGGCAAAAAAGGAACGCCACCAGTGCCCAATGTCAAGAAAATCAGCGAACTGACCTTCGACGACGTGAACACGCTCGTGACCGTCACGGACGTGCAGTTCGTGCTGGCCGATACCTTCAGAACCTACGCCGACCCCGTGACCCGCACTACCTACAACCGTAACCTGGAAGATTGCGACGGTGTGGGATTGTTGGTGCGTACCAGCGGATATGCCAGCTTTGCGGGTGTGAGCCTCCCCGATGGTGGTGGCACATTGACGGGCATCCTCGGCATCTTCCGGGACGACCTCCAGTTCCTCGTTCGTGACCTGAACGACGTGAACATGAGCGGCGAACGTTGCAGCGGCCCCGTGGGGCCAGACCCATGCGCAGGAGGCCCGGTGCCAATCGTGGCTGGGGTTGACGAGGATTTTGATGCCTTGATTGACTACGACCCGGTGACTTTGAACGGCTGGACAAACATTGCCCTGCAAGGCACGAGGGTTTGGCAGGCCAGGGAGTTTAGTGGCAATGTTTATGCGCAGGCGACCGCCTACAACGACAGCTCGCCAACGATGGATACTTGGCTCATTTCCCCCCGCATTGACCTGACCACACCGCTGGTGCTTACCTTTGAAACAGCCAAGTCATTTTATACCCACGATGGCTTGACGGTATGGTACTCAACTGATTTTGAATGCGACCCGACCGCTGCAACTTGGGTTCCGCTTCCGGCCACCATTGCAAAGCAAAGCGACCCCGACAACGCTTTTATTCCTTCCGGCGATGTTGACCTTTCCGCTTTGGTAGGGCAAAAAGTGGCCATCGGCTTTCACTACGTTGGGGGCAGTGGTTCAGGCCAAACGGGCACCTTCCGGGTGGACAATATCAAGCTGGGAATGGGCGGCGGTAATCCTGATCCCTGCAATGGCGTCACAGCACCAACGGTTGGGTTTCTGATGAGAATTTTACGGGTGGAACGGCCTACGACCCTGTTGTCGAAACTGGCTGGACCAACATCGCCGTGGTGGGTTCAAAGCAATGGGTTTATAGGGATTTTAGTGGAAATACGTTCGTGCAAGCTACTGCATATCAAAGCACTGAAGCAGCCTTGGAGACTTGGCTTGTAACTCCCTTGATAGACATCGTTGGGCCAATGACGCTGTCGTTTGAAACAGCCAAACAGGTCTGGGTTCATGATGGTCTTTCTGTTTGGGTTTCTACCGATTTTGAATGTGATCCAACTGCTGCCACGTGGACAGAACTTAACGGAGCAATTCTCGCAGGGCAGCCCAATATTGATTTTGAATGGATTTTCTCAGGCGATATTGACCTGTCAGCCTACATCGGTCAAAAAGTGGCCATCGGCTTCAAGTACGTGGGAAGTGGCCCCGGTGGGCAGACGACGACTTATCGGGTGGACAATGTGCAGGTGCAGTAATTCAAGGAAAAAGTATAAAGTCAAAAGGAAAAAGTAGGCTTACAACAACAGCGACCGGGTGACTTCTGAAGTCACCCGGTCGCTGCCTTTATCGGATGCCTCTTCTCCCGCCTCAACAGCCGACCCCACCAGCCACCCGCCCGTCCAAGCCGCCTGAAAATTGAAGCCGCCAGTGATGGCATCTATATCGAGTACCTCACCAGCGAAGTGAAGTCCAGGATGGATTTTGCTCTCGAAAGTCTTGAAGTTTACCTCGTCCAAGTCAATGCCACCTGCGGTGACAAACTCCTCCTTGAACGTGCTTTTGCCGCTCACGTGGTAACGCCCAGCGCCCAGTTCGGTGGCCAGCTTGCGCAATTTTTCCTTGCTGAGGTCGGCCCAGCGCAGGTCGGCGGCGATGCCAGCGGCTGCCACGAGGCTCTCCCAAAGCCGCCGGGGCAGGGTAGGGAAGGGGTTTTGCGCAGGGACCAGTTTTTTTGGCGAAGCCATTTTTTCCTCGTTCAGTTCCTCGGCCATTTCGTCGGCAGAGTAATTCAGCCAACTCACTTCGATGTCAAAGCTGTAATGTTTTTCGTTCAGAACACGTGCTCCCCAAGCTGAAAGCCGCAGGATTCCGGGGCCGCTCATGCCCCAGTGGGTGATGAGCAGCGGGCCAGTGGCCGAGAGTTTTTCGCCCAAAACCCGCACCGCTGCTGAGGGAACGGACAGGCCCATTAGCCCGGTGAGCCTGGCATCCTTGATGTTGAAGGTGAAAAGCGAGGGCACGGGGGGAACGATGCTGTGGCCCAGCTCCCGCAGCAGTTCCCAGATACGGGGGCTGCTGCCGGTGGCCACCATGATTTTTTCGGTTTGGAAAACGGTGCCGCTTTGCGAAGCGACCAACCAAGTGCCGCCGGGCGATTTTGGAGGCGTGATTTGCAGCACGTTTTCCCCGGTCAGCACCTGCACCCCGGCCTTGCTGGCCGACTGCATCAGGCAGTTGATGATGGTCTGCGAGCTGTCGGTGACTGGGAACATGCGGCCATCCTCCTCGGCCTTGAGCCGGACACCCCGTTGCTCGAACCAAGCCACCGTGTCGCCCGGCTGAAAGCGGTTGAAAGGGCCGAGCAGCGCCTTGCTGCCCCGTGGGTAGTGCTTCACCAGTTCACGTGGGTCGAAGCAGGCATGGGTGACGTTGCACCTGCCCCCACCGGAAACCTTGACTTTTTGCAACACGTCACGGCTTTTTTCCAAAATAACGACCTTCTCACCGGGGCGACACTCAGCGGCACGGATGGCAGCGAAGAAACCGGCAGCGCCGCCGCCGATGACTAGGAAATGACAGGAGGACGTTTCAGGCATGCGTTTGATTTTGGTTGGCAATGTTCAAAAAAAAAATGGCGGTTGAGCCGAAGCCCAACCGCCATTTTTACAAAAGAAAATAGCTTATCGGAACATCACCTTTTTCGTGACAATGCCATCGTTAAAGGCGACTTTCACTAGGTACATGCCGGGAGGCAGGTTGTTTCGGCGAATTTCAAACGATTTCGAGCGCAGGCCATTGGTCGAACTAACCTGTCTGCCCTGCAAGTCGAACAACTGCACACGCTCCATGAGTTTGTCGCTGTTGCGCACTTCCACCCACACCATGTTGTCGGAAGGGTTCGGATAGACGGAAATTAGGCCTCCATCGAGCACTTCCTGTGTACTGGTCACGTTGTTTAGGATGTCGTTTGCACGGGGTGCGAAGAACCAGAGAAGCGTATCAATGTAGTGATCGGCCTTGACCTGTGACATGTCAGGGTTCGTTTGAAGGTTGATAGTGTGGAAGCTACAAGCGGGGGGCATGACGGTGCCGCATAGCGGGTGCGGAATCGTGCCCCAGTAGGCAGCATTCCAAAACTCCCAAGGACCTGCTTGAACACCAGGCAGGTCTATTGCCCAAAAATTGTCTTCGGCGTATTGTTGGCCTCCAATTGCAACGGTGATAGGATCGCTGAACTGGGCATTGTTTAGGTTGTTGTTGTTGCCGTTGTTGTTGGCCCTGTTAACGACACATTTGGAGCCTGCCACGTTCACCACAAAATCGCCATTTGTAGGCACAATCACCGCTCCCTCGCATTGGATGGCACCAGTGATGGTATCGATTCCGGATGGTGCGTATGGGTCACGTATGACGTGCGCAGACAGCACTGGTATCTCACCCGGGTCGAGCCAGCTAGAGTCGCCAAGCGCACCGCCCGCATTGAAGACAAGCGAGACATTGGTTGGATAGCCCACATGGAAGGGAGGAATGGGGAAAACGCCCGTGGTTGTGGCGTCGATGTTGCCCCAAATCAAGGTGTCAACATATGGTACTCCAGTTGTGGGGTCTGAAAACTTAGAGATGTAGATTTCTTCCTGGGTCAGGAAAGCGGAGGCAAGTGTGATGTAGCCGCCTGTGCCCTGTCCCCAAGTAGCAATCTTGTCAGGGTCAATGCCCCAAGTGTTTCCGCCTTCTGCGACATTTTTTCGGAAAAAGCGCGTGACAGTGCGGAGGTCTTGTACGCCCTTGTAGGCGGCGTTGATGAGTTGTGAACGGCGTACTTCCACGGTCGTTGAGTACGGATTCCAGCCTTTTCGGTAGGAGAAGATGGCTGCCACATAGCCCATTTTTGCCAAGCGAGTAGCGATGGTCACGACGGCATAGTCGGACGTGTCGCCGGTGGTGGTGCCGTTGGTACCGATGGGCAGGAAGCTGCCCGTGTGTGCGATGAGGACCAGCGGGCGGGCTGTTTCTGTGTCGCCATCGGGCGTGTAAACGTCCACGTAGAGGTCTTGTGGTTCTGGTGATCCGGTGATGACGGTCATGTTCGTAGCGTAATAATTATTGTAACTGGGGGTCACGCTCGTGAAGATTTCTGTGAGGTAACGTTGTGCCTGCACTTGCATCGAAGTGAAAAGCAGGGCGATAAACAAGTAAGTAAACTTCTTTTTCATAATGAAATTAATTTGGTGAATGATGAGTGTTTTTGGCTATTATTATTTGGCCGTTGGCTGACAGAAGCCAATTGCCAAAAGTTAATACTGTTTTTTCCATTCGTAGAGCAATGCCACGTATGCCAGTCTGCCCACACGTGGGCCGCCGTAAGTCTGCACCTGTTTTTGGTTTAGGACGTTGGACGCCCCTATTTTCAAGGTGGTGTTGATTTTTTTGAGGGCAAAATTCACTTGTGCGTCCAGTAGGTCGTAGGTAGGGATGCGTCCAGTGAACTGTGGCGAGCCTTCAAAAGTGAAGCCCTGAATCCATTTGTAATTTACGCTGAAGCCGTAGCGCAGGTTGACAAAGCCAAGGTCAGCCTGCATGTCACGCCCAGAAATACCTACGTTGAACTTGTGCTCTGGGGTGTTGAAGGCGGGAATAAGGGGATCGTCAGCGCCTTTTTTGTTCAGCTTGTTCCAGGAGTAGTTGCCGTTGAGCACCAGGAATTTTGGAAAATAGTAGTTCAAGCCGACCGAGAAGCCCTGCGTAGTGACGCCTGAAAGTGCGTTGGAGGATACCCGGTAGGCCTGCACGGTGGTTGGGGTCAGCCTGCCGAAAAAGTCGTAGTAGTATTGAAAGTCCACGCCAAGCTGGTAGCCGATGAAATCATCGTAAAAGCTGTAGTAATAATTGGCGTCCACCCAAACTGAATTGAACACAGTGCCCCGCCATCCAACCTCGATGGTTTTTACCTTTTCGGGGCGAATGGCGCCCACGTTGAAGTATTCGAGACTGTCGGCGTTGAGCGAATTGAAGGTGGAAATCACGGAAGGGATGGTCACGAGGCTGTCAACCCCGGTAATGTTCCCCCGCAAGATGGCCCGCCCCACGTTGTAGTTGAGATATTGGTCAGCCAACGTGGGGTTTCGCACGGCTGCTGAAAAGGACAACCGGAAAATGTTGTTAATGTCTGGCGACCATACCAACGAGGCAGCTGGAGATGCCACTGCCTTGAAGTTTTGGTTTTTATCCACCCGCAGCGTTGCGCTTGCCTTGACCTTGTTGGAAAAGAACTTCTTCTCCACCCCCATGTATCCGCCGACTTCCCAGTTCCTGATTTCCGTGCCAGCGGTGTCTATGAAAATAGTGCCCCTGGAATCGGGCTGGTAGAGGCGGTAGTTGCCGCCGCCGACGATTTTCGCAAAGTCAAAATCGTGCTCATATTGCCCGTGTACGTGGTTGAGGGCGGACTCGTCAAAGAACCTTGTGCCCTGCAGCGAGTCAGTGGGCAGCCTGCTGGTGATGAGTTGGAAAAGGGAGTCGAAGCGCGCAGTGCCCGGCTCGTAAAAGTAGCCAGCGGGGTTCTGAAATAGGCCTGAGTTGGCGGAATTTTGAGCCTCAGCGTGCCAAGCGACAAGCTGATCTTGGTGGGCTGCCAGCACGGCTGCCCGTGTCTCGAAGTCAAAAGGGAAGGTGGGCGGTGGGTAGCCTTCCAAGCCCTTGACCTTAGGGTTAACATAGATTTGCCAATAGTTGGTGTAGCCGGTAGTCCAGCTTCTGTTGGCTTTGGCGGCTTCTTGTAACATCAGTGCGGTGAAGTAGGCATCGTAGCTTTCGCCGGCGTCCTCCTGGGTGCGGTAGGCTCGCAGGAAAAACTTGCCGGGCTGACGCAGCTCTACCTTGTACTGCCAAAACTGGATGCCCTTTAGGCTGAAGCGGTTTTCGCCTTGGTAAACCGTCGTGCCGTTGCCTGCGCTGACGCCCCCGATGAGTTCGATGTTGGGCGTGATTTTGTAATACGCTCCGACGTTGCCTTTCAGGTTACGGGTGTTGTAGTCCACCAAATCCACTTCTTGGTAGCCTTTGCGGTGAAAAGTACCCAGCCCCGGAAACTCTACCTTCTCGGTGGGGTCGTTGAATTCCCTCGAAGCATCCGTGTTTTCGTCGCCGTAAACGTTGACGGCATCGTAGCCGCCGGGGTTGTCAGTTCCGACCTCCGACTGTGGCGTGGGGTCATAATTGGTTGCTTCCCAATCGTTCGCCCGCAGGTAGAAGAAGTTGAACTTGTAACCGAATTTCTCCTGTCCGTCCTTGTTTTTGAAAGCGTCGGCCCAGCGAATGGCACCCTCGAACAGCGAGCGTTCCCCGTTTTTGAGGGACACGGACAGCCCCTTGTGATGGAAGGGGTCTTTGGTGGTCATGTCAATGACGCCGTTGAAGGCGTTGGGGCCGTAATAGGCGCTGCTGGCGCCCGCCACCAGTTCCACTTTCAGCACGTCGAGTTCCGGTGCGCCGAGGAAATTGCCGAGGGAAAAGTTCAAGCCGGGTGAGGCGTTGTCCACGCCGTCAATCACTTGCAGCGAGCGCACGGGGCTGGTGGAGTTGAACCCCCGCATGTTGATGATGGTAAACCCAAGGCTGGCAGTGGTCAGGTCAACGCCCTTGAGCGTGCCCAAGCCTTTGTAAAAATCCACCTGCGGCGTCTCCTTGATAGCGATGATGTCCATCGCCTCCACCGTTAGGGGCGACTCCCTTTGCTTGTCGGAGATGCGTTTTTCTTTTACCTCGATGGCATTAATGAGAATCGAGGTTTCCACCAGCTTGACTTTCAGCTTTACGGTGGCGGAGGTCACTACGACTTCCTTTTCTTCAAAACCCGTGAAGGAAACAACGATGGTGACTGGCAGTCCGCCTTTGACGCTCAGTTCGAAACTTCCATCGAAATCGGTAACTGTACCTTCTCCAGTTCCAGTTATGTATATACTGGCACCAATGAGCGCTTCTCCACTGTTTGCATCTTTCACCTCTCCCTTGATGATGGTTTGTGAAAACAAAGGGTTGACGACGGTTGCTAAAGCGAGAAAAATAATATTTCGTATCAAGTTTTTCATACCAATAGTTAGGACACGATTGTTAGGAACGCTATTAAAAAGTGACGCCAATTTAGCTATTTTTCAAAAACCGGTTACATTATTACGGTTATATGTAGAACAGAACGAAGGTAGTAAACTCACTTGGATTAGAATGCAATCTGCCCGACAGGTCACAAAAGAAAAATCCAGTGTCATTTGGGCAAGCAGGGCTACAAAATGGTGAGGATGGCAATGCCAAGTCCGGCACTGATGGCCAGCAGTTTTTTCCAGGAAATATAGTGGTGGCTCGTGCTGTCCATTTCGAAGAGAATCACGGTGGAGATGTGCAGCAATGAGCCGATCACAAATGCAATAATTTTCACCTGGACCGTTTCTGGCAGCACGTATAGGCTTGCCAGCCAAGCTCCAAATGGCGACATCGCAGCAAACAAAAATAGGCAGGCCCAAATCCAAATCCGTCGCAACTTGCTGATAATCAGTAAGAAGACCAATGCGAAAGCCGCTGGGATATGGTGCAGGATAATGCCGTAAAGTAGGTGGTTTTGTGTATGCGTATGCCCGCCATGTTGCACTTCATGCATCCCGCCGTAGTAGCTCAACGGGATTCCCTCCACAAAAGCATGGACGCACAACCCGAACATCACCGAGAAAACAAACCCGGCTGACAGGTGGTGCGGTGCATGGATATGGCCGTGCTCAACGCCCGCCGAGAGCTGTTCCAAGAGCAGTTGGACAAAAAAGCCCAACAAAACAAACAGCCCTGCTTGGCTGTCGCCGCTGCCAAAAGCCCAGGGCATCAGGTGCAGTACTGCGATGCCAAGTATGTACGCACCGCTGAACGACAGCACTATTTGAAGCAATCCCTTCCGCTCCTTGGGGAAAAGAAATCCGGTGCTGCCGCCCAAAAAGACGCTGCCGAAAAGTAGTATGTATTCCCAAAGATGCATTTAGTAAAGCAGTGTAAATAATTTGGTATTCAAATGTTCATGGGTTGGTGAGTGCCAAGTCGAACGGAAGGTGGGCCAGCAGCGTGTACACCCCCCATCCAATCAGAAATCCTAGCAGTGCCCCGACGATAACATCCATCGGATAATGGACGCCCACATAAACCTGGGCAAAGGCTATCGAACTTGCCCAAAGCACCAAAGGTATTTTTATCCAACGGAAAAATTTGCCAAATATCAAGAACAGGTAGGTAGCTATGGCAAAATGATTGGTTGCGTGGGAGGACGGAAAGCTGAACCCACTCCCACAAGGCACCAACAGGTGCATGTCCTTCCGAGGCTCCAGCACCTTGCAGGGGCGCAATCGCTGCACGTTTTTTTTAATCAATTGACTGCTGGTGCCGTCGGCTATTCCGACGGTGAGCACGAATGCCAGGCACAGGTACAGCCCTTTTTGCTTGAAATTTAGCAGTAAAAAACTGCCGATGAAGACGTAAAGCGGTAGCCAAATGTACTTGTCACGGAGCAAGGGCATCAGCCAATCAAAAAATTGGTTTTGGCAACCTGAGTTGACCAGATAGAAAAGGTTTTCATCGAATTGAAGCAAATCGGTCATCTCCAGCCTGTTGCGGTGTTCGCTTATTCGGTGGTCTCGATGGGACCTTTTTTTCCATCCTTGCCGTAAACCTGCTCGGTCAGGTCTTTTGAAATGGCAGACTTGGTGATTCGGACAAATGATTTTGTGCCAATTTCGAGCGTGACGATTTCGGCGTCAATCTTGTTGATTCGGCCAAGTATGCCACTTGCAGTGACTACGTCCTGACCTTTTTCAAGGCTGTTGGCAAATGCGTTTTGCTCTTTTTGGCGCTTTGCTTGAGGGCGGATGATGAACAGCCAAAAAACCAAAATGATGGCGGCAAAAAACAGCATTTGAATCATGCCAGCGTTGCCGCCAGCTGCTTGCAGAAAAATAAGTGTTTGCATTTTATTGAACTTGTTTAGTATTGTTTTTCAGTAAATTATGAGTGTGTGGGTAGTGCCAATAGCGCTGGTTTGCGCTTGTGCTTACTTTTTATGGACAATTCCTTTTACAAAAACCTTCGTAACGGAAGGGTAAGTATTTGCCGTAATGATGACTGGTTTTTCTTGGAACTCTGTTTTCCCCTTTGTGTTGAATTCGACCTTAATCACGCCACCTTGACCGGGAGCTATCATGTCTTTCGGCCAATCGGGTATGGTGCAGCCGCAAGTGGAATGGGCGTTTTGGATGACCAACGGCACCTTGCCATTGTTGACAAACTTGAACTCGTGGTTGATGACTGCACCTTCGTCCACCTCCCCGAATTCAAAGATAGGCTCCTCAAAATCCATCCTCGCCACGTTGACCGAATCCACCGAGCCGTCAGCGCTGACCGGGCTGCGGATGATGGAGCTGATTTTCCCTTCCGTTTGAATTGTTTCCACAGTTTTGCCCGCAGCAGTTGGCTCGCTTTGGCAGCCGAGAAACAGCACCACCATTGTTGCCGAAACAAATATGAAGCTTATAAAAACCCTATTTTTCATAGCTGAATTTTGAAAAGTTGGCAAATGTACGGCTAACCCGGTCAATCAACCAACTGAAAAAAACAAACTTAGCTCGGCACGTCTAAATTTGCGGCTGCCAATAATTCGTTGAGCATTGCTTTCAATTTATTCTTTCATGCGGATTTTTATCACGGGCTTCATGGGTGCAGGCAAAAGCTACTTGGGAAAGGAGCTTGCAAAGTTGCTCGGCTTCAGCTTCATTGACCTCGACGAATTGGTTGAGGCACGGATGGCAATGCCCGTGACAGAGATTTTTCGGCAGTTTGGCGAGCCTGCTTTCCGCCAACTGGAGGCGGAGTGCCTACGCAGCCTTGCCGACAAGAAACAGTTGGTGGTGGCTACTGGCGGCGGTGCTCCATGCTTTTTTGAAAACATGCATTGGATGAACGAAAATGGCATCACTGTTTATTTCTATGCCCCCACCCAACTGCTTGCCCAGCGGCTTAGTCCAGAAAAAGCAAATCGTCCGCTCTTGGCAGGTCTTTCAGGTGCTGATTTAGAGGCATTTGTTGAAGCAAAATTGGTGGAGAGGGCACCGTTTTATGAGCTTTCCCACCTTCAGTTCACTGTGCCAACGGAAGGTTTTCAAGGGATTGAGGTACTTGCAAACTACTTGAGCCGATTTTTTACATAAAAAAAATAACTGGTCAATTTGATGTTTTTACTTCACAGGTTTTCCATTTTATGAAATATTGTTGATATTTCATTACGCATATTGTTGATAAATAATAAGGCAGTGAAATGGTGGTTTGAAATGTCTATGGGTTGTGCTTATTGGGGTAATTTGAGTGAAAAAGATTTATTAGAATATCCGTTTTGTTGCGTCACAGTAACTAAAAAGACATCGTTAAAACCTTAGCAAAATTGGCATGTTTGAAGCCTTTAATTTAAAATTTGGTAACATTTTTGTACTACTTAATACGTCCTCTTGAACATAACCTTTCACAAAAAAGAATACAGGCTTAAAGGCATTGCCTGATTATAATCTCCAACTTCTATTCTCGCTATTAATTAAGCTTGCGAGACAAAATATTCAACAACTTCATTTGGGTGAGATAGGCTTGGATAGGTACGGTGGCATTGCTTTGGCGAAGCTCCATTTCTGTCCTTGAAATCGAAAAGCAGGGCATTTAAGAATGCCTCATCATAGTTCCATTTGGTCTTGGCCAATGGTTCGTGCAAAGTTGCATAACCCGGAAGTTGTTCGTTGCGAGTTGCGTCTGGTCGTTTGCTGCCCCCTTCGCCCCCTGGCAGCTGCCCCCCTGGTTGTCGAGTTTCCCCCCGACAAGCATTCGGCCTGCAATTTTCAACAACAACTTTCTTTTTTTGCAAACTGGTCGGATGGCCGAAAGGCGAGATTCTAGCCTACAAATCAGACTGAATTTGAAATCGAAATAGTTGGAAACCCCTTTCCGCAACGTGGGTTTGCGGAATCAAAACTTCTTACCTTAAGCCTTTTTTCATTTTTCAGCAAGGTGTTTTTGCACCTTGCTTTTTTATTTTAGGATAGGCTCTATCGCCCTGATTTTCCAGTTTCGGACTTCGGACTTGGTGAGCTTGTTCTTTGCAACCCATCCATCCATTTCCTTGCTTGCTTCTGCGGCGGTGTTGTAGATTTCGCCTGCGTAAACTAGGAACCCCTTTTTGTCTTCCGTGAAGCAGGATTTGAGCAGGGCTGCGGAGAAAATACCCTTGCCCCGGATAGACTGGACGGTGGCCGTAGCTACCTTGTAATCGGTCAATTCGCCCACTTCCACGATGTATTTTTTGCCATCGAAATTGTAAAAACGAGAGCAATCGTACACGATTTCTCCACCGCCCTTGGCGGTAAGTTCATCCGTGCCAACCGACCTGCGGCTGCTCTCGGCCAATGCCGATTCCGCAGGTACCTGGGTGGTTTCTTTTGGGCTGCGGAGCGTCCAGAATGATTCGTCAGACTTGCTTTTTTTTCGCTTGGGCATGGACGAAGAGTCGGGCAAATAGGATTCCGGTTCTGCGAGGGAGTTGGATTTTGATTTGGCAATTTTCTCTGTAAACTCTTCTTTGTCAACGAGTTGGAAATCAGGGTTTTCCAATTCTTTGGTAAATATCACGGCCAACAACGCCAAGCTACATGTCAATAGTGCAATTTGCGTATGGGTGCTTTTTCGGTGGCGTAGCACGGACTTATCCTTTTTCGCTAAGCCGAACAAACTGGGGAACAAGTCGAGGCGACCTCTTTGCTCTATCTCCTGCAATTTCCTTTGCGGCATGAAATCCACTTTCTGGCGCTTTCCAATGAAAATGTCGTGGCGGCTCGGCGTGATGATGATTTTCGGGTCTAGGTTTATGTCCACCGTCAGCAGCCCGATGCCGTTGAAGACGCACTGGCTTTTGAGTTCCCGCAGGTACTTGTCGTTTTTGTCCTCAAAAACATCCGTGCCGAGGGCCACCCACTGCTCATCGGCGTAGTATTTTTTGAACTGCTCAACAGCGTAGATGTAGCGGTAGCGGCGGAAATTTTGCGCAATCAGGTAGAACAGCCCAAATGCCAGCGACCCGGCCAAAGCCAGCAGGGCAATTCGCTCGCCGAACTTGGTGTTGTCCAATGCATGAAATTGCTCCTGGAGGTTGAAAAATGCCAGCAACACCATCACGAGGCCAGTCACCGCCAATCCGTCCCAGCGCAAAATGCGGTGGTCGGGCCTGAAAATCACCTCGTCAATAGATGCCTTGGACGTAGCTTCAAAAGTGGCAGTGAAGGGCTTCCCGTCTGGTTTTTTGAAAGAATAGTAGCCGTCGGCCACGATGCCGCCCACACCTTCCAGGTCGTACTTGGCGACAACAGGCTGATCTTCGTACCGGAGCCGGAACTTGTAGTAGTGCCTAAAAAAACGAAGCGCTACTTTTTTGATAATATTTTCGGTCAGTTGCTGGTCTTCCAATTTGGCGTGGTGATTTAGTTGAACGTGGTCGCCAAATTTATTTGGCTGACCGAATCAATCACAGTGAGCATTTAACAAAATTTGTAAAAGGCACGAGGCCAGCATTTTTCAAATTTAATTGATTTGGAAATACTGGCAAAACGGTCTGCCAAACAAGTTTGGCGACCACATTATTAGTTGAAAACGGGGCAAAGATCCACAATTCAAAGATGATTTTTAAAACTTATGCAAAACGCAAGCGGCGAACAGGTTGATTATTTTTGCAAAAAATTGATAATCAGGTTTTTACGATAAAAAATCCGCTGGAAGCAACCCAATTACCTTACCATTTCCAACTGCTTCCAGAGCTGTACGACCTCCATCGCCTCCTTCACGTCGTGGGCACGGAGCAGGCGGGCGCCCTGCTGCAAGGCGACCATGTGCAGTGCCGATGTGCCGTTCAATGCTTGCGCTGGTGGCACGTCCAACACCCTGCAAATCATGGACTTGCGGGAGATGCCCGCCAAAATTGGAAGCTCCGTCATGCGGAAAATATGGAGGTTTTTGAGTAGTTGGTAATTCTGTTCGATGGTTTTCCCAAAACCAAAGCCTGGGTCCAGCACGATGTCCTTCACGCCCAACGACCGCAAGCGACCTATTTTTTCGATGAAAAATTGAAGGATTTCTTTCACCACATCATCGTAGTTGGGCGCTTTTTGCATGTTGCTGGGGTCGCCCTGCATGTGCATCATGATGTAAGGTGTACCAAGTGTCGCTACTGTTTCAAACATTTTTTCATCAAAACGACCTGCGTAAATGTCGTTAATGACGCTCGCCCCAGCGTCCACACTTTGTGCTGCTACCTCCGACCGGAAGGTGTCCACCGAAATCACCGATTCCGGGAATCGCAGGAGTATGGCCTCCACCGCTGGCAAAACCCGCCGTAGTTCTTCCGATTCTGAAATCATCACGGCCCCCGGTCTGCTGGACATGCCGCCAATGTCAATGATGGCGGCCCCTTCGTCCAGCATTTTTTCGACTTGGTGGAGCATCGCCGATTCGGTGGTGTACCTGCCGCCGTCGAAGAACGAGTCAGGGGTCAGGTTCAGGATGCCCATGACGATGGGGGAGGAGAGGTCGAGCAGTCTGCCTCGGCAATTGATAGTTTGTTTTTCAAAAATCATTTAAAAACGGTAGGCGGTGGACGGTATATGGTAGCCGGGTCATGGTCATGTTTAGTGCTAAAAACGCTGCAAGTTCATACCTTCGGCTAAATTTTCACACCAATTTTTTCAAAATGAAAGAAATCTACGTCAAGTACGCCAGCTATAACCTCTGGGCAAACCGCCGCTTGGCCGAGACCTTTGCCACATTGCCAGAGGCGGAAATGGAAGCAACAATTGTGAGCAGTTTCCCATCTGCCCGGCTGACTTTTCTGCATATTTGGGATGCGGAGTCCTTGTGGCTGGAGCGGTTGCAGGGCAATTCGCCGACGACATTTCCAAGCAAGACGTTTGAGGGGGACATCAATGCCGTTTTTGCGACTTTTTTGAAAGGCTCGGAAGCGTTCTTGGCCTTCGTGGAGGCACAGCCAAGTGCTTTTTTTGAGCAAAGCCTTTTTTTCAAAACCATCTCCTACGGCGAGCAAACGCAGCGGGCTTTTGAAATGATACACCACTGCATGAACCATTCGACATTCCACCGTGGGCAGCTCATCACGATGGGAAGGCAGCTCGGCATCGAGAAGTTTCCGCCGACCGATTTTGCTTACTACTTGAGAGAATTGGGCAAATAAAAAGCCATGCCCGCTGGCATGGCCGTTAACTAACCTTCATTCAGTGCTGATTCAATTTCACTAGAATCAGTGTCGAGAAACAATACCTTCGTGAAACGAGTTGTGCGATGATTTTGCTGCGTTAGCGTTACTTAAAGACCAGCAATCGTCGGAAGTCGGACAGTTTATTTTTAAAAAACTGAAGAACAATGGACAGAAATTTTCAAAACAACCCAGGCCCGGCCACTGGGAGTTTCAATATTGGCAGGCTCTTGGTCTTCGTGCTGGCCTTGGGCACGTTGGGCTTCATCGCTTACCGGTACTATTATTCCGATGGCAGCAACTACACGAACATCCCGAAGGAGGTGCAGATCAAGTACGTGCCCGCCGACTTCAAGGCCGATATTGACTACGACAATGCACTGCCCATTCTTGCCAACCCAGAGCGGTATAGCCGGGAGTTCGATGCGCTCATCCACGACTTCAACCTCTCGCTGCTCAACCACGTGGCCAACCGCATGAACCTCTCCGACAGCCTGAAAATACGGGTGCGGGAGGAGTACGAAAAGCACCACCCGTACATCGAAAAACTGATGTTCAACGACTTCATCGCAATGCGGGACTCCTCCTCCTCGCTTTACAATTCTTGGTACCAAAACCAACTCACCGGGGCGGTGGATGTGCTGAACGAAGTGGCCTCGAAGTACACTTGTTTTTTGATAAATCAAATCCTGGGTACGCTGTTGCCGACGCAGGAGGGCAAAATCTACGTGAAGGGCGAAAGCGTGAACACCCCCTGTGGCGTGGCGCTCAGCGAAGGCCTCCAGCCCATGATTGCCCGGCTAAAGGAACGGGCCACGGTGCAGGATTTTACCCTCTCAAAAGGCATCCTGCAAGAGCGGGTGGAAAAGGCCATCGCCGAGCTTGGCACCATGGAAATACGCGACCGAAAGGGCATCGGCACCTCCAAGCAGACCAAGGTGCTCGGCGTGGACGTGTCCTCCACGGAGATGGAAATGTCGGCGATCAGCATCCTAAAAGTGGGCTTCAAGCTGGACAAGTACTTTGACATCAACCTAAGCTCAAAATCCGGCGTAGTCACCGTGACGCTGCCCGAGCCGGAGATACTGAGCCACGAGGTGTACCCCCGCATTGACAAGCTCGACATCGGGTGGATGCGGGAGATTGACCAAGCCGATTTCAACAAAAACATGGACTTGTTGCGCCGGGAATTCCGGCGGGAGGCGCTCGAAAGCGACGTGATGGAAAAGGCCAAACAACGAGCCATCGAGCTGATGGACACCATGATGACGCCGATGATAAAAGGACTGAGCAACCGCTACGAACTCAAGGTGCGGTTCAAGTCCGTCACCAATGTTCCCGCCGAAGAAGAAAAGCAGGCAGCGCCGGACAAATGATGATAGCAGCAAGGCCAAACCGGGTTCCTATTTGATCGGTTTAGTGCAAATAAAAAGGCCAGCGTTTTTGGTTGTTTTTTTTGAAAAATGAACAAACCACCTATCGCACGCTTCTTATTGAAAAATCAGTTGGTCGGTGCCCAGCGACTTTAACTTTTGCCCAAAATTGGAAAAATCGGAGAGTCGGCTTATCTTTACCAAGCTTTTTCATTCATAGTAAAGCACACTGGTCTTCCGCTGCTCGATTATCTCCATTCGAATAAATTCCAATCGTTAAGGACACCGAAGGTTTTATTTTAACTCAAGGAACAAGGAACAACACTGACTATGATTGCATTTGCCGTGAACAAACCCAAAGGTTATTTCCCCATTCTTTTACTGGGGCTTTTGTTGTTTCCCTTCGCAGCTTTGCCCAATTGACCATCGAATGGGACCACACCTACGGTGGTACGGGGTATGAGGAAATGGGCGCTGCCATGCTCACCAACGACGGCGGCTACCTGTTCGGCGGCATCACGACCTCCCGCACACCTGCTTTTGAAATTTCTTCCCACACAAAGGATACGGTTGACTTCCCCGAACTTACTGGCGACTTCTGGATTGTGAAAACCGATGGCGACGGCAACGTGGTTTGGGACAAACGATACGGTGGGTTCAGGGAAGACCGCCTCTGGACGATCGTTCAAACACCCGACGGCGGATACCTGCTCGGCGGCGAATCCCGCTCCGGCATTGGTGCCGACCACACTGAGGACAACCGTGGCGACCTCGATTTTTGGATAGTGAAAATTGATGCCAACGGCAACAAACAATGGGACCGGCGGTACGGCGGAACGGGCGCAGACTTGCTTCGCAAAATTGTGCCGCTGCCCAATGGCCAGTTTTGGCTGGCTGGCTTTTCCAACTCCCCCGCCAGTTTTGAAAAATCTACCCCAGCATTCAACGGCACGGGCGACTTCTGGTCAATAAAGATTGATGAAAATGGCGTCCAGCTAGGTGACTATACTTTTGGGGGAGATGGCCTCGACCGCTTGTTCGAAGCCGTTTTGACCGACGACGGAAATCTCCTGCTTGCTGGGCCTACCGAATCAACCCCGAGTTTCAACAAGACCGCACCATTTTATGGCCTGAACGATATGTGGGTGGTCAAATGCACCCCTGCTGGCAGCATCATTTGGGACGCCGCCTTTGGTGGCAACAAGGAGGATGTACTTCAGCGGTTGCAGAAAACGGAGGATGGCAACTACTTCGCAATCGGCCAGTCAACCTCCGATAAAATGTCGGGCAACAAACAGCCGACCACTACGGTGGGGACGATGTTTGGTTGGTGAAATTGCGGACACCGGCACTGGGGTCAACATGATTTGGAACCAGGCCTACGGTGGCTCGTCCTCTGACCAAGGCTACTGTGTGGTCGAGTCCAGCCTTGGAAACCTGCTTTTGATGGGAGAATCATCCTCCTTGCCAGATTTTGTACATAAAAATTCGCCAGTGCTCGGCGGCAAGGATTACTGGTTTCTTTTTCTAACACAGAACGGTGTCAAACTGTGGGATGAAACACTTGGTGGCAGTTCTGACGAAGGGGCCAAATACATCATGAAGGCCCACGACTACGGCTTTATCCTTGCTGGTATTTCCAATTCGGACATTTATCCACCCTACAAATCCGATGATGCACGAGGCAACAGCACCAACGACCTCTGGGTCGTCCGCACCGGCTGCGCCTTTCCCGGCCCAGAGCTGGAAGACGTGCCCAAAACCTGCCTCGACGACGAAATCCAAGTAGATGCTACCGTCCCAGCACCTTGCGTCGGCTGCAACTATTTCTGGGATGACGGCGGCACCGGCCCCTTCCGCAGCTTCTCGCCCGACTCAACGGTGGAGGTGAAAGTGACAGTGGTGCATCCCGACGGCTGCGAAATGAGCGACTCCGTCACCATTGTGATAATTCCCGGCCCCGACAACCTCGAAGCAGATGGCGACCCGATTTCGTGTTATGGCGCAAATGACGCTTCATACTTCGTGGAATCCGTGTCCGGCATTGCGCCACCGTTCCAGTTCTCCCTGAACGGCGGCGCATGGGAGCCTTCGGCAAACTACTTCGACATGGCCCCCGGTACCTATCTGCTCGAAGTCCTTGACACCAACGGCTGTCGGCTTGATACCTCGTTTTACATTGACCAAAAAGAACAGGTGCTGGTGGAACTTGGCCCAGACATTTTCCTTGACTACGGCGACAGCGTTCAGCTTCAGGCGCTGACCAATCTGGTGGACTCCTTCAGCTTTGAATGGGGGCAGCCCAGCCTCGTTTCCTGTACCTACTGCCTGGAGCCGTGGGTTCATCCGGCCACCACCACTACTTTCAACATCGTTTTGAAAGACAAGGACGGCTGCAAGGCGGAGGACTTGGTTCGGGTCATTTTGCAGAAATCGAACGACGTTTACATCCCCAACTCCTTCTCGCCCAACCTTGACAACATCAATGATTTCTTCACGGTTTACGCAGACAGAACCGTGCAGCGGGTCAAGTCCCTCCAGATTTTTGACCGCTGGGGCGAGCTGATGTTCGAGCGCTTCGACTTCCAACCCAACAAAGGGACGCTCGGCTGGGACGGCAAGTTCAATGGCCGCTCACTCGACCCCGCCGTATTTGTGTACTGGGTGGAGGTAGCGTATTTTGATGGGCGTACTGAACTGTTCAAGGGGGAGGTGGTGCTGATGCACTAAACTGTCTGAATCACGGATTGAACGGAATAAAGGATTCCACGGATGGCACATTCTACTCGTGCTTGCCATGCACTGTAATTAATTATTGTTAGCTTGCAGCACCCAGATGATTGTGAACCCTGGTGACCGGAACTATCCTGCCATCCTGTGTTCCAAAGTTTCGTTTTTCATGGTATATTCCTATATTTAGCCCAATAGACGCTGTAAAGCCAGTCTTTAAAGCAATGTCAAATTCTAAAATAAACATCATGAAAACACCTGCCGCTATCACCATTTTGCCGATTCTTTTTTTGGAAATAATCCTCCTCTTTGGGCAGCAAACATTGTTCGCCCCGTTAGGGGCAATTTGTTATTATAACGAATACAATTGCGTCCCTCCAGAGCCAGAAACCTATAGTGTGACGGTTAGCGAAGATTCCATCATCAATGGCAAATACTGCACGAGACTATCCAATAGCTTTTGCCATTCCGATGCTTCCTGCAATGATTACGTTTATGTCCATCAGGATGGGAGCAAGATTTTTGTTTATGAACCATTGTTCAATGGATTTCAGATGATGTACGATTTCTCCTTGCAGACAGGTGATTCATACCCTTACATCATGTGCAAGGAATCATGGGATGTTGACACCGTAACCATCCATGTAGATTTCGCTGATGCTGACCCGGCTGGCATGCAGCATCTGAGGGTAGTGCCCAAACATCCCACGTGGTGGTGGGATGAAATGACCGTTGGGATAGTAAAAGGTGTTGGCACAGTGTATGGCACCCACAGGCTATTGTTTTATGATGCTTGCATATCAATTATTGATTGTCCAATTTATGTGTTCCTATGCTACCAAACCCCCAACTCCGGCAATTACCCGCCGGGATGCGTCAGCGCAGCGGAAGAAAATCTTTCATCGAAGGACAAGCTTATACTCTATCCGAATCCTGCCTCCGGATTTCCTGCATATTGACCTAAGGATGCAGGTGCCGAATCGGGCACAATTCCGCATCATAAATGCGGAAGGAAGGATAGTGGAGGACCATATGCTGGCCCCCTCCGGGAGCAATCCTATACTCCCTGTCCGGGACTTGGCAGCAGGAACGTACTTCCTGCAATACCTGGAACATGGTGAGGTGAGAGCAGTTGAAAGGTTCGTTTTGCAAAAATGAATAGGTTGCCGCCTAAATCAGCACTTTCAAGTCCCCGCTAGTGCCACTCTCCAGACCACCATCCACGCCCCGATTAATGTAGTGCCGATACCGATAGCTATCGGTCCCTTCGGCACCTGGCCTGCATGTCACCTGTCTGAATCACGAATGAAACGGATGAAAAGATTTCACTGATTATCCGTGCAATCCCTAAATACGACAAATCCGTGATTCACACTAAAGAGAAAGAGGTCTGTCCCATAAGTGCCTAACCAAACTTTATCTTATCAACACGACATCCCCATTCAATAGCCTTGTGCTGCTATCTTCATTCTGTACTACTGCCTTCCAAGGAAAAACGTTGGGATTGAGCGTCTGACCATCAAGTGTGCCATCCCAGCCCAATGACTCATCGTTAAGCGGAATGTTCCTGGCTTCAAAGACCAATTCACCCCAACGGTCAAAGATTTGGAGGTATAGAATTTCTACGGCCTTCCCATTACCATATAGTGTGAAGCGGTCGTTCTGGTTATCGCCATTCGGACTAAATGCACTGGGTGCATAGACCTGTGGTTCGCAATGCATAGAAATAAGGTTGGATGGCCAGGCTTCGATGTCAAATTCCACAACTTGGCTGCATTGGTTGCCGTCCGTAACAGTAAGGCTATACATCCCAATTGAAAGACCGTTGATTTCCTCCAAACCAGTTTCACCGCTGCTCCATTGAAGCTGATAAGGTGGGCTGTTGCCGCTGACCGTTACCTTCGCTGTGCCATCGGCAGTAGCTTCACAGGCGGACGTTGTTGTTACCTCAACCGAAGGCAACTCGAAGAGACTAAGCAAAATTTGGTGCATTGAATCGCAACCGTTGGCTGCCGTGAAATGTCCCTCATAAATTCCCTCTCGCTTACCTCGCTGCCAAATACGAGGATGGAGGTTCCGGGGCAAATGGCTGTGTCCTGTTGGCTATCCGAGAGCGGCAGGGCAGCTACCCGGTAAAGAACGGTGAGTCGCAACCGTATTGACTATTGTACAGCAGCTCCCAACTCCTGCCCTGCCTCCACTGGCTGTCCTCCGAACACCAGGTTCCTCCTTCGCAGGCCGCAGTGTCGAGCACAATGTAGAGGTATCCCTGGGCTGGATATGGTAGGTGACGATAGAGTCGCAGCCGTGGATGGACGACAGTGCGAGCGTTACAACCGTGTCAGCTGGATAAAATTCGAGCCCCAATTGGATTTGATTGCCAATGCAAGCAAAAGTGTCCACTTCGGATGGAAAGATGTAGGGGTATCCTGACACGTACACGGTGTCACTAGATGCACATCCGGCAGATGTAAAACCTGTACCAATTATCCTTCTTACAATATTATGATAGGGAAGGGCAAAGTTCCTGCACAGGTGTCGCAGGATATATCGAATTCACAGCAAACGTTGTCCCCCCATTTATATGCTTTGAAAATTGAGGGTATTTTCAAATAGACGCTATCGTCCTGGCAAACTGTAATCGAATCAAAGCCAATATCAAAGGAGGGCGGGATGTCGAAATCAACCATAATGCTGTCCCTTTGCACAACACCACACCTGTCCACTGCCTCCAACCAATATGTACCAAGTTCATTGGCGGTAAACAGGGAATCCGTGCTTCCATCCGACCATGCAAACAAGAGGAATGGATAGCTTTCTGACAGTGTCAGGCTATCACCGGGACAGAGGATGGTATCAGGTCCGAGGTCAAGTACTGTGTCGTAGATGCTCAGTCTGATGCTGTCCTTGTTATTGTAATAATCGCACTCAGGTACGGCCACACCCATGAATCCGTAAATCGGGTCAAAAGGCGGAGACAGGCCAGCAGGCGGGTTCAGGACAAAGAAAAGTTCATTGGTAGTGCTGATAGGCACTTCAATATCGTAAAGCTTACAATCATTCCCTGGATTTGGCAATTCACCCAGGCGAAAGGTGTCGAGCAAGGTGGCGGCTACTTTATAAGGGTCGGCATCGTAGACGGCTATCTGGAGGCTGTCCTGGGCATATGGAACAACACCATTGTTGCAGATTTCCAGCCAAACCACATTTCTATCGGGGCAAGGGTAATACAGGAAAGCGTCATAAATATCCATATCGGGCAGGCTGTCGCAGCAAACGTTGTAGGAACGTACCAGTGCATCTTTGACCGGCAAGTCGAAGTCTATCAACTGCACCGCTACGGTGTCTACAGTCATGATAAAATCGTTCAAGCCAATCTGAATATCCTCCACGATAATGGACAAGGGGCGTTCCCGACAATCTCCCTCGCCCTGTCGGGTCAACTTCATGAGTTCGATGCCGAATGCTTCACTGACCACCACTAGAGCGCTGTCTGACATGAAATTGAAATCTTGTTTTTGCCAACTGACCGTCGGGTCACCATAGTCCTTGTTCCAAAGGATATTGCCATCGTTGTCAATAATTGCAAAAGAAGGCGCTGTGTCGGCATTGTACCATCCTGGTGGAGTATTCTGTGTGTTGTAATGGTAAATGTCCGAAAAGTTGACCCATATCGAACCGTCAGTGGCCCTCAAAATACCGTCCACGAAATCGGTGATGCCGTAAGTGGTATCCCTGTATGATTTTGCCCAAAGCAAGTTGCCGGAAAGGTCTGTTTTCAAGATGCCCCCTTTATCGAAGGTGAATGAAGGAGGTGTTTTATTCTGAATTCCGGTGCCAATCAGGAAACCATCTTCAAGCGGAAGCAAGGCATTTGCGGTAGAGAAACCCTTATTTTCTGTGGTTTCGTATGAGTATTTCTTGCCGAAAACGGGTTCGCCCTCCGGTGAAAGTTGTAGAAAAACAAGGCTGTCCATATCTGAGTAGCCTCCTACCACAATATTGCCCGAAGCAAGGAAACCCAGTTTTTTCAAAAAAAAGAAGCTTCCACCTCCATCGTATGTTTTGGCCCACTGCACATTGCCCGATATGTCCAATTCCAACATAATTGCTTTATCCAGGTAGGTCTTGTATTGGCCCGTGACAATGATATTGCCGTTGGGAGCCAAGGTGAGGGAATAAAGATAAGTGGCCTGCGGCACGTCCTTTGCCCAGATTAGGTTGCCATACTGGTCGAACCGGGCAAGGAATGGCGTTCGAAATTGGGGCTGCCGATTGCGTTCACGCCTGGGGCCATCACGATGAAGCCGGAGTCCGGCAACACCACAACTCCCCGCAGGTACTCGTCTATGTCCCAGGTCGTAAACGGTTCCTCAGGAGGCATAAAAGTATCCAACCCCACAATCTTGGCAAATTCGATGTTGCCAAGGCTGTCGGCTTTCAGGATAAGGCCGTCCCTTGCAACATCTCCATAAAGGTAATTGTAGGAGTTACCCATATTTCCCACTATCAGGTGACCGCCATCGGGCGTAGGGGCAAAAGCGCCGAGGACATTGTCATAGTCCTCCCA
>JADJYH010000052.1 GCA_016719855.1 Saprospiraceae bacterium | reverse complement strand
GGAACAGGCCGTATTAATCGCCCCCGTCCTGCCGTCGAGGGTAGCAGTCCGGCATACCATAAATGCCGTAGGGGTCGAAGAAGTACCACAAATTATCGCTGGGGTCACGGTGGGCGAAAAGTGCAGGTGCGTGTTCGGCCCATCGCCGCCCTTCATGCAGCCACAGCCGCCGGGATGAAGTGTCGCCCGCCCAGCCGAGCACGTCGCCCGCCTTCACGGTTTTGCCAATCAAGCTCGTGACAATTTTCTGGGGTGGTGCCCCACTGGGCTTCATCCGGTGAGCGGTCGGACTTCTTCTCCGGGCGGCCCGTGTCAGCAGGTAGTCCTTGTAAACAGGCTTCTGCTCGGCGTTCAGTCAGGGAATGATTTTGTCAGGCCGATTCGCGGTCGTTGTCGGCTCCGTTGCGAAGGTGCATGTAGATGGTGCGGTACACGTCTTTTGCCTGCCCACATCGTGGCTGACGACCATCGTGCCGCCCGACCAGTTGTCCCAACCAAAATACACAACCTTGCCCGGCGCTGCGGAAGCGAACCTGGAAGGTTTTTGCCGTCCTGCAGGAATAGTCGAGCGCATGGTGCCAATCACCCGTGCTGTATCTCCAGCCGTTCTTGCTCATGTCGCCCACTTTGTCCTTGAAGGGCAGGGTAAAGATTTTGTCGTTGGCGTCGTAGATGGCCGACAAGCGCAGGTAGTAGGTATCGCCATATTTCACGTTGGGCCAGCGGTACACTACGTCGTCGGTGTTGCTGGCGCAAGTGCTCGACAACTCCCTCGCAATGGAGGTTGGAACCCAGAATATGGTAATTGTAGCCCAGCCGTCCCGACTGGGGGTTTCGGGGTTATCGGGCATCAGCGCCGTGTTCAGGCATTTCTTTTCGCAGGAGCTTTCGTAGGTTTCGAGGTCAACGAGGCGGAGTTTGTTTTGGGCACATTCGGCCCATTTGGAAGTGAAGTTTTCCCAATCAACCCCGGCCCAGAGGTAGTGGCCGCCCGAACCGGCCCGCCACACGCCCGTGTATTTGCGCTTGCCGCCTTCCTCATAGGTTTCGATGTCAATGAGGCGTAGGTTTTGCTTCGCCAATTCCTTCCACTTGGCTTCAAAATTGGCCATTCGCCCGCCCAGAGTAGTGGCCATCCTTGCCTTCCGCCAGACGCCAGCGTATTTGCGCTTGTTGCCCGTCCATGTAGGTTTCGATGTCAATGAGGCGGAGGTTTTGCTTCGCCAGTTCCTTCATTTGCCTCAAAACTGGCCCATTCCTGCCCGACCCACAGGTAGTAGCCATCCTTGCCTTCCCGCCAAACGCCCGTGTACTTGCGCTTGCCACCTTCCACGTAAGTTTCGAGGTCAATGAGGCGGAGGTTTTGCTTGGCGAGTTCCTTCCATTTGCCTCAAAATTGTCCCATTCCACGCCGGCCCAGAGGTAGTGGCCATCGGACCCGGCGCCAGACGCCCGTGTACTTGCGCTTGCCGCCTTCCACGTAAGTGTCAATGTCTTCGGGCGAAGGTTCTGCTTCGTCAGAATCAGCATCCATTTTGCTTCGAAATTGTCCCATTCCGCCCGACCAGAGGTAGTGGCCGTCGTTAGCTTCTTCCCAAACGCCGACGTAGAGTTCTTCATGCGGTGGATTGGAGGAAAGAGGAGGAGGATGCCCGTTGCCACGAGCCAGTTGGTGAATTTTGTTTTCATTGCAGATGAATTTTGGTCAAAAAACGCTGGGTACTCCATGTCCATCAATCGCAAGCGGTTGGCCGGGGCAATGGCGGCGCTTATTGGTGAATAGTTGGTGAGTGCGGTTTTGTTCGGTTTGCACAGGATTGGCTTTTTTTGTGGGATGTGATTTAGAATTTCTTCGGAATTATCAATTGCTGGTTTTTCAAGCAGCCGGTGTTGTCTGCCGCACTTACTGGGTAGGTTCAAGCTTTGGCTTACTGCTCGTCATTGCACTTTTCAACTTGGGAACGGTTGCCGTGCCGCCGTGTGTTGGGTTTGCGGGCTGGCTGTTCGGCGGCATGGACTGCCAGCCGTTGTTGGCAGATTCATCTATTTTAAATGTTCTATCTGTTCGCCAGAATTTCTTCGGCATGTCGCAAATCTTCCAAATATCTAAATGTTAATTCTTGAAGATGCCTAATTTCAAAATTATTACTTGGATTTAGGATTTCTGAAATCATCCCCTTTGTAGGTGGGTATTCATCGCTTAAACCTTTAATTGCTGAATTAATATTATCAGGTTTTATTTCACCTTCAAACTTTTCATAAAACATTCAGTACATCTCTTTAAAAGGCTTATTATTTTTTGCACCCTTAGTTTAATACTATCGGAAACTGTATCATTTTCGATTTCTTTTGACAAATAGACTATCCATCTTTTAAAATTTCCTCTATTCTTTTTTGGTTATTAAAGAGTAAAATCATTTTATCGTGAATTTCGTCTATCGTGTATTTATTTGTAAAAAGTGGTGATAAGATTTCTTCATTCTCTCAATTAAAATTGAATTTACAATTTTATAAATCATTTCAAAATTGTTATTACTTCTGTCTTTTTATCCCAATTAGCAACTTCTTCCAATTTCTTTATCAAATTTTGTATTCTTTGATTTTCAATTTTTCTACAATTTCAATTAAAGCAAAGCGTACCCTATTTTTGCGTTGCTGCATCGTCGAAAGATAAAGTGCCTAATCGCAGATGTTTTTCAGCGTCTTTGTAACGTGCACTTTGAAGGATGACTTCTGTCATCCACCTGCTACCAATTGATAATTTACTCAATTCTATTATTGCACTATCAAGTCATCTTCTGCGATGAGTGCCTGAACTTTATTTGCAAAACTTGTGCATTCATGTTTTATTTTTTATTTCCGTTAACTTGCTACTCCCGCAACTCCGTACATGTCCCCAATTGCGTGTATTTCCTCCTTTCTCAGTATTCCGACGAGCACATCGAATCAATTAAAGTCAATCTTCCATCCATTGGTCTTGTTTCTATCGGTAAATATTTGGGAGATGTTCAAATCAGGCTCGGTGGAGGCGGTATATGCCGTAGTTATCTCATCGAGCAAGGCAAGCGCTTTGCTCGTCGTGGCTTGTTTCCGGGCGGCCTTTTTAGGCTCAAATGCTTTTTTTACCGTGGACAATTTATCCAGAATTGTCGTCAATCGCGGCAATCCAAGCGATAAGTTCCAATTTTTGTGCTTCAGCATGCATGGCGGTTGATTTTTTACAAAGCTAAAGTTTTTTCGGATTTGCTGATCGGATTTGAAACCGAAAATTATCATTCCTTTGCCAATTGCCAACAATGCTATCGTCCTACTCACATCGAACAAAACAACATGAACCGTATTACCATCAGCCTCATGCTCTTAGCGAGCATCAACCTCAAGCCAAGCCCACCCCCTACATCCCCGACCCCGACCCCCTCGTCCGTCAAAACCTCGCCGACTGGCAAGACCTCAAGTTCGGCTTCATGATGCACTGGGGTACGTACAGCCAATGGGGAATTGTGGAGAGTTGGAGCCTCTGCAACGAGGACTGGATTGACCGGGGCGGCGCCGACTACATGGACTACGTGCAGCGCTACGAGGCGCTTCCCAAGACCTTCAACCCCACCAAGTTTGACCCAGAAAAATGGGCGGCGGCAGCATGGGCGGCGGGCATGAAGTACGTCGTGTTCACCACCAAGCACCACGATGGGTTCTGCATGTTCGACAGCAAGTACACCGATTACAAAATCACCGGGCCGGACTGCCCCTTCCGCACCAACCCGAAGGCCGATGTTGCGAAGCATATTTTTGATGCCTTCCGGCAACGGGGCTTCAAGGCGGGGGCCTATTTCTCCAAACCCGACTGGCACTGCGACGACTACTGGGCGCACGAATGGGCCACTCCCAACCGCTGCAACAACTACGACAGCCGCCGCTACCGGGCGCTGGCAAAGTACGAGGATTTCACCTACCACCAAATCGAGGAACTGATGTCCAACTACGGCCCGATGGACATCCTCTGGCTCGACGGCGGCTGGGTGCGCCCGGACAGCACCATCAACGACGAGGTGCGCTCCTGGGGCTACGACCTGCCCAAATGGGGTCAATCCATTGACATGGGGCGCATCGCCCGCATGGCCCGGCAACACCAGCCCGGCCTCCTCGTCGTGGACCGCTCGGTGCATGGCCCCTACGAGAACTACCGCACCCCGGAGCAGCAGGTGCCCGCCACCGTGCCGCCCTACCCGTGGGAGACCTGCATGACCATGGCCGACGGCTGGTCGTACAGCGCCAACCCGAACTACAAAAGCAGCCGCCAACTCATCCACACGCTGGTGGACATCGTGGCCAAGGGCGGCAATTTCCTGCTCAACGTCGGCCCCGGCCCCGATGGCACGATTGACGCCCCGGCCTACGAGCGCCTCGCCGATATTGGAAAATGGATGGACGTGAACGGCGAAGCCATCTACGGCACACGCACGTTGGCACCGTTCAAGGAGGGCAAGGTCTGCCTCACGCAAAAAAAAGACGGCAGCCGCCAGTACCTGCTCTACCTCCCCGACGCCGATGAGCAGGAGCTTCCATCGAAAATCTGGATGTCCAGTTTTTCAACGAAAGGCATTAAACAAGTGAAATTGCTCGGCAGCTCTGAACCGCTGAAATGGGAGGCCGTGGGCAAGGGAATCGTGGTGGGGATTCCTGAAAAATTGCGGGAAAGCACAGTTGGGAAAGCGGCTTGGGTGGTTGAGGTGATACACCCATGACCTAATTCTGAACTGGTCCAACGTTTACTAAACCTTTGAGGTTTAGTAAACGTAAGCGTCTGAATTTTCAAACACACATAAAATCAAACAATGAAAAATCTGACTTTTTGCTTCGCAATGATTGCGAGCGCATTTCTTCTAGGTTGTGGAACTTCAAAAAAAGCGAACGATGCAGGCTTCACCACGCTTTTCAACGGAAAAAACCTGGATGGCTGGGTGGGCAACAAGCAATCGTACAGCGCTGAAAATGGGATGATCGTGGTCAAACCTGAAGGTGGTGGCAGCGGCGGCAACCTGTTTACCGAAGGGGAATACAGCAATTTTAATTTCCGGTTTGAATTCCAACTGACGCCGGGTGCCAACAATGGCCTCGGCATCCATGCCCCCTGGAGGGTGATGCGGCTTACGTGGGCAAGGAAATTCAAATCCTGGACAATACCGCCGCCAAATATGCCGACCTGCATGCTTACCAATACCACGGTTCCGTGTACGGAATTATTCCCGCAAAACGGGATTTCTTAAAGCCAGTTGGAGAATGGAACACAGAAGAGGTGATTGTTCAAGGCTCAAAGATTAAAGTCATCCTGAACGGCACGACCATCGTTGACGGTGATTTTCTGGAAGCCAGCAAAAATGGGACATTGGACGGAAAGGAACATCCCGGACTGCTGCGCACCCGTGGGCATATCGGCTTTTTGGGGCATGGCGATGTGGTGAGGTTCCGAAATATCCGGATTAAGGAATTGGGGAATTAATGGCTTAACACGGCTTGTGATGCATTGCCATGATTTGAAGATGCAACCCCAACCCTCGTTGTCTTGGATTGACTGTTCGACCAATTGACCAACTCAAATTTTCCTTCCTCCACTTTTCTGACAAAATCATTTGCAGAAATTTCTTGTGTTTTGCCTTCGGGCATCAAAGAAATAAGCACTTTGGAGGATACGCATTGGACGAATTTGACTGGAATTGGGACATTTTTCATGGTGGTTCTAATTTTTGAGAAGATTGAATTTAGCACCATTAACGAGTCTCATTTTTGGAATGTTCTGTTTGGGAAATTAAAAAATTATTAGAAACGAAGGGCGGTGTTGGTTTTTGCGTAGCCACATTTGGATTTGGAGCGTTTTCCCGCAGCCACCACGATTCCAAGGCTGTATCAACCAACCTTTTCCGCCACTCGAATCCTGATTTTCTTGATTTCTTCGAGCAGCCAACTGTCAAGGTTGCGGTACCACTCCAGGTGTGGTGACCACAGGCCGCAGCCGCCTACTTCGGGCTGGTGGCAGCAGGTTTCCTCCCACTGCTTGGCGCAAGCGGGGCACCTCCCTGCCGTATCGAAAGTGTGCCAGGAATGGCCACAGGTACACGACCATTGGTCGGCGGGAGTTGGCTCCCAGTTGCATTTCGGGCAAGCGATTTTTACCTCAGCCATTGTTCTTGATTTTATTCAAACTTGGACGTATCAAATAGAAAAACCGGGCTTCAATGGAGTACGCTCACGCAATGGGGCGCTGGCCAACGAAGTCCGGTCGTTTGTTTTTCTTGCGGGCAATTGTAGTTTCTTTGGCCAAAAAGTCGAACATCAACTACTTGGCGTGGAAGCCCAAATGCCTATGGTTGAAAGCCGGAAGCTTAAATTTCTTCCCGACGCTTCTTCTGCTCTAAGTAAACAGCCTTGAGGCGCTCCGCACGCTTGATAATGGAAGGCTTCGTGAAATCCCGGCGGGTACGCAGTTCTTTCAAAGTTTGCGTCTGCTGGAACTTGCGCTTGAAGCGCTTGAGTGCCTGGTCAATAGATTCGCCGTTTTTAATTTCTGTAATCAACATAAGTTAAAAAATTGTGCTTTTGGTCCGAAAGGTCTGAGTTTGCTGGTATTTTCAGCTTCAGTGCCTTCGGCAGATTTTTGAAATTCCTTAATGGGGCGCAAATTTATGGAAGTTTGTCAATAAAATGGTGGACAAAGCCTTTTTAAGAAAACATTTTTTGCAAAAACTAAAAAAACCTGCCTGCTCGGTGCAACTTCCCGCCATCTCCGTACCTTGCCACCGCTCGAACAAACCGCTTTCGTCCATTTTTCTAAACAAAACAAACTTCCATCCGTCATGAAAAATTACCTGTTGTTGCTGAGTTGCTGCATCTTTTCGCTATTTGCTGTGGCGCAAACCAAATCCGTCAAAAACTCTCCGCCGTTCACCGAGGCTACGCCCGAGAGCCAGGGCTTCAGCAGCGAGCGGCTGGCCCGTGTGGACGCCATGCTGCAAAGCGCAGTGGCCGACAGCGACATCCCCGGTGCCGTGATGCTCATTGCCCGCAACGGCAAAATCGTGTACTGGAAGGCGTTCGGCCAAGCCGACAACCAATCCAAGCGGGCGCTCAAGCGGGACGACATCTTCCGCATCGCTTCGCAATCGAAGGCCATCACCTCCACCGCCGTGATGATGCTCTGGGAGCAGGGCAAGTTCCAGTTGGACGACCCCATTTCGAAGTTCATCCCGGAGTTCAAGAATCCGCAGGTGCTCAAGGATTTCACTTACGCCGACACTTCTTGGACGACGGAACCGGCCAAGTCCGAAATCACCATCCGCCATCTGCTCACGCATACCAGCGGCCTCGGCTACGGCATCATTGACGGCGACGAGCGCTTCAAGATGATGTACCAAAAGGCGGGCGTCACCGACCTTTTTACCACCGAAAACATCCCCATCGGCGAGAGCGTGAAGAAGCTGGCGAAGCTGCCACTGCACCACCAGCCCGGCGAAAAGTACACGTACAGCGAGGGCCTCGACGTGCTGGGCTACCTCATCGAGGTGGTTTCAGGCGAGCCGTTCGACGTGTTTTTGAGGAAACATATCTTCGACCCGCTGGGTATGGCTGACACGTGGTTTTACCTTCCTTCGGAAAAAGCCAGCCGCCTCGTGACAGTACAAAAACCGGAAGCTGGCAAGTGGGTACGCTACCCAGTCACCTTCTACGACACGGACTACCCCATCAAGGGCGCCAAGCGCTTTTTCTCCGGCGGCGCTGGCCTCAGCAGCACGGCCAAGGACTACGCCACCTTCCTCCAGATGTACCTCAACGGCGGCGAGTTGAATGGCAGGCGCATCCTCAGCCGCACCACTGTGGACGCCGTGCTGTCCAACCAAGTCGGCGACCTGTTCGCTTGGGGCGGCGGCGATAGTGGTTATGGACTTGCGTTCGGGGTGCTGAACGAAAAGGGCGAGGCCAAGGGCGGCAACGGCAGCGCTGGCACTTTCAACTGGGGCGGGTATTTCAACACCAGCTACTTCGCCGACCCGCAGGAGAAAATCATTGGGATAATAATGAAACAGACTCAAGGCACGGTGTCCGACGAGACGAGCAGTTATATGCGGCAGTTGATTTATCAGGCGTTGGATGATTGAGGGGAACAGTTTTTAAGGAACTCCCTTTTATTCCCCAATAAGTATCAATTTTTCTCAAAGAACATCTGCTTTTTATGCATGGCAACTGGAAGGGTTGAACACTCATAACTCATCCGAATTAGGTGTTGAAACCACTCAATTTGAGTGATAGTCAAAGCCGCAGAGCGGCGAAATCTTTGTAGCCAGGATGTTGAGAAAGTGGTTTGAGGTGCAGCGCACCGAAAAGTTCCGCCCCCCCCACCCCCAGAAATCCCCCGTTCCCACAATTTCGGTGCGCTGCACCTATTTCAACACCTAATTCGCATAACTCATTGAAATTCAACCCTTCCAGATTTTATGTCCTTTCAATATTACGTCCCGGATTGCATCGGAAGCTATTATTCACCTTGAAGCCCAAAGGGCTTTTTTTTTGGGTTCATGTCGGGTTACAGTGAAACCATAAAAATGATAAGGCAGCTAAAATATATTTCGCCCCTCATCGCCGTCTTCGGTGGCTCTTTGGGGGAGAGAGACTTGGGGGCGGTTGCGCCGCCCCATCCCCCTTGGCGTTCACGTAAAGCCGACATCAGCCTTTTTTAAAGTAACAAAGTGAAATTGAGAACATAACCCTCGGAGTTCCTCGTCAAAAAAATCCTGCTGACCGCAACCTTCCAGCCGCTTATTTGTCCTTTGTTTTTCATTTTTTCACCTGACTAAAAAAGACATGAAATTCTTCAACCTCTGTTTGGTACTCCTCGTGCCGTTTTTTTCCTATTCCCAATCCAGTATCAAAGGCCAGCTTAAAGACGCAGCCGGGTCGCCCGTCATCTTCGCCAATGTTGCGCTTTTCCAAGCCGCCGATAGCCTCCTGCAAAAGGTGGAACCCAGCGACGAAAGCGGGCAGTTCAGCTTCAAGGGCATTGCCGCAGGCGAGTATTTCCTTGTGGCCAGCAACGTGGGCATGACCGATTTGCGCCAGCAAAACATCAACTTGGACAAAGGCCAACAGCTCGACCTCGGCGTGTTGGCGTTCAAGCCAGCATCCGTGGATCTGGCCGAAGTCACCGTGTCGGCCGCCCGTGCGATGGTGGAAATCAAGCCCGACCGCACGGTGTTCAACGTGGAGGGCACCATCAACAGCGTGGGGGCGGATGCGCTGACCCTGCTCCGCAAAGCACCCGGCGTCACCGTGGACAACCAAGACAACGTGAACGTGCTGGGGCGTGCCGGGGTCATCGTGTACGTGGACGGCAAACGCCTCCCGCTCTCCGGCCAGGAACTCAGCAACTACCTCCAGAACCTGCCCGCCGAGCAGATTGACCGCTTCGACATCATCACCAACCCCGGCGCCAAGTACGAGGCAGAGGGCAATGCGGGCATCATTGACATCCGCCTGAAAAGGGACAAAAACCTGGGCGCAAACGGCTCGCTCACCGCCACGTACAGCAAGGGCCGCTACGCCCGTGCCAACACCTCCGGCAGTGGCAACTACCGCAATAAAATACTGAACTCCTTCGGAACGCTCGGCGTGGCCGACGGTGGCGGCTACATGGACATGAACTTCCTGAGCTACCAAAACGGGCTTGTTTTGGACGAAATCAACAACCACCAAAACAACTGGCAAGGCATCAACTACCGCTTCGGCACCGACTTTTTCCTCTCGGACAAGCACACCATCGGCTTCCTGCTCGACGGCGGCAATTGGGAGAGCACGAACAAATCGCTGAACCGCATCGGCATTGCGCAAGCAGCCAACCCCGAACAGGTGGACAGCCTGCTGGTCGCCAACAACACGGCCAACAACGACCGCAGCCAACGAACTTACAACCTCAATTACCGCTTCGACAACCTCAAGGGTCGTACTGTGAACATTGACCTCGACTACGGCAAGTACGCCAACCGCAGCGAGCGCTACCAACCCAACCGCTACTACGACGCCAGCGAACAGACGCTGCTGACGGAAATTATCAATACGTTCAAAACGCCCTCGGACATTGATATTTACACGGCAAAATTGGATTACGAGGAGGAAGTGCTTGGTGGTAAACTGGGCCTTGGCACCAAAATCAGCAAGGTGGGTTCCGACAATACTTTCCTGTTTTTTGACGTGGAAAACGGTACGCCGGTGCAGAACGACCGCTCTTCGAACCGCTTCCAATACGACGAAAACGTGTACGCCGGGTATTTCAACTATGCCCGCCCGTTGGGCAAAAAATGGAACATGTCGGCAGGCCTGCGGGCCGAGCAGACGGATGCCACTGGCGATTTGCAAGCCTTCCTGCCCGAGTTGCAGGAGCCGCCCGTGGAACTGAATTACCTCAGCTGGTTCCCCAGTGCCGGCCTGACTTGGCAGATGGCCGAGCAGCACAGCCTCGCCCTGAACTACGGCCGCCGCATCAACCGACCGGACTACAACGTGCTCAACCCGTTCAACAACCAAATCAGTGAGCTTTCTTACGAAAAGGGCAACCCTCGGCTGCAGCCGGAGATAGTGAACAACCTCGAACTGGGATATACGCTGAAGTTCCGCTACAACGCCAAAATAGCATACAGCCGCACCACCGACCAGATTACCCGCCTCATCGGTCCCGACGATGAGGATCCACGGGCGGGCTTCATCACCTGGGCCAACCTTGCAGAGCAAACCATCTGGAGCGCCAACATCAGCGCTCCCATTGACATCACCAAAAAATGGAACGCCTACGTGAACCTGAGCGGCTCGCACCAAGACAACCAAGCCGACTACGGCGACGGTGCCGTGGTAAACGTGCAGGCTTTCAGCTACAATATCTACCTGCAGAACACTATAGAGCTACCGCTCGGCTTCAAGGGCGAGGTGTCGGGATGGTTCTCCGGCCCCGGCATCTGGGGCGGGGTGTTCAAGTACGAGACCAGTTGGAGCCTCGACTTGGGTTTGCAGCGCAAGTTCCTGCAAGAGCGCCTGAACATGCGCCTTAGCGTCAGCGATGTTTTCTTCCAGTCGGGCTGGGAGGGTGTTTCGGAGTTCGACGGTTTGGTTGCCTACGGCGACGGCCATTGGGACGCCCGCCGAGCGAACCTGAGCCTGAGCTACAACTTTGGCAACAAAAACGTGAAATCACGCAACCGCACCACGGGGTTGGAGGATGAAGGGAAGCGGGTTGGGAGTGGGCAGTAGTAAAGTAACGTTTAGTAACGCAACCCAATCGCCACATAATTTGAAAACATATCTTTGCAGGCCCGGACAATCAGGTTTTGATTGTCCGGGCCTCTTTTTTCAAAAAAACTGAATCCAACATACGGAATGTCAAACAAATACGCCACGGCCTCCTCCCCCGCCTTCGTCCTCGAAGAAGCCCTCCTCCGCAAGAACCTCGAACTCATCGCAGGCGTGCAGCGTAACGCTGGCGTGGAAATCATCCTGGCGCTCAAGGGTTTTTCCATGTGGAGCGTTTTCCCGTTGGTGAAAAATACCTGAGCGGCGCCACGGCCAGTTCGCTGAACGAAGCGAGGCTGATTTTCGAGGAAATGGGCTGCAAGGCGCATACTTACTGCGTCGCCTACCTCCCCGACGAGTTCTCCGAAATCATGCGGTACAGCTCGCACCTCGTCTTCAATTCCGTGGCGCAGTACGAACGGTTTCGGAGCGCTGTTAGCGTTCACAACGCTAACAGCGCTGACACCCCCATCTCCTGCGGAATCCGCTGCAACCCGGAGTACTCAGAGGTGGAAACTGAACTCTACAACCCCGCTGCTCCTGGCTCCCGCCTCGGCGAGGTGGACGCCGCATTTGCCAACGGCCTGCCGGAAGGCATCGAGGGTCTGCACTTCCATACGCTCTGTGAATCAACGAGTTATGACTTGGAAAAAACGCTGGCAGCCTTCGAACAGCATTTCGGACACCTCATCCCGAAAGTGAAATGGGTGAACATGGGCGGCGGCCACCTGATGACCAAAAAGGGCTACGACACGGCGCACCTCGTCCGCCTACTGCAAAACTTCAAAGAGAAATGGGGCGTGGACATCATCCTCGAACCCGGCAGCGCCATTGCTTGGGAGACGGGTGTGCTCATCAGCACCGTGCTCGACATCCACGAGAGCCGGGGCATCAAGACGGCCATCACCGACATCTCGTTCACGGGCCACATGCCCGACACGCTCGAAATGCCCTACCGGCCTCGCATCACGCACGTTGCACAAAACGGCGAAGCGACACCGGCAGTCACCCCTCCTATTGGAGCGGGCAGGGGGGGGCTTTACCGCATTGGCGGCGTCAGTTGCCTTTCCGGCGACTACATGAAGGAGTATTCTTTTGAGCAGGATTTGAAAGTCGGCGACCGCATCATCTTCGAGGACATGATTCACTACACGATGGTAAAAACGACCACTTTTAACGGCGTTCGCCATCCGGACATCTGTATCTTACATGAAAATGGGGAACTGGAAGTGGTGAAAAAATTCGGGTATGAGGACTACCGGAATCGGCTTTCTTGAGGTATGAAATGTCATTTTGTAGAATAATGACATACCTCAACTCATAACTCTAACACCGACATAAACATAAATTTTCGCCACATCCTCATCCGCTTCGTTAGAAATATACATCGTTCCATCATCTCCAAAAGCAAGTCCCTCCGGCTGTGGGTGCCGCTTTTTATCCAACGCTGCTACGTGCAAAATCTCGCCGTCCGGGCTGGTCACCAGTAGCATTTTGCCGACAGAAGCCAGCAGATAATAGTTCCCCGTCTGCGGATGGATGGCACTGGCCGACGGGCCGGGCGTCACGGCATCGTCCTTCAACCACTGTTCGTAAGGCTTGCCGACTAGCCCGTTTTTCCGAAGGAAAGCCTGAATATCACTGAGTGAAATCGTGAAAATCGGTGCTGGATCGAGCTGCTTCGTCTCCAAATCGAAGGCGAAAAACGGCCTCGCCTCCCCTTCCGAAGCTGGCAATTTTACCCCAATGATTAGTTTTTTAAGGGTGGGGTCGTGCATGAACGCCTCGCAATCATCCGCAGCAAGCGAGGGATTTTCAAACTTGGTGACGACCGGATTGGGTGTGGTGGCCTGCTCGATTTGGGTAATCCGTCCATTGCTTTCCATAGTATAGAAAACATTGCCCACCATTTCCAGCCCCTCGAAGTCCCCATCCTCACCGAATGGGAAAATGTCTATCGGGTTGCCCGCAGGGAGTTGAATCCGGTACAGCTTGCCCTTCTCGTCGGCAACGCACCAAAGGGAATGGGTGGCCGCATCAAAGCTCAGGTCAGAGATTTCTAAGAGTAGGACGGTGATTTTCATGGACTTGGATAGTTGTATTGCTGTATTGCTGTATTGTTATATTGTTGTCACATAAAGCCGTCGCAACAATATAACAATACAGCAATACAGCAATCACACTTTAAACATCACCTTCATCCCCTCCCACAGCGGCCTTTTCAGCGCTGGGTTGGCTTGGATGTCGGCGAGGCTGGCCGAGAACAAATAAGTTACAGGGCCGAGGGTCAAGGGTTCGTTGGGTTTCACGTTCAGCATCAGCCCGGCCTGTTTGGGTGCTATACCAAAGAACAAGGCACGGGAAAACCCGGACTCATGGCGGAGCGCCGTAAAACTGAACGGCTGCGAGGAAACTAACCAAAAAACGAGGACATCCTCGGCCATGTCGAAGCCGGCGGCTTGCAGCATCTTGGATAGAAGCTCCATGACAGCAGGCTCCGCTGTCCCAGCACAGGCGACGAAAAGCGCTTTGCGGTTGTTTCCCAGTCCCTCCGAAACGGTGATTTCTTTCAGCGGGAACACTTCGAAATCGAAAATCCCCTCAGGATGAATATTCATTTTTTGTTGTTTTTCAAAATTTTATTCCAAAAGCGCATTTTTTTATCCCCACCCGATAGAATTTATTTTTTTAAAACCGTTTTTCGACCTAATTTTGTGCAAAATTAATTTAAAAGGACATGGATATCAAAATAACAAAATCACCCACTACCCGAATCAACGAAGTTGACTTCGACAACCTTCCATTTGGCCGCACTTTTACCGACCATATCTTCGTCTGCGAATACTACGACGGCGAGTGGCACAACCCCCGCATCGAACCGTTCCACAATTCAACCTCCACCCCCGGCACCATGGCGCTGCACTATGGCCAAGCCATTTTCGAAGGGATGAAGGCCTCCATTGACGACAACGGCACACCGCTGCTCTTCCGCCCGGAGCGCCATGCACACCGCATGAACGTCTCCGCCGCTCGTATGTGCATGCCAGAGTTCCCGGAAGACCTGTTCGTTGACGCCCTTTCCAAGCTGGTTTACATCGACCAAAACTGGATTCCAAAAGAAAAAGGCAGCGCCCTGTACATCCGCCCGACGATGATTGCCACCGACGAGTTCTTCGGCGTAAAACCATCGCAATCCTACAAATTTTTCATCTTCACTGGCCCCGTTGGCCCATATTACACAAAACCTGTGCGGCTTTGGGCCGAAACCACCTATATCCGTGCAGCACAAGGCGGCACCGGCTTCGCAAAGGCCGCTGGCAACTACGCCGGGGCACTTTACCCCGCTAAGCTGGCGCAAGACCGTGGCTTCGACCAGTTGCTCTGGCTCGACGCCAAGGAGTTCAAGTACATCCAGGAAAGCGGCACGATGAACGTCTTTTTTGTCATCAATGGTGTCACTATTACCCCGCCGCTCTCCGGCACCATCCTCGACGGCGTGACCCGTGACTGTATCCTCGAAATACTGCGCAGTGAAGGCAAACCCGTGGAAGAATACGCCATAACCATTGACGAAGTGGTGCAGGCCCACAAGGACGGCACCTTGCAGGAAGCATTCGGCGCAGGCACCGCCGCCGTCGTATCCCATGTGGCCGACATCGGCTACAAGGACATGGTGATGACCCTCCCACCTGTCAGCGAGCGCAAAATCGGCACCTACGTTAAGTCGGTCATTGACGGACTTCGTGCTGGAACTGTCACAGACAAATGGGGATGGATTGTGCCCGTTCAGGTCGAGGAGTTGGTTGGGTGAAACTTCATTATTGTTATTTGAGCAGCAGCGATACGATTGCGCTGGGCAACCGTATCGCTGCCAACCCACAGGAATTATTCCCCCTCCACAATCTTGTGTCGCAGCGCCACCGCCACCGCCTCTTTGCCAGAGTTCACTTGTAGCTTGGTGTAGGTGTTCTTCAAGTGACCCCGCACCGTATCCATCGAAATAAAACACTCGGCGGCGATGCGCTTGTAGGTGTAGCCCTTCACCAGCAGGGAGAGAATCTCCGTTTCCCGCTTGGAGAGGTGGAAGGTTTGGCGGTGCGCCACGGGCGGTTTTTTGAAGCGCTCCAATACCCGCCTCGCTATGCCTGGCGACATGGGTGCTCCACCCAATATTACGTCCTTGATGGCCTCGTAGAGTTTCATCGGCGGGGTGTCCTTCAGCAAGTAGCCGCTGGCCCCGGCCTCCAGCGAAGCGAAAATCTTGTCCTCTTCCTCGAACACTGTGAACATGATGACCTCCGTCTCCGGGCGGGTTTCCTTGATGATTTGCAGGCCGTACAGTCCATCGTACTCCGGCATGTTGATGTCCATCAGCACCACGTCGGGGCAGTGGTGGCGCACCTCGTCCGCCACATTTTTGCAGTTGGGGAATGCCCCGGCAAGGCGAAGGTCGGTCAAGCCACCAAGCAGCATTTCGAGACTGGCCCGCAGGTCGGGGCGGTCTTCGTAGATTAGGACGGTCAGGGTTGTTTTATCCATGACTTCAACTATTTACACGAATTATGAACCTCGTTCCGTAGGAACGGCATCTTTGTAGCTTAGGCAAATTAACCTTCACCACCGTTCCATCGGAACGGTATTTCGTCCGTCACAGATGCCGTTCCGATGGAACGGTCAGCAATGGTTGATTCGTGGTTTCTAAAAAGATGCCGTTCCTACGGAACGTGGATTTCTTCACCAATCAACTAACCCACCACCACGCCCGCCCTGTTTTCAGTGGCAGCCGCAGCGTGGTCTCCGTGCCATCGGTGGGGCTGCTCCGCAAGGAGAGCTGCCCACCTGCGGCCATTACCCGTGCCTGCATATTGTCCAACCCATTGCCCCGGCGCACCGTGGCGGGGTCGAAGCCGAGGCCGTTGTCGCGCACCAGCACCACCAGTTCGTTGCCTTCTTTTTTGAAAATGACGGCTGCCCGGCTGGCTTGGCTGTGCTTGGCGAGGTTGTTCAGTATTTCCTTGAAGATGCGCTGCAAGTGCTGCCGGGCGGCCACGTCGAGCCTGTCCCCATCGGGAAAATCATCGGCTTGGACGGAATATTGGATGTCCATTTTCTCGAAAACCTCGCCAGCGTGGCGGGTCAGCTCGCCGATGAGCAGGCCGAGGGAATCGTGGCTGGGGCTGATGTTCCAGACGATTTCCCGAAGGGAGGCCGAGGTGCGGCGCACCTGTTCGGGCAACTTTTCGAGGGCTTCGCTGCGGCGGTCGTTGTCGGGGTGGCTGGCCAATTGGGAGAGGATTTGGATGCTGGTGAGCGAAGCACCCACCTCGTCGTGCAGGTCGGCAGCGATGGCTTGGCGCATCGCTTCCATTTTGAGAAGCTGCCCAAGCCGCCAGCGGAAGTAACCGAATGCCGCCAAGCCGCCTGTCGCTGCTATCATTGCCACGAACCACCAGGTTTGGTGGAAAAGCGGTTGCACCCAAAAATGGGGTGCCGCTGGCTCGCTTGATATGCCTTCTGGCGTGATAGATTTCACTTCAAAACGGTACCTGCGCGGCGAGAGGTTAGCGAGTTGCACTGAGGTGGATGGGCCAAGTGATTGCCATTTCCCATCATTGAGGCAGTAGGCGTAGTTGAGCACCCTTCCCCGCTCAAAGTCGGGGCTGCTGAACGAAATGGCGATGTCCTGACCGGGCTGATCCAAGTGCAGGTTGGAGGTGGCACCCAGCATCTGCCCAGTGGAAAGTTGTTGGACGCCAGTTATGAATATCGGACGGGTTGATAGGAAAAACGAAAGTTTTTGCGGTTTGTAACGACGATGCCGTTTTCGTAGCAGATATAAATGGAGTCGGTATGCGGGTCGAGGTAAAAGTCGGTTATTGCCGTTTCATTGGCCAGCCCATCATAGTTGGTATAGTAGCGAGACCTTCCGGTAGAAACATTGAGCAGGGCGATGCCCGATTTTAATAAAAGCCAACACTGATATGGGTATTTGTCCGGCTTAATGTCCACAACAAGTTCATGTCCATGGCTGCCGAGCGCTATCTCGCGGGCAGGACGTTCGTCACCAGACCAAAGCCAAAGCTTGTTATCGCCCATGTAGAACAACATTTCTTCGCCACCGTTGCTGACGAGGGAAGATGGGCGTCCTTCCTGTCCTTCTGTACCCGGCACTCGTGGGTAGCGGCGGTCAAAGCATTGCTCGAAGGGGTTCCAGCGAGTAAGGCCGGGCCATCCGCACATCCACAAATAACCGCTGTCAGTTTCAATAATATTAACAGCTCCCATGAATGGAAACTCCCCGTCGGGTTGCCCTGTGGCATAATAAAATTCTTTGCCAGTAGACGGGTTGTAACGAGCCAGCCCCATGAACATACCTCCCCAAATATCTCCCCGTCGGTCTTTTAATTGAAAAATGTTCGCTATCTCGCCTTTGCCGATTTTTTCCCACTGCAGCGGCTGGCACCATCTTTTGGGTATTTGTAGGCGTGCCCAAGCAAAATTTCCGCCAATATCCAGAATGCCGGATTGCCACGAGTATAGCTTATGGATATTGCCAATTTGCGGAGGAACGGCTATATTGTTGAGCAGGCGAAGTTGGCTGTCCATGACCAGCAATCGGTTGTTAGCGCCGATGTAGAAATAATCTCCAGCTTTGGTTAGGGCTGAAATATAGTTGTTTTCGCCTTCAGCTTCCCGTGCGATTTGTAAGGGAATAAAGTGAAAAGCTCCTTTGGAAAAAGATTGCTCGAACAGCCCATCTTCGGATGCAAGCCACCATCGCCCTTCCCTATCTAGCAAGAATGCATTGAAAATATGGGGCTTAAAAATCTGGAGTTCATAAAAATTGACTCGCAGCGTGGCCGACTGGCAAACTGCGAGGCGAAACCCGCCATTGCCGCCCGCAAAGCCCATTATTGTGTCATTAACAAACTCCAGCTTTGAGCCCCAGCATAGTTCTTTCCTGATTTCCTTTGGCACGAGCGTCATACCATTTTTGTTGGATTCGTATTCACTAACAAACAGGGTGTCAGGAAAGTCTTTCCACAGTATGGACGTGCCTCTCTTTCCTGATGCGTGAGCCCATTCCGCAAAACGCTCGCTATGATTGGTCGAATCTTGTTTTTCCAGCTTTCGCTCCGCTGCATCGAAACGCCATGCCCCCTGCCAGCCATTTATGAGTATGTCACCATTGGCGAGCGATACCATATTGAGAGCGAAACCCATCAGATTTTTGTCCAAATTTTCCTTTTTGAAATGGGAATAGTGGAACACGATATTCAGTCCTTCGTCGAAAACACAAATGCCCGCATTACTGCCCGCCACGATATTCCCTTGATTCGTCAACACCAGCGACTTGATTGCATTTTGTTCATACTCCATCCCCGGCTCGTAGGGTATCCGCACACTTTTCAAAGTCCGGTTCACAGGATCAAGCAGGCTTACTCCGAACCTAGTGGCAATAAATATTTGCCCACCTGACAACTTCACCAACTTGCTGATAAAATTGGAAGGCAAGGAATTCTGAAGGTCGTCCCCCTTGAAATAGTTGGTGAAATGCACCCCGTCAAAGCAGCTAAGTCCAGCCTGGGTGCCAATCCAGAGGAAGCCTTGGTCGTCCTGTACCAGACAGATGACGTTGTTGTCTGGCAGGCCATCCTGCATCGTGAAGCGGTTGAAATGCGCTTCCGGCGGTACAGTTTGCGCCGCCATCTGAATTGCCTGGGCAACGACGAGCAACCCCAAAAGGAATATGTGGAACCTCGAAATCATATCCGGCAAAGGTAGCGGTGGGCACCTTCAAAGTAAACGACATGGTTGGGGGGTATTTCAAGGCAAATGCGAGGCAAAATACCCGCAAACATGCCATTGCGGGAGTAAGTAAGTCGGGGGATTTTTGTGGTATCAAAAGCAAATGAAAACAAGCAATAAAAGCACTGTCTTTACTTGTCTGGTTCCATTTTGAAATTCAACCATTTCTTACAGCTATTTTATTGTTGTCAATACACATCAATTCTATGAAAAGCAGCCTAATCATTACCTGTCTAATTTTCGCGGCAAGCAGCCGAATTCTTTCAATACCATGCTACAGTAACTATACCTTTACCACACAGGCTCAGATTAACGCATTTCCTGCTACAGGATGTACGCAAATCTTTGGAGATGTTATTATTGATGACCTGATACCAGGAAATATTGACAATCTCGATGGGCTGTCGGCAATCACCTCTATAGGGGGAAATTTTACGATTCGCAATAACAACGATTTGGCAAGCCTGTCGGGACTAAATTCGCTAATATCCATTGGAGGATTTTTGGACATTGCAAATAACGATGCCTTGCTGGATTTATCGGGGCTTGTGGGGCTTGTTACCATAGGACAATATCTCAACATCGCCAACCATGCTGGGCTTACGAGCTTATCGGGGCTTGATGCCCTCTCTTCAGTCGGCGACTACGTGTATATTAATTCCAATACTGCACTGGAGAGTATAATAGGTCTTGGTTCTCTCACTACGATCGGAGGGTTTCTTAATATAAGCGTCAATGGTGTATTGGAAAGTTTGACGGGGCTAGACGCACTTACAACGGTCGGTGGATATTTCTTCATTGCCTCCAATGAGGCCTTGACTGATTTTACAGGATTAGGTTCACTCACCTCCATTGGTGGAAATGTTGATATTTATCCCAATTCCATGCTGGAAAGCTTTGATGGTCTTGATGCACTCACTACTGTCGGAGGGTACTTCTATATTTATTCGAACCCCTCTTTGACCAGCCTGGAGGGTTTGAATTTACTTACTACGGTGGGTGGCTATTTTTATAGCCAATCCAATACTGCGTTGAGCGACATTACGGCACTTGTTTCACTTACTACCATAGGAGGGCCGCTCTATTTTTACAACAATACTTCTTTGGCGAGTTTGAATGGGCTTGGTACGCTCGTTTCTATCGGTGCCCTTTATCTCGAAGGTAACCATGCTTTGGAAAATTTATCTGGACTTGCTATCCCCGCCACCATGAGTGGAAGTTTAAGTATAAATAACAATGCCGCCTTAACAAGTCTAGCAGCACTCAGTCCGCTCTCTGTTACTGGTGGAGGAGTTGGTATTCAAAACAACCCATCTTTGACAAGCTTGGCTGGTCTTGATGCACTCACCACGGTCGGTGGAGGAATGATTATTTATAACAATGCTGCCTTGATGAGTTTGGCAGGATTGGAATCACTTGCTTCTATCGGCCAGGGGATAATTATCGAAAGCAATGGGGCTTTAACGAATATCACAGCCCTTTCTGGGCTTACCTCAATTAATGGGCAAAATCTCTCTATTTCCAATAACGACGCCTTGACAAGTTTAAATGGGTTGGATAATATAACAAACATTGGAGGCTTGGGCATCCAAGGTTCAAGCCAACTATCCGATTGTGCCGTTCAGAGTATATGCAATTATTTATCAAATCCCGCTAACAACGCGAACATAGCATCCAACGCCGCTGGCTGCAACTCCCGTGCGGAAGTAGAAGCAGAATGCCTCGCTTTGCCCGTAGAATTGATTGCTTTTGCAGGGAAAAATTATGGGGATAAAGTGCTGCTCACTTGGCAAACCGCCACCGAAATAGACAACGATTACTTCCGAATCGAGCATAGCTTGGACGGCATCAACTTTAGGGAAATAGGCAACGTCAATGCAAAGGGCAATTCACAGGCGGTGGAAACTTATTCTTTCATACATGAAACCCCATACGCAGGCATTAATTATTACCGCCTCAAACAAGTGGATTTTGATGGAAAATTTACCTACTCCAATATCATCAGTGTCAAGGTAGTAATCAATGAAATCAGTCTGTTTCCCAACCCAACAACTGGGATGATAGAAATACAAGGAATAAACACCGACGATGTGACAGTGAGAATAAAAGACAGTATGGGGAGGCTCATTGCAGTGAAAGTACTCACGGAGTTTCATATAGACCTCAGCAACTTGCCCAATGGCGTCTATTTTATGGAGTTGCTTAATAATGAACGATCAACTATAAGGCGCATTGTCAAGGAATAAAATCAAGTAATGATCCGACAGCAGGAGCATCATGCTGGCAATGGCAACGCCGCAAGAGGGGCAGCACCACGACCTTTTTGAAATCAAGCAGTTGTTCGAGGAGATATGCCAGATGCTCAAGGAGGCTGGCATAGACGTCGAAGGACTTTTCCTAAACGCTGACCCAGGCTTCGACAGCCAAGAATTCAAGGATATTTGCGAGGAAAAGGAAATAATAGCCAACATCAAGCCCAATCCCCGCAAAAAATCGCCAAAAGACAGGGAGCCATATGAAAGTGGCACCCATATTTTTGACGAAGAACTTTATAAAGACAGAACCGTCAGCACTATCGCTGTTTTTTCCACCCGCATGGCAGCCCTCCTGCAAGGTTTTTCAAGAAAAAACCACTTCCCACCCTATCCATTTGTCAGGTTATCACAAACAATAAACACCAAAGCTGATATCCATGCCGAAATGGTTTTCATCCATCGCCCCGCATCCTACACCTCAGCATTGGCGGTGCATTGCTGGAAAAAAAAACGTACCATCAGAGGCTGTTTATTCCACTGTGATTTTCACTACATAATCCTTCTGAGCTATCGGGCTGCCCGCTGGGTAGGGAGTCACCTCGTCCAGCTTGACCAAGTGCCCAAAAGCAGTGAACGAAGTAGAAAGCGTTGGGTCGTTTTCAGGATTATCCGTCAACGTTTTAATAAGTGTCTCGCCAGCCTTTTCCACTTTGAATTCGGCGATCACCCTGCCAGCCCAAAAACAGTTGGCGTTGGTGGGGCAGCGGCTGTCCTCGGTGATTTCAAGCAAAGTGATTTTCATGCCGTCCGATTCCAGTTCAGCCGTTTGATTCAAGACCAAGGTAAAGGCTTCGTTGAGTTGGACATTTTGTTGTCATTGGAGTCGCTCTTTTTGCAGGCAACCAGCAATGCGCTAATGACGATAAAGGAAAAAATGATTTTTTTCATGGCGTTAGAATTTTTGATGATTTACTACGAGAGACAACGATAGGAAAGTAGCAGGTTGGGTTTATCGGTATTAAGGTAATCCTAAAACAAAGATCAACCAATATCCGCTATATTTACCCCAACCAACAATATACGCAAATGTTCAATTCGACCTCCTTCCTCGACAAGTCCCGCACCGTGGCGCAACCCGGCTACAGCCGCTGGCTCGTGCCGCCAGCCGCCCTTTCCATCCACCTCTGCATCGGCCAGATTTACGCTTACAGTGTGTTCAACAAGCCGCTGACCCAGGCCATTGGCATCACGGAGGCAGCTGCGGGCGACTGGTCATTGGTAGAGGTGGGCTACATTTTTTCCATTGCCCTGTTCTTCCTTGGGGCATCGGCGGCGGTGTTCGGAAAATGGCTGGAACGGGTCGGGCCACGCCGGGCCATGTTGGCGTCGGCGCTGTGCTTTGCGGGAGGATTCATGCTCTCGGCGGCTGGGGTGTGGTCGCACCAAATCTGGCTGCTGTACCTCGGCCACGGCATGTTGGGCGGCATCGGATTGGGGCTGGGCTACATCTCGCCCGTTTCTACGTTGATAAAATGGTTTCCCGACCGCCCCGGCATGGCCACGGGCATGGCCATCATGGGCTTTGGCGGTGGTGCGATGGTGGCTTCGCCGCTCTCCATCTGGCTGATGGATTTTTTCAAAACAACTACCTCGACCGGCGTGGCGCAGACCTTCCTCGTGATGGGTGGGCTGTACTTCGTTTTCATGCTTTTCGGCGTACTCACTGTTCGCATTCCACCTGACGATTTCGGATTGCGGATTGCGGATTCAGGATTGAGACCAGACGGTCCACCGAATCTCAATCCGAAATCCGCAATCCGCAATCCGCAATCAGTAGACGCCAATACCGCCATCAAAACGCCCCAGTTTTACCTGCTTTTCGGGGTACTCATGCTCAACGTTACCGCTGGTATCGGTGTACTCGGGCAGGCTTCGGTGATGATTCAAGAGATGTTTTCGGAGAAAGTCGTCGGGGCTGGAAAGGCCGTGACAGTGGCGGCTGCGGGCGGCTTCGTTGGCTTGCTCAGCTTGTTCAATATGGCAGGCAGGTTCTTTTGGTCGTCGTTGAGCGACCGGATTGGGCGGCGCAACACCCACACTATCTTCTTCCTGCTCGGCGCCGTGCTGTACTTCCTCGTGCCGATGACTGGTCGGAATGGGCAGCATCGTGCTGTTCGTCGGGGCATTTTGCATCATCATGAGCATGTACGGCGGTGGTTTTGCCACCATCCCGGCCTATCTGCGTGACCTGTTCGGGGTGATGGAAGTCGGGGCGATACATGGTCGCCTGCTCTTGGCTTGGTCTGCGGCGGCCATCCTTGGCCCACAGTTGGTGAACAACCTACGGGCCTATCAAATCGAGACGCTGCAAGTGCCTGCCGCCAATGCCTACTCGACCACGATGTACATCATGGCTGGCTTGCTCTTGGTCGGTTTCGTCTGCAACTTTTGCATCCGTCCGGTCAATCCAAAATATCATTTCAAGGGAAAATCATGAAAAAAACGACTACTATTCAATTGGTGCTGGCCTGGGCATTTGTGGGAATCCCGCTTGCAGTGGGCATTATTCAGACGCTTTTGAAGTCGTTGGCGCTGTTCAAATAATTCACACCACCATTCCCTCAGTTCCCCTGCATTTGCCAGCGCCTCCTCGCTCGTGAAATTGTCCTTCCATGCCACCTGCGGTGCTATTTGAACATCTTCCCTGAGTGAAATATTTTCTCAATAAATTCTTTTGAAAACAAGATAAATAAAACGAAATTTGGCGCTACTGCAATTTATCAATCCATAGCACACCAAGACACCTTCTCTCCGAACGATATTGATACCAGCGATTTTTTACGCACTGTTTGTCAACCATTTGAAAATCAAATCCTGCATCATGTCGCATTTCTATCACTCCTGTCTTCTTTCACTAGCGCTGCTGCTTCCGCTTTTTATGAAAGCGCAACCCGAAATCATCTCCGTTGCGCCCTCTGCTGCCTTGGCAGGCGAGACGGTCAATGTGGCCATTACTGGAGCCAACACCAATTTTCAGCAGGGCCAAACTGCCCTTGACCTTGGCCCTGGCCTCCAAGTGCTCGACGTGCAGGTGAATCATGCACTGTTCCTTACGGCGCTTGTGCAGATTGACGGCAGTGTCCCGGCGGGCTTCCGTGACCTGACCGTGACCACAGGAAGTGAAGTGGCGGCATTGCCACAGGCCTTTGAAATACTGGAGCCGGGCGGTGCTGTCAACGTCATTTTGACCATCATCCCCGTGCAAACGCTGTACCTCAGCGACCTTGACCCAAACGACCCGGCGAGCAACCCGTTGCTGTTTACCATCACGCTGTACAACGACAATCAGCAGCGAAACCTCCGGGTGCAGTACGCCCTCAGTAGCGACGAATTCGGCATCATCGGCACAGCGGACAAGTTTTTCAACAACCGGCCACCCCTTGCTGTGGAGACTTTTGACAACCGGCAAATCGATGAGTACAACCTTGACCCCGCCTCCCCGAACTGCTCAATATTGCAGCATCCACCGGCGTCATGCCAGCCGGAACCTACACCTACACCGTGACGGTGTTTGATGAAAGCGGCAACGTCATCGCACAGGATGAGGGAGTAAATGTCATCACCAACGAGAACACCATCATTGACCTCATCGGCCCCGGTACGTCGCTCGACCAAAATCCCGAAGTAACGCCCATCACGACGCCGTTTTTTCAGTGGTTTTCCACCTTGAGCAATTTCCATTTTGCCCTGTACGAAGTGAACGAAGGCCAACAATCCGCCAACGACATCACGGCCAACCTGCCGGTTTACGAGGAGAGCGGCCTGTCGGCTCCGTTTCTGCAATACCCGATTTCCGCTGAAATACTAGAAGCGGGCAAGACTTATGCTTGGCAAATCACCGCCCCGCTGGAAGGCAGTCAGGGTTCCCAGATGGTTTATAGCCCGGTCTATTGGTTTGAGGTGGGCGATGGGACAGGTTCGGGCTACCATCTTTCGTCGCTGGAAATAAGCCCGGAGGTAGCGAACATTCGAATTGGGCAAGGCTACCAGTTCGACGCCATCGGCTACGACCAAAACGGCCAACCCGTCACGGTGAACTGCAACTGGAACGTCGTCCCCTCCACAGCTGGGACGGTGAATTCGAACGGTTATTTCACCGCAGGCAGCCATCCCGGTGCGGCGGCAGTGGTCGCAAACTGTGGCGGTTTGCAGGCGTACGCAACGGCCACCATCACCTGGAGCGTTACCGACCAGTTTTTTGATGTGCAAAAGCTGTTTGACAAAGTCTTCGGCTTGCAGCAAAAAAACTGACTAACATTTTTATTGACGATTTACGACTGACGATTTACGCCGCATTAATTCCCATTTCGTCAAAATCGTCAGTCGTCAGCCGTCAGTCGTAAATAAGACAAAGCCAATGAAACAGCTAATTTTACTCTCCGCATTTCTTTTCCCCATGCTAATCCACAGCCAAGAAAGTGCAGGCTCGCTCTACCTGAGCAAGCAGACTGGCAAGTTTTCAACCCTTTCTGGCGATGGCTCAAAAACGACGGACCAACACGAAAACGGAACCGTTACTATCACGCACACAGGCCAATTGTTTGGACCGTTGATCCTTCTGATATCAGCATTGGCCCCAATGAGACCAAAAGCTGGTCTGGCACGGTACAGCCCGACATGGCTACAGCCCCTGAGCCGGGTTCATCTGTGGATGCCACGATTTCAGGTGATTATGACGTGAATTTCAGCCGCCCTGCGGGCACCGGAAGCGGTGGCACAGTCACCAGCACTTACAGTTGCGGCGATAGCTGCTGGTACCACCCCAGCGGTGGCGACCATGAAATGGTGAATATGACCGGCACCATCGAGCGCACACTGACGGTGTACAGTATTGAAGTGAAACTGCCGGATACGATTTGTCTGACGAAAAGCGAAACCGCCAATTCAGCGGCCGGCGACGGAACGGCGATGCCTTTCCCGGCATCCGGCGGCTCGTTCGATGGTCGGTGCTCGGCGGCCCCATCACATTGGCCAACGACCAAAGCCAGACCGCTTCCATCACCTTGAACGACACGACGGTCGTGGGCAAGGTCAGGGTAAAGTTCACCATTGAAGGCGTGAGTTACGAATCGGAGGCCATCGTGAAAGCCTGTAACTGCACCTGCAAACCAGTAACCACTGGCGAAACCTTCGGCCCACTGACGGTGCAGTTCTCCGACACGCCCGACTCCACCACGCCCGACGGGGAAGGATATTGCAGCTACACAGTTGCGCAAGCGCAGTTGACCCTGAAAATGGAAAACCCTGTTGAAAACAAGGAGGCCGCCGTGCAGCAAGTGAAAGTTTTTTACCGGAAGCATTGCAAAACGGGCGAATTCAAAGACGTGACGCTCACCTGGACCGGCGACCAGCCACTCGGTTCCATCAAGTTCATTGACGCCAGCATGAAGGAATTCAGCCTCTCCGTCAGCACGGACGGCAAACTCAGCGGCAGCGTCACGCTCACTGCCACGCTAAACCAGGACAAGGATTTGACCGGAAAAAACCTGATGATTTTGAAGCAAGGCGTGAATGGCGACTTCAAGTTCAATTTCTCCGGAGGTGCAGGGTTTGGCGGCTCGTTCAACTTCCTCGGCGTGAAGGACATCAACATACACATCGTCAAAACCGGAACCGTTATCGCCAAATTTGAAAATGGTGCCCTCGATGCTGGCGGTACGCTCACCGGCACATTCACCGCAGTGGGCGGTGCCTCGTACACCTCCAACGCATTCAAGGTCACGATGGGCGACCTGTCACTTGGGCTGGAACTGTCCATGGCGGGAGGCTTCAAGGTGCTCAACGGCAGCGGCTCGGTGACGATTTCCGAGATGAAAGGCGTGAAGGGCACGGCCAAACTTTCGCTCGCCTTCAACCAGGGCAACTGCAACGCCACGCTCGCCATCGCAGGTACCAGCATCACGGCCTTCACCATGACGCTCACCGACCTCACCTTGTCCGTCAACTTCAATTCCGACTTCGATATGATTGAGTTCGACGGCAGTTTGAAGGCTCATCACACGAAATTTGACGCTGCCATTGCGGTGTCGGAGTTCAACGTAAAAAACGGTTCACTCACCAAATTCAGCGCTTCGGGCAAGGTGAAGTACAGCAAATTCACCTTCGAACTCATCAGTGCCACTTACGCCCCGGTGGAACTCACCATCTCCGCCAAGGTGGAATTGAACGTTACGGCGACCGTGAAACTTCAGGTGGACCAGTTCAAAATTGCAGAGGACGGAACCATCACCATCGGTGGGATTGCAGGAGTTTTGACAAAACCCGTGGTAGTCAGCTTTTCTGCCACGTTCGAGACGAACCGTTTCAAAGGAACTTTTACTGGCGATTTTGCCAAAATCGGGCTTTCAGGTGCGGTGGACGTTGGTGCGGAGGAAACCTTCAACTTTGGCTACTTAACTATTACCGCCCAGGTCAACGTGCCGCTCGGCCAGTCGGGCCTCAAGCTGACGCAAATTGGCGGCCAAATAGGATTCAATTACCAACTGCCCAGCACCCCCACGCAGGGCAAGTACCTCATCGGACTGACCATCGGCGTGGCGGACGTGGCCAATCTTTGCGAAGTAAGCGGCACCGTGATTGTCGCCCTGGGCAACAGCACGGTCACGCTTTCGCTGAAGGGGAACATTGACGTTTTAAAAAACAACACCTTCTTCAACGGCCAAGTCACGGTCAACTACCAAATCCCCGCAAACACCATAGACGGCAGCGTGAGCACGACGGCGAAAATTCCAGGCAGTGGTTACATCCTGACCACCAACAACGTATCGGTGGGATTCAACATTGGAGGCGGTGTTTGGTCGGCAAGCGGCTCCAACATGGGCGGCTCGATGTTCAACGGGGTGGTGACTTTCAGCGAAGGGAACGTCAGCCTCAACGGCTCGCTTTCCAGTCCAACGGCAATAAGTGGCACATTGGGTGGCAAGGCATCCGCAACCCTCAGTGAGACTATAAATGAATCAATGGCGGGTAACACGTTTAGCGGCACCTTGGCCATCAACATGAACTCGACGATTTCGGCTTCCATCAACGCCAGCGGAATATCGGGCAGCTTTGGCGTTTACGTCACCGGCAGCGGTACGCTAACTTTCGATACCTGGATTTGGAGCAGTACGATTACGGTTTCTGGATGGAGCAATGCACAAGTTTCGGTTTCAGGCAACTCGGCTTCCATGTCAGGCACGATGACCATCAACCTGCCGTTCAGCATCCCGTTCTGGGGCAGCCAAGTGTCGGCAGGCCTGAGTGTTTCGATTTGATTTTTTAAAAACTTTACAAAAAATCAGGCATGTTTCACCTAAAAAAATCCCTGCTTCTTCTCCTACTGGCCAGTTTGTTTGCCACCATCGCAACTGCCCAGGACAAGCCCATCCAACTCTTCGGCGAGGGTGGCGGCGACCATGTCAAGCTGCTTTGGGTACCAAAAAGCTGGCCTCCTGGCGTGACGGGTTTCCAAGTACAGCGGCGCACCGTTTCCGGTGACCAGCGAGGTGCCTGGGCAATCGTGAACGCCACGCCCATCGTCCCTGAACTGAGCCGTTCGAAGGATTTGACCAATGTGGAAAGCGACCAGACGGCACTCGCCCGATTGCGTGGCAAGCTCGACAACTACTTCACTACCAATAAATCCCAGGAAACCTCCCGGCAGAGTTACCTGCAAAAACTGTCCTCCGACCCCAACGCTGTGAAGGGCCTCTACCTGCCTTTTGCGCTGGACTACGATTTTGCGCTGCTCAATGGATTCGGGCTGGTGGACCGCAATATTCCCGCTGCCGACAGCTACGAATACGGCCTGTTCTTGATGCTAGGCACACAACGACAGGCAACACCAACGGATGTTTTTTTCTGGAAATACGGCACCCGGCCCAACCTGAACCTGCCAATTGATTTAAAAATTTTGACTGCTGGAAGCCCTTCCCGCCTTGAAATCCGCTGGAATTTCGATTACCAAACTTACTTGGCCCAAAATCTGAACGGCTTCAACCTTTACCGCCGCAGTGGGACTGGAGGTTTTCAAAAACTGAATGAAACGCCCATCTGGGCAAGTACGCAGGACAACACCTCGCAGCTCTCCTTTTTCGATGAAAACGTACAACCAAACACCGCCTACACCTACGCCGTTGCGCCGCTGTCGCTGTTCGGCACGGAAGGCCAGCGGCAAGAAGTGCTGTTCGACCCATCGAAATTGCCGCCGGACAAGGTGGAGCCGCCCATGTTGCGGATTGTCGAACAGGCAACAGGCAATACAGGGATTCGGTTCGAGTGGGATTTTTTAACTGCTTCGCAGAAATTCATTCGGGGTTTCGTGTTGCAGCGGCGGGAAAACGTCGAGGCAGCCTACGCCGATGTTTCGCAGCAGTTGCCCGCATCCGCAAGGGCTGCAACTGACACGCCGCCCAAGCAGGGCGAATATTACCTGTACCGTCTGCGGGTGGTGGACGATTTTGGCGGGAACCTTTTCAGCAACGAACTGCTGGTTTTTTATGACCCGCAAGTCCCACCGCCAGCACCAACCGGCCTGCGGGGTGAGTTTGAAAAAGAAGGGAACCGCCAGTTCATTCGCCTCTCTTGGAATCCCAAATCACAGGGCGATACGCTCACTACTGGGTATTGGTTGTACAGCAATTTCCCGCCGAGCGAGCGGCTGATACTCGAAGGGAACATCCCAACCATCACCGCCAACGGCTATCGTTACGAGATTTTTAGTGCCAAAAGTGAGGCGTACCAATTCGCAGTATCGGCGGTGGGCGCCCGCACGGTCGAGAGCGGATTGAGCAACGTGGTACGGGTAGTGACGCCTTCCCAAATAATTCCGAACACCAACATCTGGCCCTTCTCCGTCAACGGCAACCGTATCACGCTGAACTGGGCGTACGACGCCCCACCCGACCTGGCCGGTTTCCGCATTTTTCAGGATGGAACGCAGGTGGCAGGTGAAGCCCAGTTAGGGGCATCAGCGAGGCAATGGGTGTCCCCACCATTGGCGTTTAACGCTACATACAATTTTGAATTACAGGCAGTTACGACGACTGGTGTAGTTTCGAAGAAGTCCATTGCTCGAACCATCACCACCGGGAAGGAACAATAACCTGAATACCCAAGCCATTGAAAAAGTTACTTTTACTATCGGCCATTTTTTTCTTGTTGGGTGAGATGTTGCTGGCGCAAAAATCGCCCGGAAAGGTCATCAGCCCGATGGCAGGCACCACCGTACCGAACGAGGAATTGTTCATCGTTTTTCAAAAAAACAAGGAACTCCGATGGGAAGACTACACCCTGCAAGTACACGTGGATGAGGTCAACCTGAGCACGCTGGTGAAAACGACTGGCGACCTGCTAACTGTGCTGGCCACCCATCGGATGAAAGCGGGCGAACACAAAATCACCGTCCGTTTTTCGGCTAAAGCTACCATTCCTTTGGTAGCGACGTGGACGTTCAATGTGGCAGGTCGGAAGAATCCGTTGCCCGCAACGACCCAAGCAGGGCAGCCGGGATTCTCCATGCGCTCCGACCTGCAGTTGCAATCACGGCTCACCGACTTGAGCGGCCCCGGCCAGTTTTTGCGGCAAGAGCCGCCGGGTTTGCACACCGTCAATTTCCTCGGCAGCGCATTTCACAAAAACTTGGAAATTCCTTTCCGTTTTTACGTCACCAATCAGGAAAAATCATCGCTGCAATGGCGCAATACCTATATGATTGGGCTGAAAACCAAACGGCTCGGCCTCTTCGCTGGCGACGTTTTCCCCAGTTACCAACGCCACCTGTTGAACGGCTCGAAAATCAGGGGCGGCAGGGCTTACGTAAAATTGCGTAACACGACTTTCGATGTCAGCTACGGCAATATCCAACGCAGCCTGGAGGGCGAACTGCGGCAATACGACGTGGCGCTTGGCTTCCCGCCCGTCAACCTTGAAACCAGCACGGGGCTGTTCGTCGTGCCGGGCAGCTATCGACGGGATGTGCTGGCGGCGCAGGTGCGGTTCGACAGCAAATACACGAAAGGCGAGACGAGTTTTTCCTTCCTGCGGGGTACGGACAAAACTTCCTCTATCCAGTACGGCGGCCCGCCGGGGCAAAATATTGTGTTCGGGTTTGGTCACAAGTCAACTACGAAAAACGATGTTCTGAATTTGGATTTTGGCGTTTCCATCAGCATGACTACCCGCGACACGCGGGGCGGGGCAGCTTCCTCCGAGGAAATTGAGGAAGTTTACGGCAGGGAACCACCCGTTGACCCCAGCCGGGTCGAATCAATTTTTTTATTGAACGCTTCGACCACTCCGTATCGCATCACCGGGTTCCCGTCTGCGAGCGCCTTCGCCAATCTTCGGTTGAACGTGCTCCGGCAGCATTTTTTCCATGCAGTACGAGCGGGTGGGCGGCGCTTTTTATTCCTACGGAATGCCGTTTTTGATCACGGACCGACGGACGGTGGCAGTCGGCGACTGGGTGCATTTGTGGAAAAAGCGGCTCATGCTTTCTGCAAATTATCGGTACTACGTCAACAACCTTTCCGAGGAAAAGCCGACCACCCAAGCGACCGGAAACCTGCAAACCTCGCTGCGGTTCAGCCCCAGTCCCGACTGGCCTCAACTTCAGTTTTCCTACAACGATTTCCGCAGGAACGGCGAGGATATTTATTTGAAAGAAACGGTGCTGAAACGCACCATCCAGACCTACACGGCGGGCTTGCACTATGCCTTCCCCATCGGCACGACCAAGCAATCGGTCAACTTCTCCTACAGCCGAAATAACCGCCTCGATGAACTGCGGGACGACAGCGATTTTTTCACCAATGCCCTCAACGCCCGAGTGAGCAGCGACCTCCCGGTTGGGTTTCAGGTGACGTTGGAATACCAGTTTTTGCTGCTGTCCAACGATACCTCCAACTTCAATCGCCAGAATAGCTACGGCTTCCGGTTGCGCTACCAGACCCCCAACAAAAAATTCAACCTCTCCGCAGGCGCACGGCAGTTTCGCACAGAAGAAACCTTTTTCACGCCCGAAGCCAACCGCCGATTGTTTGATGGGCGGGCAGAATTTTTCATCCGAAACGACTTGTCGTTCAGCGTTCAAGTGGGCCGCTCCGAGTACGAGGAGGTGATGTTTGGCAACCGGAATTACGAAGAAGTTTGGGGAGAGGCGGGGCTGCGGTATCGGTTGCGGTGAGTCACCCCGCCATTTCCTCATCCCCCCGCCTCGCCGCGCGCCCCGGTGTGAAGGAAGGAAAAGGCCCTCACTCTCCGACTTTTTTTAAAATCTCTTGATAAAATTTGTCGGACAGGTAAAACCCAGCCTCATTCCGAAGGCTGTCAAGGTAAGGCTTGATGGCGGGTATTATCTCGTTCTCTTTCAATGCGATGAAAATGCCAATGGTTCCGATTGTTTGAACCCCAAGTGCTGATGCTTTGGCACGGCCATCTTTTTCATCTATCAGCAAGTAGTCAGCACCTTTTTCCATGGCCAGCGCGATGGCCTCACTTTCACCTTTGTCAAGTTCCGCTTGAAGCATTGAAACCAGTTCAGTGTTGCCAACTTCTACAACCACGAGCCAATCCGATTTTCTCAATTCTGAAATATCAAATCCTTTAGTTTCAAGCCGTTCCAGCTCTTGCCACACGGCACTTGGCAACAAGACTTTTTTAGAAAAATGGTGCAGCAAAGCGAGGTTGCCCGTTTTGAACAAGCAACTGATGGCCGTAGTGTCAGAAACCACAATCATTTTTGCAGCTTGATTTTTTTGCCAAGCTGGAGGTCTTGCTCAAAATCAGCCAACGTGTATGGAGCCTCTATTTTACGTTGACCCAAAAGCTCCAGAAAGGTGAGTGCATCCATGCCCGCCAGTTGTCTTGCTTTGCCGAAGTTCAGCAGTTTTGCTTCGTAAAGCAGCACGGCTACCTCACGTTTGAACTCCTGTTCGGTGAGTGAGGTCTGTTGAACAACATCATCTGGAATGAGCACTGGCATGGTTTATTTTTTTACAAAAATACAAAACAAAACGCCTCACGTCAAATCCCCATCAACTCCCTCGCATTCGCCAACGCCGCCTCGCTCGGCGGGTTTTGCGAGAGCATGACGGCGATCGAGCGCACCCGCTCGTCGGGTGTCAGCAGCTTGACTTTGGTGGCAGTGGAGTTGCCGTCCACTTTTTTGTAAACGAAGTAATGTGCATCGGCCTTGGCGGACACCTGCGCCGAGTGGGTGATGACGACCACCTGGTGGTGGTTGGAAAGCTGGCGGAGGATGTTGCCCATTTTCAGCGACACATCGCCGGAGACGCCGGCGTCAATTTCATCGAAAATCAGCGTGGGCAACGGGATGGCGCTGGCCACCAGCGACTTGGTCACCAGCGTCAGGCGGCTGAGTTCGCCGCCGCTGGCCACGTCCTTGATGAGCTGCATACGGCTGCCGGGGTTGGCGGCGAAGAGGAAGTTCACGTCGTCGGTGCCGGTGGGCGTCAGGTTGGCGGCCTCCTTGAAGTCCACGTGGAAGCGGGTGTGCGGCATGGAGAGTTGCGCCAGCAGTTCGAGCACCTTGGCGGCGAAGCTGGGTGCTGCGTTTTTGCGGCGCTCCGAGAGTTGTGAAGCAAGCCCACGAAGTTGTTTTTCCTGCCCCGATATTTCTATTTCCAATTTCTCAATTTCCCCGCTGAGGTCGCCGATTTCGTCCAATTTTGCTGCATTACTGCCTCCATTTCAAGCAGTTCCTTCACCGTGCCCACCCGGTGCTTGCTTTGCAGTCGGTAAATTACGTCAAGGCGCTGCTCCACTTCCAGTAGGCGTTTCGGGTTGGCCTCGGTACTTTCTGCCACCCGCTCGAACTCCCCGGCGAGGTCGTCAAGTTCCAGCGCCAGGCTCTCCAATCGGCGGTGGAGGTCGGGGATAGCAGGGTGGTATTTTCGCACCTCGCCGATGCTTCGCAGCACGTCGGACAGTTGCCCGGTGAGGGGCATTTCGCCGTCGCTGAGGTGGTGGAAGGCCGCCGAGAGGTTGCGTTTAATTTCCTCGGCGTGGGTCAGGCTGTCCCGTTCACCTTCGAGTTGCTCTTGTTCGCCTTCCGCAAGTGCCGCTTTTTCAAACTCGGCGATTTGGAAATTGAGAAATTCGAGGTCCTGGGCGGAGCGGGCGTTTTGCTCCCGCATTTTCTCCAGTTGTTTTTTGCTTTGGGTAAAAATTCGGTAGGCAGCCTGGTACTCGGTAAGCAGCGGCTTGTTGCCAGCGAGGGCGTCCACCATGCGCAGTTGGAAGCTTACGTTGTGGATGTCGAGCGTGTCGAACTGGAGGTGGAGGTCAACGAGCGCCCCGGTGAGTTGGCGCAGCACGTCGAGTGTCACGGGCGTGTCGTTGACGAAGGCACGGGACTTGCCCGCCGGGGTCAGTTCCCGCCGAACAGAACATTCGCTTTCAAAATCAATATCGTTCTCTTCAAAAAACTCCTTTAAGTCGTAGGGCGACACGTCGAAAATGCCCTCGATGACGCATTTTTCCTGGTCGTTGTACAGCGATTTGGAGTCCGCCCGCTCGCCCATGATGAGACCCAGCGCACCCAACAGGATGGACTTTCCCGCACCGGTTTCGCCGGTTATGATGGTCAGGCCGGCTGGGAAGTTGATTTCCAGTTCCTCGATGATGGCGTAGTTGCGGACGGAAAGCTTTTTAATCATTGACAACTTGGGATTGACGACTGACGATGGCGGCAGTTTTTTACAACATTTTGGTGGGCAAAGGTAGGATTTGTTTTGAAAAATCACCTCTCAGCCACGACAAACCGCTTCACGATTTCCCCACCATTTTCAGCCTTCATTTTTAAGAAGTAAACCCCGCTGACCATGCCAGCAAGGTCGAGCGAATAGCGCTGCGCAAGTGAGGGCAACATGGCCGTTTGCAATAATTTGCCAGTAACATCCACCACTTCGAGGCGCACCTGCCCTGTGTTTTTCCCGAAGGTAAATGCCACCTCCAAGCGGTCGGTAGCGGGATTTGGCGACAAAAAAACGAAGCGTCGCTGGCTGGTTCGCCCACAGCGCTCGGCCCGAACTGTCCATCGAGCAGGTAAATGTCGCCCGTGGTCAATGGCCGGAAGTCGAAGAGCAGGTTGCCGAGGTTGTCGGTCAGCTTGATGTACCCGGGCGAATTGATGCCGTCGCCCCAGTCGTCCACGAAGAGGAAGGTGTAGCAGTCGGTCACGTCGTCGGGCAACGAGATGGACTCGGTGATGGTCGAAAATTGAGGATAGACGTTGGGGTCATTTTCCGTGGCCACCTGCAGGCCGCCGCCATCAGGCCCAATGATTTGGTTGCCGCCGCTGGCGATGAGGCCGCCCGCCGAATTGGTGATTTGCCAGTAGTTTTCGTAGCCCCACTCGTCGGTTTTGATTTCGAGGGTGAGGCCAGGGGCTTGGGGCAGCCGTCTGGTAAAGCCGACCTCCAATTCGTTTTGAAAGGCGAAGGTGTCGGGCTGTTGGTTGGCTTTTTCGATGATGAAACTCAGCTCTGAAGTGTTGTCCACCGTGACGGGGTCGAGGGTGAGTGTTTCGGTTTGCCCAGGCAGCAAGGTGCCGCTCCAATCGAAGGTTTGCACAAGGCTGTTTTCGTTCAAAACCTTGATTTCCAAGGAGTTGATATTGTTCGCTCCAAGGTTCTGGACTGCCAGTGAGGGGGTGATGTCTGGCTCGCCGCAGAAGTCGCCGCTGATACCCTGGTAGCTCCGAATGGCGGCGTTGTCGTTGATGGTGGCGGCGCCGGAGAGCGAAAACGGACGGTGTTCCGGCTCCGTGAACAGGCCACCTTGGAGGTAGATGAAGTTGTTTTCGTCCTGCAAACGGTAGTAGCCGAGGCCACCTCCACAGCAGATGCCGTCGTCGTACTCATCATAAATCACGAACTCGTAGCAGCCGTCGGCTGGCAACGCAACTTCATGCTGATACACCGTTTCCTGGTCGGTGTAAGCACCTTCCCAATCTTCATTGGTAAAAATGCCTGGGTTGCCGCCTGCATGAAAAACCGTGCCCTCGTCGTCCACCACTTCCCAATAAATCTCACGGGGGTAGTAGTCGGTTTTGATTTCAACGACCAAATAATTGGTAGGAATAGCCGGGCCTTCCGCCACGTCTGCGCTGATGCCGTCATTGGCCGCATCGTCGTCCGGCAGGCCGTTCACGGATGCAACTTTGACCTCCACGGTGGTGCTTTCATTAATGGTCACCGGGTTAAAAACTGTGCCAGCGGTCTGGTAAAGGTTGATATTGCCTGTCCACTGACGGGTTTCGGTTAGGTTGCCATTGAGCCAAAGCTGGAGGCTCAGGCTGGTGATTGGAGCCGAGCCGAGGTTCTGGAAACGGACGTTGGGCGAGAAGGTCACCTCACCACAGAACTCCTTCGGAATGTCCACAAAACGGAGCATCCCGGCATTGTTGACGCCGCCGGGCAGCAGGCAGTCGTCGTGTACGAGGCTGAACTGCACCGTCGGGAAAGCGATGGCATTGGTCAAAATGCGGTTTGGGCAAATGTGATAGACCCTCGGCACGTCGTCGAGGGCGTAAATCACAGCAAGCCAATTCGCATCGTCAATGATGGGGTACGGTGTGCCCGTCACCCAGTCGCCGTAGGTGGCATCTCCTGTGCCGTTGAGGTCTTCGGCGTCGGTATTGTCGTCCACTTCGATGAAAAACGGGATGATTTCGTCCGTGCCATCGGGGCCGTACTGCTCCCAAACTTGGTTCAGACGGCCCGACTGGTGGTAGTCCCAACTGCCGTAACTCCAGGTGGTGCCGAAAAACAGCACGGCGGATTTGCCTTGGTCGAGCAGGTCGTAGAGCGTCCAAGTATTGCCGTTGATGTCGGTGGCGGTGAAGTTTGGGGCGACGATGCCGTCGGGGAGCTGGGCATGGAGCGGGAGGAGGGCACATGAAGTGAAAACGAGCAGCGAGAGGAGTTTTTTCATGCTGGGAGGTTTGTGTGGTAAAATGATTTTCATTGCGAAGCAAATTTAGCAATCGGTAGGTTGGCGCTGCGGATTTATTTGAAGCTGGTGGGCAAAAATTTGTTGCCAATTTTGCTCAGGTATGGGTTTTAAATCGGTGGATTGGAGAGCGCAACCAAGGGGCGTGCGCCAATTATCCCATGCTCCATGAGGGGTTGGTGGTGGCGATGGCACTTGTGACCACAAGAACCAAAAGTCAGGCTACAACGACTCCGCCACCCAAACCAAATAATCCTCCAGTACTTGAAATTCCTTGCTGTTCTCATCAGCGGCTTGCAGGTATGCCAATGGATGCTGCATCCCTTTTTTTCCATTTGCTTTGGTGGCCATGACAAGGCCGTACTGGTCATCGAGCGAATGAATGCCGAAAACCAGGATGGTGCCTCCTTTTTTTGAGCCTGTGCCGTCCCGTAGTTTCGCTTCAAATGGGAAGTTAAGGTGCTGACGGAGGTAGTACGTCCAGTTTTCATCGTCAGACATGCTGGGGTGTTCCAACAAAATTGCTTGGAGGCGGGCCGCCATCGCCCGGTCGGGCATCGATTTCCAGGCCGAGCCATGGTATCGTACCCGGTAAGCCGCAAGTGCTTCCTGTTCAGTGTCCCTTGGCTGGCAGGCCGCCAGTTGGTCTGCCCTGAAATCGGCGGCCTGAAAATCTTCATCCACTTTTATGGCCTTGTCAATAAGCTTTGTGGGCATTTGTGCAATGGTCTGGCTGTCGAACGAAACGGTGTAAGCCTCGTCGCCCTCGTCGTCGTAGTAGGCGTCTTCGACCCGTCCTTGCCAGCCTTGCATATTTGTTTTTTTGTCAAAATCCGACCAAGCAGTTTGCGCCACCCGCACCGAGGAGCCGATGGGGAAAAGGGGTCTTCTACCTCATTGTCGAAGCCCATGTTGAAGAAATCGAAGGCATCTTCATCGCCATTGGCCAGTTTTGTCAGCATGGTAAACGGGTCCATGCCTTCATAGTCCTCCTCGTCTTCCTCGTCTTCGCCAAGCAGTAAATCCATCAATTTTGGCGAAATCCTGCCGAGCCTGATGGAGTCGTTCAGGCCGTCCCGCAGTCGGGTGAACATTTGCAGCATCTCGTCAACTTGGGCGGTTGCATCATCAAGCCCCTTGCCTTTTCTGTCGGCCTTGTTGACGGACGTGAGCATTTTGCCCAAGTCCGATTTGCGGAGCTGCTTGATTTCCTCGCTCGTGCGGTCAAGCTGTTTTTCGATGAACTGGATGTCCCGTTTCAGGCGGTCAATTACCTGCTGGAGGGAGTCCACCGTTACCGCCTTTGTTTCAATATCGAGGGCTTCGTGCAGGTACAGGCTTTCCAGTTCGAGCAGTGCCTGGATGTCGTTGTGCTCGTTGGCCTCGTTGATTTGCTGCATCAGCAAGTGGAATTCCAGTGCTTCTTTTTCGTTTGTGGCGAGGTCAGGATGGAATTTCTGGGAGAGTTTTATGAATACCTTTCGGATGGCTTTTTGCTCGTTTTCCGGGGGCTTCACCTCAAATTCAGCAAACACGCTGCGCATCCTTGCCCGCTCAAATTCGTCAAAATTGAAGTTGCCGGACGCCCGTTGCTGCTTTTGCTCCTTGTACTGGTCGTAGTTGTCGCCGAACATGCTGCCGTTGGCCATTTCGTCAGCCATCATCTGGAGCTGCTCCTTGTCCAGCTTGTTCACGCCTTTGGCCATTTTCAGTTGGCGGGCCAGTGCGGCGATTTCCAATCGGAGGTCGTCCAATTTATCCATCTTGTTGAGCATGTCGGCGTGTACCCTGCGCCCCAACTCCTCCACGTCGGACTTCATGTTTTGAAGGCGGGTCTTGAGGCTTTTCAGGGTCGTCTGCTTCTTTTTGAGCTGGTCGGCAAGGTCTTTTGCTTCGGCCTCTTTGCGGAGCATTTCAGGGGATTTGGCAATTTTTTGACTCATGTAAGGCAGTGCTTTTTTTGTAAAAATATTAGAAGTATGGGGCAAAAATAGGTTTCAAAAAAATCTCGTCCTGAAAATAATGAGTGCCATAAAAATTTATCATGAAATGAATGACTCACTGCTTTTAGGATTTCAAGCGTGAATCGCCTTCGTACAATCTTTTTATTCCGGTTCAGCTTCCCATGAAACCCCTTCGTGTGCAATCGTTACTTTTGCGGTCAACGAACACCAGTTTCAACCTAGTTTTATGCTAAAAATAGGCGTCATCGGCGTAGGCCACCTCGGCAAGATTCACCTCAAATGCCTGCTGGAACTCAAGGAGCATTTCCAGCTCGTCGGCCTGTTCGACATTGACCCAGCCGCTGCGCAGGCCGCTTCGCAACAGTTTGACGTTCAATCGTTTAGCAGCTACGATACCTTGCTGGATGCTGTGGACGTTATGGACATCGTGACGCCCACCGTGACGCATTTCGGGTTGGCAAAAACGGCCATCGAACGGGGCAAGCACCTGTTTATCGAAAAGCCAGTGACGCAGACGCCAACGGAGGCACAGGAATTGATTTTTTTGGCAAAAAACTACGGCGTGACGGCGCAGGTGGGCCATGTGGAGCGCTTCAACCCGGCCATGCTCGCCGTGCGGGACGTGGCCATGAACCCCATGTTCATCGAGGCGCACCGGCTGGCCAACTTCAACCCCCGTGGCACGGACGTGCCCGTGGTGCTCGACCTGATGATTCACGATATTGACATCGTGCTGAGCCTCGTGAAATCGCCCGTGAAAACCGTCAGTGCCAGCGGTGTGGCCGTGGTGAGCGACTCGCCAGACATCGCCAACGCCCGCATCGAGTTCGAGAACGGCTGCGTGGCCAACCTCACGGCCAGCCGCATCAGCATGAAGCAGATGCGCAAGGTGCGGTTGTTCCAAAAAGACGCCTACATCAGCCTCGATTTCCTCGAAAAATCGGCGCAGGTGGTGCGGATGCACGAGCCGGGCAACGAGCCGTCGGGCATCCCGTCGTTCGAACTGGAAACGCCCGGCGGGGTGCGGGTTATTTCGATGGAAATGCCGCCCGCTGAACCCGTGAACGCCATCAAAGAGGAGCTTAAATCACTGGCTGTCAGTATTTTGCGAAGCGAAAAAACCGCTGTGACGCTGGAGGATGGGGCGCTGGCGCTGGAGGTGGCGTGGCGGGTGATGGAGGAGATTGAGGGGCGGCTGGGAAGATAGTAGGAACTTTTATGGCTGGGGAAATATTCCTAACTTGCGTCAATTTAAAATTAACCTGTTTTCCATGAGATTAGTACTCGAAATTAAGCATGAAAAAGATTTAAAAATCCTGCTTCCACTGCTGGAACGCTTGAAAATACAAGTTGCAGAACTGCCATCGTTTTTTTCTCCGAAAAAGAAAAAGGATGAGCAAACAGCGTCAAAGCAACTACCAAATGGGAGAAATTATGACCCTGAGCAATTGGCTGCGATGTTTGACCAACTAAGAGGAATGAACGCTTTTTTCGGAAATAGCCGACCCTGTTGCTTGGCAAAAACAGCTTCGTGATGAGTGGAACTAAATGCGGCGTCCTCGACAGCAATATCCTAATTTACTGCTCCAAAGGGCAGGTCAATTTCCAAGAAATTGCCACTCATTTTGACCAATTGTTTGTTTCCGTCATCACCTTCATGGAGGCACTCGGCTACAATTTTTCAAAGCCGGATGAAAAAAAATTAATCCAAAATATTTTGAATGCCCTGCCCATCATTCAGACCGACATTGGAATAGCAAATCAGGTTGTAGCTTACCGCCAGCAGCGCAAAATCAAAATTCCAGATGCGATTATCCTTGCTACTGCTAAAAAATTGAATGCTTCAATTATCACATTGAATGAGGATGATTTCAAAGGAATTGACCCTGCCGTTAGCTTGTTTGTGCCAAGCATTTTGTCAATGTAATTTATTGACTATCAACATCTTCCATGCGAAAATTCACCGCCGACCTCCTCCTCCCCGTCTCCTCCGACCCCATCAAAAACGCCGTCGTCATCTCTGACGACCACGGTAAAATCCTTGCCATTGACCACCGGGAAAACCACGACCCCTCCTCGCTCGAAACGCACCGTGGCGTCATCGTCCCTGGATTCGTGAATGCGCACTGCCACCTCGAACTGTCGCACATGAAAGGCGTGGCACCAACTGGGACGGGGCTTTTGCCGTTTTTGAAAACAGTCGTGAACCACCGTCACGTACCGCAAGAGCAGATTGACGAAGCCATCGAGCAGGGCGACCGGGAGATGTGGGAGGCAGGCATCGTGGCAGTCGGCGACATCTGCAACAAGGCCGACACCGCCGCCGTGAAGCGCCGAAGCGCCATCCGGTATTACAGCTTCGTGGAGATGTTCGACTTCCTGCGAGACGAGCGTGCACAGGAGACTTTTAATGGCTATTTTGAAGTGTTCCAACAACAAAGCGATACGGGCGGCAACCGAAAAAGCTGTGTGCCCCATGCGCCGTACACGGTGTCACCAACACTATTTTGGCACATTAACAACGCCAACTCCAAATTGATACCTGACCTGTTTGATTTCAGTTATGTTGAAAAACCGCCTTTTACAATCAGTATTCATAATCAGGAGACACCTCATGAAGACCAGTTTTTTAAGGATAAAACGGGAGATTTCGTTGAATTTTATAAATCTTTTGGATTCCCCCTTGACCACTTCCAGCCAAGTGGTTTTTCATCAATTTTTTATGCGTTAGAACACCTCGATGTGCGACCTCGTGTGATTTTTGTACACAATACCGAGTCGCAGCCCCTTGATATTAAAGCTGCTCATAGTTGGTTAACACCTAAACGAACCTTCTGGTGTACCTGCCCCAATGCCAATCTTTACATCGAAAACCGCCTGCCGAACTATCGCCATTTCATTGACAACCAAGCAGTTGTGTGCATCGGAACGGACAGCCTGACCTCCAATTGGCAGCTTTCCATTTTGGAGGAAATGAAGACCATCGCACGCTACCAGAGCTATGTTGGCTTCGAGACGCTTCTGCGCTGGGCTACGCTGAACGGGGCGCAGGCACTCGGATTTGAGGATGACCTGGGCAGCATCGAAGTGGGCAAGTCGCCGGGGCTGCTGCTGCTGGACTTAGGCGAAGATTTGATGTTGACCCAAAATACGAAAGTCAAACGGCTCGTTTAGCTGACGTTTTGTCACTTCCGGCACGGGGTATGTTTTTTGTTCACACAAAAAGTTAAATTGATTTTCATGAAAAACTTCCGCTACCACCTGCTTTTGCTTTTCATCGTCGTCGTGTCGGCCTTCTCGTTCGTGCCGCCACCACACAAAATCCCGGAGCGAAACCAGTTCATCCCAACAGTAGTGTACGAAATACCGCCGGTAACGGCGCTCACGCTGATCGCTTCCGTCGTGGTGGCAGCCAAGGGAGAAACAGTCTGTGTGGAGGTAAAAACCAAGGACTTCGAGCAGATACTGTCCATGCAGTATAGCATGAACTGGGATGCTAAAGTGCTGAAATTCAAGGAAGTGCGAAGTTTCGGACTGGCGGGAATGGGCCTCCAAAGCTTCGGGGCACACCTCGTACAAAATGGCACACTGACCTTCTCGTGGTACGACCCCGGTCTGCGTGGTTTCTCCAAGCCCGACGGCCACAAGCTCTACGAGGTATGCTTCGAGGCCGTGGGCAGTCCCGGCAGCAAGACCCGATTCGAGTTCAGCGGCAAGCCCACCTCGGTCGAGATTGCCAATTCGTCAGGCATCTTCCTCGACCTCAGGACGGAGAGCGGTGAAGTGAGGATTGAAGGAGTAAAGAATTGAAGGCGGTGAACAACTGGTCAATTTGGATATTTTCCGTTCATTTGCAGCCGCAATTTTATCAAACATCAATATAGCTTCGCATGAAACTCCCTCATTTTCAGATAGTTATCGTATTATTTTGCTTCTCAATGCTTGCTTCTTGCGGCGACGACAAGGCCCGGGAAGCTGCCACTGCCCAGGCATTGGAGGCCTCCAAAACCTCACCTACCGAGCCTTCACCCGCACCCACCGAGCCACCACAGGACACCCGCCCCAAGACCGGCGGCATCATAAACCTGATTGTCAGTGGGAAGTCCGCCCCGAAAGGATCGGATGCTTGCGTGAGCGTCAGCACCCGTAATTTTAAGGCCATCGTATCCATGCAGTACAGCATAAAATGGGATCCCAAAGTGTTGAAATTCAAGGGCTTGCAGGGTTTTAACCTCCCACAACTCAGCGCCGAGAACTTCGGCAAGCATATACTGGACAAGGGCCTGCTCACCCACTCGTGGTTCGACGCCAACGTGAAGGGCATCAGCAAGGGCGATGGTGATACCCTCTACGAAATCTGTTTTGAAACCATTGGCATACCGGGCAGCAAGTCCGCCGTGCAGCTAATCAACGAACCGACCACTATCGAAATCGCCAACGTGAACAGCGAGTTCCTCACCCTCGACGCCACGCCGGGCACGGTGCTGGTGAAGTGAGACACTAGATTTTAGACATTAGACCTTAGACGGCCACGCTCGAAATCAGCAGTCACTGGTCTAAAGTCTAAAGTCTGACATCTAATGTCTGTTATGGTAAAACGCATCGTAAAACTCACCTTCCAAGAGGAATTTGTGCCTGATTTCATGGTCATTTTTGAAGAAAGCAAGGACAAAATCAGGGCCTTCGACGGCAACCTGCACCTCGAACTGCTGCGGGATTTGGCGCAGCCCAACGTACTGTTTACGCTCAGTTTTTGGGAGGACGAGTCAGCGCTGGAGGGCTATCGGCAGTCGGAATTGTTCAAGGCCACTTGGGCGAAGACGAAGGCGTTGTTTGCCGAAAAGCCCGATGCTTGGACGGTGGAAGTGGTGGGAGTTTAGACTTGAAGATGGAGAATGAAAATCCGTCAGACAGTAACGCAATCAGATAAACAACATGGCGATGAATTGCGCTGCAAACCCAACGGCGAAGCCAATGTAGAGTTGCTTTTCGGTATGCGCTCCCAGCAACAGCCTAGACGTACAAACCACACCAGCCAAAACAATCATGGTCATCAGCACGAAATTGGTGCTTATTTCGTAAGTGCCCAGTAAGCCGAAGTTCAGCGTAAACGTATCAAAATTGAAGAATGCGGAATTGATCAGCGCCATGCCCACCAGTCCGCCCATACCTGCCGCATGGGCACTTATTTTTGAAAAATTGTTGAAGAAAAACGCCAAGAAAAGCGCAATCGTGGAGCCGAGCATCACGATGACCAGCGTTTTGGGTATCATCGGGTTGTTGTAGAAATTGATGAACATCCAGAGGTAAAAAACGCCCGTGAGTATGTACGGCCCGATTCGCTCAAAACGGTCTTCGAGCTGCATAGACTTGACCATGTTGAGCGATTTCATCATAAAAACCGCAAAAATAGGCATCGCAAACGTGGAAAGAAACACCATCAATACCAGTTTCCATTGCCCCGAAATGCTGTTTACCCCAAATTGGTAGGGGTTAATTATGAGCAAGAGCAAGAGCATGTACGTCACCATGAGCAACGGGTGGAAAAGGATGGAAAAGATATGTGCGATGGTGCGGAGCATGAGTTTTTTTTAGCGCTGCCGGGCTTTTTGTCACTCTAATTTTGATTAAAAATCGGCGCAAATCTCTGAATTTTATTGACTTGAATGTAGGCTTTTTGAAACCTGCCTTCAGGTGCTTTGCTCGTCGTTGTCTATGTTTGCACGACGCGTTTTGATTCCACTAAAAATACAACGGATGGATACATTGTTCAACTTGAAAAACAAAACCGCTGTCATCACCGGCGGTTCTGGCATTCTCTGCGGTGCCATCGCAAAAGGCATGGCCAAACGAGGCACTAAAGTAGCCATCCTCGGCAGGACGCCCAGCAAAGTGCTGGCGATGGTCGCCGAAATCGAGGCGGCAGGCGGCGAAGCGCTCCCGCTGGTAGCCGACGTGCTTGATGCGGCAGCATTGCAGGCAGCCTGTGATTACGTGTTGACAAAATGGGGCAAGATTGACATCCTCATCAACGGGGCGGGTGGCAATATCCCCGGGGCGGCCATTCCACCGGAAGACAATTTCTTCAACCACCCGTTCCAAAACTTTCAAAAAGTGGTGGCGCTCAATTTCGATGGCACGGTGCTGCCCACCATGATTTTCGGCAAACCGATGGCCGAAGCCAAATCCGGCAGCATCATCAACATCTCCTCCATGACGGCGCAACAAGCGGTAACCCGGGTGCCCGGTTACTCGACGGCAAAGGCTGCGGTGGACTGTTTCACCAAATGGCTGGCAGTGGAAGTGGCGCTAAAGTTTGGCGAAGGCGTTCGGGTGAACGCCATTGCGCCGGGGTTTTTCATAACCGACCAAAACCGGCGCTTGCTGACCAACGAGGATGGCAGCTTCACGGAACGAGGCCAAACGGTCATCCGCAAAACGCCTACTCAGCGCTTCGGCGAACCTGAAGAACTCATTGGTACAGCCATTTGGCTCTCCTCGGCAGCCTCAAAATTTGTAACGGGAACGGTGATTCCGGTGGATGGCGGGTTCAGTGCTTGGAGCGGGGTGTGAGGATAATTTTCTTCATAATCAGTCCCTCGGAACTCGCGAAATTTCGTTCCCGTTAAAAAGCTAGTTCCAACAGTTTTCGTGTTTCACTGAAACAGTGCTGAAATAAGAAATAGAAAAAAGGAGGGCAAAATAAAGTATTTTTAAAAACAAAAAAGCCGTAAATCACTGATTAAAAGCGACTTACGGCATCCTGATTTTGTTTTGGTAGTCCCGACGGGAATCGAACCCATATCTAAGGTTTAGGAAACCTCCATTCTATCCGTTGAACTACGGGACCGCTTGCGGGGCGCAAATTTACGCCGAAATCTGAATTTCCCAATTCATCTTTTTCAAATTAACTTCTTCAAGATGGAACGCACCGACCCAACGTACCCGCCACCGAACAGGTTCACATGCACCAGCAAGTAGTAAAGTTGATAAACTGGAAGCCGCTGCTCGAAGCCTGGGGCCAGCGGCCAAGCCTCCTCATAACTGCGATAAAACGGGCGCTCAAAGCCGCCAAACAAGCGGCTCGTGGCCAAGTCCATTTCCCGGTGGGCGTAGCTTACTGCCGGGTCAAAAACCACGGGATTGCCTTTTGTTTCGCACAGGAAGTTGCCGCTCCAAAGGTCGCCTTGAATGAGGGCGGGCGGCTCGGAGGGGCACAGTTCCGGTAGCAGTTTGAACAGTTGTTCAAACTGCTGAAAATCAACGGGTTGCAGTTGATTTTGTCGCTTAGCAATGTCGAGTTGGGGCAATAGCCGCTCGTGGATGTAGAAGTCTGGCCAAGTGCTGTGCTGGCAGTTTTGCTGGCGCAATGAACCGATAAAATTATCTTGGCCGAGGCCAAAGGAGGGAGCGGTGGAGCGGTGCAAGGTGGCTAGGGCGGCACCCGAATTTCTCCCAAAAATCAAGTGGTCGGAAGTCCGTTTCGATGTACTCCAACAGCAGGAATCCACCTTCTGGGGTGTCTCCAAAACCTATCACGGCGGGGGTTCGGATGGCATTGGCGGAGGCCAGCAGAGCCAGGCCGGCAGCTTCTGCCTCGAACATGCTTCCCGCAGTCGGTGCGGGGTTTATTTTCAAAAAAAACTGGCCAGCGGAGGTTTCCAATAGAATTGCCTGATTGATGTCGCCGCCAGTCACAGGGCGTGCTGAACGGATGTCGGCACCAAGAATTTCAAGGCATTTTTGCAGGATGGTGGAAGGTAGCATGCTGTTGTTTGGCGTTGAATCAAGCAGCGAGGTAGTGCTTGTTGCATCAAAAATACAAAGTTGCGGAGAAGTCATTTTGTCAAAAAAAACACCTCATGCCTTGACAACTTCACGTCGTGGCAACACTGGGAGCAGCACCAAAATGAACATCACCAAGGCCAAACCCTCGCTCACGAGCAGGTACCAAGGATAGTCGCCGAGGTAGTCAAGGGCAGAGGCAGTGGGTGGCTTGCCCATGAGGTAGGCATAGTTGGAGCCAAGCAGGCGGTTAATGAGGTAGAGTGATAGTATATAAATTTGCAGCGCAAAAAATGAGCGCCACAAGCTGCGCCAACCCGGGCGTATGCCGTAAACGACCGTTGCGTACACCGCAAATACCACCAGTCCACCGTGTACGGTAAAATATTTGATGAACGTGAAATGAGGGAATCCCTCAAACAGATGGGGCGTCAGCACCGCCTGAATCGTGCCTGCCATGACCCAAAAATACAGTACTTCATGTACCCGCCGGTTGGGGTTCCACATCAGCAGCGGCAGTGCCAACGCTACGATGTTGCAGATGTCGAGTGGTAAATCGGTCTTGTGGTCGAACTGCCCCAGGACGAGCCGTATGGCAATCCACCCGACCACCATGATTGCAAGCAGACGGTGATGCCCCGGCCAAGGCGCAACTGACTATCATGTGCCAGTTTTTTCTTGGCGAAAATGGCCAAACTGATGCTCATGGCTACGGTCAGCGCTATCACCAAAAGGTGCTGTTGGCCGAAAAGGTGGAAGTTTTCGTTGGGCTGAAAAAACAAGTAGTCGTTCATTCATTCTGCGTTGCGTAAAAAGACGGTGCATTTTACGCAAAAAAAGGGATATGCCACTAGCCACAACCATTTTTTCCATCAAGATTACCTTCCATCCCTGCCGCTTCAACGCCGAAAAAATGGCACCTTATTCAGCCTATACTATTGCATATAATAGGCACTACAAAAGGCCTCTTCCAGTTGCCCGGATAGAGACCTGCGAGAATCAAACATCACGTATCTTCCTACGATCAGTATTTCGTGATGTGTGTCACATCATAAATAAGTCAGCATGAAAAAACCCGTATCATTAAGCTCTAAGAATCAAAAAAAAGGGGGTAGAGCGGTCCGTTCTTTAGTTGTTTGTTTTAAGCCGCATCAATCCTTTTGGCAGCAAAGTGCAATAAACTAGTAGGAATTGTTTATTGAATTTCAATACTGCCGCTGCTATAGTGTTTTCAAGCAGAGGAATAACTTTGGATATGTTCAAACTATGGATAATCAATCTCTTTTGGCCATATTGGAAATGAATTGGTCATAGGATATTGAGTATAACTGGTCAATATCCCTAGCCCAGTTCCAAACTATTTCATGGCTATAAAACTTGTGGTATTGGGATTGGCCTCCTTTCTTAGCCAATTAATATAAAACGTGTCCATTATCTAGAGAACCCCATTGCATAACCCGGAGTCGTTCGTTGCTTTAAAAGAAAGCTGGTGGCATGAAAAAACAGCCACCAACCTCTGTATAATAGACACACGCTCTCTCTCATAATAGGGATGGTTTAGTTGAATGATTAATGCTTTCAAAATCATACTCCTCAATTCATTTTTAATTTCACCTGTTCTGATTTTTCTTTGGCTTCCGGCTTACTGAAGGTGTAAATCCCCTCTCCTGCCACTGCTTGGTTATCAACAAACTGACTGTCATTTGTCACAGGTTTGTTGGCCTCACATCCATGTTAAAGATGGCCCCTCCTCGCAGGAAAGCCTCATTGTTACGGAAAATACAGTTTTTGATGATGGGGTTGCATTGTCCCTTGCCACCATAGTTGCACAGGGCGCCACCATAGTTGGCCTTATTGCCACTGAACAAGCAGCCTTGGAAAGTTGCGTTCGCTTTGCTAACCTGCCTCTTTGGCGGCCATCATTGAATATGGCGCCACCATCAAGGTCAACCTTGTTGTTTTGGAACTCACAATTGATAAAGGTTGGATTGCTCACACCTCCACGGCCGTTCACATAAGCTGCACCGCCGTCACGGGCATAGTTATTCTGTAAAATGCAGTTCTGAATCTTAGGCTTTGACTCGTTGCCTTGGCCTGATCCATCAATATAGATTCCGCCTCCACATCGGTCTTTATCTGCGCTTGGGCCAGCACCATCGGCAAAGCATCCGCTACAATAAAGCCATCGAGCAGTGTACTTCATCTGCATTTTTCAATATTAAACTAACGTGTGGAATTGTCGGAATTGTCGGTCTTAGAAACTGATGTTGCCGCTCAGAATGGATTTCTGAGCTTTACACATCGGACGCTGACGACTGAGGTTTCCATTGCTTGTAAGCTGCCAGACTTTACCCCGGAAGGTGCTTGAAGCAATTCTTCTGTCCAGTTGGTTCGTCGGGCAATATGCCCCCTTTGCCACCCACACCTGGTCGCCAGACTCAGCGATGAAAAGGCTGCGTTTAGTCGCCAGTAGCATCGGCCCATGAATTTCCCTGGTACCCGAGCTACCTTGTTTTGCGCTTAAATTGTAGCAGCGTGGGTTGAGTATGGCAATCCATACCACCGCACATTATTGTAAAAGAAGAGATGCCTCATAGTTCAAGTTTTTAGAAAACAGTGGTGTCGTTCTGCGTCGTAGGTGCGCTAAAACTGGGGGAAGGATTAAAAATTTGGGTTAAAATGGTCAATTAATTTGCTCCAATGCCTAGGGTAAACTTGGTTTTGATACAACGGGATTAAATGGTTTTAGGTTTGTTAGCTTAGAAAATTAGTTCAAAAGCCTTGTCATCAATGTAACTAACTGAACTGTTTTTGTTCGAGATTTTTGGCCTTAAAG
>JADJYH010000051.1 GCA_016719855.1 Saprospiraceae bacterium | reverse complement strand
AAACAGCTTCTTTGTTCAAAGTTGACCCTTGGCTTTCATTTCAGCATAAATTTTTGCGAAATAAGTAATGACCACGTCCGCACCTGCCCGTCGAATTCCCATCAAAGTCTCTGGCATCGCACTGTCAAAATCTAGCCAGCCATTTCTGCAAGCAGCCAGCAGCATCGCACATTCCCCGCTCACATGATAGGCTGCTATCGGCAGGTTGAAGTTCGTTTTGAGCAAATGAATCACATCTAGATAGTTCACGGCAGGCTTTACCATCGTAGGTAGTCAGCGCCCCTGGAAGTGGTGTCCAGCTCGGCCTCAATCAACGCTTCCTGCTTGTTAGCCGGATTCACTTGGTAGGTTTTTTTGCTTTGGGATGTCGCCACCTGCTTTTGGAGCGCCGTCGAGCGCATCCCCGAGCAAGGGTCCGTAGAAAGCACTGGCATATTTGCCAGGTGTACGACGATGCCTGGTATCGGTGAAGCCAGTCCCATCGAGTGCCTGCCGGATAGCCCCTACCCCGCCGTCCATCATATCGCTTGGGCCCAAAACATTCAGCCCGCCTCGGCTTTGGGCAACCGCCATCTTGACAAATGCCTAACGAATCGCCTGACGACTTTTCCAGCCCAACCAGTCCGTCGCGGCCATCAGCGTGTAGGGTCCATCGCCACGTCGCTGATGAGGGTGCATTCCGGGAAACGCTTGCTGTTGGTGGCCGCTTAGGTAAAATTGGCGGGGTTGTAACCGTAACTCCCAATCTTGTCCTCGCTTCGATACTGCGGGGAACATGATAAAAACTGGTCAAACCAAGCGTCAAACATTGCTCTACCTTCAGGATTTGGTCGAGGGACAGCCTGAAAATGTCCGGCAGCGATGGCACTTTCGCTTCGATTTTTCAACGTCCAGTAAAAAAGGGAAAACAAGGTGGTTCACTTGAGATGCGAGTTTCCGGAACCATAACTTCTCACAGCGGCTGAAACACGGTTGCGGCGTGGCCTTTTAGCATGATATTTTTTGAGCAAATCTACAGTGAATGCCGCCCTAATCCCAGCTATGCTGTTTTGCTACAATCTTTTACATTTAGCCTTCCAATAATTCAATCAAACTGCATGGAACTGTTCAACCTGAAACGCAAAGTGGACCTTTACAAAGACGTATTGACCAACACGGAAACTACCGGAAAAGCTTGCAATCTGAACTTAAAAACATGATTATCAAGCTTTTGCAAGATATTGCTAACGAAGTGCAATTGCCTGTAAAAAGTCGAAGAGCGGGTACAAAATGGAAAAACCTAGAAGCCGTCGTACTGTCGCTCGGCACCGTGAAAAGCGGCATGTACCAGAAAATCGAGCAGGGAATAGAGATGCCATTGGTGAAGCAAAGCGGGTCACTGATATACCAGCAACTATTCAATGGGAAAGTAATCGTGCTAATCCAGTACCCGTTCATTGAAAATTACGGAGAGCCACGACCTCCGAAAACCATTGCCATTTACAGGCCAGAAGAACTGAAGAGCCTTACATAGTCCGACACTTCGAAGAATTTATCCACGAAATTACGACGTGGGAGGACTATGACGACGATGAGCCAAGCAAAAAAATCGGGTTTGAGATGAACTTTGGGAACTTGAAACCGGAGGGTTAATTAGTCGCTCAGCCACACGATAGCACTTTTCACGGTTTTGAAAATGTTCACCAAGGTTTAGGTAGCACTTTCAAGCCTTGGTGAACTTTTTCACGCCTTTGGCCTTTGAGCCTGCAACCGTCAAAAATGGGAAAAGAGCGGTTGGCAGCGAGCAAGACTCCAGCAGGGATAACGATATTTATTTGTGCTGATGGTGCAATTTCAATATATTGCAGTTCTTAATTTCATCACAAAACCCTTCCGCTCGCCGGACGAACCCGGCTCCTGGCCCGTGTGTTAGCTCCAGCTATCACCGTGCAGTCGGTGAGGTGGTGGCAGGGTGTGCGCCAGCAGGGAAATTTTACTGAGATACGAATGTTTTGTTACTGCTTTCATTTTCATTTTTCAGCGGCAACCTTTAGCCCAGCAATGGGAACAGGTTGGCGACGATTGGGTCAGAGTGAGCCATATGTACGTTGACGAGTCCACGAATGAACTTTATGCCGGAGGGTATTTCCTATGGTCCGAATGGGGACACTCTTTGCGGCCTTGGCAAATGGAATGGCACCAACTGGGAATTGGTCGCCGAAATTAACGGTGATGCTCTTTTTAAGGACATCGTCTCCTACGGGGGGAAAATCGTCGTGGGTGGGCTCATTTACCCCTTGGACCATTTGTCACAGTGGGACGGGGAGTCCTGGAGTCCAGTTTGTAGCCTGCCAGACGATATGCAGGAATTCAATTCCATTTCAGACCTGCACGTCTTCAATGATGAGCTGTTTATTGCCGGTTCTTTCTGGGCCGTTGATTCTGTGACCGAAACTATTGGCATCGTTAGATTCGACGGTGAATCCTGGCACAACATGCAGACCGACGATTTCATGAATTTTAGTGCGCCGAACCCAGTGGAAACGGTTCAGGATTACAATGGCGAATTGTACATCGGGGTAGTATTTTGGTTTTCAGCAATCCGTACACTTGGAATATAGTCAGGTGGGACGGGCAAGGGTGGAACCAGGTTGGGATTGGTTTGGGATTGCAGGGAATATTTGAACCTGTAAATGCATGGCGGAGTATAAAGGGAGCTTGTACATAGGGGGCAGCTTTGGCCCCGAGATGTTCAGTCTCACTAAAAGCCGCTACATCGCTAGATGGGATGGTTCAAATTACTACGGATTGTCGGAGGAGGAGCCCTGCTGCATCAATGACATGGTAGTCTTTCACGACGAACTGTATGCCCTGTGCGCCTTCGGCCAGGATTCAGAGATAGGAGCAACAAATATTGCAAAATGGGACGGCACCAAATGGTGCAGCCTGGGCAGCCTGTTCAACGCTCAAGCCTATGACTTGGAAGTTTACAATGATACGCTATACGTAGCTGGTACCTTTTGGAAAATAAATGGTAACACGATTCGTGGGATAGCTAAATGGACAGGCGGCGATTTTGTGGCTGCCTGCACTGAACCATTAAGCAATAGTGAGCTACTTCCAGACCCAGCAACACAAAATGACATTTTGCTTACTCCGAATCCCGTTCAACATCATTCACAACTGTTTCTACCCAGCAGCTTTTCCAAAAGTAGCCTTTCGGTTTACAACCTTCAGATTCCTTACGTGACAATACCTGGCAATTAGGGTATGGATACTCGGATTCCCTGCCCCAGCTCGGATGGGCTTCCCTTGATTTCACGAATTGGCCAGTAGAAGTTTTGAACGAAGATGGTTTTATGTCTTTATTTCAGGAAAATAGTAGTATTTGCGACACGAGCGGGAACCTGCTTTTTTATACCAACGGCATAAAGATAGCAAACGCTGACCACCAATTGATGCTCAACGGTAACGGCCTAAACCCGGGTATAATTACTACTGCATATGCGGATAATGGCATGCCTACGCCACAGGGGGCAATTGCGCTGCCGCTGCCTGGCAATAGCCACCTTTATATGTTGGTTCACGGCTACCTAAACATATATGACGATCCTGTTTCTCCCCTTGTCTGCATATCAAACCTGTACTATTCGGTGATCGATATGAGCAAGGCAAACGGCAAAGGGGCAGTGATCGAAAAGAACGTCGAAATATTGGCCGATACGCTTGCCTATGGTAAGATCACCGCTGTTCGGCATGGGAACGGCAGGGATTGGTGGGTGGTGGCACCCGAACACAATACCAATTGCTACTACCGGATGCTGTTGTCACCGAGCGGGCTTTCTGCCCCGGAAAAACAGTGCACAGGGGGAGTCACCCATGACGGATTAGGCCAAGCCGTTTTTTCGCCTGATGGCACCAAGTACGCAAGGTACGACGCATACCACCTGCTTTTGGGTAACTATTTCAGCTTGTACGATTTTGACAGGTGTTCTGGCTTGCTGTCCAACCAACAGGAAGTGCACATCTTAGACACTGCATATGCTGCCGGATTGGCCATATCACCAAATTCAAGGTTTGCGTATTTGCCCTCTTTCAGGTATGTCTATCAATTGGACTTGCAGGCCCCTGATATGAACGAATCCTTGACGACGGTGGCCGTTTATGACGGCTTCGGGGCACCCTTTAACACTACTTTCTTTTTGGCACAGCTCGCACCGGACGACAAAATTTATATCTGTAGCCCGAATGGCGTAAGCTACCTGCACGTGATCAACCAGCCCGACGAGCCGGGTCTCTCTTGTGAAGTGGTACAGCATAGTTTGGAATTGCCCACTTATAATTTGTCCCTACCCAACTATGCTAACTTTCGCCTTGGGAAATGGGCGGGAAGTTCTTGCGACACAATTGGCACCTCTGATACTGAGACAGTCTTTTCCTTGTCTGATGTTTTTGTTTACCCGAATCCCGCCAGTGAATCAACAACTCTTACCAGCCATCAATCTTTTCAAAATGAATCTTCTTGGTCACTCTTGACCAGTACGGGCGATTAGTATCAAAAACAAAACTTGCATTCGGAAAGCAATCGTGGGAAATACTGCTGTCAGGCATTAGCCCAGGAATGTACTTTTGGAACGTGGCGAATGAGGGAAGACATATCGGTAGCGGAAAGTTGCTGATTTCGGAATAACCAAGCTTTGCTCATCATCAAAGCAAGTCAATGACTCCTGGCGTCCTGCCTGAGTTGTTCCGAAACATCATGTCCGAGATAGCGGTCAATCAACCCATGTACTAGGTAAATCACTGGCGTCAGCAAAATGGCAACCACGAATTTGTAGCAATAGTTAACGGTGCCCACGGCCAGAAAAAGGTTGATGGACCAGTTCTCCCCAGGGTTGAGAACGAAGGCAATGTACAATACGACGAAGCTATCAATGAACTGGGAAATCAGCGTAGACCCAGTAGCTCTCAGCCAAAGTTTGGTCTCGCCTGTGACCTTTCGGAGTTTGTGGAATACAGCAGCATCCACAATTTGGCCAACGAGGAAGGCAATCAATGAGCCACCAATTATCCAAAGCCCCTGCCCGAAAATATTGCTGAAGGCAGCCTGTCGGTCGACAATGCCACGGTTTTGCGCAGAGGCAATCCACCAATCGGCTGGCACTAGCGTGATGGCGCCAAAGACCATCAGAAAGGCATAGGCAATCAAAGCCGCCGTGAGCCATGAGAGCAGTTTGATGGAATTTTTGCCAAAATATTCGTTGATCAAATCGGTCATGATGAACACGACCGGCCAGAGCAAAAAACGCCCGCCGTAAGCGAGAGCGAGCCGGATTGCCCAAACAGTTTCCACGAGAGCGGGTTGAGACCCAGCGTATCTTCGAGGGCAAAGATTTTCACCCCGATGAACTCGGCCACGATGGCATTGGTCACAAAAAAACCTGCCAGCGTGATGAACAGCAGCACTGGCTTTTGCGAAAGCAAATTTTTCATAGTTACAAGATTAGTGGCTGGAAAGGTGCAAAGAAAATTACACCATAGACAGTTTTTTATGGAAAAAATGGCGCTAATTTATCCTTCCACTTTACCTTCGTACACACACACCAAGCCCTCCCAAGAAGAAGCAACGGCAATCCGATAATCCACTACCGAATTTGCCGAATTTCCATCACACAAAAAAACTGATTATGCACACCATTCGCCTACATTCAAGCTTCATGTTCTTGCTGGTTTTCTTCGCTTCGCAAAGCTTTTTTCCAACCCAAATTTCTGCGCAATTTGGCTGCCCTGGCTGTAATGTCAGCCTCCCCGTGCTACCTGCCGATACCATTTACCTTGGCCCAGCTCCCGACGGTGTGGCCGGCGAGTATTACGACGGCGACATCAGTTTCCGAATGCCGAAAACGACTACCCCCGTGAATGCCACCGACCCCAACACCCCAGCAGGTCTGCCCATCAGCAGCATTTCCATCGTAGCTGTAGTGAACGTACCACCTGGACTGAACTGGCAGCCAAGCCAATTCACCTTCAACCCGTCCAACCAGCCTGACGGCTGCGTGAAATTTTGTGGCACACCGCTGCAACCTGGTCTTTACAACGTTGAGGTCTTTGTAAGCGCCGAGGTTCTCACGCTGAACCAATCCACTTCGTTTTCATTTCCGATCTACATCGCTCCATCGAGCAGCAGCAGTGACGGCTTTACCATGCAAAACAATTCAGGTTGTGGAAGCGTGACTGTTTCATTTGAAAACAACCTGCCCTCCAACGGAAACAACGGTTACTCTATCTGTGGGACTTCGGGAACGGAACCACATCAACACTCGAAAATCCGCAGCCGGTCACTTACAGTACCCCAGATGTTTACGAAGCAAACTACACCGCCAATATTGACACCTTCGGTTACAAAATAACAACCGTGCGCATACTCGATGCGAGCTGCGACGACATCGCCATCAATACTGCTCCAGACTTGTACGTGAAAATCCGTGACCCACAAGGCAACTTCGTAGTGACAACCGGCGTGCAGGACAACGCTTCTTTCCCGGCCATTTTCAATATTAACCTTCAGCTCGGCGATGGCACTTACGAGCTGGAAGTCAGGGACGATGATACATTTGGCTCGGAGAGCTGCGGTTATGTTTATTTCACCAAAACAACAGGTGGTATACTGACAAGTGGTGGTTTGGAGGTGCAGGTTGACATCATCCACCCAGTTCAGACCGTGCAATCGAGCGGCATGGTGACGGTTTATGCACAACCCAGTCCGCCCATTATTACACCGGCTGGCGTTATCAACCTCTGTGATGGCGAGGAGGTGGAACTGGTGGCAGATTACGACCAGGACATTCAATGGTACCAGGACACTTCGGTGCTTTTTGGTGAAATATTCCAACAACTCCACGTGAATAACGAGGGTCTTTATTGGTTGGAATATACCAGCCCCTGTTGGCTGCAAGGCACAATCCGAAGTTGTTGAAATAAACATCGTACCACTGCCTGCACCACCTACTTTCATAGTCACTGGCAACGAATTTTCGTTGGCCAACCCTGACCAGTTGCCTGCCGATTACTCGCTACAATGGTACATGGATGGCAACGCATTGCCCGACGAGACTGGGCCGACCTACTGCCTGATGGAGCCGGGTGTTTTCCTGATGACCTGGAAGTTACGGACAATGCAACGGGTGCAGCAGTGAATTCAGCCTGGGGGTTTCGTTCAATCCGGCCTACACCTGCGCTTCCGCAACTGGTGAAATTGCCGAAATGGCCTCTACCCTTTTGCTTTCACCAAACCCGACTTCTGGCAGCATTTGGGCAGATTTGGAGTTGAAAAACCCAAGCCAGTTTTCGATGCAAATATTTGACGCAGTCGGAAAAATGGTTTGGCAGAAAACGTTTCAGTCTGCTACCACCCAGGTACGACAGGAACTCGACCTTGGCGGATTTGCCGAAGGTATTTACTTGCTCAAAATACAAACGGAGGATGGGATTATTTCAGGAAGGATTTTGAAGCAGTGATTTTAATTTCAAGCGATACGACTGCTTTGAACAGACGTATGACGCCTTTCATCAAATCTGCTCAAATTTTCATCAATTCCTCCCGCATTTCAAGCAACTTGGCCTCTGTACTGTCATCAATCACTGCGGCACGTTGGCAGTCTTTCCATCGGATATCGAGGTCATGGTAAACGACGGCGAAGTAGCCCAGAAATGGCATCGCCAGCACTACCGCAATCAGCCACAATTTCCCCACCAAAATAGAAGCAATGAGCCAGCCCAGCCAATAAAAGAGGTACAAAACCATTGAAACAAATATGGCAACAGAGGCTCGAAATTCCACCGTCTTGGTTTTTTTCTTCGCAAAAAAATTGCCTAAATAAAGCGGCGCACAGTTGAGTGCAAAACCAATCATGTAGGGAATCCAACAGAGGCCGAGCAGCAGGGCACTGCCCAGCGAGTAGGATGTATGGTCCATCAGCCCACGGTCTGTCGTTCCCGATTTGTGCAACAACGACAGGTAGTTTTGGACTTTTCCTTTCAAGTTTTGTCGCTCGTTTTCTGGAAGTTCATTGAGCTTGTCGGCCAATTTTTTCTCCTCAAATAGCGGTGTCGGGTCATCCGATAATGCCGGAAAGAGCCTTGCCGAAGGGCCGTTTCGGTGGAAGGCCAACAGCGGTTCCGTCCATTCGTCGTCAGCAGGATTATCAAGGTGAATGACCCGTTCGGACATCCGTGTTTTGATTTCTTGCGTTAGCGCAGCCACTGCTTTCGCCGGGTTTTCAAGGTAGGTCGGGAAGTAGTCCTGCACCCGGATTGGCTCGCCATAATCAATCCTGACATCGGATCGGAATTTATCGGAGTCGGTATAGTTGACGCCTACTGGTACCACGTGGATGTCTAAATCCGGGTATTTTTCGAGGGTACCAAAAACGATACGGGCCGTTCCCTTCATCAGCGGACGCAGGCGTTTTTCGTGTTTGGTTCGGCCTTCGGCCAAAATCGTCACCTGCTTGTTTTCCTTGAGTGTTTCAAAGCATTTGCCGAAAGATTTATAATTGCTTTTGAGGCCGCCGTACCCAAGGTCGTCGAGCCGGAAGACGGGCACGATATGGAACCAATCATAGAGCTTGCGCACAAAGGGACTGTTCACGTAGAGGTCGCCTCGGGCAAGAAAGTGCATCGGTTCATCCGACCAACAACCCAAAATGCAAGGCTCGATGAAGGCCGTTGGGTGGTTGACGGCAAACACGACTGGCTTTCCCTTCGGGATACGTTCCCGATGCGAGATGTTCATTTTACGGAAATAAACGGATAAAGCTATTTTTGCGCAGGGCTTGACAATGCTATAAACCATGGTTGGGTTGTTCTTTTTTCGAACTCGACGTACCGTCACTGTGACGAAGCGCCAAAAGTACAACCAGCCCAGCCAATTTCTTGAAAATGAACCGTCAAAAACATCTCATCGTGATCGGAGGAGCCACGGCCACGGGGAAGACGGCCATGGCTATCCGGGTTGCCCAGCATTTTCAAACAGAAATACTATCGGCGGACAGCCGTCAATTTTATCGAGAAATGAGCATCGGAACGGCCAAGCCCAATGCCGATGAACTTGCAGAGGTACCCCACCATTTCATCAACTCGTTGTCGGTTCAGTCAGATTTTACAGTGGGCGACTACGAGTCGCAGGCCTGCTTTGTTGGAAAAATTGTTTAAAAAAAACGATGTGGTGGTGCTTGTGGGAGGTTCTGGGCTGTTCATCAGGGCGCTATGCGAGGGCTTGGATGAGTTTCCTGATGTGCCCAAAAAGGTAATTGACGACCTAGAAATGAAGTTAGGACAGGGAGGTATTGCTGCGCTGCAATCGGAGTTGAAAATGCTCGACCCCGAATATTACACCAAAGTTGACCTCAACAACCCACACCGTTTGGTACGGGCGCTTTCAGTTTGTCGGGTAAGCGGAAAGCCGTTTTCAGGTTTTCGGACGCAGGAAAAAAGGCGGCGGTTTTTCAACCCAATTTACGTCCTGTTGGAACTGGAGCGCTCCATTTTGTACGAAAAAATAAACTATCGAGTGGATGAAATGATGCGGACGGGATTGCTCGAAGAAGCTCGGCAGCTTTACCCGTTGCGAGCCTTGAATGCTTTGCAAACCGTTGGTTATCAAGAGCTTTTCGATTATTTTGATGAAAAATGTACGCTGGAAGAGGCCGTTGAGAAAATCAAACAGAACAGCCGTCGGTATGCCAAGCGCCAATCAACCTGGTTCAGGAAAGATCCGCACTGGCAGGCATTCGAGCCAGAAAAAACGGTTGATTTGATAGCCTACCTTGAAGCGGGAGTTCGTTCTGCTGACTAGAAAATGCGCTCCTTTTTTATAAGTTTCCCCAAGTCTTTGTAGGAGATGGTAAAGTCGGTTGGGCCCAGTGCATAGGCCGCTGCCTCGAACGGATTGTACCAAAAATAGACGCCCTCCTCCTGCAATTCAAAATTGGTGGGCAGCTGAAAATGTTCGCCCCAAAAGAAACCTTCCTCCACCAGGTCAGCATTTTTTGGAAGCTCTCGGGCTTTTTTGAATTCCTTTTCCACCAATTTTTCCAAGGCGTGCATGTCAGTGAAAAGGTCTTTCCAAGTTAGTGTTTTTCCGGTTTTTAGGTCAAAATTAAAGATAGAAACAAAGGAGTTCGGGTGTGCCCCACCAGCGTAGGAATAGGAACCCATCGTAATGGAAACCACTTTCGGTGTGTGAAGACCTACCTCCCTGTGACACTGACCTCCCAACCCGTATTGGAGGAATTGTCTGGCTCGGCATCATTGGCGGTCCGCCATTCATTCAAAAAAGACTGCGCTGCCTCTTTCAGGTTCTCCTTTGAATATTTGCCTTTGAACCCTTCGAATACCAAGGTCTGAATGAGGAACCCATAAATGGAGTCGTTGATGGCCTGCTGTACTTCCGGCACACCTTCCACCACGATTGGATATACCATGTCAACTTGGGCGCAGTCGCCATCTTGTTTGTCGCAATCGCCCATTTTTTCTTGAAAATTCTTGATTTCGAAGCGGACTTTTAGCCCCTTTTCACTGCGTAACTTGGGGTGTTTGCCCCGATGGCAACTGGTAAGGAAAAGCAAAGGGATTACAAGAAATATGGTAAGTCTCACAGGAATTTTCTTTTAAGGCTGCTTTCAAGGCAATTTTTGAAATTGACTGCAAAATTATAGCATCTGCATGACAAACAACATCAATCAGTTGTTTCTTTCCTGATAATAACTGAATTTGTAGCAACCTTTGCATTCACAAAATTTTATAGAAATTCAGCCATGAGGTATCTTTTTACACTTTCAATTCTAATGGTTTTTTCTGCTGTTTTTTCGCAAGAGGACATGCTGCCACGTGGGTTTTCCGCCGAAGAGAAGGCACTGCTGGATTGGGAACAGTTTACGGTACAAAATTCAGCGGTTGGTATCGAAACGCCCCCGCCCTACCCCGTCCGGCACATGGCCGAGTGGGAAGAGCTTCAAGCCTTGGCAATTACTTGGCGTTCGTACCCAGAAATCCTTACCCAGATTGCATTTCATGCCGCTTTGGAAGTGAAAGTGCTAATTTTCTGCAACTCGGTAACCATCAAAAACACTGCACAGACAAGCCTGCAACTTGCTGGCGCAAACATGGCCAATATCGAGTTCATCGTTGCCGATAACAACTCCGTTTGGATTCGGGATTATGGGCCAAATTGCGTCTATGCCAACGACACGGAAGACCTGTATTTCATTGATTGGGTTTACAACCGTCCATCCCGACCCAAGGATGATGCTCTGCCAACCGAAGCGGGGATTTACCTAAACATTCCAGTCTATTCCACCACCTTGAACCCTGAAAGGCTGGTGAACACTGGGGGCAATTTCATGTCCGACGGCATGGGGACGGCATTTGCATCTAATTTGGTATTGGATGAAAACGCCCCCGGCAACCCCTACGGCGCAGGTCCTCACACTGAACTGGATGTTGACAGTATTTTCGAGGACTACATGGGCATTGACCAGTACATCAAGATGGAGACGCTGCCCTACGATGACATCCACCACATTGACATGCACATGAGGCTACTGGATGAAGAAACGCTTTTGGTGGGTGAATATCCGCAAGGCATGGCAGATGGGCCTCAAATTGAAGCCAACCTACAGTATGTACTTGACAATTTTAATTCAACATTTGGCACACCGTACAAAGTGGTCAGGGTGCTTCAACCACCTGCGGCCAATGGCGCTTACCCGCCGATGGGAGATTACCGCACGTACACCAACGCAGTTTTTATAAACAAAACTATTCTGGTTCCCGGCTATGCCGAACAGTTTGACACGATTGCCTTGCGGGTTTACAGAGAAAATTACCCGGGCTATAAAGTTGTTAGTATCAACTGCAACGACATGATCGGTGCAAAAGGTGCGCTCCATTGCATCACAAAAGAAATAGGTGCTGCAGACCCTCTTTGGATTGTCCACCAGCGACTTGCAGACGTTTCCAACAACAATGACGTCAGCGGTTATGAGGTGTTGGCGCAAATAAAGCACAGAAGCGGAATTGCCGACGCCCAAGTTTTTTACACCATTGACACTACCCAAGCGTACCAACCCCTGCCCTTGCAATACGCTGGAAACGGGGACAACTGGACTTCCATCATCCCTCACCAACCCAATGGCAGCCAAGTGTTTTACTACATCTCAGCCACGGCAAATTCGTCCAAAATACAAGTCAAACCACTTGCAGCGCCGATGGGTTATTATGATTTCACGGTAAATGACGAAGTTTCATTGGTAAACGAAACAGGCAATGTCGAGCTGGCAGAAATTTACCCAAACCCAGCCTCGGCGATGACGGTCGTTCCGGTCAACGCCGCTGTTTCCTTGGATGCTAAACTTGAAATTTTGGATGTTTTTGGGAGGAAGGTCACGACGATTTTTGATGGAAAACTTTCAAATGGCTTGTCAAGGCACTACTTCAATGCCGCTAACCTACCGTCCGGAACCTATTTTGTTACCCTCCAAACTGAAATAGGAACGACCACCCGTCGGGTAGTCGTTCAATGAGTTTATTTTTAGTGTGTGAGACAAGCATGGACTTCCCTTGTTGCAGGAATTCCTATGAAAAAAGGCAAGCTGCTATCCTCAACAGCTTACCCGAAAACAGTCTATGAGAAAACGTAGGTCTTAATGTTTGAAAAAGTGGCTCCTCCTTTTTCAAGCCATTTCATATTCGACAATCT
>JADJYH010000050.1 GCA_016719855.1 Saprospiraceae bacterium | reverse complement strand
GTATGTAGTTGAGGCTGTCATCAGGGTTTTCCTCTTCAACGATGACGGCTGGCTGGTCTTCAATTATGTCTATATCCTTTTCACTTTTTTGGGATTTTAGCGGATAATAAATGATTCCAACTGTCACAGAATTCAAGTGATAGTTGGGCCTTTCAAAATCATGTCTGAATAAAGTATTCAGGTCATGATTAAAGATTAATTGGCCTTTTAACAGCCCTTTACTGGATGATAAAAGATTAATGTTAAAGCCAGCCAGTAACCCATAATGAAGGGGGCGATATAAATTGCCACTTGGCTTGTCTGAATAGAAATGTTTGAGCGGAGGCTCTAGTTTTCGTTTACTAACTACTACCCCATACTCTTCGCCAGTGTTCTCATTGACTGCCAGACCCGAAATGATATCCGTGTAGTAATGTGTCTCGGACGCATGTAAAACTAGCGATTCATAGAGCCTCAGCCTGCCAAAACCACCTCCGAATACTTCCGTTTCGAGCTTTCCTATGTTGATTTTTCGCTGCAACGATAAAGCGGCTTGAAGGTGAAGATTTTCTAAGTTGTATTTGGTTTGGCCCTCACTTAGCAATTCTTTATCAAGGTGTCGTTCTTGAACCCAATACTGCTCTGCACTTGGAATTTTTAAGTATTGAAATCTGCCGTTTACCGTGAATGACCAATTATCTTTTATATTAATCTCCTTCCCAATCCCCGCAAAGATGCTGTACCCCGGACTACTAGTGTATTTGACAATTTTATCCGATGCAACGTCTTGTGGACAATAAGAACAACAGGTAAGGAACGTGACTGGCCACGTTGGACCTTTAGGATGTAGGCCGATGCCCCCAAGAATATGAAAGGATTGTGAAAGCACCCCATTCATATTGAGTAGCAATGAAAATGCTATCAATGTTGCCAGCTTTTTCATGACATTTATGTTTAATGGGGCAAGGTAATGTGGATTCTCAATATCCACAATGCGTAAAGTCATTTTTAAAAGTAGCCTCTTAATAACCTTTGTCAATGGCTTAATGTGCTTTGAAATGACAATTTTTTCCCGATTCAGCCTAAAACCAAACCCCATACTCCAAGCCCACCACATACCCCCTCGTCAAGCCATCGGGCCGGACATCCCGCACGACGATCGGCGAGGCGAGGCTGAGTTGTAGCTTGTTTTTTTTCATTGAGCTGGTAGTCCACAAACACATTGCCGTTCAGTGTGAAACCCTTTGAACCCTCAATATCGGTTTTGACTTAGAGTCACCCGGTGAGTACCCGCTGGCACCCAACCTGCTCTTCAATTAAAAAAAGGCACTGCTCGTTGATAGCTGTGCTATCATGTCATCAGTTGAAGACCCCCGAAAGGGGTCGAACGTGAATAGCCCCATAAGAAATCAAAGATTCACGAAAGTAAATGCGGGGTTTTGGAGGATGATATACGTGGAACCCGTTCCGTAGGAACGGCATCTTTGATGCAGTAGATACCGTTCCTATGGAACGGCGGCATACATCATTTGGCGTCTCTACAAAGATATCGTTCCTACGGAACGGTTTTCAAAAGTGTCCAAAGTCCAAAGAATAAGGGCTTTTTTATAAAAACTGTGAGACACCCGCCGTGATGCAGCGGTGGCCTTCGGCCATTACAAATGCGACTTATTTGGCCAAAAAACCGGATCCACAATTTTGGCTCATGACGTTTCAGGGTGAAAAGCAATCTTTCTTCACCAAGGAACTTACGAACAATTGCCCCCTCCTTTTGGCTCAGACTTTCGGCTCCGCCGAGCAAGCGCAGGCCTCCGGCGGCTCGTCAGGGGAGAGAGACTTCTGGCTGGGTTGGCTTGAAGCGCCCCAAATCCCTGTTTACGTAACACCTGGCGAGTGGTACATTTTATTAAATTCGTTTCACTTATCAAAAACGGTCGGTTCGATTAGTTGTCATCGAACTTGAGTTCAACCTGAATGTCTAGGTTTGAATGCTTTGTTAAATCAATGCGGTAGTTATAGGCTGGGTCGGTAGATGTTTCTATCCAAAAATTGCTGAGAGCAGGGCACAAGTATCGTTCTACGGTAGCTTTTTTATAAGCATTCAACGAATCAACAAAGACGCTAACCCTGCCCTTTCTCACTACAAAATCGGCAAACCGAGAACCATAATAGCTCATCTCAAAATTGCCATCATTGCTAGAATAAGAATCGTCAAATTTTGTGTAATTCTCGCCACCACTCTGCCACTCACAATTTTGACCCTTATAAAGTGCGAAGTAAACACCCTTAACCGGCTTGTCAGTTTGAGCATCTGTTACAACTCCTTTAAGGTTCCATCTTTGCAAATCTGGCTCGAACCAATCATCGGAATCTACCTTGCAGGAAAACAGCCATGCTGCAGCCACTAAGGAAGCAGCAATTGCGAGGATTTTTGATGTTGCTTTCATGACTATTGTTTTTAACAATACTGCACTATTGCATGGTGTTCCGCAAGCACTTTGGTCATGTGTTGGATTGATTTTGGTCAATGGGACATACAACTGGGTTTAAGGCGCAAAAGTTGGATGATTCGATGACAACTGCTGGCAAAGGGTCTTCCCAAGCATAAACAGAAACGCTGGTTCAATGTCCCCGCTGGCACAAGGACTTCCATTCTAAATGAACAACACTCCATGCAGTTTTTGGACACAGCTACACACAGATTTCACAGATTGTATGCAATCAGGATTTTACGAAGTAAAATCAGTGTAATCTGAGAAAATCAGTGTCAGGTCAATTCGCTGGTTATCAGTGATTTGTAAAATCTGCACAGGCTATTGGTGAATACTGTTTCAGATGATGTTCCCCGCAGCTTTCTTTACTTCTTTATTTTATCCACATCATTTTTTATCGGCGGAACGGTTTGCAAATATGCCCAAATGGCCTTGGCTTCCTCGTCGGTCAGGGCAGTGTAGGGCATCATGGGGAAGCGCAAGGCAGGGCGTTCATTGGGTCGAATGCCGGTGCGGAGGGCCATGATGAATTGGGCTTCCGTCCAATTGCCGAGGCCCGTTTCTTTGTCGGGGGTTAGGTTGCGGCTCAAGATGGGATGGCCTTCCAGGTCGTTCAGTTCGTTGCCGCCGCTCAAATAGCCTGGCGTTTTCTCTGGTTCATCGGAATTGACGGTCATGAAATCGGGACTGTGGCAGCTGTAGCAGTCCAGTTTGCCCGTTGCAAGGTATCGGCCGAGTGCCACGGCGTCGCCCGCAGGCGGCACAGGGATGGGCTTGTCGGGGTAAGGGACAGGCTTGAACATTGTCCGGCAAAGGAGCTTGCCAAAGAAGCTGGGCTGAACGGCTGGGTGGGCAACGTCGCTGGGCGCCAACTCTGGCGCATCGGAGCGCAGGTAAGCGATGATGTTCTGTAAATCTTGGTCGGTCAGGTGGTTAAACTGAGGCATGAAGGGCACGTAGTCCCCATCTCGCTGGATGCCGGTTCGCAGCAAATTTGCCAGTTCGGGAGTTGTATAGTTGCCGATGCCGTAAACTGGGTGGCTGGTGATATTGGCCGACCAAGCCTTGCCAAACATGGACGGGATTTCTGGAAGGAACTTGCCTTCCAGCTTGCCGCTTTCGGCCATGTGGCAATGATTGCAGACCAAATTGAAGGTGCGTTTGCCTTCCGCAATCATTGTGCTGTCAGGTTTGAAGGCTGGATATTCGGGTATTTTTACTTCATAGGTGGGCAGGGCGCTAACATTGACATAAGCTGCGCTAAGGGCCAACAATAGCACGATTGCACCGAGTACATACCCGGCAATTCTCAATACTTTTTTCATGATTTTAGATTGTTTTTAATAGACTGGTCGGGAAATAATTGGGTGCCTGAATTGATTTGACTTCGCTGCAAAGATGTGGCCAGCGGGCGGGTAAGCGGAATCGCACAATGATGTGAAAAAGGCCGGGATGAGATGGTTTTTTCTCACACTTTTAGGGGAGGTGTTGCAGTTTTGGCAAGCGGCCAATTTTGAGAACGGGCAAAAGCCCTGCTGGCATCAAGTCTTCCTTTCCAAATATTCAGCAGCATTGCTGGTTCAATGTCCCCGCTGGCGCACCCTCTTCCTCTGCTGGTTCCTTTGGGGAGACCGTCACCAGCGGGCACCAGGAAAGCCTTTTGAGGGGGCCAATTTAGCCGCACCCATGCTTTATCAAGGATTGTTTAAACTACCACCTTACTTGCAAAAGGAAAAAAGGCGGCCCGGCCTCTCCGCCGAACCGCCACAAAGAATTTTTCTCCACGTAAAAATCTTAAAAACGGGTTACCATTGCTTGAGTACGGACTCCGTCCGTTGCACCTTCCCGTCAAATTTTATTACCAAGAAATACAGCCCTTGCACCAGCCCATCCGTTGGGATGGTGACGCTGAGGTCGTCGTCCGGCATCACCACTTGTGTGATGCGGCGGCCATCGGTGCTGAACAGCTCACAGGTCACCTGCTTGGCGGTGTACCGGTCGAGTATTTCCACGTTCAGTTCCTCCTTGAAAGGGTTCGGCCATACGAGGGCGAAGTGGTAGTTGCCCGTAACCTGTACGTCCACCGTGTTCGACCAGGCGACCGACTGGTCGGGGCCGTCGAAGCGCACCCGGTACTGGTTCATGCCTCGTTTTGCATCCCGGTGCATGGTTTTGAAATGCATGTACCCGCTTAGTTCGGTCTCTTCCTGTGGCCCACCAATCGTTTCGAAGGGGCCGCCGTTCCACGACCATTCCACCTTGAAGTTGGCATCGTGCGCCAGTGCCATTGGGTACAGCCAATCCACCATGACGCTGGTCGGGCCCATGTTCTCGGCGTCAATGATGATGGCGTTGCCGCAATAGGTGGGGCTGTTCGTGATGCTGATTTGGTGTACGTCGGTGGAGGTGCAGCCGTTGGCGGTCACCGTGAGCGTGACGGTTTTCAAGCCCCAGGTATTCCAAACTACGCCCGTCACGTTTTGCGTGTTGGCGGTAGCTGGCAAGCCATCACCAAAGTTCCAGGCGTAGGAGGCGCCAGGGCCGTTGTCCTGCGAGGAAAAGTTGATGGGGTCGCCCACACAGGCAACGTCAATGGCGGCGATGGCAGCCACAGCGTCATCGTCCACGATGATGGTCACGATGTTTGATTCCAAAAAGTCAATGCAGTTTTCCCGCCTCACACATCGAATGAAATAGGTGGTTTCGTAGAGTGGGCCGGGTGCGTAGTTCGGGCCAGTGGCGCTCGGAATGGCCGTCCAGTTGCTGTTGAACGGGCCAGGCTGATTGTGGTACATCCAGATGTATTCCAGTGCGCCGGAGCCGCCCGTCGGAGGATTAACGCCCGTGAGCGGTGCGGGAATGTTGCCGGGACCGCAGAGCGTCTGGTCGCAGCAGATGGTGCCGGGATAGGTCACGTTGTCGCAGGGCGGGCCAACATGGAATCCCGCATCAATCGTCGGGTTTATTTCGCCGGAGGCGAGCGTGTAGAACGTCGTCATGTTGGTTAACGGGTTCACGTCGCTGTCGAGGGCGTCGTTGCCGCCCTGATTCTGGGGACTCAGCAAGTAGCCGTTCGGTATGCCAAAAGTCAGCTTGTACGAGCCGGGTTGTACCACGAACATGTACATGCCTGTTGGGTCGGTAGCGGCAGTGGCCGTGTAGTTGTTGCCGTAAATGGTTGTGCCGCTCACCGTCACCGGTACACCTCCGATGCCGATTTCCCCAGCGTCTTGTATTCCGTCTTCGTCGGTGTCAATCCAAGTGAAATCGCCCAGTTTTGCGGGAGCGTACAACGTGAAGCTGCACGAAGTGGTGCAGCCGCTGGCGTCCGTCACCGTCACCGAGTAAAGACCGGGGCCGAGGTTGACGGCAGTCTGCGTCGTTTGCCCATTCGACCATAAATAAGTGTAAGGTGGGGTGCCAGCCGTTGCGTTCACCGTCAGTTGGCCGTCACTGCCGTTTAGCGTGGTGATGGGTTGCGTCAAAACAACGGTACAGCTCGGCGGTTCAGTCACCGTTACCGAGAAGGTTTTTACAGCCGTGCAATTGTTGGCGTCCGTCACCGTCAGCGAGTAGTTGCCGCCGGGTAGGTTGTTGATGGTCTGCGTGGTTTGGCCATTGCTCCAAAGATAGGTGTATGGCGAAGTGCCACCCGTCACGCTGGCCGTTGCGGAGCCTTGATTGCCGCAGGTGCCGTTGGTCACCGCCACGTTGGCCACCAGTTGCGTGGGTTGGTTGATGGTAAATGTCTGCGTTTTCGAGCAGCCCGTGGCATCACTCACCGTCACGGTGTAGTTGCCGGCCACCAAGCCGCCGATGTTGGCGTTCGATGAGCCATTGCTCCAACCATATATATAAGGTGCAATGCCGCCCGTCACGTTGAGCGTCACGCTGCCGTTGTTGCCGTTGAAGCAGGTGACGTGCTGCACCGTGCCATTGATGGTGAAAAGTCCGCCCTGTTGCAGTGTCACACTGGCCGAGCCGAAGCAGCCTTGGCTGTCCGTAACTGTCACGGTGTAGGTTCCAGCCGTTAGCCCGGTGGCGGTCTGCGTGGTTTGGCCATTTGACCACAGGTAGGTGTAGCTGCCGTTTCCGCCAGTTGCATTGGCAGTGGCTGAAGCGGTGGAGCCGGTGCAGACGTAGGCGGGAGCTGACACATTTACCACCAAGCCAGCGCCAAGTTGCACAGTGGCCGAGCCAGTTTTGGTGCAGCCGTTGCCGTCTGTGACTGTGACGGCGTAGGTGCCTGGCGGCAAATTGGAGATGGTGGCCGTTGTGCCGCCATTTGACCACAAATAACTGAGCGGCGCTGTGCCGTTGGTCACGTTGGCAGTGGCCGTACCGTTCATCGTGCCGTTGCAGGTGGTGTTGGTGGCCGTCACGTTCAGGTTCATCAGTGGGTAGGCGATGATGACCGTATTTCCCGTGAGGGTGCAGTTGTTGGCATCCGTCACAGTGACGGAGTAGGAGCCTGGTGCGAGGTTTAAGATGTTGGGGGTGGTAGCGCCCGTGCTCCAGAGGTAGCTGTACGGGGCAGTGCCGCCCGTCACGTTGGCCGTGCTCGTGCCGTTTGCTCCGCAACTTCCGGGCGAGTTGCTGAAGGTCAATGCCAACGCTGGCGGCTGGTTCACGGTCACGCTCTGCGATTTGGTGCAGCCGAGGTTGTCCGTCACGATGAGCGAGTAGGTGCCAGCGGGGAGGTTGCTAATGGAGGAAGTGGTCGCCCCATTGCTCCACAAATAAGTGAACGGTGCTGTGCCGCCCGACACCGTCGAGGCGATGCTGCCAGTGCTGGCGCCGTTGCAGGCGACATGTTGAACCGCAAGATTGAGGTTTATGGTCGGACTTCCCGTGATGGTTTTCGTTGCTGTGCCGATGCAGCCCTGTGAGCTGGTCACCGTGACGGTGTAGGTACCTGCGGCGAGGCCTGTGATGGTTTGCGTATTTCCCCCATTTGACCATGCGAAGGTGTAGGGCGCAGTGCCGTAGGTTACGTTGGCCGTGAGTGTTCCGTTGTTGTCGCTACCGCAAACGATGTTCGTGCCGGTGATGCTCACATCGAGCGTCATCGGTTGGGTAACGGTTGCGGCGGCAGTGGCGGTGCAACTCGCTGCATTGGTCACGGTGACGGTATAAGTGCCAGCGCCGAGGTTGTTCAGCGTCTGGGTGGTGCCGCCGTTGCTCCAAGCATAAGTGAACGGGCCAGCTCCAGTTGGAGTAGCTGTCACGCTTCCGTTTGTCGCTCCGCAAAAAGTGGCATTGGTCACTGTTGTCGTGACGGTAAAAGCTGGCGGTGCAGTCAGCGTCGTGGATGCCGACTTGGTGCAGCCGAGCGCATCGGTCACGGTGAGCGAGTAATTGCCCGCTGGCAAGTTTTGTAAGTTCGGCGTGTTTGCACCGTTGCTCCAAGCGTAGGAGTAGGGTGCAATGCCCCCTGAGACATTGGAGGTGATGGAACCGTTCGAGTTGCTGGCACAATTTGGGTTCGTCGGCGTCAGCGTCAGTTGGATGTTGCTCTGGTAAATTAGCGTTGTGTTTTTTGTGGCTGTGCATCCAAAGGCGTCCGTCACGGTAACGGTGTAGGTACCTGCGGCAAGGTTTTGAATGGTTTGTGAAGTGCCGCCATTGCTCCATGCGTAAGTAAACGGCGCCATCCCCCCGACAGGCTGGGCTGTCGCAAAGCCCGTGTTGCTCCCAAAGCAGGTTGGCTGCGAGACGGAGATGTTTACCGCAAAATTGCCGTTGGCCAAGCTGACTGTACCAGCAGCAGTGGCGGTGCAACCATTGGTGGCAGTTACGGTTACCGTGTAAGTTCCCGGTGCCAGGGTGTCAATGGTTTCGGTCGTTTCGCCGTTGCTCCAGTCGTAGTCGAAAGGCCCAGCTCCCCCTGAAACCACAGCAGTTGCCGTACCGCCCGCCGTTCCGCCGCAGATGTGCGATGTGGTGGTAACAAGCACCGTGATAGGCGTGCCTACCCATTCACAGGTCACGTAGCCGCAGTTGTTGGCATCCATCACGGTGATGCAATACTCACCTGGGGGTAGGTTGTTGATGGTAGGTGTGGAGCCGCCATTGCTCCACATGTACATGTAGGGCGGTACGCCGCCAGTTACATTGGCCGTGATGGAACCTGGTACAGCGCAGGTGTTTACCGTCAAAACCACTACCAATGGAGGAGGAGCGGTGAGCGTGGCTGTTGCAGTTCCTGTGGTGCCATTGGCTGCCGTCACCGTGACGGTGTAGGTGCCTACCGGCAAAAAGTTGATGGGATTGGTGTTCATGCCGTTGCTCCAAAGATAGGAGTAGGGTGCTGGCCCTCCGCTCGCACTTGCGGTGATGCTACCCGATGAAAAGCCACCACAAAGTGGGTTGACGGACTGTAAGGTGACGTTAAGTTGGGCAAAGGAAGCGCTTAGAAAGAGGAATGAAAACAGCAAGGCTCCTAGAACTCGACGATGAACAGCCTTTGTTGGAAATGGATGAAAGTAGTTAGTCTTTGGTAATTTTTTTTTCATGGATTGGATTTTAACTCGTTAATTAATGCTAATAGTGTAAGTTATAGGTTTGATTAAATTTTTCGTAAATCGCTGATTTACAATTAGTTGTTAAGGTGATTGCCCTAAAAATGGTTAGACTGTGAAAGGCTCGGGAGCTTTTTTTTGCTTGTGAACCCGCAAATCACTTGACAGCCGAACAAGTTGTGTTCAGCAAATTTGGCATAAGGGTTTTAGCGTAAACTGAACATTAATCCAGTGCACAAGCATAGATGTCCTTTCGAAGGGGAAGGGTAGGATAGATGATGTTGCGAGATGTCCTTAACGTAGGTTGGTAGATGTAACGTAGCCTTTAATCGGCGGTAAAATTAATTCTTTTTTTAATAGATGTTAGAAAGGCGGCACTTTTATTCTCAAAAAATCAAGCTGTGGGTACTAACCCCTCCAGCCGTTGCGAAACTTCCAGTTTTCCTTGACGTGGTCGTACTGTTCGGCCCTTTTGCCAAAGACAAAGTTGAGGCTCAATCCAACTGAAATCAAATGGTAGGATGCATTGTGCTTCGGTATCGTGAACGCATCGGCGGGTCGTTGCAGGTAATTATAGGTATAGCCCAACTCCAACATGGTGTGCTTGAATGTCGGAATTGAGAACCCAAAGCCGCCGTTGAACCCGAAAATTGGGTCGTATTTTGGCTGTATTTGCCAAGGTTCGTGTCCAAATGGGCGGTTGTGTTGTAAATGCCGCCGCCTGCCCTCAGCACCAATCCAAACCGCATGGCAGGATAACGTGAGATTTTGGTGCGGATGAAGCCACCAAAGTAGGTTTCCTCAAAAGAAGTTGTGCCGACTTGGCCTTCAAATTTGGGGTCGGAAATGTTTGAGCGGTACTCTCCTCCCAGCTGAACATGGTCGGCTCCAATGGCCAAGCGGCCACCGTAACCCAAGTAATCTGAAGCGTTGGAAAATTCTGTGGTGGAATACCTTGTACGGTTTAAGGTGCCAAATCCCTCCAAATAAAGTTGTTGGGCTTGCAGGGAAAGCCAGAGGATGGCAAGGAGTCCTGTCAGTAGCGATTTCATTTTGCTTGTTGAAGAAGTGACGCCAACAAATAAAGGCCAGACAACATCTTGTGACTGGCCTTTATTCGTTTGTTGCGATAAAAACGGCGAAACTCAACCAGAATTTACATCAACCGCATGGCTTGGACGAGGAAGGTCAGCGGGAATGGCAGTACCGCCCAAAACCACTGTGGCACCCAAATCAGCATGAGCAGCAGCACAACGGTGGACACAACGAAGAGCAGCCATGAAGTAGTGGTCGAAGTTTTTTCAGTATTCATTGTACGATTGAGTTTTTTTGTGCGACAAAAGTAGAAAGGCCAAGCTAATTTGGCAAGCTATTTTAAAATGATGTTGAATAATTTAAAACGGTTCTGCATAAAGGTGAGTGCGCTCTTCACCCGTTTACTACGGGTGGTTTTTTGGTTGCCACGGCGGATATTCAGGCTTTTCAGGCATGTAGGAGATGGTTTTTCAAGGCTTATCAATGGAAAACGACCAGCGATACCTCATTGGTGGCTTGAATTTGCTTTTTTGGCAATGGACCTCGTGGGGTTGCCAGAAGTGGCGGAAACTGTTTTTGATTTCGCAAAATGGGATACCCGGCCACTTTCGCCGCTCGAAAAAAAACTGGCAGCCTCTGTCTTTGGGGATGCGCTTCCACTTGATGACATTAGAATTGACAACCGGGCGAGGCTTGGGTGCAAAAAGCGGCACATCGCCTACGTAAGCTACTTCACGGTCAACGCTTGGGGGAGCATCCGCCCCGAGATTTTAGTCCATGAACTTGTTCATGTCTGGCAGTTCCTGAAATACGGTGGGGCTTACATGCCCATGGCGCTCCGGGCACAAAGCAGCAAGGAAGGGTACAACTACGGTGGGGTAGCCGCGTTGCGGTCATCCAAAGAAAAAAATGGGAAAATAACAGATTTCAACCTTGAGCAGCAGGCCGATATCGTGAGTGATTATTACGCCATTCGAGAAGATTTGAAACCCTTTTGGGGAAAAGGCACAAAGAAGGATTTACCGGTTTACGAGTATTTTTTGTCGCAAATCAGGATGCAACAAACTGTCTGAACCAAAATCATTTTTCCTGAGTGGTTGGGTAAATGATGGGATGCCTTATGTTTGTGGCCGGAAAGCAACTTTAGAACCTCATTATAGATTAAGCTACTGAAAATCAATAAATTGAACAAATTTATTTCCTGATATTTTAAGACTATGGTAAAATACTACAGCAAGGATAGCGGAAAACTCAAGGTGCTGGAAGCGCCAGAGCATGCTTGCTGGGTCAATATTTCACCGCCATTTACCCCTGAGGAGCTGGAGGAAGTTGCGCAGCAGTTCGACATCCCTTTCGACTTCCTCACCGACCCCCTTGACATTGACGAACGTCCACGTTACGAGAAAGATGAAGACAAGCGGCTCATTATCTTGAGCAGTCCCATCCTCAACCCGTTTGAAGAGGACATTGATGCCATCTTCATCACCGTGCCTCTGGGCATCATCATGACCCCTGACCATGTAATCACCATCACATCACAGGAAAACCCCGTGCTGAATAGCTTCCTCGACAACAAGGTAAAGAATTTCGACCCCGATAACGACCAGATGTTTGTGTTGCAGATACTGGAACAGACCGTTTACCGTTTTTTGAACTGCCTGAAACAACTCAACCAGAAACGGAACCTTATTGAAAAGGAACTTTACCACAGCAGCCGGAACCAGGATTTGAAAAACCTTTTAAGCATCGAGAAAAGCCTTGTTTACTTTGTTTCATCGCTCAGCGATAACGAACTCCTGAAAATGAAGATGAAGCGAACGGATTTTCTCGGGGTAGGAAAGGACGAGGAAAAGCTGGAGATTTTTGAAGATGTCATCATTGACAACAACCAAGCCCAGCAGATGGCCAACATGTACACCAACATCCTCAATGGTACGATGGACGCCTACGGTTCCATCATTTCTAACAACCTGAACCTTACCATCAAGCGTCTCACGACCATCACCATTATATTAATGGTGCCGACACTGGTTGCGTCTTTCATGGGCATGAACGTAGTTTTGCCCTTTGCGGAGCACTCCAATTATTCGTTTTTCTTCATCCTAGTGCTCTCTCTTGCCTTCAGTTTGATACTCTCTTGGTATTTCCAGCGAAAAAACCTCTTCTAGTTCATCCCTTTCAACTTTTTGTGGTAGAAAACAAGTTTTGTAAGTGCATTAACGCTTGATTTTCAATAGCTTAAATGTTATCCAATAATCTTTGTTTCATGTATTTGGTTATAGATGGTTTTCCACTGGAAACTAGGTTATCAACATTACTGATTGGTGTGGAAAATTTTCATCTCCCTGATTGTCAATAACTTGCGTAAGTTATCAACATTGTGTGGAAAACTCAAGCACGAAATTAGCAGTACGGGTTTTACTTTCGTGCTGATAAATCGCATACATGAGATAATCACTATTGTCCAATCATTAGCGATAAAAAAAGGGGGGCAACTTGCCATTCGTAAGGAGGGCATCCCATCTAGTTAGCTTATTCTATCTCTTACTGATACTATACCGGATTTTAGGTAATTGGCTTTGCACCTGTTCTTACAAACGGACAGGTGTAAACCATTGTCCTAAGGACAAGCTTCAAGTTGAGGTAAGGCTGAAATAATCCAGCGTGTAACACTATAATTTTTCTTTGAATCATGGAAACCTTAGAACTGAAAAGAAAGGCCCCAGCAAAAAATGGGGAAAAGGCCAAGCCGAAAACTTACACATTCAAGGAGGCATTGAAAGCATCTACGGAGTACTTCAACGGGGATGAACTTGCAGCCAATGTTTGGGTAAACAAATATGCCCTCAAAGATTCTTCAGGTCATATTTACGAGAAGAACCCTGACGACATGCACCGGCGAATAGCTGCCGAGCTGTTCAGGATAGAGCAAAAATATCCTAACCCAGTACCAGAGGAGAAGCTTTTGGAGTTGCTCCGCAACTTCAAATACATCATTCCACAGGGTAGTCCAATGTCCGGAATCGGCAACAACTACCAAGTTTCATCCCTTTCCAACTGCTTTGTAATCGGAAGTGGGGCCGACTCGTATGGCGGCATCATCCGTGCTGACGAGGAGCAGGTACAGCTGATGAAACGCAGGGGTGGGGTAGGGCATGACCTTTCACACATCCGCCCAAAAGGCAGCCCAGTACTCAACAGTGCCCTGTCTTCGACGGGACTTGTGCCTTTCATGGAGCGCTACTCAAACAGCACCCGTGAAGTAGCCCAGGATGGCCGCCGTGGTGCGTTGATGCTCTCTGTATCCATCAAGCATCCGGATGAAGAAAATTTCATTGACGCAAAAATGGAATCAGGCAAAGTGACTGGTGCAAACGTCTCGGTCCGTATTGATGACGATTTCATGCGAGCAGCCATTGCGGGCAAGGACTATACCCAGCAGTTCCCCATCAATTCCGACAACCCAACCTATCACAAGACAATTGACGCATCAAAACTTTGGGACAAAATCATCCACAACGCATGGAAGTCGGCAGAACCAGGCATACTTTTCTGGGACACCATTATTCGGGAATCGGTACCAGACTGCTATGCCGACCTGGGCTACCGTACCGTATCCACCAACCCATGTGGTGAAATCCCGCTTTGCCCATACGACAGCTGTCGTTTGCTTGCCATCAACCTTTTCAGCTATGTAGAGGAGCCATTTACCAAAAAAGCCAAGTTCAACTTTAAAAAATTTGCCGACCATGTGCAAATGGCCCAGCGAATGATGGACGACATCATTGACCTGGAGATCGAAAAGATTGACAAAATCATTGAGAAAATAGAAAATGACCCAGAGCCTGAGGACATCAAGGCAACAGAGCTTCGCCTTTGGCAAAAAATACGCCGTACCTGTGTCGAGGGACGCAGAACAGGCGTTGGCATCACCGCTGAAGGTGACATGTTGGCTGCACTTGGCCTGAAATATGGCACTGATAAGGCGCTCGATTTCTCTGTGGAAGTACATAAAACGTTGGCCATCAGTGCATACGGCTCATCCGTGACGATGGCAAAGGAACGGGGGCATTCAGCATCTACCATGCTGCTCGTGAGGCGAAAAACCCATTCATCAACCGTCTCAAAGAAGCAGACCCGAAGATGTACGAGGACATGGTGAAGTATGGTCGCCGCAACATTGCCCTGCTGACCATCGCCCCGACTGGCACGACCAGCCTCATGTCACAGACCACTTCTGGCATCGAGCCTGCATTCTTGATTACCTACAAGCGCAGGCGCAAGGTGAACCGAACGACAAAGAGGTGAAAGTAAGCTTCGTGGATGAAGTCGGTGACCACTGGGAAGAGTACAATGTTTTTCACCACAAATTCCTTGAGTGGCTGCAAGCCAACGGCCATGACGTTAATGCCGTCAAGCACATGTCCTCCGAGGAATTGAACAAATTGGTGGAATTGTCGCCATACAACAAGGCCACTGCCAATGATGTGGACTGGGTGCAAAAAGTAAAAATGCAGGGCGCAATCCAAAAATGGGTTGACCATAGCATCAGTGTAACCGTAAATGTCCCGAACGAAACTTCAGTGGAAATGGTAAAAAAGATTTACCAGACTGCTTGGGAAACGGGGTGCAAGGGTTGCACCATTTATCGGGATGGTTCCCGTTCGGGCGTCTTGGTTTCCAACGACGACAAGGGCAAAAAGCAGGAAGATAAACAAACAATTGATGACGGAAACCATATCCCGATTACAGCCGCACCGAAGCGTCCAAAGAAATTGGAAACTGAAATAATCCGTTTCCAAAACAACCATGAAAAATGGATGGCATTCGTCGGACTACTGGACGGTCAGCCTTATGAGATTTTCACCGGCCGGGCTGAGGATATTTTTATGCTCCCACCTTCCGTAACCAAGGGTTGGGTTATTAAGGAAAAGGACGACGAAGGCAACAACCGCTACGACTTTCAGTTTGCCGACAAGGATGGCTACAAGGTGACGATGGAGGGGCTTTCCCGTTCATTTGACAAAGAATACTGGAACTACGCAAAGTTGATTTCAGGTGCTTTGCGGCATGGAATGCCATTGCCGTACGTCATCAACATGGTTGCGGGTCTAAACGTAGAGCAGGAGCACATCAACACATGGAAGACTGGTGTCGTACGTGCACTCAAAAAATTTGTGCCAGACGGCACTCAAGCCATCAAGGAAAGCTGTGAATCTTGCGGCCAACATGATGGCCTGATTTACAAGGAAGGCTGCTTGATTTGTACAAACTGCGGCCATTCCAAGTGTGGAGCCTTATTTAAATTTTGATGAATTGCTTGCTTGTTGAATTGAAATTACAGCAACCAAACAATTCATCAATTTCAAAGACCTACGTTTTTCTCATAGACTGTTTTCGGGTAAGCTGTTGAGGATAGCAGCTTGCCTTTTTTCATAGGAATTCCTGCAACAAAGGAAAGTCCATGCTTGTCTCACACACTAAATTAAACTCATTGAACGACTACCCGACGGGTGGTCGTTCCTATTTCAGTTTGGAGGGTTACGAAATAAGTTCCGACGGTAGGTTAGCGGCATTGGAAGTAGTGCCTTGACAAGCCGTTCGAAATTTTTCCCTTCAAAAATCGTCGTGACCTTCCTCCCAAAAACATCCAAAATTTCAAGTTTAGCTTCCAAGGAAACAGCGGCGTTGACTGGAACGACCGTCATCGCCGAGGCTGGGTTTGGGTAAATTTCTGCCAGCTCGACATTGCCTGTTTCGTTTACCAGTGAAACTTCGTCATTTACCGTGAAGTCATAATAACCCATCGGCGCTGCAAGTGGTTTGACTTGCGTTTTGGACGAATTTGCTGTGGCTGAGATGTAGTAAAACACTTGGCTGCCGTTGGGTTGGTGAGGGATGATGGAAGTCCAGTTGTCCCCGTTTCCGGCGTTTTGCAAGGGCAGGGGTTGGTACGCTTGGGTAGTGTCAATGGTGTAAAAAACCTCGGCGTTGGCAATCCCGCTTCTGTGTTTTATTTGCGCCAACACCTCATAACCGCTGACATCATTGTTGTTGGAAACGTCGGCAAGTCGCTGGTGGACAATCCAGAGGGGTCGCTGCACCTATTTCTTTCGTGATGCAATGGAGCGCACCTTTTGCACCGATCATGTCGATTGCAGTTGATACTGACAACTTTATAGCCCGGGTAATTTTCTCTGTAAACCCTCAAGCAATCGTATCAAACTGTTCGGCATAGCCAGGAACCAGAATAGTTTTGTTTATAAAAACGGCGTTGGTGTAAGTGCGGTAATCGCCCATCGGTGGGTAAGCGCCATTGGCCGCAGGTGGCTGCAGCACCCGGACCACTTTGTATGTGCACCAAATGTTGAATTAAAATTGTCGAGTACATACCGTAGGTTGGCTTCAATTTGCGGCCCATCTGCCATGCCTTGCGGGTATCACCCACCAAAAGCGTTTCTTCATCCAGTAGCCCTCATGTGCATGTCAATGTGGTGGATGTCATCGTAGGCAGCGTCTCCATCTTGATGTACTGGTCAATGCCCATGTAGTCCTCGAAAATACTGTCAACATCCAGTTCGGTGTGAGGGCCAGCTGTAGGGGTTTCCGGGGGCGTTTTCATCCAAAACCAAATTGATGCAAATGCAGTCCCATGCCATCGGACATGAAATTCCGCCAGTATTCACCAGCCTTTCAGGGTTCAGGGTGGTGGAATAGACTGGAATGTTTAGGGTAAATCCCGCTTCGGTTGGCAGTGCATCATCCTTGGTCGGGATGGACGGTTGTAAACCCAATCAATGAAATAAAGGTCTTCCACGTTCGTTGGCATAGACACAATTTGGGCCATAATCCCGAATCCAAACGGGATTAATCGGCAACGATGAACTCGATATTGGCCATGTTGCGCCAGCAAGGTGCAGGCTGGACTGTGCCGTGTTTTTGATGGTTTCCGGAGTTGCAGAAGCATCCTTCACTTCCAAAGCGGCATGAAATGCAATCTGGGTAAGGATTTCTGGGTACGAACGCCAAGTAATAGCCAAGGCTTGAAGCTCTTCCCACTCAGCCATGTGCCGCACGGGGTAGGGCGGGGGCGTTTCGATCCCAACCGCTGAATTGATACCATAAACTGTTCCCAATCCAGCAGCGCCTTCTCTTCGGCAGAAAACCCACGTGGCAGCATGTCCTCTTGCGAGAAAACAGCAGAAAAAACCATTAGAATAGAAAGTGTAAAAAGATACCTCATGGCTGAATTTCTTTAAAATTTTGTGAATGCAAAGGTGCTACAAATTCAGTTTTTATCAGGAAAGAAACAACTGATTGATGTTGTTTGTCATGCAGATGCTATAATTTTGCAGTTAATTTCAAAAATTGCCTTGAAAGCAGCCTTAAAAGAAAAATTCCTGTGAGACTTACCATATTTCTTGTAATCCCTTTGCTTTTGCTTACCAGTTGCCATCGGGGCAAACACCCCAAGTTGCGCAGTGAAAAGGGGCTAAAAGTCCGCTTCGAAATCAAGAATTTTCAAGAAAAAATGGGCGATTGCGACAAACAAGATGGCGACTGCGCCCAAGTTGACATGGTATATCCAATCGTGGTGGAAGGTGCTGGAAGTACAGCAGGCCATCAACGACTCCATTTATGGGTTCCTCATTCAGACCTTGGTATTCGAAGGGTTCAAAGGCAAATATTCAAAGGAGAACCTGAAAGAGGCGGCACAGTCTTTTTTGAATGAATGGCGAACCGCCAATAATACCGAGCCAGACAATTCCTCCAACACGGGTTGGGAGGTCAGTGTCACGGGGGAGGTAGGTCTTCACACACCGAAAGTGGTTTCCATTACGATGGGTTCCTATTCCTACGCTGGTGGGGCACACCCGAACTCCTTTGTTTCTATCTTCAATTTTGACCTAAAAACCGGAAAAACACTAACTTGGAAAGACCTTTTCACTGACATGCACGCCTGGAAAAATTGGTGGAAAAGGAATTCAAAAAAGCCCGAGAGCTTCCAAAAAATGCAGACCTGGTCGAGAAGGTTTCTTTGGGGCGAACATTTTCAGTCGCCCACCAATTTTGAATTGCAGGAAGAGGGCGTCTATTTTTGGTACAATCCGTTCGAGGCAGCGGCTATGCATTGGCCCAACCGACTTTACCATCTCCTACAAAGACTTGGGGAAACTTGTAAAAGGAGGCGCATTTCTAGTCCGCAGAATGAACTCTCGCTTCAAGGTAGGCTATCAAATCATCCGTTTTTTCTGGCTCGAATGCCTGCCAATGCGTCTTTCCTAAACCAGGTTGATTGGCGCTGGCATACCGACGGCTGTTCTGTTTGATTTTCTCAACGGCCACTTCCAGCGTACATTTTCCATCAAAAATCGAAAAGCTCTTGATAACCAACGGTTTGCAAAGCATTCAAGCTTCGCAACGGGTAAAGCTGCCGAGCCTCTTCGAAAAGCATCCGTCCGCATCATTTCATCCACTCGGTAGTTTTTTTTTTCGTACAAAATGGAGCGCTCCAGTTCCAACAGGACGTAAATTGGGTTGAAAACCGCCGCCTTTTTCCTGCGTCCGAAAACCAGAAAACGGCTTTCCGCTTACCCGACAAACTGAAAGCGCCCGTACCAAACGGTGTGTGGGTTGTTGAGGTCAACTTTGTCATAATATTCGGGATCGGCATTTTTCAACTCCGATTGCAGCGCAGCAATACCTCCCTGTGCTAACTTCATTTTCAAGGTCGTCAATTATCTTTTTGGCATCTAGAAACTCATTCAAGCCCTCATAGCGCCTTGATGAACAGCCCAGAACCTCCCACCAGCACGACCACATCTTTTTTTTAAACAATTTTTCCAGCAAAGCAAGGGGCTTGCGACTCGTAGTCGCCCACTGTAAATTCTGATTGAACCGACAACGAGTTGATGAAATGGTGGGGTACCTGTGCAAGTTCATCGGCATTGGGCTTGGCCGTTCCGATGCTCATTTCTCGATAAAATTGACGGCTGTCCGCCGAAAGTATTTCCGTTTGAAAATGCTGGGCAACACGGATGGCCATGGCCGTTTTGCCAGTGGCCGTGGCTCCTCCGATCACGATGAGATGTTTTTGACGGTTCATTTTCAAGAAATTGGCTGGGCTGGTTGTACTTTTGGCGCTTCGTCACAGTGACGGTACGTCGAGTTCGAAAAAGAACAACCCTAACCATGGTTTATAGCATTGTCAAGCCCTGCGCAAAAATAGCTTTATCCGTTTATTTCCGTAAAATGAACATCTCGCATCGCGAACGCATCCCGAAGGGAAAGCCAGTAGTTTTTGCAGTCAACCACCCAACGGCCTTCATCGAGCCTTGCATTTTGGGATGTTGGTCGGATGAACCGATGCACTTCCTTGCCCGTGGCGACCTGTACGTGAACAGTCCCTTTGTGCGCAAGCTCTATGATTGGTTCCATATCGTGCCCATTTTCCGGACCGGACGACCTTGGGTACAGCGGCCTCAGACCAATTATGAATCTTTCGGCAAATGCTTTGAAGCACTCAAGCAAAACAAGCAGGTGACGATTTTGGCTGAAGGCCGAACCAAACACGAAAACGCCTGCGTCCGCTGATGAAGGGCACGGCCCGCATCGTTTTTGGGGCCCTTGAAAAATACCGGATTTGGACATCCACGTGGTGCCGGTCGGCGTCAACTACACAGACTCCGATAAATTCCGCTCGGATGTCAGGATTGATTATGGTGAGCCAATCCGGGTGCAGGACTATTGGGACCATACCTTGCAAACCCGGCGAAAGCCGTCGCCGCTAACGGAAGAAATCAAAACACGGATGTCCGAACGGGTCATTCACCTTGATAATCCTGCTGACGACGAATGGACGGAACCGCTGTTGGCCTTCCACCGAAACGGCCCTTCGGCAAGGCTCTTCCCGGCATTATCAGATGACCCGACACCGCTATTTGAGGAGAAAAAATTGGCCGACAAGCTCAATGCACTTCCAGAAAACGAGCGACAAAACTTGAAAGAAAAGTCCAAACTACCTGTCGTTGTTGCACAAATCGGGAACCACAGACCGTGGGCGATGGACCATACTTCCTACTCGTTGGGCAGTGCGCTGCTGCTCGGCCTGTGCTGGATTACATGATTGGTTTTGCACTCAACTGTTGCGCCGCTTTACTTAGGCAATTTTTTGGCGAAGAAAAAACCAAGACGGTGAATTTCGAGCCTCTGTTGCCATTGTTGTCTCAATGCTTTTGTACCTCTTTTATTGGCTGGGCTGGCCATCACTTCTATTTTGGTGGGGAAATTATGGCTGATTGCGGAGTGCTGGATGCCATTTCTGGGCTATTTCGCCGTTGTTTACCACGACCTTGACATCCGATGGAAAGACTGCCAACGTGCCGCAGTGATTGATGACAGTACAGAGGCCAAGCTGCTTGAAATGCGTGAGGAATTGATGAAAGTTTGAGCAGATTTGATAAGCGATACGACTGTTCAAATCAGTCGTATCGCTTGAAATCATCCTGAAATTTATATCACTGCTTCAAAATCTTGCTTGAAATATACCCATCCTCCGTTTGTATTTTGAGCAAGTAAATACCCCCGGCAAATCCGCCAAGGTCGAGTTCCTGTCGTACCTGGGTGGTAGCAGACTGAAACGTTTTCTGCCAAACCATTTTTCCGACTGCGTCAAATATTTGGATCGAAAACTGGCTTGGTTTTTCAACTCAAAATCTGCCCAAATGCTGCCCGCCGTTGGGTTTGGCGAAAGCACAAGGGTGGAGGCCATCTCGGCAATTTCACCACTTGAGGAAGCGCAGGTGTAGGCCGGATTGAACGAAACCCCAAGGCTGAATTCGCTGCTGCACCCCGTTGCATTGTCCGTAACTTCCAAGGTCATCAGGAAAACACCCGGCTCCATCAGGCAGTAGGTCGGCCCGGTCTCGTCGGGCAATGCGTTGCCATCCATGTACCATTGCAGCGAAGTAATCGGCAGGCAACTGGTCAGGGTTGGCCAACGAAAATTCGTTGCCAATGACTATGAAAGTGGGTGGTGCGGGCAGTGGAACGATGTTGATTTCAACAACTTCCGATTGTGCCTTGCAGCCAACGGGGCTGGTATATTCAAGCCAGTAAAGGCCCTCGCTTGCCACGTGGAGTTGCTGGAAAATTTCACCGAAAAGCACCGAAGTGTCCTGGTACCATTGGATGTCCTGGTCGTAATCTGCCACTAGTTCCACCTCCTCGCCATCACAGAGGTTGATAACGCCAGCCGGTGTAATAATGGGCGGATTGGGTTGTGCGTAAACCGTTACCATGCCGCTCGATTGCACAGTCTGAACTGGGTGGATGATGTCCACCTGCACCTCCAAACCACCACTCGTCAATATACCACCTGTTGTTTTGGTGAAATAAACATAACCGCAGCTTTCCGAGCCAAATGTATCGTCGTCCCTAACTTCCAGCTCGTAAGTGCCATCGCCGAGCGGGAGGTTTATGTTGAAGATGGCCGGGAAAGATGCGTTGTCCTGAACTCCGGTTGTCACTACGAAGTTGCCTTGTGGGTCACGGATTTTCACGTACAAGTCTGGAGCAGTATTGATGGCGATGTCGTCGCAGCTTGCATCGAGTATGCGCACGGTGGTTATTTTGTAACCGAAGGTATCAATATTGGCGGTGTAGTTTACTTCGTAAACATCAGGGGTACTGTAAGTGACCGGCTGCGGATTTTCGAGTGTTGATGTGGTTCCGTTCCCGAAGTCCCACAGATAGGAGTAACCGTTGTTTCCGTTGGAGGGCAGGTTGTTTTCAAATGAAACGGTCACGCTTCCACAACCAGCGTTGTTTTGCATGGTAAAGCCATCGCTGCTGCTGCTCGATGGAGCGATGTAAATCGGGAAGGAAAACGAAGTGGATTGGTTCAGCGAGAACCTCGGCGCTTACAAAGACCTCTACGTTGTAAAGACCAGGTTGCAGCGGTGTGCCACAAATTTCACGCAGCCGTCAGGGTGGTTGGACGGATTGAAGGTGAATTGGCTTGGCTGCCAGTTCAGTCCAGGCGGTACGTTCACCACTGCTACGATGGCAATGCTGCTGATGGGCAGACCCGCTGGGGTGTTGGGGTCGGTGGCATTCACGGGGGTAGTCGTTTTTGGCATCCGGAAGCTCATGTCGCCGTCGTAATACTCGCCGGCCACGCCGTCGGGAGCTGGGCCAAGGTAAATAGTGTCGGCAGGTAGTACGGGGAGGCTGACATTACAGCCAAGGCAGCCAAATTGCGCAGAAATTTGGGTTGGAAAAAAGCTTTGCAAAGCAAAGAAAACGAGCAAGAACAACAAGCTGGAATGTACACGAATGGAGTGCATAATCAGTTTTTTATGTGTGATGTAAATACGGCTAATTCGGTAAAGGATTATCGGATTGCCGTTGCTTCTTCTTGGGAGGGCTTGGTGTGTGTGTACGAAGGTAAAGTGGAAGGATAAATTAGCGCCTTTTTTTCCATAAAACTGCCTATGGTGTAATTTTCTTTTGCACCTTTCCAGCCACTAATCTTGTAACTATGAAAAATTTGCTTTCGCAAAAGCCAGTGCTGCTGTTCGTTGTGCTGGCAGGTTTTTTGTGACCAATGCCATCGTGGCGGAGTTCATCGGGGTGAAAATCTTTGCCCTCGAAGATACGCTGGGTCTCAACCCGCTCTCGTGGAAACTGTTTGGGCAATCCGGCTCGCTCTCGCTTACGGCGGGCGTTTTGCTCTGGCCGGTCGTGTTCATCATGACCGATTTGATCAATGAATATTTTGGTAAAATTCCATCAAGCTGCTCTCATGGCTCACGGCTGCGTTGATTGCTTATGCCTTCCTGATGGTGTTTAGGCGCCATCAAGCTAGTGCCAGCCGATTGGTGGATTGCCTCGGCGCAAAACCGGGGCATTGCCGACCGACAAGCTGCTTTCAGCAATATTTTCAGGCAGGGGCTTTGGATAATTGGTGGCTCATTGATTGCCTTCCTCGTTGGCCAAATTGTGGATGCCACCTGGCTCCACAAACCCGAAAGGTCACTGGCGAGACCAAACTTTGGCTGAGAGCTACTGGTCTACGCTGATTTCCCAGTTCATTGATAGCTTCGTCGTATTGTACATTGCCTTCGTTCTCAACCCTGGGGAGAACTGGTCCATCAACCTTTTTCTGGCCGTGGGCACCGTTAACTATTGCTACAAATTCGTTGTGGCCATTTTGCTGACACCTTTGATTTACCTCGTTCATGGGATGATTGACCGATACCTTGGCCACGATGTTTCTGAGGAACTCAGGAACGATGCACGAAGCCATTGACCTCTCTAACTCTCCGGTTTCAGGTTCCCGAAATTCATCTCGAAGCCAATTTTTTTACTTGGCTCATCGTCGTCATAGTCCTCCCACGTCGAAATTTCGTGTATAAATTCTTCAAAGTGGCGGACTATGTAGAGGCTCTTTCAGTTCTTCTGGCCTGTAAATGGCAATGGTTTTCGGCGGTCGTGGCTCTCCATAATTTTCAATGAACGGGTACTGGATTAGCGCGATTACTTTCCCGTTAAAAAGTTGCTGATATATCAGTGACCCACTTTGCTTCACCAACGGCATCTCTATTCCCTGCTCGATTTTCTGGTACATGCCGCTTTTTACGGTGCCGAGCGACAGGACGACGGCTTCGAGGTTTTCCATTTGTACCCGCTCTTCAACTTTTACAGGCAATTGCACTTCGTTGGCAATATCTTGCAAAAGCTTGATAATCATGTTTTTAAGTTCGGATTGCCAAGCATTCCGGTAGTTTTCCGTGTTGGTCAATACGTCTTTGTAAAGGTCCACTTTGCGTTTCAGGTTGAACAGTTCCATGCAGTTTGATTGAATTATTGGAAGGCTAAATGTAAAAAGATTGTAGCAAAAACGGCATAGCTGGGATTGAGGGCAGCATTCAATGTAGATTTGCTCAAAAAAATATCATGCTAAAAAGGCCACGCCGCAACCGTGTTTCTGCCTCTGTGAGGGGATTGGTGCAGGAAACTCATCTTGAAGTGAACCACCTTGTTTTTCCGCTTTTTTTACTGGACGGTGAAAAAATCCGAAGCGAAGTGCCATCGCTGCCGGGTATTTTCAGGCTGTCCCTCGACCAAATCCTGAAGGAGGTAGAGCAATGTTTGACGCTTGGTTTGACCAGTTTTATCATGTTCCCCGCAGTATCGGAAGCCTTGAAGGACAAGATTGGGAGTTACGGTTACAACCCCGCCAATTTTTACCTAAAAGCGGCCACCAACATCAAAAAGCGTTTCCCGGAATGCACCCTCATCAGCGACGTGGCGATGGACCCCTACAACGCTGATGGCCACGACGGACTGGTTAGGGCTGGAAAAGTCGTCAACGACGATTCGTTGGGCATTTTGGCTAAGATGGCGGTTGCCCAAGCCGAGGCGGGCTTCGATATCTTGGGGCCAAGCGATATGATGGACGGCAGGGTAGGGGCTATCCGGCAGGCACTCGATGGGGCTGGCTTCACCGATACAGGCATCATGTCGTACACGGCAAAATATGCCAGTGCTTTCTACGGACCTTTCAGGGATGCGCTCGACAGCGCTCCAAAAGCAGGTGGCGACATCCCAAAAGACAAAAAAACCTACCAAATGAATCCGGCCAACAAGCGGGAAGCGTTGATTGAGGCCGAGCTGGACACCGCTGAAGGCGCCGACTATCTGATGGTAAAGCCTGCCGTGAACTATCTAGACGTGATTCATTTGCTCAAAACGAACTTCAACTTACCGATAGCAGCGTACCATGTGAGCGGGGAATGTGCGATGCTGCTGGCTGCTTGCAGAAATGGCTGGCTAGATTTTGACAGTGCGATGCCAGAGACTTTGATGGGAATTCGACGGGCAGGTGCGGACGTGGTCATTACTTATTTCGCAAAAATTTATGCTGAAATGAAAGCCAAGGGTCAACTTTGAACAAAGAAGAAAAGCCTCCGATGAGGCACCGGAGGCTTTTTTGAGCTTAAAAGACGTCGTTAAATCATGTTGTTGAGCATGGCGTAGATGCCGGCTAAACCAACGGCTATCATCATTGCCGGGAAGAAATTTCCTTCCATTTTGCTCTTAATTGAATAGTGTTCCTGCTGAAAAGTGTGAGGAGTAGTATTACTTGTCATTGCTCATGGGTTTAAAACTTAAAAAAAGGATTACAAATTCGCCATCATAACAATCTTCGTAACGTGCAAAGTAGCCTTTGTTTGTCAGGCAGACAAATTAGCACCATTATGGGTTGCGCCTATGGCAAACAGCCAAAAAGGCAACCATTTTGGTAGTGGTAGTTCCAAACTTGTTTTGTAGACCAAACGATGGATTATAAGCTGCCTGCCGTTTTTAGGTCCCTGAAAAAGAGTAATCAAATTGTCGTGACAATCAGGGTACGAAAGCTCAATGCTAAAATCGGTAAGTCTCTGCTTTCCAGAGGCAAGCTGCCACACGGAGTGTGGGTAGATGGTGTCTAAAGCTCAGTTAAGTAAGTTAATCAAGTGTTTCACGTGTGCGTAAAGTCGTTCTCAACAATTCATGTACCGTGGTTTCAGTGTGACTACCAATCTAGCAAAGCTGGATTGGTTCAAATGTAGGCTGACTTGTAAATTTGAACATTCTGGTCAGCTAGCCATTTATCTTACGGAGGATGATGTGTTGTGTTGCAAAGGTAACAAATGTATTTTTAAAAATAGAATATTTTAATGTTTTTTTGACTACAAACTCGTTTTTTTTCTTAACTATTTGAAAATCAGGATATTGCAAGTTGTGGAAGTGCAGAAGTCATGTTGTTAGATTTTTAGTGACTTACCAACACCAGCTTGATATTCTCTGCCAATGACCCCCTTGATAGAATTTAAAAAAAATAAATTAAGCAGAAATTATCTTCAAAAAATTCTGTTGTTCAAGGATATTGGCGCTATCTTTGGCCTTTATTGTTAGGCTTTCCAACCAACGCCAATTTCACCCAACAACCGTAGTTACTCAAGACATCTTTTCGCTTTAAAATTCTGTTAACCTCGTATTTCGGCCAATTTTTGTAAGGGCGCTGGTTGGCAAATTATAATCTCATGAAAATAACGAATCTTACACAACGACTCTATTGCTATTGGGGTTTTCTTCTACTTTTTGTGATGTTGATGCTTTCTGCAACATCACCTATCTTTTCCCAAGTTCCCTGTGACCCTGGAGCGGAATTCACCTACAGCGCACCTGCTTACTGTCAGAATGGTTCAGACCCAACACCATCCCATACTACTGGTGTCAATGGCACCTACACGTTTGGCGTAGTGTTGGGCGGCCCTACATTGAGCCTTAATGCTACAACCGGGGTAATTGACCTTAGTGCCAGCAATGCCGGCACCTACGATGTTACCAACACCGTAAACACTGTGAGCAATGGCCCAATGGTCATAGTAGGTGTAGTTGACGGACCATTGACCGGGGGAACGCCGAAAGCGGTGGAACTTTACATACTTGAAAACATCCCTTCGTTGAGCGTTTACAGCCTTTCCGTTTATTTCAATGGAAGTATGTCAGTCGGCGCAACATTTACTTTTCCCAATGTCCCAGCAACTGCCGGAACTCGGATTTGGGCAGGCAACCGCCCCACCAACAAGCACCACATCTTATTTCGGATTTCCTCCCACCTACACCAGCAACGTTGTAAATATCAACGGGGACGATGCATTCCGCTTGTTTCAAGGCGCAACTGTCATTGACCAATTCGGCCAAGTTGGCGTAGATGAGTCGGGAACCTTCTGGGACTACTTGGATGGTTGGGTTTATAGGGTGAATAATACCGGCCCAGATGGAGCCACGTTTCCTCAAGCCAACTGGATTTTTAGTGGAATAGATGCCTTGGATGGCACCACCACTAATGCAACTGCCCCGAACCCATGGCCAATAGGTACGCACCAGAACATGCTTGCTGGTTCGGTTACTTGCACTCGTCAAGTTGAGATTGTGGCTCCCCCATTTGCTGATGCTGGCCCTAACCAAATGCTTTGCGAAGACGATATTGCCACACTCGCAGCTTCAGGAGCGGGAAGCTGGTCGGGGGGCACAGGCGCCTTCAGCAATGCAAACAGCCCAACTTCCCTACGCTGTGACCAACGGCGTGAGCGGTTGTGGCAATTTGGTCATCACCGGAGTAATTGACGGGCCACTGACAGGTGGTATACCGAAAGCGGTAGAGTTTTATGCGCTCACGGATATTCCCGACCTCAGCGCATATGGATTTGGTTCAGCCAATAACGGTGGTGGTTCAGATGGGCAGGAATTTACTTTTCCAGCAGTTGCTGTAACCGCAGGCACTCATATCTGGGTGGCTACTGAAGCAGTTGCATTTCAAGCATTTTTCGGGTTTGCCCCAACTTATGTCAATGCCAATGCGCCCAGCATCAACGGCGACGATGCCATTGAGTTGTTTTGCAATGGAATGGTGATTGATGTATTTGGCGACATCAACTTGAGCGGCACCGGACAGCCTTGGGAGTATATGGATGGTTGGGCTTACCGGGTCAACAACACTGGTCCCGATGCTTCCTTTTTCCAACTTGGAAACTGGACCTTCAGCGGAATCAACGCTTTGGACAACCAAACGACGAATGCAACTTCACCCATTCCTTTTCCCGTCAATACCTACACTGGCAGCCAAGGCGGTGTTTGTCCAAATGATTTCCACACAGTTAATATCACGATAAATGATTTGCTGCCTCCCGTGTTGGTTTGCCCACCAAACATCACGGTGACACTCCAAGCAGGGCTTTGTGAAACATCTGTTCAACTTAGTGGCGTTTCCGCCACTGACAACTGTGATTTATCGGTCGTCATCACCCAAGTTGGCGGCATTCCGTTTGGCGACTACTTTCCAATCGGTATTCACCCCGTAGTGATGCGGGCCACGGACGACCTCGGCAATTTCAGCACCTGCACGTTTGATGTAATTGTGTTGGAATATCCTTTCCCGTCTCAATCACTGGTTTGCAATACATTGGTACAGGCAACTATTGGGCAAAACGGGATGTCCGTAATAAATGCCGATATGATACTGGAGGGCGGCCCCTATGGCTGTTATGATGACTACATTGTTACGATTACCGATGATACAGGATTGGAATTGGGGAATGTACTTACTTGTAACCAAGTGGGCGATTTCCTGATAGCCAAAGTAATGGACCCCGACAATGGCAACTCTTGCTGGGGGCAAATAGTATTGGAGGACAAAACGCCGCCAGTCATCACGTGCCAGGATTGGACGATACCCTGCACCAAGGCGGTGAATTCAGTTAGCGAACCAACGGTTGTTGACAATTGCGATGCTCACCCGGTATTGGAATTGGGTGGAATTACCCCAATTGAATTGGATGCTTGCGATGACAATGCGGTCAGGTTTCTTAGAACCTGGTATGCCATTGATATATATGGCAACACTTCGATGCCCTGCCTGGAAATAATCACCGTCGAAAGGCCGATGGAGGTTGACTTCCCCACTGACATTGTGTGGCAATGCTATCAGTATGCTACGCGCAATCAAATTGTCAATGCCACAAAATTGAAGTCATCTATTGTTGATACTGACCTTTCGACGGATATCATTAATGTCAGCACAAGTTTGATTACCGTAGCACAACTTTCAGGAACAGGCTCTGGTGTCCCTGAAAACATTATCGGTGAGTATTGCAAATACAATTATAGTTTTTCAGATGAAATAATCTTCCCATGCGGAGATAATATCACTGGGGTTTTTGAAATAATCCGCACTTGGACCGTCATTGACTGGTGTACGGGCAACGTCATCGTCACAGGTGTTGGTGGAGAAGACAATGTCCAAGTGATAAAAGTGATGGATACCGAACCTCCGATCATCACTGCGACCAATTTAACGGTAAATGCCAACATACCCGGCGTTCATCCACAGCCTTGCCGTTCAACGGCAGCCTTCCCTTCTCCTGGTGTCACGGACAACTGCTCTGGAGTAGCTTCTGTCGTGATAAACACTCAATTTGGGCAGGTGGTAAATGGGCATATTCCTGATCCAGGGCTACCGATTGGCCTTCATATTGTCACCATCCAGGCGTTTGATAACTGCGGGAATGTTGCCAAAGGACATCGTGCTAACGGTCATAGACGGCATTGCCCCAACGCCGATTTGTGTTGAATATACTGAGGTTAACCTTGAGTCCACTGGCAATGCGGAAGTATTTGCCGAAGCTTTCGACCAAGCTTCTCACGATAACTGCTGCCTCGACCATTTTGAGGTACGCCGGATGGACGACGATGCCTGCGACGATGGCCACAACGACCTTGAATTTGGACCATCCGTATATTTCTGCTGCGAAGATGCTGGCAAAACCAAAACGATTGTTTTTAGGGCTTTTGATTGCTTTGGCAATTACAATGACTGCATGATTCAGGTTTTTGTCAACGACAAGCTTGTTCCGGTGTTGGTTTCCTGCCCACCCAACCAACGCATCACGTGTGATTGGTATGCCGACAATATTGAAACGCAGGTTGCCAATCTTGCCACTGCATCCGAAAAAAGCATATTTCTCGACCAGTTCTTTGGCGCACCAATTTTTTACGACAACTGCCAATTAACGGTGAACCGCAACTATTCCAGCAATATTGACCAGTGCCTTGAAGGCACCATCAGCCGTAGCTTTACCGCCACCGACGCTGCTGGAAACACCACACTGCAGCCCTGTAGCCAAACGATATTCATTGACCATGTTTCAGATTGGGCCGTGCAGTTCCCAGCAGACCTCAGCGTGAATTGCGGCACTACGCCACCCGATTTTGGGGAGCCAAAAATCTTCTACGAAACCTGTGAATTGGTCGCAATTACCTACGACGATGAATTGTTCACCGTGGTTGTTGATGCTTGCTACAAAATTGTCCGCACCTGGACCATCATCAATTGGTGTGTCGTTGGGACGAACCCTGGCCTCGTTGACCAAGAAGTGGTGGAGCAGCCAGAGAGCCAACTTGGCCTTGCTTTCCCCCAATGCGACATTGACAGTGACGGCGATTGCGATGGTCGCACTTTCCGTGATTCTTGGCGGAGCGGGTCTCCTTCCAATCTGAACCGGCCAACTGTACTGGATGCGACCCGCACGACTGGGCCTGATACCGACCTCGACTCAGACCCTTGGGACGGATACATCACTTATCAGCAAGTCATCAAAGTGATTGATACCGTTGACCCTGTTTTTGTGAACGGATGTGACATTCCCATGGTCTGCATCAACGACAACACCTGCGCTGTAGACCTGCTTTTGCCAACGCCAGATGTGCTCGATTGCAGCAGCAATTTGACAATCACGGCTCAAATCAAAATTGGCGGGGTTTGGCTAACTGGTTTTGGCCCTTGGGCCAATGTGCCACCAGGAATGTACGAGGTGCAGTACAATGCAATGGACAATTGCAACAACCAGACGGTTTGCAATACCTCGGTCAAGGTGAAAGATTGCAAAAAACCGACGCCCTATTGCAAAAATGGAATCATTGTGACACTGATGAACGCTGTGCCACCGATGATAGAAGTGTGGGCAAGTGACATGGATGACAACAGCTTTGACAACTGTTCAACCGACCTAATTTTTTCCTTTTCCCCAGACACCACCAATACAAGTATCCAGTTCTTTTGCCACAACCAAAACACTACTGTTTTTGTAGACGTATGGGTGACGGACGAATGTGGAAACCAAGATTATTGCACAACTCAAATCACCATTCAAGACAACATTGATTTTTGTGGCGACCCACTTGTCAACTTGGGCGGGTTTGTTGCCAATGAAGAAAACGAAAGCATTGAGGATGTTGAAGTTAACCTAAGCGGCTCTAATTCCGGCTTGGTGATGACCAGTGACAACGGCATGTACGAGTTTGGCTTCCCTACGCCTGGCGGAGACTACACGGTGGTACCCCATAAGGACGATAGCCCGCTAAATGGCGTCACTACTTTTGACCTGGTGTTGATTTCAAAGCACATCCTGGGAGTTAGTCTGCTTGATTCACCTTACAAAATCATCGCTGCGGACGTCAATAAGTCGGGCAGTGTGACTACGTTTGACATGGTTGAAATCAGGAAGCTTATCCTTTTCATCAACGATTCTTTCACGAACAATATGTCTTGGCGATTTGTGGACAAAGACTTTGTTTTCCCAAACCCAGCCAACCCGTGGCAGACACCCTTCCCTGAGTTTTTCAATGTCAACGACTTGAATGACGACCAACTAGGAGCAGATTTCGTCGGCATAAAAATCGGAGACGTGAACGGGAGCGCCCTTACGAGCAACTATACTGGGCAAAACGAAGATCGCACCAACAGCGACGATTTTATCCTCCAAACAAAAGATGTAATGGTGGAGAAAGGTCAGGAAGTGATAGTCCCGTTCTGGGTAGATGCGACTGAGGTAGTGGGGTTCCAGTTTACACTCAATTTTGACATCGAAAGATTGGAATTCGTCCGAATCGCAGACGGCATTGTTTCCAGCGAAAATTTTGGATTGGCCCTGCTCGACAAAGGCGCAATCACCACGAGCTGGAACAAGCCCGACGGTTCCAGCCTCCTTTTCAATGGCGAGGCGTTCGGCGTGGTTTTCAAAGCGAAGGAAGCTGGTAGTTTAGGCCAGCTGCGGTCAATTGACTCCAGGTTCACACCTGCTGAGGCATACCCAACTTCACTAGACAGGATAGGCGTAGCGCTGGCATTTGAAGGGAACCATGCAACTGCTGGATTTGAACTTTACCAGAATACGCCAAACCCATTTAGTGACCTCACCGAAATTGGATTCAATTTGCCAGAGGCAGCCAAATGCACGCTCACATTCGCCGATGTTTCCGGTAGGGTTTTGAAGGTGGTTGATGACGATTTTGCCAAAGGCTACAACAAAATATTGCTCAAACGAAATGCATTGAACGCCAGTGGCGTGGTTTACTACCGGTTGGAGTCCACAGCGTTTACGGCCACACGAATGATGTTGTTAATGGATTGAAAGTTATTCATTGAAATTCCAGGAATAAACACAAAGTATGGGCGGCTGCTGTTTGGCAGTCCGCCCAATTTTTTTTTGGATTAAACGCATAAAAATGTATTGGTTCTGTAACCTTTCTGAAGGTTGGCATTATGAATTCGAAACAGTCCGGGAGGCACAGCTTCCCGGTGCTGGTAAGCGGAAAAAGGACGTTGCCAATTGACTTCATTTGTGGTACATTTGAGTTGAAGAATTAAATGCACTCCTGGTTAAGCCACATTAGTTTCGAAAAGCAACGCAAATGAAACAAAGGGCAACGCCTTCTTCCGTGAGCACCAAGCTGTGCAATTATGCTTCAGGATTTTCAAATTAATCGTACCCTTGCGAAAAATGAAGGGCTGATGAATTCCTTCCGACGTACTGTTTCCAACGATGATATACAGGACGAATGGTCTTCCATTCAGGCTGCGCAGGCGAATCCGGCTGCATTCAAGCCACTCTACGACCGCTATTTTGAGGCCATTTTCCAGTTTATTTACAATCGCACCCAAAACGAAGAAACAAGTGACGACATCTGTTCGCAGGTGTTCCTCAAGGCCATGCAGCGCTTGAATGACTACACTTTTCGGGGGTGCCATTTTCTGCCTGGCTGTACCGGATTGCAAGCAACGAAGTTGCCCAATGGTATCGGCAAAGCAAAAAAATCAGGGTGGTGAGTGTGGAGGAGTCCAACCTTTCCAGCATGTTCGAAGAGGTGCTTGAAGACGACCTCGAAAAGTTCAGGCCGTTCCTGATTTCGGCGCTCGATGCACTAAAGGAAGCTGATTTGGAAATTGTGGAGATGCGATTTTTTGAGCAGCGCCCTTTCAAGGAAATCGCTGAGGTGCTGAACATCACGGAAAGCAACGCCAAAGTGCGGACTTACCGGGTGCTGGAGCGACTAAAAAAAATTATCTTGAACCAAACAAACGGAAGCCACTGAAAGCAGAATTGATTCCGGCGTGCAACCATAAATTGTAAGGCATGAAAAAGAATTACGACATACGGGTTAATCCTCAGCCCCTCTCTAAAGCGCAGATAGCAAGGCACAAAAATTTTGATGGCCTGCTATCAAAGTACAATGCCCAGCCAAAGCAGCGGCCAATTATCCGCAGGCTGCTGTGGGCTGGGGCTGCCGTTGCTGCTACGGTGGCTGGCATTTTCCTGTTTTTTCAGTTGACTGGAAATCAGGATTTTCAACAACAACAGCAGGCGTTTTTTGATGCAAAACCATACATCAACCAGCCATTTGGGCACGTAAAGCCCACCTTCGCCAGCTATCAAGTTGACCCCAACGAGGGTGGGGTGTACAAATACCCAAGCGGCTCGCAGGTGGTGGTGCCAGCGTCGGCCTTTGTCTATGAAAATGGACAAACACTCTCCGGTGAGGTAACGCTGCACTACCGTGAGATGCACGATTTCGTTGATTTTTTTATCTCTGGCATCCCGATGACCTACGACTCCGCAGGCGTAAACTACAACCTTGAAAGTGCAGGCATGATTGAAATTTTTGCGGAGCAAAATGGCAAGCGTGTAATGATGGCTCCAGGCAAATCCATCAACGTGGAACTGGTATCCAACGTAAATACCTCGCCAAGCTTGAACGTACCTCCCGGCTACAACATCTACAAATTGGATACATCAAAACGTAGTTGGGTCTATCAGGACATTGACAGGATGGAGGTTATTGGCGATGCGATTTCAGCGGAAAGTTTGGATGAAAAAAGCCCGTTTTACCCCGCTCAAAAAGCGCTGGCCGAGCGAATGTTGGCCATCCAGGTGAGCGAGTCTGCAGCGTTGGCAAAGGTGGAAAAAACCATTGCGAAGCCAAATGAGCCTATTAAGCCACAACGTGCAAATGGCGATGATTACGTTTTCAACCTTGATTTGAACGATATTTTCCCGGCGAACGACACCTCCTCCAATGTGGAAGAAATAGAACTGCGCCAGCTCTATCGAAAATATGCGAAAATGCTCTGGCAGCTAAGTCCACAGGCTACCGTCAGCCCCGACCGTTTGCAAAAAGAGTTTAGTTCCGTCACTGGCCTAAACATCAAAAAGCTGAACGAGCGTGACTATGAGCTTGAGTTGGAAAAAGGAGGGCAGTCCATCAAAGTGCCGGTGAACCCCGTACTCAGCGGTTCGGATTACGACAAAGCGATGGCTGAATTCAACCGTGAGTTCGACAATTGGAAAAGATTGTCCACAGAGCGGGAGGCGAAGCTTGCTGCGCAGAAGCAAGCGGTTGCAAAGCGCTTTGAGGAAGAAAAACGGTTGGCGACCCTGAAGTTTGAGGACCGGGTGGAACAACTGAGGAAGCAAGGGCTTGACTACGCCGCAAACAACGAAGTCATCAAGAAAAAAGTCGTAAACCGCTTCACAGCATCTGAGTTTGGGGTGTGGAATTGCGACCGCCCGTTGCCGCCAGAAATGCTAAAACTGGCCGCCAGCTTCAAAGACCAAAACGGGAAGCAATTTAGCAACCGTGCGGCTTACTTAGTGGACAAGAGCCGCAATACAGTTTACCAATTCTTGGCCGATACCAACACAGAACTACGATTCAATAAAAACTCCGAAAACCTGCTCTGGTTGGTGACGGACGACAACAAAATTGCGGTGTTCAGGCCAGCCCAATTCAAGGCCATCAACTCAAGTGACACCAAGTTCGAGTTCGTGCTGGAATCTGTGAACAAAGAAATCAAAACTGAACAGGACATCCGGGAAATCCTGTACTTGTAATTTCCCCACATGGTGTGAACTAACCTTTATTCTCTTCATTATTAGGTCCCGCATTCTTCTGGAGGCGGGATTTTTTTGCATTTATCTAAAAATGAAGGAAGCTAGTAGAGGTTTTACCAAAACTCAGACATCATAGGGTAGGTTTGCGACAGGTTATTTATGGGTAAAAGGGGCGGACAAATGCGCAACTTTTTCTCCGTCTCTAACCGTCTGACCAATATCTACTGTTTATCAAATCATCCAATTATGAAAAAAAAGATTTTACCGATTTTGATTTTGCTGATTTGTGCCAACTACTCATTTGCTCAACTGAACATGAGCTTGGTAGGCTCTCTTTCTTATGATGTAGAACTCAGCAATATCTGGGGATACAGTGCGCCCGATGGAGCAGAATATGCACTGGTTGGCACTTATGATGGCGTTTCCATAGTAAGTTTAGCTGACCCTTCCAATCCTGTGGAAAGCACTCTGGTGCCAGGCCCGCTGTCCAATTGGCGGGAAATAAAGACTTGGAGCCATTATGCCTATGCAACAAACGAGACAGGAAGTGGCTTACTGGTCATTGACCTTGCAAACCTGCCAAATTCGGTGGATTACCATTATTGGGCGCCAAGCATACCCGGGCTTGGCACGCTTGCAACCATCCACTCGCTTTTTATTGATGACCTCGGCTATTTATACCTAAATGGGAGCAACCTCAACGGTGGGGGAATTCTGTTTGCAGACTTGAATACTGACCCTTACAACCCCATTTACGTTGGGAAGGGGCCGGCAATCTACGCACACGATTCCTTTGGGCGCGACAACCTCGCTTATAGCTTTGAGATTTACAATGGTAATTTTACCATTTACGATGTCACTGATAAATCGAACCCAGTTGCCTTGGGCAGCCAACAAACTGACGGACACTTTACACACAATGGTTGGCTTTCAGATGACAGCAATATCCTTTTCACAACAGATGAAGTTAGCGATGCGCCTGTTGGTTCTTACGATGTTTCCGATCCCGCCAATATTATTACGCTGGACCAGTTCAGGCCGTTAGAAACGCTTGGCAGCGGGGTTATCCCACATAATGTGCATGTTTGGGATGACTATTTAATCATTTCGTATTACACGGATGGCTGTATAATTGTGGATGGTTCTAGGCCTGACAACCTTGTGGAAATCGCCAATTTTGACACCTATATCCCTACCAGCACTGGGTTTGCTGGCGCTTGGGGTGCTTATCCCTTTTTGCCGAGTGGGCTGATACTGGTTTCGGATATTGGCAATGGGCTGTATATTCTTCAACCAAATTATGTCAGGGCTTGCTACCTCGAAGGTAAAGTAACGGACGCCGTGACGACCACTGGTTTGAACGGTGCGACCATCGAAATTGTGGGCGAATTGGCAAACACGTTGTCTAACCTTGTTGGCAATTATAAAACAGGTTTGGCAACCGCCGGAACCTATGAAGTTTTGATAAAAAAAGCAGGCTATCAGCCCAAGACTATTTCCATTGATTTGGCAAATGGGGAGCTTACCTTGCTAGATGTAGCGTTGGAGCCGCTACCATCATTTGTATTTGGTGGGACGGTTGTAGAAGAGGGTACTGGGTTGCCGATTGTTGATGCTAAGGTCCAGCTTATCAACGCCGATTTCGAGTACAACTTGACCACTGATTCAGATGGTAAATTTTCGGTTCAACAGTTTTACAATGGTGATTACGATGTTTTTGCTGGAAAATGGGGCTACAAAGCTGGCGTTTTGTCTGCCGAGCAGATTGACCAATCAAGTGGCAATTTGACCCTCGAAATTGCAAGGGGCTACGAAGACATTTTCTCCTTAGACCTTGGTTGGTTAATCAATGGTGATGCCCCACAAGGCAAATGGGAGCGTGGAACGCCTGTCGAGGTTTCCCTCCTCAGGTACCTTATCCAATTCAGTCTGGCGCTGACTCAGCTGAAGACCCTGGTAACTCAAGCTACGTTACTGGAAATGTTGCTGACCTATTCGATGGACTTCAACTTTCAGGCACTACCAGGTTGATTTCCCCGCTGATGGATTTGTCCTCGATGAACGCACCGCATTTGAAATTTAAAACTTGGTTTTTCAATGTGAACACCAATGGAGCAGCTTTGGGCAGCGACAAGTTGATTGTGAAACTAGCAAATGGCGACCAAACGATTGTGATAAAGGAGATTTCCTTCACCAACCTGTTCTTACCGCCAACCTGGGAATCGTCAGAAATTGACATTTCCTCATTGTTGCCCATTACCGACCAGATGATGGTTATTTTTGAAGTTGGCGATTCCGATCCAAATTTTATCGATGCTGTAGAAGCGGGCGTGGATTTCTTCGAAGTCTATGATGCTAACCCACCAAGTGGAGCAATTGATTTATTTCGGAATGGAGTTTCAATCGTAGTATCACCCAATCCATCCAGCACCCATTTTAATCTAAACTATGATATCAAAGATTGGAAAGGTGAAGCTAGTCTGTTGATTTATAATGCTTTAGGACAAATAGTTGAAATGCAAAAACTGGAAGGTTCAGTTGGAAGGATTTCGGTTGGAAGTGATTTGGGCGAAGGAGTTTATTTTACTCAAATCGTGAACAATGGCGAGCTGGGCTTGCCTATAAAATTGCTGAAACAGCGATAGTATAAACTGATGCAGCGGCGATTGGGGAACATAACTTGAATCCCATTCGCCGCCGCATTCAATTGCTTTTAGGTCAATTGCTTGAAGTTGCCAGCCACTTCCAGCTCCTTCGTACCTGTTTTGTAGCGGTAGAAACCTTCGCCAGATTTCACGCCCAACCTCCCAGCAGCAACCATGTTGACCAGAAGCGGGCAAGGTGCATATTTTGGGTTGCCAAAGCCCTCGTGCAGGACTTTCAGAATTGCCAGGCAAACGTCCAGTCCGATAAAATCGGCCAATTGGAGCGGCCCCATTGGATGGGCCATGCCGAGTTTCATGACCGTGTCAATTTCCTCCACACCTGCTACGCCTTCGAAGAGCGAGTAAATCGCCTCGTTGATCATCGGCATCAGGATGCGGTTGGCCACAAAGCCGGGGTAGTCGTTCACTTCCACGGGCACCTTGCCAAGAATTCGGCTCATTTCCATTACTGTCCGTGTCACTTCGTTGGAAGTGGCGTAACCACGAATCACTTCCACCAGTTTCATCACCGGCACGGGGTTCATGAAGTGCATCCCAATCACTTGGGTGGGTCTGCTGGTGACAGCCGCAATTTTTGTGATGGAAATCGAGGAGGTGTTCGTTGCCAAAATGGCCCTGGAGGGTGCTTGTTCGTCCATTTGACGAAAGATTTTGAGCTTCAGCTCCATGTTTTCAGTGGCAGCCTCAATGACCATCTCCGCTTTTGTGACAGCGGGTTTGAGGTCGGTAAAAGTTTCCAAATTCGACAACGTCTCCGCTTTTTGCGCTTCGGTGAGCAGGCCCTTCGACACCATCCTGTCGAGATTTTTTGAAATATTGGCAAAGGCCAGGTCGAGCGCATCTTGCGACACGTCAACCAGATTGACCTTGTGCCCGTTCATGGCGAAAACATGGGCGATTCCGTTGCCCATGGTACCTGCGCCGATTACTGTGATGTTCTTCATTTGAAATTGCTTTTTGAAAATCAGATGTTAAAAATTGGAGGGCAAAGATAGCGCTTCTGAAATTTTGTGAATTTCAGTTTCAACAAAAAATTGCCAGCCTTAAAACCAAAGTCGCCACTCATTTCACCGAAAATTGATAAATCGTTGTGGAGGAATAGTGCGTTCCCGGCAGGAGTACGGTTGATGGGAAAATCAGACGGTTGGGCGTGTCTGGGAAGTGCTGCGTTTCGAGGCAAAGCCCCCAGCGGTCTTGGTAAACCACACCACCTTTGCCCTTGTATTTGCCGTCCAGAAAGTTGCCGGAGTAAAACTGGATGCCCGGCTCAGTCGTGAAAACCTCCATGTAACGGCCACTTTCGGGGTCGTGAAGTGTAGCTGCAAGGCCCGGCTCCTTGGCTGATTGAGGATTTGATAGTATCCAGTTGTGGTCGTAACCCTCCGCTATTTCGAGTTGGATGTCGTTAAAATTGATGTCGTTGCCGATGGGCTTGGGCTTGCGAAAATCGAACGGGCTGCCCCCGAGGCCACGAAGTTCGCCTGTGGGAATCAGCCCTTTGTCCACTGGCAAGAAACCACTGGAGTTTATGCTCAGTTCATGCGCCAAAATGTCCCGTTTTGCACCACCAGTCAGGTTGAAATAACCGTGATGGGTGAGGTTCACGTGCGTTTGTTTATCTGTGGTAGCAAAATAGGTGATTTTCAGTTCATCCTTGTCGGTGAGGGTGTAAACCACCCTAACTTCGAGGTTGCCAGGGTAGCCCTCTTCCATGTCGGGGCTGACGTAAGACAAGTTCAAGCTGGCTTCCCCAGCCGTATCTGGCACGGCCTCCCAAACAACTTTGTCAAAGCCTTTCAATCCACCATGCAAGTGGTTTTCGCCATTGTTTTTTGCCAATTGGTAGGTTTTGCCATCCAATTCAAACCGGCCCTTGGCAATGCGGTTGCCGTACCTGCCCACGATGCACCCAAAGTACGGATTGTCTTTCACGTACTCATCGAGCTTTTCGTAGCCAAGCACCACATCCTCCATTTTGCCGTTGCGGTCGGGCGTGTTCAGCGAAACCACAATGCCGCCGTAGTTGGTGATTTTGGCCTCCAGGCCATTTTTGTTGGTTAAAACATAAAGGTCAACCGCAGTGCCGTCTGGAAGCTTGCCCCAAGGCATTCTCGTTATTTTCGATTTCATTTTTTCAGCTTGTGGTGGTTGTGTGGAAGATGGGTCAGAATGGCATGCAATCAACGAAACCAGGTAAGTTAACAATGCTGCTATTTTGAATTGGCTCATTTATCTTAGATTTTGATTGTTAGGTTTCAGTTCCAACCCATGATTTACCGGCTCAAATCATAGGCTGCAAAGGAAGTTTTTTTTCAACAGTTTGAATGCGTTTGGCCTTATTATAATTCTGATTTGACGCTTGCTGCCAAGGGTGCCAAATGATAATCCATGCTTATTGATTTTCGAATTTTTATGGGTACTAATGCCTGTTTGGATAGGAGTTCTAAATTAACGTAATACAAACAATAAGTGGCAGACGCCAAAATGGATGACATCTAGCTCTTTTCAATCAAAGAATTACCGAAAGAATATTTTGGCAATTTGCGCCCCTAAAGTTGGGTTTTTCAATTACCGTGTTAATTTTACGCCGCAAGAATTACATTTTCTCACTAAAAAAGATTGAGTATGAAACAACATGTCAAACACTTATTGACGGCTGCCCTGCTGTTAACAAGTTTACTTTCATTTGCACAACGTGGCACGGTGTCGGGTAAGATTACCGATACGAGTGGAGAGCCGCTCATCGGGGCGGCTGTCCAAGTTCAGGGCACATCAACAGGTACGGTAACGGACATTGATGGAATGTATTCGCTGGCGCTAAATGCGGGCAGCTACACTATTGAAATTTCGTTCATCGGCTACGAACCTACCACTCGCACGGCTACAGTTGGCCAAGGCACGACCACTTTGAATGTGTCCTTGGAATCCGGCGCAACCGATCTGGCAGAAGTTGTGGTTTCGGTGGGTAGCCGAACCTCGCAGCGCACCATTACCGATTCTCCAGTGCCGATTGACATCGTTTCTGCCAAGGAACTGGCGGCCACTGGGCAAACCTCCTTCGACCGGGCCTTGCAGTATAAAGTGCCTTCGTTCAACAGCATTCAAACGCCCGTGAACGATGCCACCTCGCTGCTCGACCCTTACGAGATTCGGAACATGGGGCCAAGCCGCACTTTGGTGCTCATCAACGGAAAACGGAAAAACCTCAGTTCCCTCATTTACATCCAGACCTCGCCGGGTCGTGGCGAGGGCGGCGCTGACCTCTCGGCCATCCCGCAAGATGCCATCAAGCGGGTCGAAATCCTGCGTGACGGCGCCTCGGCCCAGTACGGCTCCGACGCCATTGCCGGAGTAATGAACGTCATTTTGAAAGACAGGTACGAGTACGGTACTGTGACGCTGAATACAGGCATGACGCTGGAAGGCGACGGTGAGATGGTTGGCCTCTCGGTGAACAATGGCGCCAATTTCTCAAAAAGGCTTCGTCAACTACAGATTGCCTTGTCGCACAAAAACCTTCGCAAACCGCCCTGGAGATGTGGATGCTGAGGGGGAGGCAGGTGATTTTGGAGCAGATGTTGCCAGCGTGCAAAACTTCTCAACCAAAACCAGATGCTGGCAACGTAAATGGTGACCCAGAGAAAACGACTTCCCAATTTTTGGTGAACGCTGGCATTCCCGTTGGCGAGAACGCTGAGGTTTATGCCAACGCAGCTTATGTTTACAAAAAGGTAAACAGCTTCGCCAACTACCGTACTCCCTATTGGCGGCCTGCTTCCGAGACGCCCGGCGTGGAATTTCGACAATTCGCACAGAAGCCCAAAAAGGTTACCCTCGGCTACGCCCCAACATTTGAAGGCGACTTGACCGACTACAACGGCACCTTTGGTTTCCGTTCGGAGAAAACGGCTGGAACTCTGACCTGAGCTTCACGATGGAGGCAATAAACAGCTTTATTCTGTTGCCAACCCCGCAACCGCTCAATGGGGCTTGCTTCCCAATTTATTTCAAGCCAGGCGGTTACAGTTTCCCACAACGTGGGCAACATTGATGTGAGCAAGATGCTCATCGAGAACTTCAACTTAGGCATCGGTATGGAGTTTCGTCGGGAGGTGTTCAAGATTTATGCGGGTGACGCAGGCTCAACCGCTGGCGGTGGAGCCGATTCGTTCCCCGGCATCGGTGAAAATAACGCTGGCGAAAACACCCGTTCCAACGTGGGCGGCTACCTTGACCTTGCCTACGACATCAACAAGGACTTCCTGATTGGCGCTACCATTCGCACGGAGAACTACAGCGACTTCGGCAACACTTTCGTTTACAAGTTCAGCGGCCGCTACAAGTTCCTCGACGACATGGTAACGCTGCGGGCAAGCTACTCCACTGGCTTCCGGGCACCGATGCTGCACCAGATTTACCTTCAGATTGCGCAACAGAGCTTTGTGCCAGGCGAAGGCATCCAAAACAAAGGCATCTTTAACAACCGCAGCGCACAGGCCCGCCAGTTGGGTATCCCTTCGGTTGAACCAGAAGAAGTCAACCAACCTCACGGTTGGTGATTGGCCTGAACCCGACCAAGAACCTTTAGCATCACGTTGACTACTACAAAATTGACGTAAAAGATAGGATCATCCTCTGGTTCTGAAGTTGCCGAAAGCGACACCACGAATCCAGCTTGGGATAAATCAAGGTGCTAATGACCAATGAGATTCATCGTTGCGGCCAGCTTCTTCACAAATGGCATCAACACCACTACCAGTGGTATAGATTTCGTTCATCAGCAATCGCAATATGATGCTTGGCAGTGGCAAAATGAACATCAACCTTGCTGGCAACTAGGCACTTGAAAATGCGAGGACAGGAGACGTGATGAACCCTTCAATCATTGAACGGTACTGGGTAAGACCATTTTTGATGCCACGCAGGAGGCGCTACTTCTTTCCTCACGCCCAGAGTACAAAGCCATCTTGGGCTTTGACTACAACATAGGCCGTTGGTCATTTTCACTAAACAATACCTTGTTTGGCCCGACTACCTTCCGCCAGGCAGGCCTGTCCAGTGACCTGAAAACGGTGTTTCCAGCCAAAAGTGGTGGTCACACCTTGGCATCAACGTGGAGGTGGTGAAAACCTGAACTTCGGCCTGACGGTGCAGAACATCGCCAATGTGCTTCCAGAGTACAAGTTTGAGGCACTAAACACCAACGGTGAGAACTTGCTGAAGGATGCAGCTGCTGTTCAGGTTCAGCGCAACCTGATTACCTTCAACAACCGCTACCATATACTGACTTATGATGGCTCGCACTTTAGCCAACTCGGCACTGTGTTCGCCGCCAATTTGACATTGAAATTCTAAAAGGCATTCAATCATTGCCGAATGGCCGACCTCCTTTGTGGGGCCGGCCATTTTTTTTGCCGTGAAAACCATTTCCATATTAATTGCCAAACGGTACGTTTTTTGAAAAAATAGGATGACTTCCCACATAAAGCAACAAGAAATTTGGAACAGCACCGCTGAAAGAACGTTATTTGTTGCTGCGTCCCTTGTCGTTCACACACCCAAAGCAATGTCGAAACTTTTACTTACCACATCTTTTCTGCTTTTGCTTTTACCGCTGTTTGCGCAGCAGGAACCCGTTTCCATACAAATCATTCCTGACGAATACGCCCAAATACACCACGAGGGTGAAGTGGCCTTGCTCCAAATGAAATTCCGGGAAGCACTGTCCCATTTCAAAAAAGTGTTGAAGAAATTCCTGATTTTTTCGCCAGCACTGCGTAGTTCGGGAGATGTATACGAGCTGATGGGCGAGTTGGAGGAAGCATCAACATATTATGTGAAGGCACTTGAAAACAGCCCCAATTTCTCTCGTGCCCTGTACTTTGAATGTGGCAAAATCTACTACCAATGCGGCAAGTACACGCAGGCCTTAAAGTATTTTGAACAATTTGACAGCTTGAAAACTGTGCCGGCCACCATGTTTGCCTACAATGGCTTGGAAGAGCGGAAAGTGGAGGAAAGCTATTACGCACAATTGGAAAACAACCTGCGCTCTTGTCGTTCGGCAACGGATTCGTTGCAGTTCCTGAACATCGGCGAGGTTGTCAACCTTGGCGGCGGCATCAACACTGGGGCGAACGAATACTTCCCGTACCTCACCAACGATGGCAATACGATGTATTTTACCAGTAAAAAAGATGAGGATGCAGACGAAAACCTTTTCATGGCTACCCGCCCCAGGGGCGATTGGAAATCGGCGGAACCAGTCAGCGACTTCAACACCAGCCAGAACGAGGGCATGGTGACAATGGTGCGGGATGGCCGCCGTTTGTTCTTCACCGCTTGCCAACGAACGGAGGTGCTGGGCACTTGCGACATTTGGGAAGCCGTGACCGATGGCCGTCAAATCACCGAGGCTGGCCCCGTCAACGGCTACGCCAACAGCGGCTCGTGGGAGTCGCAAGCGAGCATCAGTTGCGATGGCAACACCCTCTACTTTGCCAGCAACCGGGAGGGAGGATTGGGCGGCACGGACATCTGGGTGAGCTCAGCGAATGTGGATGGCCGTTGGGGCCAACCCACCAACCTCGGGTCGAACATCAACACTACCGGCGATGAGGAAGCCCCGTTCATCACGAACGATGGGAAGGTGCTTTACTTCTCCTCCACGGGCCATCTTGGCCTCGGCGAACAGGATATTTTTGTGTCGAGGTTGCAGGTGAACGGCAGTTGGAGCTTTGCCCGCAATTTGGGGATGCCCGTCAATTCCGCCTATCGGGAGCTTGGCATCTTCCTGACGGCGGACGGCAAATCTGGTTATTTTTCCTCCAACCGCAAGGGCGGGCATGGCGGCATGGACATCTACAAATTTGACCTGCCAAATCAGCTTTCGAGCGACCCGATTACCTATGTGGAGGGCTACGTGCGGGACTCTATCACCCATGTGCCTGTGCCCTGCACGGTGATGGCTAAGCACCGTTTGCCCATTAAAACGGATGACGAGGGGCGGTTTTTTCTTTGCCTGAAGGCGAACGACACTTTGGACGTGGAAATCAGGGCCGATGACTACCATATTGTATAAGCACAGATTTGAAATACCGAAATGGGAGAACCGCACCTCGTTCCATTTGAACCTGCTGCTTGACCCGCTCTTTCGGCTGCCCGCTTATACCGGCGACCTTTTGGTGGAAAAAGGCGTGCCTACACCTGCAAAGATTCCGACCAACGAGGTACACCAGGAAATCTTGTTCGACTTTGACAAGGCAGAGCTAAAACCAACGGATATTGAGAAATTGGAAGATTTTTTCAAAAATGGCTTCAATGGAAAGACCATCGAAAGCGTAGAAATCGTTGGATATGCCGACGATATTGGTTCGGACGCTTACAACCTGGTTTTATCTGAAAAAAGGGCGAAAGCCATTGGGGTCTTGTTGAAGAACAAGGGGATTCGAGTGGACAAAATCTATATCGAAGGCAAGGGCGAGAACAACGACGGTCGCCCAAAATGGCAAAACCGAAAGGTGGATGTGGTTGTTAAGTTGGCAAAATGATTCGGCAAAAGACTTTCTGAGTTTAATATTGATGGGAAGTCTTAGTCCAAATTCCCTTCCTTTGCATGGGCATATTCTCAAAAAAAACTAATTCAATGACTAGAACATTTTTTCATTCTTGCTGCTTTCGGGCATCATCTTGGCCGCTTGCAGCAACAAAGGCGATGACGGCAGCACCTTTTTCCCTGATGCGCCCGCCAATCCAGACAAGGTAAAGTTGGTGGAACTGGTAAATGAATTTAGGTCAAAAGGCGAGTCCTGTGGCGGCAAAAGTTACGCTGCGACTGTACCCGTTTCTTGGAACGACACGCTGGAAACAGTGGCCATCAAGCACTCCCAGGACATGAATGCCAACAACAAACTCAGTCATACCGGTTCGAATGGTTCATTCGTGGATGAGCGCATCACTGCCGAGGGCTATGTTTATACATTTTATGCGGAAAACCTGCTGAAAGGAGGAGCGACAGAAGAGGAAGCCCTCAAAGCCTGGAAGGAAAGCGCTACCCATTGCGAGAACCTGATGGATCCAAAAATTACGGAGATAGGCGTTGGAACCGCTGGGCCATATTGGACGATGGTGCTGGCAAGTCATTGATTGTCAAGGGGTTTTTATAAAATCCTTAACAGGCGCAACCGAAACTGGATTTCATTGCGTATGTTTTGCTGGTTCACTAAAACATCTCCATAATGAAAATCATAGCAGTCATTTTCCTGACCTCGGTCATCATGCTTTCTGCTTCCTGCAACCATGCTCAGACCATGAAAAGCCAATCAGACCCTTCCCAGCCGTTCGTCTTTACAACCACGGGGGACACCATTCCTAAGGTCATAAAATCGGAAGAACAATGGAAAGCAGAACTTTCCCCGATGGAATACACAGTGCTTCGCCAGGCTGGCACGGAGCGCCCCTTCACGGGTGCTTATTGGGACAACCAAGAAACAGGAAGGTACTATTGCCGTGGCTGCAATTCCCCACTTTTTGATTCAGATACCAAGTTCGACGCTGGCTGCGGCTGGCCCAGTTTCTTCAAGGCTGTCAATGATTACGCCATCACTGAAATTAAAGATTCCAGCCTCGGAATGGTTCGCACCGAAATCCGCTGCTCCGTCTGCAATGGTCACTTAGGTCACGTCTTTGACGATGGGCCACCACCGACAGGGCTTCGGTACTGCATGAACTCAGCTTCCATGCGGTTTGAGAAGAATTGAGATATTGGGTTATTGGGATATTGAGTTATTTCGTGATGCACAATATCCCAATAACCCAATATCCCAATAACTCAATATCCCAATAACTCAATCCCTCAACAACGCCATTTTGTACGCCGCCAAACACCGGTCCCTCGCCATTTTGTGTTCCACAATGGGAGCTGGATACGCCGTCTTGCCTAATTCAGGCACCCATTTTTTCACGTACTTCATTTCCTTGTCAAATTTTTGCAACTGCGATTCCGGGTTGAAAATGCGGAAATAGGGCGCAGCATCCGTGCCACAGCCAGCGGCCCATTGCCAGCCGCCGTTGTTGCTAGCGAGGTCGTAATCGAGGAGCTTTTTGGCAAAATAGGCCTCGCCCCAGCGCCAGTCAATGAGCAAGTGCTTGGTGAGGAAAGAAGCCACCACCATCCGTACCCGGTTGTGCATGTAGCCAGTGGCATTGAGTTCCCGCATCCCAGCGTCCACGAGCGGGTAGCCGGTTTTTCCCTCGCACCAAGCTTGAAATTCTTGCTCGTCATTGCGCCAGCGTATATTGTCATATTCCGGTCGAAACGGCTTGCCTACCACATGAGGGAAATGGCTTAAAATCATGGCGTAAAAATCCCGCCAAATAAGTTCGTTAAGGAAGGTGGCATTGAGTTGTTGCGCCTTCCTCGCTTTTTCCCGAATACTGATGGTGCCGAAGCGGAAATGTAGCCCAAGGCGAGAGGTGCCATCCAAGGCAGGGAAATCCCTGGTTTGGTCGTAATTGCGGATGATACCCTGTGCAACCGATGTCGAAGGGAAGGTCAAATTGGAAACCGTAAAGCCCATTTCTTCCAATGATGGTATCAGCAACGTATTAATATTCAGAAAGTTAGGCGCATATTTGAGGGTAGGGTAGGGCTTTAGGGAATAGGAAATTTCCACCCGATCGCCAGTTTCAGTGGTAAAATGAGACCGCCGGGTATCCAGTTTCGCCTGCCATTTTCGGCTGTATGGTGTGAACACCGTGTAGGGTTTTCCATCGTCCTTCAGCACTTCGTTTTTTTCAAAAATCACATGGTCTTTGTAGCTGTGGAAACTAGTGCCCGCAGCTTCCAACAGCGATTGCACCGCTGCATCCCGTTGCAGGGCGTAAGGCTCAAAGTCGTGGTTGGTGAACACGCTTTTCAATTGGTAGGCTTGCGCAATTTCCGCCCAGACTTCCGTTGGACGCCCATATTTCACCAAGATGGAACAGCCAAACGCCTTTAGTTCCTCATTCAACCTACTGATTTGCTGGTGAATGAACGTAACCCGAGCATCAGCCTTGTCCTCCAAATCGTCCAAGATGTTTTTGTCAAAAATAAAGACGGGAAGCACGGGAAGCCCAGCCTTGAGGGCATGGTAAAGCCCTGCGTTGTCTCCCAAACGGAGGTCACGGCGAAACCAGAAACAGTTGATTTTTTTCATTGGAAAGTATTGGCGAGGGGAAACAGGAGTAGAATGGTTTTGTTTCAAAAAATATGGCTACTGAGCTTTAGAAGCTCACCAAATTCCAAAAAAAATGCCCGGCGCAGTCACGCCGGGCATTTGGATTTCAATTAGCAAACTGCCACCATCAAAGCTGCATGTTGTTGTAAACATCAATCACCGACTTAACGGCAGCGGCAGAATCAGTGAGCAATTGCCGCTCCTCTGCGTTAAGGTTCACTTCAATGATTTGTTCAATACCGTTTTTGCCGAGCTTCACAGGTACGCCGAGGAAGATGTCGTGAAGGCCGTACTGGCCGTCGAGCTTGGCACAAACTGGAAAAATCCGCTTCTCGTCCCTCACGATGGACTCTACCATCTGGGCAGCGGCTGCGCCGGGAGCGTACCAAGCGGAAGTGCCCATCAGTTGCACCAATTCACCACCACCAACGGCAGTGCGATGCACGATAGCATCAAGTTCTTCCTTGCCGATGAGTTCCGTGACGGGGATGCCAGCAACGGTGGTGTAGCGGGGTAGCGGCACCATCGTGTCGCCGTGGCCGCCCATCAGCAGTGCCTGGATGTCCTTTGGAGAGCAGCCGAGGGCAGTGGCAATGAACGCACGGTAACGTGCCGTGTCAAGGATGCCCGCCATGCCGAAGACCTTGGAGGAGTCGAGGCCAGAAGAGCGCCAGCAGGCCAGCGTCATCACGTCGAGCGGGTTGGACACGACAATGATGATGGGGTTCTTGCTGTGCTTCATGATGTTTTCCGTCACCGTGTTCACGATGCGGGCGTTGGTGGAAATCAAGTCGTCACGGCTCATGCCGGGCTTGCGTGGCACGCCAGCGGTGATGACCACGATTTCGCTGCCTTCGGTGGCAGCGTAGTCGTCGCCGCCGCTGAGATAGGTGCTGTACCCGTCAATGGGTGCTTGCTGCCAGGAGTCGAGGGCCTTGCCTTTTGCGAGGTTGCCCACAATGTCAACTAGCACGACTTCATTCACGATGTCTTTGTGGGCGAGGACGTTGGCACAGGTGGCTCCCACGTTGCCTGCTCCGATTACCGTTACTTTACTCATTTTTTTAGATTTTAGACTTTAGAGGTTAGACATTAGACAAGATACTTGGGAAATGAAAAGGGAAAGCTCCAAGAATGAATGGCTAACCATACCCTCTTCTATTGTCTAAAGTCTATTGTCTAATATCTTTTCAAAAAGCGGCGCAAAAGTAGAATTTTTCCAACTCAACAAACCGAATTTGACAGGGTAAAGACAAGTTCTGGCATCTTTTTTTTATAACTTTGCAACCTGTTCGCTCAAAAGGTGTTAAGCAACGAATAACGCAAATTTCAAAATCAATAAAATGTCAAACAAAATAAAATCATGGGCATTTTTGCTTGCTATTGTGCTTTTAGCATCAGCCAACATCGAAGCCCAAAACAAATGCGGTGTTTCGGCGGAAGCCGGCAAAAAAATCATGGAGCAGATGCAGTTCAACCGCAACGAAATGCGGGATTACGTGCATGAACGTGGCTCAATCACCTACGTGCCGGTTCGTTTCTTTTTGGTGGCAAAATCTGACGGAACCGGCAGGGCATCGGAACGGGCAGGCTTTCAGGCGCTTTGTTTGCTCAACCAAAACTACCTCGACCAGGACATCCAGTTCTATTTGAAGGAATTCAAGTACATCAACAGCAATAGTATTTACAGCAACCCCACCTCGTTTAGCGGTTCCAATGCGCTTGCCAACCAGATGGTTTACAATGCGATAAACATCTTCATGGTACATGAAATGGCCGAAGAAGGAGTGCTGGCCTACTACCAGCCCGATGCAGGCCCAAGTGGCAACGATTGGATAGTTTGCTTGGAGGGTTATGCTGGCCAAGACTTGGTGCTAACCCACGAAGTTGGACATTTTTTCAGCTTGAACCACACGTTTTACGGATGGGAAAGTAGCGGTGGCTGGGATGAGGGCGTTCACGGAAACCCTGTTAGTGCTATCTCGCCTGATGGTGTTCCAAATGAAAAAGTGAACATGAGCAACTGTATGTCCGCTGGTGACGGTATCTGCGATACCCCCGCCGATTACATGTTCCCGAACAACAACTGCGCCTACACGCAGAATGCAAAAGACCCCAATGGCCAGTTGCTTGCACCGGACATACACAACTTCATGAACTATGTTTACAGTTGTGACGACTACCATTTCTCTGACGACCAAAAGTCGGAAATCAGCAACAGCCTGTTCAGTTCGAGCCGCAACTACATCCGCCCGAACTACACCCCGAACCTGACCTCCGTGACTGGTACGCCTACCATCGTTAGCCCGCTGCAAAGTGAAACCATTGCGACTTACAATGCTGTGCCTTTGGAATGGACTGCGGTGTCAGGAGCCGATAAGTACCTGATTGAATTGACGACTTCGGGTCAGGAGACTTCCCGAATCATTGCCAATTCCAACACGATAGTTTTGACCAATCTAGTGCCCAACAAAAGCTACCTCTGGAAAGTAATGGGCTACAACGAATACTCCACCTGCGGTGGTTTTTCCGGTCAAAAAATATTCAAGACAGGAGACCAGTTGAGCGATACCTTCACTGTTTCAGAAGTTGCACAATGGAACATTGGCCCAAACCCGGTGAAGGTGGGCATCCCGTTTTTCATCAACATGGAAGCAACGGAGGCCATCCAAGCATCCGTCAGCATCCACACCATGACTGGGCAAATGGTGCAGGAATTTCCTCAAAACGACTTCAAGGCAGGTCAAAGCAGCTTTGAAGTGCCAACGTTGAACCTGACTGCTGGCATGTACCTCGTGACATTGAGGACGAAGACCGATTTCCAGACACAGCGCTTGTCCGTTGTGGAGTAAAATGAACCATTTCTTCCAAAAAAAGCCCTGGCGAACCCTTGTCGTCAGGGCTTTTTTCATTCCAGCCAGAATTGCCGTCCGGCTTCGTACCTTTGCCTTCCATTTATTTACAACATGAAGACTCGTACCTTAAAGCAAGATAAAGTAAACGTAATCACGCTCGGCTGCTCCAAAAACTTGGTGGACAGCGAGAACCTCATTACCCAATTGAAGGCCAACGACTTCGACGTGGTACACGACAGCGACGACCAGGATGCCAACATCGTCATCGTGAACACCTGCGGTTTTATTGACGTTGCGAAGCAAGAAAGCATAGATACCATTCTGGCCTACGCTGGCGTGAGAGGGGAAGGCGGCATTGACAAACTCTACGTCACGGGTTGTCTCTCGCAGCGTTATCGGGAAGATTTAGAACGTGAGATACCGGAAGTTGACGCTTGGTTCGGCACCCTGGAACTGCCCGGCCTGCTCGCCCGCTTCAATGCCGACTATCGCCACGACCTGGTTGGAGAACGCATCATTACCACGCCGCCGCACTACGCCTACCTGAAAATATCGGAAGGTTGCAACCGCACGTGCAGCTTCTGCGCCATTCCGCTGATGCGGGGCAAACACATCTCCCGCCCGATAGAATCACTCGTGGCCGAAGCGAAAAGCTTGGCAAGGCGGGGCGTAAAAGAACTGATGCTCATTGCCCAGGAGCTGACCTACTACGGCCTCGATTTGTACAAACAACGGGAGCTGCCCGCCCTGCTCGATGCGCTTTGCGAAGTGGAGGGCATTGAATGGATTCGCTTGCACTACGCCTATCCAAGCAAGTTTCCAGTCGAGATTTTTGATGCAATGGCTCGGCAGCCCAAGGTTTGCAACTATCTCGACATCCCACTTCAACATGCCGCCAACGGCGTGCTGGAGCGGATGCGCCGACAAATAACCCGGGAGGAAACCACCGACCTCATCAACTTGGCGAGGGAGCGGGTCCCAGGCATCGCCATCCGCACCACCATGCTGGTTGGGTTTCCGGGCGAAACGGAGGCGGAATTTGAAGAACTCTGCGATTTTGTGCAGAAAATGGAGTTCGAACGCCTCGGCGTTTTCCAGTACAGCCACGAAGAAAACACCAGCGCCCACGACCTTCCGGACGATGTTTCGGAGGAGGTAAAGGCCGACCGGGCAGCCCGACTGATGGAGATTCAGCAAGAAATCAGTTACCGAAAAAACCTCGAAAAAGTCAACCAAACATACCGGGTGCTGTTCGACAGGAAAGAAGGTGCGTACTTCGTTGGCCGCACAGAGTTCGACAGCCCCGAAGTGGACAACGAGGTGCTGGTGGACGCAAAATCCAATTTCGTCCGAATTGGCGATTTCGCCAACGTGAAAGTCACCAGTGCCGCCGAGTTTGATTTGTTCGGAGAAGTGGTTTAAATATTGAGTTATTGGGTTATTGGGATATTTTATTGGACCAAGCCGCTGAACCTAAATAACCCAATATCCCAATATCCCAATAATAAATATCCTCATGGAAAAACAAAGCCACCCTGTCTTCGTCAAACTCCAAAATCCTGTTTATCAAGCGATTATGTTGCTGGCAGCCGTGCTGGTTTTCAACCTCGGCGCCCTTATTTTCAGGGGTGCTGGCATGGAAATAGAGCAACGTTTTCCTTGGACCATTGCTGCATCATTCCTGCTGTTCTTTTCAGCCTTGAATGCCATCTTGAGTATTTTCGCAAAGAACATGGACAACTATTGGAGCCGTTCCATTCTGTGTTTTGTCGGGTTGGCTGCCTTGTCGGCGCTGTTGGCGCAATTGTTCAGCAAGCTGACCATGAACGATGCAGGTTCCTACAAGTGGATATATATCGTCGTGACCATTGGCTACCTTGTGTTCCTGCTCATCCTGACCGCCATGCGCAAAATCGTGGACTTTGCGCAGCGAGAAGAATGGAACCAGCCCAAGCTGCGGCAGAAGCGGAGGCGGTAGGGGAGTAGTGCTGTTTTTCCATTGATAGTAGACCCTGTGCCAGTGGGCTATTATATTGGCCTACGCTAAACGGCCAGAGGCCCAAACCAAAGCCCGTCAACGAGCATAGCTCGTGACGAGCTGCGCCGTTTTTAAATTGACAAGTCGTGCGCCAGCGGGGGAACCTGTGCCAGCGGGTTTCAATGAACGTGCGTATCCCTTTTTCTTATCTCCTTCACAGCTACATTTGAACACCAGCCAAGCTCGCCCGTTCTGATCTAAATAATAGCTGACAAAGCTGTTTTAAACCCGTCGGGATAATCCTTGACACATAACTTTTCTATTATGAAATTAAAGACCATTACTTTACTCGCTGCCATGTTCTTGGTGGCCACTGCGGTGGAGGCCCAATACCGGGAAGCTCCCAACGCCTTTGCTTTTCGCTGGACGAAAAGCAATTTTCAATATCCTTTTAACAAAGAAATCAATTACCATGAATACACCAGCGGGGCGGAACTGATGTATGTCCGGCATTTGGGTAAGCCTTTCAACCTGGCTTTCCCGATCAAGGTCATGAAGGCGGAATTGCCCATGGACAATGATGGGAGGGAAGGCCCTTCCACATGGGTAGGCTCGGTGGACATGCTGCTGCACCGTAAAGCTTTTCCAACGGGACAATTTCATTTATCCCTACCTGCTGGGCGGGGCAGGCTTGATGGCCGAAATGGACAATGACTGGAAAGTCAACCCAGAGTACCCGGTAGGGGTGGGCCTGAACTTCCGGCTGGCGGCACGTGTACCTAAGCCTCGAAAGCCAGTACCGTTTTGATGCGAACGACAATCGGGATCACCTGCAACATGCGGCGGGCCTGTGGGTGATAATGGGCAAGTATGACAAGGAACCCAAAATCACCGATTCGGACAAAGACGGCATACCAGATACCGAAGACCAGTGCCCCAATGAAGTGGGCTTGGCTAACATGTTTGGCTGTCCGGACACCGACGGTGACGGCGTGGCCAACCGCAGCGACAAATGCCCCGACCAAGCGGGCATTTCGGACCTTTTAGGTTGCCCTGACCGGGATGGCGACGGCATTGCCGACCACCTCGACACTTGCCCCGACGAAGCAGGCGTTGCTGCAAAGCTGGGCTGCCCAGAGACCGACAGCGATGGTGACGGCGTGGCCGATGCTGCCGACAAATGTCCTGACCAAGCCGGAACGCTCTCGGCCAGTGGCTGCCCAGATGGTGACGCCGACGGCGTGGCCGATGCCGATGACCTTTGCCCAAAAGAGGCGGGCCTGCCTGCCTTCAAGGGTTGCCCGGACACGGACCGGGATGGGGTGCCGGACTCGGAGGACAGATGCCCGAATTCGGCGGGTAATGCAGCAAACAACGGTTGTCCAGAAATCAAGGCGGAGGTGAAAGCGGTCTTCGACCGGGCGCTCACCGATGTACAGTTCGAGACCGGGAAGTCGGTGCTGCTTACGTCTTCGTATGTGGTCTTGGATGAAATCGTGGGCATCATGAACAATTATCCCGACCACAAGGTCAGTATTGCCGGCCATACGGACAGCATAGGCGAAGCGCCTATGAACCAAACGCTCTCAGAGGCACGTGCCAAGGCAACCTATGATTATTTGGTGGCCAAGGGCGTGAACCCGGGCCGCTTGAGCTACAAGGGCCTCGGTGAGTCAAAACCTGTCGCCGACAACCGCTACGCACCTGGCCGGGCCAAGAACCGCCGGGTGGAGTTCGAAATATATGTGCAATAAAGTCTAACCTTACCTACCCTCCGAATTTTTCATAGGAGGGTAGGTATGTTTGGTAGTGGGTCAAAAGGTTCATTTGTTATATTTGCATCAAAAACTATGGTTCACCACTTACCTGTTAAATGCCGTCATTGTCAATGCGAGGACGTGACCAAGAACGGGCATCGTAAAAACGGAGCCCAGCGTTGGCGCTGCAACGTATGCCTCAAGAGCTTTCAACTCGAATATACCTATAACGCCCACAAGCCGGGCGTCAAGGAACAGATTATCGAGCAGACGATGAACAGTAGCCGGGTAAGTGGACATCGGCCGGAACCTGAAAATCTCAAAGGGCACGGTCATCGCCGATTTAAAAAAAAGAGCCGTCCGAGGTCAACCCCTACCTCTTTGACAAATTGGAGGCCGACCAGTTGGCCCAACTTGAAGTGGGGTTCTTCTTGAGCACCGAATGGGACGAGTTCTGGTCATTTGTGGGCAGCAAGCCCAACCAACGCTGGACCTGGTACGCCATCGAGCGCCACAGCGGCTGCATTTTGGCATACCACAACGGCAGGCGGACGGACGAGTCCCTGAAGGCACTGCTGGCAAAGGTCGCACACCTCCCAATCAAGGTGTGCCATACCGACGATTGGGGCGCTTACGAGCGGTGCATGCCATTGGAATACAAGCAAATCGTCGGCAAGGACAACACTTGGAAGATAGAGCGGAAAAACCTCAATTTCAGGACGCACCTGAAAAGGTTGAGCCGGAGAACCATATGTTTTTCAAAGAACGAGGATATCCATGACAAAGTAATAGGGATGTATATCAACCGTTATTATTTTAGGGATGGAAAATTTAGCGATGCAGTCAATACTGCTTAATCAACCCTTTTGACCTTACTACCGTATGTTTTTGTAATAATGGACATATTGACATTGAGACATCAATTAAAGTGGCTACTTTATAA
>JADJYH010000049.1 GCA_016719855.1 Saprospiraceae bacterium | reverse complement strand
CCAACAAATCCTCCACCCCCACCTCCCCGTAATCTCGCCGAGGTAGGACAGCGCCCGCCGAATATCCATCGCCACAAAGTCGGAAGTCACGCCCGTGTCCAGCCCGTGCAGCACGTCGTCGAGGCTGGCGGCAGCTTTTTGCAGGGCCTCCAGGTGGCGGGCGTTGGTGACGATGGTGCTCTCTGTACCGACTTTTTGAGTCACAACAGCGTCGTACAGCTTTTCTTTCAAGTACGGCACATTCATTCCGTTCTTCGCAGACAACGTGATAATTTGCTCGGGACCAACTGCCAACTGCCAACTGCCAACTGCCAACTTTGAATCGGGTCGGGCATTTGCGAAGAAAAAATCGGGGATGGCAGGGTCGTCGGGATTGACAAGCCAAACGGGGTTGAAGCTAGGCAGCATGTCCATTTTATTGCAGACGACGAGCAGTTCCATGCCTTCCCGTTGCAGGCTCGCCACGTCCGCCAGCACCTCGTCCAGCTTCGTTTCCACCACGTCGAAGACATAGACCAGCAGGGCGGCTTGGCTTACTTTTTCCATCGTTTTCTCCACGCCGATGGCCTCGATTTGGTCTTGTGCTTCCCGGATGCCCGCCGTGTCAATCAGCCGGAACTCCACGCCTTGGATGTTCAGCACCTCCTCCACCGTGTCTCTCGTGGTGCCTGCAATGGGGCTGACGATGGCCCGCTCCTCGTTTAGCAGGGCGTTCAGCAGGGTGGACTTTCCGGCGTTCGGGCGGCCAGCGATGACAGTGGGAACGCCCGTTTTCAGCACGTTGCCCAGCTTAAATGAGTGAATGAGTGAATGGAGGAATGCGTGAATACGGGCGACCAGCGCCTTCAACTGTCCCCGGTTGGCGAATTCCACGTCCTCCTCGGCGAAGTCCAGTTCCAATTCGATGAGGCTGGCGAAGTTCACCAACTCCTCCCGCAAGCGCTGAATCTCGTGGCTGAACCCGCCCCGCATTTGCCGCATGGCCACCAAAGTGGCTGCCCTCGGAGGTGGAGGCGATGAGGTCGGCGACGGCCTCGGCCTGCGAGAGGTCCATTTTTCCGTTCAAAAAAGCCCGCAAGGTGAACTCGCCGGGCTGCGCCAAGCGGGCACCTTTTTCGATGAAAAGCTCGATGATTTTCTGTAAAATAAAGGGGGAGCCGTGGCAGGAGACCTCGGCAGTGTTCTCGCCCGTGTAGGAGTTCGGGCCTTTGAAAACGGAGACCAGCACCTCGTCGAGTATCTTCCCATCCGCTCCGATGATGGTGCCGAAATGCAATGTGTGGCTGGCCTGTTCGGTCAAGTCTTTTCCCCCGAAAACCTTTTGCACGATGGCCAGTGCCTCGATACCGCTGAGGCGGATGACGCCGATGGCCCCCACGCCGGGCGGGGTGGCCAGCGCGACGATGGTGTCGTTGAGGTCATGTTTGGTGTAGTTCATCGGAGGATTTTGAAGGGTCGTTTCCACGTGGACTTGTCCCTTGATAGTTCGATATGAAATTCCTTTGCGTCGGCAGGAAGTACAAAGCTTATGTCGTCTGTGATGGTGGCGTTGTGCTCTACCCAGCCTGCGGTGTTCGACTGCTCGGCTGGGGCGATGGGCTTGCCATCGGCGTAGATTTGCACCGTTGCACGGTAGCAGATGCCGAGGTTGCTCTTGCAGGTAATGTAGCAGCGCATTTTCAACCTGATTTCGCTGTCGGAAATCCACTCCGCATCTGCCCACCGGAACTCGTAGCCGAAGTCGAGGAAGTTGAACGGTTGCTGCAAATTGGGAAAATCCAACACCCGCAAAGGGCCACCGGATGGGGAAGTCGTGTGGTCGTTGGTCACGTCAGTCGTCTGTTCTTGGCTGGGCTGCACTGGCTTCGGCTCATTGGCGGTGCCAGATTTCTTTTCGCCAAACGATTTTGAGATAAAAATGCCCGCCACGACAGCGACCACGAGCAGAGCGGCTATGAGCAAATATTTCACCCACGAAGCGCCCCCAGTTGCTGGTATGGAAACGGTTTTTTGTACCAAAACCTGCTCTGGTCGGGTACTTTGGCTAGGCGTTGGAATCTCATGGTCGAGTGGGCTGCCGTCGGCGATGTCGAGTATCTGGTGGGCGATGCCTGCCTTTTGCCGGGCCACGTCTCCGGGGTCCAACATACAAGCGAGGCTTTGTTCTTCGAGCAGGGCCAATTTGCCCTTCAGCACCAGCAGGGCGTTCTGTTTGCGTTGTGTCTGGGTTTGCGCCTGGGCTATCAAAATGTCCAGTGCTTCTTCGAGTTTGAAGTCGGTGACAAGCTCCTTGACTTTGGCTTCGACGTTGTTTTCCATAATTTTCCAGAATTTAAAGCAAGGTATGGCGATTTTTGAAATCCGGCGAAATCGAGTAATATTTGCGGGGCTGCATTTGAGCATTTGAAGATTTGAGGATTTGACCAATGTCCCCCTCAAATCCTCGCATCCTCAAATCCTCAAATCCTCCACATGCCAAACATAGACATCCGCACCACGCAGAACGTCACCATCGAGTACGAACTGGCTCCGCTTCGGGAGCGGTTTTTCGCCTTTTTCATTGACCTCATGATTTACCTTGCTGCATCGTATGCTTTTTGGTTGATGGTGTTAATGGTAGTGGGAGATGCCATCACGGGTTGGGGAGGGCGGTTTATTATTTTGGTGGTTTTATTTGCTGGCCTGGTCACTTACCACCTCCTCTCCGATGTACTTGGCAATGGGCGCAGCCTCGGGAAGCGAGCCATCAACCTTAAAGTGGTGCGACTCGATGGGCTGGAACCCGGCATTGGCGAGTACCTGCTCCGCAGCATTTTCTTGTTGGTGGACTTCAATTTTACGCTCGGTGTGTTGGCCGCCATCCTCATCGGCTCCACCTACAAGAACCAGCGCCTCGGCGACCTCGCCGCCAACACCACCGTCATCCGGGTGAAGAGCCAACTGGCCTTCCGGCTGCACGACATCCTGAAAATCAACACACTGGAGAACTATGAGCCGAAATACCCCGCCGTTCGGCAAATGAACGAGGCCGACATGCTGCTGATAAAAAACCTGCTGGGGCGCTACCAATCCTGGCAGAACACCGCCCACGCCGAGGCCATCCGGGAAGCCACCGCCAATATTTGCAAACAATTGGACATTGAAGCGCCAAAGGGCAACCAGATTGAGTTTCTCAAGACCTTGATTCGAGACTATATCGTGCTAACGAGGTGACTCGCTGCGGCATTTCCCCCAAAAAACTGCCGGTGAAAAACTGCCAAATGGAATGTCAGTGACCCACTATCTTTGCGCTCGTTCACCATTTTTAAAAAACTCCTACTTTGCTTTTCGGCCTTTTCAAAAAAAACAAATCCGCCGCCGCCGACTTTTCGTTCCTCGGCACCGACATGCACTCGCACATGATACCCGGTGTGGACGACGGCTCTGACTCCGTGGAGACGAGCCTCGAACTGCTGCGAGGCTTCGTTGATTTGGGCTACAAAAAAATCATCACCACGCCGCATACCCGCCCCGATTATTTTCCCAACAGCCAAGCTGAATTGAAGGCTGGCCTTGAACGGTTGAAGCCCACACTGGCTGCGGCCAACCTATCCATCGAAGTGGAAATGGCCTCGGAGTACTTCGTGGACTACGAGTTCTTGCAGCAGCAGGACATCAATAATCTTTTGACTTTTTCGGGGAAGCACCTACTCATCGAGCTTTCGACCTACCAGGCCCCGCCGAACTTGTTCGACACCATTTTTCAACTAAAAATTAAAGGCTACCAGCTCATCCTCGCCCACCCTGAACGCTACGGCTACTACGCCAGCGATTTTGAACAGTTTGAAAAACTGAAGGATTTTGGCTGCCAATTTCAAGTCAACCTCCTATCGCTCACCGGTAGCTACGGCAAGCCGACGAGGGATCTCGCCATGAAGTTTTTCAAACAAAAAATGGTGGACTTCCTCGGCACGGACATGCACCACGCCAAGCACCTCGAAGGCCTCAAGGCCATGCAGCACGATGGCAAGCTGATGCGCCTTGTGCGGGATTACGAGTTGCGAAATGCTTCGCTTTAGTTCGGCAGACAAGTCTGCGGAAGCAGGGTCTGACTGCAAACTGCCAACTGTCAAACTGCCAACTTTTCTATCTTTGCGCCCATGTCCAGAATCATGGGAATTGACTACGGCACCAAGCGCACCGGTATTGCCGTGACCGACCCGCTTCAAATAATTTCATCGGGCCTCACAACCGTGCCGACGCACGAGTTGTTTGACTTCATTGCCAAGTATTTGAAGGAGGAGGAGGTAGAGGCCATCGTGGTGGGCGAGCCAATGTACCCGGACGGGAACCCGGCGCAAATTGCCGACCAAGTGAAGGGGTTTGTGAACAAATTGCGCAAGCAATACCCTGATATTCAGGTGTTTATGCAAGATGAGCGTTACACCTCCGAAATGGCGAAACAGATTATACTGCAAAGCGGGGCCAACCGCAAAAAGCGCCGTGACAAGGCGCTGGTTGACAAGGTCAGTGCCGCATTGATTCTGGAAGATTATTTAAACAGCAAACAGTGATTGGTGATTGGTGACTTGTGATTGGGATTGTTGCCCACCACTGTCCGCAATCTACCGTCCACCGAGAGATTCATGATTTTATCAATTTATGCATACGGCCAGCCTGTGTTGAAAAGGGTTGCCGAGGAGATAACGCCGGACTACCCGGAACTGAAAAAGCTCATCGAGGACATGTGGGAAACCATGTACCTGGCCGATGGCGTCGGCATCGCTGCGCCACAGGTGGGTCACGGCATCCGCCTTTTTGTCATTGACACCCACCCAAAAGAAGAAGACGAGGAGGAAGAAAAAGAGGAAAAAGAGCCCCTGAAATACGTTCCGATGAAAAAGGTCTTCATCAACGCCCAAAAGGTAGAGGAAACTGGCAAGGAGTGGACCTTCGAGGAGGGCTGCCTCAGCATCCCCGACATCCGGGGGGACGTGGACCGACAGGAGGTCATCCGGCTTCGGTACCTGGACGAAAATTTCGTGGAGCACGAGGAAACGTTTGACAGCCTGAACGCACGGGTAGTGCAGCACGAGTACGACCATATCGAAGGCGTGTTGTTCACGGAGCGTCTCAAGCCTCTCAAAAAACAGCTCATCAGACGCAAACTCGAAAAGATAAAAATCGGCGAGTGCAAGGCCGACTACAAGCTGAAGTTTGCCATGAAACGCTAACCACCCGACCACCATGCAAAGCTTTCGCACGGTTTTCCCTTCCTTCCGCAGCGAGGTCAGCATATCGCACACAGACCAGGTGCTTTGCATCGGCTCCTGTTTTGCCGAGCAAATGGGCGGGAGATTGGAGCGGCTGAAATTCCCCAGTCTGGTCAACCCCTTCGGCATTGTTTTCAACCCGGTGAGCATCGGATGGTCGCTGGAGCGGCTACTCGCTGGCGAGTCTTTCGGGGAAGGCGATTTGTTCCAGCACCAAGGGCTTTGGCACAGCTTTGACCACCACGGCAGCTTCTCCAACCCGGACAAAGCGACCGCACTCGATAAAATCAACCATTCGTTTTCAACAGCAAAAGCATTTCTGAAAACCGCCACCCGGCTGGTGGTGACGCTCGGCACGGCGCATGTTTTTGTGTTGAAAAAAACTGGGGAAACCCGTGGCCAACTGCCACAAGATACCAGCGGGAGACTTCGAACGGCGGCGATTGAGTGTGACAGAATTGGCCGAAGCGCTGTTGCCCGTTTTTGAAAAACTGCGGCAGGAACTGCCCAACCTCGAAATCATCGCCACCGTTAGCCCCGTGCGGCATCTGCGGGACGGGCTAGTGGAAAACCAGCGAAGCAAGGCCACCCTACTGCTGGCTTTGGACGAAATTTGTCAGCGACTGCCATTCGCCCACTACTTCCCGGCCTATGAAATCCTGCTCGACGACCTGCGGGACTATCGCTTCTACGCCGACGACCTGGCGCACCCCAACCAACTGGCCACGGACTACATCTGGCAATACTTTGAGGGCGCTTTTTTCGATGAAAAAACGCAGGCACTCTGTGGCCGCATTGAACGGGTGCTGACGGCACTGGCACATCGGCCATTTCACCCACAATCTGCTGAACACCAATATTTTGTAAAAAAACAGACTGGTATCGTGAAGGAGTTGTCGGCTGAGTTTCCGCACTTGGATTTTGGGCAGGAGCTGCTGAAATTGGCTGTTTTTTGACACCTGCAACCCAAGTGTTGCTTGATTCAGGAACAGTGGAGCCAACTTTCGACCAATTTTTATGGATTTTTTTACCCCAAAAACAATAATTAAAAGTGGCGGGTAGTTTTATAGGCGATTCTTAAATTTCACTACACTTTTTAACTAACCAATATCAATTTGAATGAAACAATACCTTACACAACTTGATTTGATTCGCTACATCTATCGGGAAACTTCTGCGGCTGAGGCTGTCGAAATCAACGTAGCTTTAAGCGAAGACCCACTCCTGATGGAAGAATATCGGGAGCTTTACCTAGGATACCTCCAACTGCCAAAAGCCAAGTTCAGCCCCAAGCCAAGTGCCCTCCAAAACATACTGAGTTACAGCGAGCAAACTGCACTGAATCCAATGCACTAAGCTACTGTGGCAGCGCACAGAAAGCCCTTCATGGCCCCCTCCGCCTGAAGGGCTTTTCTGTTTGCCAACATTTCCAGCCTTCGATTTTTTTATGTCCTGCCCAAGCACTACCTTTCGTCCATTAAACCCATTCCGACTTGACTTGAACCAAGTCTTTCCCGCCATTCAAAAAAAATGTTTTAAATTTTCAAAAAAATTTGTTTCAAATCTAAAATGTTTTAGATTTGCGCTGTGTTTAAAACAATTACTATTAAATCAAACCAGAATACATGTTCCAGGATAAAGAATCCAAGCTCAAAGCGCTGAACCTAGCCATAGACCGGATTGACAAAACCTTCGGAAAGGGCACCGTCATGCGCCTCGGTGATAAACAAGTACTCGATGTTGAATCCATCTCCACTGGCTCCCTGGGACTTGACATTGCGCTCGGTGTCGGGGGCTTTCCCCGTGGCCGAATCATTGAAATCTACGGCCCAGAGTCTTCCGGTAAAACCACGCTGGCCATCCACGCCATTGCGGAGTGTCAGAAGGCAGGTGGTATCGCAGCCTTCGTAGATGCCGAGCATGCTTTCGACCGCAGCTATGCCGAGGCACTTGGTGTGGACACGGACGGCCTGCTCATCTCGCAGCCCGACAATGGCGAACAGGCGCTCGAAATCACCGAGAACCTTATCCGCTCCGGCGCCATTGACATCATCGTCATTGACTCGGTGGCGGCACTCGTGCCACGGAGCGAGATTGAAGGTGAAATGGGAGACTCGAAGATGGGACTTCAGGCCCGACTCATGTCGCAGGCCATGCGCAAGCTGACAGGAGCCATTGGTCGCACGGGCTGTACTTGCATCTTCATTAACCAGTTGCGGGAGAAAATCGGCGTGATGTTCGGCAATCCGGAAACCACGACCGGTGGCAATGCCCTCAAATTTTACGCTTCCATCCGGCTCGACATCCGCCGTAACGGACAGGCCATCAAGGACAAGGAGGGCAATGTGGTGGGCAACCACGTGAAGGTGAAAGTGGTAAAAAACAAGGTAGCGCCACCATTCCGAACGGCTGAGTTCGACATCACATTCGGGGAAGGCATCTCCAAGGTGGGTGAGATCATTGACATGGGCGTTGATTTTGGCATCATCGCCAAAAGCGGGGCTTGGTACAGCTACGATGGCGCCAAGATTGCACAGGGCCGTGATTCTGGCAAACAGTTCCTTTCGGACAACCCAGAAGTGGCCAGGGAAATCGAGTTGAAAATAAAGGAAAAAATCGCCTCGAACCAAGTCAAAATTCCCGCCACCGCAGCGATCGCCAGCGATGACGATGGTTTCGATGAAGAATAAATCATTGGTATCTCAAGCATAAAGATTGGCCGGGCGCTTAAAAAATGCCCGGCCATTTTCATTTAACCTTGCAGGTAAACCACGTATTTCTCCTTAAAATATTCTTCCTCAAAATAATCGGAGATGGGGTGGATTTCTGTGTACTCGCCTTTGGGCAAGGCCTTGATTTCAGCTTTGATATTCCCTCCTTTCAGGGCAATCAAGCCATTGGGTAGTGAGTGCGATTCTTTGGTTTTGAACAAACGCTGCGAAGTCCAGAGCCGCAGTTGGTTCAGTTCGGCCACGGCCCTTGTCACCACAAAATCGTAGCGGGCGTTCTTCAATTCCTCGGCTCGCACCGGCTGGGCCTTTGCGTTTTCAAGGCCAAGCTGCTCGATGACATCCTGCACCACTTTGATTTTCTTCAATGTCCCGTCAATCAAGTGGAAACAGACGTCGGGCATGAGGATGGCCAACGGTATGCCCGGGAATCCCCCGCCCGTTCCCACATCGAGGATTTCAGCCCCGGCGTTGAATCGGAGCACCTTGGCGATGGCCAGCGAATGCAGTACGTGTCGCTCGTAGAGGTTGTCAATATCCTTGCGAGAAACGAGGTTGACCTTGGCGTTCCAGTCTCGGTAAAGCGAATCCAACGCTGTAAATCGCTTGCGCTGTTCGTCAGTGAGGCCTGGGAAATATTTTTCGATGATTTGCATGAAGAAAAATTCAGAGATGCAAAAAAGCACAAGTTATTCCTTAGTTTTATCAAAATTTTCAAACCAACTAAAAACATCAACTATGGATTTGCTTTACACTCTCATCATTGGCGCCGTATCGGGCTGGTTGGCCGGGGTACTTTTCAAAGGCTACGGCTTTGGCCTCATCGGCAACATCATCATCGGCATCGTTGGCAGCTTCATCGGGTTTTGGCTGTTTGGCAAGCTCGGCATCTCACTGGGCACCGGTGTCCTTAGCACCATTTTGACCTCTGCGGCAGGAGCTATTGTCCTGTTGTTTGTTGCCGGGCTTTTCAGTAGGAAATGATTTTTGAATGAGAATTGCTGTCAATGCACGCTTTTTGCTAAAAAACAGACTGGAGGGCATTGGCCTATTCACCCATGAAGTGGTCAGGCGGCTGGTATCGCAGCACCCTGAGCATGAATTTTTTCTGTTCTTCGATAGACCCTTCGACCCAAGTTTTGTTTTTGGTAAAAACGTGAACCCGCTCGTACTGTTCCCACCTGCGAGGCATCCATTTTTGTTTGTTTGGTGGTTCGAGTGGTCGGTGCGACGGGCATTGAAGCGACACAAGATTGACGTTTTTTTCTCTCCCGACAACTTCCTCACTCTGGGTACAAAGGTAAAAACCGTGCTTGTCACCCACGACCTCGCACACGTTCACTACCCGGAGCAGGTTTCCTTTTTCCAGCGACGCTACTACCAGTTTTTTGCTAAAAAATTCAACCAACGGGCGAACCGCATTGTGGCCGTGAGCGAGTTCACGAAGGCCGACCTCGTGCAGCAATACGACATTGCGCCAGCAAAAATCACCGTGTCTGGCAATGGCTGCCGTGATATTTTTCGGCCATTGCAACTTACTGAAAAACAGGCAGTTAGAGAAAATTTTTCCGAAGGAAAACTCTATTTTTATTACATCGGAGCCGTGCATCCGAGGAAGAACGTACATCGGCTCATCGTCGCTTTTGACCAGTTCAAGACGACTACCGGAGCACCGCACAAACTGCTCATCGCTGGGCGGTTCGCTTGGCAGGCGGGGGAAGTTAAGTCAGCTTTTGAAGCTGCCCGTCATCAATCAGACATTCGGTTTTTGGGCTACGTGACCGACGAGGATGCCGCCAAGCTGATGGGGGCGGCAACAGCGTTGGTGTACGTTTCCCTGTTCGAAGGCTTTGGTGTGCCATTGTTGGAAGCTATGCACTCGGAGGTACCGATTGTGACTTCCAACGTATCTTCGTTACCTGAAGTAGCTGGTGATGCGGCCCTACTCGTTGACCCGACATCGGTCGAAGAAATCGCGGGGGCGATGCGCCGAATCTGCGAGGATGACCATCTTTGCAATAAACTGGTAGCAAATGGCCGATTGCAGCGCACTAAGTTCAACTGGCAGAAGGCTACGGATGTTGTTTACGAAGGATTGTTGAATTGCTACACGGGGATCTCGTAACAATTCAGCAATTAAACAATTCAGCAATTAAATTTTTGAAAATGGCACTTTTCGGATTTTACAAGCCGCTAAAACCTGTGGGATTTACTTATCATCCCCGTTTTTACGACGAAAAAAGGGAGGAAATGTTGGAGCGCCGCAAGGCTGCCGAGGAGCTTCAAGGCGAAAATCCAGAGGCACTCAAGGCCCGTATCAAGCGGAACATGCGACGGCAGAGTAGCTACCTGACCAACAAGAGCGCTCGCCAACAGCAAGTAGCGAAGTCCAATATGCTGCTGCTTGCCGTCATCGCCGTGCTGGTGGTGCTCACATTCGTGGCAATTGAAGTATATTTGCCTCGATTTGCATATTTGTTTGAATAAGGGAGGATTTGAGGATTTGAGGATTTGAGGATTTGAACGGGACACTGCTCAAATCCTCAAATCCTCAAATCCTCAAATCCTCAGAAGAACCACACATGGCTGACATCATTCAGCTGCTACCAGAATCTATCGCAAACCAGATTGCCGCAGGCGAAGTCGTGCAGCGGCCCGCATCTGTTGTAAAAGAGTTGATGGAAAATGCCATTGACGCTGGCGCAACGAGCGTGAAGTTGATAGTGAAAGACGCCGGAAAGGCGCTGATACAGGTGATTGATAACGGCTGTGGCATGTCGGAAACCGATGCCCGCATGTGCTTCGAGCGCCACGCCACCTCCAAAATCAGGGAGGCCAAAGACCTGTTCGCCATCCGAACGATGGGCTTCCGGGGCGAGGCAATGGCCTCCATCGCAGCCGTGTCACAGGTCGAAATGCGCACCCGCCTCCACAACCAAGAACTCGGTACCCGCATCGCCATCGAAGCCTCGAAACTGGTGGTGCAGGAGCCTTGCCAGTGTACGCCCGGCTCAAATGTTTCCGTTAAAAACCTTTTTTACAATGTGCCCGCCCGCCGCAATTTCCTCAAGTCCAACCCGATTGAAATGCGGCATATCCTCGACGAGTTCCAGCGGATAGCACTGTCCAACGAGGACGTTTTTTTCTCGCTCCACAACAACGGCACCGAGGTTTTCCACTTGCCACCGGGCAATTTGCGCCAGCGGATCGTCGGCATTTTCGGCAATAATTTCAATCCGAAGCTCGTGCCAGTGAAGGAGGAAACGGATGTGATGAGCATTGGCGGCTTCATCGGGAAGCCTGAATTTGCGAGGAAAACAAGGGGCGAGCAGCTCTTTTTTGTCAACGACCGGTTCATCAAAAGCGGCTACTTGCACCACGCCGTGATGACGGCCTACGAGGAGCTTTTGCCGAAGGAAACCTTTCCGTTCTACGTGATTTTCCTGGAAATGGACCCGGTTCGGATTGACATCAACGTACACCCCACGAAGCAGGAGATCAAGTTCGACGACGAGCGGTTGGTGTACAACTACCTGCGGGTGGCGGTGCGCCATGCGCTTGGTACGCACAGCATCATGCCGGAACTGGACTTCGAAGCTGAAACGAGTTTTTCAGCGACGAAAAACTTTGGGCTGCCGTTCACGGTAGCGCCACAATCGGACTTCGAGCAAGAAATGTCGCAGCCCCGCAGCCACGTAGGCACCAGCATAACTGGCGGATTTGGGAGGCCAGCGACCAACCCACGGGACGAGTCGAACTTGCGTAACTGGCAGCAACTCTACACTGCCATTGACGAAATGAACGAGACGCCGAGGCAAAACATGGTTCCTGACGAAACGGGAAGCAACGAGCACATCACCATCGGTAGCAACTGGGCGGCTCCCGGCGAGTTGGATGATGCAGGAAGCTCATTTTCCAAAAACCAAAAAGAGCCGTACCAGGTACAGTCGAGCTTCATCGTCAGCCATATCAAATCGGGTTTTTTGCTCATTGACCAACAGGCGGCCCACGAGCGAATCCTCTACGAGCGCTACCTCGACACGCTCGAAAGCCGTCAGGTCTTCACCCAAAAAGAGCTTTTCCCAAAAACATTTACCCTGCCCACCGCCGACGCAGCCATTTTTGGCGACATCATGTCAACCATCAACCAACTTGGCTTCGACATCCAGGAGTTTGGCAAGGACAGCTTCATCATCCACGGCATACCCGCCGACCTTGCCAGCGGACAAAACGAGGTGAAAATAATCGAAACCCTGCTCGAACAGTACAAGCAAAATATTGAACTCAGCCTTGATTTGAAGGAAAACCTCGCCCGCTCAATGGCTCGAAGCGCCGCTACCAAACGTGGCACTTCCCTATCGGTACGGGAGATGCAGGAGTTGATTGATCAGCTTTTTGCTTGCGCAATGCCTTTCAAAAGCCCGTCCGGGCGCAATTGTTTCCTGTCTTTTGATTTGGAAGAACTGGAAGAGATGTTTTTGGAGAGATGATTGTTTTACTGTTGGATTGTTATATTGTTTTCGGTATTGCTCCAATAACAATATAACAATCCAACAATCCAACAATCCAACAATTACATTTTCTTCTTCCACTCGGCGATGGACTCAGTGTTCATGCGCTCGTAGTCCTTGTTGCCAGCTTCTACAGCCATTGATTTAGACTTTTCGGCTACCGCAATGGCATCTTTGTACTTGCCCAGTGCTGCCAATACCAACGACTCTTGGCGCAGCTTCCAGAACTTGCTGTCCATTTCGTTCGACTTGTGGAGCCACTCGTAGGCTTGCTTCAAGTCTTTGCCCGACTCGAAGTAGTAGCGGCCAGCTGCGTAGTAGTCATCAGCGGATGGGCCAGCCATCGCTTTTCTGATAGAAGCAGTAACCACCTCGTCCGTCGTTAACTTGATAGGGAAAGAAATCCAGGTTTTCTCCCAACCGATGCCCATTGTAAGGCCATCGTTGGTCAGGTCACCGAGGTCAATCATGAACGACTCGATGTTGAAATCCATTTGCTCGGATGTTGCTTTGAAGCGGACGGCCTCTTTGGCGGCATCGTACTTCTCTGGGGTGCCCCAGTTTTCGGTGTCGGTGTAAAAAATGATTTCCCACTCCGTCTTGCCCGGAACGGTGAAGAGCGAGTAGGAACCAGCCTTGAGGTCCTTGCCAGCGATTTTCACCGGTGCGCTAAAGGTCACGATGGTGTTTTTGTTGGCACCAGTGCGCCACATTTCACCATAAGGCACCAGGCCGCCGTATATGGTACGGCCCTTCACGCTTGGACGGCTGTACTCTACGGTGATGTCGGTGAGGCCAACGGCCTGGGTGATTTTTGCAGTAGGACTTGGCTGCGGCGTCTTGATTTGGGCAGTCGCAAGGGTGAAAAGGCCTACTGCCATGAAGGTTACGAGTGTCAGGAATGCTTTTTTCATTATGATTTTATTTTGTTTGAAAAAGATTTGATAAACAGCGGCGAAGTTACCCATTTAGGTGTCAATACAGCTTTTTCGCCAAACAACCTTAACACTTTGGTAAAGCTTGAGTTCTCATTTTTACAAAAAAAGAATCTCAAACCTCCCTTGCCAACACCGCTGCCACCGAGGTATTTTTCCTACCTTTACCGCTTTGGAGTTGGCAGTTAGACAGTGGGCAGTGGGCAGTCGGTGACTGCAAACTTTAGCCTAACTGCACACTGCCAACTGTCTAACTGCCTAACTTCAATAAATGGCCTTCGTCGTCTCCGCCAGAAAATACCGTCCTGTCCGATTTGAGGATGTCGTTGGACAGGAACACGTGTCGCAGACGCTGAAAAAAGCGCTGCAAACCGACCACTTGGCGCATGCCTTCCTGTTTTGTGGTCCTCGTGGGGTGGGCAAGACTACTTGCGCCCGTATCCTCGCCAAGGTCATCAACTGCCAGAACGTGACGGCCAACTTCGAGCCTTGCGGCGAGTGCGAGAGCTGCCGTGCCTTCAACGAAAACGCCTCCTTCAACATCATGGAACTCGACGCCGCCAGCAACAACAGCGTCGAGCATATCCGCACATTGGTGGACCAAGTGCGCTTCCAACCGCAGCAGGGCAAGTACAAAGTATTCATCATTGACGAGGTACACATGCTCTCGCAGTCGGCTTTCAACGCCTTCCTGAAAACACTGGAGGAGCCGCCGCCGTACGCCATCTTCATCTTCGCCACCACCGAGAAGCACAAGATCATCCCGACCATCCTCAGCAGGTGCCAGATTTTCGACTTCAAGCGGATACAGGTGAAGGACACGGTGGCGCATTTGCAAAAAATCTGCGACGCTGAGGGCATCGAGGCTGAGGGCGACGCCCTGCACATCATCGCCCAAAAAGCCGACGGGGCACTGCGGGATGCACTCTCCATCTTCGACCGCATCACCAGTTTTTCTGGAAAAAAAATCACCTACGACGACGTAATCACGAACCTGAACGTCCTCGACTACGACTATTTTTTCCGGCTCACCGATGCGCTGCTCACCGAGGATTTGCGCCAAGTGCTGCTCATTTTTGATTCGGTGCTCCGCAATGGCTTCGAGGGCGACCACTTCGTGAACGGCCTCGCCGAACACTTGCGCAACCTGCTCGTGTGCAAGGACGCCGAGACCCTGCGCCTGCTCGAAGTCAGCGACTCCCTTCGGGAACGCTACCGCCAACAGGCCGCCATCGCACCGGCCTCCTTTCTGCTTACGGCCCTCAACCTCTGCAACGACTGCGACATCAACTTCAAGATGGCCCGCAACAAGCCGCTGCACGTCGAACTCTACCTGATAAAAATGTGCTACGTTGGCCAAGCCGTCAAGCTGGCAACCGAAACTGGGGCTGAAAAAAAAACGCCTGAACTGAGCAGTCCACAATCCACAGTCGGCAGTCCGCAGCCGGAGCCTGCTACCGTCCCGACCACTCCACCAAAAACAAAAACACCGCCGGAGCCAAGGCCATCCACCAACGAAATCACCAAAGAAAAAGAAGCACCGGCCGAACCGAAGCCCGGCTATGCTGAGGTGTTGCCACCGAAGCAACCCGACATCGCCGAAGAGCCAACTCGTGCGGCAACTTCCTTGCTTCGCAAAGGTTCACTCGGTGGCCTCCAGACCATGTCGTTGCAGTCCATCCACGATGAAATTGAAGAGGCCGAGTCCAACGGTGCACCCGTTCAAGAAGCAAAATTGACCTTCGACGACCTGAAAGAAGCTTGGGCCGCCTACATCGAGTCCATTGACAAGGACTCCGTGAAGACCATCCTCCGTGGCGCCGACATTGACATCAACCCTGAACAAGTCACTGTGACAGTTGGCTCGGCGCTCGCCGAAAACACAGTCCGGCAAGAGACGGCGTTGATGGATTTCCTTCGGAAAAAACTGCATGCCCCCTGCTGGCCTTGTCCGTCAAGCTCGACCCAAGCCGCTCAAATGCTGCTCCCGCCAAGCCCAAACGGCTCACCGACAGCGAAAAGTACCACGCCATGCGTGCCGTGAACCCACTGGTGGACGAGGTGCGCAAACGGTTTGACCTTGGCTTTGAGAATGAGTGAAGCTCACCGACGTGCCCTGGATAAATTTTGCAGCCTACCCGACGCAACTGCCCCCGACGTTTGACAAACTTCATGAACAGATTTAACTTTGCGGTATTGGCAGAATATCCAAATCTCAATGTTCAGAAACCTGACTTTTAACAAATATTGGTTTTGCCCCGCAAGGTTATGGCCGTACTTTACACCTTGCAATCTTCTATCTTTACACCTACTTAAAAACTCGTAATATGGCTACTACAAAAACATTACTCGATTTCCTGAAAAATTCGCTCGACCAGCAAGAGAGCAACGCAGTGAAGGGTGGCAAGAGTTATGTGCCCACGGACACCGGCTCGGTAGGTTATATCAACTGGGACGATGTGGACATCCGGGAAGAAGGCCTTATCAGCAGCCCGTTCCAAAAATTAAACTTTGGTCCTGTTGGCAAGCATAAGTGATTGCTGCTTGAATCGTTCTTTCACCACCTCGGCGTAGGGCTTTCCGTTGATTTTGCTTTCCAGCCAGGAGATGATGTCGAACAAATCGAAGACGCCATAAGACGGCTGCCGCGATAGCTCCTCGAAATCCTGTTTCAGGGTTTCGAGGATTTGTTGCATTTCCTTTCTCGAATGGGGCTTTCCTGCCTCCTTGATAAAATTCATCATTTTTCTTTCAAAATCCGATAGCCGATTGGCTTTGTTCAGGTAGCGGTAAGTAGAGCGCAGCAGGCTGTCCAATAGCATGGTATTGCCCAGTTCATAGTGGATTATTAAGTTCAGGATGCGGGCAAGGCTTTGCAAGTCTTTGCGTTCCACGCTGCCCGACATTAGTTTATCCATTCATTTAAGCTATCTAGGGCATTCTGAAAATCTCCATTTCCAAAGTAGATACAGAAGTACTGAAAGTAAAAATTCCCCTTTATAAATAACTGCTTATCAAACTTTTCTGCCGTTTTCAAATGTCGTTTCAACTCCCGACCGCCCTCCTCAAATTCGCCCGTGTTGATGCAAAGCCGGAACTTGTTCATGTAGTACTGCCGATGGATTTTAACCTCGTCGTCGGCGGTGATGGGCTTTACTTTGTTGAGCTTATCGAGGGTTTTGCGCACCTCCTCCACTTTGTTCAGTCGGCCACAACTGATGATATGGTTATTGAGCGCTGAGATATACTCCGACACATCTTCCTTCAACATCAGCTTGTTGTGCTCCATCAGTTTTATCAGGTTTTTGCTGACGGAATAGAACAACTCAAAATTTGAGTTGGAAAAATAATAAATGGATAAAATGCGGTAATACAGCACTTTGGCGATGAAAGAAAGTGCCTGCGACTCGTTTTTCATCAGCGGGTTTTCCATCAGCGCCGCAAACTCCTCCCGCTGGGTCTTGCTCCTCGACACGTCCTTTCGGATGCCGACGAGGATGTGGAAAAACATGTTGCGGTAGGCCGAGATGTTGGCCAGCTTGTCGAGGTACTCCGCCTCTTCCGCCATGATTCGCTTCATTTCCCGGTCGAGGAAACTGATGTCCGTTTGAGCATATGCGATGCGTTTTTCCCAGTCCAGGATTTCAATCAGTACGTTGAACGCCTCGTAATCGGTAGCCGTTTTTTTCAGTTTTGCCATGATGGCCTTGCAGTCTTCGAAGTGTGAGCGCTTGAACAACGTGCGGACACCGAGGAGCTGGTTTTTCAGGTGGTAGTCCACCGAGGAGCTATCGTCGTAAGATTGCAGGCTCTTGATAATCAGTTCGTAGAGGTAGGCTTTCAGTTCAGAGTACTTGCGGGTGGCCACTTTTTCGTCGCCGTAAACAGACCTCATCAGCCCTTCGTCGTCGAAATGCTCGGTGGCAGCAATAGCGTCGAAGAGCCGCACGTACTTGCTACTGAAAGCCTCCTTGCTGTTGATATAAATCTTGAAATAGCGCCGTTCTGCACTCGAAAGTGACTTCACCAAATCGTACAACCTGCTGGAAGGCGTCTTCATAAATTAGGGATGAGGAATGAGGATTGAGGGATGACTGCCTGTCGGTAGGCAGGAAATCCCACGTTCCAAGGCCGAAAGTATAAAATTTTACGCTCCAAATCCTATTGGCAACAAAAACCAGAAACCTGATTTTTGGCGGCTTTTCCGGCGTTGAACTTTGTGGGCTTTCACCACCGTTTTCTCCCCCAAACCACTACTTTTGCTTCGCACAAAAAACGGGCAATCTCCGCCATGACCAACGACGACTACAAAATCCTGTTGCATAACTGGCCCCACGACCCTGGGGTCTATCGCTTCCTCGACGCCGAGGACAGGGTGCTGTACGTCGGCAAGGCCAAAAACCTCAAGAACCGCCTCTCCTCCTATTTCTCCAATACCAAGGACATGGTCTACAAGACCCGTGTCATGGTCAAACACGCCAGCCGTATCGAAATGACGCTGGTGGATTCTGAGGTGGACGCCCTGCTCCTCGAAAGCACGCTCATCAAGCGATTCCAGCCGCCGTACAACGTGATGCTCAAGGACGGCAAAAGCTACACCTACCTCTGCATCAAAAACGAGCCATTCCCAAGGGTCTTCCTCACCCGCCGGGTCATCCGGGACGGCAGCAGTTACTTCGGGCCATATACCTCCAAGCAACGGGTGGAAACGATACTAGGCCTCATCCGGCAACTGTTCCCGCTGCGAACATGCAACCTGAGTTTGACCGACGAAAATATTTCCAAGGGTAAATTCAAAGTCTGCCTCGAATACCATATCAAGAACTGCCAAGGCCCCTGTGAGGGTTTGGAAACTGCGGCCTCCTACGGCGAAAAAATCGAGCAAATCAAGAACATGCTGCGGGGCAATTTCGGGCCGGTGAAGCGCCACTTCCAGCAGCTCATGGCCCACCACGCCGAGCGGATGGAGTTTGAAAAAGCCCAGCAAATAAAGGACAGGCTGCTGGCTTTCGAGGATTATCAGGGCAAGAGCACCGTCGTCAGCACCACCATCCGTGACGTGGACGTGTTCAGCATTGCCAGCGACGAAAAGAACGCTTACGTCAACTACATCAAGGTCGTGAACGGCGCGATCATCAACACTTGGACGCAGGAAATGGTCAAAAACCTCGACGACGACGAGGCCGACCTGCTCGCCTTCGTCATCCCAGAAATCAGGGAGCGGTTCAACAGCATCGCCTCGGAAATCATCGTGCCGATGGACGTGCCGGTGGCCGATACGACCGTGACCGTGACCGTCCCGAAAATTGGCGACAAGAAAAAATTGCTGGAACTGTCGGAGAAGAACGTGCATTTTTTCCTCCTCCAAAAAAGAAAAGAGGAAGCCTCGGCAGCGGGCAAGCAGACCTCCGCCGAGCGCATCCTGCGCACCCTCCAAAGCGACCTCCAAATGGCCGACGTGCCGCTCCACCTCGAATGCTTCGACAACTCCAACATGCAGGGCAGCTACCCCGTGTCGTCGTGCGTGGTGTTCCGAAACGCCAAGCCCAGCAAGAGCGACTACCGCCACTACAACGTGAAGACCGTGGTTGGCCCCAACGATTTTGCCACGATGGAGGAAGTCGTTTTTCGAAGGTACAAGCGCCTGTTGGCTGAAGGCCAAAGCCTCCCGCAGCTCATCATTATTGACGGCGGCAAGGGCCAACTCAGCGCCGCCGTCAAGAGCCTCGAAGCCCTCGGCATCCTCGATAAAGTGGTAGTTGTCGGCATTGCGAAGCGGCTGGAAGAAATTTTCTTCCCCGGCGACTCGGTGCCGCTGTACATCAACAAAAAATCGGAGAGCCTAAAGCTCATCCAACAGGCACGGAACGAGGCCCACCGCTTCGCCATCACCTTCCACCGCAATCAGCGCTCGAAGGATTTCACCAAAACCGAATTGGAGGACATCCCAGGCATCGGTTCGAAGACCGCCGATAAGCTGCTGAAGCATTTTGGGTCGGTGAAAAAAATGCGGGAGGCAGGGCCAGAAGAAATCGAAAAAGCCATCGGAAAAGGGGCGGCGGAAAAGGTGGCGAAGTATTTTCGGGCGGAGGAGGTTGGCGAGGTATGAAGGCATGAGGGTTAGAAGTTGGACGAAATTCGAAGCAAAAAGTACATCGTGTTTTTTCAAAAAAAAGAAAAAAAACTGGCCGAGCAAGTCGAGCAAGCCACCCTCGCCCAAAGCCCGTGGTCGCTCGTCCGCCGCCGCTTCCGGGCGAATCGAATGGCCTTTTGGTCGTGGCGGGTGCTGCTCGTGCTGTGCTTCGTGGCCTTGTTCGGCGACTTCATTGCCAACGAAAACCGCTGTACTGCAAGCTCGGCGGCGAGACCTATTTTCCCGTGTTCAAGCAGTACGCCGTGAGTTTGGGCTTCGCAAAATGGGATCCCGTTTTTTTGCAAAAAAGCTGGGACGAACACAAGTACGAATCCTCCATTTTCCCGCTCATTCCTTATTCTTCAGCTTACCTTGACCTAAAAAACAACAACTTTCGCAGCCCCTTCGGGCGACAAACCCTGCAAAGTTGGCGCTGGCGGCACTGGCTTGGTACCGACCAATCGGGGCGGGACGTGGCCGCTGGCATGGTGGCCGGCACAAGGGTGGCGCTGCTCGTCGGCATCATCTCGATGGGCATTGCGACGCTGATCGGACTGCTGCTCGGCTCACTGGCCGGGTACTTCGGCGACGACAGGATGCGGGTCAGTTGGGTTGGTCTGGTGCTGAACTTGGTGGCGCTGTTTTTGCGTGGTTTTTCGGTTTTTAGGCGAGGAGTTTTACACTGTCGGAAGCAGCGAAAAATGGTGGACTTGGCTGGGAGCTGCTCCAAAGCCTAGCCATTGTGGCGCTTGTCTTTTTGGTGGCAAATGGGCTTGTGTTCCTGTTGGAAAAACTGGCGGGGCGCCGAGGCCGTCAAATCACCCTCCCACTCGACCTCCTCATCATGCGGGTCATTGAGGTGCTGAACTCCATCCCCGGTCTGCTGATATTGCTGGCGCTGGTGGCGGTGCTAGAAAAAAGTTCGATTTTTTACGTGATGGCCATCATCGGCCTGCTACGCTGGACGTCCATCGCCCGTTACCTGCGAGCGGAGTTGCTCAAAATCCGAAACCTCGGTTATGTGGAGGCCGCTATGCCAGTGCCTGGTGGCTGGCGGTATTCCCCGGCGCTGCCATTTTCGTGACGGTGACGATTTTCAATTTGATTGGGGATGGGCTGAGCGAGGCGATGGGGGAAAGGTGAGGCTAGGAGTGCAAATGCTTTTTCAAAAACACTATTCCACTGCTTTCAATTTCCAGCAGCTTTTCAATCAATTTCTGCACGGCTTGCAGCCTTCCGTTTATCTCCCGGTGCAGTTCATTTCCTTTGTCTGACAAGCCGAAATCGCTCATTTTCAGTCCTGCGGCTTGGGTGGTGGCTATCATCCATTCTTCGAGGCGGGGGCAGAGCATGATGACCTTGTTCTTTCGTTTGCCGTCATTCAAAATGCGGACAGCGTACTTTTCTTCTTGAAAATTGAGTGCTTTGATGTACTTGTCCTGCTCCGTGTGTGGGTCTTCATCCACCAAACCTGTGCATTTTTCAAGTCTTGACAAGCGGCCACAGACCCTCGGCTTGTCGTTTTCGTGCCTTAGCTGTTTTCTGGCGATGCCCAATGTCCAGACGAGGAGTTCATCTGGTTTGCACTCTACAAAAGTCATGCTTCGAGGAAGAGTTCGAGGTTATAAAATATGTCCGTTTCCGAGAGTTCACCCAATTGTTCAGGTGTTAGGATTCGGACTTTAGTTTCATAGTTTTCCATGTAAACTATTCCCACATTCAGTTCGTCAATGGGCGTTTTTTCAACGATAGAATGGAGCAGATACGAATTATGGGTGGTCAGGAAATATTGGTTCGAAGTATCGAGGGCGATGCGCTCCGCAATATAATGGGTGTAAAATGGAAAGGTATGGGCTTCGGGTTCATCGAACAGTAGCGTTGAGTTGACACTTCCTTCAATAGCGGTAATTAAGAATGCGATTCTTTTTATCGTTTCGGAAATTACTTGGTATGGATAATTAAAAACTTCTTTCCCAATTCTCCTCGAATAAATCGGCCACTATTTTTTTTAAATCTGGATTTGAATAGAGTAACAATGGAAGATTACGACCATTTGGAGGCACTAGATATCCAACATTATCCCCATTTAGTTCATTCAGACTGCTATGGTATTTGTAGAAAAACACTTCTTCACCGGGGCATCCTCTACCAGATGTATGCGCTCCTTTAATGTCAACCTTAAATCCCTCTTTATCCAGCGACTCATTTTATAGCGTATATTGAAGTTATTCTTTTCTGGATTATAATTAAACGAATAATTTCTCCTATCACCTTCATCATCTATGACTTGAATTTTAATTGAATTTTTAACATTCATGTCAAAAATAAATCTGATACAATAGAGTAACGGAAGGTGTCTGAGAAATTTTCAGGAAGCATCATTGATGTTAACGCCACCCCCTCCAAAATATTCGTCTTTCCCTTATTAGGCTCCCCAATAAACACATTCACCCGCTTGCAGTCCAACTCCATCTCCCGGATGGACTTAAAATTGTTGATTTTTAGCTGCTTAATCATTGATTATCATTTGATTACAAAAGTACAAGAAAACTGACTCAATTCAACTCTGCCTTCAAAAACTCCCCCGTAAAGCTACCCTTCTTTTTTACCACCGTCTCCGGAGTTCCTTCCACAACGATTTTACCGCCACGATGGCCACCTTCCGGCCCCATGTCCACCACCCAGTCGGCGGTCTTCACCACGTCGAGGTTGTGCTCGATGACGAGGACGGTGTTCCCCTTTTCCACCAGCTTGTTCAGCACCCGCAGCAGGTGGCGGATGTCCTCGAAATGAAGACCCGTCGTGGGTTCGTCGAGGATGTACATGGTATTGCCCGTGTCTTTTTTGGAGAGTTCCTCCGCCAGTTTCACCCGCTGCGCCTCGCCGCCGCTGAGGGTGGTTGCCTGCTGGCCGAGGGTGATATAACCGAGGCCCACATCGTTCAAGGTTTTCAGTTTGCGGTGGATTTTCGGGACGGGTTCAAAGAAGATGGTCGCCTCCTCTACCGTCATGTTCAGCACGTCGTTGATGCTTTTTCCTTTGTACAAAACCTCCAGCGTCTCCCGGTTGTAGCGGCGACCAAGGCAGGTCTCGCATTCCACATACACATCGGGCAGGAAGTTCATCTCGATGACCCGCTGGCCGCTGCCCTGACAGGTCTCGCAGCGCCCGCCCTTCACGTTGAAGCTGAACCGCCCAGCCTTGTAGCCCCTGATTTTTGCCTCCGGCAAATTGGTGAACAAGTTCCTAATTTCGGAGAAAAGGTTGGTGTACGTGGCTGGGTTCGAGCGGGGCGTGCGCCCAATGGGCGACTGGTCAATCTCAATGACCTTGTCCAAATGCTCCAGCCCTTTTATTTCCCCAAAGCCCAATGGCCGCTGCACGCTTTTGTAAAAATGCTGCCTCAAAATCGGGTATAGCGTCTCGTTGATGAGCGAGCTTTTGCCACTGCCGCTCACCCCGGTTACGCAGATGAAAGTGCCGAGCGGGAGGCGCAGCGTCACGTTTTTTAGGTTGTGGCCGGTGGTTTTTGTGAGTTCCAAAAACTTGTCGTTGCCCGCCCGCCGCTTTTCCGGTACTTTGATTTGCCGCTTGCCGTTCAGGTAGTCGGCGGTGAGGGTGTGGAGCAAGGCGAAGCTGCTGGGGATACCTTCACCCACCAGTTCGCCGCCGTGCTTCCCGGCACCGGGGCCGAGGTCAATCAGGTAGTCGGCAGCCAGCATGATTTCTTTGTCGTGCTCCACCACCAGCACCGAGTTGCCGATGTCGGCGAGTTCCCGAAGGGCCGTGATGAGGCGCTGGTTGTCCCGCTGGTGCAGCCCGATGCTCGGCTCGTCGAGGATGTAGGTGATGCCGGTCAGTTGCGACCCGATTTGCGTAGCGAGCCTAATCCGTTGGCTCTCGCCGCCGCTGAGGGTGCGAGCCGTACGGTTGAGCGAGATATAGTCCAGCCCAACGTGCAGCAGGAAGCCGATGCGCAGGCGGATTTCCTTCAAAACATCTTTCCCGATGGTCAACTGCCTGTCTGTCAGCTTGTTGTCAAGTTCGTTCAGCCAGTCGGCCAGCGCCTGAATGTCCATGTCGGCCAGTTCGGCGATGTTCTTTTCGGCGATTTTGAAATGTAGGCTCTCCGTCTTCAGGCGCTGGCCGTTGCAGGTCGGGCAGGTGTCCACGGTCATGAAATCCTCCGCCCACTGCCTTATTTTTTCGCTGCCCGTTTCTTCGTACCAGCGCTTGAGTTGTTTGAACAAACCCTCCTGCGCCAAGCTAAAAACCCATTCGTTGTCACTGCTGATGGACGGCAGTTTCATGGGCTCGCCGCCACCGTGGAGGATGGTGTCGAGGCCTTCCTTCGGAATTTTATTGATGGGCGTATCGAACGTGAATTTGTATTGCTTCGCAATTTCCTTTAGCTGCTTGAAAGTGTAGTTGTCCCGCACCTCACCGAAGGGTACGATGCCCTCCTCATTGATGCTCTTCGTGTCGTCGGGGATGACCTTGGCGATGTCCACGGCATTGATTTGGCCGAGGCCGTTGCAGGTGGGACAGGCGCCGTAGGGCGAGTTGAAGGAGAAGGAATTGGGGTTGGGTTCTTCGTAGCTGAGGCTGTTGTCGGCATCCATGAGGTGCTTGGAAAAAGCCTTTATTTCGCCCTCGCCACTTTGACCCCTGACCCCTGAAGGGGAACCCACGGACGCTTCTGTGTCGGTTAATTTGGCAGACTTTTTCATTTTTGGTTCCCCTTTAGGGGTCAGGGGTTGCGTCACGTTGTCAATATCCAAAATGAAAATCAACCCATTCCCCATCTTCAACGCCGTCTGCATGGAAGCCGAGATGCGCTCCCGCCGCTCATTGGCCACGCTCAGTTTGTCCACCACGAGTTCGATGTCGTGGACTTTGTAGCGGTCGAGTTGCATTTCGGCCTGGATGTCCACGACCTCGCCGTCCACCCGCATCTTGGTGTAGCCCTGCTTTCGCATCTGGTCGAACAGTTCCCGGTAGTGGCCCTTGCGTCCCCGGATGAGCGGTGCGAGGAGCATGACTTTTTTGCCATTGAACTGCTCCATGATTTCGTCCATCATCTGCTCCTCAGTGTAGCGCACCATTTTTTTGCCGGAAATATGCGAGTACGCCTCACCAATTCGTGCGAACAGCAAGCGCATAAAGTCGTACACCTCGGTGATGGTGCCCACGGTGGAGCGGGGATTGCGCCCCGTTGTCTTTTGCTCGATGGAAATGACGGGACTGAGGCCGGTGATTTGCTCCACATCGGGTCGCTCCATTTCCCCCAAAAACTGGCGGGCGTAAGCGTTGAAAGTCTCCATGTAGCGGCGCTGCCCCTCGGCATAGATGGTGTCGAAGGCCAGCGACGACTTGCCGCTGCCGCTGATGCCCGTGATGACCACGAGCTTGTTGCGGGGGATGCGCAGCGAAATGTCCTTGAGGTTGTGCTCCCGTGCGCCGATGACTTCGATGACGTCTTCATCAACGATTGACGATTGACGATTGACGATTATTGGGGTGATGCCGTTTGCTGATTTCTTTGCCATGAAAAATGCTGGGTTTGCCGTGATTGAAAAACTAGTGGAATCCGGCATGTATGTTCGGGCGGACGAGGTGCGAAGGTAGGGGATTTGGGGGTAAATGAGTGAATAAAACCATTGAAGAGACTTATGGTTTTTCGAAGCGAAACAAAAAAGCCCCGACAAGTTGTCGAGGCTTTTTTGTTATTTTTTCAACCCAATCTCCCTCAACCTTTCATTCAAATACTCCCCTGCCGTGATCGGCTCGTAAGCCAGCGGATCTTCGGCGGTGACAGTTGAGGGGAGGCAACTCAAGTCCATGTCACTGCGGGGGTGCAGGAAGAACGGGATGCTGAGGCGTGGGGTGTGCCACTCGGCCCGTGGCGGGTTTACGACCCGATGCGTGGTGGATTTCAGGTAGTTGTTGGTCAGGCGCTGGAGCATGTCACCGACGTTGATGACGATTTCGTCCTGCTCCGGCACCACTTCCAGCCATTCGTTGTCCATCGTGAGCACCTGGAGGCCGCCAGCAGATGCGCCCACGAGCAGGGTGATGAGGTTGATGTCCTCGTGCTGTTCGGCACGGATGGCGCTGGCTGGCTCCTGCGTGATGGGCGGGTAAAAAATCGCCCGCAGGATGCTGTTGCCGAGGTGGATATGTTTTTCAAAATAGCTGTCGCCGAGGCCGAGGTGGATGGAGATGGCCTTTAGCAATTGCCCGCCTGATTTTTCTAAGCTGCGGTAAAGTTCCTTGCCCAAGCGCAAAAACTCCGGCTGCTCGGCTACTTCCACATTGGGTGGGTAGTGCTCAGCGGGCACTTCGCCCACGGCGGCTTCTTGCCCAATCTGGAAGAACTCTTTCAAATCGGCTACTTTCGACTGCTTGGCGTGCTCCTTTCCGAAGCTAGTGTAACCCCGTTGGCCAGCGAGACCTGGTACTTCATATTTGCGCTTCACCTCGTCTGATAGGTCAAAAAACGCCCGGCTGCTGCGGTAAAAATCGTCAATCAACTGCTTTGGGATGCCGTGGTTGATGACGCCGACGAAGCCGATTTCGTGGAACGCCTTACCGAGTTCTGCAACGAACTCGGTGCGTTGCTCAGGCGTGCCGTGGGTGAATTTGGCGAGGTCAACGAGTGGAATGGCTCTATTTTTCATGGTAAATTCAGTGATTGCAACTTGCGTTGCTAGGTGATTTTTAAGAAAAATCGTTTCAAACTGATTGGCAAAATTATGTTTTCCCCGGAAATGCCCCGGCAGTAATTTCGGTACAGGTATTCCCTGAAACCCAACGAAACCTGAAATCCTCCGAATGCTTACTTTTGCCGAATGGAACAACAACCGCAAGCCCTGCCCGAAACGCTGCCCATCAATTCGCTGGCGTTTCATGCTGTCTTTTGGCTGATTTACTGGGTGTTCGCCAGTATGCAGGACGTGGTTTTCATTTCTCAGTTCAAGGACACGTTCAACCTCCCGACGGTGCTCGGCTCCATGGGCGTGGTCTATTTCAATTACTATTATTGGATTCCAAAATACCTCATCAAACAGCGAAAAGCGCTGTTTTACACCGTCAGCATCTTTGCCATCATCATCCTCAACGCATGGCTGGTGAACCTCTTCATGCGGGCCTTCATTTCGCCGAGGGACTACTATTTCTCCTGGGAGCCTACTTTCACCTTGTCGGTGGACACGATGGTGCTGGTGGCGTTCACCACGGCATTCAAGTTCATCCAGCAGTGGCACGAGCGCAACAACTACGCGGTGCAATTGGAGAAAAAAAACCTCGAAAGTGAGCTGGAGATGCTCAAGTCGCAAATCAACCCGCACTTTATTTTCAACACGCTCAACACGATTTATTTTCTGATGGAGCAAAAAGAGGACGAGCGGGCCAAGGAGGCGCTGCTCAAGTTTTCCGACACCCTCAGCCACCAGCTCTACGACTACAACAAGGACTGGATTGACCTCGACAAGGAGGTGAATTACCTCCAGAACTACATTGAACTCCAGCGATTGCGGCACGATGAGGACCTGCTCGACCTGAGATGCGAGCTGCCCAGCCACACCAACGGCAACGTGATCGTGCCCATGCTCCTGATTCCCTTCGTCGAAAATGCCTTCAAGTACAGCTCCAATTCCACGGGCTACCGGGTGGGCGTCCACCTCGAAGTGAAGGATGGCGTACTCGACTTCACCACCGAAAACAGCATCAACCAAAACAGCCGCAACAAAGAGCGGGTCGGCGGCATCGGGTTGAAAAACGTACAGCGCCGACTTGCCCTGACCTACCCCAACCGCCACGAACTCACCATCGAGGACGATGGCGACACCTACAAATCCACCACTTGGAAAACGATAGTTGGGAGTTGAGAGGGTTTAGAAGGTTTAGTTGGGGCCTATCTAAACCTTCTCAACTCTCTAAACCTCCTAAACCAATAAAAAATGACGATAAAATGCCTCGTGGTGGACGATGAACCCGTGGCCCGCAAGGGCCTTGCCGGGTACGTGCAGCAAGTACCGTTCCTCTCCCTGGAAGGCATCTGCAAGAGCGCCGTGGAGGCCAACGACGTGCTGCACCGGGAGAAGATTGACCTGCTTTTCCTCGACATCCAGATGCCCGACCTCACCGGCATCGAGTTTGTGCGCTCCCTCGAAAACCCGCCAGCGGTGATCTTCACGACGGCCTACCGCGACTACGCCATCGAGGGGTTTGAGCTGAATGCACTGGACTACCTCGTGAAGCCGATTTCGTTCCAGCGGTTTCTCAAGGCGGCCAACAAGGCGCAGTCTTTCTTTGAAATGCAGCGCCAAAACCTGGCAAAGCCTGCTGAACCTGTACCCGCCAGCCCCGAGTTTTTTTTCATCAAGTGCGACGGTCAGTTCATCAAAATCAAGCTTGCCGATGTGCTGTATTTTGAGAGCGAAAAGGACTACGTCTTCATTTACACCGAGCAAAAACGCTACCTCACCTTGTTGTCGCTCAAGCAGTTGGAGCGGGAGCTACCGCCTGACAGGTTTTTGCGGGTCCATCGCTCCTTCCTCGTTTCCCTCGAAAAAGTGGAGCTGGTGGACGGCAGCAACCTCGTCATCAAGGGCAAGCAAATCCCCGTCAGCCGCAGCTTGCAGGACACGATTTTCAATACACTGATTGCTGGGCGGCTGTGGAAACGGGAGCTTTGACGATTGCGGATTTCGGGATTGACGATTTACGATTGGGGCAATCGTAAATCGTCAGTCCAAAATCGTAAATCTTCATACCTTTGGCCGTCACTGATTTTTATCAGTAAAAAACATTTGTGAACACGATTCATACATTCAAGGTAGAAGGAATTGAGGGGGGAACGATAGATTTTGCTGCCTTTGCGGGCAAAAAAATTCTGGTCGTGAACGTTGCTTCGGAATGTGGCCTCACGCCACAATACCAGCAACTACAAGAATTGTACGAGGAGTTTGGAGATAAATTAACGATAGTGGGTTTTCCTGCCAATAATTTCGGCGGGCAGGAGCCGGGGTCAAACCACGAAATTCAAGCATTTTGCACCCGGCGGTACGGCGCTACTTTTCCGCTTTCAGCGAAAATTGACGTGACCACCCACCCAGTTTACCATTGGCTGACGCAAAAATCGCAGAATGGCGTCCTTGATAGCCAAGTAACCTGGAATTTTCAAAAATATGCCCTTGACGAACAGGGCTGCCTCGTCCATTGCTTCCCACCTTCCGCCAGCCCCTTGGATGCTATGATTTTGGAATGGCTAAACCCACAGTAAAGTAAATGTGGTTTCGGCTCCCCGCCGAAACTTGAAAATTTGGTTGGCTCCGCCGACCAACCCAAAAAGAATCTTACTTATTTTAAAGTCTTGCGTTTCAACACTGTCATCGGCCAACCCGCCGCCAAAGCCCAATTGCGGCGCATGGCGGACAGCGAGCGCATCCCGCACGCACTCTTGCTGTTGGGCGCACCGGGCAGTGGTGACTTGGCGCTGGCACTGGCCTTTGCGCAGTACGTTCTTTGTCAAAACAAACAGGACGGCGACGCCTGTGGGCAGTGCAATCAATGTAGCAAGGTAGAAAAGCTCGTCCACCCTGACCTGCACTTCTCCTTCCCGACCGTCGGTGCCAACGTCATCAGTGACAACCACATTGCCGACTGGCGCAAGGCCCTTGCGGAAAACCCATACTTGGACGTGAACCAGTGGCTGCAAAGCATCGGGGCGGAGAACAAGCAGGGCAACATCAACAAGGAGGAGTGCGTCAGCATCATCAAAAAATTGAGCCTGAAAGCCTTCGAGGGCAGTTACAAAATACTGGTGATGTGGCTGCCGGAGTACCTCGGCAAGGAGGGCAACCGCCTGCTGAAGCTCATTGAGGAGCCGCCCGACGACACGCTCATCCTCCTCGTGGCAGAGAACCAAGAGCTGATTCTGAACACCATCCTCTCCCGCTGCCAACTCGTGAAGGTCAACCGCCTGAGCGACGAGGAAGTGGAAGCAGGCCTTGTCACCCTGAAAGGGTTGCCTTCGGCAAAAGCACGCTCCATTGCCCATTTGGCCGCAGGCAATTTCAACGAGGCACTGAACATTGCGGCACAGCCGCTAAAGGACAATTCAAACCTGTTCCTCGACTGGCTGCGCAAGTGCTACCAGGGCAACGGCGTGGAAATGGCCACCTGGACTGAAACATTCGCTGAACTGGGACGTGAAAACCAAAAGCAGTTTTTTGCAGTACGCCCTGCATTTCATGCGGGAGTACATGCTCCTGAAAACCACCGGAGACCAGCAGGTACGACTGCTGCCGGAAGAACTCAAAACCGCCCAAAACCTGAGCAAAATCATCGGGTTTGGGCAAATCGAGCGCATTGCGAAGCTCTTCAACGATTGCTCGTTCCACATCGAACGGAACGCCAACCAGAAGCTGCTTTTTTTGGATGCGTCCATTCAATTGAACAAGATATTGAGATATTGAGATATTGGGATATTGAGGGCCGTGAACCGCTCCAATATCCCAATATCTCAATATCTCAATATCCCAATATCCTAAAAACATGGCATGTGCAGGATGTACAGTAGGTTCTAAAGATAACGGGGCACCTTCGGGTTGCCAGAGCAAGGGCAGTTGCGCCTCCGGCAGTTGCAACCGCCTCAATACCTTCGACTGGCTCACCACGATGGAAATCGAGGATGTTGACCCGTTCCAGGTGGTGGAAGTGAGCTTCAAGAACGGCTCACGAAAAGCGTTTTACTTCAACCAGCCCTATACCCGTGCCAGCACGGGCGACATGGTGGTGGTGGACACCCAGGCTGGCTGCGATGTTGGCCGCATCTCGCTATCCGGTGAACTGGTGCGCCTCCAGATGCGCAAAAAACGGGTATCACAGGACGGGTATTTTCCCAAGGTCATCCGCAAGGCGAACGAGCGGGACCTCGAAAAGCTCGACGAGGTGCGCAATTCGGAGAAGGAAACCATGATACGTGCCCGTGCCATCGCCCGCAGCCTGAACCTCAATATGAAAATCGGCGACGTGGAATACCAAGGCGACGGCAAAAAGCTACGTTCTACTACACCGCCGATGGCCGGGTGGACTTTCGGGAGCTTATCCGGCAGTTTGCCAAGGATTTTAAAATGAAAATCGAGATGCGCCAGATTGGTGCCCGCCAGGAAGCCTCCCGGGTGGGTGGTATCGGCCCCTGCGGTCGGGAGCTTTGCTGCTCCACTTGGCTCACTTCCTACCGCACGGTAGGCACGGCAGCCGCCCGCTACCAGAACCTTGCCATCAACCAAGCCAAGCTTTCCGGACAATGTGGACGCCTAAAATGCTGCCTCAACTACGAGCTGGACACGTATATGGAGGCACTTTCCAATTTCCCCGACGACGCCGACAAGCTCAAGACGAAGGAGGGAATGGCCGTATTGGTGAAGACCGATATTTTCAAGGGCCTCATGTACTACGCCTACGAGAAGGACCACGGGCGTGGCCGCCTCTTTGCCCTCGACCTTGCCCAAGTACGCTTGGTTCGGGATAAAATCAAGCAGGGCGAGTTCCCCGATGACCTTGCCAACCTTGTCATCGTCGCCGACACCTCCAATGTTGAGGACGAGCCAGAGTACAGCACTGGTGATTTGACCGGCGTCGTGGAGCTACCAATGGAAGAGCGCCGCAAAAAAGCAAGAAAAAGAAACGCCCCGGTGACCGTGGCGGAGAAGGTAGGCCCCGTGATGCCCGCCCCGAAAACAAGGCGAGTGGTGGAGAAGGCCAGCCCACTGAACGCAAGGAGGGCGGCGATCGTGACCGCAACCGAGATAGGGATCGTGACCGTGGCGACCGCCGACCCAGTGGGGGCAATCCGCCACCCGCTAGGTCTCAAGAACCAAGGCAGCCACCGCCGCCAGGCCAAGAGCCACCCGCCCAAACTGGTGGTGGCAATCGTCCGGAAGGTGGCGGCGGTGGCCGCAACCGAGGTGGCCGTGGCGGCAAAAACCGCCGTGGTGGAAGAGGCGGTGGAGGCCGTGGCGCCGAGCAACCCGCCGAGTGGCGAATAATAGTTATGAGTTATGAATTATGAGTGGTTGGCCCAACTCATAACTCATAACTCATAACCCAAAACTATCAACATGAAATACGACGTTGCCATTATCGGCTCCGGCCCGGGCGGCTATGTGGCCGCCATACGTTGTGCCCAGTTGGGCCTCAAGACTGCCATCATCGAGCGCTACGGCGTGCTCGGCGGCACCTGCCTCAATGTGGGCTGCATCCCCTCCAAGGCACTGCTCGACAGCAGCGAGCATTACCACAATGCCAAGCACAAGTTTGAACTTCACGGCATCGGCGTGAGCGGCCTCAAGGTCAACATGCCGCAGATGGTGAAGCGCAAAAACGAGGTCGTGGAGGCCACCACTAAGGGCATTGATTTTTTGATGAAGAAGAACAAGATTGAGGTCTATAAAGGGCATGGCTCCTTCGTGACGGCCAATAAAATCAGCATCGCAAAGGCCGATGGAACGAAAGAAGAAATCGAAACGGACAAGGCCATCATCGCCACTGGCTCCAAGCCCATTGTGCCGGAGGCATTCAACTATGATAAAAAACGGGTCATCACCAGCACCGAAGCCCTGAACATTGACGCCGTGCCAAAGCGCATGGTCATCATCGGCGGCGGCGTCATCGGGCTGGAACTGGGGTCGGTGTATGCCCGCCTCGGCACCGAAGTGGAAGTGGTCGAATACATGGACCGCATCATTCCCACGATGGACAGCGATTGCAGCAAGGAACTCCAGCGGGCGCTGAAATCCATCGGCTTCAAATTCCACCTGAAGCACAAGGTGAACACCGTGAAGGCCACCAAAAAAGGCGTGACCGTGGAGGTGCAAAAACGGGACAGCGACTCAACATTCAACCTCGAAGCAGACTACTGCCTCGTGGCCATTGGCCGCAGACCCTACACCGACAACCTCGGCCTCGAAAACGCTGGCGTTCTGAAAGACGAAAAAGGCCGCATCGCCGTTGACCACCACCTGCAAACCAACGTGCCGGGCATCTACGCCATCGGCGACGTGGTACAGGGTGCCATGCTCGCCCACAAGGCCGAGGAGGAGGGCGTCTTCGTGGCAGAGACCATTGCAGGGCAACAGCCACATGTTGACTACAACCTCATCCCCGGTGTGGTTTATACCTGGCCGGAGGTGGCCAGTGTTGGCCAAACAGAGGAGCAACTTAAAGCTGCTGGCGTACCTTATAAAACTGGAAAGTTCCCAATGAAGGCCCTTGGCCGTGCCCGTGCCAGCACCGACACCGAGGGTATGGTGAAAATCCTCGCCCACAAGGACACCGACGAAATACTCGGTATGCACATCGTCGGCGCACGAGCCGCTGACCTGATTGCGGACGCCGTGACGCTGATGGAGTTCCGGGCCTCAGCAGAGGACTGCGCCCGCATGAGCCACGCACACCCGACCTACGCCGAGGCAATAAAAGAAGCGGCGCTGGCGGCTACGGGAGATAGGGCGTTGCATATTTGATAAGGAGAAAGGCAAAATTGGGATACTGAGCGCCTGAGACTCCCGCTCTCAGTTTTGAGATATGTTCAGATTCAGAAAAAAGGGACGACAGGGGCGTTTACTGGTGATAAAATACTCCGTCGAAACCTGCAAAAACGTTTAGATAAACGTTTATCAAATCGCACCATCCCAAACTATCTTGGTAGTTTGCTTCTCATCCCTACCCCCTTGCCCACTCAATCAACCGCCGATATATCTCGTTCCGCATCAGCAATTCCTCATTGCCCACTACCACCACCTGTTCCCGTGCCCTCGTTAGCGCCACGTTCAGCTTGCGGTCCACGCCCTCCTCGGAGAGCGAGATGAGCGTTTCCATTTGCGAAGCGGCGTTGGTGCAGAGCGAAATCAGGATGATGTCCCTCGCCCCACCTTGGTAACGCTCCACGGTGTCAATGGTGATGCTTGCGCAATCAATGCCTTCCCGCTGCATAACTTCTTGGATTTGAGCGATTTGCGCACGGTAGGGGGTGATGATTCCAATTGAGAATTGAGAATTGAGAATTGAGAATTGAGGTGACTGAAAGAATTTGACCAATTGCGCCAGCAACTCGGCTTCGTGGCGGTTGGTCTTACGGCTGGGGCTCTGGCGGTCAATGGGCGTGTTGAGGAAAACGAAGCGCTGCCGCTGCACCATCCGCTGCCAATCGTGGGGAGAGTCGGCCAATTGCGCAGCCAGTGGAGCAGTCTGTTTTTGTGAAACAGGTGTGTCCGCAGGCAAAATGCGCAGTTTCCCTTCGTAAAAATGCTCGCCGGGGAAGCGCATGATGTCCTCGTGCATGCGACCTTGGTGGCTGAGGAGGTCGTAAGCCCAGTGCCAGCCCTGCTCGGTGCAGCGTCGGAAAAGCCGCTCGAACAGCGAGTTACGCAAGTTTTGCAGGCCGATACCGAGCAGCTTTTCGTCCGTCACAGCGGAGGCTTCGGGCGGCTGCACCACCACGGCGGGCAGTTGCTTGTGGTCACCGATGAGCACGAACTGCTCGAACTGCGGCAGCAGCCCCGCCAGCACCGGCTCCAGTATTTGTGACGCCTCGTCAATGGCCACCCGCCGGAATTTTTTCAGCTTCAGCAGTTCCTGGTTGTTGGACAGCGAGGCCAGCGTGCTCACGAAAATGCGATGCCGCCCCACGACTTCCAGCAGTCCCTTTCGGGTAGTCACGCCCGCTATTTTGCTCGTAAGCAATTGATTTTCAAACTGTTCGCTCGTCGAGTAGCGGCTGCCGATGCGCAGGTAGGCGTCCTTCACCGCCGGGCCGATGCTTTCGAGCGCTTCGCAAATTTCGTCCACGGCCCGGTTGGTGTAGGCCAGCAGCAGCAGGTTTTCGTCGGTATTTTCAAAAATCCATTTGGCAAAATGCCGGAGCATCTGGCTCGTTTTGCCCGTGCCGGGCGGCCCCCAGAGCAGGAAGTAGTCAGGGGCGAAAAGCATTTTTTGGAGGATGCGCTGCTGCTCTTCGGTCAGTTGCCCAATGTCACCCAAGTCCATTTTTTGCGGACAAATTGCCCGGGCGGCTCGGTGGCCAGCAACAAATCCCGCTTCCGCTTGTCGGCACTGGCCCAGCGGAAAAGCCCTTGGTACATGCTCGTGAAGCCCATGTCCATCTGGTCGTGTTCGAGGTTCCAGCTTTCGAACTCGTTGAAAATCAGCATGTTGAACTGCTTGTAGCGCAGCCGAACGGTCACTTCCTCGTTGGTGATGGAGAGGATGGTTACTTTGAAAATTTGCGTTTTTAAGACTTTAGATGTTAGACCATAGACATTAGACGGAGCCTGGGCGTCCCCCGTCTCCTTTCTACTGTCTAATGTCTCCTGTCTATTGTCCACCGGGTAAAGCACGGCAATGTCACCCACCCGAAAGTTTGCCAGCGGACTGGTGTCGGGCGTTTTTTCAAAAACCAAAATCGGCTCATCCTCAAAAGCTCGGTTTTCTTTGATAATCAACGACTTGATGATGTCAAAACCCGCCTCTTTTTCCGCCACCGTGTCGAGCCAGAGGGCGGCGAGGCCGTTGGCTTTGTCCATGCCTTGCACGCCGGTTTTGGCCAGTTGGTGCTCCCGTGCGATTAGCCCGGTGAAGGCGTTGAAGTAGCGCCGCTCCAGCTCGTCGAGGGCGTGGTAGGTTTTTTCAAACAGGCCGATAGATTGGGCGAGATAGCCTTTTATGTGTGGAAAACGGGCGGTGGTCGTACGCTCCAGCAACGGCACTTGCGCCACCGAATCGCCTTGCACGGCGGCTAGCCTGCGGTCAATGGACACGAGGAGGTTGCGCACTTGGAGCGCCTCATTTTGCTCCGCCTTCACGGGCGGTGCGTAACGTAACTGACTGGTTTCCAGGCCACTGTACAGGATGTAGCTGGCTGGCTCCACCTCGTCGCCGAATACGGAGCGCACCATCAAATCATAAAGCAGGGTCTGGATGAAGTGGCTGGCACCGATGCCGTGGCGGTTGGGCATGAACGGCTTTCCGCTCTTGAGTTCGATGATGGCACTGCGGTTTTCTTTTTTGTAAAAAACGTCGAGGCGACCCTGTAAGCCGTGTTTTTCATCGTAAAAACTCGGCTCCAAATAGCACTCCTTCGGCTCGATGTCGAACTTCCGCATTTCGGAACGCACCATCAGTTGCAGGGTGAGCCAGTGCCGCTGCGCCTTTTCGTAAATCTCTTTTATTTCGGCATCGGACAGCAGCGAGAACACCAGCGGGCTGGTCTTGAACACCTTCGGGAAGGTTTCCTTGAACACCGCCTCTGGGTTGTGCATCAGTTCGTCGAGGAAGAAGTTGGCGATGTTTCCCAGAATCATGGCCTGCGTTTGTGCCACGGGCAGGAATTTTTGGAGCAAATAAACTACCGGCTCGGCACTGCTTCCCTGAAAGCAGCCCGCCACGGTGGATACGTCGAGGAGGTAGTCGGGCTCGACGACGATGGCCCGGGGGCGGTAAATGGATTTTGGATTTACGATTGACGATTTACGATTGGGGGGCTGCGGTATTGCTGAACTGGACCGGCCTGCTTGGAATTGTCTTCGACTATCTGAACATCCAACAGACTGAGGTTATCGGGAAGCCGAAACAGTTCCTGATTTCCCGGATGGTGGGGCTGAACGGTTCGTTTCGCTCGGCGATATTGTACTGAATATGAATGAGTTGCGAAGGGTTTTCTTCGTCTTGGGCGAGGAGCATGTCGTTCGCCTCGTCGTCGGCGAGGGCGATGACACGGGCGGTCTTTCGGTATTCCTTGACCTGCACTTCGGTGTAGGCGTAGGGTATTTTTTTTGGTAAAAATGCCTTTACCTCCTCCGTTGGCGCTTCGCCAAACAGCCCTTCAATGCTCTCTGCCACGGCCTTCAGGCCGAGGGCGTACACGCCTTTTGCGTCGGCTTCCGATACGGCGGAGCGGATTTTCTTTACGGAAAAAATGCACCCAGTATTGCGTCTTTTTGTCCACCTGATGGCGGTGGCAGGCGTATGCAATTCTGGCGAAAAGGGTTGTGAAATGGATATTGTCGGCATTGGTGGCTTCGAGGTAAAGCAGTTCGAGCAAGCGGGCGAGGGCATCAGACTTGGCAGAGGCAGTCCATTCGGCGTTGCCGTGGATTTTTTCAAGCTCCCGGTAAAACAGACGGGCCAGTTCCGTGGATTTGTGGTCGGTGTTGTTCAAGTTGCGGTATCAGGAATGGGAATGCGCTGGGTGCGTTGCGAAGGCAAAAGTAGCAGAATCGCCTTGAAAGGACTAAATAACTCAAGACAAGACATTAGTGAGAAAAAATTAGAGAAAATTTTGAATAAAAAGAAAAATGACTAAATTTGTGGGACAAAAGTCTTGAAAAGATGAAAAAACAAAAAAGCACCGAAAAAGCAGTCTCCAAAAAGCCAAGGGCTTACAAAACACTTGAAGAAGAACCCGCCACTGCAAACATGGTCAATGACATCGTTTATCAGCCATCTTATATTGTAAACACAAGCCTAAGCGGCGTGAGCAGCCTCCGTTTTTTTAACTTGGCTGACTATACCGGTCTGAACCGGGAATGGCTCGCCACGGAATTTCTGGGGCTTTCCCTCAAGACCTTGCAGCGCTATGCGCAAGATAACAAATCCTTGACACCGAGAGAGGGGGAAGCCATCCTTAAATTGGAGGCACTTTACAAAAAAGGCATCGAGATTTTTGGGAACAGGGAAGAGTTCAATAGTTGGTTGAAGGAACCCGAATACGGCCTTGGTTGGCAAGTACCATTGGAGCTTTTAAGTACCTCCACTGGCATGGACATGATCATGGAGGAGCTTATCCGCATTGAATTTGGTGCTACAGCCTGATAAAACCAATTTTCAATGGAAGTTTATCGGATAACGCTTGAAAAATGGGCCGACTCATTGGCAGGGTCTGGTTATGCGGCTCGTTGGAATTCCAATGGCAAATTCGTGATTTATACTTCATGGGCCAGGTCGTTGGCTTGCCTTGAAAACGTGGTTCATAAAAAAGGCCGTGGCCTAATCGGTTCGTTTAAAGACCATGCTGATTGAAATACCCGAAGAAGTCTTGATTGAAACCATCAAACTCGAAGAACTACCAAAAGATTGGCAAGATTTCGCTGCTTACCAGTTTTGCCAACAACTTGGTGATGCTTGGCTCAATGGCATGAAAAGCGCTGTTTTATCTGTGCCTTCGGCCATTGTGCCGCAGGAACAGAATTTGTTGCTCAATCCGCAACACCCTGATTTTCAAAAAATTAAGCTGCTCCGAACGGAAGATTTCGTTTTTGACCCAAGGATTAAAACGGCGTGAACTTGGTTGGATTTCAGCACGAAAATCGCTTTTGGAAAACCCATTTCATAGGCTTACTTTTGCGCCGTTCAAACAAAACAATTCATCAATCAAAAAAATACCATCATGTCAGACCATATTGAAAATGAAGGCAAAAAAGGCAAGTTCATGATGTGGTTCATCATCTACTTTGTGCTCTTTC
>JADJYH010000048.1 GCA_016719855.1 Saprospiraceae bacterium | reverse complement strand
GAACTTCACGTTGTTGAAAATGTGACTGGACTTTCCGACGATGCCGTTCACATGGATGGCATACAGAACCGATTTGGTCACCACACAAGCACCAACCAGAGGCTATCGGTGGTTGGGCGGTTAAAAACACCCCCCCGGACATCTTGCGTATTGAAAAAATCGCATCTTGGGGTCGTTGGGAGTGCCGTTGTCGTTGCATGCGCTGGGGCTGCCGAAAGTGACAGTTATCGATGCAGGGGCAGGGACGACAATGTCCTCAACGTCGAATCATCTACAGCCATGCCGTCGTCAGCACCTTCGGCATTAAAGTCGTTCCAACGGGCAAAAAGTAGCACCTGGAGCGATGCTCAAGCCGGTATTGGATGCAGAAATCAATGCCAGAATGTTGCATACTGCCACTTCCTGTTCGCTCGGCCGGGGTTGAAGTCGTCAGGGTGCTGAAATGCAGTCCATCTGCACCATCAATGGCAGTAGTGCTTTGGTTATGGAACTGAAGGCCGTCTGTCCGGCAGGCGCTAGCTTCCTCGCCAGGTTTTTCGCCTGTATAAGTGATGGTAAAACCTGTGATGGTTGATCCCGGTGTTATTGATTAACAGCAAACACCTTTCAACGGTGTAAACGTTCCACTAAGCAGGCCTCCAAAAGAAGCCCGCTCAGGTTGCTGGTAGCACCGTGGCTACTAGGTATCGCCCGCGTTGTCAGAGCCATTGTTGGCGGTGTAGGGTCCGTCGTTCCGGCTACTGGTGCCGGGTTTCCACATAAGCCCAGCCCGTAGGCACCGTGGAGGAAGTGCCCGAAGATGCTAATGTGTTGAAGTCTTGTGCATCAGTAAAGCTGGGTTCAGGGGATGGATATTTTAACAAAACTGCTAACGCTCAAAGCCAAGCATCAGCACCATGCACAAAATGGAATAAATTGTTTTGTTGATTTCACAATAAACAAGATTTATGGTGGAAGGAAAAATAATGGCACTAAAGTCATCCGCTCAACAAAGGGCAAATGCACTTTCCAATAAATAGATATCCTAATATGGCTAAGGAGAAATTGACACCAATTTGCATCTGGCAAGTGCTAATATGCATTTGTCAATTTGGACAGTGAGCAAGAGCAGTATTAACGGAGACAACCCACCAAAGAAAACTGGGCCCTGTACCAAAATCGCACTGGTACAAAATGTTTTCCCTGTCAGCATGCTGTAAAGGTAATTCAAAAAACAAGTTTGGCCGACGGGAGTAATCAAAATTAATTTTAGCTGCCACAGCTTGCGTTGCAAGTTAACTTTGAATTTACCCTCGCCACTTTTTAATTCATATTGGGGCAACAATTCTTTCATGTCGTGATATACGCTATGCACTGGCTAGACTGTGCACCATGCTATCAAACGTTTCCAATTTTTTCATTTAACCGGACTACCCAGTATCCAAAAACCGGATGTTGCGAGTAGTCCGATTTAGGGTTTCCTTTGTACTTGCCAAGGCGGTCATATTATCTGGTTAGTGCTTCGAAGCGTCGGCCTGTCACTGTATTAAATCACCCGAAAATGAAAGTTGGATTCACCTTTGTCATCCGGCTTGCCTTGGAGGCTTTTGCCCCTGCGCAAGCATTTTACAAATCATTGTTGCCACTATTTACTGGGCTACTGATGCTGTTTATCGCTCAACCAACAATAGCATCATCATCCCCGCATGAACAAATCGCCAATCGTCACTCGTCAATCGTCAATCGTAAATCGTCAATCGTAAATCCCATAGTTATTCCCTTCAAGTTGGTGGGGCAATCCATGTTCGTGCAAGCCACCATCAACGATCAAACCGGTACGTTCCTCTTCGACACAGGTGCATCGGATTTGATACTCAACAGCGCCTATTTCACGGGCCTGGATGAACAATCGGAAGTGGTGGGGCTGTACGGGGAAGTCATTTCCGTCAAGCATTTCCTGGCCCATCAAGTAGTGCTTTCCGGTACCTCCGTGGCAAAGGATATAGCCCTCGTGCTGGACTTATCGGCCATGGAAAAAGTCAAAAAAATGCCCACCGCCGGTATTCTTGGCTACAGCGTCTTGCAAGGACTATGAGCTGCAAATAGATTTCGACAGCCTTCAAATCATGCTTTTAGCTTAAAAACAATGGTAGGCGGGAGCAGGAAAGTCCCTATTCTTCTTCGGATGCTTTTGATTTCAAAATGAGCGGGCATATCCCTACCTCGTCGTGCGGTTGGGCGACAAGAACATTCGCATGGGCATTGACTCTGGCTCTGAACGGAACATCCTGCAAAGCGACATGCTGGAGGCGGAGAACTTCGAACCCACCGGCCAAATCAACTGGCGGGCCTTTCCCCAAAGGTTAAACGGCAGGAGAAAGGTTATGTGAAAAGCCTGCGCATTGGCGATGTTTCGCTGGATAAATTGGAAGTAGTGTTGGCGGATTTTCAGGAGGTGAGCCAGGAGCTGCCCGTGCAACTGCACGGAATACTCGGCGTCCAGTTTTTTGAGGCAGTACAAAGTAGCCATCAACTTCCAGCTCCGCAAAATCTACCTCTGGCAACCCACGGATACAGCCAACGAGTGCAGGTTGGCATCTGCACGATGTAGCCGCAATTTGGGTTCGTTGGGCCATCTGCCCAAAAATTAACCAGTTCCGGGAACTGTTAACGCACCCATTTGTTCCCTTTCCACGTATTTTTGCAGCATGTAGCGTCAAACTTGTTTGGCTGGCTGTTTAACTTACAGCCAGCCAACAAGTTTGGCGGCTAATATCCGACACAACAATGCGCCTTGAGCCGAAGGACCTCCTTGAAAAACTGGAGTTCGACAAAATAATCGCCCTGCTGGACAAAGAATGCCTCGGCGAACTGGGCCGTCAGGCCATCCACCGAATGCCGTTCATGACCAATGTGGATGATATCGAGCGGCGGCTACGGAGGTTTCGAGTACAAGCTCGCCCTCTCCAAAACGACCAGTTCCCGCTCGCTACCTACGAAGACCTCGCCGAAGACCTGAAAATGCTCGACATCGAGGGCTACGTGCTGCCAGAGGATGGGTTCGTCCGCATCAACTCGGTACTGGTCATCATGGCTGACGTGTTCCGATTCTTCACCCCGACCGCCAGCAAATTTACCCCAGCCTCTACGACATCATCCGCCCCATCCACTTCGACCCGCAACTGAACGCTGCCATCGGCAAGGTCTTCGACGAGAACGGCGACATTCGCCCCGACGCCTCCCCTGCCCTGCTCACCATCCGCCGGGAAATCGGGAGCAAACAACGGGAACTCGACAAAGTCTTCCGCACCCTCATCAACAGCTACCGCAACTCCGGCTGGCTGACCGACAACGTGGAATCCATCCGAAACAACCGCCGGGTGCTCTCCGTGCCAGTGGAGCACAAGCGCAAAATAAGGGGCATCATCCACGACGAGAGTGCCACGGGGCGCACGGCCTTCATCGAACCGGAACCCGTCATCGAAATCAACAATGACATCTTCGACCTGGAGCAGGACGAAAAGCGGGAAATCTGGCGCATCCTCAAGGAACTGAGCGACACGCTACGGCCCTACACCCCGGCCATGCGGCAATACCTGGTGCTCATCACGCAGTTCGATGTCATCATGTCAAAAGCCCGGCTGGCCTACCAGATGAACGCCGAAATGCCAAAATTGACGCAAAACCCTTCGTTCGGGACGGAGATGGGGCGACACCCGCTTTTGTACCTCAAGAACAAGAAAATCGGTCGGGAAACCGTACCGTTTGACCTGAAGCTGCACGGCGAGTACCGCATCGTGGTGCTGTCTGGTCCCAACGCCGGGGGCAAGTCCATCCTGATGAAATCGGTGGGGCTACTGCAACTGATGATGCAGTCCGGGATGCTGGTGCCGATGGACGAAATCAGCGAGATGGGCATTTTTGAAAACATTTTCGCCGACATCGGCGACTCGCAGTCCCTGGAGGACGACCTTTCCACGTATTCCAGCCGCTTGGTTAACATGCGGGAATTCCTCGAACATGCCGACGGCAAAACGCTGGTACTGATTGACGAGTTTGGCTCCAGCACCGACCCCAAGATGGGGGCGCCATTGCGGAAGCAATTCTGAAAGAACTCAACGAGCGCAAGGTTTTCGGCGTCATCACGACGCACTATTCGAACCTGAAGATGTTTGCCTTCAAGACGCCGGGCATCCTCAACGGCTCGATGTTGTTTGACCAAAAGCACCTCGCCCCAACGTACATGTTCAAGGCTGGGCGGCCCGGCAGCAGCTATGCTTTTGAGATTGCGCAGAAAAGCGGCTTGAGCAAAAAGATGCTGACCTACGCCCGTCAGCGCACCGGCAAGAACGAGACCGCTGTGGACGACCTGCTCATTGATTTGCAGCGGGAGAAAAAGGAGGTGGAGGACAAGCTTTTGGAGATGTCCCTTCGGGAAAATCAGCTCGAAAAGCTCATCAAGAGCTACGACGAACTGCACCGTGACCTCGAATACCGCCGCAAGAAATTCCAACTGGAAGCCAAGGAGAATACCCTCCAAACCGTGACCCGTGACACCCGTGAAATGGAAAAACTGGTGCGGGAAATTCGGGAGTCGCAGAACATCGAAAAGGCGAAGGAACTGGCTGAAAAAGTTCGTTTCGAAAGGGAAACCGCCGAGAAGGCCGTGCTGGAACTGGAGGAACAGATTTACAAGGAGGCTCCCGTTTCGCAGTTCAAAAAGGCGAAAGCGGGCGACATCAAACCCGGCGATTTTGTGCGAATGAAAAGCGGCGGCGCCACTGGCACCGTGGAGTCCATTGACAAAACGAAGGCCATCGTACAGATGGGCCAGATGCGCATGACGGTCAAGCTGCGTGACCTGGAGCATGGCCGTGAGCAGCTCGACGTCCAAAAACAAAAAAGCATTTCCACCGATACCCTCGCCCATCTCGCCAGCTTCGAGAACAAGCTGGACATCCGGGGCCCTCACGCCTGACGAGGCCCTCAAGACGGGTGGAAGAGTTCATTGACCGGGCGCTGATGACGAGCGCCAACAACCTGCGCATCGTGCATGGCCGAGGCACTGGCGTACTGCGCAATACGGTGAAGAACAAAATCCGGGAATACCGGGAGGTGAAGCAGGTGTACCACCCGGCCAGCGACGAAGGCGGGGATGGGGTGACGGTGGTGGAGTTGTGAGATATGAGTTATGAGTTATGAGTTATGAGTTGGGACTGCTACGATTTCAACAGCTCCTTTTTGACTTGGAGGGCGAGTTGTTCCAATTGTTCTAGTTTGGCGAGGATGGCCTTTTTGTCTGAGGTGGACAACTGCTCGATTTTGATGTTTTGCAGGATGGGTTGTAAGCCCTCGTCCAAACCCCGAAGTATTTCTTCCGTGTTAATATCATTCTTGACTTGATGCATGGCCTTGAATTTAATTGTTGTCAAAAGTTTCGAGTTTCTTTTTCAGCTCGTTTATCTCATCCAACAAACGGTCGATTCTTTCTAAAACGCCGCTTTTACCCTCTTTTTCTTCAAACTCCTCCCGAAAGATACGTATCATTTCCAATTGGAACCGGTTTTCCAAAAGTTGTAGTATCTCTTTCTTGGTCATAGGTTTTGTAAGACCCTGCCCAGCAGTGATTTTTTTATGGGGGATTCTGGCAAAAGCAAGAAGGCAACTCAAATTGGAAAATATGCGAATAATGAAAATAATTTGCGGAATTGTGTAATATATTTCCTTTTAGAAGTGCCCAACTTTGGGCTGTGAAAATATTTTCACAATTAAATTTAATAAAGATGAATACCACAGAAGTAAAAGGCAACTGGAATGAGCAAAAGGGCAAACTCAAACAAAAATTTGCGGAATTAACAGATAATGATTTATTGTTTGAAGAAGGTAAGAAAGATGAAATGCTTGGAAAACTTCAGATTAAGCTGGGTAAAACAAAAGAAGAGTTGCATAAGATTATGAGTGCTCACTAATTTTTCGCCTATGTAAAAGCTACCGATATCGGTAGCTTTTACATTTATTTATGAGGCGTTTTAAAGCAATATCTTTATAAGAAATTAAAAATGAATACAAATAGACTTTCAAAAACGCTTGCAACAGCATTAAATGTGCAAATGACGAAGGAAGCACATGCTTACAAATTTATTTATCCTATGCTGCTTGGGTCAGCAGGCAAGGATATGGTGGCATAGCCAATTTTCTTTTCCGTCATGCACAGGAGGAGCGCAACCACATGATGAAGATATTGGAGTACATCCTTAAAAGAGGCGCGGAAGTACAAGTAACCGCTATTCCTGCCCCTCCTGAAAATCCGACAACCATAAACAGTTGTTTTGAAAAGGTATTTGAACATGAAGTTGACAATACGAAATCTATCAATACAGTGGTAAAAATGAGTCTTGAGGAAGCTGATTGGGCAACTTGGGACTTTATGCAGTGGTTTGTAAAAGAGCAGGTAGAAGAAGAAACCCTTGCAATGAACTTATTGGATAAGCTGAAAATAGCAGCCAGTGAAACCGTAGGCGACAACGCTATATACTCATTGGACAGAGACCTAGGCAGAGCACCTGATGAGGCAAGATTAGCTCAGGACGTAACGCGATAATCCTTAAGCGCTTGTTGGGGCTTTGCTCACCGGGTCTGCTTACTCAATCCCTCCATTTTACTTTGCTCATGTAGCAAAGACCCAGCAAGCGCAGATTAATATTTAATAACAAATTTGGGGGCAATTTCAATTTAATACATTAATACTATTAAATCATACTCAATTTATCCTAAATCAAATACAAAATGAAACATCTTCAAAAAAATAGATTTGCCATCGTCGTGATGTTGCTTATACTAATGGTTACCATTTTTATGGCACAGATTTCCGACAAGTCACAGGAGAAAGGGAATCCAGCTATTCTCCAGTAATAGAAGAACCATTTGCAAAAGTGCTTGCAAAGGATAAGGCACAGAAGGATGAAATAATGAAACGCCAGTTGGATTTACTTAACGCCCGCTATGACCTTTCAAAAAGGGTTACCACTGAAGTTACCATGTCAAAAGGGAAACCATTGCCCGTAGGCCCTACCGCCAGGTTAAAGGGTGTGACGTGGGACCAGCTAGCGGCCATGACGCCGGAAGCCATCAAAGAAAAGGGTATATTCCCCTATCTCCCATTACCTCACCCAAATCATCCGGTAGGAGGTATGATATTTCCCCAGATTGAAATAAAACTGCTCCCCCGGCTACTTCGCTTTGATATTGACTTTGATATCCCCGAACATTTTTTGCCTGAATTTCCGCCACCTATGTACTTGACTACGCACAAAGAATTGGGCGATGTTTCAAAGGGGGAGATGGTAAACATTGACAACTACTATGATTTATTCAATGGCCTGTTAAACCCAAAACAATTGGAAGGGTTGCGCCTTTTGGTTTCGCAATTTCCACAACAGCAGTTCAATGCAACCGCTGACCGCAAAACGGAGAAGCCAAGCATTGGTGTTACTTGTTTTGATTGCCATGCAAATGGCCATACTTCCGCTGCTACTCATTTGGTGGGCGACATTCGTCCGCAGGCAAACCGAAACCGAATTGAAACGCCTTCCCTTCGAGGTGTAAATATTCAACGCCTTTATGGTTCGCAGCGTGCGCTTAAATCCGTGGAAGATTTTACAGAGTTTGAACAACGTGCTGCATACTTTGATGGCGACCATTTATTGGCTGCCAAAAAAGGAGTTAACGTGCTGGATAGGGAACTCAGGTTCAATTTATGGCCGAGTTTCAGGAGTTGCTCGATTTTCCTCCTGCACCCCAAACTTAATATTTACGGCAAACTTGACCCAAAGAAAGCCACGGAGGCAGAGCTAAGAGGTGAAGCACTGTTCTTCAGGGAAAGCCAACTGTGCAGGCTGCCATGCACCACCTTTTATACCGACAACCTGATGCACGACCTTCCAGGTAGGCGGTTTTATAAATCACAAACCATTAATGGACAATTTATTCGTCCTGAAGGTCTTATTAAAACTTTTCCATTAAGAGGCATTAAAGACTCTCCGCCGTATTTGCACGACGGAAGATTGCTTACGCTAGAAGATGGTGGAATTCTTTAACCTTGTTCAGCAGACTCAATTAAATAACCAGGAGAAAAAGATATAGTCGCATTTTTGCGGCAATTGTAAAATTTAGGGAAGACTACGCTTATAATTATGAAGCTGTTTTGGGCAGGATTTGGAGAATAGGGCAAGTTTCAAAACTTCTTACTTTCATTCCATGAATACCTTTCGTTCAAAAGCCCCCCACTGCCTAAGCGTTTCAGTGGCACACGAGAAGGATGGGAACACGGATTGGGCGGATTAAAACAGGTTTAATCCGTGTTCATCCGCCTAATCCGTGACATCCGTCGTGCAATCCTCCTCGCGATTTGTTGTTTTTAATTTCCCCGCTGGCGCTACATCTTCCCCTTGCTACGCTGGTTCAAGTCTCCTGACTTGAACCTCGTATCGGCACGTCTCCGACGTGCGCAACTGCTACATTGCCACACTGTATTACGCATGTCAAAGACATAAAAATACGGGATTCAAGTCTGGAGACTTGAACCAGCGGGTATTTTCATATCCTGTCAAGTTGCATTGGAAAATCAAAATCCTATCCCGACATTTGCGTCAAAACACAACACATGAACAATACCACCAACCACGACGAACGTATCGCAAAAATGACCTTTGCCTCGGTCTATCCGCACTATCTCGCAAAAGTCGAGAAGAAGGGCAGGACGAAGGAAGAACTGCACCAAGTCATCGAGTGGCTGACGGGCCATGATGAAGAAAAGCTGCAAGCACTCATCCAAGAAAAAGCGAGCTTCGAGGCATTCTTTCAGCAGGCTACGCTGAACCCCAATGCCCGGCTCATCACGGGCGTCATCTGTGGCTATCGGGTGGAGGAAATCGAAAACCCGCTGACGCAGCAGGTAAGGTACTTGGACAAGTTGGTGGATGAATTGGCGAAGGGACGCACGATGGAAGGGATTTTGCGGGTTGGGTAGCGTGCCCACGCTGGCTCGCTAATCGCGGTTATCGCCGTTTCTAATCCCGTATCCCAAAAAAACCGCCTTCCCCGCCTTCGGAATCCTCCAAACTCCTTTCAGGAAACCTCCTCCACCTTCAGACTATTCCAGGCGCAATTTCGGCCCAGTTGTCACAAGTACCCGTTTGCGAAATCTAAGTATCTTTAGTTCTTGCCCCCTGCTGTACCAAGTATAACCTCCCAAATTAATAAACGATAGTTCTTACAAGTCCAGCAAGCATGTCCCCATCCTACCGGATGTTGGAGATACTGTTCTTCACCGTATCATGCTTCGTCTTCATGATATTGCTGATGGCGGTGTAACTGCGGTTTTCATGCTGCATCTGGCTTTGGAGTTGGAGGTATTGCAGGTTGAAGGACATCTGCGTCTCCTGCATCTGCTTGGTAGCATCCAGCAACCGGATTCCTTCTTCCGACTGCATCAGGTACCCATCAAAGTGCATTTCGGTTTCAGCAACCTTTGCAACCAGTCTTTCTACCACAGCCTGGTAGTTGGCAAGCGCTTCCTCCAGCTTCCGCTGGTGCTTAAGGGCTGTCTTTAATGCATCGGTGAACAGCTCGTAGCTGTCGTTGACTTTTTTTAATTCCTTTTTCATTGTGCGCAATTTTTAGCAATGTATGCTGTTTTAGGCAGGATTTTAAGAATAGGGAGATTTTTCGATTGGGCGAATGAAAACGGCTTAAATCTGTGTTCATCCGCCCAATCCGTGACATCCGTTGTGCAATCCTCCTCGCGATTTGATTTGTTGTTTTAATTTCGCCCCATTGTTAAAACATCAACAACCATCTTTAAGCAATCGCATGCAACTCACCACTCACCTCGCAAAGCATCTGCGTGACGTACACTTCGGCGGAAACTGGACTTGGGTCAACTTGAAAGCCACGCTCTCGGACGTGACCTGGAAGCAGGCCATCACGCCAGTAAAAGACCTGAACACCATCGCTACCCTACTCTTTCATGTGAACTATTTCGTGGGCGTGCAGATAAAAGTGCTGCAAGGCGGCCCGCTCGAAGGAACGACAAGCTCAGTTTTGCGCACCCGCCCATCCACTCGCAAGCAGACTGGGACGCCATGCTGGAGAAGGCCTGGAACGAGGCCGAAACCTTGGCGCAGTTGATTGAGCAACTGCCGGAGGAGAAGCTCTGGGATGTTTTCTGCGAAGACAAATACGGCAACTATTACCGTAACATCCAGGGCCTCATCGAGCATACGCATTATCATTTGGGACAAATGACCTTGCTGAAAAAGCTACTGGTGGAGGCGGCTTGAGCGTAGTGATGGTGGAGGTTCATTCAATGTCGTCAATTAAGCGATATTAGCACACGGATTAACACGGATTGGACACGGATTTCAACTTTGATGCTTTATAAAATCCGTGTCCAATCCGTGTTATCCGTGTGCTAAATACGCTTAAATTGAGCCAAAGCATCAGCACTAATCATCCTTCAAAACAAATCACGATGCCATACAAATTCTCCTTCCTCCTCCTGCTCCTATTCGCAAGCCTCAACGCCATCGCCCAGCAAAAGCCGCTACGGGTTGGCGTCATCGGGCTGACGCATACGCATGTACACGGCATTTTGGGACGGGAAGACCGGGGCGATATTGAAATCGTTGGCATCGTAGAGCCTGACAAGGAACTGGCCGGACGCTACGCCAGTCAGTACCGCTTTCCCATGAGCATGGTGTACAATACCACAGAAGAACTGATCGCCGCCACCCACCCCGAAGCGGTGACGGCATTTAACACCACCTACGAACACCTAAAAGTGGTGGAAACCTGCGCCCCCCTCGGCATCCATGTGATGGTCGAAAAACCCTTGGCGGTGAGCATTAAACACGCCCGGAAAATGGAAGCCCTCGCCAAAAAACACCATGTCCAACTGCTCACCAATTACGAAACCACTTGGTATCCCACCAATCACAAAGCCTACGAACTGCTCCAAAACGACACCATCGGCAGCCTGCGGAAAGTCGTGGTACACGACGGACACCGAGGCCCCAAGAAGATTGGCGTCAACAAAGAATTCCTCGATTGGCTGACCGACCCCGTGCAAGATGGCGGCGGCGCCATCATGGACTTCGGCTGCTACGGCGCCAACCTGATGACCTGGCTACAGCATGGCAAAAAACCGCTCACCGTCACCGCCGTCACCCAACAAATGCAGCCCGAGAACAACCCCAACGTGGACGATGACGCCATCATCCTCCTCACCTACGAAGATGCCAATGCCGTCCTGCAACCCTCGTGGGACTGGCCCATTGGCCGAAAGGACATGGAAATCTATGGCCTCACCGGTGCCATCTACGCCGACAACCGCCACCAACTCCGCCTCCGAATGGCAGAAGGCTACGATGGCTTTAAAGAAACCACGTTTACCCTGGAAGAACGGCCCGCCCCCCTCAACGACCCCTTCGCCATACTGGCCGCCGTGGTAAAAAAGGAAATAACGCTGCCACCCTACGACCTCTCCTCGCTGGAAAACAATATGGTGGTGATGGAAATATTGGATGCGGCAAGGAAGAGTGCGAAAAAGGGGAAACGGGTGAGGATTAAAAGATAGATTTTGAGGTAGTAAGGCTTTTGCTGCAAGCGACGAAGCAATCAAAAAATAGGGTTTGCTGAATGCTGATGGGAAAACTGGCAAGTAAAGTGACGTGACTTTGAGTCACGGCGTCACTTGCCCCGGTTCGTTTTCCCCTGTTGATATTTAAAGTACAATCTAGTTCCACCGGATAGGCCCCTTAAAGGCAGTGACCAGAAAAACGACGGCAAGGTACAAACCCATTATGGCCAAGGGCAAAGCCGCTATGCCGACCATCATCAATGCCGCCATTCGATACTCAAACATAAACAAGCCCAGCGAAACGACAACCCAGAGCAAGGACAGGTAAGCAAAAAGGTTGACGGGGCGGTAACGGAGCTTCCTATCGCTGAACAGCCACCAGCACATGAAAATGGCTTCTATGCCCCAAGGTATCCAGAAAATAAGGGGTTTTGCACTCCATTTCAACAAGTTGGCCTTATCGAAAGCAGGCAAATAACTGCACGCCTTCCAAAGCAGAAAGTAGATGCCCAATGATGCAATGATTTGAACTGCTTTTTTCACGGTCGGAAATTTTAACGTGAGTTCGGAGATTTTTCAAGCCGCAGAGCGGCGTAAATATTTGTAGAATACAACAATGCCAAGGCTTTGAGCACCAGCGGTGCGGTAATCAATTGCCGCACCACTGGTGCTGAACTTCCATCTCTGCAAATTTCTACAAACATCATCGCCGCTCTGCGGCTAAGTTGTTGATTTACACCTAAATAATCTCCGAATTCACGTTAAATTTTAATATCAACCAATCCCCCAGCCGCTTACTTCAACCGCAGCCCGTCCATCAGTTTCAGCAAGGGCCCCCGGTTGCCCGCAGCCTTTAGGAAGCTCGGCAGGCGATTGAGCATCGAACTGTTTTTGCGGATGGAGTTGCGGGGAGCGATGCCCCGTTCCCGCAGCTTCGCACCGATATAGCCGTACAAGACCTCCAGTTGCTCGTAATTGTAGCACCAAAACACATCGCCCCGGAACTCCTTTTGCAGCCAAAGCGGCAGGCCATAAATCGGGTCGGCCACCCGGCCATCGTTGCGGGGATACCTAGAGATATGGGCATCGTATTCGCAATCATCGCCGCATTGGTCGCAATGGACGGCGAGCTTTTTCCAAACCCCATCCGTCTTGGCATTGCGGTGCAGCGGCGCATGGCATTCCCGGCACTTGACCGCCACAAATGCCCGCATCTCGCCATACCAATGCCCCGGCATTTCGACATGAAAACAAGCGGTGCAGACCAACCTGTGGCCTTCCTCAAAAGTATGAACCAGGCTTTTGCCCGCACACTTCGGGCAATGCACCACGAAATGGGTGCCGAGTTCCGATATGGTGATGCCCGTATCGGCGAAGCGGGCGTTGCTTTCTTTCATGGAGAAACTGATTTTGGGAGGTTCAGAAACTTGGGTTGCGCACTCTCCTGCTAACGGAACGAAAATGCGGAACATTCCCTACTTTTTCGATTTTTTCTGGAAAAGTTAGCTGCATTGCCTGAGTTGATCACTTTCGGCGATGTTTTCATCATCCATACCCGACAGGAAGGAAAGGACTTTAATGTCAACTAAAAAAGAAAAACCAAAACCAAAAATAGCGGACTTAATTTGGCGTGTCGATATCAACAGCTACTGTATGTCCAAAAACAACAAAGCCCGGCGACTTGCTGCCGTCATGTTCACCGACATCGTTGGGTACACCGCTTTAATGCAGCAGAATGAAGCGTTAGCTGCCGAAGTAAGAACCCGCCACCGTGAGGTATTTGACCAGAAACATGAAGCACACAACGGGGAAATACTGCAATATTTTGGCGATGGCACACTGAGCATTTTCCAAAGTGGGGTGGAAGCCGTGGAATGTGCTGTTGCTATCCAACAGGCTTTAAATATTGGCGAGCCTGTCCCGTTGCGGATCGGATTACATATTGGCGACATTGTTTTTGATGGAACTGATATATATGGCGACGGGGTAAACCTCGCTTCCCGCATCGAAAGCATGGGCATTGCCGGAGCGATTTTACTTTCGGGAGCTTAAACAACGAACTCAAAACCACCATCAATTATCAACCACTTCGCTTGGGCATTTTGAATTGAAAATATTGCTCATCCAGTGGAAGTGTTTTCGGTAACGAACGAAGGCATAAAAGTGCCTGCGCGTTCAGATATGAAGGGTAAACAAAAGATGGCTACCAAATCCATTGCGGTGCTGCCATTTGTCAACATGAGCGCCAACGAGGACAATGAGTATTTCAGCGACGGAATGACGGAAGAAATCATCAACGCATTGTCCAAAATCAAAAACCTGAAAGTTACCTCCCGAACTTCTTCCTTCTTTTTTAAAAACAGGAACATCCCTATCCGGGAGATTGGCAGGGAGCTGAATGTCTCCACCATCCTGGAAGGCAGTATCCGCTTGTCGGGAAACAAAATGCGGATAACGGCCCAGTTGATTGATGTGGCAGATGATTTTCATTTTTGGTCGAAGACCTTTGACCGTTCTTTTGAGGATATTTTTGCTGTACAGGATGAAATCAGTCTGTTGATTGCCGAAAAATTAAGGGAACACATCGGGCATTTTGAGATAGAAGACCACCTCGTGGATGCGCCGGACATTCCTGCGGAACTGTACAAGCGTTACCTCAAGGGCAGGTATCATTTGCTCAAAATGAGCAAACCGGACATTGACCTTGGACTTTCACTACTTGCCGAAATCATTGAGGCGCAGCCCAATTTTGCTTTGGCGCATCTGGGGGTACACCTGGGATATGCGCTCCTCGGCACGATTGGATTGATGCCCGCCGGGGAAGCCTTTGCCAAAGCTAAACCCTATTTGGACAAAGCTATTGAACTGGATCCCAATTTGCCCGATTGCCAGCTCCAACTTGCGTGGATCAGTTTTTTGCAAGGCTGGGATATAGCGACGGCCTACCAGCATTTGAACAATGCCCTGGAAATACGCCCGGTAGTTGATTTTTACCAATCAATGGCAGCTACGCTGGTGGCAGAAAAGAAGTTTTCGGCGGCACTTCACTACCTGGAAACAGCCCTGCAACTCGATCCATTTTCCGAGATAAATTATCACTTGAAAGGCTTTGCGCTCTATTGCCAGGAGAAGTTTGAAGAAGCCATTGAAGCATTTGAAAAGAGCATTCAGTTAAAATCCAATTTCTCGATTGCCTCCTTGTACCTGGGGCAAGCACTGCTGTGCCAAGGGAAGGCAGCGGAAGGGTTGGCCTTCTTTCAAAAGCTTCCCGACGACCAACCGGGAGACATACTGAAGTTGGGCGGAACCACGCTAGCTTATGCTGCCCTGGGCGACACCATGCGCACTGAGGCAGGCATTGCAAAGTTGGAAGCAGTGCTTCAAACGGACTTGATGGAACGGGCACTTAATTTTGCTGCTTTGCCAAGCTGTGTTGGGCAGGCAGGCTGCTGTTTTTCAATTGATTGAGCAGGGAATTGCATGGCGCTTGCCCATGATGGTGTACCTCAATGTTGACCCAATGCTTAAACCATTCCGTGCTGACCCCCGATTTCAGGCATTGATGCGACAAGTGCTGGGTGAAGAAACCGATTTCGATATTGCCGAGCGTAAGTACAAAAAAGCGCTTTTCAATAAAGAGCAACTCTCCCAATATCGGCAGAAGTTGGAGCATTTGATGTTGGAGAAAAAACCATACCTCGACCCTGATTTGACGCTCCGTGATTTGGCGGAAATGTTGGCAATACCACCCAATCAACTGTCGCAATTGCTCAACGAAGGATTCGAGAAAAACTTTGCAGAATTCGTGAATGCATACCGCCTGGAAACCTTCAAGACAAAAGTCGCTGACCCGTTCTTTCATCACCTTACCATACTCGGCCTTGCCTACGAAAGCGGTTTCAACTCCAAAACGGTCTTCAACACGTACTTCAAAAAAATGACCGGCAAAACGCCAAAAGCCCACTGGAAAGAAGTTGTGAAATAATAGGTTCCGATTTCAAAATCGGAACGATGCCCGCCTTGGGCTGCCCCCATCTTTGTCGTGTTATTTTTCAATCAACTTTAATAAAAACGCAACAACATGACGGTCACAATGAAAGCAGCAGTTTATACCAAATATGGCGCTCCAGAAGTGCTCCAACTCCAATCGGTACCAAAACCAAGTCCAAAGGACAATGAAATACTGGTGAAAAACCATGCAGCAGCAGTCACGTCCGGAGATGCTCGGGTGCGCAAAGCCGACCCGTTTGCGGTGCGGTTTTTCTTTGGCTTGTTCAAGCCAGGTAAACCCATTTTGGGTGGCGTATTCTCCGGCGAGGTGGAAGCAGTGGGCAAAAACGTACGGAACTTCAAGGTGGGCGACGCCGTTTTCGGTTCTTCTTATCCGGATTTCGGCGCTTATGCCGAATATGTCAGCCTGCCCGAACTCGGGAAACTGGCGCTGAACCCTGACAACATTAGCCACGAGGAAGCCGCTGCCCTGCCTTTTGGCGGCATGACGGCCTTCCATTTTCTCCAAAAAGCCAACATTCAACCCGGACAAAAGTGTTGGTATATGGGGCTTCCGGAGCAGTAGGTACGGCAGCGGTGCAGATTGCCAAGTATTTTGGGGCCGAGGTGACGGGCGTGTGCAGTACCGCAAACATGAAAATGGTGGAATCCATCGGCGCTGATAAGGTGATTGACTACACCAAGACCGATTTTGCGAAGGAAGGTGAAAAGTACGATGTCGTTTATGAAACGGTAAACAAAGCCCCGGTTTCGTCGTGTATCGCTGCGCTCCGCAAAAACGGAACCTTGATTTTGGGGGCTGCGATGCTCCCTGAAATGCTTCAGGGCACATGGGCAGCGATGACCACCAACATAAAGGTGATTTCCGGGGTAGCAGCCGAAACTTCGGAGGCAGTCCAATTTTTAAAAAGGATGGTGGAAGAAGGCAAACTGAAAGCAGTGATTGATAAAAAGTACCCGATGGAACAAATTGCAGCAGCGCATGAACATGTGGACAAAGGGCATAAGAAGGGGAATGTTGTCATAAGCGTGATTTGATGCTCCGTATCCACCACCAGTAACAAGTCCTAAGTGGCTTTGTTTTAGGATGACTGATGACTCTGGAACTATAAGACCTGTCAGCACTTGAACTGAGCTTTCAAGTCATGCTGACGCTAGACTTGAAAGAACTGGAGCATAGTCTTTTACTTGCAAGAACTAAGAGCCATAAATACTGCTAAAACAGACTTGCGACAACTGGGTGCCGAGTTCCGATATGGTGATGCCCGTATCGGCGAAGCGGGCATCTCAAATTTTTCTCAATACCCCTACTTCGGCGAAAACCACTTCTGATACAGCCTCACAAAAGAACCGGCACAGTGCCTAAGCCCCGTGCCGGTTCTCGCTTAACCCCTATTGCTCGTGCTTCAACCCGCTACTTGCACATTGTTCCCAGTGGTTGCCATCAGGTCAACCATCGCTTTCTGGACACCGTTGTCATAACTTTCTATGGGTTGGACAACCGTTTTGGCAGCCAGCTCAACGGGCGGCTCAGGTTGGCGGTGGCGTACGCCTTCGGAGTAATTGCGACGGGCATTTTTGTAGAGTGCATAAAACTCGGGATGCGTGACCTTGAACATGGAGGCGGCGTTGTCCATCCGCAGCCGGACAAAGGTGTTCAGCGTCCAAACGTCCTTGTACAGCAATGCCCGGTTGGTTTTGTTTTCCACCTGTTGGTTGCGCACCTTCGGGTTGTATTCCTTGAACCGCAACACAGCAGTATTAAGGGCGGTTAGGCTGGCAGCGGTCACGTTGTAGGGCAGCAGGCTGGCTGCCATCCCGAGGGCAAGGTTGTACAAGCCGATGCTTTTCTCCTGCAATTCCGTGTCACGCATCCCTTTCAGTTCGGACGGGCTGAGGTTGGCCTTTGCATACAAGGACTGGTCGTCTATCGCCAATGCATGGTCCTTCACGGCACCGCAGATGGAGGCAAGCAGTACGGACAGTTCTTTTTTGGCTTTTTTCTTGCCCTTGGCATCGCCGGTATAGTCCAGCAGCAGGGGCTGCATCTTCGTGGCGATGGCCTCCACCTCCGTGTGGAACTGGCCAGCCAGGGTTTGGAACGCCGGAATGGTAGCGACGATGATACTGTTGTCGGTCAGTACGTCGTCCACGTTGGTGAACATGTTGAACTTTTCAATGATTTTCTTATCCATTTGGAAACTGGTTTTTGCGGAGCGGGGCGTGGGTATGCCAAACAGCGCATTTAGTGAAGGAATTTATTTATTTCCAACAAATATTATTCCAACTTTATACGTAACGCCCAAATCGTGTTAGTAGGTCCCCAAATTGGATTCGGTGGTTTCCATAAGGCGTCAACAAGGTTCCCGAAGCAGTTAGGCAGCTCCCAAATAAAGTTGGAATAGTTCCAGAAGCGGTTAGGCAGTTGCCGGATGAATGTAGAATGTTTCCTGAAAAGGTTAGGCGGGTTCCAAATTGAGTTAGCAGGGTTAAAAATAGGGTTCAGCACCTTCCGGAAGGAGTTTGGACAGGATGTGCGCTTTATTGAAGGATTACTTTGAAGTTTATGCGCCAGTGGAATGGCTGTTTGAAGGCCAGAACGGCGGGCAGTACTCGGTACGGAGTGTTCCGGCCATTTTTGAAAAGGCAAGAAGTGACTCCCGCGATTAACCCCTATGCCACCGTCCACACACTGGCACAGTTTCGCCACCACTTGCTCGAAAAGGGGTTGACCTCCGCTATACAAGACCTGCTGGGACACGAAAGCAGCAAGACGACCGAAATCTACACCCACATTACCCAAAAGGGCATAGATAAAATTAGTAGCCCATTGGACCACTTGGATATATGAAAAGCAGGTATTACATTTGCCACACATCCGCCACACTACGATAAAATTGCTCAAAAGAGAGTATAACCAAGATGAAAATTTCGAGTTGCATGTTTTGGATTGTCACCTAAAACCTGACAATCCAAAACATGTAACTCGTGAAGAGTTCGAGTACCAAATTTCCAAAAGCCATTGATTTGGCTTGTATTGGGTATTGACTTGGCAGCGCACAGGACGGGGATTGACGCATTGCATGTTTTGGATTGTCGACAATCCAAAACATGCAATGCGTCAATCATTAGTTACCATCAAGCGATAAGCATAAAAATGAAAAAGATACTGAAAATCATCTTTCTTCTCTTTTTAGTTTCGGGTTGCCAACCTAAACAAAGCAACGTTATAAACTTTCCAACTCAAGAAAAAGTAATAACAGCTATGAATGAGGCAATGAAAACGAACGATTTGCTCGCAGTAGTAGCTATTGCATCCAATACGAAGAATGTAGAAGTCTCATTTGCCTACGGAAAAGCTATATGGACAGAGGAGAGTAACGTGACAGAAAATCACGTCTTCCGACTGTATTCAATGACCAAATTGATAACGAGTGTTGCTGCTTTACAACTTGTTGAACGTGGTTTAATAGGGTTGGATGATGATTTAAGCACCATATTGCCAGAAATGACCGAAATTCCAATTTTATCGGAAGGACAACTAACCGAACCTAAAAATTCGATTACTTTAAGACACCTCTTAACTCATACCTCAGGGTTTGGTTATGGTTGTTGCACAGATTTGGAATTATCGCAATTTGATTATGAAAACTGGAAGCATCCAGATGCACCAAGAAGGTTTGAAAGTGGCACTCAGTTTTTATATGGCACAAGTTTAGAGTGGGTTGGCAAAGTGATAGAAAAGGTTACCAATTCAACTTTAGAAGATTATTTCAGAGAAAACATCACCGAACCCTTAAAAATGGACAGAACTTTTTTCAATGTTCCAGACTCCCTGCAACAATATATTGTTTCAAGAGGGCATAGAGGAGCTGACGGTAAACAGCCATTGGCAGAAATTGAAGGACGAGTTCCCAAGAAATTAGTAAAAAGTTTTAGTGGAGATGATGGCTTATGGTCGACACCTAATGACTATATGAAAGTTTTGAAGTGCTTATTAAATTATGGAACTCTTGATGGTGTCAAAATATTGGATAAGAAAACAGTGCTAGAAATGACCAAGAATCAAATTGGAGATATAAATATGGATAGCGAAGGGAACTATTATAATCCAGAATATTGCTGTGATTTGAACGGACTTGCAACCAACTCATCAAAATGGGGTTTGGCTTGGGCAATTGACAATCAAGAAAAAGACTATGGTCGAAAACCCGGAACCGTATTTTGGGGAGGAATGATGAACACCTTCTTTTACATCGATTATAAATTGGGTGTCACAGCTTGTATTTTTACACAACACATTCCGTTTAATCATCCTGAAACGACTTCATTATTGGATAAGTTTTCAAAAACAATTTACTCGGAAAATAAATGAAAAAGAAGCCTGATGGTAACAATGTATATAGTGATAATGCTCCCTAAGCGGTCGCACTACGCATATACTCACCGTTCACTTCCATTAAACAAAAATCAAAATTATATGTCAGCAAAAGTATCATCATTCGAAAAAGTAAAATTAGGAGACTATAATTATCTATTTTTTCTGGTCGCATGGAATGATTACGAAACTTCTATAAAAGAAGAAATTGATAAAAATTTCGAAAAGTTTGGTGAAAATATAGGAGTTGAAGGATTAATAGTTCAAGCCTATGACAAAAACAAATGGGAGACTGGAGACCAAATCATAGGGAAAGATTGGGGCGATTTGAATGAAAGAATTCAGAATGAGCAAGAACCATTTCTGTTAATTATTGATACCGATTTTGCTACATTCAGTCCTAAAACTGATAATTGGGCAATAATATGGATTAGTGATTATTTTGACGATAAAAACTCAATTCCACAATTATTTTTCGCATTACAAAAGAAATTAAAAAGCGGTGAAGATTTATTTTGAACATTCAATGCAATTAAAAAAACCCGATATCAAAAGCGATAATTAAGAAAGTAAATCTCACAGATAAAAACCAATCATTTCTGATTAGTAATAAAGCTTATGTTGACGGAACTTTCGAAACCCACTTTAAAAGAATTAGGAAAGCGATATCAAATGGAAATACGGAAAAAGGTATCTCGTTTCTAAAGGAAATTGAAACAGATTATAGCAATGAAGTTTTGATGTTAAGTAGCCGATTTGAAGACATTAGACTGGAAAAAATTAGAGGAACAATAAATATAGAAGAAGAGAAATTGCAATCAAATAAAATATCTTACTCAATATTAGATTTAGTTTCGAAAATCGAAAAAGAAAATAAAAATTGAAAACGGAAGTGAACAAAGCATAAAATGTTCATGAGGGCTATGCGCCCTCACGCCATTTATGCTAGCCGTTAGCCCCACTTTCCCCCGTTGGCACAAGTCTTCCACATTTCAAACCCGGCAGTACCTTAAGTGTCAATAGATTAACCCACGGTTCCAGCAAGCGTTTGGCGCAGCGGCTCTTGCGGCGCTTTACCAGGACACCCATTGTCTTGCACTGCTCGGGGTTTGGGTTTAAGACTTCCGAAGTCTTCGAGACTTCGGAAGTCTGGTAATTCAAGTCAGCACATTGATAATGTATGTGCAAAGCTGACCGCAAGTGCCGCTTCGCTCAACACTTGCTCAAACTTCTGCTTTATTTTTTAGTGACGGAAGATGTGTTTTCCTATCAGGCTGTGGAGGGCTTGCGGCAACTGGTAACATCTAGGCTCTTATACGCTATTTTTTGGTGAAAAACCCCTCTCCTTCGGTACTCGATTTTTGGCAATTAAGAAGGAGAGGGGCGAACTATTATTGACTAAACACAAAAACTAAAATCAGGACAATGGCACAAACTTGGTTTTGATATACCTGCAATCCGTCAGGTATTTCTTAGCCTATATATTCAATCCTTCAATCCTTCAATCCTTCAATCTTATGTCTTTTTACATAAGGAACGCTTGTGCTTATGGCCGTTGATGATGCGGCTTATGGTTATCAAATTGGTGCATTGATTTTTAAACTGCCGCTTACGCCCTTCGGAAATACCCCATGCCGTAGCTGCATTGAATCATGTCTTTCATTTTCTTGCGGGCGAAGAAGATACGGCTCTTGACGGTGCCCATCGGCAGGTGGAGCTGCTCGGAAATTTCCTGGTACCCAAAGCCGTTGAAGAACATCTCGAAGGGCACCCTGTGGTTGTCGTCTATTGTATCGAGCATGATGCGAAGCTCTTTCATCATAATGATGGTGCCTGCATCGTTTCTGGCGGCCTGACTGAAGGCGAACTCGGAATTGACTTCCATTGGTTGCACAACTCGGTTGCGAGTGCGGCGCTTGCGGTATTCGTTGATGAAGCAGTTGCGCATGATGGTGGTGCACCAAGCCTTGAAGTTGGTGCCATCTTCGAACCTGTCCTGACAGGCGAAGGCACGCATCACGGTATCTTGATAGAGGTCTTTTGCGTCTTCACGGTTGTTGGTCAGGTTCACTGCGAAGGCGAAAAGAAGGTTTTGGATTTGGTCGAGGTTTTGATTGAATCTTGTCGTTGTCACGGCTATCGGTTTTAATTGTTACGCTGCCATTTTATCGTTTTCTTCATGTTTGTTGAAGTACTGATAAGTAAATTGTCCAAAGATTTTTTGAAATGATTGATGCTCAATGGTTCGTGAAGGTTTCAAGTTTCGGGTTTCACGGGGTTTCCTGCTAATTTGAGAATGAATGGCATTATTGAAATGGCTTCTTTGGCAAATCAACCTTGTCAAAAATGATGTAAGCAGACTTTTCCCTGAAACTTGAAACCAAAAACCTCACGAACCTTTGATGCTTAAGTGTTCTGATAAAAAGGGAGCTCATAGTGTGCGACGACAGGCTATCAAGTGAGAAGTTGGCTAGCAGGGGTAGCGCACTAATTGTGCTGCTAGCCTCCTTCACTACCTGACGTTCAGGGTCGCATTTGCCAAATAGGCTACGATTCTCTTTAAGAATTAAAGGGGTCGAATTTGAAATTGCTATTTTGTTTATTCTGAAATTTGAATTTCTATGCCTTGTAAAATTGCCTTCCTTTTTCTGACAAGTCAAAACTACGAACATAGGTATTGTTATGATTGGACATTTTGGTAATTTTGTTGGCAAAAATTGACAGGTTCAATTTTAAATATTTTTTGCAATCACTTGTTTTTCAGTGGTTTAGTTTAAATTAGGTTCGCATTTTTGTCATTTTAAAACAATCGAAATGCAAGACTCAAAACTTGTAAAATCTTAAAACATTGTCCAACGAGGAGTTCAAGTACCTACGTAGGTTTACGCAATCCGATTTTTCAACACCGATACCAACCTCGTTCTACTATTTGAGGCTTTGACGAGACACTACCCTAGTTTCGATGCTAGGGGATGAACCGAGAATCTTTGTACGAAAAAGTGTTCGCTGGACAAGCCTACAATGACGCAAAATGGAGAAACCTCGTCTTCAAGATGAACAAGCTGACCGAGGAATACCTGGTCTGGCTTGAACTACAAAAAGCGGAAACCACCCGTCAAAAATTGCTGACAACAGCCTATGGCAATCGCAATCTTTACAACAGATTCGAAAAGAACGCAACCGAACTTTCCCAAAAGCTGGCGACCCAATCCCAAAAATCGGCAGATGCACCAAGGGAGCGGATGCTGGCCAGCCTTCAATTCTACCACCACCCCAAACTACAAGTGGACAACCTCGACAAGCTGCAATCGGCGATGGACGATTTGGACCACTACCATTTCGCTGAAAAACTGCGCCTTGCCTGCGACTTGAAAGTAGCTGAGAACATGGTTGTCGGTGCCTCGCCCATCCGCTTGATCAATGAAGTAAGTGGGCTTGTTAAGCAAGGGGAATTGCGGACTTTGGACTATCTGAAAATCTATGTAAAGGTATTCGACCTTTTGACGCAGCCTCCCACGATGGAAGCTTTTCAAACAGCTTTCGTCTTTTTCACCGATTTGGAAAAAGGACTTTCAGATGCTGACAGGCAATTTGGGCTTTGCATTTGTTGAATTTTGCAATTAACCAAACGAACAAAGGAGAGATTGTATTTCGACCACAATTAATGAAGCTATATAAATTAGGACTCGTGCAGGAAGCATTGTTTACTGCTGGCAATATTTCTGACAGCACCTTTCTTAATATTGTCTCCACAGCATCTGGCTTAAAAGAATTTGCTTGGGCAAAACAGTTCATTCTCGATTATGAAAAATACCTGCCAGAAGAGGTAAGAACAGAAACGACAACTTTAAGCTTTGTTTACCTCTATTTCCACCAAAAGGAATATGTGCAGGTAGTTGAGTTATTGCTTAATTTCTCATTTCAAAATTTTAACAAATTACTTTCCTCCAAAAATATATTGTTGCGATGCTATTTTGAATTATTCTTAAAAAACGACAGTTCGTACTATACTGTTTTTACTTCATTCGCCAAGGCATTTGATAAATTTGTAAAAGGAAAAGAATTTATCTTTAGTTAGGAAGACTTGGTATAAAAACCTCATTTTTCAATGCTAAGTATGGCCAAAGCATAAATATGAGTATACTTGGAATAAAACAGTTAAAGCCAAAATAATGGAGGAAATATCATCCAAACCCATGTACCTAAAAAAGCTTGGATAGTGGAGCGTATAAAAGATTTATAAAAAGAAAGCCCCAACTAAGGGGCTTTCTTGACTGATTAATTTTCGACGATATCTTCAATTACGATGGCTTCGCTCAAGCCTTCTTCGCCACAATCTGTCCAAAAATAGAATTCATAATCGCCAGCTTGCATATTGCTAAAGCCATAATCTGAGCTCCCATTTGAATAAACGGGACTGGTGTAACTATCAGCTAACCTCACGTATTGCACTTTGTAAGTGACATTGGTAGGACCAATGACATTGTCCCAATCGAATGTATGGCACCAGCGCTCTTGAAGTCACGTGGACATTTGATGGCTGGGGCATGTCGTCTCTGTGCTTGCCGGCCTGAAGCACCAAGAATAATGAAAAAGGAATGAAATCATGGTGATTAATTTTTAAGTTTTTGGAATGTATACTAACCGAATTCGATAATAAAGTCTTAAAGAATTCGAGCGAGCTATTTATAATCTATATAGCTTCAAGTTTGATTTTGTTCACTCGCCTAATTTTTAGCCGTGGAAAGCGTAGCGGCCTCTGGCCGCAGCGCTTATCACGAGCAATAATATCTTTCATTGGGCATAAACCATTTTTGCGGCGCACCCGTTGGTGCAAGTCTTCCACATTTCAAACCCAGCAGTACCTATGTGTCAATAAATTAACCCATAGTTTCAGCAAGCGTTTAGCGCAGCAGCTCTTCCAGCGCTTTAGCAGAACACCCATTGTCTTGCACTGCTCGGGGGTTGACAAGATGAGCAGTTTGTATTGCCGGGTAAGTGGAAATCATTTTTCCCTATTCATAAACCACTGATTTTCTGATCCCTGAAAAACATTCAAACCTGAATTGGCAAATGTCAAGAGTATGTTTTAGCTTTGTGTGCAACCTGTGAAGGTGCGTATGTTAGCACGTTAGCGGTAATTGTATAGCGACAATGCAAAAATCGAATCAACGGACAAAAATTAAATATGACGAACAATAAATAAAAATGAGCAAAATTATCTTTGACAGCGGAATATCCCTTGACGGCTTTTTCGCAGGCGACAACAGAAGTCCAAGCAACCCAATGGGCGGTGTATCAGGAAAAATTCACACGTGGATGCTTAATCAAAAAGCATTTTGGGAACACTTAGGAATGGAAGGCGGTAATGAAGACGGACCTGATGGTAAATTTATTAGAGAGACAATTGCAAGAACAGGTTCTTACATTATGGGAAAACGAATGTTTGAAGAAGGCGAAGTCAGTTGGCCGGAAGATTTATACAAAGCAGATGTTTATGTGCTGACACACGAAAAACGGGAACCTTGGGTTCAAAAAGGGACAACAACTTTTTATTTTATTAATGACGGAATACATAGTGCATTAGAAAAAGCAAGACAATCAGCCAAAGGAAAAGACATAAGAATTCAAGGTGGAGCGAATACTATTCAACAATTTCTGAATTCAGGGCTAGTTGACGAATTTTTCATTCACATTGCACCTGTTTTTTTAGGAAGTGGTATCAGACTGTTTGACGGTATTGACAAGGACATTTATGATATTCAAATTGTAGAAATAATACCTTCCGACTTAACAACACATTTGAAATATAAACTGACGAAGAAATGAGAACAACTACCGCTAACACGGGTTTGGCAAAAGTGGCGGTTCAGTGCTCCGTAAACACTTTTGTAGATAATCAAACATTGGTTCTCCGCATCAACATTTGTGGTGAAAATCGCCACCTTTGCCAAGCCCCGAAACGTTGGCAGCAAGCTAGTGGCACCCCAATTGATATACAGGAAAATGAAAAATAGCTTTTATAAAAAAATGCTCACAATCGTATTTTGGATTGCTGTCCTAATCGTATCCTTTTATTTTTATTTCAATAGCGTATCACCATACTTCAAAGGAACTCTAGGCCCGAGACAAGAGGGTGAAAAATGGTGGCTTATTGTACATTTTTCTGGCGCCACTTGTACCTTGGTTTTAGGCCCTCTTCAATTTTGGCCCTATTTCAGAAACCGTTTCAGGCGTTGGCATCGATTAGCTGGAAAATTCGTAACTGTTTAGGAGGGGCAAGCCTTATTTAAAAAAGTATTGCCTTCAAAAGCATTTTTAAGTTCATTGAAAACCCTGGATTGATGCTTGCGAGCTGTGGATATAAAGCTGAATATGCGAGCATAAACTTGAGCACCTACAAGTGTCCTGAATGAACCTGACACCTTTTGCTTTGTCTTGGCTGGGCGCAAGTCCCTTTCCGCTTGGTTATTGGTAAAGGGCACTTCTTCATGGAAGGCAAAAGCAATTACTGCCGCCTGGTGCTTTCTGAGGCGCAGCAACAGGTTGCGGCCTTTGGTTGCCTTGGGCTTTCCCCTGCCACTTGCCGATTTACGGGGCAGCGGCTCGGCCATGTCCGCATTCTCCCATATTTTGCCAAAAAGGCGGAGTGCCTTTTCCTGTTCCACGGCCGCAAGGCTGCCCTTCCCATGGTCGGACAAACGGTACAAGGCGAGCAGGTACCTCCTGAACCAGGCTGCCCAGGCCGTGCCGTTTTCTTCCAGGGCGGCCAGTTCCCTCAGCAGGTGCGCACCGCATACGGCGTGGCGGCACCCGTCGAACCCGAAGTAGCTGCCCCAGCAGTCGTGGACCGCCCAGCCCTTGAACACGGGCAGGTTGGATGAGGCCCCCTGCAAGGCTTCCGTGCCCCGTTTTGCGTGCACGAAAAGGTAGGTGAACAGCCCGTTGCAGCAGGTGTGCAGCCAGTGCAGGCTTCCCGCCACCCTCAGCCCCGTCTCGTCCAAATGGTTGACCATGCTTTGCAGTAGGCTGTCCCTGAGCAGCCTCTCCACCGGGCCCAACCGCTCAAAGCATCTGCGGGTGGAACCGATGATGGTGGCTGGGTTGATGGCAAGGCCGTACAGGTCCTCGAAGAGTATCTGCACCTTTTTCACCGGCAGCTTGAACGCCACGTTCAGCAGTACCACCAGTGCCCTCACCCCCGTGCCGTATTGCAGGCGGGCGTTCACCCCGTCCGGGAAGGCACCCTGGTTGTAGCTGCCGCACCTTTCGCAGCTGCAGCTCAGCACGATGTGTTCCGTCACCTCCAGCCTTGGCTGGGGCAGGTCGAAGACCTGCCTGACCTCGACGACCCTGGCCCTTGATTTGTCCAGCACATGCCCGCAGGTGCATTTGTCGGGGAGCAGTTCGTTGAAATGGTCGGGCTGCTCGCAGATTTCCAGTGTCCTGCCCTTGTGGCCGGGCTTGCCGCCGGGCTTCCTGCCCTTGTTCCTGGCAAATGCAGGCCTTGATGCAGGCTTTTGCAGGCCGTCGGAAGAAGGGGGCTTGTGGCTGTTCCTGCTGTTCTTGTTCAAACGTTCGGTCAGCGCTGCCTGGTTCGCCATAAGGATGGCGACTTGCTTTTGCAAGGCCGTGATTTGTTCTTGTTGCTGCAAAATCAAATCGTGACAGGATGATATGTCGTTTGGCAACTTCAATTTAAAGGACGTAAAAATAATATTTCAATCCCCATTTATGGGGTGCTAAACTGTTACGAAAATTCTACATCGGAGGTTCTATTGTCTCGGCACTTATGGTTTTTTATTTGCTCTCAAATTATCCCTTACCTGGTTCAGTGCCATCTCTTGGCCTACTAGCCATTATTTGGCTTTTTACTACTACTCTAGCATTCTGGTTTGCAGTAAAGAAAAATTTTAAGCTTCATAAACAGTTCATGATACGTTCATATGTTTGTGGACTGGCCTTTGTATTTATTAGACTACTTCCTCTAATAAATGAATATACAGGTCTATTCAATTTTATGAAGAATGAGGAAGTGCAATTCACAGTTTACGAATGGATATGCTGGGTTTATCCGCTTATGCTGACAGAGTTCATTTTAGTATGGTGGCCATCAGTCTTAAAGATTAGGGCTTCGAAAAGATAAAGCCTGCTGCCAACAAAAGGTTTTGTGCAAATGGGGCATGACGTTGACCAATCATCGGCAGTGCATATCCAAACTTTGGTTTTGGCGGACGTAATTCTGTTGGGCAGTAGTTCAAAACTTCGGCTTTTAGTTATAAATTTAGCTTCAGTTCCGGGCAGACAGTAGGTCAATTCCCCAACTGCACAAAGCCTTGAACGTTAGCGGTCATTGTAGGACGACTCGAACCCACCGACAAACTCCCCGACATTTTACCTCGAAAAAAAATAATTGCAAATAAATTTGCGCAACTCAAAAGTTGCACATACATTTGCAACCTGTAAGTTGCGTAATCGAAAAATTGAAAGATGAAACAAGACATATTCCAAGCAATAGCTGACCCAACACGTAGGGCTATTTTAACTTTTATTGCTATTCAAGCATTAACGCCAAATGCAATGGCGGAAAAATTTGATATGAGCCGACAAGCAGTATCAAAACATATTAAAGTATTACAGGAATGCGAATTGATTAGACCTGAGCAGTCTGGTAGGGAAATTTATTATCACTTTAATCCACAAAAAATGCAAGAAATTGACAATTGGTTAGCCCAATTCAGGAAGATTTGGGAAACCCAATTTAATCAGCTTGACAAAGTATTATCAACAATTAAAATCAGAAAAAATGACAAACGAATTGCTATTTGATTTTACCGTTGACAAAGCAGCGAAAACGGTATTTATAACCAGAGAATTTGATGCTGACCTATCGTTGGTATGGGATGCATTTACCAAAGCAGAAATCCTTGACCAATGGGTGGCACCTAAACCCTGGACATCAAAAACAAAATTTATGGATTTTAAAGTTGGTGGACGTAGATTTTATGCAATGGTAAGTCCAGAAGGACAGGAGCGTTGGTCCATTCAGAAATACACTTCCATTAGTCCAAAAATCAATTTCAAAATGTTTAATGCTTTTGCAGACAAAGATGAAAACCCTGAATTGCCGGGTTCTGAATGGGATTTGAATTTCAGCGAACAAAACGGAACGACAAAAGTCAGTATTTCTATTTACAATGAATCCCTTGCCCGCATGGAGAAGATGATTGAAATGGAGCTTCACAGTGAAGGATTTAAAATGTCAATGAACAATTTGGACAATCTGTTGGCGACTTTATCCAAAAATGAGTAAAAACGAACGTACAAGAACAAATCGAAGCGTATATTACTAGCCAACCTGAACCAAAACACAGCGACATGCAAGCGTTGCACCGCATCATTCTGGAAGTAATGCCAGCATGTAAATTATGGTTCCAGGATGGTAAAAACAGTGAAAATAAGACTGTTTCTAATCCCAATATAGGATATGGACTTCACACCATAAAATATGCTGATGGACAAACCAGGGAGTTTTATCAAATTGGTTTGAGCGCAAACACAACCGGAATCTCCGTCTATATCCTTGGTATAAAAGATAAGACATACTTAGCCCAAGCGTATGGAAAAAAACTAGGCAAGGCGAGCGTGACCGGGTATTGCATTAAGTTCAAAACGCTGAAAGATATAAACATTGAAATACTTCAGGCAGCGATACGATATGGGGTTGAGGCTCAGAATTAAAAAAGGTGAGCTGATTTGGACAAAACAACGAACGCCTAACATGGGTTTGGAAAAAGTGGGGCTTTGAACTAAATTTGAGCATTGGAATTCTATTGAACATTTGTGCTTCGATTCCCCAAGTTCGCCAAGCCCAAAAACATTAGCGGTCATTGTAACTGACACCCCAACATGCACGAAAAAACAATCGCACATAAATATACGACAATGGAAAAAAACAAAAGTGACAACAAATCGAATGAATCTATTCAAAGCCCTTTTTCTCAGACGTTCTTCCACGGCACAAAGGCTGACATAAAGATTGGAGACTTTATCGAGGTTGGTCTTAACTCGAACTATGGACAAAATAAAAAAGCGAAATATATCTATCTCACTGCTACTTTGGATGCTGCTATTTGGGGTGCTGAACTTGCTTTTGGCGAGGAACGTGAAAGAATATATTTAGTAGAGCCGACAGGTCCAATTGAGGATGACCCCAATTTAACTGACAAAAAATTCCCAGGTAATCCAACAAAATCTTATCGCTCAGGACATCCGTTTAAGGTTGTTGGCGAAATTACTATTTGGCAAGGACACTCACCAGAACAAGTCAAAGCAATGAAAGACGGGTTAGCAAAACCTTAAAGAACAGGGTATTGAGGCAATAGAGGATTAACTATACTCAACACTAATAGGTTTTGTGCAAATTTCAAATAATAACTGCTACCCCTCTCGCCGCCTCCGGCTGCTCGTCGGGGGAGAGACTTTGAGGGCGTTCCGCCCCAAACCCCTATTTTAAATACAAAGGAATTTAGTTTACGGTGTACTTAAAGCAAGATTGGGTAACGAAGAATTGGGTAAAAGCAAAACCCCCTGCGGCGATGAACGCTGCAAGGGGTTTGCTTTTTTTGTCATTCCGAAAGGAAATGCGCTTTCATCAATTCAGGCGCACCACTTTACGGAGTGATGGGCTTGCCGTCTATGAGTACCTTTAACAGGTAGCTCCCGGCGGGCAGGTCGCTCAAATCCAACTGCATACTATGGAATTGGAAGGAGCCTTCCAGCACATCTTTTAGCAGGTCGCCTGTAGGCTGTGGATTCTCACCTCCACATCGCTTTCCATTTGGCAGGTCAATTTCGAGGGTGAGGCATAGCCGCTGGCTGTTGTTCGGGAAGACATCCACCGTGCCTTGGACAGTTTTCACCTCGATGGATCCATTCAAAAAGTCCACGGTGATGATGCCAGAGCTGACCACGCAGCCACTAGCGTCGGTCACCTCGACGGTATAGTCCCCGGCGGGAATTGAAGCCAAATCTTCGGTGGTGGCAATGAGTTGCCCATTACCGTCGAACCACCATAAAGTGTAAGGTGGCGTACCACCGCTCACCGTCAGGTCAATCGAGCTTCGCCTTCTATACATTCATTGAAATCACCACGATGTCAATGTCAATCGGTGTCGTGATCGGGAACGATGACTGTCTGCATTACAGAGCAGTCGCCGGTAGTGCTGGCGACGATGACCGTATACTTACCTGCACCTGCCGGTAACAGTGGCTGTCGTGCCAATGGTTGCTCCGTTGCCATCCATCCACTGGGCAGGTGAAGGGGCCAGTCAGCCCGTGACGGACACTGTGACGGAACCGTTCGACATGCCGGGCAGTCCGGCGGCGTGACGGTAACTGTAACTAAAACGGTTGTAGTCACGGTGACTGTGAAACTACAGGTTTGATGCCTGACGGCGCTGTATATGTAGGTAACCGTAGATTCCATTCGGGAAAATGGAGCCGCTGGGAAGACCTGGAGATATGAATGGCGTGATACCAGCCGCTTCGGGGCAGTTGTCCGTGGAGGTTCGGCAATGGATAGTTGATCAAGCTAGAACCCGTCACCGTGATATTTTCTGGACAATCGAAAACAGGCAGAATGTTGTCCACCACGGTCACCATGGCACATAGCAGTGGCGGTGTTGCCACTCTGGTCGGTCACGGTCAGCACAATCGGGTTTTGTGCCAGCAGTCGCCAATCGAACGAATCAACATTGATGGAAATCGTAATGCCGCCGCAAAGGCGAACTACCATTGTTTACCATAGCGGCAGTAATAGCTGCCGTACCGCTTGAGTCAACGGCGACGGTGATGTCGGGCAATCGCCGTCGGTGGCGTGGCATCCGCTGCCACTCCTACAACGATGCTTCCGGTGGCTTCACAACCGTTGCTGTCCTGTACGGTGACGAATAGGTTCCGGCCGCCAAACCGGAAATGCTGGCGGTGGTCATGCCGTTTGACCATAGGCAGGTGGCTGCGCCAATGGGATTGAAACGGTGGCGGTGGCACTGCCCGTATTCTGACCACAAGCGGTGTTTTGTGCCGAAAGGCTAACGCCAAGCAGGCAAACCGTCAAAGTCGGGTACGGTGACATCCACTTCAATCGTGCACCCATTCGCATCGGTGATGGTGACGGAAATAGGTCTTGCCGCCAAAACCAGTGACGTTGGCTGTGGTCATACCATCTGACCACGGCGGCAGGTGTAGAGTGGCGCCGCCAATCACGGTCAGGGTAATTGAGCCGTCCTGCGCACCGTTGGAAGTGACAGCGGTGGCAGGGCAGAAGCTCCCAACCGGCGGCAGGCGCCTGATGTTTATCAAAACTACCGCCACGCATCCGGCCGCATCCGTGATAGTAGCCGTATAGCTGCCCGCCGCCAGACTGAAATGCTGGCGGTCGTCATGCCATTCGACCATAAGTAAGTGAAAGGCGCAACACCCGCAGTGGTTACAACCGTGACCGGAACCGTTCGCCCCGCCGAAACAGTCAACGTCATCGAGCGTTTGTACGGAAACCATTACACTTGGTGTCCCAGTGACTATTACGCTACCAGTTGCGGTGCAACCACTGGCTGAGATGGTGATGGTTAAAGTGTAAGTGCCCGTTAACGGTGGGAGTCGCAGTGTTTGCACCACTAACGATGTTTGCCCACGGTGGCCCATAGATAAACGATGCCCGTACTCGGCGTCGAGCCAGTTGCGTTCAAAATAACCGTTGAGTTTTGACAGCCAAGCTGTGCGGCAATGGCGATGTCAACGATTGGAAGCTCCAAGTCAACTGTGACAGTAACATCGTCGCTGGCGGCCGCAGCCGTTGAGCAGGTTGGTGACCAGCAGCACATAGGTGCCGGGTTCGTCCACCACGCAAATTGTTCAGCGTTTTGCGCTGCTGATGATGTGCCCGTCCACGGTGGTCCACAGGTACAGGATATTTGCCCCAAGGGCCGAACCTGTGCCGTCGAGGGTCACGTTGGCGTTGAGACAGTTGATTTCAGCAGCGTTCACCGAAGCGTTTACAGCGGGTAGGGTGATATTGGCGGTGACGGTCACGTCGTCACTGCTCGCCGCAGCTGAGCAAGTTGGTAACCAGCAGCACATAGGCGCAGGGCTCGTCCACCACACAATTGTTCAGTGTGTTTGCGCCGCTGACGATATGCCCGTCCACGGTTGTCCACAGGTACAGGATGGTTGCCCCTGGGGCCGAACCCGTGCCGTCGAGGGTCACGTTGGCATTGAGGACAATTGATTTAAGCGTTCTCACCGAGGCACTGACGGCAGGCATTGTGATGTTGGCAGTAACGGTCACGCCATCGCTGTCGTCACAACCGTTGGGGAGGTTGGTGACGAGGAGCATAGGTGCCGGGTTCGTCCGCAACGCAGCGGGTCAGCGTGTTGGCGCCACTGATGATATGCCCGCCCACAGTCGTCCATAAATACAAAATGTTAGGGCCGGACGGCAGAGCCGGTGCCACCAAGCGAGACAGTGCATTGGGACAGGTGTCATCCAGCGTTCACCGTGGCATCCACGGTAGGTTGTGACATTGGCGGTGACGGTCACGTCGTCGCCGCCGTCGCAGCCGTTGAGGAGGTTGGTGACCCGGGCGCAGCACATAGGTGCCGTGCTCGTCCACCACGCAATTGTTCAGCGGTTTGCGCCGCTGGATGATATGCCCGTGCTCCACGGTTGGTCCACAGGTAGAGGATATCTGGTTTCAAGGGCCGAACCCAAGTGCCTTGAGGGTCACGTTGGCGTTGAGAGAGTTGATTTTAGCGCGTTCATCGGAGGTATTGACGGCAGGTAGGGTCAAATCTGCTGTCACCGATGGATTCTTTCGAAATGCAGCCGTTGTCATCGGTAGCGGTAACTTCATATAAACCCCGGCAGTGAGACCGGCGGCAACAGGCCGATATTCCCTAGGTTTGACCAAAGATAAATTGATAATCCCGTGCCACCGGTGGTGCCTACTGTAACGGAGCCGGTAGCATTGTTGCAGTTAATATTCACTTGAGAAAGGACCAAAACGTCGAGTTCGTCTGTTCCGTCAATGGCCGCATCCAGGGTAGCGGTGGCACCCACGAGGTCAGTGCAGGTAACGTGTACACGCCTGCGCTCAGGGTTGTTTACAGGCCCGGGCCATTCCGTTGGACCAAACACAGGTATAGAGCGGAACGCCGCCGGTAGCCAGTACGGTTACAGCGCCAGTGGGGAGGGGCCGGGTTTAGAGGAAACATCCACCAATGAAACCACATTGATGTAGAGATCATAGTGTCAATCTAGCCTTCGGGCGAGGTGGCTTCACATCGGTGGGAAGGCATAGTAAATGGCAATTATGGTCCCATCAGTCCAGGGAAAAAGTTTGTAATGAAGCATGAAAAAGGTTTTGTTGAAAATATTTAATGCTTTCCACCTCCTCCCGAAGTGGAAGGTAGGGATAACTTATAGGTTACTTTGAAATATGGCTGGACTAAAATCCTAGCGTCTTTTCCAGTTGATTGCTGGCAGCCGTTTTTAGAAGAGTTTCAGGAGAAGGGCTTTAGACAGACAAAGGAGCAGCAGTGCAAACGTCCAAATCCAAAGAAAAAATGATAACGCTTGATTGTTTCAGTATGCAAACCCGCTAATAAGTCTCATATCTCTTGATTTGAACTCAGGTATCTGCACGTTTTCGACGATGCGAAACCTTCTCTTAAAAGACACGGTTCCTTGCGTCAAAGACGCTTGAAAAAGAGGTTCAAGTTTTGAAACTTGAAACCCATCGGGAGTTTTGGGCAGCTCTCTCCCCATTTTTGCAGAAGGTGATGGTACTCCCTTAATTTTAAAGCGCCAAATCAGCGCACCAACCAACTAGCCAATTTTCATGCACGAATGAGCGACAACTATCCAGCTAACTGAACCGGAATATGATGAAGCACTTCTTCCCCAATTTTTGGCATTGCTTGTCCTGACTGTCTTGCGAGCGGGCAACGCCCAAAAACGACGACCACTACTGGACGCAATCAGTACGGGGCCAAGGGTTTGCTCCTGAACGGTGCCGTCACCGCCTCCATGGAGGACGTAAAGCCAGCCGTCTTTACAAACCCCAGGTGCCCTGGGCAACGGAGGATTTGTTGTATCTTCGTTTTCCCTTTCCACGCCCACCTACGCCGTCTTGAAAACCGATGGGTACCCGGGCCGCAACACCTAAGTCAATGACAGTCGCCTGGGCTTGCTTCCAACTTGGGTGGTTTGTCCGTTCAGAAGCCTTCGGTGGCGGGTTACCATTATGCGTCTTCAGCCGGTACAAGTCTGGTCGAGCTTGCGGGAACGGAAGTCGGGCCGTCGACAACGAGCTAGGCCAGATTTCCATCGGCAACCCTGAACCCAAGCGGTCGGTTTCTGAGCGTTGGTACGGTGCCGTGATGGCTTACCGCCTCACCGATAACCCGTCCATCGGTGCCTCCCAGTTCTTCACCTTCCCTCGGAAAGCACCGCCCTCCAATCCAGAAAGAAATCGTTGAAAAGAGAACCTGGCTACGACCTGATGCCGGGGTCGTTATCGAGGGTTCAAATATCTGCTAACGGCGAAGGGGGGCATGTTGACTCGGTCCGGCCGACGGCCAATTGGGAATGCCGGAGCTCGGGCGCACGCCACCACTACCACCTATCGTTATTTCGCCAAAAGCGCCAGTTATGACAACGCCGACCTCGGGTGTCGGGTAGGGACATCACCGTGTTACTTTCCAACTTGACCCTCAGCCGTCTTGCCCGGATTACACAACGCCTTGGTCTATCGGCATGGGTGCCGATTCAGATGGCCGTACTCGGGTTTCCTTGTCCACGTGAATATTTTGAGCACATCCCACGCTACGCCGTCATTGATGACAAGGACGACCCCTCCAATGGCCTAGCAATGGCAACTAGTGCAAGGTAGAAACCCTGGTGCAACTGGAGAACCGCCTTGTGCTCAATTTGGCCATCGGCACAGACCCGACTTCGAATGAACAGTCGTCCCTTATCATGGGTTCCGCACCGATTTCAATCAGCGCATCATTGACCAGCAACAACAATCAATGAGCTTCTGAGTACCTCACCTTCGGTCTACCACTTGTCTTTGGGCAGTCTTTTCATTGGAAAACAATAAATTATCAGTTGGCCCCTCGACTATTCCTTCGGCAAAAAGCCTACCACGGG
>JADJYH010000047.1 GCA_016719855.1 Saprospiraceae bacterium | reverse complement strand
AATAATAATGTTCAACCCGTATGGTCCGGTTATAACTCCCACAATGTCAATTGGTTATGAGAGTCCGGTATTATTTTTTTGTAGCCGTTTCCATAAGTAGTTGATTTACAGGGGTTTTGTCAAATAAGGAGAGACGCTTAAAATCTGTAGGATTTCATTGGTAGAGTGCGAAAAGTTGCTCTTTTTCAGGATGGCAACCAGCACGTATGTGCAGACGGCAATCCAAATCTGTGGATTTCACGGTTTTGGTCTCGCCCCAAAAGCCTGGATTTTCAGGTGCCGCTTTATCCACTTGAAGAACAGCCTGATTTTCCAGCGGTTGAGGTAATAGGATGGCCACTCTTGCAGTTCCGGATTTCAAAGTTGTTCGTCAGGTAGACATATGCTTTGCCATGTTCATTGTCGCAATACTTACCCGGCGCAGGTGCTCGGGGTAGTCCTTGTGGGCCTTGTAGCCACTGAGCCTGACGGTTTGGTCGCAGCGCAGCCCGGTCGATTTGTCCAAGGGTGAATAGACTCGTCAGCCGCCACTTAAGTCCTTCGCACGTATGACGAAGAACGACCCCGCACGGTGGATGGCGTACAACCGTTTCCAGTCAACGTAGCTCTTTGTCCATCACGCAGAACGCCCCGGCCTGAACTGGAGGACATCCAGCACGTTCACGTCGTGCGTCAGGCCGTCCGTTATGTGGACGAAGCAGGGTATCTGCACTTCACGTCGAGCAGGGTGTGTAGCCCACCGCAGCCTTGTGCTTGCGGAACCTTGCCCACCAGAACACGTCGAGGCAAAGCTCGATGGTGGTGGAACTGAGTGCGTAAACGATGCCTTCTTCAGTTCGATGCCCGTGCCGTTCCTGTCCCGGTAGAGGTGTCGCGCTCTTCTGGATGAGTACGAGCGCAAAGTTTGCAGATGCGCCAGTCCCCGCCTCTGTTGGCATCCGCAGCGGGGTGGACTTTTCACCCCTGTTGCTGATTCCCATGTGGGTAGAGCCTTTGGCGCTTGTGCCCTCCAGGCAGAGCACCACTGTCCTGAAGGCTCTCCGGTGGGAGAAGCTGCCCGAAGCCCGGCGAAGGAACTGTGCTAGCCAGGTGAAGCGCTTGGTCCGGGCATCCCCTTGGTAGCGGGCGACGCACTTGGCAAAGTCCTTAGGGTTGACAAGGGACATAATCTGGGCGGAAACATATTTTCCTGAATTCATGGCCGCTCTCTTTGAGCGTTTCAAGCGTTCATAAAACGATTTCAAATCGTTCCCTGCATAGAACTTTGTAACTTATTGCAACTCAACAACTTCTACTCGAATCAAAACCCTTAACCGGACAATTACCGTGTTCAACTCATAAATCAACTTTGCTTGCGCTGAAACTAATTAAGCGGATTAGTGCTCTTGGCAAAATATATTTCAACTTATTATAAAATGAAAAAAATCACAACTCTTAATATCATTTTTATACTGAATATATTTATTTTTTCTCCAATTGCAAAAGCTCAATGGACGGAATTACCTTCACCTTATGGGGATATCATCTATGATTTCTGCATAAAAGGTGAAAGTGTATTTTATTCAAATTATACAGATTTTTTAGTTAAGGTTTATCGAAGCAATGATTTAATAAATTGGGAAGAATTAGCAGATATTCCAACAAATTCATCTGGTGGATTTGCCAAAACTTTTGCAGTTGGTGATAAACTCTATGTTTTTGCAAAAAATGAGAACTGGAATACTTCAGATGCATTTTATAGTTCTGATGATGGTCAAACCTGGACAGTCATTAACCTTCCAACACCCTATCCAAACGTATTACTCCCGACTGAAACATCAATCTATTGTGCAAATCAATTAGGAATTTATAAAAGTGTAAATTTCGGTTCTTCATGGCAACTAATAGAATCAACTTCTTCGAAACCGCTTTCTTTGGAAAGTATAGGAGGACAGAAGATGTTATTGGCAACGGTTAATAAGTTATATAGGTCTATAAATGATGGAGTATCATGGCAGATTTTATCTACACCCTATACGGCCAATGTAAATAACTATCCTGAAGTGAGTATTTTTAATACAAATAGTGGGCAATTCTTAAAATGGAAAGAATTTAATAATTGTAATCTTTATAGAAGTGACAACAATGGGAATAGTTGGACGCAATTAGATTTTCCACTAAATAGCGGCTCTCCTATAAATGTTTGGAGTATGACTTCCATTGGTGGAAAACTATGGGGGATATTTCCGACTGGGATTTTGTCATCTGAAGATAATGGTGAGAATTGGCAAGAAGAAAAAACTCCTATAATTGGTTTTGATATAATTTCAAAAGGAGATTCATTGTTGCTTGGAGGAATAGGTGGTTTTTTAAATCTTATGATCAAGCATCTTCATGGATAAGTGGTAATTTAGGTGAAATAAATGCAGATTATTCGAGTACTGTCGAAACATCAATAAAAAGTAAATTGCACTGCATCAACGACAGACTTTATTTAACTTCAAGTAGTGGTTGTTTGTCAACATTAAATGATGGATTAGAATGGACATTTCACAGTGAAAATGGTCTATTTTCAAATAGTTTTGAGTCTGGCGATACAATTTTGTTTCTAGGGATAGGTGGTTTGCTAAGTATAGATGATGGTTTAACTTGGCAATATATAAATGCAGATGCCTCCAATCCTTTATCTGGTGAATACGAATTTGTGAAAACTGAGAATATTATTTTTGGGTATAGCAATAGTTATAATAATTTGTTTTACTCAACGGATTGGGGCATGACTTGGAACTTTCACTATTTTCCCTATCAAGAAAAAGATAGCAAGTTACGGTGAAAATTTATACTTTCGGCGTTTTGATGACTCAATATTGATATCTACTAATTATGGCATAACTGCATCGATTTTTGAAGAAGGCTTACCATGGCACTCTAATATGGAAGGCCCTTGGAGTAGTTTTGGGAATGCATTTGTTTTTTTAAGTGGTAATATTTATAAGAGTAATGGAAACGCCTGGGATAAAGCTGGTGAAGATATCTTTGATGATTTTAATTTCTCCATTTGTAAAAATATTAATGGCTGCAATGAAAAATTGCTTTTTGTTGGACTTGAAACTTCCATTTCTTCTAAAGCGGTGTTGTATTCTAGCTCAGATAATGGTGAAAGTTGGTATGGAAATCTCGGAACTGGGCTTCCGGAAATTAATTACTTAGACTTTGATGCAACTATTCAGGGTAACAACGTTTATGTAATTGGCTCCGAAAAATTTGGCGTCAATACGCATATTTGGAAAAACAATTTTGTTTCTGCGCTTACTGATAAAGCTGATATTAATATTGATTCGAAATCGATATTAATAAGCCCAAATCCTGCCAATAACATCGCAGAGGTTTGCATAAAACATAGCTTGCCAATTGAAGGGCAGTTGTCGGTGTGTGATTTAATGGGAAATATTGTATGGTCTTGTTTCATTGATGAGAAAAGTAGTATTAAAGTGCCAACTTATAGTTTTTTAAATGGAATTTATGTTATAACATTGAGGGCTGAAGTAGGTATAATATTGAGTAATAAACTTTTGGTTCATCATTAATGTCCGCTGTATCTTCTGTCCATTGAGTATGGCACCCTGCCCGCTGGCGCAGGGTCTGTCCATTGAAAAACGGCACTGCTCGTTGCAAGCTGTGCTTGCAACCGGGCTAAGGTAGCGGCCTCTGGCCGCTCCCGACTTATTGTCGGGACAGGCTGTGCGTAGGCCAAACATGATAGTTTACTACGGCCAAAGGCCGCTACCTTAGCCCGCCAACGAGCAAAGCTCGTGTCGAGCGGTGACTGCTTCGTAGGGATGGGGTGGAGCCAGCGTGGGCGCATACTGCTCTGAGTCGTCAATCTCTTTGAACAGTTTCTAAATGTAAAACCCTTTATTCCGTCGTCACGCCATCGAATTCTTCCTTCTTGCTTTCGGCTTCTTTTTTCGTGGCCCGCACGATCCCGTCCTTGTGATGCGGCGGGGAATACAGGGTGTACATTTTAGCTCCGACGAACGGTCTACATTAATAATGTTGTGCCTGGCCCCGGCTGGAATGACGACGGCATCGCCTTCTTTGACTGCGTATTCATGGCCATCGATGACGCATTTGCCGTTGCCGCCCTCAAACCGGAAGAACTGGTCGTTATCGGGGTGAACCTCCTCGCCAATCTCTTCCCCAGCCTTCAGGGTCATCAGCACCAGCTGCACGTGCTTGGCCGTGTACAAAACTTTCCGGAAAATTTTCGTTTTGCAGGGTGGCCTTTCAATGTTGGTTTTAAATCCTTTCATGGCAGTGATTTTTGGCTAAAGATATGCGATTTTGTAATCCTGCCAAAGTCGTCCTTAAAATCGCCCATCCGTCCACCATTTTTTTCGATTCGGCACAAACAATTTTTCCAAAAAATTGGCCCCGCTGGCCACCTACCTGTGCTTATAATCAAAGAACGGCCCATGCTGGTCAAGGATTTTGTATCGCATAGTTGTTTGTTCGGGCAAATGTAGGGGTTTTGACTAGCTTTGCTTCTGAGTCGTGACGAATTTGCTGAGGAGGCCAGCGGCCTCTACCAAGGTTCGTTTACGAGCAAAGCTCGTAACGAGCATCCCGTTTTTCAAAGGAAAGACCGAATGTAATGGGAAGGATGGTGCGAGCGGAGTTAAATTTGGTCGGACACAGTAATGGGTTCGGCCAATTTTTTTATTGGATAAGGTTTGGCATAGCAATCCTTGCAAGTTTGCAAATCTTGGAAAGTTTTGAAAACGCTTGATTACCTTTGTTTTGTGCCAAATTCGGATTTTGGCAGAAGCTTGACAGATTAGCACGTTAACAATTTGTGCATACTACTTTGTCGGGCAAGATGAGGACAAAGCGGAAATACACGCAACTGAATAGCGGCAATTGCTCCCAAAATGGGTCTATTGGCGTTATGGAGTAGCGGGTATAGTAAGTTATGAGCAATTGTAAGACCGCACGTAACGAACGGGGTAGCCGAAAACTGAACAGAGTAGGCACAACTAAATAACAAAATAAAAACAATGAAAACATCTTACAAAAATTGCCAGTCCTGCGGAATGCCTTTGAAGCGGGACGAAAAAGGCGGAGGCACAAATGCTGACGGTAGTAAAAGCAAAATGTATTGCTCCTACTGTTATGAAAAAGGTGCATTTATTTATAAAGGTGGGAATGTGAATGAATTTCAAGAGTTTTGCAAAAAGAAAATGATGGAAGGTGGTCATTCCAAATTCACATCTTGGTTATTTACCAGAGGAATGAAGCGTTTGGATAGGTGGAAAAACAAATAACAAAAAAAAAAGACAACAAATTTACAACTTGACAACAACGGTGTTTACATAGTTTACGTTACAACAAAACAAGGAACGATAGCACGAAAACTTATTGTAAACCACTAACAGAAAGAGAAAGAAAGAACAACCACGTCATAACATAAGATTTATGCAATAATTATTGGGGGGGCGAATCGCTAACTTTGAAGCGTCTGCGGAAAATCCCCCCAATAATTACTGCATAAATCTTTCAAACGTTCTGTGCTATTTTGACAAAGCTCTAAACTCAAAGAAAATTTAACATGAAAACATATTTTGTTGACGCTTTTACTAATCAAAAATTTAAAGGAAACCCTGCTGCGGTTTGTATTGTCGAAGGCGATTTAGGCAGTACAGATATGCAAAGCATTGCAACAGAAATTGGGTTTTCGGAAACTGCATTTATAAAAAAATAAATAACAACATTTACAGAATTAGATTTTTCACGCCAAAAATGGAAATTTCTTTATGTGGGCACGCCACATTAGCAGCTTCAAAAATAATTTTTGAGGCCACAACCCTGCAAAATATCATTTTCATCAACTCCGATAATGTTGAATTAAAAATTGGGAAAACGAATGATAAGATAGTAATGCAATTTCCTGTTTATGAAACCACTGAAATAGATGTCCCACAATCGGTGCTTGATGCAATTGGCATAGACAAAACCGTGAACACAAGATTTAGTCCAGATAGAAAAATTATTTTAATTGAAATTGATAACTCGGACACATTAGCCAATTTAAAACCTGATTTTTTGGCTTTGGTAAATTCATATAGCGGTATCCATGGTATTTTGGTAACTGCTAAATCCAATAGCCTCAATTTTGATTTTCACTATCGGTATTTTTGGCCTTGGGCAGGCACAAACGAAGACCCTGTAACGGGAGGCGTACAAACATTCCTAACCAAATATTGGGCAACTAAGCTTCATAAAAATAAATTTAATGCCTTTCAATCTTCTTTACGAACAGGTACGATGACTACTGAATTGCTCGAAAACGAAGTATTGATTTATGGCGAGGCAGTTACTGTATTTGAAGGTGAACTGAAAAATTAACGAGAAATGATAATTGAAACGCTAAAATTATCCCGGTTGTCGCAAGTATGTTTTAGCAGCATCTAAGTTTCTAAGTTCTTGCAAGTTTGCAAATTGCAAGGCTACATATGAACAGTTTTGCAGGCATTCCTTTCAGCAATTGACCAATAATTCGTAAAAAGCAAGGACTGCTTATTTGCCAATCGCCGAGCCTTGCAAGTTGCAAACTTGTAAGAACTGTAAACGGTCTGCTCGAGATGAACAGACCGTTTTTAGTTTCAAGAATCCGTTGGCACAAGTGTTCCATCTGCCGAATGAAGCAGCCTCATAGTAACTTTAAATAAGGCACAAGTTCAAGCAAGAGTTGAGCGAAGCGGCTCTTGCGGTGGGTCTGCTACACATTGCGCAAGAGCCGCTTCGCTCACTTGTCCCTTTGGGAACACTTGCTCAAACTACCGCTTTTTCAGAGATACAAGAGAATAACTCAATAGCCCCAGTTCTTGCAAATCTGTGACTTGCAAGCGCCAAGTAAGCAACCCTCAGTAAAGCGTTATTCATCACCAGTACAAGGCTGCGCCAAAAGACAGCACTGCCCTTCGCTCCGGTCAAGGTATTTAGCACCTTGACGGTCACGTTTTCACCACAAATGCAATCCGATAAGTGCGCTCCGGTGCCGATGGGCTGTCCATTCTTAAACCACTCCACCGTGTAGATTGCCTGGGAATAAGGTGGATTGCCCGGTTTCACTGGGTTTGTGGCCCATAGCGAGGCTCCTTCTATCAAGCAGTAGTTGGGCAAAATCGCAACGGCAAGGGTGGGGTTGACAGGCACGGGCTTTGCCAGCGCATCGGCTCCAACAGCCATGTGGCAATATTCAGTATTGGGTTTGACAGTGGCCAATATCTCCGTCAACTTGTCTTCCAGGCAGCAGGTGGCGCAATACCATTGGGTCTGGCAGGTTTCGTTTGCCAAGTCCTGGTAAGCTTTGTAGAGTTTGGGGAGCAGGGTGCTGCAAGGCTCGTAGGTGCAGGCCGTGGGCTGTTCATCTTGAATAATTATGCGAGAAAGTGTGTTATCAAGAGATTGAATATCGCCAGTTTCGTTGGTCATCAGTAGGGCATCCGTCTCGATATTGGGCATTGCGGGTTCATCGGGTACACAAGCGAACATGGTAGTTAGCACCACAAGGATGCAAGTGCGGAACATGATTTTGGTCAGCATGGCAAATGATATTTAAGGTGAATAAATGCAGATTCACAAAGGGATTAACCGGTGCTATGAGTAGTGATAAGAAATACCTTACGTCGAAGTATAGTCTAGGTTAGCCATTCAGAAGTAAGGATGCAAGGTTGTAGGAATGGTTGCTCGGAACGGGTTGAAAAAGTTGGAAGATAACAAAAGCAGATTTGAACATTAGGTCAAGCATCTAGTTTCACCGTAGTGCCATTTTTTAACTGATGGCTTCAAGGTTATAGCTATAAGCATGTCACCTTCCCTCAAGTTTAGCCCCTTGGGCCTCAAACTTCATCATCGTCATATATCCGCAGCCTATTTCGAATTGCAAGTAATTCTGTTTGAAGGTCATCTATTTTTTTCAAAAGGTGCAGGACGGAATCAATGCCCGCCATATTGATGTCCAGTTCGTGGTGCAGGCGTATCATTTTTTCAAGGTCAGTTATCCTGTCATGGTGTATGAACTGGGATGCTTCAATGGTACTGATTTCAATCAACCCATATTCATTCAGGTTGTCGATGAAGGACATTTCGATTTGATAGTACGCACACAATTGCTGGACTGGGATATAGTTTTCTGTGCTCATGCTGGCCTGAGTTTAGATAGTTCGCTGAATAGTTCTTGCTCCTTTTCTGTTAGGTTGGTGGGGATTTTTAGTTGAAAAGTGAGGTATAGATCCCCATACTCACCTTCCTTTTTATAGACTGGAAATCCCTTTCCCTTTAGTTTTACTTTTGTTCCGTTTTGCGTTTCAGGCTTGACTTTGAGCTTTACTTTTCCATCAAAAGTATCCACCGTGATGTCCCCTCCCAATATGGCAAGGTACAGATCCAAATCTACCGTGGCATAGAGGTTGTTGTCGTCAAGCTTAAACTTCGTGTGGTTTTCAATGGAGAAACTGATGATTAAATCACCGTTGGGGCCGCCATTTACCCCCTCACCTCCTTGACCTTTGATGCTGATGACCTGGCCATCCTTGACGCCCGCCGGTATGGTGAGTCGAATGTTTTTGCCATTCACCGTCAAAGTGCGCTTGTGCGTAGTGTAAACATCTTTCAGGCCAAGTCGCAGTTCGGCTTGGTAGTCTTGCCCCCTGAATTTTACGCTTTGGCCTCTTGACCTGGTTCCACCCCCAAACATGCTTTCGAAAAAGTCGGAATAGCTGCCATCTGAAAAACCACCTGATGACCCTTGTTGGTAAGTTCGTTGCCTTTGTTGCTGTTGGTTTGCCTGCTCAAACGCTTCAGCATGTTGCCAGTCCTTGCCATATTTGTCGTATTTCGCACGATTTTCAGCGTTACTCAGCACTTCATTGGCCTCATTGACTTCTTTGAACTTCTGTTCCGCTACTTTATCGTTGGGATTCAAGTCCGGATGATATTTCCGAGCTAATTTTCTGTACGCCTTCTTGATGTCATCCTCAGATGCTCCCTTCTCAACGCCCATTATTTTATAATAATCTATAAATGCCATGTTTTGTTGATGCGGTTTATTTTAGTGTTGCTCGACAGGCAAGAATTGTATCACTGCAAATATAGAATTCTTTGGCTGAGGAGTAACATGGACTGTTAGTCCGTGCTTTCTGCTCAACAAGCCCTAGCAACCCCGCTGGTTCAAGTCCCAGTTGTGCCAAGTATGTCACCCGTTGGCACAAGGTGTTCCACTGCCGAATGAAGCAGCCGCATAGTAACTTTAAATAAGGCACAAGCTCAAGCTTGCTCAAACTACCGCTTTTTCAAAGATACAAGGAATAACCCCGACGAGCCGCCGAAGAGCCTGTCCCGCTGTTCGGGACGGCAAGGAGGGGTAAAATATCAAGAAATTGTATTTACGTTGCACTTAATAGTATTGGAGGATGCATGTTTGAACATTGCACCATGTACCCAGTTATATCAGTGATTCTAATTTTAATTTAATCTTTTAAATCTTTCATCATGCAAGACAATAATCGAACAGGACTGCCACTCAAAAAAGAAATAGACATTGACGAAAATGCGGTAGGATACCCACTTTATCCGCCAAGTGAGGATATTTACAAGAAGTCCCACGAAGAAGCGGACATAGACCCTGAAAATCCTACCAAGGAAAAAACACCCAATGAATCACCCGGTGCACCCAACGAAAAAGGATTTGAAGACGATGTGACTGGCGGAGACCTTGACGTGCCAGGCTCGGAATTGGACGATGAACAAGAAGAAGTTGGCAGCGAGGATGAAGAGAACAATCTTTACAGTAATCTATAGAAAAAAAACTGTCCCCAGCCCTTTCCAATCAAGCAGTTATGGCCCGTTTATGAGTTTTGCTCGTAAACGGGCAATCTTGATTTTTGACAAAAAGGTTTTGACAGCCTTATAAATCTTTTGCGCTTCATTTTTCTTTCCTTCCCTTTGGTAGTCTCCACTGAATGCCCGACCATTGCATCGCAAGCGTGTTGGGGGGGTTGGCGCTGTTGCGGATTAGGTAATGATTGCCTAAAACGTCAACCCGCCAATCGCCCAACACGCCATTAAACTATAACAACATGAAAAGGACCAACACCATTTTGCTGTGCCTTTGCACTTTCCTATTGCTGCAAACTGCCACGGCGCAAGACGCCAAAATGAAGGCCCATATTGATGGCCTACTGAAAAAGATGACCGTTGACGAAAAAATCGGGCAGCTCAACCTCGTGGTGACGGGCTATGTGCCCACTGGGACGACGGTAAGCGCTGACACTGAGAAGAAAATCATCGCCGGACAGGTTGGTGGCATGTTCGGTTCGCACGACCCGGTGCGAATGAAGGCCATCCAAAAGATAGCGATGGAGAAGAGCAGGCTCAAAATCCCGCTATTCTTCGGCCTCGACGTGATTCACGGCCACCGCACCATTTTCCCGATACCGCTGGGTCTTGCCGCTACTTGGGACATGGGCTTGGTGGAAAAATCGGCCCGCATCGCCGCCCAAGAAGCCACTGCCGAGGGGCTGAACTGGACTTTCTCACCAATGGTGGACATCGCCCGTGACCCCCGTTGGGGCCGCATTAGCGAGGGCAACGGTGAGGACCCATACCTCGGTTCGCAAATTGCCAAGGCGATGGTGCGGGGCTATCAGGGCGACGATTTGTCCAAGAACAACTCGCTCATGGCCTGCGTGAAGCACTACGCACTTTACGGCGCAGCCGAAGCCGGGCGTGACTACAACACCGTGGACATGAGTCGCAGCGCCATGTACAATTACTACCTGCCGCCATACAAAGCCGCCGTGGAGGCAGGTGCGGGCAGCATCATGACCAGCTTCAACGTGGTGGACGAAGTGCCCGCCACCGCCAACCGCTGGCTGATGACGGATGTGCTGCGCAACCAATGGGGCTTCAAGGGCTTCGTGGTGACGGACTACACGGCCATAAACGAGATGTCGGCGCACGGCCTCGGCGACTTGCAGACGGTCAGCGCACTAGCCCTCAAAGCCGGGGTTGACATGGACATGGTGGGCGAGGGTTTTTTGACCACTTTGAAAAAATCCTTGGACGAGGGCAAAGTGAAAATGGCGGACATTGACCTCGCCTGTCGTCGCATTCTGGAGGCTAAATGGAAGATGGGCTTATTCAAGGATGCTTACGGTCGCCTCGACGAGAGCCGTCCGGCCAAGGAAATCATGACGCCCGAAAACCGCAAGGCTGCCCGTGAAGTGGCGTCGCACAGCTTTGTTTTGTTGAAAAACGACAAGCAAATACTGCCATTGGCAAAGACCGGGAAGACGGTTGCCTTCGTTGGCCCATTGGCTGATAACCACCGGGACATGCTCGGTACTTGGGTCATCGGCGGGGAGTGGGAGAAGTCGGTAAGTGTGATGGAAGGCGTGAAAAACGTTGCCCCGAAACTGGCCACGTTTTATGCCAAAGGCTCGAACATCACGGACGACACCTCGTTCATCCACCGCCTCAATTTTTTCAATCAGCCGAGGGTCACGCTCGACCCAATCTCTCCAGAGACTTTGCTTCGCAATGCCCTCGAAACCAGTGCCAAGGCCGACATCATCGTGGCAGTACTGGGCGAATCGGAGAGCATGAGCGGCGAATCGAGCAGCAGGACGGACATCGGCATCCCGGAAAGCCAACGCAAGTTGTTGGAGGAATTGGTTAAAACGGGCAAGCCCGTGGTGTTGGTGCTGTTCACTGGAAGGCCACTAACCTTGGAGTGGGAGGACGCTCATTGCGCAGCGATACTCAACGTCTGGGCACCCGGCACTGAGGCTGGCAACGCCATCGCCGACGTGCTCTTCGGTGACGTGAACCCAAGCGGCAAACTGACGGCGACTTTCCCACGAAGCATCGGGCAGATCCCGCTGTACTACAACCACAAACCGACGGGCCGCCCCTACAATGGCAGCTACCAGACCAAGTTCCAATCCAACTACCTCGATAGTTCGAACGACCCGCTGTTCCCGTTTGGCTACGGCATTGGCTATTCGCCGTTTGTTTACGAAGAAATGATGTTAAACATTCCGCAATTCTGGGAAGAAGTCCATTTGATTTAAGGGCCAGCGTGAAGGTGATAAATACTGGCAAATTTGCTGGGGAAGAAGTCGTCCAATTGTATATTGGTGACCCGGTGGCAAGAATCAGCCGCCCAGTGAAGGAGCTGAAGGGGTTCAAAAAAATCATGCTACAACCCGGTGAGAGCAAGGTAGTCGAATTTGAAATCAAAGAGGAATTGTTGAAATATTATGACAACGAGCTAAAGTTTGACTGGGATAGTGGCGTATTCAATATTGGCATCGGCGGTAATTCGAGGGATGTGAAAATGGAGCCGGTGTCGTGGAAAAATGGGACGAAACCGTAGCGTATATGCAGGTCCAACCCTGAACGTCGGCGAGGTTCTAAACCTCGCCGACGTTGTAGCTCAATCGGCATTCTTCCTTGCAATTAGTATCAGATGCGTTGCAATTACACCGCCCGGTTTAGGATATATTTTGCGTTTTACATCAACGAGTTCAAAGCCGCTCTCCTTTAGACTTGCCTCCAGAAAATCAGCTTCGTGGTAATAGACGTATATCTTGAAACGCCCGTCACTACTGGTTTCATAGCCCGATTTTTCATAATCATCTTCAATTGCGCTACAATAAAACAACCCACCATCATTGAGCAGGGCGGCGCTATCTCGTATTAGTTTGGCAGTTTCTTCCTTCGATAAATAGGGCAAACAAAAACCGCAGACAATCGCATCGTAATGGTGGTTGTCAAGACTGTCAATCTCACGGCAGTCCATGACCATGAACTGGGCGGTTGGATTGTTCTTTTTCGCCAGTTCGACCATGTTCGGGGCCATGTCTATCCCTGTGATTTGGAAGTCGGGCCGTTTGGTCAACAGGTACCGGGTGATGTTGCCGGGGCCGCAGCCGATTTCAAAGATTTGGGACTTGGGTTTTTCCAGTAGTTGGATAAAGGCGTTGTAAGTGTCGTTATACAGTTCCATGTCCATGAACTTGTCCTGATAAACGGCGGCGAGGTTGTCCCAGACTTTGAGGATGGGGGAGTTCATGCAAATACTCCGTTGTTCAACAATTGAAAAAATATCAATCTCTTTACCTTCTTTTCATCACCAAACTATCAGCTGGATAATTCGCTTTCAAACTGTCCATGTTCGCTTGTGCCCATCCCGTGATGGTTGCCCGCTGCTCGTCGGTGAGCTTGGCCTCTGGGTGAAGCCCGAACCAGGTATAGCTGGAAAGCGGCATTTCTTTTCCTTTACGTTTTCGATTACCTCTTCAAACTTGTGGTTCTGCACCGCCACAGGCATGTGGGTGAAATGTGAGAAGTTAAGCTCTTCCTTGCCACCTTTCACATGGCTGTTGAGCCACCAAGCGGAGGGCTGCCAGTTGGCGTACCAAGGATATTCTGTTTGGTTGCTGTGGCAATCGAAGCAAGCGCCTTTGAGGATGGTCTTCACTTCTTCGGATATGGGGTACTTGGTGGCTACGGCATAGGTTTTATCACCTGACAAGTTTCGGGCTGGCTTGATGAACTGGATGATGACCAAAATGGCCAAAAGTCCGAGCAATATTTTCTTTATCATACTTTTCGTTTTTCAAGTTTTGAATTGATGAGTGGCGGCACAAGATTAATCATTTCTCACCAAAAAATTGCCGCCACGTCACCAACTCAATTTCTCAATTTTCCAATAACTGAATTTCTCAAAACTCAACCCATCATATCGTTCCCCTGCATGTTCGTCCGCATGTTTTTGCGCTTGAACAGGGAGGCATCCATTTTGCCGAAGCGATAGGAGAAATTGATGCGGAAAATCTGTGGGTCACGATAGCGGTATTGCTCCTGGATAAAGAAGTCGGATTCGGTATAAGTACCATTCCGTCGGGTCTTGAAGATGTCGTTGACATTCAGGGTGATGGTACCTTTTTTCTGCAAAACCTCTTTTTTGATGGCCGCATCCACAAACCAGTTTTCGAGGGAGTAACCTTGGGCGGTATTGGTGGGGCCTGGTTGCCAAGGCATACGGTTGCCGCTGTCCGGCGTAAAAGAGGCCCTACTGCGGTACTCGCCGGTGAGCTGCAAAGAGAAGCCTGCTGGCAGTCTTAGTTGCAGGTTTTCCTTTACGAACCAGCTCAAGCGTTCTATTTTCAGCCCAGCTTCCACATTGGTGGCATCAATGCTGGACTGGTAAACGTTGACGTTCGTGGTCAAGTCGAGTATTGTGAAAAAAGTGTTTTTCAACGTGGCCTCTGCACCGTAGGCTTGGCTGTTGTTGGCGTTGATATAGCTCGTTACGTTTACGGTTCTGCCCAGGTCTTCGTTGAATTCTGGCGTAATCTGAGTGGTGATCAAATCGCTCGCCCGCTTGTAGTAAAGCGAGACCAACAAATTGTGGCCAGCCTTGAAAACGTTTTGATAGGAAAGCTCAATCGAATTCATGAACTCTGGCCGCAATTCAGGATTGCCTCTGCGAAGGTTCAGGGAGTCCGAAAAGTCAACGAACGGCATGGTCTGGAAGAAGTTTGGACGATTAATCCGGCGGGTGTAGGCCAACTGGATATTGTCAGTTTCGTTCAGTTTCTTGGTCAAAAACATGCTGGGGAAGAGGCTGATGGGGTAGGCGATGGTGAAAGACGAGTCCCGGTCGGTCAGCTCACCTTTGTAAACACTGCTCTCTGCTCGAAGCCCTACTTGATAACCCCAACTTGGAAACTGTTGGCTGAACTGTCCGTAGGCAGCGTAAACATCATCATTGAACTTGTAATGGTCAGCTAGGCTGATGACCTGAACCTCTTGGTTCGTTGCCTGGTCTGTGTAAAAACTGGCGTTGTCATTCTTGTTGTCCCGCATGGAAGCCCGCAGGCCGCCTTCAAGTTTCATCGTTTTGTTCAAGGGGTTCACAAAATCGGTTTGCAAGGTCAAAAAAGCGCCTTTTCCTTCCCCCTTTTGGCGCTCTAAGCTGGTCGTGCCACCTTCATACTTTGTTATATAATGGCTTTCACCAAAAAACTTGGTGCGGTTGTAGTTCACATCCGCCGTCCATTCCGCTCCTTCTTTCGGGAACAGGTGCTTGAACTGCGCCGAAGAACCAAGGTTGCGGAAGTTGCGGTCTTGCATGGTGTTGCGCACATACTCGCTGAACGGAGTACTGTTCTGGAAAAAGCTGTCTTGGCGAACTGTCAGCTCATCGGTTGGCTCAAAATGACCACGGGTTAGGCTACCCGAAAGGGTGAGGGTGTTGCGGTTGTCCATGAACCAGTCGAAACCTGCACGTCCATTGGCAAAATAACCCTCCATGGTATTGTCCAAGATTTGGGAAGTGTAAACCCTGGGAGCGAGGTCAGTTGCGAAGTTGTCTCGGTATGTTTCGCCATCCGAGTACCCTTTCATCCGGTTTAAATTCCCGCTCACGAAAAGGTTGGTCTTCTCCGCCCTGGCGTTCACATCACCGCCGAGGTTGAAACCTGTACGGGTATCAGTACCGGCCCGAACGTTTCCGTTGTAGCCCATCCTTTTTTCTTTTTTCAGTACGATGTTGATGATGCCCGCCGTACCGCCCCCGGCATCGAACTTGGCCGATGGGTTGGTGATCACCTCCACGCTCTCGATGGCATCGGCTGCTATTTGGTCGAGGCTGAGGGTGGTGGGGCGGCCATCCACAAAGATTTGCGGAGCGCCATTGCGGAGCGACACGTTGCCGTCAATGTCCACGGAGAGCGAGGGCACGTTCTTGAGAGCGTCCTGGGCGTTGCCACCTGCGGTTGAAGCATCTTTGTCCACACGGTAAACTTTTTTATCCAAGGCCAGCGTGGTTTGCGAAGCCTGTGCGGTCACGGTGACTTCGGCCAGTGTTTGCGCCGAGTTGATGAGCTTGATATTGCCGAGGTCCTTGTCAAAATTGCCACCTCCCATACCGCCACCAGGCATTCCACCAGCACCCGGCGCACCTGGTGCGCCTGCGGTGGGCGGCTTGATGCCAAAAGTGACTTTCTGTGTGATTTCGGCGTAGCCGATAAAAGAGATTTTCAAGTTGAAATCGCCAACGATGGGCAGTTTTTCGAGGCTGAAGTCGCCATTTTCTTCTGTGATTTGGCCAGTAATCTGGCGCTCTTTCAAGGTCTTCGTAACGGTGTCAAACTGCATACCGTAAAGCTCGACAGTAGCGTAGGCGACGCCCTTGTTGTTTTCGTCCACCACTTTTCCGTAGAAGCGGCCGATGTTCATCTGCTGGCCACCGCCACCGCCACCGGGGGCGCTGGGCCAATTTTGGGCATTCATTTGCGAAGCGAAAAACGAGAAAAGCAGCAGAAAACTTGATTTCCAAATGGATTGGAGCATTATGAGAAGTGATTTTTTCATGATGATAATTGGATGAATTTCTTACTTGAACGCAAAGAAATGGGAATCGTTTGAAGGGCGTGTAGGTTGTCGCCAAATCATGGCTTTGAGAAGATGAAAAGGAAAGCATCGCAGATTTCAGGCAAAATCCCGGCTTGGTGCCTGAACTGCCGCTTTCATCTTCACAAATTCAATGTTCATCGCTTCTCAATGGCTGGGGCATTGCAATTGCATAATTTTGATTTGTTTTCAAGTTTTTGACACAATCAATCATGAATTTATTAGGTAAAGAAATACCATCTGACCGTCTTTTCCGCATCGCTTTCCACGTGGTGCTTTGGTCAATTTGGATCATCCTTCCGCTCATCAACAATGCCGACAATGAGCGCCACTACCGCTTTTCCATCGCAGTGATCCCGGTTGCGCTGACCAATATCCCGCTGTTTTTGCTCAACTCAGAATGGCTCATACCCAAGGTTTTTGGACGCAAGGGAATACCAATCTATCTCCTTTCGCTACTTGGCCTGATTGTCTTTTTCGCCGTTCTCCAAAATTTTATGAAGGAATTGCTAGTTCCCCATGATTTGATTCGTAAGCACAACGATGTGTTTTGGGCGGTTGTTCCGGTACTTTTCGTGACGGCTATCAGCACGGGCTACGGTTTTGTCACTTTGTTGCTTCGGCAGGAAAAATCAAGGCAGCAGGAGCAAGAGGAGCGGCTCAAATCTGAGCTTTCCTTCCTGCGCTCCCAGATCAGTCCTCACTTTATTTTCAACATACTCAACAGCATTGTTTACCTCATCCGCTCGAAGTCGAGCCAGGCCGAGTCGGTGACCATCAAGCTGTCCGAACTGATGCGCTACCTGCTCTATGAGTCCGGCGATGTGCATGTGCCGTTGGAGAAGGAGGTTGAGTACCTCAAAAACTACGTGGAGCTGCAAAAAATCCGCTTCGAGGAAGACGTGGACATCCGCCTGGCCATCGAAGGTACGCCAGGTCCTCATCACATCGAGCCAATGCTGATGATCCCGTTCGTGGAGAATGCCTTCAAGCACGGGGTGGGCTTGATTCAAGAACCTGTGATTGATATTTTGTTGAAAATTGAGGAGAAGACGCTGTTTTTTTCCGTTAAAAACAAGACCTCCGGTGAAACCGCAGAAGACAAGGACAGTGCCTCCGGCATTGGCTTGCGCAATGTGCAGCGTCGCCTCGAACTGCTCTATCCAGGCAAGCACGAACTGAACATCAGCAGGGACGGCGGGTGGTTCAAAGTGGAGCTTACCCTGAAAACTGGCTCCTGAAATTGGATTAAGGACTCTGGCACAACTTCGGGCATACCGACAACCTCGAAAATGGCCGCAACATCCTGCGGACTTCCTTCGACCACGGCATTACCCATTTCGACCTCGCCAACAACTACGGCCCGCCCTACGGCGCTGCCGAGGAGAACTTTGGCCGCCTTTTCCGGCAGGACTGGAAACCTTACCGTGACGAACTGATTTTGTCTACGAAGGCCGGTTGGGACATGTGGCCCGGCCCCTACGGCACGCTCGGCTCCCGAAAATACCTCATCGCCAGCCTCGACCAGAGCCTGCGCCGCATGGGCGTGGACTACGTGGACATTTTCTACCACCACCGCCCCGACCCCGACACCCCGCTCGAAGAAACGATGGGGGCGCTGGACCAAATCGTGCGGCAGGGCAAGGCGCTTTACGTCGGCATTTCGCAGTACCAGCCTGCGGAGGCCGAGCGGGCTGCCAACATTTTGCGCAGCCTCGGTACGCCGCTCCTCATCCATCAGCCCCGGTACAACATGTTCGACCGATGGGTGGAGGGTGGCCTGCTCGAAGTGCTTGAAAATCAAGGTGTTGGAGCCATTGCGTTCAGCCCACTAGAACAAGGCATCCTCACCGACAAGTACCTCAACGGCCTACCGGAAGACTCTCGAATCGTAAAAGATGGCCGCTATTTGCAAAAGGAAAAGCTCACGCCGGAACTGATGGGAAAGGTTCGGCAGCTCAACGAAATTGCCAAAGGCAGGGGGGCAGTCGCTGGCGCAAATGGCCATCGCCTGGCTTCTGAAAGACCCACGCATTACCACAGTACTGGTCGGTGCCAGCAGGCCGAAGCAAATGCTGGACAATATCGGGACGTTGAAAAACCTGCATTTTGAGGCAGAGGAGTTGAGCCGGAAATTGCGAAGTGGATTTGAACCTCACCCCGGCTCCTCTCCATGCAGGAGAGGAGCCGGGGTGAGGTAAAAACTATCAAAAATGAAACTCAAGTGCATTGCCGTTGACGACGAAAGCCTCGCCCGCAAACTGCTGGAAGAGAACATACAGCAACTGCCGTTCTTGGAGCTGGTGGCCACCTGCAAAAACCCTTTTGAAGCGATGGAAGTGCTGCAACGGGAACAAGTGGACCTCATGTTCCTTGACATCCAGATGCCGGGCATGTTGGGCACCAAGTTCCTTTCCAGTTTGTTGGAAAAACCGATGGTCATTTTCGTCACCGCCTACTCAAACTATGCCGTCGAGAGCTACGACTTGGAAGTGATAGACTACCTGTTGAAGCCAGTCAGCATGGAGCGCTTCACGAAGGCATCGTTGAAGGCATTTGAAAACTGGCAACTTCGGCAACGAACGGCACCCATTGCGGAGCAACCTGTCTCTGTGACGCCAGCGCACTTTTTTGTCAACGTGGAGTATTCATTGGTAAAAATCATGGTGGACGACATCACGCATATCGAGGGCATGAAGGATTATGTGAAGATTTTTTTGGCCAATGTCAAACGGCCCATTCTGACCAAATCCACCTTGAAGGGAATAGAGGAAAAACTGCCCGAAAAACGGTTTTTCAGGGTACACAAATCCTTCATTATTAACGTGGACAAAGTGGAGTCCATTAGGAGTCACCAGATAACGATTGGGGTGCATGAAATCCCGGTGAGCGAATCCAACTTGGAGGAACTGATGCGACTGTTGAACCACCAGCGATAGTGCTTCATTTTTGCAAAAATCTGGTTGAACATGGAATTAAATGAATGGCATGAATTCTCCCTACAATTCCTCATATTTGGCCCAAACAAAGCAATTTTTCACCTAAAATTTTTCTAAATGAGCACTTCTACCTTACGCCTAGGCAAAGTTGACCAAGGCGCAATGCCAACCGACAAAAGGAAATTTCTTGAAATTTACCACGCAGCACTAGCACCAGCGCTTCAAAACAAGCTGTCGTTCCGTGACGAAGCAGATGGGGCGTGGCAACCCTTTTCGGAGGTGCCGGGAGCGTCCGTGAAGGCGCTGCAACAGTTCCTCAAAGAGGCCGGCTTCATGCCAAAAGCGAGCTTGGATGGCATTTTTGGGTATGCCACTCAAGCCGGTGTGCGGTTGTTTCAGGAATACATCCGTACTGTGGAGGGCGATGCGTCCATTGGCACGCCCGACGGGGTTGCCGGTGCAAACACGATGCGGTTTGTGGAAAAATGGAAGGCTGAAAAGCAGGGCAAGCCCGATTTTGTTTGCAAATGGGGCCAGTCAACCGCGCAGGCCGGTTCGCCCGAGTTCAACAAGTGGATTTCCCTCTTGCAAAAGGCTATGCAACACTATGCAGCGAATTTGAACCATCCATCCTACAATTATCGGAGAACTTCAAGGGAAACACCGACACCCAAAAAATCAAGGATTGGAACACCTCGCCCGATGCCATCCACCTCATCGGTATCCGCCGGAACCAGGAGAAATCTTCCCAAAAGCGAGAAAACGACGACCTTTTCGTGTTGCTCATCAAGGGGATGGTCTTCAAGTTTTGGGGTTCCACCGACCCCAGCCAAGGTGTGGCCGGCAAGCGGTTGGACGAGCCGTTCTTGATAGAGGGGCAGCATATCTACAGATTCGGTTGGCACAAAGTATCTGATGCACAACAGGTTTACCGGGCATTGAAGCCTGCCAAATATGGCGTATTGGTGTTTCGGGACCGTGACAACGACAACTCCCTCACTCCCGCTGACATCGCCAAGGGGCTGGACGCCACGCCCAACAATTCCATCAATATCCACTGGTCGGGCAAGGGCGAGACCAATTACTCCGCTGGCTGTCAGGTCATTGCTGGCCAGAGCTACAGCAACCACGAGGGCAAGGTTATTGATTGCACGGCTTTTGCTTCGCCCGGCTATGCCGACCTAAAAAATGGCAAGACATGGGGCGCCTACAACGTTTTCACCGACTTGGTTTTGTGCTATGCCCCTGAAGGCGTAAATACTATCGCCTACACGCTCGCCCGTGATGAGTCCTTCCTGTTGTCAACGGATATTAATGAAAACACGCTGGCTTCTTGGGAAGGAACTTTGAAAGGCAACGAAGGGGTAGTGTAGGCCACTTCCATCGGACCGAGGAGCAATTTCAGTACTGGCTGGAGACTGGCATCGAGTTTGCCGAGGAGGTGGAAATCAAAAAACGAAGAAGAAAAAGACCGGTTAAACAGGTTGTTTCCGCCAAGTTATTGTCAATTATCCTAATCCTACCGCAATGCGTAATTTTTTCTTGCTGTTTCTCCTAGTCGGTTTCCTAACTGCTTGCGAGCAAAAACCGGCCACTCCTCAAGACCTCGACCTGGAGGGCTTTGTGATAGTGGACATCCCCGGTTCCGACATGAAACGAGCAACCTTGACGGATGTGAAAGGTAAAATCCTGGAGGAAGGAACCATCCTCAACGGAAGGAAGCATGGGATGTGGGTCATCTATCACAAAGACCGTGACGTGCCAGCATCTATTGGCAGCTATGTGGGTGGGATACCCAACGGCCCACTGTTCGAGTACGGACAGTACGGCCACATGGAGCACATGTGCAGCTACACCAACAATGTGCTGAACGGGCGTTTTGCGAAGCTAAAAAACATCCGAAAAACAGAGGAGGGAACCTACGTCAATGGCCTATTGGACGGTAACTTCAAAAAATACTACGAAGGCCGTGATGTCGTGCAACAAGAGCTGAACTACAAGCAAAACAAGCTCGATGGCGAGATTATTTATTACAGCGATAAAGGCGAAGCGACCATGAAATATACCTACAAAGATGGTGAGAAAGTCAGCGGCGGCATCGTTGGCGAGAGCAAATAGCAAACCCTTTTTGCCTTTGCCTGCCCACTCCCGGCTTTTTGCCCCGCCCCGCCGGTCAAAAGAGTTTATTTTTGAAAAAATAACCCAGTCAGGTTGCACACTTGACTGGGTTATTTTTTTGCCCACAATTGGGGCTATCGAATCAAAACCACATCTCCTCTGTAAAGCTGGATTTTTCCGTCCAAAAACTCGACTTCGGCCATCCAGGCGAAGACGGCGGGCTGCATCTCCTTGCCCCTGAAAACTCCATCCCAGCCTAAGCTAGGTTCGTTTGGAATCAAATTGTAGCCATCAAAAACATTGTTGCCCTGCCGGTCAAATATCCGGAATGTTCGGATGCTGCGCACCGACCCATCCGTGAACGGCATGAACAAGTCGTTCAAACCGTCGCCATTTGGACTGAACGCATTTGGGACATATACTTTTTGGCCGTTTTTCACTTCAATAAAAATCTCGTCAGTAGCGCTGCAACCGTCAGCCGTGGTGACGACGACTTGGTAGCTGCCAGAAATTACAGGGGACGCCACTGGTCTTGCGCAATCCGCACAGGAAAGCCCCTCGGCGGGCGACCAAAGAAAAGATTGGGCAACTTGGTTGGTGGAAACTTGCAATTGGATGCTGTCGCCAAGTGCTATGCTTTCATCGCCACTAAGGTCAATCAGCAACTCCTCCGGCCCAATAATCGTCTCCTGGAATTCTTACAGCCGTTTTGATCCATCACAAAAAACGAATTCAAGCCAGCGAGGTAGCCCATCAGTACTGGGTCAGTGCCGAACTGAACCCCGTCAGCGGAGTATTGGTACGGCGGTTGGCCGCCCGTCACTTGGTCAACGGTGAGGATGCCTGCATCGGCGAGGTCGAGGCAGCTGATTTCGTTCGGGGTAGCTGTTGCAGTAATCTGGGTTGGCTCGGTGAGCGTGGCGCTGGCTGATGCCGAGCAGCCGTTTTCGTTGGTAACGGTCACGGAATAATTGCCTGCAACAAGGTCGGCGGCGGTTGGTTGGTTGCCGCCATTGCTCCAAAGAAAAGAGAAATTGCTGCCGGGACCGCTCGACACTGCCTGCAAAATGCCGGTGTTGTCTCCCTCGCAAGCGACACCTTGGGTTTGCGAAATCACGACGGAAACAGGCGCTGTTGGCGCAGCAATTACAATGCTGGCCGTGGCTGTGCAGCCTGCCGAATTCGTTGCTGTGACGCTGTACGTTCCACCCGTTAACCCCGAAATGGTCGAAGTGGTCATGCCGTTGCTCCACAGGATGGACGTGGCGTTTTGGCTCGTCATGACCTTGGCCTTGCCGTCGCTGCCTTGGAAGCAAGAAACAGTTTGCTCCTCCGTCGCAGTGGCTGTAAACTGCGGTGGTTGCTGGATATTTTCGTCCAAAATGACTGTACAGCCATTTGCATCCGTCACGGTGACTTGGTAGGTGCCAGCGCAAAGCCCGGTAAGGTTCGGCGTCGTATTTCCATTTGACCAATTGACGAGGTAGGGTGGTGTGCCACCCGTGATGCCGAGGTCAATGGAGCCATCGCAGTCGCCGAAGCAGGTCACGTCCACGACCGAATTGGCGGTGGCAGTGAGCTTGGTTGGTTCAATAATTTGCACCAAAACAGTGGTGTCGAAAGCAATGTCCGAGAGATGGATGGAATATTGCCCGCCCGGCAAACCCGACAGCACCATCACTTGACCGTCGGTCATGATGAAGCCGGAGCCGCTCACGCTGTTGTCTTGGTTGGCCCAATCAAACTGGTAGGGCGGCACGCCGCCAAGTGCTGTAAATTCGATGGTGCCATTTTGGTCGCCGTTGCAAGCAAGGCTGCTGCCCGTTGCCGAAGGCAAAAAGTTCAGGTAATACGGCATCAGCAGGCAGGTGTCGTTTTGGCAGCCGTTCAGGTCGGTCACGGTCACGCAGTAGGTGTCGCCACCAACGAGGTTGGAGGCGGTGTTGCCGGTTTGGCCATCCGACCAAGCTACGCTGTATCCACCTGCACCGCCACTGGGGTTCACTTGCATTTGGCCAGCCGTGTTGCCGAGTCCAGCGCCCTGGTTGGTCACTTGCAGGTTTGGCAGCACTTGCGAGAGCACTGTCAGGTTCGTAACCACGATGCTGTCACAGCCGCCGGGCAGTTGCAGGGTGTCAGCGTAGATGCCCGTTTGGTTGTAAACATTGCCGCCAGCGGCGAAATTTTGACCAAAACAAATGACTGGATTGAGGGCGGTCGTTGGTGTTTCGTTGCCAGCATCCGTAACAGTTAAGGTGAAAATACCCGTGTTCAAGTCCAAGGTTGCCCCATCAATCATCACAAAATAAGTGGTGTTTGGGTCGAGGCAGTGCAGCTCGATTAGTTCGTCATTGTCAGCGGTGGTGTGCTGGCTTGCCAACTCCATCATCGTGCCCGTGCAGCCACCGTTGGAGGATTGGTAAATGGCCATTTGGATGCCGATGGGGTCAAGGGTTGAGCTGATTCCTTGCACGAATACATGCCCCGTTGGCGGCGGCGTGAAGGTGAACCACACCGATTTTTGTACGCCAAAGGCAGAAGCTGACGTTGCGTTGGTGTTCATGGAGCAGGCGTTGGTGCTGAGTACGGAACTCACGGAGCCGCCCAGTGGCACGGTGCCGAGGTCTTCGGCGGTGCAGCGCAGCTCGGAAGCGGCCACTACGTCCAACTGCGTGACGCTCAAACCAAACCATCCCTCCACCTGAGTGACATCGGTGCTGCTGATGAACACCCCGTCCACCAAAATAAAGTAAGTTGTGTTGGGTTTTGGGCAACTGAACACCAGCATTTCATCAAAACTGGCGGAATTGTAGGCGAAACTTGTTAGGGTGAAATTGCCCGAACAGGTGTTGTCGCTGCTCTCGTAGATGGCAAGTTGAAGGTTGATAGGGTCGCCAAAATTGGAGGGGTCGCTGTTCACGTCCAGGAGGATGGCGTCGGAGGGGTTTGCCCCGGTGGCGAACGTGAACCAAACGCCTTGGTTGTTGAACCAGCCAGCGCCAGCGGGGCCGGGGTCGGGTTCGTTAAGGTTTGTTGCGCAAAAATTGTTGAAAATACTGGTGTCGGGGAAGCCGACTTCAAGGCCAGTCAGCAAGGTGCCCAGCGGGATAGCATTGCAAAGTGCATCGTTGATGCCCCCCGGTACGCCGCTCACGGCGATGTTCATGTCCACACTGCCGCCCGATGGCCCGCCCGGTGGCAGCGTGATGGTGAATGGCACAGTGCCCATTGGCGGCACTGGAACGTTGATGCAAAGTTCGGCCTGGCAACTGAACACGGGGGTGCAGGGGTTCAAGATGGACGCATCGTTTTCAAAAGCCCGAAAGCAGACGGGAATCGTGGCGGGGATGTCCGCCAAACAAGGATAGGTTTGGTTGAATTGTTCATTCGGGAAGTTCGTGTAGCAAATTCCGTTGGAAGGGTAGGCGACCCACCCGGCATTGTTGATGTTCACGGCCCACTGGGGTTCTGGTGTGCCAATCGGGTCCGTGCAGGTGGTTGTGGAACTGCCAGTCAGTACGTTCATGCTTACGTTGAACTGGCCAAAAATCGGATTTGCCCCCATCAAAAAGAAAAAAAATAAGGCAATTGGGTAGAAAGTCAGTTTGTTCATTACCAATGGTTTATGTGTGTAAGTTCAGTTTTGGTAAAACGGCGGGCAGCGCCCAACCATTGTTCAAAGCTACTTTTCCAGAGTTTTATCTCACTGGATTTTCATATTTCAATGCTACAATTTGACAAATATTGCAGTCTTTCAATCCGCAATCCGCAATCCGAATTCCGAAATCAAACCACTTCCACCACGCTTGTTCCCCCACCTTTTTTCAGCACTCGCACTTGCGTGGAGATGCGCTCTTTCAGCTCCTTCACATGCGAAATGATACCGATGGTTTTGCCCTTCGCCTGCAAGTTTTCCAAGGTGCAGATGGCCAGGTCCAGCGTCTGGTCGTCGAGTGTGCCGAAGCCCTCGTCAATGAACAGCGAGCGGATGTTGGCGTTGCGCCCAGCGAGGTCGCTGAGGCCAAGCGCCAACGCCAAGCTCACCAGGAAGCTCTCGCCACCCGAAAGCGTCATCATCGAGCGCACGTTGTCGGCCTGGTAGGTGTCCACAATGTCAAGCTCCAAGTCCTCGCCTGGCCGCTTTACAACGAAGTAGCGACCGTACAGGTTTTCGAGGTGGACGTTGGCCAGTTGCACGAGCTTTTGGAGCGTCAGCCCTTGGGCGAACTTTCGGAACTTCGACCCGTCGTGCGAGCCAATTAGGTCGTGTACCGCAGCCCATCGGTTGTACACAAGCCGTTGATTTTCAATTTGTTGCAAAATGGCTTCGCCTTCTGCTTTCCGGGTTTCGTTGTCTTTCAATTGCTGATTGAGTGCCCCAACCTCTTGCTGAAGTGCTTGCAATTCGGCCTCCAAACTGGCCACTTTTGCCTCGGTTTCCTGCTCGTTCTCCGTGGCCAAAGGCTTTGCAAGTGCAGCCTCCAGCGCCATTTTTGCCATTTTTTCTTCCTGACGAACTTCCACTTCCCGCAGCTTCATCCGCTCCGACAGCGCCTCGATTCGTTCGGCCTCTTGCGTCGGCAAAATGGCGCTTCGCAATGCCTCCAGCGACTCGAACCCCGCTTTTGCGAGTCCCAATTTCAAGCTTGATTCTAATTCCTCCACCGTTTTTTGGTTGGCAGCCAACTGCGTTTTACTGCTCTCCAAGCGCTGGCGGGTTAGCGCCAACTGCTCCTTCGAATGTGCCTGTTCCACTCGTGAGGCGGCAACTGCTTGCTCGGCCATTTCGAGGTCGTGCAGCAGCTTTTCCCGCTCCGCAACCACGTTTTTTTGTTCCAAACAGCGCAACCCGTTTGGCATTTAGGATGTCGAATTCGGTTTGTAGCAAAACCAGTTCATCGCTGAATTGTTGGCATTTCTGTTCCAATTCTGCCTGCGTGGCCGCCAGTTGTTCGAGCGATTGCCGGGTGAGTTCCAGTTGGCGCTCGTGGCCGTCACGGCTGGTTTTTTTCAAGGAAAAATCGCCCTCCTTCGCCTTGAGGTCGCTGAACATCTGCTTGGCCGTTTCCATCGAAAAACGGTAGCCGTACTTGCCCACCAGCTTGTCGAGTTCCGCTGTTGCCTCCTTAAATTTCGCCGCCAAATCCAACAGTGAAGCCTCCCGGTCGAGGTGGCTGCGCTCGTTTTGTTGCTTCGCAAATTGGGCGTCCCTCAATTGGTTTTCCAGGGTTCGCACCTGTTCCTCCTTCGTTGAAATCTGGCTGTTCAGCATGGCCAACCGTTCCCGTACTGCCTTTTTTTCGGTCAGCTCCGTTTCAAAATTGTCCAGTTTGTTCACGAGCCATTCGCCGTGCGAGCGACTGAAATCCTCACCGTCGAGGCCGGGCAAAAAGGCCGCCAACCGAACTTCCAACTCGCCAAGCCGTTCTTCCAGCTTGCCCATTTCCCCGACATCCATTCCCTCAATTTGCTGGATTTGGGTGTTTATTTCGATGTGCTTTTTGAGCAAACTGTTGCGTTCCTGCTGCCGCTCTAGTTGTGCTTTTTCGGCGGTTTTGAGGTCGTTGCGGGCCTCGTCCACGAAGGGCTTCACCTCGTGCAGCCTGAACGGGTGGTGGGTGCTCTGGCAAAGTGGGCAGGGGTCGCCCTCTTTCAAGTTCACACGGTCTTTTTCGTAGTTGGCCAGCAGCAGTTGCTGGTTGAAAACTTCCCTGCGATAAGCCAATTGATGCTCCCATTCCTCAGCCTCCTCGTAGGCCGTCAGCAGCGATTTATCGAGACAAAGCTCTTGTTGGCGCAGCTCGGCGAGGCGGGCTTCGAGCTGTGCGAGTTGTTCCAATGCTGCCCGGTATTCGGTGTTCAGGCCGTTCAGTTTGGTGAAATTCTGGTGCTGGGTTCCCAATTGGTCAATCTCACGGGTCAACTTTTCGAGCAGGTCTTGTCGGTTCGGCACAAAGTTGACGGGCGCCGATTTCTCAAACGACTCGAGCAGGTCGGCAAGCGCATTTTTTTCTTGGGTCAAAAGTGCCTCCAGTCTCTGGGCTTCTTGGGTCGCTTTTTCGCTGTTTTGGAGGTAGGTTTTTACCTCCTCGGTTTGCCTGTTTTTATTGATGATGTTGTCCCGGAGTGTCCCTTCGTGGATGGTGATGGCGGACAAATCTTGCGGCAGCGCCGCCCAGGTTGCGTTGGTTTCCAGCCAGTTGCCCAATTCTTTCAGCGCGTCGGCATGGCCGATTTCCTTGGTTTTTTGCTCCGCAATTTGGCGGTCGGTTTCTTGCTTTCGCAGTTCGGTCGCCTTCCAATTGCTGGTTGTTTTTGAAATAGACTCGGTCAGTGAAGCCAAGCGGCTATCCATTTTTCCCACCTCATCGAACAGCCGCAGGGCATTGGCTTGGCCAGCCTTGAGCGTGTCGAGTGAGGCCATTTTCTCCAAAAAGACCGCTTGCGCCACAACGGCTGTTTGCTCCTCAGCGACTTGATTCTGGGTAAATTTGGAGACTGATTCCGACAGCGATGCCACCTCGCCCAACTTGTCATCGAGGCGGGCGAGGGTGGGGTGGAGGGGTAACGTCTTTCGATGTTGGGCAAGCATCGCCTCCGAAGCTTGAATCCTCAATTTTTCTTCGTCTAGCACCCGCAAATTGGCAGCCGAAGCCTCTTGTCGCTGCCGAAGTTGAGCCACTTGGCGGAGCCATTGCAGTGCATTTTTGGTAGTCTCAAGGTCGTTTCGGGTGGTCTTTGCGGCCTGTTCTTTTTCTTTCAATTCGGCCTTTCGGTCCCTCAGTTCTTCTTTTGAAAACACTTGCAGTGCCTCCCGTTTTGTTACCAGTTCAGCCAGTTTGACCTTCTCCAGGTTGTGGCGTTCATGCGCGGCAACGCCCATCGCTGAGTAGATTTCCGTGCCGGTGATGCGCTCCAGCAGTTCGCTGCGCTCCCGTGGTGCTGCCTTCAAAAACGCTGCAAAGTCTCCCTGAGCCAGCATTGCGGAGCGGGTAAAGCGCTCAAAATCAAGTCCCGACACCTCTTCCACAAATGCTTCGACCTCCTTGATTTTCCGTTCCGCAACGATGAGGTAATCCTTTTTCTCCTCGTTCCATTCCGCCACAGAACGCTCGGTTTTTGGCCCGGCTCCCTTTTTGGAGCGGGGCACCCAGCAGCGCCACTGGCAGCGTATCAACCGCCCGCCCGCCTCAAAGTCGCACTCGGCCATGCCCTCCTCTGCCCCGTGAGAGAGCACCTCCTCCGGTTTCGATTTCCGGCAAACCTTGCCGTACAAGGCGAGCGTAACGGCGTCGAGGATAGTCGTTTTCCCCGCCCCGGTATCGCCGGTGATGGCGAACAGCCCCGTATCCGCCAACGGGCTGACCCTGAAGTCAATTTCGACCTCGGAGCGGATGGAGTGCAGGTTGCGAAGGAGGATGCGACGGATTTGCATTTTTAAGGAAAAAGGAAAAAATCAAAAGTCAAAAGGAAAAAGTACAAAGGAAAAAGTAGGCGTTAGGGTTGCATTTGGGCTTTTTTCAGCACGTCCAAAATATTGCCGTACACTTCTTTTGGCTCCGCCAAAAAGGCGTTCAAGTCGCCCCAAACGGCCTGCTCGATATCCTCTTCGGTTTGTGGAACCAATTGACTGTCAGTGGTTTGCATCTTGTACCAGTGGGTGGTTTTCAGCACCCGTTTGCCCTTGAGTTCGTAGGTGTGCCAAGTGTCAAGCAGGTGTGGGCCGAGTACGATTTGCCGAAGGCCAGTCTCCTCCTGCACCTCCCGGACGGCGGCTTGTTCTGGTGTTTCACCGGGGTCTATTTTGCCCTTGGGCAGGTCCCAACTTCCCCGGCGATGTATCAGCAGGACTTTGCCATCGGCGTTGAAAACAGCACCTCCAGCGGCGGAGATGGGCTTGTAGATTTTTTGAAAATCCGACCAAATCCGTTCCACGTCGGTGTCAAAAACCACGATCGCATCAAAACGGTCGCTGGTTTCCAATTGGTGAACGATGTTGACCAAAAACTTTTTCTTGCCTGCATGGCGAAGCACGATTTTTTTTTCGCTGGTCGTGCCAAAGCTTTTAACTTCTTCGGAAGAAACAAGGTACAAAGGCGTACCATTAATGTAAATTTTATACATTTGCTGCCATTTCTGAGGTAACATTGAACTTAAATTTCACGCGCTGACCGTTCAAAAAAACTTCAACGGAAACTAATTCAACGGCAAAGAAAGCAAAGGATGAACATTGCATCGGAAGTCGCAAAGCGTTTACTGCAAATTAAAGCAATTAAACTAAACCCGCAAAAGCCTTTCACGTGGGCGTCGGGGATTCTGTCGCCAATTTATTGCGACAATCGGCTGGTGTTGTCCCACCCCGATGCCAGGGATTTTGTGAAACAATGCCTGATTGAAAAATCCAAGGACTTTAGCGGGTTTGATGCTGTGGCTGGCGTTGCGACGGCGGGCATTGCCCACGGCATGTTGTTGGCCGATGCGTTAAAGTTGCCCTTTGCTTACGTTCGCAGCAAGCCGAAGGAGCATGGCCGCCAAAACCTGATAGAGGGCGAGTTGCCAGAAAAATCGAATGTACTCATTGTCGAAGACCTGATTTCGACGGGCGGCAGCAGCCTCCAAGCCGTGCAAGCCGTGCGGGAATCGGGCCACAAAGTGGTGGGGGTGCTGGCTATTTTTAGCTACAATTTTGAAAAGGCAATTACCGCTTTTGAAAATGCTGGCTGCCCACTCGAAACTTTGTCAAACTACGATGTGCTGCTTCGTGAAGCGCTGGCCATCAAGTACATCAACTTGAACGATGTGGACATGCTGACGACTTGGCGGAAGAAAACGGGGACTTGAGTTATTGGGTTATTGGGTTATTGAGATATTTATTACTAACCCAATACCCCAATACCCCAATAACCCAATAACCCAATAACAGCCTTTCAAATACGCAACAAAATATGTCATTAATCACTACCCATTCAGAAGAATTTCTAAAAAATTACCTCAACAACGCATCGCCAACTGGCTTTGAGGCCAAGGGCCAACAGCTTTGGTTAGAGTACCTCAAACCTTATATTGACGACTGGGGGCTTGACAATTACGGCACAGCCTACGGCATCATCAATCCTGGTACCGATTTCAGGGTGGTCATTGAGGGCCATGCGGACGAGATTTCTTGGTTCGTCAATTTCATCACAGAAGAAGGCTTTATCCATGTTATCCGCAATGGTGGCAGCGACCACCAGATTGCGCCTTCCATGCGGGTGAACATCCACACGCCAAAAGGCGTCGTTCGGGGTGTTTTTGGTTGGCCAGCTATCCATACCCGGAACGGCGAGGACAAAATCACCCCCAAACTCGAAAATATATTCATTGACATTGGCGCAAAGGACAAAAAGGAAGTGCTCGAAATGGGCGTCCATGTTGGCTGCGTCATCACGTACGCCGATGAGTTCATGGTGCTCAACGACCGCTACTACGTCGGCAGGGCGCTTGACAATCGCATGGGTGGCTTTTGCGTAGCAGAGGTGGCCAGGTTGCTCAAAGAAAACAACATTAAGTTGCCTTACACATTGTACGTGGTCAATTCGGTACAGGAGGAAATAGGCTTGCGGGGCGCCCAGATGGTGGCCGACAACATCAAGCCAAACGTGGCCATCGTGACGGATGTGACGCACGATACCCACACGCCGATGATTGAGAAAAAGATCATCGGCGACGTGAAATCTGGTGAAGGCCCATCTGTGACCTACGCCCCTGCGGTACACAACAAGTTGCTTCAACTTATCATTGATACGGCTACTGAAAAGGGCATCCCCGTACAACGGGAAGCTGCCTCCCGCTCCACGGGTACGGACACCGATGCTTTTGCTTACAGCAATGGCGGCGTGCCTTCCGCCCTCATTTCACTGCCACTTCGGTACATGCACACGACCGTGGAAATGGCGCACAAATCAGACGTTGAGAACGTCATTAAGCTGATTTACGAATCGCTGATGAAAATTGAAAACGGGCATAATTTCAAGTATTTTTGAAAAATTGACTTTGGATAGATGACCAAAAGCGCGCTGATGACAGGGCGCTTTTTTTTTGGTTTTCAGTCAACAGTTTGGACATCACCACCCGAAATTGGATAAAGGACAAAATCGGAAAAATTAGCTTGTCAATAGATACATTTGCTTTTTCTTCAAAACGCAACCACATGAAAAAATTCGCCATTGCCTTTCTATTGATAGCCACTTCGGCCATTTTACTTGCGCAAAGCAGCGACAAACAATCCGTTTTTGAGCTTTTTCAAACGGAGGACTACCTCTCCATTACCCTTGAATCAGATTTCCAAAACCTTAAAAAGAACAAGAATACGGATGATTACCAACCTGCGGTATTAAGTTACCAAGACAAGGATGGTAGCACCGTGCGTTGGGAAATAGAAATTAAGCCACGTGGCAAAATGCGTCGGATGGTCTGCACCATGCCGCCATTGAAGCTAAAGTTCCAAAAAGCAGCCATCAAAGAACAGGGGTTGGAAAAGTATCGGACTTTGGAGATGGTGGAAATTTGCCAACAAGGCAAGGATTATGAGCAGTATTTACTGCGGGAATATGTGGCATATAAGCTTTACAATATGCTCACCGACCAGAGTTTCCGGGTGCAATTGGTGAAAATTGATTTCAAAATACTTCATCAAAAGGTACGCCGATGGACGGATTTGCTTTCATCATTGAGAACAACGATGAAATGGCCAACCGGCTTCGTGGCACAATAATTGAGCCACAAAGCATTGGCAGAAGGTTGCCCAACACCCAAGAGAAAGAACTTTTTTGCATGTTTCAGTTTATGATTGGCAACACCGATTGGTGGACATCCACCGGCCACAACCTCGATATTTTTGGCGAGGATACAGATACCGTCAAGCCAATCCCAATCCCTTATGATTTTGATTATTCGGGTTTCGTAAATACTACATATTCGGTTCCAAATGACAAAGTGCCCATTACTTACGTCACGGAACGCTTTTACCAAGGCCCTTGCAGAACAGAAGCCGAGACGAAGGAGACGATTCAGGTTTTTTTGAATAAAAAGGGGGAGATGATTAAATACTGTCAAGACTTTCCCCATTTTTCAAAATATTCAAAGAAGCACGTCATTAAATTCCTTAACTCTTTTTATAAAATAATTGAAAGCCCTGCGGGCATTAAAAACCAATTATTTAAAAACTGCGATTTTTACGAAAAATAGACAACGCACAACTGGATATATGGTAGTTTAAACCCCCGTTTACTTTCCCTTTATTAATACCATATCCACTAAATCGCTGCCAAATGAATAAGGTAAATAGGCCAGTGACGGCATGGGTTTGGTGATAATTAGGTTCGCATATTTACCCCTGGATATGGAGCCAAAATCGGCAGCAACCTCCAAGGCAAACGCACCGTTCAGCGTGGCCGCCTGAATCGCTTCTTCGGGCAACATTTTCATCATAATGCAGGCTAGGGATACAACAAACGGCATTCGACCCGACGGCGAGGTGCCAGGGTTGAAGTCGCTGGCAAGGGCGACGGGTACGTTGGCGTCCAGTAGGCGGCGGGCAGGCGGGATATGGTCTTGCAAGAAAAAAGGTGCCGATGGCAGCAGGGTGGCGATGGTGTTCCCATTGCGGAGTGCTTCGATGTCACTATCGTCCACTACCTCCAGGTGGTCAACGGAGACCGCCCCGTGGCGGATGGCCGCTGCGATTCCGCCCATGCAATTGAACTGGTTGACGTGAACTTTTGGGCGCAGGCCGTATTGAGCAGCAGCCGTCAGTACTTCCTCCATTTCTTCAACGCTGAATGCGAGTTTTTCACAAAAAACATCCACATAATCGGCCAGTCCTTCATCGGCGATTCTTGGCAGCATCTCGTTGATTATCAATGAGATATAACCTTGGCGGTAGCCGTTCCGATAGGCCAATGGCACGGAGTGCGCCCCCAAAAAACTCGATTTGATTTCCACGTCGCTCGACTCCTTGAGCCGCCTGATGACCCGCAACATTTTCAGTTCACTCTCCACAGTTAGTCCGTAGCCGCTCTTGATTTCAATCAGCCCTGTGCCAGATTTTCGCACCTCCCCCAGCCGCTCCAGTGCCTGCTCGAACAGCAGGTCTTCCGACGTCTCCTGCAAGCGGTTGGCGGAGTTGAGGATGCCGCCGCCCCGGTTAGCGATTTCCTCGTAGCTCATGCCTTTCAGGCGGTTCACCCATTCCTCCTCCCGGCTGCGGGCGAAGACCAGATGCGTGTGCGAATCGCACCAAGCGGGCAGTACGTAGCGGCCTGTTGCGTCAATGGTTTGGTCAGCACGAAGGGGGCAGCGGGCCATGTCGCCGAAATCCACAATCCGCTGATTTTCAATGAGAAGAAAGGCGTTTTCCAACACCGGAAGGATTGCCAATTCGGCTCCTCGCAGGGGCGTCGTCCGGGCGTTTTCTTCGGTCAGAACGAGCTGGCGGATGTTGGTGATGAGCATTTCAGTTATTGATGAGGTATAAATTATTGATGCAAAATTAGGTTTTAGAAACCTGATTTTAGCAAAATATTGGTTCATGCAGCATCTTCATTTTAGTGGTTTATTTCAACCTTTAGAAATTGCACGCGATTTCGCTCCGGATTTTTACAAATCCTGACTCATTGACCTAAAAAAATCATTTTGATGACAATTGGATTGCAATCCATAATAATTGTTTTGCCTACAATGAATTTTGCACTAAATTGTTGGCCGGCAACAAGTTTTCTCACTTAAATTCCCTCTTTATGAAAAAACAGTATTTTCTCGTTCTGCTCACCGCAGCAATTCTCTTCACTTCGGCAAACCTGCCAGACATTGTCAAATCAACCAAGTCATTTGTAGGTTTGCTCGACCCGCTGGAGCCCGTCTTACCTGAAACCCCGTATAATTATGACATCGCATTTCCTGAGCACATAATCTTCGGTTCTTGGGATTTTACAGACTCAAGTGTTATCAACAGCCTCATTTCGCCTGATGGCGCAACCTTGGGGAGGGTGCTTTTTTACGACAAAAAACTCTCGTCGTCGAATGACGTCGCTTGCGCTTCTTGCCACAAGCAGGCATTTGCTTTTGCGGACAACGTCCAATTTAGCGAAGGCATAAATGGCACGCTGACCACTAGAAACAGCCCAAACCTCAATGATTTGGCTTGGCAGACCGATTTTAATACGGGTGAACCTTTCCCTCCACTTTTTTGGGATTGCAGAGAACCTGACTTGGCCCAGATGGTGCTACAACCTATCCTGCACCAAGGGGAACTCGGTAAGGACATGCCTGTGCTAATTGAAAAACTCAACAACACGACCTATTACCCCGAACTGTTTCAACAAGCTTTCGGCACCAGCCAAATCACCCCCGAACGTATCGGAATAGCCCTCGCCGAGTTCATTCGCTCCATGTCAGTTTTTGACAGCAAGTTTGACAAGGTACAAACGGGATTGTCCACTTATACCTCGCAAGAAGCAGCTGGAGCAATGGTCTTTGAAAGTTCTTGCGGGCAGATTTGCCACATTTCTTCCAGCTTTACGCCTATTTTTCCGATGAACAATGGGTTGGACATTGTTTGTGCTGACATAGGATACCAAGCCGTAACTGGTGTTGAAAGTGACAATGGCAAATTCAAAAGCCCTAGTCTTCGTAATATTTCGCTAACCGCACCGTACATGCACGATGGCCGTTTTGAAACCATTGATGAGGTTATAGAATTCTACAGTGAGGAACTTCAGCCGCACCCATTCAGCGATATGAACTGGATGCTGACTGATCCGACTGGTTTTCATTTTACAGCAAGCCAAAAAGCTGAACTAAAAGCATTTTTGCAGACTTTGACTAGCGAATCACTGACCACAGACGTTAAATGGTCCGACCCATTCCAAGAAGTTAATTCAGTTGGGATATTGGCTTTGGATGAAAAAATCGTTGTTTACCCTAACCCATTTGCTGCCGAAACGCTGGTAGAATTGAGCGGAAGCGGCGAGTTTGAAATCCGAATCACCAACCTATCGGGTCACGTGTTGCGGACTCTCCGCAATGTCAAAAAAACGGCAACCATCGAGCGGGGCCAACTCAGCCCAGGCGTTTACCAGCTCGAAATCCGAAAAGGCGACAGGATGTCCACTCAACGCATTGTCATTCAATGATTTAGGCCAGTAGTGTCCGGTTATAACTCCCACAATGTCAATTGTTTGAGAGTCCGTATTTTTTTTGTAGCTGTTGTTTCATAAGTAGTTGATTTACAGGGGTTTTGTCAAATAAGGAGACGCTTAAAATTGTAGGTTCATTCTAAGTGCGAAAATGGTTTTTTCGTAACCAGCACGTATTCAGACGGCAATCAAATCTGTTCACCTTTTTCCCAAAACTGATTTATTGCTTTATCCATTAAAACACTATTTCCAGCTTATACATCCACTTGCCCAGGTAGACTATTTTGCCTTTCCCCATTCTATTTGCTTTACCTGATGCTTTGTCACGGTCTCGGGTGTAACCTTACCAATTTCTTGGCTATGAAAAGGTGGTTACAACCTTTCATCAATATTATCACACTTCCTCACCTCTTTTGAAATCTTCCATTTTTCCAATAAAAAAAAAAAAAATTAAACAAAAGCCCTTGGCCAGTTCGGCTCAAGGGCTTTTGTTTTTGCTGGCACAAACAAGACACATGGCTTTATTCATTGCTTTTTCCAAGTTTCTTTACCTTTGGCGCAATTCACTAATCACTTGTCACGAATCACGGAAAAACAATGGATTTCAAAAAAATCGTCCCTCATATCATCGCCTTCTTTGTACTGCTCATCGTGGCGTTCGCACGCTTCGCTCCTATTGTATTTGAGGCAAATCCCTGCAACAGGGTGACAACCTGCAAGCTTTGGGCATGCAGGGCGAAAGCCGAAAAGTAGCGGCAAAAACCGGCGAGTACCCGCTTTGGACCAACGCCGCTTTCTCCGGAATGCCTACTTATCAGATACTTTACCCGACTTCAAACCCGATAAAATACGTCCAGAAGATTTTTCTCCTCGGCAACGACATGGCGCCGCCTCACACGGGCATACTGCTGATGATGCTTGGCGTTTACCTACTGCTGGTCGTGCTGAACGTGGATTGGCGGTTGAGCGTCATCGGTGCCATCGGCTTTGGCTTGGCAGCCAATCACATGGATCTCGTGCAGGCCGGGCACTCCACCAAAATCATTGCGGCAGCTTACAGCGCCCCCATTTTGGCAGGCTTGATACTTAGTTTTAGGGGCAAATATTGGCTCGGCGGCGGCCTCACGGCGCTCTTCATGGCGCTCCAGATTTACGCCAACCACGTCCAAATCACCTACTACCTCTTCCTATCCCTGCTCATTTTCGGCGTCGTTTACCTCTTTGACGCCGCCAAGAACGGCTGGATGCCCCGCTTTTGGACGGCTGCTGCCGTGTCCGTTGTGGCCGTGCTGCTGGCCGTTGGCACCAACGCCAGCCGCCTGATGACCACCAAGGAATACGCTGACGAGACCATCCGGGGGAAATCGGAGCTGACCAAAAAGGACGACAGCAGCGGCTCCACCGCCGAAGAAGGCGGTGGACTTTCCAAAACCTACGCCTTCCAGTACAGCTACGGCGTCAAGGAAACCTGGAACCTGCTCATCCCAAACTACCTCGGTGGCAGCAGTTCCATCGGTTTTGCCAGCGATCCCAACAGCGCCACCATTGCCGCCCTGCGCAACATGAAAAACTCGGAAGAAGCCATGCAGTACGCTCAAAAATCAACCCATTATTGGGGCGGACAGCCGTTCGTGGGCGGTGGCGTGTACATTGGTGTGGAGTTCACGCTGCTGTTTTTTATGGGCATGTTTTTGGTGAAAAAACCGATACGCTGGTACGTGCTCGGCACCTTGGTGCTGGCCATCATGGTATCGTGGGGTAGCAACTTCCCGGCTTTCAACTATCTGATGTTCGACTATTTCCCGATGTTCAACAAGTTCCGTGACCCCAAGATGTTCCTCATTTTGGGCAACATGCTTGTCGTGGCCTTCGGCATCCTCGGCTTGCAGGCGTTTTTGGACAAAGGTATTGACCAAAAACAACGGCTGAATGGACTGCTGCTGGGCGGAGCGGTGACGGGCGGGCTGCTCCTCATCGCCTTCCTTCTCAGCCTTGGCTTCGACTACCAGAAACCCGGTGAGCAACTGCCCAAAGCCCTCGCCGATGCCCTCGCCGAAGACCGTGCTGCACTGCTCCGAGCGGACGTGCTGCGCTCTTTCCTCTTTGTCGGACTGGCATTCGGACTCCTTTGGTTTTGGGTGAAAAAAAGCTTCGCCCCGGTGGCGCTTGTCATCGGCATTGGCCTGCTGGCCGTGATTGACATTTGGGGCGTCGGCGCACGGATGCTCACTTCCGAGGACTTCATTGACCAAAGCCAAAAGAACTCGCTGAAAGCACCCACTGCTGCGGACGAGGAGATTTTGAAGGACAAAGACCCTCATTTCCGGGTGGCAGATTTCAGGCGAGCGTCGCCGTTTTCCAATGCCTTCACGGGCTACCACCACCAGAGCGTCGGGGGCTACCACGCCGCCAAGCTGATGCGCTACCAGGAGGTCATCGAGCGCTACCTGAGCGACCCCGCCACCAACCAGCATGTTTACGGCATGTTGAACGCCAAGTATTTCATCAACCAGCAAGACAAAGCACTGACCAACCCCAGCGCCTGCGGCAATGCGTGGTTTGTCAAGGAAATAAAAACGGTGGCCAATGGCGATGCCGAAATTGACGCCCTCGCCGACCTCAAGCCGAAGGAACAAGCCGTGGTGCAGGAGGCGTTCGCTGGCAACCTCAAGGGCTTCACCCCCAGCTTCGACAGCACGGCCACCATCAAGCTGACCCACTACCACCCCGACACGATGGTTTATTCGTACTCGGCAGCCAGCGACCAGTTTGCCGTGTTCTCGGAGGTGTACTACCCAACTACCAAGGGCTGGAGCATGTACCTCGACGGCCAAAAAACGGACGATTTCACAAAGTGTAACTTCCTGCTTAGGGGTGCGAAACTCCCTGCCGGACAGCACGAAGTGAAGATGGTCTTCTCCCCAAAATCCTACCATACCGGCGAGATGATTGCGCTGATTGCCGCTTTGCTGGTCATAGGTTTGGCCATCTGGGGTATCGTTTGGTTCTCCAGAAAATACGAGCTGCCAGCGGCGGGGAATTTGCCAGTTACGGTAGCGGGGACTTCCGATAGGCATCGGGAACGGGCGGCAGCGCCGAAGGCGAAGACGGAGGCCAAGAAGAAAAAATGAGTTGGTTCGATAACTAAAAAAGCGGGCGGGAATGAGTTTCCGCCCGCTTTTTTTTTTTGGGTTTGACTATTTTATAATGGTTAACTCCCCACTGCCCAATTGCTTCTCCTCACTCTTCACGTTCCAAAAGTAAATCCCATCTGCCAAGCCAGCTAGGGGAAACACCTGCTCCTGCTGCCCCAACGAAAGTTCCCATTGCCGCACTGCCTGACCAGTGGAATTGAAAAGCCTGAAGGTCGTGTTTGTCAAAGCAGTTGGGTTTAACCAGGTTATCGTCATCACCTCCTTCGCTGGGTTGGGCGAAATACTTAATTGCATCGCTGGACTTTCGACAACCGCTGCACCCGTCAACGGCTTCACCACAAAATCCGTCACCTTCGGCAAATGGTCAGAAGCCGAGCCGGTATCGTTTTGGTACAAACCGAAGGCATCGAGGCGGGCTTGCGACATGATTTCCGATTGCAGGCTGAACGCTTTTTTCACTTCCAACACACTGTTGGAGCAGATATGGAAGTCGAGGCGGGAGGGCGGGTATTGGCTGCCTGCTTCGTGCCAGGTGTAGGCCATGCGCTGGTCGGATTGCAGGGCCAGCACATCGAGGAGGTTGGAGCCGTCCCAGTCGAGGGGGCCGCCGTTGCCAAAGGAAGTAGTGTTCACAATGTCGCCAGTGGTTAGCGTAGTGTACTGTTGCTGCCAGCCGACCAGGTTCATGTCGCCGGAGAGGACGAACGGCGTGGCTTCCTGCAGGTCAATCACACCGCCGGGGCTGGTGGCGTCTGGGGATGAACTTGGCGAATGCATCGGCCTCCAGTTGTCGCTCGCTGTTGGCGGAGCAGCAGCGCAGGTGGCCGTTTACCACCAAAATATCTTTGTCAAATTGGGCGTCAGGCAGGTCAATCAGCGAAGCGGTGAGGCGGTGTCCGGGGTAAATGTTCCAGCTTTGCAAAATCGGGTATCGGCTGACGGTGATGTTGCCGTCTTCTAATTTCACGCCGTTCCAGCTTTGGAAATTGCCGAGTGGCACGGCCGTGTTCATGAACGTAGCGGCCTGTCCGGCGGTCATGTCCCAGCACTCGTTGAAGGTGACGATGTCGGGTTGCAGTGCCGCCAGCACCCGCTGAAAATGCGGCTTTCGGATGATGTCGAGCAGCCCATCGTAAAGGGTGTTCCAAGTGAGTATCCGAAGGTGGTCGGAGCTAAGTTTCTGTAAATCAATGGCTTGGAAGGGTGGTGCAGGGTCGCTGTCGAACGTGAAATCAAAAGTCTGCCCAGCGTTTGGCATCTTGTCGCCAGCGGTGCCGTTCTGGAAGTACAGCCGGATTACATTGCCCGTGAAGAGCGGGAAGACGCCATCGGGCAGCACGTCCCGCCCAATGGCCAGCTCGAAAACCTTGTCGCTGAACGTGGGCAGGTGATGGAACTTGACGTCGGAGAGGTCAATGTACCACTGCGAATTGCCGTGGTAAAAAACACCATCCCGGTCACCGAAGCGAAGTTCAAGTTCTGCCCCGATGCCGTTGATGGACTTGCCCGTGAGCTGATTGTGGTCGCCATCAAGAAACAGGGTCAGGTCGTTGTTGTCCGTCAGCACCACCTCCTGGTCAATCTCGAAGCGGATGAACAGGTAGTTCTCGTCGTTGGCGACGGACATTCGGAGCAGGTCGGAGCCAGTGCCAGCACCGCCAGCGTCTTCGAGGCTGATGGCCTGGGAAGTCCAGTCGTTGAACTGACCGTCAATGGCGATGGGAAGGGTTTGCGCAGCAACAAAGTGAAGTGGGAAAAGGGCCAACGTTGCTGCGGCCAGCCAAGGGGAATGGGTATTTTTCATCAATACTTTTTGAAAAAACTTAGTTGGCTTGTGGAGTTAAACTTGCCAAAAAATTGGTCTAGGTTCAAGTCGCTTTTGTCATGGCTGAAGGCCACCTCTGCGTCTTGCAAGGCAGTAAAAGATGACGCAGAGGTGGCCTTCAGCCATGACAAAAGCGACGACAACTGAACGACATAAAAACTGATTAAAAACCAGTTTTTCGTACCTGCAATTTGAGGCAGCTATGAATTTTGTTTCACGAAGTCCAGCGCCCGCTCCTCCGACCACGCAAACTCCTTGCCCGGTTTCCAGAAGCCGACATGGCCGCCGTGGTCTGGCATTTCGAGGTGGAGGTGTGGGTGTTTTTGGCACAAATCCTTTGGGTAACACGACGGCGGTAGGATGGGGTCGTTGAGGGCCTGGACGAGCAGGGTGGGGGTGGCAATACCTGCCATGAAGTTTTTGGCAGAGGCTTTTTCGTAAAAATCGGCGGCGTCACGAAAGCTGTTTAGCGGGGCAGAAAAGTACTCGTCAAAGTCTCGCCAAACCTTGATTTTTTTGAAATTTTCGAGGTCTATCACACCGGGGTACTGGCCGTTTTTCAGCACCATTTTTTGTTTGAGGTAAAACAAGAACCGCTTGCGGTAGATAATGTTGGAGGCATGGTCAAGAATTTCGGCACCAGCCCGCAAGTCGGTCGGAGCGGAGAAAACCACGGCAGCCCGCACAGGTTCGGGCACATTTTTTCCATGAACGCCGAGGTACTTCATCGTGATGTTTGCGCCCATGCTGAAGCCGCTCATCACCACGGTTTCGTAGTTTTTCCGGTGCAATGCATGGTCCATTACCTGGCCAATGTCTTCGATGTCGCCGTGGTGGTACATGCGTTGGGCACGGTTAATTTCGCCGGAGCAGGAGCGGCAGTTCCAGGCCAGCACGTCCCAGCCGTTTTGGTGGAAAATGCGGGCCATGCCCAGCACGTAAGTTCGACTGCTATCACCCTCCAATCCATGCGTTAGTACCACTAGTTTTCGGCTGCCCCGGTCGAGCCAATCAAGGTCGAGGAAGTCGCCATCTGGTAGGGTGATGCGTTCCCGTTCGTAGTCGATTCCTTTCACTTTGCGCAGTACATTGGGCGCAATCGTTTCGAAATGACCGTTCAACAGGAGGGGCGATCGGCGGTAGGTGGAATGTGGAATTAGTGGCAAACGGGTTCAGGTTTAAGGTTTTGGTTTTGGGTTTCAGGGTTGTGGTTCAGGTTGCCCCTTGAAACCTGAGACCCAAAACCTTAAACCGTTTTCTCATTCGTCGTCGAGTTCGAGCTTGGCTTCGGCCAGTTCGCTGAGGGCATGTTTGTCGCCAATTTTTTGGGCGATGGCCATCCCGGATTTATAGGTTTCAAGGGCTTGGGCTGGGTTGTCTGTTTTTTCCAACAATTTTCCCAAATGGTAGTAAACACCGACATAATCGGGCGTGGCAGCCACTATTTTTTGGTAATAATCAAGCGCCATTTCCATATTGCCCAGCTTCTCGTGCTCCTTGCCGAGTGCAAAAAGGAGGAAGGCATCGTTCGGGTTTTCCGAATGAAATTGGAGCAATTGCTGGAGGCGGGGGGAGTCGTTCATGTTTGATTGCTATGTTGTTGAATTGTTTTATGGTTGAATTGTTACCCATACACGACAACAATTCAACCATAAAACAATTCAACAATCTTTACGATAAATCCTTCATTGTCAATTGAATACGTTTGCGTTTCAGGTCAACTTCCACTACCCGCACATTCACCTCTTGGTTCAAGAAAACCACATCGGAGGGGTTGCGGACATACTTGTTGGAAAGCTGCGAAATATGCACCAGCCCATCTTGTTTCACCCCGATGTCCACGAAGGCACCGAACGCTGTCACGTTGGTGATGATGCCCGGCAGCACCATGCCCACCGTCAGGTCTTCGACCCTGTGGACGTTGGCGAACGAAAAGGACTTGGCTTCCCCACGTGGGTCGAGGCCGGGCTTTTCGAGTTCTTTGAGGATGTCGGTGAGCGTGGGAAGTCCCACTTTTTCGGTGACATATTTTTTTGGGTCAATTTGCTGGCGCAATGCGGCATCGGCCACCAAATCCGGCACTTTCACGCCGAGATCCTTGGCCATTTTTCCACGATGCCATAGCTCTCTGGGTGTACGGCGGAGTTGTCCAGTGGGTTTTCTGCGCTCCTGATTCGGAGGAAGCCAGCGCACTGCTCGAAGGCCTTTTCGCCCATTCGGGCTACTTTTTTCAGTTGTTGCCTGGACTCAAATTGGCCGTTCTCGGTGCGGTATTTCACGATGTTCTGCGCCAGCGTAGGCCCCAAGCCTGAGACATAATTGAGCAGGTGTTTGCTGGCAGTGTTGAGGTTGATGCCCACCGCGTTTACGCAACTTTCCACCGTTCGGTCGAGGCTTTCCTTTAGTTTCACTTGGTTCACGTCGTGCTGGTACTGCCCGACGCCGATGCTTTTTGGGTCGAGTTTCACCAGTTCGGCCAGAGGGTCCATCAGCCGCCTGCCGATGGAAATGGCGCCCCGCACCGTCAAGTCGAGGTCAGGGAACTCCTCCCGGGCAACCTCTGATGCCGAGTAAATCGAGGCTCCTGCCTCGCTGACCATGAAAATATTGACTGGGTGGCTAAACACGATGTCCTTGCACAAATCCATCGTTTCACGCCCCGCCGTACCGTTGCCGATGGCAATGGCCGTGATGCGGTACTTTTCCACGTTGTCCTGCAAGATGCGGCGGGCCATGTACTCATCCGAGTTGGGCGGGTGCGGGTAAATGACGGTGTTGTGCAGCAAGTCACCGAACTCGTTGAGCATGACCACCTTGCAGCCTGTGCGAAAACCTGGGTCAATGCCCATCACCCGAAACTGGCCGAGCGGCGGGGCCAGCAGCAGTTGACGGAGGTTGTCCACGAAGATGTTGATGGCCTCTGTGTCTGCTTTTTCCTTGGCTTCGTTCCGAAATTCCGTTTCGATGCTCGGCGAAAGCAGCCGGTCGTAGCAGTCGTGGAGTGCTTCCTTCACCTGCTTGGTGGCATCGCCGTTGCCACGGAGCAGGAATTGTTCGAGGCGGTACAGCACTTCCTCGGCTTCCGGCTCGATGCTAATTCGCAGCAGGCCTTCGTCCTCACCACGCCGCATGGCCAGCAGGCGGTGCGAAGGGCAGTTTTTCAAAGGCTCCGAAAAAGCAAAATAATCTTGGTACTTGGCGGCCTCTTCTTCCTTGCCCCGCACGAGTTTTGAGGAGATTTGAGCGCCTTTGCGAAATGCATATCGCACCTTTTGGCGCACTTGCTCGTCCTCGTTTATCCACTCGGCGATGATGTCACGTGCTCCTTGCAAGGCATCTTCGAGGGTGGGCACATCTTCGGTCAGATATTGTTTGGCGAGTTGCTCGGCGTTTTGATTTTTTTGTTCAAAAATGATGGTGGCTAATGGTTCAAGCCCTTTTTCACGGGCCATGCTAGCCCGGGTTTTGCGTTTGGGTTTGTAGGGCAAATAGATGTCCTCCAACTCGATGGGGTCCCAGCAGTTTTCGATGCGGGAGCGGAGTTCGGGCGTCATTTTCCCAGTTCCTCGATGGTGTGCAGCACGGTTTCTCGGCGCTTGTCCAGTTCTATCAGTTTTTTCAGTTCTTGCTGAATATCAGCGAGTTGCACTTCGTCCAGCGAACCAGTGACTTCCTTCCGATAGCGGGCGATGAAGGGAATGGTTGCACCTTCGGCCAACAGGTCAATGGTGTTTTCTACCTTTTTATGGGGATATTCAGCGATTGGGAAATGATTCGAGGATAGCTCATAGTTTGTCCGAATGGTTTCTCAAGTAACTCTAATGCTTGCAAAACGAAAAGTCTTGATAGGTGGGGTGCAGCCTTCTTCAAGAAAAAAACGGAGCAGCGGTCGGGTTAGCCCGACCGCTGCGGAAATACTAGTTTTTATTTCAAAAACTCGTTCACATCGTGGTACTGTAAACCGAAAGCCTCGGCCACACCTTGGTAAACGACCTTGCCATCAACGACGTTTAGTCCGAGTTTGAGGGCGTTGTTTTCGTTGCAGGCTTTTTGCCAGCCCTTGTTCGCCAGTTGGATGGCATAGGGGAGGGTGGCGTTGGTCAGCGCAATCGTCGAAGTGTAAGGCACTGCACCGGGCATGTTTGCTACGCAATAATGCAGCACACCGTCCACCACGTAAACCGGGTCTTCGTGCGTGGTAGGTTTGGTGGTTTCGAAGCAACCACCTTGGTCAACGGCCACGTCCACGAGTACTGTACCGGCGCGCATAATTTTCAACATATCCCTTGTTATTAGGTTTGGTGCCTTGGCACCGGGGATAAGCACAGCGCCTACAACTAGGTCATGATTCCTGAGTAACCGCCTGATATTCAATTCGTTGGAATACATGGTGTTGACGTTTGCGGGCATTACATCAGCCAGGTATCGCAAGCGGTTCAAGTTTACGTCCAGGATGGTAACGGTTGCGCCAAGTCCAGCAGCCATTTTTGCTGCTTGTGTGCCCACAACGCCACCGCCAAGCACCAGCACTTTGGCTGGCTGGACGCCAGGTACGCCGCCCAACAAGATTCCACGCCCCCCCATTGGTTTTTCGAGGAACTTAGCGCCTTCCTGCACAGCCATGCGGCCCGCAACTTCAGACATTGGGATGAGCAGCGGCAGGCTGCGGTCGGGCATTTCGACGGTTTCGTAGGCGAGGCAAACAGCCTTCCTTTCAATCATTGCGTCGGTGAGCGGCTTGTATGAGGCAAAATGGAAGTAGGTGAACACCAACTGGTCTTTGCGAATGAGCGCATATTCCTGTTCAATGGGTTCTTTCACTTTCATTATCATGTCGCCCTTTTCGAAGCAGGCCGCAGCGCTGGGAAGGATGCTTGCGCCAGCTTCTTCGTACTCTTCGTCAGGGAAGCCGCTGTTCACACCAGCCCCTTTTTGAACGAACACGGTGTGGCCAAGTTTGGTCAATTCTAATGCACCAGCGGGCGTTAGCGCTACACGGTTTTCGTTAGTTTTAATCTCGGTAGGTACTGCAATAACCATAAAATTTGGTCTTATTTGAGACTTTAGACAGTAGACAATAGATTTTAGACAGGTACATTGAAAACCACAAATGCTGTTTTAGCTGCGGTTTTTTCCAATGTTGCGCTTCTAATGTCTATGGTCTAACTTCTAAAAATCTAATTGATGGAATGAATTTGAGCGGCGCAAAGATAGTGTAGCAAGGCGCAAAGAGGTGCAGGTTAGAAGGATTTTTTGGTAGCCTATTTTTGGGAAGGAAGGAGGGAGGAGATAAGAATTGGATGGGGCAGGGGCAAAAAAAAGCCCGGGATTGAAACCCGGGCGAAAAAACGAATCTTACAATTCTTTAACCAAAACTTACACACTTTATCTTATTTCAACATTCGTGCCAAGAATTAGATTTCTTTTTAATTTAAAAAAATATCTTCTTTGTAGATTGGCACTACACCTCTTGCTCTTGCTACGTCGAACAACTTACCAATGGCAGCACGGCCAGCCCCCCCTAAGTTCTTGGTGAATTCGTTTACGTATAGTTTAATGTGACTATCCATCACGGATTCCTCCATTTCCTGTGCATTTGCCTTCACAAACGACTTTGATGCTTCGGGATGGTCGAATGCGTATCGGACACTGCGTTCCATAACCCGGTTTACTTTTTGACGAATTTCATTGGGTAGGCTCCTGCGCACCACTATGCCGCCCAGTGGGATGGGCATCCCCGTTGATGCTTCCCAGAACTCACCGAGGTCAATGACTTTTTTCAGACCCTTTTGGTCGTAAGTAAAGCGGTTTTCGTGGATAATCAACCCTGCATCCACTTTCCCTTCGAGTACTGCATTTTCAATCTCCGAAAAGACGGTCTCCAGTTTGCGGGTGGCAGCGGGGAAAGGCTAGGCTGAGGAGGAAATTGGCTGTGGTGTATTTGCCAGGGATGGCGATGAGCGCTTTTTCCACTTCTTGGTCGGTCATTTCCTGTCGGGCAATTAGAAGCGGACCACAGTTTTGCCCTAGGGCACTGCCAGCGTCAAGCAACACATATTTTTCGAGCAAATAGGCGTAGGCATGGTAGCTCAATTTGGTGATGTCAAGTTCACCGAGCATGGCCCGGCGGTTCAGCGTTTCAACGTCCTCCATGAAGACCTCGAATTCGAGGCCCTCCGTGTCAATTCTCTCGTGCAGCATGGCATCGAAGATGAAGGTGTCATTGGGGCAAGGTGAAAATCCTAGGCTTAGTTTCATCGGCTGAAAAGTAAAAAGTAAAAAGGACAAAGGAAAAAGTAGTTCGTAACCTGAACTCCCTACCTTTGCGGCAATTATGAAAGTATTATTCGAAGACAACCATTTGATTGCCATTAACAAGCCGAACAACGTGCTGGTTCAAGGCGACGAGACCGGCGACGAAACGCTTGGCGACCAGGTCAAGCAATACATCAAGGACAAATACGGAAAGCCGGGCGATGTGTTCCTTGGCACCATCCACCGCCTTGACAGGCCGGTGAGCGGTGTGACCATATTTGCCAGGACGAGCAAAGCGCTTGAACGCATGAATAAAATCTTTGCGGAGCGTGAGGTCAAGAAAACCTACTGGGCAATCGTGGGTAGAAGGCCAGAGCCATTCTTTGGACATCTAACGCATTATATTCTGAAAGACTCAACCAAAAATATCGTAAAAGCCTACGATACCCTGAGCAACCGAGCGAGAGACGCAAAAAAAGCCGACCTTGATTACGAGTTGATAGCTGAAATCGAGGACAGTTATTTGCTAAAGATTGACCTCCAAAGCGGAAGGTCACACCAGATTAGGGCACAGTTGGCCAAAATAGGCTGCCCTATCCGGGGCGATGTGAAATATGGTTATCCAACGCCCAACAAAGACAGCTCAATTCACCTCCATTGCCGGAACATTACTTTTGAGCACCCGGTGAAAAAGGAACTTGTGAACATCACCGCAAGTGTACCAAAGGATCCAGTTTGGAAAATGTTTCAAGCGATTGAAGACTAAAATGCTGATTTACAGCTTTTTACAAACGGGCTTTATTGACGAATTATTAATTAGTGCGAATGGGGTATAGCATGTTCGAATCTTTATGTGATACATTTGCATCGAAATTTAACTAATACTTACGTTTTTCTATCTGACAACTTCTAAGAGACTGGCGTTCCAATTTTTGCTCCTTTTACAATCTATCCAAAACAGGCTCCATGCCTGACCTGAAAGTATTTTAACCAATCTGGGTATTTCCAAAATTACACAAGCAGACTACGGTTGGCATAGATGGTTCATGCGGTTTTTTTTACCGTAGTGACTGCACCAACCTCTGAATACGAATCTTACTTAAATTCTTTAACCTAAATCAGGTCCCATGACACGAGTGTTACTCAGCTACTTGGTGGCAATGCTATGCTTTGCCTCTTCCTTACTTGCACAGGATATTACCCCCCCGACATTATTTTGTCCAGGAAACGTATCCTTACAGCTTGCTCCCGGCGAATGCGAAACAGTCTACAATTTCGCAGTCTTCGCCACCGACAACGACCCAAATTGTACGCCAGGAATTTCTCAAACAGACGGAACTGGATACACTTCGGGAAGTTCCTTTCCAATCGGAACCACAATTTTGAGTTTTCAGGCAATGGATTGCAGCGGGAACGTTGCATCATGCACATTTTCAATCACCGTCAACCCTTTTGTTCCTGCATCCAATGGGTTGGTTTGTGATGATAATTTGCATATTTCCATTCCATCCACTTGCGAAATGTGGCTCACGCCCGATGTTGCCCTTGAGGGAAACTACGGTTGCTACGATGACTTTGTGGTGGACATTGAAAACACCGGTTCCAACTACATCGGATATTACTATGTAGGCGAAACCATCACCTTCTCCGTCACCAACACCGAAACCGGAAATCTATGTTGGGGTGAGGCATTGATTGAGGACAAGTCCGGTCCATTTGCCTACAACTGTGTTGACGACACCATCAATTGCCTGCAAGATGTGCGTCCAATTTCAGAAGGTGGGGACGTCGAAGAGCCAACCTTTGTGGATTGCAACGATTTCACGGTTCAACATTTGGACATGATAACGCAGGGAGAATGCGACGACGACTTCTCCCAAATTATCATGCGAATTTGGTCTGCCACTGACGAATTAGGCTACACCACCACTTGCAACCAGATGATTTTCGTGGAAAGCACCAATTTGTTGGACCTAAATCCAGAATGTCCCGCAGATACGGTCATGGAATGCATGCCTGGTGTTGCTGCCAATGTTTTGCCATCAAACACAGGCTATCCGACTGTCGTGATTGATGGAACAACCTACGATATCACGGAAGGCGCCAACGCCGTTTGTAATATAACAGCTTCTTATTCAGACCTGGTCATCCCAAAATGCGGCGTTGGCTTCCGTATTATCCGCACCTGGACGGTGCTGGATTGGTGCCTGCCTGTTGACTTCATAGACAACCCGTGGACCTGTATCCAAGTGATACACTACAATGACACCACAGCTCCAGTGTTCAATGCGCCAGCAAACATGACCGTTTCGGCAAACTTGCCGGGCTGCCGTGCCCGTCCGGTCATTCCTGCCGTGGCGGTTTCCGACTGTTCAAGCTACTCGGTGGCCATATTCACCCCATCCGGCCCAATCGCTGGAAATGGTGGGCAAGTGCCTGCTCCAGGTCTGACGTTTGGCGTACATACCATCACTGTAAAAGTGACTGATGCCTGTGGCAATTCCACCTCGAAAACATTTACCATCACCGTCAACGACACCAACAAGCCGAACGCCGTTTGTGACCAGTTCACGGTCGTGGCATTGGACAATGCCGGATACGGTTTTGCTCACGCAATTTCGTTCGACAATGGCAGCACTGACAACTGTTGCGTTGACGAATTCAGGGTTTCCCGAATGACGGACAACTGCAACATACCCGCAAACCTTGTCTTTGACGACATCGTTGAGTTTTGTTGCTCCGATGTTGGAACCAATGTCCCTGTAATCTTGCGTGTGTACGATTGCCACGGCAATTACAATGATTGTATGGTAAACGTGGAGGTACAGGACAAATCTGGCCCATCCATCACCTGCCCGCCCAACGTCACCTTGGACTGTGGCCAGGACTACACCAATCCAACTTTGGTAGGAACAGTGGAGACCGACCCAGCTTTGCAAGGCCCGCTTGATGGCTTGGCAATAGACAATTGCGGTGAGAACATCGTGCTGACACAATCGGACGCAGGTACGCTTGGTTGCGGTTCTGGTACTATTTTCCGTACCTACGCTGCAACCGACCCGGCAGGAACTATCAGCTTCTGTGTGCAAACCATTACCGTCATCAACAATAACCCATTCACTGGGGCAAGTATCAATTTCCCTGCTGACCTCACGCTGAACGGTTGCACGGCGCCAACGGACCCCACGAACACGGGCTCTCCTACTTTTCCAGCCGGAAACGGTTGTTTCACCTTGGTCGTCGGCCATACCGATTTGGTACTTACTTCCGCACCTGATGCCTGCCAAAAATTCTCCGCACTTGGTCGGTGATTGATTGGTGTCAATATGATGTGAACAATCCTACTGGCCCTGGCCGTTGGGACCACACACAGGTTATCAAGGTCATGGATTTCAGTGCGCCGAGTTTCGCAGCTTGCGACAATTTGACCTTCTGCAACTTCAAGGCTGACTGTAGCCCGCTTGCGCCAGATTTGACGGTTGCTGCAACAGATGCTTGCACACCAGCCAACCAAATCGTTTACACTTGGACGGTTGACCTGAATGACGACGGCATCGCTGACCCTGGTTTTGCCACCTCAGGTTCCGGTCAAAACACGACCAATAACTACCCAGTTGGTACGCACCGAATCAGCTACAGCGCCACAGATGGTTGTGGAAATGTTAGTTTCTGCAACTTCCTCTTCGCCATCGAAGATTGCAAAAAGCCAACACCAATCTGCAATGGCCTTAATGTGGCCATCATGGCTTCGGGTATGGTGCCCGTTGATGCTGACCAATTTATTGCTGGCTCATCGAACGACAACTGCTCCGACTTCAGTGACATGTCGGTATCGTTTTCTCCGGATGTCACAAATACCCAGCTGATTTTCACTTGCGATGACTTGGGCGTTAACCTGGTCCAAATCTGGCTGACGGACGAAGCAGGCAATGCCGACTTCTGCGAAACAACCGTCAATATTCAGGACAACATGGGTGCTTGCGGCGCTGCACCACTAATTGCCATGAACGGCCAGATTTCCAATGAACTGAACCAAGGCGTTGAAAACGTACAGGTGGAACTCAACGGCACCATTAACAGTACGACTGCGACCAACAACACAGGTGGATACCAGTTCGCCAACCTCCCGATTGGCATGGACTACACCGTGACGCCTGTACTTGACATCAGCCCACTGAATGGTGTGACGACCTACGACTTGTTGTTGATAAATCAGCATATCCTCGGTTCCGTTCCGCTCGATTCACCCTACAAACTCATCGCTGCCGATGCAAACCGTAGCGGTTCGGTGACGGTGAGCGATATTGTGGAGATTCGCAAAGTCATCCTACACGTTCTGGACGAGTTTCCAAACAACACCTCTTGGCGCTTTGTGGATGCCAGCTACACGTTCCTGAACCCTGCAAATCCATTCGCAGCGGCAATCCCGGAAGTGTGCAACATCAACGACCTCACGACTGCCAGCCCCAACGTCAACTTCGTAGCGGTGAAAGTCGGCGACGTGAACGGGACGGCAGTTACCAACAACTTTGGTGAGCCAAACGAGGACCGGAACAACTTGGATTTCAGCATCCAAACAGCAGACCGGGCAGTGAAGGCAGGTGAAACTTTCACGGTAGATTTCAATGCAAACCTCGCAGGAATGCTCGGCTACCAGTTCACTTTGAACTTCGACAAAACAGCGCTCCAGTTTGAGAAACTGACGCCAGCAGCTTCCACGACCATCGAAAATTATGGCCTCAGCCGCTTGGCAGAAGGGGTGGTCACGGCAAGCTGGTACCAACTCGCCGCTCCGAAAAACGGCGAACCAGCCACACAGTTTTCGATGACCTTCACCGCATTGAAGGACGGCATGTTGAGCAAACTGGCCAACATCAATTCAAGCTACACACTTGCTGAAAGTTATGAAAAAGGAGGTACGGTAAGGCCAGTTGTACTCGAGTTCACGTTACCAAACGGCACAAGCGTCGTTGGCAACCAATTCGAACTCTACCAAAACATCCCGAACCCGTTTGCCAACGAAACCGTCATCCGCTTCCATTTGCCGGAGGCGAGCAAGGCTACCTTGACGATATTCAACATGGCGGGCAAGGTGGTGAAAACGGTGAGCGGTGAGTTTACGAAGGGCTTCCACGAAGTGCTAATCGAAACGGGCAGCCTGCCTTCCAATGGCCTCTACTACTACTCCCTGCAAACGCCAGGGAACACGGCCACCAAGAAAATGACTTTGTTAAATTGATTGATTTAATAGCTGCCGGACTGGTAATTTCAACAGAAATCAGTTCGGCAGCCAACTTTTAGTAACTCGGTTTTTGGGATTGGTCTCCTCTCCGGTTCGCTGGGGAGGGGCTTTTTTTTTTGGAAATTGGAAATTGAAAATTGTTATGGTGGAAATTCAATTTCCCAAATTTCCAATTCACAATTTTCTTCTTCTTCTTCCGCTGCTTCCCCTTTCGGCGTCGTGGCTTTGTAAATCAATTTGGAGCAATTTTCCCTTCGGAAAACCTCCTTGGCCACCCGGTGCATTTCTTCCACGGTAACATTTTGGTAGAGGCTCGTTTCCCGGTTGATGATGGAGGCATCGCCGACCAATTCGAAGAAGGCGAGGTTGATGGCCTTGTTCAGCACACTGACCTCCGAAAACACCAACGAACTCTCGCTTTTGTTTACGATTTTTTCCAATTCTGACTGAGAAATGGGGTCGGAAATCAACAGCTCCAGTTCCTCCCAAAGCGCCTTTTCGGCTAATTCCATGGAGACGCCGTTGGTTGGCTTGCCCTCCAGGATGATTAAACCGGGGTCGTTGCTGGCGGTGATGTAGCAGTCAATATGGCTGAACAGTTTTCGCTCCTTCAATAGCCTGCGGTACAACCTTGACGACGGCCCGCTGGCCATCACATCCGACAGCAGGTCAATGGCATAAAAATCGGGGTGGGTGCGGGAGCAGGTGTGGAACACGAGGTAAATGGCATCCACGGGTACTTTGGCCTCCACCGTTTTTTCCCGAAACTCATTTTGTTGCGGTTCCACTGGCAAGTTGCGGACAGCAACATCGCCAGCAGGGATGTCGCCGAACCATTTTTCCGCCAATTTCAGGGCTTTCTTCGGCTTCACGTTGCCCGCCACGACGAGAATGGCGTTGTTCGGACGGTAGAATTTGAAGAAAAAATCCTTGACATCCTGCAGTTTGGCATCCTCCACATGCTTGGGTTCCAGGCCAATAGTCGGCCAACGGTAGGGGTGGTGCTTGTAAGCGAGGTCGGAAATATGGTGCCAGACATCGCCGTAGGGTTCGTTCAGGCAGGTTTCCTTGAACTCCTCGACCACCACTTTTTGCTGGGTTTCCAGCACTTTTTCGTCAAAATTGAGGCTCAACATGCGGTCGCTTTCCAGCCAGAGCGCCACTTCGAGGGTTTCGGCGGGCAGCACGTCGTAGAAATTGGTCATGTCGTTGTTCGTGAAGGCGTTGTTCTCGCCGCCGGCCAACTGGATGGGGTCGTCGAAGTCGGGGATATTGGCGGAGCCGCCAAACATCAAGTGCTCAAACAGGTGCGCAAAGCCCGTCTTTGCTGGGTTTTCGTCCTTGCTGCCGATGTCGTAAAGCATGTTCACGGCCACCATCGGCGTGCTTTCGTCCTCGTGGATGAGTACCCGCAGGCCGTTTTTCAAAATATGTCTTTCGTATTCAATCACGATGTTTGTAATTAAGTTATTGGGTTATTGAGTTATTGACTACTGGCGATAAATAACCCAATATCCCAATAACTTAATAACTCAAAAAGCCCGCAAAACTAACAAATAACTTGATTGGCGCATTGGCGCTTTGCCTTGTGGGCGCTCCGGCATTTCAGGTCTGGTGTACAAAAATAGTGTGCTAATGGCCCTTTTTTCCAAATTAACCCTCACCATCCCAACAACCCAACGCGCCAACACGCCAACACGTCTCCAGGCTGCATCTTTCCTGTTGTACCAAATTTTAAAGCTATGAAAAATATCCATGTCAGTAGGATGGAGCGGCTGCGCTCCATCAACCTCCGCATCGGCTTTGCAGCCGCCATTTCCCTCGCCATTTTGGCTTTCAATTGGACAACTGAGCGTGCCGCTCCGTTGCTTTTTGAAGAGGAGGCGTACCCAACCGAGTTGGCGCTGAAACCCTTCACCATTGCTCAGCCCAATCAGCCCAACCAACCACCAGCCACGGTTTTGAAAGCCAACGACTTGATTATCGAAGTACCGGATGTGGTGGTTTCCAGCTTGCTGCCAACTACCATCCCGATTGACTCCAGCACTGTGGGCGGCCCGGAATTCGGCAATGCGAAGGCTGCCGCACCAGTCGTCCCGAAAGCGCAGCTCCTGCCACCAGCGGAGGACGATGACCATGCTGCTCCCTTTTTGATTGTGGAAGAAATGCCTCGTTTCCCTGGCTGCGAGGTCGGAAACCTCACAAAAAAAGAGCGAAGTGCTTGTGCCATGGAGCAGCTACTGAAGTTCATTTACGCCAATATCCGCTACCCCGAACTTGCCAGGGATGCCGGTATCGAAGGCACGGTTCACATCAAATTTGTGGTAGAAAAAGACGGCTCCATCAGCAATGCCCAAGTAATGCGGGACATCGGCGGCGGCTGTGGTGAAGAGGCCCTGCGAGTGGTAGGCAAGATGCCAAAATGGCTCCCCGGCAAGCAGCAGGGTAGGGCAGTGCGGGTACAGTTCAATTTGCCGGTGAAGTTTAAGTTGAGTTGATTTCTTTAGCTAAACTTGCGACTAAAAATGGAGTGACGTACCAGTTGGAAGTCGTAATTTTGGAAGTGCATGGCTTGGCCTGGAATGAGTAGCAGTGAAGCCCTCCGGGCTAGGAGTTGCAAACCGCCTGTTGTACGCTTTCAAGTCACGCTGCGCTAAACTTGAAAGAGCTTGCTGTTTTTTTTTGAAATGGAAACATACTTGGGACAATGGGGAACAGCCAGCCGATTGTTAGGTCGAATAAAGGAGCAAAAAAAAATGAAGCGCCCAGCGTCTTGATAATCACCTTCTTTTTTTCAAGGTTGAAATGCAGGTCCAGCGCACCTTCCAGCACAATCAAAATCAAGCCGACCGTGCCAAGCAGCGGTAATAATCTTGAAAATTCAACGTCGGGAAAACTCAATGCATCTGCCAGCAACCGCAGCCCGATACCCGTAGCCAATAGCAACAATACGGCGGGCACTTTCGTACGTTTGGCAAAAATCTCGAACAGGTAGGGGAAGAGGATAAGCCCGCAGAGGAGCATGATAATTTCGTTAGTGGTCATTTTTGTTTGATTTCGAAGAAAGCAAGTATAATGGATTTCCGTAAAGCAGGTCTGCGCTGCTAAAATTACTTTTGCGAATACACCCACCAGGTCGCACTGCAACTTTTCCCGTCTGGGCTGGTTAGAAAATATTAACTATCTGCAAAGTACCACGAGATTGGAACTTCCTACCTGTGTTGTGCCGACCTCACACCACCATCTTTTATGATTGATTTGCCAGAGAACTTCGATGAGGCTACCACTGAAAACTTGGTTGCGGCAGCAAAAACGGTTTTGAAAAACAACAGGCTTGGCACCTACACCAAACCTGCACCCGCCTTGTACCCGCACCAATGGAATTGGGACGCCGGTTTTATCGCACTCGGTTATGCCCGCTCCGATTTCCGGCAGGCTTGCTCAGAGATGACTTCCCTTTTTCGGGGGCAATGGGCAAACGGCATGGTTCCCCAGATTGTGTTTTCCGTGGAAAATGTGGGCCAATATTTTCCGGGCTATTTTTCTGGAGCACCCGTGGCGTTGTAGGAAAACCTCGCAACGTGCGCACATCGGGCATCACCATGCCGCCTGTGCATGGCTTTATTTTAAACCGCCTGCTCCAGCTTGCGCCCAATGCCAGGGCGTACCGACCGTTTTTCCAGCGCATGTACGATAAGGTGATGAAGCTTCACCAGTATTTTTATCATTACCGTGACCCCGACCGGGAAGGCTTGGCGTTCATTTGCCACCCCTGGGAGTCCGGCATGGACAACCTGCCCACCTGGGAGGAAGTATTTAACCACATCCATTTCGACGAGACCGAAGTGCCGCCCTACGAGCGGCTCGACTTGTTGCATGTGGACGCTCCCTACCGCCCGCAAAAAAAGAGCTACGACCGCTACATTTATTTGGTGAACCGGCTTCGGACGCACCGTTACAAAGCGCCGGACATTTGGAAAGATTATCCTTTTCAGGTGCAGGAGCCGTTGTTCAACGCCATTCTCAGCCATTGCAACGAAGCACTTGTCGAAGTCGGTCGGTGGCTCGGTCGGGATACCGCTCAACTCAGCGAATGGCATGTTCAAACCAACCAATCGTTGCGGGATAAACTTTGGGATGAAAAACGAGGCATCTTCGTGACTTACGACCGGGTACATCAGGAACAAGTACCAGTGGTCACGGCAGGCGGCTTGATGCCGCTGCTCTGCGGTGCAGCAACTACCGCTCAAACTGCCCGCATGACCTCACTATTGAAAAGCCCTGCTTTTGCGGGCAGTGCGGAGAATCCCGCTTGGCTGTGCCCATCCACCGCCATTGATGAGCCTCGATTTGACCCTCGAAGGTATTGGCGGGGTCCGGTTTGGGTCAACATGAACTGGTTGTTGTTCCATGCGCTGCACCGTTGCGGGCATCCCGCCTTGGCCGCACGGCTTCGCTCCGACGCCTTGGAACTGGTGCGTCAATATGGTTTTTGGGAATATTTCAGTCCGTGGAAAAACCTGCCGGAAGGCGAGGCAAACGGAGGATATGGTGCCAATCATTTTTCGTGGACGGCGGCGTTGACATTGGATTGGTTGGATAGTTAAGCACTTTTGTTGTGTTACTGCTTTTACAACTTTTCTGTAAAACGGGGGTTTGCAAAATAAAGACAAAACACAAAGCATCATGAGATTAGAATTACCTCGCCACGCTGAGCGGTTCGGCGCAAACATTATTCACGACATCCAGAAGGTGTACGAACTCGATGCCGGGAACGTCATTGACCAACAGTTTTCCGACCCCTTCCACGTCGTCCAGCAGGTTTCCGCCGAGCAGTTGCATGAGGTGGAAAGCCAGATGGCCATCATAATTCCCGTCAAAAACGAGCGCCTCCGCCTGCTCGAAGGCATTCTGTACGGCATCCCGCATTATTGCCTTCCGATTATCGTGTCAAACAGTTCGAGGAACGAAATTGACCGCTTCCGGCTCGAACAGAACGTGGTGGAAAACTACTGCCGGTTTGCCAAGAAAAACTACCTGCTGGTGCACCAGAAAGACCCGGTACTGGCGCTTGCCTTTGAAAAGGCGGGCTATCCGCACATGCACGATGAGGCTGGGCTTTTGCGCAACGGCAAGGCGGAAGGGATGCTGCTCGGCATCGCCCTCGCCCGTGCGATGGGCAAAAAATACGTCGGCTTCATAGATGCCGACAATTATTTCCCTGGGGGTGTGTTCGAGTACGTGCGCATCTATTCGGCAACGATGGCAAAGGCTGGTTCGGACTACGCCATGACCCGCATCCTCTGGCACAGCAAGCCTAAAATCGTGGACGACCAACTGTTTTTTGCCAAATACGGTCGGGTTTCCCGCATCACCAACAATTACCTCAACCTGTTTGCCAGCCAGCACACGGGCTTTGAAACTTCGATATTAAAAACTGGAAACGCTGGCGAGCACGCCCTCTCCATGCCGCTGGCGCTCGAACTCGATTACAGCGCCGGGTTCTCCGTGGAGACCTATCATTTCATCAACATGTTTGAAAAATTCGGCGGCATCCTGCCTTGCCCCTGCCCAGACGTGATGAAATCTGGCGTGCATATCTATCAGGTGGAGTCCCGCAATCCGCACCTTCACGAAGCGAAAGGCGACGAACACCTCCACGAAATGATTGAATATTCACTGGCAGTTATTTACCATTCGCCGCTCTGTATGCCTGCGCTTAAACAGGAAATTTTGGAGGAATTGCACCGGCAGAAAATTCTGGAATTGGGGCAGGAGCCGCTTCGACCGAGGATTTATCCGTCGCTGAAGACAATCGATTGGAATATTTTTTCAGGTCATCTTGACTTCAGCGACATCAGCAACGTTCAGCACACTTTTATTCAGAATTGATGCCTCAGCCGCCTTTCATTTTGTTCTCCGACCTCGACGGTACGCTGCTTGATACGTTCACCTATCAGCCCGACGGTGCAGAGGCAGCGTTGGCGTGTTTACGGGAGGTGGGAGTGCCGCTCGTTTTTTGCTCCTCCAAGACCTTTGAGGAGATTGTTTTTTATCAAAAACAATTGGGTATTCATGCGCCGTTCATTGTGGAAAATGGTGGGGCAGTCTTTGTGCCAGATGGTTATTTCCACTTTGAAATTGGCTTGGAAAAACGGCGGGCAGAATTTTGGGTGAAAGAATTTGGGGCGGCCTCCGCTTTCATCCGGCAAAAGCTGGCGGGAGCGGCTGCCGATTTGGAGTTGGATGTGCGAGGATTTTCCGACCTGTCAGTGAGCCAGTTGGCGGCGCTAACCGGCTTGGACGAAGCAGCAGCGGGGCGGGCAGCACGAAAAGATTACAGCGAAACGCTTGCTGCTCCGTCCGATCCGAAATCGCTTGCACGGCTGGAACGCTACCTTGTTTCGCCCGGCCTTGCACTGACCAGCGGCAGCCGTTTTTTCACGGTTCACGGTGCTAATGCCGATAAAGGCAGAGCAGCAGAATGGCTCATGGAATTGTTCCGGCAAGTACATGAAAATCCGCTGATAGCAGCAGTCGGCGACGCAACCAATGACATACCGCTATTGCGTCAGGCTGACAAGGCTTTTTTAGTGCAAAAAACAGACGGCAGTTGGGTGGATGCAGGCGGCTTGCCGGTGGAGCTTGCTCCCGCACCGGGACCTAAAGGCTTCGATTGGGTTGTCCGCCACTTACTAAGGAACGTCTGAACAACCTTTGTCAGCCCTCCAACTGGCTCCATGTTGGCAAAGAAAAAAAAGTACTGCTTGTTGATAGCTGTGCTAACACACGAACTTGGATGCCGGGCATCGTCTGGTTTGTCCAAAGGACTAAGTCAACCGCCAAGCCCGGCGGGCTAAAATTACCCGTTGTGTCAAGTATGCCCAAACAACAATTGAACTTGCAACAATTGGAAACAGCACTCCTCAGCCAAACGATTGCTTGAGGGAAGGCCATTTCGGGAAATTCTTTCCCATTTTTTCCAAAAAAGCAACCATCTTTGTTACCAACCTGTCCTTGACTTCGTTCTTGTAAAAATCACCTGGACTGTTGAGGTCCGCTAACTCTTCACAACAAAATTTAATCGAAATGAAAAGACATTTTCTTTCTGCCATTTGCACCCTGGCGCTGCTGGCCTTCGTTGGCCAAAACCTGTCGGCGCAACAGGAGACCACCACTCCTTCCAAGAATGACAACGTCATCATCATCCAGAAGACCCAGAACGATGACGGCACTTGGACGGTAAAAAAGAAAAGCATCCAAAAAGGCCAATCGGCTGATGCCTACCTCAAGGAAGTTGACATTGACAACAACCTGGAGAGCGTTTCCGAGATTATCATCAATACCAACGGCGATGCCAATGCTGAAAAAGGGACAGAGACCATCATGATGATTCGCAAGGGCGGCAACCGGACCGAAATCAAATGGGACGGCACAGAGGGGGATTTTCATTTCGGCTCCCCAAACCTTTCCGAACTTGCCCTGATTGGTGATGAAAATGAAGAGCCAAAGGCGTTCCTCGGCATTTATCCTGAAACAAAAGAAGACGGCGGCGTATTGGTGACGGACATCGTACCGGGTTCAGGTGCGGCTGCGGCTGGCCTCAAGTCGGGCGACGTTATCACGGCCATTGATGGCAAAACGCTTGCTTCGCACGGTGATTTGACAAGCACCCTCGCTTCCCACAAACCGGGCGACGTGGTCAACATCAATTACCTGAGGGAAGGTCAGTCCATGACCACCACTGCCGAACTGACGGGCAAGAAAAAGGAGCGGCAGTTTTTCTACTACAACTACAATTATAACTACGACTACAAGTACAACTACGAGCGGAATCCCTGCGAGGTGTTCATCGGGGTGCAGATAGGAGGCTGGAACGATGGCGTGAAGGGAGTTGGCGTGAGCGGCATCATCGCTGGCTGGCCAGCTGAGGCAGTCGGTTTGCAGGCTGGCGACCGCATCGTTTCGATGGATGGTGTGCCCATCAATACCCACAACGAACTGGTCGTGGAGCGTGACAAGCACAAGGCGGGCGAGTATTTCACGATTGGGTATGTCCGTGATGGCCAAGAATCGAAAGTGAAAGCGCAGTTCAAAGTTTGCCCAGGCGAAGAAACGCCAGCAGAAGTGGTGGAGGAGCAGTTGGTGGAGCAGCCAGCTTTGCCACAAATAGACAACACCCTTCAACTGGAGGAACTGAACGCCTACCCGAACCCAACTTATGGCGACTTGAACGTGAAATTCCGGGGTGAGGCAGTGCCTACCACGGTTTCGATAACGGACATCACCGGCAAGGTGGTTTTCAATGAGTCGGTGCCCAATTTCGATGGCAACTACGACCGTCAAGTTGACGTGAGCAAAGGCGCTCCCGGCACCTTGTTGATTACCATCCGCCAGGGCGGCAAAGTGTTGACGACGCCAGTGGTGTTGTTGAATAGGGCGTGAGAGGGTGTGAGAGCGTGAGAAAGTGAGAGGGTGAGAGCCTGAGGAGATTGGGAAGCTATTCACTCAATAACTCAATAACTCAATCTCTCAAAAGCGGGCCTGCAATCTAGCATTGCAGGCCCGCTGCCTTTTTGGTAGCTTTGCCACATCATTTTGAAATTAGGAAGTGGGTATAGGGAAATGGAAACCCAAATGGGTTAGGCAATTACTTGCGTGAATCTTCGATTTCCCAATATCCAATTCCCAAACAAAGTTTACCATGAGAAATGCCTGCCGGGTGCTGCTTGTCTGCATCGCCTTTTTTACCCTCAACATACAGGCCGACGGCCAGACTATAGCGCCCAAACGGGAGTTTCGTGGTGCTTGGGTGGCCACCGTTGCCAATATTGATTTTCCTTCTTCACAGGGAATAAGCCAGGAGCGCTTCATGTCGGAATGGGAAGAAACCGTTGACATACTGCACGAGGCGGGCTTCAATGCGGTGATTGCGCAAGTGCGGCCCTCGGGCGACGCTTTCTATCGCTCCAAAATCTCGCCCTGGTCGAAGTACCTTTCCGGCCAACAGGGGCGGCCGCTTGCTGAATCATTCGACCCACTGACGTTCATGGTGGAAGAGGCGCACAAACGCAACTTGGAGTTCCACGCCTGGCTGAATCCCTACCGGGCAAGCATGGATACCAGCACCATCACGCTCTCGGAGATGCACCCGTACAAGCACCATCCTGAGTGGTTCCTGCGGTATGGCGGCAAGCTCTATTTCAATCCGGCCTTGCCAGAAGTTCGCAACTACCTCACGGAGGTCGTGACGGAAATCGTGATGGACTACGACGTGGATGGCATCCATTTCGACGACTACTTCTACCCCTACCCGGCGGCAGGCGAGCTTTTTCCCGATGCGCAGGATTTTACCAAATACGGTTTCGGCTTCGTCAGCATTGAGGATTGGCGCAGGCACAACGTGGACATGATGATTGCCCAAGTATCGAACATGGTCAAATTGAGTGGACAAGGCGTGAAGTTTGGGGTTAGCCCCTTCGGCGTTTGGAGAAATTCAAGCAAAGACCCAAATCTCGGGTCAACCACTCGTGCTGGCATCAACACCTACGACGACCTTTACGCCGACGTGCGAAGCTGGCTCGAAAAAGGTTGGGTGGACTACGTGGCCCCGCAGCTATACTGGAATATTGGCTTCCCGGTGGCCGACTACGAGGTGCTGATTAATTGGTGGGAGAAAAACGCTTTCGGGAGGAATGTTTATGCTGGACATGCGGCCTACAAAATCGGGGTGAACCAAGAGCCAGCATGGAACAATGGCTCGGAAATCCCAAAACAAATCCGCTTGAACCGCTCCATTCCGGGCATTGACGGCAGTATTTTTTACAATTTTACTTCGCTTCGCAAAAACCCGTTTGGCATAACCGATTCGCTCCGAAACGACTACTTCAAAACCGAGGCGTTGTTGCCGGAACTGCCTTACATGAACTTGCCCCCGTCGCCAACACCTATCGTCAACAAGCCAAAACTGGTAAAAAAAGGTGGCCTAAAGTTCACCTGCGAAATCAAAGACCCAGAAAAGACAGCAAAGACGCTGGTCGTTTACCGTTTCGAGGACCGCCGCCCCGGCGACTACAACAACCCCGAAAACATCCTGCAAATCATCCGATTGAAAGGTGAATCAAAAATCGAAGTGGTGGACGAAACCGCGGCAGTGGGCAAAATCTACACCTACGCCGTTTCCACGATGAACGCCCAACACACGGAGAGTAGTTTGAGCAAATGGCGAGCAGTGAAGGTGGGCAAGCGATGGTTGAAAAAAGTGAGGTAATTTCTTGGGCAGAAGGGTAGCGTTGATGGCCTGCAATTTAGCGGACAGTTTCCCTGAAACCTTGTTTGAACTGAACAAGACAAGCAGCGTTTGTTAATGAAAGCAGCGTTGTTTTTAAGACGTTCTGAGTTCTTTGACGCATCCAATCATAATGGTTGTGAGTTTCTGGGTATTATATGACGCCATTTCAATGGGGCCCCCCCCACCCCGGAAGGTTATGAAAAAGAAACTACTACTATTCTGCTGTTTTCCCTGTTGTCATTTGGTTCCTTTGCGAACAACATCATTGACCCGTTCTGGCAACAATCCTTCAATGATGGCTTCCCCACAGCCTGGTCAACCGGCGATGCCACTGGGCAAGGGGTACTTTGGGCGAGGTGCGACAACCCTAATACTTGCCCACCAGCCATCCACGCCAATCTCGCTTGCAGCGATACCGAGTTCAGGTCGCTAGGGTTTGAAGATGGGTACATGTTTGTCAATTCCTTCCAACACGGCCCATTGGTCAACCCAAGCCAAAGCTACCTCCGCACGGAATTGATTGATTGCGAAGACAAAACAGCCGTGTTTATCCAATTCCAAACCTATATCCACGCCGTTTACAAAGACCCAGACATGAATGCCGTCTTGCGGGTGAGGTCGGGCAATGGGCCTTGGACGACTTTCTCCATTTTCCCCAACTTGAACACTGCGACGATGGAAAGCCTGCAATCCTGGAATGCACAGCCCGTGCTGATTGACATATCCTCGGCGGCGGCCAATAAAACAAACGTTACCATTGAGTGGAACTGGACGGCCAATTTCGACGTCGCCTGGATGATTGACGATGTGGCCATGTTTGACTCAAACCCAACTTACGACAATGTGGTTTGGGGCCAAATACCTGGCCAGGGCGATTTTTGGGGCAGCCAAAACGGCTGGACGGTCGTGAACAACCAATTGGACTCTTGCAAGTGGGTCTGGGTGGACAATGGCATTATTTATTTGGCAGACAATAATCCAAAAGCGGATGCTTTGGCCTGCTGGCCAGGCGTGGACAATGGGGCAATGATAATGAACGCTTCGTTTTGCAACCGCTACGGCAACAGTTCACTCTTCAGCCGCAGCGACCTGCGCTCCCCGGCCATCAACCTCTCGGGCATTGCCGCAGGCACCAAGCTCGACCTAAAGTTCAACCAGGCGGTGGCGGTAGCTAACCAAGCTACCACCTCGCTGCCGATTACCTCGGTTGCAGTTAGCATTGACAACGGTTTGACCTTCATTGACACCATTGAGGCCAACCCTATCCAGCCCTACCTACACGGCAAATGCGGCGAGGTGAGTTTCAGGCTTCCTGCGGGGGTAGCTGGCAAACCACAGGTGCGGCTGCATTTTATTTTCTCCGGTGACATACATTATTGGATGGTGGATGATGTTCGGATTGCATTGACCAACGACCGTGATTTGGCAATCAATCCCGCTTTTTTCAACGTAGCTCCTGACTTTTCAGTGCCGGGCAGCCAAGTGCGCCCTATCAGTCTATTTGCCCAAATCAAAAATGCCGGGAACCTGGGCATGGACGGTGTGACGGTGGTTGCTGAAGTCAAAACCAGTGGCAACAGCGTGGTTTTTCAAGATTCGGTAGTCCTCGGTACGATAGAGGCAGATGAGGAATGGACCGATGTTTTTTTTCCAAACAAGTTTTTACCCAGTTCACAGCCCGAAGATTACCGCATTTTTTACCGACTAAAGGCCAGTGAACCTGACCAGTTTGCTGCAAACAACCAAGTTCATTGGGAGTACCACGTGACAGATGGTGTGTTCAGTAAAAATGAATTTTGCTCAAGGAGCGTTGGGTATTTTCTGCCTACCGAATCGGTTGCTTATGAAATTGGGAACTGCTACTTCATTCCGAAGGGGAGCAACCTTAAGGCAACCACCATGAATTTTGCCTTTAAAAATGTGCCGAGCCTCGCCAATGCCAACGTACAACTCAGCATCTATTTGTACAAATGGAAAAAGGGAAGCAACCAGGGCGATGTGAATGCCGATACCATCGCCAATATTGATGAATATGAAGTCGTGGCTTACAACCTCTATGAAATAACGGGCGATGAGAACGACCAGGTCGTGACCGTTCCGGTTTCGGGCGAGTTTGACCACGTTGATTTGGAAGACGACACCTATTATTTTGTCACGGTCGGGTACTTGGAGCCTGCCATCAGTCAGGGCAACTTCCTTCGGTTTCCGATTGCGGGCAGCGAGGAGGTAAACTACACGGCCATGTTTTACAATTCTTACCAAGATGGCATTCCAGCCTACACTTCCATGCTTCGAGAGGAAGACGATACCGATTTTCGGGCAAATGCTTGGGCCTTGCAGCGAATACCTTTCGTAAACCTAAACGTTGAATTTGCCTCGCCAACGAACCAGCTTGTTCATAACCCATTGAAAATCAGCTTACAGCCCAATCCTGCCAATGAACTTGTTCAATTGTCTGGCGATTTTTCAGTCAACGAGCCACCTATTCAAGTAGAAATTCTCGACATTTGCGGCCGTTTGGTGCTGCGCCGGGAATTTGAAAACAGAATTGTCAGCCAGTTACCAATAGATGTTTCCGGACTGAGCAACGGTTCTTATACCTTGCGGGTCATTTCGGGTGATAACAGGGTCAGTGAAAAACTGATGGTTCTGCACTAAAAAAACACAGGTTGAATGGTTGTTTTTGAATGATTTTTCGAACGATATGTTGTTGATTTTCAATGATTTGACACGAACCTTGATTCAAAAATAACTTTGCCGCTTTATTCATTAAATTCTTATTCTAATCATGAAGAAATTTACAAGCAGTTTATTAACGCTTATGCTTTTGCTAACAGTTGGAAGCAGTTTGAGTGCTCAAGCACCATTCTGGACAGAAGACTTCGATTCCCAACTCCCTGCCGACTGGACGGCCATCATGGCTGCCGGTAATGGAACCCCCACGTCCAACTGGGTTTGGACCAATACTGGCCCTGCTGGCGGTTTTTCTACTGGGCCTTTGGTATCTACAACAGCTACCAACGGTTGGATGCTGTTTGACTCTGACTTGAACTGCAGTGGTAATCAGGATGTAAGGCTAGTTTCTCCAAAACTGGATTTGTCCAGCCGCAATGCGGTTGTGCTTGAATTTGAGACATTATACCGTCGCTTCAACGATTCTACTACCATTATGGTTAGTGTTGATAGCGTGAACTGGACCGAAATTCCGATTTTCGTAGGGCTTACAAATAACGAATATGGTGATGGCACTTCAAATCCTGGAGATGCCATCAATCCTTACACTGTAACGGTTGACCTCTCTGTCCGTGGCAGCGAATGAGCCGGAATTTTGGTTTGCATTCCGTTTTTTGTCTGATGTGAATACAGTGCTCGCCGGAGACCCCGGCTGTGCTTATTCCTGGCAGATTGATGATATTGCACTCTTCGATGCTGACCCAACGCCTGCTTTAAACATCGCCATTGGTGACTTCTTCTACCCGCCAGCAAGCTATGCACAGCCTGTATCTCAGATAAAGTCCGATACGATGGGCTTCTTTGCCGACCTGTCAAACCTTGGCGCAGGCACAGTCACCAATGTGGTGCTCAAAGCAGAGGTTAGGCAGGGCACGAACATACTCTGGTCGGACTCGCTGCTCATCCCGGCGGTGGACACCAGCGTTACGGACTCCACCTTCGAACTGCCAAATGTATTCGTACCAGACAACTTGGCCGAAGCCAACAACTACTCGATTCGCTACCAAGTGTACAGCTTGGACGGCGCTGACGAAGACATGTCCAACAACACCAAACAGGAGGGCTTTATCGTAACTGATTTCTTGTATTCCAAGGAAGCTGGTGCAACGACGGCCTACCGTCCAGGCGGCGACCCAGCCGATTGGGCTATTGCAAACGTTTATCAGACCAGTAAAAACTGGGTTGAGCAGTACAAGGCAACTAAAGCCACCATGCGTGCCATCAAAAATGCGGATGATGGCGCATTGGCTGGCAATCAAGTGGCAATTGCACTTGTCGAGATTGACGACAACATCGTGGATGTGGAGTGGAATGGTTTTGATGATGCGGCAACGTACTCCAACAACACTTCCATGATTATCAAATCAATCAACCTGTACGAATTTACCCAAACTGGCACTGATGCTACCATTTCTCAAGAATTGATAGATTTCAATGAAGAAGTTCCGGGTGTAGTTTTGGAGCCAGGCAAGCGTTACATGCTTATCGCAGAGTACCAGGGCACAGGCAACAATCTCATCTTCCATGCTTTCAGCGAAGAGATTTCTTACTTCCAGATTTCGACTGCAGTTTTCACTGACCAGTGGTTCCTAGGTGGTTTTGGGCCAGAACCTGCCGCAGTTTTGCGCATGGAAATTGACCTGTACAACATTGCCGACGAGGTGAGCCTCCCCGACAATTCGTTGAACTTCTACCCGAACCCAGCCAACACGAACCTGAACGTGGACATTTCACTGGACGAGCCAACCCTCGCCAACATCACCATCGCCGACCTGAATGGCCGGGTGATTCAAATTGACGAAGTGGAAAATGCTTACCAGCAAACCCGTCAGTACGATGTTTCCAAATTTGCCAACGGCACCTACATCGTTCGCATCGCAACGAAGCAGGGCACCAAAACGAAGAAATTCGTGGTGCAGCACTAAGTGCATTGTCATTTAAATAGTGTCGGGTTAAAGCAAGGGGCTTGGGGCGGCGCAGCCGCCCCCGAACCTCTCCCGGCGGCCCGGAGGGCAATGATAGTTTTTTGACCCGTCATTGATTTGACTAAGCACTAAGCCAATTGTTTGACAATTGTTTTTACAAAAAACGCCTGGATGTTCATTCATTCAGGCGTTTTTGTTTGTTGGGCAAAAGTTTTCATTAAGTTTGACCGTACTATTGACGAAATAAAACTTTGACCATGCAGGACAGAAGAAACTTTATCCGCCGGATGGCGGGAGCAGCCGGGCTGGCTGCGTTTTCGCCCTTTATCAATTCGGTTCATGGTAAAAACATGATAGAGACGCTGGAGCGAAACGCTCACCGCTCTGCCGATGAGATTGCCTCGGACGAAGACTTTTGGTATCAAATCCAACAAGCCTACACGGTATCGCCAAACATCCTCAACCTCAACAACGGCGGCGTAAGCCCACAGCCGAAAGTTGTACAGGAGGCCGTTGAACACTACAACCGCCTGTGCAACGAAGCCCCTTCTTACTATATGTGGCGGGTACTTGACCAGGGCCGGGAACCTCTCCGGGCAAAGCTGGCGGGAATTGCAGGTTGTTCCCCCGAGGAAATCTCCATCAACCGCAACACAACGGAGGCGCTTGCAAACGTCATTTTTGGCATTCGGCTAAATCCCGGCGACGAAGTTGTGCTGACCAAGCAGGATTATCCAAACATGATCAATGCTTGGAAACAGCGGGAAAAACGGGACGGTATCGTGTTGAAATGGTTGAATTTTGAGCTGCCAATCGAAGACAACGAGCGGATAGTCAGGGAATTTGAGAACGCATTTACTTCGAAGACGAAAGTTGTCCACATCACGCACATGGTCAACTGGAACGGCCAGTTGTTCCCAGCGAGGGACATCGCACGGGCTGCTCACCGTCGAGGAATCGAGGTGCTGGTGGATGCGGCGCATACCTTTGCCCACTTGGATTACAAGATTCCCGACCTCGAATGCGACTACCTGGGCACTAGCCTTCACAAATGGCTCTGCGCTCCGTTCGGCAGTGGACTTCTGTACGTAAAAAAAGACAAAATCAAGAACCTCTACCCCCTGATGGCTGCGGGAGATCCGGAAAGCGAGGACATCCGTAAGTTTGAAAACCTTGGCACCCGTTCCTTTGCTATCGAGGAGGCCATCGGCCATGCCGCCAACTTCCACCTGATGATTGGCTCAGAGCGGAAGCACAAACGGCTTTTTTACCTCAAAAAATACTGGACGGACAAGGCGCTGCAAATACCGGGCGTCACCATTGGCTCCCCGCTCAAGCCAGAGTTTAGCGGTGCAATTGCCTTGCTGCAAGTGGCTGGGAAAGAACCGGTAGCGGTTAGCGAAAGCCTTTTCAACAAGTTCAAAATCCACACAGTGGGTATAGTTTGGGAAAACATTCACGGAGTGCGTGTTACCCCGAATGTATATACCACTTTGAACGACCTCGACAGGTTCGTTGCGGCGGTGGCGGAAATTGCGAAGACTTGAAATAAACCATTTCTTTTCTACTTTTGCGCCTCAAATCCAGAGAATGACATGTTAGGTGAACTGGTCGAGGAGACTTTCGGCAGCGAGCCACTTGTTTTTCTTTACGGTGCGGGGCAAATGATTCCCGAGTTTGAGCGCCAGCTTGCAGGCAAAGCGTCTGGCGACAATTTTGCCTTTGGCATAAAATCCGGCGAAGCTTACGGCGACCATGACCCCGATGCATTGGTGATGCTTCCGATGTCCACCTTTGAAATGGATGGAGAGGTGGACCACGCCATGCTCCAAGTTGGCACCGTTATACCAATGTCAGACGACCAAGGCAACCACCTCAACGGCATGGTAAAAGAAGTGAACGCTGAGGGCGTTCTAATTGATTTCAACCACCCGATGGCTGGCATTGACCTCTACTTTACGGGGGTCATAGAATCGTTGCGGGCAGCGACTGCGACGGAAATGGAGCACGGCCATGTACATGGGCCAGGCGGCCATCACCATTAAAAGTAGGCCTCGCACTTTAATTGAACTTAACTTCCTGACTACTCGGTCTCAAAGCAAAACGGCATTGGAGCATTTCAATGCCGTTTTGCTTTTCAGCCGTTGTTCTTTTCTTTGAAGCCAAAATTGGGTTAAGTCAAATACCTTGAACAGATAAGCGCATGGATATCGAAAAAAACAAGAACGAGGATTCGATGAAGCTCCAAATCTCGCTGATGAAGCATCGGTTGGTGAAAATCAGGCTGGGAGGAGGCACCAAAAAACTGGAAAAGCTCCAATCGGAAGGCAAGCTCTCCGCCCGAGAGCGCATCAATTATTTGGTGGACAAAGGAACTGAGTGGCTCGAAGTGGGCGCTTTCGCTGGCTTCGAAATGTACGAAGCGCACGGTGGCTGTCCAGCCGGGGGCGTGGTAGTGGCATTGGGACGGGTGAGCGGTCGGCTGTGCGTCATCGTCGCCAACGACTCCACCGTGAAGGCCGGCGCCTGGTTTCCCATCACCGGCAAAAAGAACCTCCGGGCGCAAGAAATCTCGATGGAAAACCGCCTGCCCATCATTTACCTGGTGGACAGTGCCGGGGTTTACCTGCCCATGCAGGATGAAATTTTCCCAGACAAGGAGCATTTCGGGCGCATTTTCAGGAACAATGCCAAGATGTCGTCCATGGGCATACCGCAGATTGCGGCCATTATGGGTAGCTGCGTGGCGGGCGGTGCGTACCTGCCCATCATGTCCGATGAGGCGTTGATAGTGGAGGGTAGCGGCAGTATTTTTTTGGCGGGGCCTTATCTCGTCAAGGCTGCCATCGGAGAGGAAGTAGACAAGGAGACCCTTGGCGGGGCCGTCACTCAAACTGAAATCTCTGGCATCTGCGATTACAAAGTGAAGGACGACAAGGAATGCCTCGACACCATCCGTGAATTGGTGGACAAATTGGGCAGCAATGAAAAGGCGGGCTTCAACCGAATTGCGCCAGCGCCGCCAAAGTTTAAGGCTGCAGAGATGTACCAGATTTTCCCAACTGATGCTGGTAAGCAGTACGAAACGGACGAAATCCTCAAGCGCATCGTGGACGACTCCAAGCTGACCTACTACAAAAAAGATTACGGCAAAACCATTACTTGCGCCTACGCTCGCATTGATGGTTGGGCAGTGGGCATCGTGGCCAACAACCGCACCGTGACCAAATCGGCGAAGGGGGAGATGCAGTTTGGTGGCGTCATTTACTCCGATTCGGCGGACAAAGCGGCCCGTTTCATCATGAATTGCAACCAGAAAAAAATCCCACTTGTCTTTTTGCACGACGTGTCGGGCTTCATGGTCGGAAGCCGCAGTGAGCATGGCGGCATCATCAAAGACGGGGCGAAGATGGTCAACGCCGTGTCCAATTCCACCGTGCCGAAGTTCAGCATCGTAATGGGCAACAGCTACGGCGCAGGCAACTACGCCATGTGCGGCAAAGCTTATGACCCCCGGCTCATCGTGGCTTGGCCTACTGCCAAAATTGCGGTGATGGGCGGAGCACAAGCCGCAAAAACGCTGCTGCAAATCCAAGTGGCCTCCCTAAAATCGAAAGGTCAAGAGATTACCGAGGACGACGAAAAGAAACTGCTGGAGCATATTCAGGAGAAATATGACACCCAAACGACGGCATATTATGCAGCTGCCCGGCTTTGGGTAGATGCCATCATTGACCCCGTCGAGACCCGCCAATGGATTTCAACCGGCATCGAAATGGCAAACCATTCGCCCATTGAGCGGTTTAATGTGGGTGTTTTTCAAGTGTAAATAAGCAGGCAGCTTGCCTGAACACCAAGTAGTAAAATGCAAGAAATCGAAAATACAGCGCAAAAAAAGTCCTGGTTCAAGCGTTTGGGCGTGGCAGGCATACTTTTCTTTACCATTAAAGGCTGCATTACCCTTGGCTTGATGATTTGGGCGGGAAAATGCGCAATTGGATAAAACCGTGATGAGAATTTGGATAATAGCCTTGGTTTTTTTCGCTTCGGTAGGCTTGGGTCATGCCCAGTCGGCAGGGCTACGGTTTGACCCAAAATGGAGAATGGCTGGCATTGTCGACGAAAAATTTTCCCTGACAAAATCGCTTTCCATTACTTCGAAAACAACACAAAAACCAATGCCACAAGCATGGTGCTACTCCGACCTCGCCTTTTTTTGTAAAATGGAAGTGAAAATGGAAAAGGCAACTCGGTTTCCTATCAAATTCAGGCTCGGAGATGTGCAGTATGTGGACCGATTGGAAGGGAAAAGAGCCAGCTACTGAACTTGCCGAATGGCATGGCTGCCCATCCTGCACCCCTTGATTTTCCCCTCGTCTTGTAAGAAAGTATCTAGCGAAAGTTCGCCCTCTGAGCAGGTCTGAACGGGGAGTTTTTTGTTCAGGTACAGCTTTCTACCCTTCAGCTCCAGTTCAAAGGCGAAGATGCGAGTGCCATTGGTCTCGGTGGCCAGCAGGTAGTACGCCAACTCTGATTTCACGATTTTGGTGTTGGCAAAACTCGCCTCGTCGTCATAGTTCCGGTAGAAAGAATTTAGCTTTTGGGCGCTGACCAAAACATGGGTCGGACGGGAAGTTTTGGCTGCTTTAACGCAGTCAGCTGCTTTTTGGGCAAGACTTTCTCCCAAGAGAAAACAGCAAAAAACAGGCCAATCAAGGTGGGTTTTTTATTAATGAGCATCATGTGATTCAGTTTTAATTTGAACAAAAGTAACCAGGATTGAGCAACTTACATTGCCCACATCACTCTGCATCTACTGTGCTTTCCGTCAGCAACCGCTTGGCTTCGAGGCCGATGGAAGCGCCTTTTTTTAGCATAAATTGGTAGGCACCTTCGAAACTATTCTTGACCTCTCCATCCAGAATTGCCTCCCGAATGGCGTTTTTGATGATGCCAACTTCTCGCCCCGGTGGAATCTGAAAAGTGTTCATGATGTCAATGCCGGACACAGGTGGTTGCCAATTGCGCAGCCGGTCGCTTTCTTCCAGTTCGATGATTCGCTGGCGCAAAAACTCGTAGTTTTCGAGGTAGCGCTTCACTTTTGAGTCGTTTTTGGAAGTGATGTCTGCTTGTGCCAGCAGCATCAGCGCATCAATTTCTTCTCCAGCGTCAAAGAGCAGCCGCCGCACGGCGCTGTCCGTAATTTCCTCTTTCGTCAGTGCGATGGGGCGCAGGTGCAACTGAACCATTTTTTGCACAAACTTCATCTTTTCGTTGGTGGGCAGGCGCAGCTTTTTGAAGATACGGGGAACCATTGCAGCTCCCAAAGTCTCATGGCCGTGAAACGTCCAGCCCTCGGTCGGATGGAAGCGTTTTGTAGGTGGCTTCGCAATGTCGTGTAGCACCGCTGCCCAACGCAACCAAATATCCTGCGTCTTGCGACTCAGGTTGTCCACCACTTGCAGCGTGTGGTAGAAATTGTCCTTGTGGCCGATGCCTTCCCGAACCTCCACGCCGTGAAGCGCTACCATATCGGGGAAAATGATTTCGAGCAATCCTGTATCGAACAAAAGCTTAAATCCAACCGATGGGATAGGTTCAGCAAGGATTTTTTCAAGCTCGGTCGTGATGCGCTCTTGAGAAACGATATGGATACGGTTTCGATATTTTGAGAGGGCCCGCAGGGTTTCATCCTCGATTTTGAAGCCAAGTTGCGTTGAAAACCGGATGGCCCGCATCATGCGCAGGGGGTCGTCGCTGAAAGTGCGCCCCGGCTCCGTCGGGGTCTTGATGATTTTCTGCTCCAAATGTTGAAGCCCACCGAAAGGGTCAACGATGTTGCCAAAATCCTCATCGTTCAGGCTGATGGCAAGGGCGTTGATGGTGAAATCTCGGCGTAACTGGTCATCTTCCAGCGTTCCCTGTTCCACTTCGGGCTTACGGCTGTCGGCTCGGTAGCTCTCCTTCCGTGCCCCCACGAACTCAATTTCCATGTCCCTGTGCCGGAGCATCGCTGTACCAAAACGGCTGTAAAAAGCTACCCTGGGGCGGGGGCTTAGCAACGAGGCGACTTCGTTTGCCAGCCGGATGCCGTCGCCCACGCAAACGATGTCAATGTCCTTCGTGGGTCGGGCCAATAGGCGGTCACGCACATAACCCCCCACCACGTAGGCGGGCATGCCACAGTTTTTGGCTGCTTTCGCAATGAGGTTGAAGACCTCTCTTTCTTGTGGTAATATATTGAAAACCAATTGGTTAGTGATTGTTGATGGTGAAAAATGATGGACGTCAGGTCAGTTCGAGTTCACCATACACCTCCATGATTTCGTCCAAAATTGAATAGAGTACACTTGGCGAGTATTCCTCCACCAATCGGCTCCGGTAAGGCTTGATGCTGTGAAACCCCTTGAAGTAGTTGGTGTAATGCCTCCGCATCTCCACCACGCCAAGTTTTTCGCCCTTCCACTCGATGGAGTGGCGCAGGTGCTGGCGAGCTGCTTCCACACGTTCTTCGGTAGTTGGCGGAGCCATCAGTTCGCCAGTGGCAAAGTAGTGCTTAATTTCCCGGAAAACCCAGGGGTAGCCAATGGCTGCCCGACCAATCATGATACCATCCACCCCGTATCGGTTGCGGTATTCGAGTGCTTTTTCTGGGCTGTCCACGTCACCGTTTCCGAAGATGGGGATGGTCATCCGGGGGTTTTCTTTCACCTTCGCAATCCAGCTCCAATCCGCTTCACCTTTGTACATCTGCTTGCGGGTGCGTGCATGGATGGTCAATGCCTGGATGCCAATATCTTGCAGCCGTTCCGCCACTTCAACGATATTGATGGTGTTGTCGTCCCAGCCAAGGCGGGTCTTTACGGTCACGGGTTTGCTGGTGCTTTTGACGACAGCGGCAGTTAATTCCACCATTTTGGGCACGTCTTGCAGGAGTCCTGCACCGGCCATTCGGCAGGCGACCTTGGCTACTGGGCAACCGTAGTTGATGTCAATGACGTCTGGGTTTGCATTTTCGACGATGTGCGCCGCCTGAATCATGCTCTCCAAATGCCCCCGAAGTACTGAATGCCAATGGGCCGCTCGTAATCGAAAACTTCCAGCTTTTTGAAGCTTTTATCAGCATCGTGTACCAAACCGTCGGCACTGATGAACTCGGTGTACATCATGTCAGCACCTTGCTCCTTGCACAGGCGGCGGAAGGGCGGGTCGCTGACGTCCTCCATCGGAGCGAGTAGCAGCGGGAAGTCCGTGAGTTGTACGTTGCCAATTTTTACCATAAAAACAGGTGTCGCTTTTAGCAGGCAAAGTTAGGGTTAAATGCTCCAAAAACGGTTTTTGGTCTGATTAATTACAAAAACGGGAATGTGGAAAAAATTACCCCAATTCCGAAAATAAGCAAAAAGCAATGCCGTTCTAGTTCCAATTCATCGCTATTATTCCAAGTTTTCACACACTCGTTTATGCTTTAAAATTTACCTGCCAAGTTCAAAGTTCAAGGCCAGCATGGCAAATGCAACCGTAACTGATTTGCGAATCCTAGCTATCAAAAACGGGTACTTGAAACTTCCTGTCCGAAATTTTTCCTTTTCATTGCCCTTCAATTAGGGGGATAACCTGATACAGTTGTCTTTTTGAAGAATTGTATTCAATCTTTGGTTTTTGCTTGCTATTCTGATTAATCTTTTGTGAAAGGTGGAATTTATTTGCAAAAAATTTAAATTCTGATTTAACTTGACTAGTTGACACTGGCGATAAGTGAATTTCTAGATGATTCAGTTTTTTATTCTGAATTGTTGATAATATCAGAACAATAGCCACAATCAATAGGTTAACGAATTGTCATTTTAAAATAAAATTTCAAAATAGGGGTTGTTACGTTGGTCGAATGCGCCCAATTTTGCGGCATCAAATTGATAAACACTTTCTAATATTTAGATTCTTGTAAATACCCAACACGCATTTGCAAAGTCTGTTAAACCAAAATTTTTATTCCATGAAGAACATCCATTTTATCATCGCATTTTTTTGCCTTTCCATGGCAACTGCCTACTCCCAATCCGGTAAACTGAATATCAGTTCAGGTGTTGGCTTCGAGCCTACCACGTTGATGGACAATGCCACGGTGAACACCTTACCCATGACCTTAAAGTTGGGCTACCAGGTTACCCCAATGTTCAGCCTGAACGCTTTTGGCGGATACAGCTCAACGACCGCTGAACCAACCGTAATCAACGACGGGTTGGCCATCCAATCCACCAACAAACAGACTTTTCTTGGCCTACGCGGTGAGTTGAAGAAAGGGCTGGGCGAACGGTTTGAGGTTTACGGTGGTGGCGGACTTGGCTACGTGTTCCAAGACATTACTGAAAAAACCACAACTGGTCGTGATTACCTCCAGGTCAAGGGCGAACCTACCACTAACGACCCCAATGCGCCGAATGGCCGATTGATGTACGCCGGGTTTGTTGGCTCCACCTTTTTCGTCCAAAAACATATCGGCATCTATGCCGAACTTGGCTATGGTGTGTCGCTGCTGAACGGCGGTGTTACGGTGAGGTTCTAAAGAAAAAATTAGGTTAGCTTTTACATCTCGCATTGTAAAATTAAAAAAGTCCTGGTGCCATCACGGCGACCAGGACTTTGTTTTTTCAAGCATTTCTGCTTAATCCACGCCGATAGGCAATGTGTTCTGAGCTACCTGCGCTGCAAGAGTAATAGCAGAAAGGGAATGTTCAACGTCAGGGCGGGTGGACAAAATGACTTCCAGGTAGTCCATTTCCTTGCCCTTGGCGCCACCATCGCTTACCGATACTTTTGGTTTACCCGGTAGCACCTTGATTCTGAATCCTGGGAATTCATGCCCCTGGGCATCGGACAGGATTTCAACATGACTAAAATCAGTGTCAATGCTCTTGAGGTTGACCTGAGTAGTCGTGGTGCTCAACCCTGACTTGTTCTCAATAATCAGGTTCAGGTTGTCGTCGAGCAGCACAGTCACATCACCGACGCCGGGTACTTTACCGCTGGCAGCTTTGTATGCCGTTTGGAGGGTTTGCAACGATTTGGCGGCAATGCCTTTAATATCGCCTTCCTTTGCGGAGTTAGCCTTGAGTTCGTCCGATTTTTTTCCAGACTCGGTTTTTACCCAATCTTTGTCGCCAACAGGCTGGGCGTTCATTACGTCTGGGTTGTCCCTTTTGCACGAAAAAAGCAAGCAAGTAAAGGCAAAAAGGAAGATTGAAGTTCTTACCATGGGATAAATTTTATCGGTTAAAAAAATTATTAAGCCGTGCGATTTTGCCCGGCATCATATCGTTGGCAAACTTAATGCCTTTTGTGCTGGATTGGAAAAGATTTCGTGAAGGAAATTATCAGCATATCTTAACAACGGTGGGAAGCAACAGCAGGCAATGATGAATTTTAGCTATTCCATTACATTTTTTGGGCACTGAAATCGAAATTCAATCCTTACTGCCTAACTTGTGTCGGTTTATTTCCAAATCACTTTCACACCAATTTACAAAAATTATGAAAAAGAACCTGACCCTAATTTCGTTACTTGCCATGTGCATGTTGGGCAACCTAAATGCCCAGACAACTACCCAAGCCCAAGTTGGCCATGCCCGGTTGCTTGGCATCACCAAGCCGCTGCGGGAATTGACGCCAGTGCTAGAACACTACAACAAAACCAGCAGGAGAGCAAAGGGCAAAATGAACAAGTCCTCTGTTCCCAACTTTACTCAAAACGTACCCATGCCACAACCTTTTTTGGAGACTGCTCTGCCGCATGGGGCAGACCCACTTGTGCAGCAGGGCGAAAACCGCTCAAATGCTTCGGTGCAAGTGATTCCGCAGTTGGTTTTCGACGGCATCAACCAGAATGAATCCGAAATCCTACCTCCAGACCCAAGCGGATATATCGGTTCAAACCATTACATCCAATCAACAAACTATTTTGACGGAACCATTTTTGAGGTCTTTGACAAGGACGGGGTTTCGGTGTACGGCCCTGCGTCCACCGCGCCATTTTGGGAGGATTTCAACATCACGGGTTTTGGTGACCCAGTCGTGGTGTATGACCACGAGTACGACAGGTGGCTGATTACAGAATTTGGTCCGTTTGGCAGCACCGTGTTCTTAGTTGCTATTTCTGCTACTTCAGACCCGCTGGGCACTTGGTTTGCTTATGAATTTCAAGCCCCTAGTTTTCCAGACTATCCCAAATACTCGGTTTGGAACAATTCCTATTTCATTACATCTAACGAGACCAGCGATGAAATACCTGTCTATGCCCTCAACCGGGAACAGATGATTGCAGGTGCAGCAACCGCAGACATGGTCAGGCTTCCCGCTTTGCCTAAATTCCAAGCCGTAGATGCCTTCCAGGTGGCCACGCCTATTACTTGGGATGGTAGTATTCCTCCGCCTGCGGATGAGCCAGGCTATGTTGTCCGCATCTACGATGATGCCTGGGAGGGTGGTGCCGACGGCTTGGAACTTTGGCAAATACATATTGACTGGGATACGCCGTCAAATTCAAGTGCTACCGGTCCTATTTTCCTAACGACAGCGCCATTTGACAGCAAGGTTTGCAGTGGTGGAATTTTCGATTGCATCGCCCAACCGGATGGCACGACCCTTTCGGCGTTGGAACAAGTAGTGATGCACCGTGCCCAATACCGTAATTTTGGCACCCACGAATCCATCGTGCTGAATCATGTGGTGGATGTGGATGGCAATAACTTGACGGGAATCAGGTGGTACGAATTGCGTCGGTTCGGCAGCGGCGACTGGGAAGTTCATCAACAAGGAACCTATACGCAGCCTGACGGTAACCACCGTTTTATGGCGAGCATAGCCATGGACTTGAACGGGAACATGCTGATGGGTTTTTCGGTTACTGGCCCCGACCAGTTGCTTTCCTTGCGGTACACAGGCAGGCTCGCCAATGACCCACTTGGTGAAATGACCGTGGAAGAATATGAGTTTGGCACTGGATTGTCAATGAATCCTTTTAACCGATGGGGCGATTACGCAAGCATGACGGTTGATCCCGTTGACCAGCGCAGTTTTTGGTTCACTGGCGAATACATGCTTGACAATGGCGTTTGGGGCACCAAAATCATGAAAGCCTTCATTCAACGGGACTCCAACGACATCGCACCCTCAGCTTTGATAACGCCACAAAATTCTGGCTATTTGACCAATGCGGAACCCGTCAAAGTGGCGCTTCGCAATTTTGGCTACAAGCCAGCCGCTGATTTCAGCGTGAGCTTGGTCTTCAATGGCAACTTGGTTGCCACCGAAATGATAGCTGATACCTTGATGCCTGACAGCACCAGGTTCTACACTTTTGGCCCTTCGGTTGATTTGTCTGCGATAGGTTCTTATCCATTTACCATTTACACATCATATAGCCTGGACACCACTTTCATCAATGACACTTTGAGGGCAGTGGTCAAACAATTGCCCCGTAATGATGCGGCTATACTTGGTATTACTGGGTTAGGTTCGCCCATCTGCGGCACAGAATTGAACACGACCATTACTCTTCAGAACAATGGGGTTGACACGCTTTACTCTGTTACCATCAACTATCAAACCAACGGAGGAACGATTTACACCATTGATTGGGTAGGCGCCTTGCCGCCGGGTCAAACGGAAGAGGTGCCTTTCATCACAACGGAAGTAGTAGCTGGTGCTAACAACATTACGGCTTATGTTACACAGCCCAATGGTGTAGCAGATGAAAACCCCCTTAATGACGAAATCTCCCGGCCATTTTCCATCGTGACTGATGGGCAGGGTATCACCTTGGAACTTTTGACAGATGAGTATCCATCGGAAACGACTTGGGAACTTTTCAACCAAAATGGCGAAGTGATTTTCAGCGGAGGTCCTTATACACAACAGATTACGCTCAACACCATACCAATGTGCATAGAAGCAGGTTGCTATACCTTCAGTATATACGACAGTTACGGTGATGGCATGTACTGGCCTGCTTCAGGAATCATGGGGAATTATGAGATTTTCAATTCGGATGGCCAGGTAATCGCAAATATCGCACAAGCGGGATTTGGCTTTCAGGAAGACAACGATTTCTGCACCGATGGCACTTGTGGCATCGAGATTCTCGCCAATATCAGTTTTGAATCTGCCTCGAACTCGAACGATGGGTCTGTCATTTTTGACGTTCAAAACGGCGTAAGCCCTTTTGAGTTTAGCATTGACAATGGGGTTTCGTACCAACCCTCGCCCTTGTTCACGAACCTCTCAAGTGGCATTTATTACGTGTATATCACCGATGCCAGCGGCTGTCTGATGAAAGATTCCATCGTGATTGGGACCTGTACGCTTCAATCCTCGATTCTGGTAACTGCCGCGGCCACCTCCAACTCCAACGATGGCCTGATAGAAGTAACGACTGTGAATGGCTACCCGCCCTACCAATACCGGTTAGTGCCCGGCAATTTCCAGAATTCCCCGAACTTCACCATGCTGGATGAAGGCAACTACACCGTCGAAGTGGTGGACTCGCTGGGCTGCTCAAATGTCTTCGACATAACCGTAACAGCTACCACAGGCACGCAGAGCGTCACCTTCGGTACTTCCGTGAAAATTTACCCAAATCCGACGGAAGGCACTTTTAGTGTGGAAGTAAAAACGGCAGGCAACTTGGACGTGCTTCCTTTAAAAATTTACGATGCCAGTGGCAAGGTGGTGCTGCACAACAGGTTGGTGTCGTACAACGGTGTGCTCATGGCACAAATTTCCTTGAAAGCTTATCCTTCCGGGGTGTACTTCCTGCAATTGTACAACGATGCATCTGGATTCAACCAATTGATGCAAGTAGTGAAAAAGTAAGCGATTCAGCGCCTTGTCAGTTTGAATCCTGACAAGGCGCTAATTGCCCGTTAGATGACAATTACAAATTGAGTGGCTGACAAACATGCTGAAATGTAAAAAGTTGAAGAACCTTTACGCCGGTATGCCGTTATGGCCAGCGACTAAGGTATGGTAGTGCTGCATTTGAGATGATCGGTAGCTGCATAATCTAGTCTATAACTTTCAACCTACTCTTTTCTAACCAATTAGAAAATAATGTTGGGACTTGGTACTTGTGACCTTGTTTTAAAACTCAAGTCAATCCAGAAAATAGATTAGATGGGAAACACCTCCAATGTGCCAGAAATTTTCCTCGGGGAAATAAGCTCACAAAATAATGCAGAGACTGCAGTGCTTGAAATTCATTCTCATCAACCCGGTAGCATCCAAGTGATTGTCCAGGACAAACTGGGGAAGTCTGTACTCACCTCGAATCTTAGCGTGGAAGAAGGCTCAGAAGCATTAGCATTTGATACCAAGGAGTTGAAAAACGGTATTCACCATGCTTGGATTTACATCAACGATAAGGTATTTGTGCGGCAATTCACCTTGGAAGGAAAAGCTGAACCAGGTCTGATGGGCAAGTTCTTTTCCATGTTCAAATAGGGCTAACCCTTCATTGCCTTCGCCAGAAAATCGCCAACAGGCTTCCCGGTAAGGTAGTACTCCATGCACACGTCAACCAAATCTTCCCGAAGAATGGTTTCTGCATCGAACGCATGGAAGTAGTAAAATGACTTCTTGAAAATAAGCGGCTGCTTGGCAGCGGCTTCCATCAGCTCGGCGGGCAGACGTTTGTTTTCATCGCCGTGCAGCCCACCATATTTTCCCACAAAATTTTTCTCATTTATCAGGGCAGAAAAGCCACCCAAGTCAGCGGCAATCGCCTCCCGGATGTTCTGCAATTGCTTTTTCTCCGGTTGGTATGCCCCGCCGTAAATGCGGAAATCATCACAACCCATTTGCAGATACATTCCGCTTTCGCTCATTCCCTTTCGCCCGCCCGGTGTGATGAGGGCCGACATGTGGGTCTTGTAGGGAGTCTTGTCAGCGCCAAACCTGGTGTCCCGATAAATCCGAAAAATCGCATCCTTTGGTGTCAGGACTATCCGGTTGTCCACCTGCTGCGCCCGCTCTATTAGCGCTCCGACAAACTCCGTGAACGTTTTTTCTACGGTTTTTTGAAAACGGGCCTTGTTGGCATTGAACCAATCTCGGTCATTGTTCATGGAAAGCTCCGCAAAGAAATTCAAGAAGTCAGTCGTGAAATAAGCCATATCAGTTGTTTTTTTAGTAATCAATATCCCAATAACCCAATATCTCATTACCCATAATTTTACCCCCGCAAAAACCGCATCACATTCCCCTCAATCCGCTCCGCAATGTCCTCCGTATCGGCCCGCTCAAATGGGCGTCCCGTCAGTAACTCATACAGCTCGATGTACCGCTCAGACACCGACTCCACGAACACGTCCGGCATCACTGGCATGATGTCGCCATCGTGACCCTGAAATCCGTGCGCCATCAGCCATTCCCGCACAAACTCCTTGGAAAGTTGCTTCTGCACCTCCCCCTTCGCCTGCCGCTCTTCGTAGCCGTCCAAGTAAAAATACCGGGAGCTATCCGGTGTGTGTATCTCGTCAATCAGGTAAATTTCGCCGTCCTTTTTGCCAAACTCGTACTTCGTATCCACGAGGATAAGCCCCTGCTTGGCAGCCATCTGTCGGCCACGTTCGAAAAGCCCCAGCGTATATTTTTCTATCAGCAAATAATCCGCCTCGCTCACGATGCCCCGCCCCATAATGTCCTCCCGTGAAATATCCTCGTCGTGTCCCTCGTCCGCCTTGGTGGCGGGCGTGATGATGGGGTGGGGAAAACGGTCGTGCTCCTTCATCCCTTCGGGGAGGGTTATGCCGCAAAGCTCCCGCAAACCAGATTTGTAGGTGCGCCAGGCGTGGCCCGTCAGGTAGCCCCGCACCACCATTTCCACTCGGAACGGGTCGCAGCGGTGGCCAATGGCCACGTTCGGGTCTGGTGTAGCGATGAGCCAGTTGGGGCAAATATCTCGGGTGTGGTTTAGGAAATGGGCGGCAATCTGGTTGAGCACCTGCCCCTTGTAGGGGATGGGCCGGGGCAATATGTAGTCGAAGGCCGAGATGCGGTCGGAGGCGACCATCACCAGCAAATCGCCGATGGAGTAAACGTCACGAACCTTGCCGTGATAGACCCCAAGTTGGCCGGGGAAGTTGAAGTCTGTGCGACGAATGCTCCGCTTTTCTATGGATTCCATGAAGTGTTTGTTGTTGATTTTGGGCAAATGTAGGCAGTAAATAGGATTTTGGTTTCAATAAAAAAGGCCCGGCAACAACTTGCCGAGCCTTTTTTATGAAGCTTTGTTGGTTACAAATCCTTCACGGAATTCCTATCCGTCACTATATCTTTGAGTTCTTTCAGCATCTCGTATTGGTGCGGTGCCACCCGCTTGAAAGCTTCCTTGATGGCCACGAAAGCACCTTTCTCGATGGCGTCGTTGCCCATTTGCTTGATTTGCACCTTCATAAACTCGACGTCTTCCATCAGCAGCGACTTCAGGGAGGGGATGTCGTGCCAATCGCCTTCCACGGCGAGGCCCTCCTCCAACTTGCCATCGGACTGCTGCACTGGGTCGAGTGCGATGTACTTTTCGGGATGCTCCAACGGAAGGGCAGTCGCTTGGCTGACTTGGTGGTTGGGCAATTTCCAGTTGCCTTCTGCTTTGTCGTGGTCAAGCATGAACACTTCCAGGCCACGTTCCCGGATTCGATAGATGATTAAGCTTGCTGTTTTTGAAAGTTCCATTGCTTACTACTTTGTGCGAGTGTAACAGCCGAGTTGCTGTTTGGTTCTTGTCGCTGCAAAGAAAAGGGTTTTTGGAAGAAAGCAGCTAATTTTTGTCATAGCGCAAATTGAACTTTACGCTTTCCATTCTCAATTCCCCAGCTCCTTCGCCCGTTCGAAGGCTGCCACCGCACCATTCACAATGTCTTGAAAAACAGCGCTTTGTGAAAAGGAGGCCAACGCAGCTTCGGTCGTTCCGCCTTTTGAGGCTACTTTTTTTATCCATTCCTCGCAAGAAAAATCCGATTGGTGGAACAGGTCAATCGCCCCCTGAAATGTCTGACTCACGAGAAGTTCCGACTCGGAATCGTTGAAACCGACCTGCCTTGCTGCCGAAATCATGGCATTCATGAAGAACCAAACATAAGCCGGGCCGCTGCCGGAAATGGCCGTGGCAGCGTCAATCAGTGTCTCATTTTCCACGTAAATTGTCTTTCCGGTCGTGTTGATGAGGTTCTGCACCGTGACCAATTCAATGCGGGTCACTTCGTCGGTGGAAGTGAAAGCGGTCATGCCCATGCCGATTTGGGCGGGCAGGTTGGGCATGGCCCGGATGATTTTTTTGATGCCGAGCGCTTGTGCAATGGTGCTCATTTTTACCCCCGCCATGATGCTCAGGAACACCTGCTGCGGGTCAACCATCGGGCGGATTTTCTCAAAAAGCAACGCCGAGTCCTGGGGCTTCACGGCCAAGATGACGAGGTCGGCGTGGGCAAGGCAGTCCTCTGGGTTTTTGCAAATGGAGCCGATGTCTAGGTTTTCCAACTCCGGCCATTTTTCCTCCGATTTTTCCAGAATCATGAGGTCTTTCTTGGTGGTGATGTGCGAGCGAAGAAATGCTTGAGCGTATGTCATGCCCATGTTGCCGCCGCCGATGATGAGGATTTTCATGCTGATACTTGTTTGAAATGATGAACCCATTGAACAATGGGCCATTGTTGCGGGTTTGTTGGGGCGGAAAAATGTTGTGGTTTTTTTTGGAAAGGCTAGATTACCTTAACGGCCAACGGCCATCCTTTATGTTTCAAAATCGTTTTCAAAAAATGAGGCCAAAAAACGACAAAGACTAGACAACATCATGCTCAGCTCTATTGTCTAAAGTTTATTTCTAATAAACCCCTTCACCATATCCAAGTCCGACGGAAAAGTGGCTATTGTTGTTCACGACGATGTCGGCGTCTTCCATGTACGGTTCTATGTACCGCTCAAACGTTGGCATGACGTGTTTTTCGTAGCGGTAAAGCACATCTTCGATAGGGTAGTTTCGCTCCACTTGGTCCCGCTTGATGCGCCGGATGACCTTGAGGTTTTCCTTGGCGTGCAGGAAGATTTTCAGGTCGAGCAACCGCCTGATTTTTTTAAAATGAAAAACAAAAATGCCCTCCACAATAATGACTGGTGCCGAAGGGAAACGCAGCATTTTGGGTTCGCCTTTTCGTTGTTGAAAGTGTATTCCAGCCGCTCCACCACCTCGCCAGCCAGCAATCGCTCCACATCAACTTTAAAGGATTTTTGTCTATGGAACGGGGTAAATCGAAGTTTTTCACCCCAGCCTCGTCCGTCAGTTGTTGGTCACGAGGGAAGTAATAATCGTCCTGTGAGAGGATGCAGACTTCTTCCTCAGAAAATGCCTTGCGAAGCTCGCTGATGAAGCTCGTCTTGCCACTGCCACTGCCGCCTGTGATGCCGATCAAAAATGGTTTCACGGTTTGATGATGGATTTGGTGGCAAAGTTATCAAAACGGGGTTTTAACTTTGGCGGATGAAAAAATTCTTGCTGCCTGTCCTCCTATTTTATTGTGAAATGGCCTTCGGCCAAATGAGCACCGTCACCCCATTGGGCGCAGGCATGGGCCATGCGACCGTGGCGATGCAGTCGCCAGTTGCGCTTTTCAGCAACCAGGCTGGGCTGACCAGCCTCACCAAATTGGCGGTTGTAGCCGCTGCTGAGCAGCGTTTTTTGCTGTCCGAGTTGCAGTCTATGGCGATTGGCGTTGCCTTGCCAACCCGCTCCGGCAGTTTCGGCCTCATTGTGCAAAGCTTTGGTTATGAGGAGTTTAGGCAGCAGAAAATCGGCTTTTCTTATGCTCGAAAACTGTGGAGCGCCCTGTCCGTTGGTGCTCAGTTCGATTATTTCCAGACCCGCATACCAGAGTACGGCAGCCGTGGCAGCTTGACTTTTGAAGCGGGCATGCAGGCTGATGTTTCAAAGAACTTGCGGGTCGGAGCGCATGTATTCAGCCCGGCACAGGTGGAGTTGGCGGCGGGCGAAAACCTGCCCACGATTTTCCGGTTAGGAATTGCTTGGCAAGTGTCCGATAAGCTGGTGGTTGTTTCCGAGCTGGAAAAAGACATAGAATTCCCGTTCCGCTGGAAAAATGGACTTAGCTACCAACCGGTGAAGTCCTTGTACCTCCGTTCCGGCTTTGCTTCCGAGCCATCCATGCTTTATTTTGGGATGGGTTTCGCCTTTGGCAACGGCTTTCAGGCAGATATGGCGGGCAGCTTCCACCAGTCCCTCGGCTTCTCGCCCTCTGCTGGTTTGATTTGGAATTGAAGCCTCCAAATCCAATTTTCAAATTTCCTGATTGTATCGGATTGTAGTGACGGGGTTTTGATTAACGATTGATGATTACATGATTGACATTTTGATGTAATGCCGATGGTTTTTGATGGCAAGCCATGACCATCAAAAATCCGCCAACACAAAATCACACATTAATCAGCAATCGTCAATCAAAAAAAAGCTGCATCATTACAATCAAGGATAGTCAGCGATTTTCAATTCCTCCACCTTTCCCTCCAACCAAGTCCGGTTAAAAATAGGTTCTGACTTAGCCATGTCCGCCTCCAGTTTTTGCAGGCTTTCCAGCCATTTTTCTTGCTTCGCAAAACCCGCCTGCATTTTCAGCCTGAACGCCCGCTGTGAAAAACGGATGAGGTTGAAATAACCTTTTTTCTGAAAATCCGTCAGCGACTTGTTCCGCTTCACGAACTGTCCGAACGCATCCGTGTGAGCCAGCAGCGCCTCCTCCTCCTCCAGGTCGAAGTAGGTGCGCAACAGCAGTGACTTAGCGTCGAGATTGTAACGGAGGTCGGTGTACTCCACTTGCAGCAGCAGCGGAAGCACCTCTCCCGGTTTCCCGACGTGGTAAAACCAAGCCGCCAGGTTGTAGCTGTAAGCGTTCCCAGCCACCGATTCTGCGAGAGAGGAGCTGTATTTTTCGATAAAGTTGCGAACCCACTGCCGCTCGTCGAGGCGCAGGCCCGTGGTGACAATGTTTTTGTAGTGCCACTCTGGAAGTACCCCGTCCACCAGCAGCAGTTGGCTGTCGAGTTGAAGCTGATAAAGCCTGAAAACCTCCTCCAAAAACTGTTGGTGCCCGTTGTTGATTTGCTGGATGCAGAAGTTTTGGAGGTAGTTGTAGAGGTTTTGCAACTCTTCACTGTCGAAATGGCGTTCGTTTTCACGAATATCGTTCAAGCATTTGGAAAACAGATTTAAGTCGTTGTTTGTCAACAAGTTGTAAAGTTGCAGGTACACGTTCACAGATGGGAATTGGTCGCCCAAATTGGGGGTGGCGTTTAAAACTTCGAGCAGTTTTTCAAAAAAAGGTGCATCCGGTGGCAAGGTTTTCAGCAGACGGTACCGTTGGCTGCGTTCGCAGGCATCCCGAAGTGTTGCAGTGAGGTAGAATGCATCGAGGTAGCCTTGTTTTTCTTCCAAAAAAACCGTTTCCGTTCGCCCCAGGCGCATGGCGATGGCGTCTTGTTCAGCGGCGTTGCGTATTTTTTTTTCGTAAAAAGCCGTGGACTGCACGATCCTTTCAGTGTGCAAGGCATCACGTTTGATGGTCGTTGGTTGCCAATCCGTTTTTAGGAGACTGGTCAGGTTTCGCTTGCGCAATTGACTGTAATACAGTGTTTTATCATCAAAATTACCTAATTGCGCCAAACCTTCCACCACTAGGAACTGCTCCAATAATCGCAAGGCATAGCTGAACACGATGGCCAACTGCGCTTGATGGTGCGCCTGTCCGGGTCGAAGTTTCCGATAAATGGCTGCCCGGTCGCATTTTTTATCCGAAAAATCGGGGTAAATTTCGCTCAACAACTCGGCTAAGGCACGCACTTCCTTGTGCTTGTTGAAATACGGCGAAGCTGCAAACTCAGCAAACCGGGTCATTTCTTTTCGGGAGAGCGAGGAAAGTAAGGTGATTAGTGGGTTATTTTTCATTCAACTTGATATTGGTTTAAGAAAAAAAATCCAAGAGTGGCAAAGGCATCATTTTTGATAAAATATTGACAATCAATTTTTTACAAAAAACAAGCTAACTTTACGCCAGTAAAAAATCCAAAAATAACCCAAAAAAGTATTTTCCTCTATGCAAATGCCGAAGCACATTTGTACCATCAAATCCTGTCAAGTATGAAAAACATCATTTATTCCACCATTTTCCTCATTTTTTGCTGCTTCGGCGCGGTGAAAACCCATGCCCAATGCCAAATCTTCGACCTTGTGGCCACAGAGGGCGACTGCGTCAACGGCGAATATTTCGTGACCATCAACTTCCAGTACGATGGCGTTGGCAACGAAGGATTCCACCTACAAGGCGGAGGCAACAACTACGGCAACTTCGCCTACTCGGCGCTTCCCGTCACGGTCGGCCCATTTCCCGGCAATGGAAGCAGCGTTTTCGAGTTTGTGGCCATTGACAACCAGCACCCTGACTGTTCCGATTTCGACATCGCTGGACCGGTTTCCTGTGCAGGCGGTGCCTGTGACATCTTTGACTTTGTGGCCACTCCTGGCGACTGCAACTCGGATGGCACTTACCAACTTCATTTGGATTTCCAGGTTGAAAATGCTGGGAACAACTTTTTTGAAGTATTTTATGAAGGCCAAAATATCGGGCTTTTTGCGCTTGCGGCCTTGCCGATAACCATCCAGCATTTTGACGACAACGGCGAGCCGAATCAGGCCATACAGGTTTGCATCAACGATGTGCCTGACTGCTGCGCCATTGACGAGTTCACGGCACCTGATTGTGTTGCTGGCGCTTGTGATATTTTCGACTTCGTAGCCGAGACGGGCGATTGCAACTCGGATGGGACTTACCAGCTCACGCTCGATTTCAATTATGAGAACCCCGGCAACACCCTGTTCAACGTGATTTATGAAGGGCAAAATATTGGCACCTTCCCACTGGCCGACCTGCCCATTACGATTCAACATTTTGACGACAATGGCGAGCCGAGCCAAGTTATTAATGTCTGCATAAACGACGTCCCCGATTGCTGCGCCCACGATACATTTTCGTCACCTGACTGCACACCGAACGGTGATTGTCATATTTTCGAGGTGTTTGCCGAGGCGCACCCCTGCAACGCTGAAGGCCAGTTCATGCTGGATGTTGAGTTCGCTTCGCAAAACACGGGCAGCCAAGGGTTCAAGATTCGTGCGAACGACCAGTGGTTTGGCCCATTTGCCTACGGCGACCCGTTTTATACCATCGGCCCACTCAACCCGGGCGTGGTTTACGAAATCGTGGTGAGGGACGTAGAATTTTGAAAACTGCAAAGGCGTCTACGTTTTTGGCCCTGTAAACTGCGGCGGTGGCGACTGCCATATCTTTGACCTGACAGCGGAGGTTTCCGACTGCAACGACCAAGGACAGTTTTTCGTTACCATCAATTTTCAACATGAAAATACAGGCGACGACGGTTTCAAAATTTACGGAAACGGCAATGTTTACGGCTTTTTCAGCTACGCTGACTTGCCTGTGACCATCGGCCCGCTGACCTCAGACAACGAACAACTCGAATTCGGCGCAGCCGATGCTAGCCACCCAGATTGCCACGACTT
>JADJYH010000046.1 GCA_016719855.1 Saprospiraceae bacterium | reverse complement strand
GCAACAACGGCATCGGCACGGCGGGCATCAACTGGGACGTGAAGCTGATGTTCCTCGGTGCGGAGTTTGTGGATGAAGTGATAGCTGCTTTCCAATACGTGCTGGACATGCGGGAGCGATACAACCAAACCAATGGGCAGGAGGGGCTTTCGTAAAGACCAACGGCTCCTTCGGGATTGATGGTGTCATGTGCAGCGAGCAGCCCATCCGGGGTTCCATGTACGACTCCGTTGGGCCAGGCGGGCGTGCTGAACGTTGCCGCCACGGCCAATGCTGAGTGGGACGTGGACGAGGTTGGCGATATCCCTACGAGTTGCCCAAGCGACTTTCTCATCTCCGTCACCAATACTGGCCAGGACGACAAGCGGGTGTCGGGAGCCGCTTACGGCCCGGCGAGCATTGACCTCGGCGCACCTGCACAAAGTACCTCGACGAGCAGTACCAACGGCCTCTACCGGGAGTGATTTCAGCGGCACTTCTTCCGGGTCGCCCGCATGTGGCAGGCTCGGTTGCGCTGCTGTACAGCCTGCCCTGCACACTGATTGATTCACTGGCAAATGATTGCTCCCGCCGAATGTGCCCTCTCGTTCGGAACGCCACTTCCAAAACACGGACGTTGTGCGCCGAGCCTCGCCAACGACGGTTTCGGGGTAGGCTCAATGTTTACGACATGAAATACCTGCACGCCTACTGCATCAGCAATGACTCAGTGCGGCAGGAGGGCACCTGGCGAGCTGTACCGCCGGCAAAAGGGGCTGATACAGGACACCAAACCCCACCAGCAATTTCATCAACATTGATTACGGCAACGTTGATTGCGACGGAAAGTCCGGGTTCAACAATGCGGCGCAGGAGATGATTTTCAACCAAGGGCGACGCCTGAACCGTTCAAACCGCAGACCACAAACAATTGACGTAAAAGTGATTGAGTACAGGCGTTTATGTGGTGAACATGTTTGATTTGACGAAGATTTCTGTGAGTTTGTAAAGTGGTGAGCTTAGGCCAACCAATTGAAAAGTTTTTCACCAAAAGTTTTTTCTCTTTAATCCTGAAAGCGCTATTTTGCAGCCGCTTCCGAAAAAAAATGGTTTTGGAGGCATTAGGGCTTTGTAAAAAACGAGCACTAGATGAACTTTTTCCCTGAAAAGTGGTTTGTGCTTCGTTCAAAAACGGCTCCGTGGCTTAATTGGATAGAGCACCTGACTACGGATCAGGAGGTTAAAGGTTCGAGGTCCTTTCGGAGTCACTACAATTTCGGATGAGTTATGAGATTTGAGTTTGTCGATAAATTCGGAACCCACAACCGGTCATAACTCAAGAAGTAAGCAATTCTGTTGTCGAAGAGTTTCTGAATTAACTGGAAAGGCGGTATCTGGCAACAACGTATCGCACTCCAACCGCAAGACACGTCGCCGCTTTTTGCCGAACTTGTTCAGAAGCGCTTTTCATTCCCCCGAAACAGGTGAGTGGATTATGCTGAGTGTCTTCCTCCGCACTTCCGGAGCATCAAAAGCAAGGCCTGTCTTCCTACTTGAAAAAACAGCAAGCCAGGGGTTTTGCCGAGGCATCTCCCTCGCTCCAAAACAGGGGTGCTAATTTTTTTGAACCTAAATCTGTTTTTAAAACAGTATAACTGAAACAAAATGGCTAAGAAAAGCAAAGAAAATCGCATCTAATCACATTGGAAATGCACCGAGCAGCGGAAGACGGATGTGCCTGGTATTTCCCGTTATATCACGGAGAAGAACCGTAAGAACACACCAGACCTCTTGAACTGAAAAAGTACAACCCATTTATGAGGAAAATCACCATTCACCGGGAGATCAGTAATCTTTTGGAGCATGGTATTGTTCTTGGGTTGTAGAGAAATAAAAATTATCATTTTCAATCTCGTAAGTCATGGCAAAAGTATCAAAGAACGCAAAGTTGCCCAGCGTGCCGCCAACGTAGGTTCTGGGCGTGATTTCGTTAAAGTCGTTAAGAGTGTAAAAGACCCCAAAACAGGCAGGGTACACCTTTACAAAGAATTGATGATTCACAAAGACAAGGTGAAGGAGTTCTTCGAGAAGAAGTAAATTTCCATTCAACCTATTTTGCTGTCAAATCTCGAAGGCTTTTCTTAAACCTGTTTTAAGAAAAGCCTTTGTCATTTTGAGGATATTGAGATATTAAGTGATTGAGATATTGGGATATTGAATTCCCCAATCACCTAAAATCCCAATATCCCAATATCCTCTCAGAATATGAGCTTTTTTCAAAAAAATTCTTCACCAAAGAAAGGAGCAAGACCTCGACCAGGGGCTTGAAAAACTAAGGCTGACTTTTCGACAAGCTGACCAAGGCCGTAGCTGGCAAGTCAACTGTGGACGTGGAGGTGCTCGATGAACTGGAGAATATCCTCATCACCTCCGATGTAGGATTGGAGACTACCGTCAAAATCATTGGTCGGATAGAAGAGCGGGTTGGACAGGACAAGTACCTGAACACCGGCGAGTTGACCGCATCATGCGGGACGAAATCGTAAAGTTGCTCGAAGAAAACAACAATACTGGCGATACCCACGATTTCGCAGCGCCTCCCGGCAAAAAGCCTTATGTGCTGCTTGTTGTCGGGGTAAATGGCGTGGGCAAAACCACCACCATCGGAAAGTTGGCGTACGCATTCACAAAGGCAGGCCAAAAAGTGGTCATTGGGGCTGGCGATACCTTCCGGGCTGCTGCTGTTGACCAGTTGAAGATATGGTCGGAGCGGGTGGGCTGCCACTTCTACGCCAAGGGCATGAACACCGATCCGGCTGCTGTGGCTTACGAAACGGTGGATTATGCCTTGAAAAATGACTTGGATGTCTGCATCATTGATACAGCAGGCCGCCTCCACACCAAAATCAACCTGATGAACGAGCTGACCAAAATCAAGCGCTCCATCAGCAAGTGCCTGCCCGAGCCCCGATGATGTGATGCTGATTCTGGATGCCACGACTGGACAAAACGCCATCGAGCAGGCGAAGCAATTCACAGCCGCCACGGGAAGTAACCTGCTTGGCACTTACCAAATTGACGGCACGGCCAGAGGCGGCGTGGCTATTGGCATTTCCGACCAGTTCAAAATCCCCATCAAGTACATTGGTGTTGGCGAAGCGATAGACAAGCTGCAAGTGTTCAACAAACGGGCGTTTGTGGAGTCGCTCTTTAAGAGAGGGTAAGCGGTGAGCATGTGAGAAAAAGTGAGCGGGTGAGCGCCTTTACGACGCTCACCCGCTCACATCTCTCACCCGAAAAAAAGTCCTACCCTTGCGGGCAGGACTTCAAATATAAAGCTATGAAAACTAAAACTATTCGAATTGATTATTCCTCTTCCTGAGCCGAAACTGCTTTTCCTCCATCGAGTTCATCCTGCAATTTCTTCAGTTCATCCCAGTTGCCTTCGGCAGCCATGCTTGCTTGGTGGGGCCATGAGGTTGGATCGTGGAAGCCGAATCGAGAGCCAGCTGCGACAAGGGTTTCCTTGATACTATCGGAAGTTGTCCCTGCAAGGCCAGCAAATGTAGTGATTCCTGCTGCATTTAGCAACTTTTCGATGGCTGGGCCAATGCCTTCGATTTTCTTCAGGTCGTCTTTTTTACCGGAAACTGGTGCTGTTGCAGCAGCGTCTGGTGCCACTGGAGCGGCAGCAACGGGTGCAGCAGGTTCCGCAGCTTTCACGGGGATAGCTACCGGTATCACCACCTTCTCCTCTTTTTTAGGAGCTGGCCTTGCCTTGGCAATCGTGGCAACTGTTTCGGGAACGTCAAACGGCATGATGTTCACGAAAGTGCGGTCACGACGGCCCTTGCGGAAAACAACGTTACCATCCACAGCGGCATGAAGCGTAAAATCTTTGCCCATGTAAACGTTCTCACCTGGGTGCCATTTAGTGCCACGCTGGCGCACGATGATGTTTCCTGCTGTGGCCTTCTGGCCACCATAAAGTTTAACGCCGAGTCGTTTCGCATTACTGTCCCTCCCGTTCTGGGTTGAACCTTCACCTTTCTTATGTGCCATTTTTAAAAATTTTTAGGTTGAAAAGATGCCCCGGCAAACTGCCGGGAATGAGTGACGGCCATCGTATCAAGCAGTGATCGAATTGATTTTGATTTTCGAAAACTGTTGGCGGTGGCCCTTTTTTACCCGGTAGCCCTTGCGCCTTTTCTTTTTGAAAACGATGACTTTGTCGCCCTTCACGAGCGGGTCGAGGACAGTAGCGCCGATGCTGGCGCCCTTCACTATCGGCGTGCCGACGTTGATGGAACCACTGCTGTCAATCAGGTGAACCTGGTCGAACGAAACATTAGCGCCCTCTTCGGCTTCTAACCGGTGGACGAAAAGCTCTTGGCCTTCCGTCACTTTGAATTGCTGACCGGCTATGGTTACGATTGCGAACATGTTGAAGAATTTAATGAATAAATTGTTGTTTGCAGTTTCAAAAAGCTCAAAAGCCCTTTAAAAACGGGCGCAAAGATAGGTACTGCATTTTGGAAAAACTATTTTTTTTACCGGAAAAAACAAGTAAAATTTGATGTGTTCCGCACTTGGTTATTTTGAAACCACAAACCGGCCTGCTGGCAACCATTTGCCGCCCATCGAAAGTCTGTATTGGTAAAGGCCCGGATGCCAGTTGGCCGTCTCCAACCGGAAAATCTGCCCTTGAACGGCCTGTTGGGCCACCATTTGCCCCAGCGGATTGAACACCTGCAGCTGCATGGTGCCAATTGGGCGGTTGTCGCCCTTCAGGTCAATGATGACGTGGTCATGTGCGGGGTTTGGCCTGCTGGTCAGCGTGAAGTCGGATTTGTCGAAGTCGAACGTGCTGGAAGTGCCACCCTTGTTGACAATGTTCAGCTCAAAATCGTCGAAATAAAAGCCATCCGCCTCAATGAACTCGTCCGACACCAGCCGGAACGCAAACTGGAACTCGACGCTGTCGTCGATTGCGAGCCATTCGGTCATATCAATCTCCTCTCGTACCCAGTTCTGCTGGACGCCATCGTAAACTGGCTCGTCGAACGACTGCTCCTCGGTGCCGGCCTCGGTGTATTTTCCGCAGAGCGCCTGAAAGCCGCTGCCGCTGAAATTGCCAAGTATTTGCACGTAATCTTCGTCTTCTTCAATGTTCCATTTTGCCCAAAAACTGAGTGTAACGCTGGTCGCATCGGTAACTTTAATGGGCGTTTGTAACTCAATTTCATTGAAAGCATTGGGGGCGTAATCATCGCTTGGTGAGTCGGCAATGCTGGTCGGCGACGAGTGGAAATGCTCGTCCGTTAGTGCCCAATCGCCAGAATTCCAACTGTTGAGGTTGTCGGCAGCATCGAGGAAAGCAGTCTCGGCGAGGGTGGTGTAAATGAGTTCGATGGGCTGCCTCCATTGGTACAGCCCATTGTCCAGCACTAGGTTGAACTGGACGAGGTCGCCCTCCTGAACAGTCGGTTTCAGCGTGAACGGGATGCCGCCCGATGCTTCTTCCAGGTGGAACATGCCGTAGTTGATTGGGCTGCCCACGGCAACGATATTGTTGCTGACTGGCTCCAGTTTGACGGTTAGGAGGCCAGCAGCAAGCCCCATTTTTTGCAATGAATACAAGACCGAGCCTTGCAGTTGGCTGATGAAACGGTCACCGCCCGGTTTGAGTAGCCCGAAGTTAAGCACGAGGTGGGCGGCGGTGAGGTTCATGTGCATGCAAGCTTTGTTCAGGCCATCAATTTCGGCAGAGCTGGGCCAGAAACTGGGGCCAACTTCCGGGGTCATTGAAAAAATCTTTTCTTTTGTACTCATCTCGCCGTACATCCAATCGTCGGAGCCGCCGTTGGTGGTGTAGCCCACGGTTTGCGAGCCAAATCCGTTGAGGAAATTGTTCTCCCTCGCCATGTACGGGCCAATGGTGGAGAAGGTGGCGTGGTCGGGCGATGCCCCATCCACCCAGCCCCAGGGGTAGATGAGTAGGTTGCCGAATGTGTGGTAGTTGAGCGCAATCTCGAAATTGTGTGCCAGGCAGAAGTCTCGGATCATCTGGGTCTCCGGCTCAGAGAACGGTGCTGTGCCACGATAAGTCTGCGAATTGGTGCTGGGCGATGAGCCAGCGTTGTCGAAGCCCCATTGATAGCCGTAGTTGCGGTTGAGGTCCACGCCAAAAGTGCCGTCGCCGTTATCTTTCCTGTTCTTGCGCCACATGCCGCCGCCGTCGGGGTTGGTGGTTTCGTTATAAATATAGCCGTCGGGGTTGAGGCAAGGCACAAAGTACATTTCCGTGTTGTCCACGAGGTACTTCACTTCTAGGTCGTTATCGTAGTTTTCGAGCAGGTACCACATGTAAAACAGCAACTGCGACATGCTGTTCGGCTCACGGGCGTGGTGAACGCCGTCGTACAGCAACTCTGGTTCGGCTTCGTCCACGTTGGGGTTGTCGGAAATTTTGAGCCAATACACCGGCCTACCTTCGTGCGTGGTGTAAGCCGTGGTGATTGGCTGTCTAGCCTTGACCAAATTGGGGTACATCTGCGCCATTTGGTCAACCATGTCAAGCATTTCTTGGTACCTGAAGTAGCCGCCCATCGTGCCGGGCACATAGTTGGCGGGCGTCTCGTACGGCGTGGGCACGAGGTCGGGGCAGGGTGGCAGCACACGCTCGCTGGTGGCTTGCGGTGCTTCGTTCAGTTGGCGGCGGTACGCATCGAGGTCGGCGACCAACACTTCCGTCCTGAACCCGGCGGTCTGGATTTGTTCGAGTTCTTCCGCAGCGAATTCGCCAATGAAATACTTGCCGGGCTGTAGCCGCCCGTGGTCAACATCGAGGCCGAGTTGAGCCAGTTGTTCAAGGGTTTTGTCGGTTCCCAAATTGATTTTCACCCTTGAAAACCGTTGGGCATGGAGTGAGATGGAAACCGTTAAAAAACAAAGCAATAGGATATTCCGCATGGTGGTATTTTTATGAAAATTGGATGTCAAAGGGGGCAAAAGTACCAATTTGCACAGCAACCAATCTGTCAAACTGAATGCAAATAGTGTTCATTTACAGCGGATTCCGAAAAACCCAGCTTTTTGCAACCAGCTTGGGACTTCCTTGGAAAATATCAAATATTACCCCTAAGTTGCACCCGATTTTTCACTCAAAAGTCCTTTCAAATATGGAAACGATTAAATTAGGTTCAAATTCACCACAAGTCAAGCGCTGGCAATACTTCCTCATCGGTCTCGAAAATCACCAGATTGTCGCTGATGGCGATTTTGGGCCAAAAACCCATACCGCAACGGTGAAATTCCAAGAGGCGAACGGTCTCGTGGGCGATGGGGTAGTAGGCCCCAAGTCGTACCTCGCCGCCTTCAAGGCTGGCTACCACCTAAAAGAAGCCTTTGATTATCCAGACAAACCGAGCTTCAATCCCTTGGTAGGTAATACCGCCCGTGCCAAAATCTTCGGCAACTTCAAGTTCAAGTCGGCGGGCGACGGCACCGAGGCCATCATCGTCACGGATGGTTGGGCAGAAAAAAACATCGTGCGCGTTGACATTCCACAGTTGAAGGGCATGAAAAATGTGCCGCCAAGCGGCAGAGTGCAGTTTCACCGACTGGGCGCCAGCAATTGCAGTCCCTGTTTGCCGATTGGGAAAAGGCGGGTTTCATAAAAAATATACTTACCTGGGAGGGTTCCTACGTGCCCCGGTACATTCGTGGAAGCCGCAGGACTTTGAGCAACCACTCCTTCGGCACTGCCTTCGACATCAACTATGCCTGGAACAAGCTCGGCCAGGTGCCTGCCCTCGTTGGCCAAAAGGGTTGTGTCCGGGAGATGGTCAGCATCGCCAACAAAAACGGCTTCTACTGGGGCGGTCATTTCAGCCGCATGGATGGGATGCACTTTGAAGTGGCGGTGGTGAAGTGAGTTTGAGGACTTGGGAGTTTAAGGGTTTGGGAAAGCGCTAGGTTTTCTTCCTCAAACCCTTAATCTCTCACGTCCACAAACCCTCAACTCGCCATTTTCATCCCCTCCCACCTTTGTAAGTACCGCATTTTACTAACATCCTTTCACTTCCTCTGCCAGCTCGCCATTGAGTTTGGGCAAAAAAGCAGGCGAGGCTTCCCGGTCGTCAAAAATCTCCACGTTCAGTTCCCTGGCGAATGTTTTGGCGAGGTCGCCGAGGCTGCGGGCGTAGTCTGCTGACTTGCCCAAGCCCATGAACAGGTCAACCACCGCTGTGCGCACCATCTCGTGCTTGTCCACCTGCATCAGCATCTGCCGCTGCGACTTGCCATCGGGGCGCTTGCCGAGTTGCTGCATGGCTTCCCGCAGTTTTTCAGATGAGTAGCCGAGCAGGTTGGAACGGAAGTTCCACCAGTTGGCGGCACTGCCACCATTGCGCTCCTCGTAGGTTTCGAGGTGCTTTTGCTCGCAGGCCGTCTGGCAGGACACGAGTCCCATCACTTTAGACAGTTCGAGCACGGCCATTACTTGTTCGACGCTCAACAGGTCACTGTGCCCGTCAGTGTCTTCTTGTCCAAGCAGCCAAGTTGCATATTTCAGTTTTACCTTGCTTTTTGAGTTGAGGGTGATGAGCTTCGCAAACTCGATGGACAGGTAGTAGTCGTCCACCACCACTTCCTTGGATTGGCGGCGAGCGAAGTCCTTGAAATGCTCCGGTTTGCGGATGCCGTCGTGGAATTGGTAAACATCGTGGAGCCAGTGCCGCAGGTTGGCGGCGTACTGTTTGTTCGAAAGGCCAAGCTCTGCGTGAAGGCTGGAGGCCAAAACGACTTTCGTTCCTTTTTTGCTAACCAAGATTTGTAGTTCCATAACAGTGGATTTTATGGATGAAACACTTTTAAAATTGGTGTTCGTCTTCGTTTTTGTAAGCCATTCATAACATTAATAAAAATGTTTGAAATAACCCAAATGTTCAATTTCTACGAAAACTTGATGCAAAGATGTTTTTTATGTTTGTAATTATCAAATTTTAAAACAAATAATTTTAATCAAAAAGAAGATTTTTAAGATTTTTGGTGAGAAATGACATTTATTAGGTGACAGAAGCAGTGGCGGCTTCACACAATTATGTTTTGAATTGACACTCTCCTCACTCATTTCACCAACACCTTGTCAATCTTCGCACCGTCCATGTCCAGTATTTCGAAATGCCGCTCGTGGTACTCAAACTTTTCGCCCACCTTCGGCAAATATTCCAATTTGTGCAGAATAAAACCTGCGATAGTGCTGTAAAACGGGTTGTTCACGGGAAAGAAATCGGCTTTCAGGAAGTGGTTCAGGTCGGCGACGAGTACGTGGCCGCTGACGAGTAGTGAGCCATCGTCCCGCCGGAGGATGCCGGAGGACTCGTCGTCATTGTCGGGCAAGTCCCCGACGAGCGCTTCGGAGATGTCGTGCAGGGTCAGTACGCCCTCGAATGCCCCAAACTCGTCTATCACGATGCCAAAATAGCACCGCCTTTTTTTGAAATGCTGCAGTACATCAATGGCATACTGGGTTTCGGGAATAAAAACCGGCTCCCTCAAGATGCTCCGCAACTGGAAATTCGGCTCGTCCTTTCGGGCGAAAAAGTCCTTGGCGTCGAGGAAGCCGAGTACCTTGTCGTAAGTCTTCTCGCAGGCCGGGAAATGGGAATGGTGGCTTTCCCGCAACATATTTTCGATGTCCCCGATGGATTCAGTCACGTCCACCCACTCCACTTCGAGGCGGTGGGTCATCAGCGACTTGGCCCGCAAGTCGCTGAAAGACAGCACGTTGTCGTGGATTTCGCTTTCGTCCTTGTCAAGCAGCCCCTGCCTTCCGGCGGTTTTGATGAAGTAGCGAAGCTCTTCGTCCGTAATTTTCTCTTCCTCCGCCGGTTTGACACCGAATACTTTGAAAACAAGGTAGGTGGACGAGGTCAGTAACCAAACAAATGGGCTGGCGATGCGGCTGAACAACTTGATGAACCCGCCAATGCCCAAAGCAACCGGCTCGGCAAACTTCATGGCGAGGGTTTTCGGAATCAACTCCCCGATGACGATGGACAGGTAGGTGATCAGCCCTACCACCAGCACATAGGCGATGGTGTGGGCGTATGGCCGAAGCACCTCAACTTGTTCCACCACCGGGCGGAAGTTGTCGGTGAGCGTGGCGCCGCCGTACACACCCGACACGATGCCGATGAGCGTGATGCCGATTTGCACCGCCGAGAGGAAGCCTTCGGGGTTTTTCAGCAGTTCGAGGACGGTCTTCGCCTTGGCGTTGCCGTTTTCGGCCAATTGCACCATGCGCTGCCGCTTGACGGAGACGAGGGCGATTTCCGACAGGGCGAAAACTGCGTTGACGAGATTGAAAAGGAGGATGATAAGGATTTCCACTTAGTTGATTCTGTTTTGATAACCCACAAAAGTATAATTTCCCAACCTCACCACCCCCGGCTCACTTGCTCCTGCCCAACCTTCGTTCTCGAAAAATAAACCACTGCCCCCAATGAAACGAGCAGGAACCCTGCAAGCAAGTATACGCCCATTGGCCAAAGGCCCTCCAGCCCAAACCAATCACCACCCTGCCACCACAGCAGTAAGAAGCCAAAAGCCACTTTTACTACTTCGGTCAAAATCGCCCACCTAGACTTGTCCATCAGCGTGGTATAGCTGAAAACGCTGGCAAACAGGAAGGCCCCGTACCAAAACATGCCCGGCATCCCGATGTTGGCAATTTGGTTGAACAGGTAAAACATCAACAGGAGGGTGACAAAAAGCTGCACCCATGACCAAGCCGTGAGCGCGGAGAGGGGCGGGTATCGTATTTTTCGAGGTGCCAAACATCCTCTACGATGCTGACGGGGTAAGCCGCCGCCACATCGGCAGGCCGCCAGCCGGTCGGCATGAACCAGAGCCGCAGTTTGTCCCACCAGCTTTGGGCACGCCAAGCGTCGGTGAGCAACAACCAGAAGTGCTGCCAGCCTATGATGATGGGGTTCCAAGTATGCACCGGGCGTTTCACGCCATACACTGGCGGCACTTCGGTCAGTTCCGGCTGGAACGTGCCGAAAATTTTATCCCAAACGATGAAAATCTGGCCGTAGTTTTTGTCGAGGTACTCCGTGTTCATGGCGTGGTGAACCCGGTGGTGCGACGGTGTGACGAGGAAAGATTCGAGCGGGCCCATCTTGCCGATGAGCCTCGTGTGGTACCAAAACTGCGCAAACAACTGGATGGGGGCAATGACCGCCACCACCTGCACGGGGATACCGAGCAGCGCCGCCGGGAGCATGAAAAACGTGATGAACGTGAATACCTCAGAGATGCTCTGCCGCAGGGCGCACGAGAGGTTGAACTCCTCGCTGCTGTGGTGGATGATGTGGCGGTTCCAGAGGAAGTTGACCGTGTGTTCCAGCCGGTGCATCCAGTACCCGGCGAAGTCCTTGGCCACGAACGCCAGCACGAACACGAGCCAAGTGGCCTTGATTTCAAAAATGGCGAGGTGCTGTACCATCCAGCCGTAGCTGACGATGGCGATGCTGAGGCCAAGCACGTCCTTCACCACGTTGGTGATGCCGCTGCTGAGGCTCGAAATCATGTCGGCGCCCCGGTTGACGGGCAGCCCCATCAGCCGTGCCGCCACCGCTTCAATGGTGATGAGCAGCAGGAAAAAAGGGACGGCAATGTTGAGCGCTTGGGCGTATGCTTCCATGAATGGGTTTTATTTGATTTCAATGGTTACGGGTTTAGGGCCAAGCCATTCATAATGTCATTCATCAACGGCCCGGAAACCCGAAATTGACCCCGAACGTATTTGACGCCACTAATTTCCGAAAACTCCGCAACATCTTCAATCCTCAATAAATCAAATAAAAAAAAGGCTTGCCAAGCGAACCGACAAGCCTTTTTTTGAGCGTGAAAAAAGTCATTTCACATCAAAAACAGGACTGCTCGCAGGTGGGCGGTGAGTAGAAATGATGATGATGGATGTGGATGAAATTTTTCATGATGGCGGCAAAACTAAGTGGGTTTTGGTTCAGTCGCAACTTTCGTCAATTTTTTGGTGAAATGACCGTATTCTGAACGTCCAATTGCCTCGATGAGCAAAGAATGTGACTATGGTTACACAAGTACCTAACAGATGGCATTATTTTGCACGATATTTTCATTGTCTCTGCTGTACTTTTTGTTGTGAAAATCCTGACCAGTCGTGCAGACTGAAATTGCCGAAAAATTACTTCATCGCATCTTCCCATTCCTGAACTGGTGGCCAGAGGTGAACCGCAGCACGTTGAGGGCTGACTTGATTGCGGGCATGACCGGGGCGGTCATCGTGCTGCCTCAGGGCGTGGCCTTTGCCATGATTGCTGGTATGCCGCCGATTTATGGCCTTTACACGGCCATGGTGATTCCTATAGTTGCAGCGCTTTTTGGTTCATCAAAACATGTGGTTTCTGGGCCAAACACAGCGATTTCGCTAGTGGTTTTCGCTGCAATTAGCCAACTCGGCGTTGAACCAGGTTCCGAAGACTTTATCGCCAAGGCACTGACGATAACCTTAATGGCTGGAATCATACAGTTGGCTTTGGGCATAGGCAGAATGGGTACGCTCATCAATTTTGTGTCGCATGTTGTGCTGGTGGGGTTTACCTCAGGTGCTGCAATTCTAATTGTTGAAAGTCAAATAAAGCATTTCTTGGGGTTGGAAATCCCCTCGGGCAAATCATTCATCGCCACACTGGAGGCAATTGGTATCAACTTGCACCTAACCAATTTTTATTCCTTGGCAGTGGGCATCTTTACTTTGTTTTTGGCCATTCTCTCGAAAAAGATAATGCCAAAGGTTCCAAACCTATTAATAGCCATTGTGGGTGGAAGCTTGTTGGCCTTTGCTTTGGGAGGGGAAGCGGTCGGTATAAAAATGGTTGGACATGTATCAGGTGGGCTGCCACATTTTTCAATGCCTGATTTCAGCTTCCATGCATTAACTGAATTGTCACAAAGCGCATTTGCCATTGCACTTTTGGGTTTGATTCAAACGGTAGCCATAGCCCGCTCTATTTCGGCAAAATCAGGACAAGTTTTGGACAACAACCAGGAGTTCATTGGGCAAGGTTTGTCCAACATCATTGGCAGCTTTTTCGCTAGTTATGCCGGGGCTGGTTCGTTTACCCGTAGCGCCTTGAATTATGAGTCTGGGGCCAAGACGGCGCTGTCGGCGGTGTTTGCATCCCTGTTCTTGATGGGGATAGTTTTGCTAATAGCGCCGCTGATAGCCTACATGCCGATCCCAGCAATGGCGGCCGTGATTTTGATGGTAGCCTACAACCTGATTGATTTTGAATTCGCAAAAACGGTGACAAGGTCGAGCAAGCGGCAGACCATCGTGATGGCCATCACGTTCGTGGCCACGCTGGTGGCCGACCTCGAAAACGCCGTGTTCATTGGCGTCATTTTCTCCTTGATTTTCTACCTCCAGCGTTCCTCCACACCCAACGTGGCCGTGATGGCTCCCGACCCAGAAGATCCGAAACGACGGTTCATCTATTTGGAGCGGAAGCTGCTACCGGAATGCCCACAAATGAAGATTTTGCGGATTGACGGCTCCATTTTCTTTGGCTCGGTGATGCATATTGCCGCTGAAATCAGGGAGCTGGTGGACGATGAAGCGTCGGACGTGAAGAACCTGCTCATCATTGCACGAGGCATCAACTTCATTGACGTGGCAGGCTCGGAATGGTGTGTGATAGAGGCACACCGATGGAAGCAGAAGGGCGGGGGACTTTACTTTGCGGGCCTTAAGTTGAATGCGCAGGATACCCTGATTCGAGGCGGTTTCCGGGCGGAAATCGGTGAGGACCATTTTTTTGTTTCAAAAGAAGAAGCACTTACGCACATCGTCCCGCAATTGAACGGCGACATCTGCGCCACCTGCACTAAACGGATTTTCAAGGAATGTGCGGGGATGCCGGGAGCCACCGAAGCCGCAGCCCTCCAGACCGCCGCTCAACCTGCCTAACGGGTAAGCGCTCCAATCTTTTTTTGTCATTCTGGAAGAAACTGTCCACTTTTGACCCCATTTTCAACAATTCATGGCAAAAAGCAGAGAAGGAACCACCACCAGTTCGTTCGGTACCAGCGGCAGGATAAACCACGACGCATCGAAATTTTACAATTCACGGCTTTACACCGAATTGAACGGTGAAAAAATGCCCGACACAGTGGTCAACGACTTCCCGCATCCACTTGAAAATCAGGTGTTTAAGTCAAATTCGGAGACCATGTCCGAAATCCCCGACGGCTCGGTACACCTCATGATCACCTCCCCGCCCTACAACGCCAACAAGGATTATGACGAAGACCTATCCCTCTCGGAATACCTCGGTTTTTTGAAAAATGCCTTCGCCGAAACCTACCGGGTGCTGGTGCCCGGTGGTCGTGCCTGCATCAATTTGGCCAACCTTGGCCGCAAGCCCTACATCCCGCTCACCTCCCACATCGTCCTGCTCATGCAGGAAATCGGCTTCATCATGCGGGGCGAAATCATCTGGGACAAAGGCGCCAGTTCCACTTCCAGCACGGCCTGGGGCAGTTGGCAAAGCGCCTCCAACCCCATCCTGCGCGACGTTCACGAGTACATCCTCATTTTTTCAAAAGGCGACTACAAACGGCATTTGACCAAAAAGGAAAAAACCGAAAAACTCAGCACCATCAGCCGTGACGAGTTCCTCGAATGGACGAAGACCATCTGGCAAATGAACGCCGAATCGGCCCGTAGGGTAGGGCATCCGGCACCGTTCCCGCTGGAGCTGCCGCACCGCCTCATCCAACTTTATTCTTTTCAAACGGACGTGGTGCTTGACCCCTTCATGGGCAGCGGCACCACTGCGCTGGCCGCATTGCGAAGCGGAAGAAAGTTTGTAGGTTATGAGATTGTGGAGGAATACGTGGAACTTGCCCGGAAGCGCATCGCCGCCTTCAAGTCCTTGTGAACCAATAAGTTGTGGAGTGATTTTCAACCCACTTTTTCCAGCCAATTCACCGTCTTGGCAAGACCATGTTCCAGCGGCAACGGCTCATAGCCAAGTTCCCGTTTGGCCTTTTCGATGGAAAGTTCCCAGTCGTAGTGAAAGCGTTTCACCCAGGGTGGTGTCAGCACGGGCGGCTTGCCCGTCAGGTTCGCCCGCATTTCCATGAAATGCGCAGCCACCTTCATCACGGGGAGCGGCACCTTAAGCATCCGCACCTCCTTGCCCGACAGGTCGGAGAGTGTCAAAAAGAAGCTGTTGAACGATGCGTTGCTGCCGCCGAGGATGTATCGCTCACCTGCCTTGCCTTGCTTCATCGCTGCCAAGTGGCCCTCCACCACATCGTCAATGAAGACGTAGTTGCCGATGCTGTTGCCATCGCCGGGCAGCAGCCGGAACTTGCCTTCGAGGTACATTTTTACCATCCTCGTCACCCCGTTGCTGTCGCTCAGGAGGCCGGGACCGTACACCCGGCTGGGGTTCACCGTCACGATTTCCATGCCTTTGCTCGACATGGCTACAGCAACTGCCTCGGCCTGCGCCTTCGATCGGTCGTAGTCGGTGAAGTAGTCCACTGTGCGAAGTGTTGCTTCTTCGCTCGGAACGCCGCCCGCCGTCGGGCTGATGGTGCCTGCCGTGGAGGTGAACACCACCCGCTTTGCGCCCGCTACCTGGGCCGCTTCGAACACGTTCACCGCCCCATCCAAGTTGTAGTCGTAAAAAATTTGCGGGTTCTTGTCCCACGGTTTGGCGAATGCCGCCACATGAAAAACCGCATCGCAGCCGGCTACCGCAGCTTCGAGGCTGGGCTTGTCGAGCAGGTCGCCCTTTTGCATGACAACGCCCGGCAGTGCGCGCAATTCCTTCGCTTTCGATTCGCTCCGGTAGAGCGCATGCACAGTATGGCCTTCGGCAATGAGCCGCTTGGTGAGCTGTGTGCCGATGTAGCCGGTAGCGCCAGTAATGAGGTATTTCATTCAATCAACTTTTCAATTGTTATGTTCCATTGTGAACCATGCGGCGTCTGCGAGACGCCTGCAAAGAGGTTCCTAGCAAATCAACAAACCAGGCTGTATAACTTTCCGAATGCCATATTTTACTCAATCACCACCTTCCGCACAAACGCCCCAACGGATGTACGGACTTGCACGAAGTACAAGCCCGGCACGACGGATGAGGTGTTCATTTTCACCAAGCTTGTGTCAAGCCCAGTCACACTGACGGGCATCACCCTGCCTTGTGCATTGAACATCTGGGCGAAAAGCGGTTTGCCCATTTGCGGAGCAAAAACAAGGTTCACCTCGTCGGTGGCGGGGTTGGGGAATATTTGAACCCAGCATCATCGGCCTGGCCAATTGTGCTGCTAATGATGTTGGCGTCCGCATCCATTTTTATGTTGAAACGGGGAGTGCCAGTGTAGCCGCCTTCACCATCGTTTACCGAAAAGGTGAAATAATCGTACAGTGCGGCAGCATTGGTGTTGGTATAGGTCAGGTAGTTGTTGAAGACATCGCTCATGGTAAAATGCCCGCCCACGCCGAGGGTTTGCCCATCGAGCTTGACCTGGCCGTTGGCCGTGTTGGTTACGATGGTAAACTCCAGTTCATCCCACGAGTTGTCGGCATCGTTTGCCACGGAGGTTGCTCGTATAATCCGATTGGTGCCACTCGGCGGCACGGCCAGCGTGTCGTTTTTGACGATGACCGGGTTCGTGGCCTGAACGCCAGCGCAAACCTCCAGCATCCACTGGCTAAAAAAGTACCGCCCTCGCCAGCCGAGTTCACTACTTCCAGTTCCAGCGTCCATTCGCCTTGCGAGTTTTTGTCAACAAAATTGGACAATTGGCCAACTGGTTTATAGTTGAAATTGGCCGTTGGGCAGTTCGTCAGGGTGTTGGGTGACTGGTCGTCGAAGCCAGCGTTGAGGCTGTTGCTGTTGCAGTTTGGCTCCGACATCAGCACGACGGAGGTGCCATCTGGGCCTTTCAGCCGCAGCTCAATATGCCTCAGCGAAGTGTGCGTTGCCACCACTTCTTCCACGTTCACATCGGAGATGGTGCCTGCTTGCGCAATATTTATCTTCGAGGTGATGAGCGGTGAGCCCGTGCCGGGAATGTTGATGCCGTTCTGGTCGCCACTGCTCGTGGCCTGGATGCAAGTTTGCGAGACGGTGCGAAAGCTGAACGGGTCGCCAAAATCCCCCGTGCCACAGGTGTTGCTCGCCCTCACCCGCCAGTAGTAAACCTGGTCGGCTTCCAGCGTGATGCTTGGGGTGTACTGGTTGGCAGTCAGGCCATTTGCGCTGTCCACGATGTCGGTGAAGCCGGGGTCGGTGGCAATCTGGATGTCGTAGCTGTCCGCATTTGGCAGGTCCAACCAGTTGAAAATTGGAAGCGTCTCCTGTCCCGAAGCCCCATCGGCGGGCGTGTTGGCCGTGATGCCGCTGAGGTCGGTGTCCACGATTTCTATGGTCAAAATGCGGGTCTGGTCGGGCTGGCCAGGCGAGATGGCCAAGATGTTGAAGGTGATGTCGCCCGTTGTCACCGAACCGCTCGTATTGATGGTGAGCGTGGTGGACTGGCCCGCCGAAACAGGGTTTGTGCCAAAGTTGGCGGTAACGCCCACTGGTAATCCGGTCACCGAAAAAGTGACATCGCCGCCGTAGCCAAGCAGCGCCTGCGTTTGCAGGGTTACCACAAATTCGTCGCATGACAGGCCACCTCCCGGCGGGTTTGTGGTAAAAATATAGCCGGGCTGCGTGGCCGCTTCGATGGTGAAGTTCTGGTTCGAGATGTCGAAGAAAATATTGTCCGCAGCCTCCACCCGGATGCGGGCGCTGGTGGTCGGCAGGTCGGGCATCACCACGTAGGCCGAGCCGTCGTTGTCCACCTGCGAGGCCAGCAGCGTCGGGTAAGTGAACCCGCCGTCCGTGCTCAGGTGGATGTTGACCTTTTGGCAGTTAACCGGGGCAAGGTCTGTACTTGCCACGTCCCAGGTCGCTTCCACGTAGTCGCCCACGCTGAACGTCTCGGCGGCGTTCGGGTACGTGACCACGAACGGGCCGGCACTGGCAGCGCAGTTGAACTGGAATTCCTCATAATTGAAGGCACCCGCTACCGGGTGGTTGTCCCGAACCACAAATCGGAAGGTTAGCACTCTGTCAGTTGTTGGCAGCACCTCCCTTATATCGGAAGTATTGCTCAGGATGGTCTCCATTTTTGGAAAAATGCGGGTAGGATTGTTGGTGGGCGGATACCAGCGGAACAGCGGGGCCGTGCCCATTGGCTGGCCAAGCGTACTGGGCACCCCCAAGTCGTATTGCTCCCAAGAGTAGGTCAATGATGCAAATGGGTCGTTCACGTCGGAGCCAACGCCCGTCAGCGAGAACGGCGTTGATTTCGGGATGTAAAATCCGCCCTCCATCGGGATGTTCGCCACTGGCATTTCATTGCCGTTGGCAACGACCTGCTTGCACTGGTTGCCGTCGCCCGTGCGGGTGAATGCTTGAATGCGCAGCATCGAGTTGACGTGAAAATAGGGGTCGCTGGTGGGCTGCACGTGGTTCACGGTGCATACGTCGTTGCCGTTGTAGCACATGATGCTGGAGCCGCTGCCCGGTTCGTAGGCCGTTTCTGGCGACTCGTTTTCGTTGTCGCACTTGTTGAACGTGTGCAGCGCATTGAACTGGTGGCCCATCTCGTGCCCAGCGATAATGTAGAAAAGTGGCCCGCTGTATGGCCCGAACTTGCAGGAAGCAGCCCTAGCCTTCGGGTACTGTGATAGGACTGTTGCATCACAGACGCCGCCCGTACTGGCCAGACCACCGCCGTTTGTGCCAAAAACATGGCCGATGTCGTAGCCGTTCACCGTGAACGCAGCGTTCAAAATAGGTGGGTTTTGGTTAATCATCTGCTCTGTATTGCCGTTGGTGTAGGGGTCTGGGTTGCTGAAATGGAAGACCGTATCCGTGTTGGCGATGAGCAGCAAGCGCACCGCAGCATCCCGCTCAAAGACGCTGTTGACGTTGCCGATGACGTTGACCACAGCCATCATCACCGAGGCGGGCGTGTTGCCTTCGCTGGCCGAATATTCCACCGTGGTGGCCAAGGCAAGGCGGTAGGTGTACAGGTCAACCGGCACGACTGCACGGTCGGTTGCTGGCGCAAAATCCTCGGTAAACGCCTCCAACTTCGTTGCGTCGTGCTTCACTTCGCAATGAAACTGCTGCGCTTCGGGGGTGTTGAAGTCCACGTTTTTCAACCAAAAGCTCAGATAAACCTGCTCCTCCGGTGAGTTCGGGGCGATGAACGCCGTGCCGCTGCCTGTGTGGATGATGGCGTTGAAGCCCAGCGGCGAGTAGTCCATTCGGATGGAAATGGTTGGGTTTGCCATGCTGCGGCCCGCATAGGTTTTTATCATCGGGAACTGCTCGGCCAGCGCTGGCTCCATGATGGGCGACTCCCACACGGCAAATGCCTCCATCGAGCCATCGGGCATGGGGAGGATCAGCTCCAGCGGGGCGTTTTGCGCAGCCGTGGTGAACTCCATCGGCGCTTGGCGCAGGTGGTTGCGCATGGCGTCGAGGTTGAGCGTGAGCGCCCGCCACTCCTGTGGCATAAACGCTGGCTGGGAGAAATCCGAGCGGCCATTTGCGCTCCAAAAACCTGCCGAGGACTGTGCGAACAGCGTCAGCACGGTGAGCAGGGCGGTACAAGTAGTCAAGAATTTTTTCATGCTAAAATGAATGTTTTGTTGGAAGAAGGAGGCAACCGACGCCTTAAAAAAGCAGGTACGCATTGCCTGCGGCAAAGCTAATCAACCGTGGTCGCAAATGATAACAGGGATGGAACTTAGGTTGCTTGGAAGACAAAACCAAGGTAGGCGGTTCGGAATAAAAATGACATTTTTTAAAAAAATGTCATTTTTCATCGGCCTGCCAACTGCAGAACTGCTAATGCTTTTTCAACCCTGCCCACATCACCTCCCCAGCTTTGATTTCGATGTCCAGCGTGTTTTCGGGAGGTGGGATGGGGCAGTTGAAGCCGTCGGAGTAGTGGCACCAGGGATTGTAGCACAGGTTGAAGTCTAGCACAGGAGCCTCGGCCTCCACTTCGGCGATGCTGAGGTCGAGGTAACGGCCCCCGCCGTAGGTCGTTTCGTCGTTGGTTTCGTCCCGGAATGGCAAGAACAGGTGCTGGGCGTAGGCGGGCACGTTGCGAAGCGCAAGGTTTTGATAAACAGCCAATTGCAAGGTTTTTTCACCCAACTCGAAATGCAGCGTACCATACTTGACAAATGCCTTGGCAATGCCACTGGACGTAGGAATGTCGAAGGGTTTTTCGTTGGGGGTGCGCTCGAACGTGCAGGTTACCCGGTACTTTTCATCCGGTGGATAAAACCGAAGGTTGGACAGGTCGGCGGAGTCGAGTGGGGAGCGCTCGTTTTGCAAAAAGTCCTGCTTGTACGCTTCCCGGTGCTTTGCAATTTGCTGCGCAAAATTGTCACCCACATTTTGGCCGAAGGCCGCCAAAAAGCTGATGGTCAAAAGAAGGTGGAAAGCACTGATTTCATGTCTTTGTTTTCAATTGAAAAATGAATTTTCGATTGCCCCCTCCTCGCCGCCTTCGGCGGCTCGTCGGGGGGAGAGCAACTTTGGGGGCGTTCCGCCCCCACCCCCCTGCATTAAACTTTGAAACATAGTTTACAGCCAACCATTACCTCGGCTGCCAACTGCCAACTGGCGAACTGCCACCTCAAAAATTATCGTCCTCATCCTCCTCGTCATCGTCCTCGTTCAGCATGTCGGCCAGCGAGTCGTTGAAGGTCAGGGTGGCTTCCACAAAGTTTTTGTTGATGACGTTCATTTCGGCGAGGCCGTGCAACACTAGCTCCATGAAGGTGTAAACCTGGCCCTTCGGCAGGTCTTGCCCCTCCACCAGCCGCCGCAGTCCGGCCACCCGGTCAAGCTCTTTTTGGAAGTCTTTTTCGGCGGAATCGTTGAGGATGTTCACGGCGTTACCGCCTGAAAACCAAGCTTTTACGATGCCGTAGGGGTCGCTTTCCCGACCTTTGCGGAGCTTGTCCGGGTCGGGGAAAAACTGGAGGAACACGTCCTTGATGGAGTCGCCGATAAGCTCAAGCGCCACGGCGTAGGGCCCTTCCTGCTCGCCCTCGTACACCAATTCCACCTTTCCGGTGATGGCGGGGATGACGCCCCAAAAGTCGGTGATGCGGGCAGTGGCCGTTTTTTCGCCGTTGATCAACATGCGCCGCTCGGCGGTGCTCACGAGGTTCTCGTAACCGCTGATGCTGAGGCGGGCGGAGACGCCGCTTTTTTCGTCCACCAGTTCGCTCTCGCGGGCGGTGAAGCTGATTTGCTCCAGCAAAACCTGCAAAGTGGGCGGCACGTTGACCATTTTGAGTTGCTCCGGTGCCAGCCGTGCCTCCTGCTGCGTGATGCGCTGTGCCACCTCGATGGAGCGGGGGTAGTGCGTCAAAATCTGGCTTTCGATACGGTCTTTCAGTGGGGTGATGATGCTGCCCCGGTTGGTGTAGTCCTCCGGGTTGGCGGTGAACACGAACTGGATTTCGAGCGGCAGGCGCAACTTGAAGCCCCGGATTTGCATGTCGCCCTCCTGCAAGATGTTGAACAATGCCACTTGGATGCGGGCCTGGAGGTCGGGCAGCTCGTTGATGACGAAGATGCTGCGGTGCGACCGGGGGATGAGGCCGAAGTGGATGACCCGCTCGTCGGAGTAGGGCAGTTTGAGTGTGGCGGCCTTGATGGGATCCACATCGCCCACGAGGTCGGCGATGCTCACGTCGGGAGTGGCCAGTTTTTCCACGTAGCGGTCGTTGCGGTGTACCCACTCGATGGGGGTGTCGTCGCCTTTTTCGGCAATCACATCAAAGGCAAATCGGGAGATGGGCGCCAGCGGGTCGTCGTTCAGCTCGCTGCCTTCAATGATGGGCATCCACTCGTCGAGCAGTTGGACGAGCATCCGGGCGAGCCGGGTCTTTGCCTGGCCCCGGAGGCCGAGCAGCACGATGTTGTGCCGACTGAGCACCGCCCGCTCGATGTCGGGCAGCACCGTGTCATCGAAACCATAGATTCCCTCGAAAACGGTTTGCTTTTTCTTTAGTTTTTGGATAAGGTTTTGGCGAAGCTCATCTTTGATGGTGCGAGGCCGATAGCCGGAAGCCTTGAGTTCGCCAAGCTTTTTTGCTTTATTCATAAAAATATTTTGCGGCTGTATGCAGCCCGGGTTGCGTTGGCAAAAGTGGGGACTTTGGGGGAAACACGGAGGAGGGGAGATTGTTTTGTTTGAAAATAAAACCCTATTTTTGAGAAAATTTTTATTTATGAGCACAGCAACAGCCGAAGCACCGAAGAAGCGGAAAAAGGAAACTGCCAAAGTGCCTGACTACTTGATTTACGAGGTAGTGCGGGGCAAGCCCATCTACTACAAGGGCTACAAGGATGGTATTGAACGGCGAAGTAAGTTTTGAATCAATTACTATCGAAACTGTTCTGAAATCCTATCTCAAAGCGTCAATAATCAGCCACATGTTTTATGCCCTACCAAAAGATATGTACCATTTAACGGTTGGAGAAATGGGCATTGACCTCTCCCCAATTGATAGACGGGGCGCTGACATCTCCATTTTCAACAAAGTAAACTTCAAGCTGACTGACAAATACGCAGACATCCCGCCCGAAATCATCATCGAAATTGACGTGCGGGCTGATGTAGGGGAAGGCATCGAAATGGACTACGTGGCCGAAAAAACAGACGATTACCACCGGTTCGGCGTTAAGCGCATTATCTGGATTTTACGAAGGCCAAGAAAGAATCACGGCCAATGCTGGCCAGCATTGGCTTATGGATGACTGGTCGGCGGACGTGGAAATCATGGAAGGCATCAAGTTCAACGTGGCGGAAATGGTGAAGAGTTTTTGAGAAAGGGTGGAACAAGGCAAAAAAGGTGGAACAAGATAAAAAACCCTATTAATGACTTCGACCTGAAAAAGATTGGATACATTTGTTATGCTTTTCATTTTTTCACCTTTTAAAAACTCTAAACGATGAAATCATTTATCCTACCTTTCCTTCTGCTGTTTACCCTCATCCTTGCGGGATGCAAAAAAGACAAAAACGAGATAACAGTACCTGCTGGTTCTGTTGACGCCTTAGCTCAAGCCGTCGAAGATGCAGGTGATGGTGGCACTGTTATTTTGGCTTCCGGCAATCACAATGAATCTGGCTCTGTCACTGTTTCAACTAAGGTCTGTATCAGAGGAGAAACAGGCGCTATTTTGATAGTGGATACTAAACCACTACTCTCCTCTAGTGAACCGTTAATTGATCCAGCACTTTTCGTTCTTAATGCAGAAGGATTTTGCATTGAAAATGTGGAAATTCAACCGCTTGATTCATTGGGATGCGTCGGTATCTTTTTAGAGAACTCCTCGAAGTCAGTTGTCACTAACTGTAAATTTACCAGGCATCAAAATACCATTCTGTTTCAAAATTCGGACGAAGTAAAGATAGAAAACAATAGCATCGAGGGCATTCTAGACATCGCTGGTTCTTTTCCAGTAGGCAATGGATTGATTGTAATTAATGGAAAGAAAGCTATCGTACGAAACAATGAATTTTCAAAATGCGCTTTTGGAGCCTGGATTTGCGATGAAGGTGGCACTTTTGAAGATAATCATTGCTTTAGAAACCATATAGGCGTCGTTCCATGTGCAGTGCCAGATGGTGGTGCAATTTCTAGGGAAAGTGGTTTTCTTTCAACTATGATTGCCGGGAAGGATTGGAAAATAAGCAATAACAAATTCTATCACAATGATTGGTTTGGTGTTTTACTTTATGATGGTGCAAGCCTTTGCACGGTTGAAAATAACGACTGTAGTGATAACGGATTAGGTGACATAGAGTTGGGAAAGGATTCTAATACATTTGGCTTCCACGCTGACGTCACTCATCACAACACTGTAATAGTTGGATCCTTTCCTAATGTTCGAGTTAAGGACTGCGGGGAAAATAATACCGTAGATATTAGTAAAGGGGGCATTCTGCTTCCGAGTGAAGATTGTTTCTAGTTACTATTTGACTTTTTAAGGGTTTGAGAAAGAGGCTGTTTGGGTCATCCAAACAGCCTCTTAAATTTTCTCAAACAAAATTCCCGTTTTGAGTTTTTAGTCCTTGACTTTATCCGGAAAATGCTTTTCATTAAAACCTTGTACTCCGGCAGTTCCATTAAAGGGGTGAGAACTTCATCTTTCTGAATGTAGTCGTATTGCTTCATTCCTTTTTGAATTGCCAAATCAAGATAGCTAAGGGCTTCCTGAAAGTTGCCCAGCTCAGTGTAAGTAGATGCTAAATTGTAGTAAGGCGCCATGTTTGAATCGTCCAGTTCGATAGCTCTTTTGTAAAATTGCTCTGCTTTTTCAAAATTTTTCTTGCCCAAGGAAACTCCCTCCGAGCGCATTTACCAAAGGCATGTAGGTAGAATCTCTAAACAACCCGTCCAATAAGACAACCTCGGCTTCGTCAAGGCTATCCAGGATTATCAGGGCATCCCCAAGTTGGGAATAAGCCCAAATCAGGGAGGAGTCATATTCTATTGCTTTCCTGAAATACTCAACGGAATTACCTGTCTCGCCGATTATATAATACATGTTGCCAATGAAGTAATAAGGCAAAGGATTTTCTGGATTTTTTGAACTGCCCATTCAAAAATTTTATAGCCTCCTCCTTTTTCCCCATAAGGCCAAGCACTAAAATTTTACCATTTGCCCCGGAAACTAAAGTAGAGTCCATAGAAAGATTTTACTATCTATTTCAAGCGCTTTGTCAAACTTGCCTTGAAACAGATACCAGTCTGCCCAACTCTCCAAAACGTTTATATCCAGTAATCCGTCAAGTTTAATTCATCCAACGACTTTTTGCTTGAATAAACTTTCTGTCTATTGAAAGAAACATTGCTTCAGTAGCTTTAGGTAAGCGCCATGCTGGAGCAGCTTGACTAGCTTTTTGAATATAATAATAGGCAGAGTCACGTTGTTGCATATTAAAGTAGTAAGTCATCGCCATCCAAAAATAAGTATGAGGTGCTTGAGGTTGCAATTTCAGGGATTCACGAAACTTGGCAATTGCCAAAGAACCGCTGATTTTATCTTTCCAGGATTTTTTTACTAAATAAAGAATGCCTCCTTCAAAAAGCGTTTTCCTGGCTTGGAGATTGGGTACATATAATGGTCTTTGCCAAGTAATTTGGCAGCTCGCTCAAGCATTTTAGGATAAGGTCCATAAATTCGTTGAACGGTTCTGGGAGATTCAAAATCACTTTCTTTTCAGGTTTGAACAGCATCCGGTTGAGTACCTGTTGTGCATCGTCTTGCAAAGCCGCCGAATAATCCCGGCGCATGTGATTGTACAAAGATTTCAGTTCTTGTTTCTGCACCAATTTCATATACAAATCCTCCGCACAAGCGCCAGTAGGCTCAAAGAATAGCTTATTCTCCATCGCTGAGACAAAAGCCTTGTACATCTGCACGATGTTGCTGTCCAAGCCAGCCAACACCTCGTCACAATCCCACGTCCCCCAATCTTTGAAAACTGTTGAACCTCGAAATTTCTGCTCTGCCGAAGTTGAGCCAGGGACATTTCATCCACCGTCGAAACGAGTTCTGCCTTGTTTCCCACTGTCATCGGGATTTGTGTCAGCGGCGCTACTTCTTGGGTTACATGTTCTTCCAGGTAATTGTCAATTTCAGAGAGGACAACCCGTTGGTCTTTGTTCTTGTCAGCCATGCCGTAAAGCCCGTCCACCAAGTGGTAGCTGAAAGCGCCTCGCCCCCCGCCCCATTGCTCGCCCTCAACGCTGTACTCGTTGGGTTGGCAGGAAAGAATTTTGACTTCATTGGCAAATTGCTTGGAAAGGTTGGCGCTTGTAAGCTGAGGCCCATTGGAAGCACTTCCCGCAAGCTTTCCGGAACGGCAGGCGTCAGTAATAACCAACACCTTTGCTTTATTGGCAATAGAAAGTGTGCTGATTACATCTTGGAAATAATAAAGCGGCAAAGAGCCAGCTGCGTAAGGCCTGGGAGGGGAATCCCAGGTTAGCAGATACCCTGGCTGGCTGAGGGTTTTGATTTCCACATCTCCGTGCCCACTAAAGTATATGATGGCAGGTCGCCTTCCTTGCTTGCATCCAGCAGCCAATCCAAAGCACAACTTGGCGGTCGCTTCTTTGTTGGTGAGCAGCCTGGTTTTTTTCCTCCAGGCTTCCGCCTGCGGGGGATTGCAACCAACCTGCAAAAGCCTGAGCGTCCTTGTCGGCAAAGCGGAGGTCAGGGATTTCCGGGTCTTGATAGTCGGAGATGCCGACGACGACGGCACGGGTTGTGCTCCCGTCCAAGTCAATAACCTGGGCGGGGGTCCTGACAGGATGACAAATGCCCATAAGCAGGGCGAAAATGGTGAGGAAGGATTTCATGGCAACTGATTGTAGAATTGGAAATGTCAAAATTAAAATTTTCAGCCAAACTTTCAGTCAATGGTTCGTGAGGTTGGTTTCAAGTTTCAGGGAAGATTCTGCTACATCCATTTTTTAAGGGGTGCAGCAAGTAAAAGCGCCATTTTCAATTGACGATAGCCCCCGTAAAGACCTGAAACCTCCGACCCGTGCTCAAAAGCTTAAATAAGGGCTGATTTGCATTTTTCATAAGAAAGCCCCAAACTGCAAGTTCTCCATGCGGTTTTTTGGTTAAGAAAATACTTGCTAAGCCGGTACTGCTAGGGCATTAAAATACCTATTGAAAAATAAATTTTGCCCATCCCCTACTTTTCCCTTTCTTTCGGGCTGAATTGTAATACATGCAAAACGAACTTTAAACAAACGACTACCTCGTCTTTCTCAACTACTCCATTGTCAGGTCGTACAGGCGGGTTTCGAATGAGACTGAGGAAGAGATGAGCGAAGGATTCATTAACCAACCAACTTTAAGATTATGGATTTCGGCACCTTAGATTATGTAGTGTTTATCAGTTATGCTGCCTTGATAATGTTCATTGGCCTTTGGGTTTCAAGAAAGGGCGAAAAAACGGCGGAGGGTTATTTCCTTGCCAGCAAGTCCCTGCCTTGGTGGGCAATTGGTTCATCGCTCATCGCTGCCAATATCTCTGCGGAGCAGTTCATCGGTATGTCAGGGTCTGGCTTCGCCATTGGCTTGGCCATTGCCTCCTACGAATGGATGGCGGCGCTGTCGCTGCTCATCGTCGGCAAGTTCTTCCTGCCGATTTTCATCAAACAACAGTTGTACACCATTCCGGAGTTTGTCGAGAAGCGGTACAGCACCAACCTGAAAACCATCCTCGCCATATTCTGGATTTGCCTTTTCGTCTTCGTCAACCTTACCTCCGTGCTGTATTTGGGGGCCAAGGCGCTCGACACCATCCTCGGCTCCGGCGATGGCTCGACCATGATGTACTTTGTGGTCGGCCTGGCGCTGTTTGCCGCTGCCTATTCACTCTGGGGAGGGCTTTCTGCCGTGGCCTGGACGGACGTAGTGCAGGTCGTCCTGCTGGTAATAGGGGGCTTGGTGACGACCTTCATCGCAATAACGCACGTTTCACCCGATGGTGGCATCATCTCAGGCTTTCAGGCCTTGTATGAAAAAGTGCCGGAGAAGTTTTCCATGATATTGGAGCAGGGCGAAATCATCACGCCCAACGGCAAAGATGCTTGGTGGGATTTGCCCGGCTTGGCCGTCCTGCTTGGTGGCATGTGGGTGGCCAACCTGTACTACTGGGGCTTCAACCAGTACATCATCCAGCGCACCTTGGCTGCCAAGAGCCTGGGAGAAGCGCAGAAAGGCATTGCTTTTGCCGCTTTCCTGAAGTTGTTGATGCCCTTGATTGTGGAGGTGCCAGGCATTATTGCCTATGTACTGAACGCAGGCCCCGACGGAGCGGTAACTGCCCAATCGGTTGACCCTGCCTTCCTCAAGGACGGTGCGATTATCAATGACAGCGCAGCGCCTTGGCTCATACACAAATTCGTGCCTACGGGCCTGAAAGGCTTGGTATTGGCGGCCCTTGCCGCCGCCATCGTTTCCTCCTTGGCCTCCATGCTGAACTCCACGGCCACCATATTCACGATGGATATTTACAAACCCTATTTCGGCAAAAATGCTGGAGATGGCCAACTCGTAAATGTAGGCCGCATCACGGCTGTCATTGCATTGGTGATTTCCATCTTATTGGCACCCCAGTTGGGCAACCTCGGTCAGGTGTTCCAGTACATCCAAGAATATACGGGTATCGTCAGCCCTGGCATCTTGGCGGTGTTCATGCTCGGTTTGTTCTGGAAGAAAACCACCAACAACGCTGCCATTTGGGGCGTGCTGCTGTCCATCCCCATTGCTATGTACTTCAAGGTGGCGCCCAATGGATGGTCGGACAGCTCTTTATTTGTCCATATACCGTTCCTTCAGCAGATGATGTGGACTTGGTTTGCCTCCTCGCTCATCATGGTCGCCATCAGCTACATAGAGGGCAAAGGTGCTGACCATGAAAAAGGGATACCGCTCACAAGGCAGTTTTTTGCCACATCGCCAGCCTTTAATATCAGTGCCATTATTGTCTGCTTGATATTGGTCTTCTTGTATGCCATGTTCTGGTAATCATCAGTGCATATAGAAATACGATCCGTCACGGACCTCTTGGTGATTGAAGTTGAAACGGCAGGTTTGTTAAGACAAACCTGCCGTTTCAACTTCAATCACCAAGAGGTTGTAAGTTGTATCTATGCTCCGCAATAATAAGTTTTGTGCAAATTGCTCAACATGACATTTTGCCCCTCTTCCCCTACACGCTATATGTATTCCCTTCTCCGCTGCCGGGAGAGCGTTTTTTTGTAGGGAAAAATTGCTTCGCAAATTTCCTCTCCTCTTGTGGCAGGTTTTCTGGCAAGAAAACAAGAAATTTAGTTCCCAATGTATTAATGCTAATTTTGGTAGCGCTTCGAAACAATACCTGCGGGACATTGGTACAATCTTGAATTGATGCCTAAGACTCCGAAATTGCTTACCCTTTTGATTTCCCTCCTCCCGCTTTTCGCTGTTGCGCAGAAAGCCGACCTCCGCCTGTACACCGTTGCCGATGGGCTGCCACAAAACTCGACTACCAGCATCGTACAAGACAGCCAGGGCTTTATTTGGATAAATGCCAACGGCACACTCACCCGCTTCGATGGGAACCAGTTTCTGAATGCTTCCAACACCAATCATCCAGTATTTCGGTCGAACCGCCTGCCCCCTCAAAAAATACTTGCCGATGGCGAGTGGTTGCGTTATTGCCAAAATGGCCAGCTTATCAGCATCAATACAGCGACAGGCAAGCAAACCGCCCAATCTTTAGCGGCGCATTTGCCAAGTGGGGCAGACACCATGAGTGCAACCTGCATTCAACTCCATTCCGGAGAAACAGCGGTGGTTTGTAAAGGTCAAGCGCAATTGGGCGAAGTCTTTCTGCTTCGGCTCCAAAAAGGGGAAATCGGACGGGCAGTCCGGTTGGAAGGTGTAAGTCAGGTAATTTTTAGCCGCACGATTTGCAGCGACGGACTTGGCAACCTGTTTTGCCTGAGGCAGGACTTGAAGGCGGTCATTCAATTTGACAAGACTGGAAAAAAACAGCGAGAAATCCCTGCCCAAGCTTCGCCCATTTTCTCTTACTTCTTAGTGCCAGGCCAAAACCACAGCATACTTTTGGTGGTTGGCGGTACTATTTGGAGGCTGAAACAGGGGGCGGCGGCCTTTGAGTTGCACCCCATCCACCAGCATTCCAGCCCGTCGGCGGACGTGCCATATTTCGTTGACGTCCTGGAAACGCCAGAGGAGAACCTGTGGGCAAGCGGAAATTCCCGCAACCTCGTTTTTTTCGACGCCAAGCAAGGCAGGGCTGTCAATTTCAAAAAGCAACTGGAGCAAATCTTTCCGAACCAAGTGGACTTGGGCGGTATCTTTCTGGACAAATTAGGAAGCATTTGGGTTGCCTCGTCTGTTGGCCTTTTAAAAGTGGCCCCGACTAAGGATTTGTTCGATACCTGGTTCACCGAAAAAAACGCCGCTTGTCAAGGGTTTTGCAGCTTCAGGAGCTTTGCTGAAGACGACGAAGGAAATGTCTTTGCCAGTTTTTACAGCAGTATTTTTCAAATCAAAAAAAACGGTGAAGCGATAGACCAGCCGCTGTCAACAACGGCACATCCACCATACGACATGCTTTTCCTCGAAGGGAAGCTTTTGATGAACGATGGGACAGTTTTTGACCCCAAAATGCGAACATGGAGCAACCCTTACAAAAGTATCACGAAATCCGTCGATGTAGGGGTCTTGGCAAAAAACGGCAAAGGCAAAATATGGCAGACCAACGGGGATGCCTTCTATCAATTAGACGTGTCACAACCATCACCCCAATGGGAGTATTTATACAGCTTTACAGGGCAAGTAGCGGCTTCCGATATGGCTTTTGATGTCTATAACCAACAGGTCTGGTTCTGCAATGCCACCAGTCTGCGCAGCTACGACCCCGTCAACGAAAGGTTCCAAGTTTGGAAAGAGAACGACCCCGAGCCATTGCAAAACCCAAAGTCCCTTTACCCCGACGGCAAAGGCAAGTTGTGGATTGGCACAGAGCAAGGACTTGTCCAGTTTGATTATGGGGCAAAAACCACCAAGCGCTATACCCAAGCCGATGGCCTGCCCAACGACAATATTGTTGGCATCCTGCCGGAAGGTGACTCCTGCCTCTGGCTCTCCACTTTCAACGGGCTATCCCGCTTAAACATCGTCACTGGTAAATTCATCAATTTCTTCAAACAGGACGGGTTGGCGGACAATGAGTTCAACCGGGCCAGCTTTTTCAAGGCATCCGACGGGCGCATGTTTTTCGGCGGCACTAAGGGCATAACGGGTTTTTATCCCACGGAGGTGATGCACAAACACAACCTACAAGTTTCGAGCGAGCGGCTCCTGCTCCGCTCCATCTCCATGACCAAAGACGGCTCCGACAGCGTCATCACCGAAATTTTTCACAGTGCGAACGACCGCTTGGAGGTTTACCACTACAACCGGACGGTCAACATTGAATTTGGTGTTTTCGGTGCAGGTGAGGGAGGGCAGACCCTGTACAGCTATATGTTGGAGGGGGCAGGATGAGAAACTGGTCGGCCCCTGCCAGGAACAATACCGTGACTTTTTACAGCCTGCCCGCTGGCAAATACCTGTTTCGGGTAAAGGCGCTCAATGCAAGGGGCCAATGGCTTTCGGAAGAAATTGCGTTGCCGCTCATCGTCCACCCACCCTGGTGGGCCACCTGGTGGGCATACCTGCTGTATGCATTGGTGCTGGCCGGCATTGCCTTCGGTGTTTTCCTTTTTATGAAAAGGCGGTTGGCGCTAAAAAACCAATTGCGACTCGAACAGCAGGAAGCCGAGCGGCTGAAGGAACTGGACGTTTTCAAGAGCCGTCTTTATACCAACCTTACCCACGAATTTCGCACACCGCTGACCGTGATACTTGGCATGGCCGAAGAGTTGGCAGTTGGCAGTTGGCAGTTGGCAGTCACCGACGGAGCAAAAACAACGTCAAGGAATTCCATGGACTGAAATTGGCCTCAGAGGAAACGGCCAAAACCTCCTCCACCTCGTCAACCAACTGCTTGACCTGTCGAAACTGGAGGACAGGTCGTTCAAACTGAACCTACGGTACGGCGACATCGTGGCGTTCCTGCGCTACGTGACGGAGAGCTTCCAATCCCTTGCCAACAGCCGGAACCTCTCGTTGCGCTTTTTTACCACCCTGGAGAAGTTGGAAATGGACTTCGACCCCGAACAGGTGCAGCAGGTGGTGGGCAACCTGTTGTCCAATGCCTTGAAGTTTACGCCTTCCAGCGGAGAAATCAATGTACGATTGACGACTGACGATTTACGATTGGGGATACCTGCGCACCCAATCGTCAATCGTCAATCGTCAATCGTAATTCAAGTAAAAGATACCGGCATCGGCATCCCCGAAGCCGACCTGCTGCATGTCTTCGACCGTTTTTACCAAGTGGATGGCTCTTCCACCCGTGCGGGCGAGGGCACAGGCATCGGGCTGGCACATGCGCTGGAATTGGTGAAACTTATGGACGGGGAAATCCGTGTGGAGAGCGAGCTTGGGAAAGGGACGACGTTCACGGTACGGTTGCCTGTGGCGCATTTGCCCCTGACCCAGCCCCTGACCCCTAAAGGGGAACCTAATTTGGGAAGTTCTGCTGAACATCTAAATGAAAATGTTGATCGGATAGGTTCCCTTTAGGTTCCCCTTTGGGGTCGGAGCAAATAGCCGGGCAGGGCCTAAGCCACGAGGGCAATCCTTCAATCCTTCAATCCCCCAATCCTTCAATCCTCCTGATCGAAGACAACCCCGACGTGGTGACCTACCTCAAAACCATCCTGCAAGACAGCTATGAAATCAGCATCGCCTACAATGGCCGCATCGGCATCGAAAAGGCATTGGAACAAATCCCCGACCTCATTATCAGCGACGTGATGATGCCGGAAAAGGACGGCTACCAGGTGCTCGATGCCCTCAAGCACGACGAGCGCACCAGCCATATCCCCATCGTGTTGCTCACGGCAAAGGCCGACGCCAGTTCCAAAATCGCTGGGCTGCGCCGGGGGGCGGACGCCTACATGCCCAAGCCTTTCCAAAAGGCGGAACTGCTGGCGACGCTGGAAATGATGCTGGAAAACAAGCTGCGCCTGGCCGCCCATTTTTCGAAGAAATACGACTTTTCGCAAATCCTGACCAAGGCCGAGGTCGGTGTAAATACTAATATGCCACCCGATGCGGAAGCAGTTTTGGCCGAGGACGCCTTCCTGCAAAAAGTGCGGCAAATCGTGGAAGCAAACTACGGCGACGAGGCGTTCGCCCTGCCACAGCTCTGCGATTCCCTCAGCATGAGCCGCTCCCAGCTTTTCCGCAAGATGAAGGCCCTCACCGACATTTCCCCCTCCGATTTCATCCGAAATTTCCGGATGGCGCAGGCCAAGCTCCTCTTGGAAACCACCCAGCTCGCCGTGAAAGAAGTGGCCTGGCAGGTCGGGTTCAAGGAAGTCCCCCATTTTTCGAAGACCTTCCAGGAGACCTATGGCATGTCGCCGAGTGCCCTCAGAAAGTGAATTTCCCATCAGTTTTCCCCACGCCTGCAACGAATCTATAACCGATTGCAACGAATCTATAACGCCCGCCGGGTGCGGCAGCTCCATTTTTGCACCACGCTGTAACTACTATCTGGAAGTGGGGAAGCCCAGTTCCGCAGGAAGAGGAGTTGCAACTTTAGTTTTTTTTCATCCTTAAACATTTTCAAAATGAAGAACTTGATTTTCGCTTGCCTTTTTGTATCCCTCTTCTTTGCTTGCAATGAAGCACCAAAGGATGCCACCACCACAGAAGCATCAGCCGCCAGTGTTGATTCTGCGGCGATTGCGGATGCCATTCACGGCTTTTATAAATGGTATGACCAATCCATTGCGGATGGCTCAAAAGATGCGGCATACCTGAAGGTGGTGAACAACCATTATACCCTTGACCTGCCGGAACTGGAAAAATACTTGGCCAATATCAAGTCGAGCGGGTTTGTGAGCACGGAATTGCTGGACAACAACACGGCTTATTTTAAAACCTGTGAAAAGCTTTGGCAAAACGAAGAAGCAGAAGGTGCGCCAACCGGCCTGGATGCCGACATCTACTTCTGCGCCCAGGATTGGGACCTCAATTTTTGGACAAGCTCGCCCGTTCGCATCAACTCCCTTGCCAACGACAGGGCTGCCGCAACCCTAAACGGCACGCACGGCGGAAGCCCGCACGAACAGAACTTCGAGCTGAAAAAAGAAAACGGCAAGTGGCTGCTGACCAAAATCGAGTGCGACATGGGCATCGGCGAGGCTGCCCCGGCATCGGCGGAGCAAACCCTGGTGGAGCAAATGGCCGCTTTTTACACAGGCAGCCTGCCCTGCCCCGACTGCGATGGCATCGAAACCATGCTCACCTTGAACGCCGATGAAAAAAGGACCTACACGCTGGAGGAGAATCACAAGGGCAAAAAGCCAAAGACCGTGGAATCGAACGGGACATGGACCGTGGCCGGGGAGGTCGTGACCTTGAACGGAAAAGCCGGGGCCACCAAATACCAGGTCACGGCGGAGGGTTTGGTCAGCCTGAATGCCGACGGCAGCAAGCGGGACGCAAAATCCGCAATGAAATACCTGCTGAAAAAAGTACAGGGCGAATAACGGTTGGATGCCAGCGGTGACACCTTTTTGAAAGGTGTCACCGCTGCACTTGGCAATTTATCAGAATTCACTTGACAGTGGCACCTTGACAAAAAAGGCGTCACCGCTTGGCTTCAAGGGCTGCCAACCAATGATAAGCGAAGAATAATTTTTTTATTGGTATTGAGAAATGGGTTTGGGGGCGGCTCAAGTTGCTGCCCTAACTTTTTTATACTAGGTTCGCTCCAAACGAATACAGCGACGACCAAGTTTGTGTCACAGCAGGAGGCAAACAGGACGTTGCTGGAGGCGAGTACAAGCCAAGCAAGCCGTGTTTGGAGTCGTTTTATATTTTGGCGGTTGAACATTAATCGCTCATTTTTACCCCCAAAAAAGCACCATGCGCCTGACCACCTTCACTATCCTCTTGTTTTTTGCCCTGAAAACCACAGCCCAAACCTCCTGTTCCGCAGGTGTCCACCTCGGTATTCCCATTATCCATGAAACACTGAAAGAAGGCAGGAAATACAAGCCCTACCAACTGCTTTTCTACTACAATTTTGCCAACCTGCTGAAAGGGAAAAAGAACGACCTGTTCATCTACCTGGAGCCGCAATTGGTCTGGGTGCATTTTTCGCCGAAGGACAAAAAGGAGTGGGAGTTCGGCTCGAACCTGGGGCTGGAGTACCGACTGAACGTTTCCGATAAAACGGCCATCATCGCTGCCATCGGTTCGGGGCCGCACTTCATCACGGTGGAGACGAGGCAGCAACACCGGGGCTTTATCTTTTCGGACAATTTCACGGCTGGCCTTCACCAGAAGCTCGGTGACAGCGGCACCAACTTTGACCTAAAATTCCGCTTTCGCCACATCTCCAACCTCAATTTTGCGAAGCCGAATATTGGGATTGATTCGTGGTTTGTAATTGCCGGAATAACCAAGGAATTGAAAATGGAGAATTGAAAATTGGGGCACACACGATAACTTTGAAGCATGAAGGATAACATTATCAAAGAGAAAACTTTTGCGTTTGGGATTCGGATAGTCAAACTATGCAAATACTTGGAGGAAACAAAACGGGAATTTGTACTTACAAGCCAATTAAACTGTACCGGGAGCGATGGTGCGGGAGGCCGAACATGCCGAAAGCAAGACATGGAAATAAAATTCAAACGAGTTTCAATATTGCTACTGAAACTCGTTCACAATCAATAAGTTACAACGATTTTACCAACGATTTTTGACCATATACCTAAAAAAGCCGCAAGATTCTGGTTACCAGAATCTTGCGGCTTATTTTTTTTTGGAGCAAAAAAAAGCCGACCATGGGTATTCCAGGTCGGCTTTTCGCAACATCTTTAGATTAGTTACCAATCTGATAAATTGCGCCAGTCTTCGGAGAAGGCTTGGCTTCCGTGCGACGGTTCCTGGCCTTGTTGGCCTTGTTGTCGTTTGGAGCAGCGGGAGCACTATCGCCACGGCCAGCAACCGTAAGTTGCTCAGGTTTAACGCCCAACTTAACCAACCGCTTAACCACATTCATTGAACGGCTAACGCTGAGGTCCCAGTTGTTGTAGCCATTTCCAGGATACTTGTCGCTATCGGCATGACCCTCGATGAGGAGGTGCATGCTGGGGTTATTGTTCAAGGTTTTGGCCAATGCTTCTACCGATTTGCGTGACTGGCGGTTCAGTTTGGCAGAACCGCTAGCATAGTTTACTGGGTCGGCAAGAGTAACAACCATCTCGCCATTCTGGTTGGTGACGGCTACATCACTACCTAGGCCAAAGGCGTCCTTGATTTCTTTTTTGATACGGGCAAGCTCTGCATCCCTTTCAGCAGCAGCTTTGCGAGCCTTGTCGGCGTCCATTTTGGCACCGTCAACGTCCTTGCGTAAGCCATTGATGTCAGTTTCGAACTTGGATTTCTGGCTGGCCATGTCGGTTTGTAGCGTTGACACTTGGCCTTCCAAGTTGTTTATTTGTTTTTGGCTCTCAGCAAGGGAGTTGGCCATTGCTGTTTTTTCATCTTGAAGTTGCTGGAATTTCTTCTTGGAAACACAGGAAGAAAGTGTAAGTGTAGCCACCATCAGGATTGCAAGCAATCGAAGTGTTAAGTTCATTCTCATTTTAAGTTTAAATTTTATTTTGATTAATAATACTTGGTACATGGCCGATTGAAAACGAGTTAAGGAAAAGTGCGGAGTAGATTTTTTGCCCGGAATTTTGCCAGCAATCTTAAAGAAAGAAATCACTTGTTTTCAAACGAATAGTGCCAATTGTTGGTAAAGTGGCGAATTTCCACTTTGTTCATCCGGCAAAGGTAAATACTGGGGTTAATTTTTGTTCTTCCTTTTACAGATAGTTATTTTACGTATAAAACCGGAGGGGCAAAGTTGGCTCGTTGAGCTTCAATCGAACACTTGGAAAGTGCGGGATGCAAAAATAAATTGACCATTTTCCTGCACGGAGGCTATGATGGTGAAACTGCCTCCACTACGTGTTTTTTCTACGATGGCTACCAGTTCGTCGCTGATGCCGCCCCTGCTTGCTGCAGTTGACTTGCGATTATTGCGGGTGGTGTAAGTGAATGAAAGCTCGTCCACATAACGAGTGTCGCCCTCGGGGCCACGCACGTACACGCTGAACGGCAGGTTATGTTTGAGTTGTTCAGTCGACACTGTATCGCCGACAATATCGCCCCAGGTGATGGTGAATCTTTCGGCCAAAGCAAGTTCAGCATTACGAAGCGAAAATTGAATGGGCAGGTTGAGTTTTACTTTAACCGCTTGGCCCTGTTGGTGGCCAGGATTCCAGGCTGGCATGGCTTTCACCACTGCTAGTGCAGCATCGCCACAGCCGCTCCCAATGTCCATCAGCAAGGTCGGGGATTGGACTTTTCCAGTTTCATCCACCACAAAATTGACGTAAACTGTACCCTCGACATGGTTGGCTTTTGCCGCTGCGGGATATTCGAGCTGACGGGAAATGAACTGGACAAGTGCCCGGTCAGAGCATTTTTTCTGAGCCTCGGCATCAGTTTCTTTGCTTGCGCAATCACCAAAACTGGGCATATTGTCAACAAGCGTAAAAAGCGTGTCCGCAGTGTACTGCGCCCAAAGCAACTGGCAAAGGAGCATTGCCGGAACGAATGCCATGAAAATTTTTCTCACAGTTTTATTCTTGAAAATTTGAATTCCGGGAGGCTCAAGTGTGTGTAGCGCTTGCTTTCAGCATTAAAGCAAAATTATTCAAATACTTTGGAATGAAATTTAGTTTGGGGAAAAATTGTGCCATTTAGTGCAAATGAATTCCAAGTAGGAACCCAATGAATGTTTAAATTCGCCACCAAATCTTTCCTTCACCCAAATTTTGCCATGCAAACAACCATCAATTGGGGCATACTCGCCCCCGGACGCATTGCCCACAAATTTGCCCACGACCTCAAGCTAGTAGCGGGCGCAAGGCTTTTGGCCATCGGCTCCCGCTCTATGGATAGGGCAAGGGAATTTGCTGCCGAACATGGAGCTGCGCATGCCTTCGGCAGTTACGAGGCGCTACTCGAATGCCCCGACCTCGATGTGGTGTACATCGCCTCGCCGCACACCGGCCATTTCGAGCACACGATGATGTGCTTGGAGCGAGGCATCGCCGTGATTTGCGAGAAGCCGTTTGCCATGAACACCACTCAGGTGCGGCAAATGGTGGACTGCGCCCGCACCAATGGCGTTTTTTTGATGGAGGCCATTTGGACGAGGTTTATCCCTTGCTTCGAGGAGGCCATGCGCTTAACCAACGAGGGCTACATCGGGGCGCTAAAAACCATCCGTGCCGATTTTGGGTTCAAGGCAAATTTCCCACCGGAGCACCGGGTTTTCAACCCTGCACTGGGTGGCGGGTCGCTGCTCGACGTAGGCATTTACACTATATTCTTGGCGACTTGGCTCTGGGGCAAACCGGAGCGGATCAAGGCAACTGCCGTGATGAACGTACAGGGTAGCGACGATAGCTGTGCCATGATTTTTGAGTATCCCGGCAACCGCCTCGCCATCCTTGACTGCTCACTGGTGGTCAAGACCGAAATCGAGGCATATATATATGGTGAAACAGGGACGATGCGCCTGCACAACCGCTTCATCAACCCACAGGAGCTTTCCCTTTCCTTTTACGAAAAAGCAGTGAACATTTTCACCTGCCGCTGACCGGGCATGGCTACTACCACGAAATTTTGGAGGTGAATGACTGTTTGCGCCAAGGCAAAACCGAAAGCCATAAGCTCCGCTCGATTTCAGCCTGCTACTTATGGAGACGTTGGACTGGGTGCGGCGGGAAGTGGGGGTTGTTTACCCGATGGATTAAAGGAACATTGGGCGTACTTTTATTGTAAGTTTGGTGTATTTTCTAATCATTTCAAATTACTTTGATGAAAAGATTTCTGCTCGCATTTTTAGTTTTTGCATCGATAGAATTTTCACTTGATGCCCAAAATTTTACCAATTCCAAGCTCCCGATTTTTGTCGTCAACACGTCGGGTGGGGCCCAGATAGTTGACGAGCCAAAGACCATCGCCCACCTCGGCGTCATCTGGAACGGCGATGGTGCCATCAATTACCTCACCGACCCGTTCACTGATTATGATGGCCAAATTGGCATAGAAATAAGAGGGAGCAGTTCGCAGTGGTTTCCAAAGAACAATTTCGCAATGGAAACACAAAATGCCGACAGTACTTCCAACAACGTCTCCGTTCTCGGTTTCCCAAAGGAAAATGACTGGGTACTGCACGGCCCGTACAGCGACAAGACCCTGATGCGCAACGCACTGGCGTTCACGCTCGGCAGTTGGATAATGCCATACGCTCCCAGGGTGCGCGACTGCGAGCTGGTCATCAACGGCGACTACCGTGGCGTCTATGTTTCTACCGCAAAAATAAAGCAGGACGATAATCGGGTGAATACCAGCAAGTCGGGCCCAGATGAAAACGCAGGGGACGACCTCACCGGCGGCTATATCCTCAAATTTGACAAGTTTGACGGGCTGGTGTCCGATGGTTTTCCATCGGCATATCCGGCAAGCCCAGGTGGGGTTCCGGGTGGCACTGTTTATCAGTACCACTACCCGAAGCCGGACGAAATCACGCCTCCACAAAAGGCATACATCCAAAACTATATCGCCAATTTTGAAGACATCATGTCCTCGCCGGACTTTGCCGACACGGTCAGCGGCTACCGCAGCATGCTTGATGTGCCCTCAGTGATTCAAATGATTTTCATACAGGAAATCAGCCGCAATGTGGACGGGTATCGCCTCAGTACTTTCATGTACAAGGACCGGGACAGCGTTGACAGCCGCTTGCACCTGGGGCCAGTTTGGGATTTCAACCTTGGGTTCAGCAATGTGGACTACTGCATCGGCCCAGGCTACCAAGGCTGGGCGATTGACTTCAACGATTTTTGTCCTGGCGACTACTGGGTGGTGCATTTCTGGTGGAAACGCCTTTGGCAAGACCCTTTGTTTGTCAAGCAAATGAAACAGGAATGGGCAAGCCTACGGGCCAGCACCTTGAGCAACGAGCACATCTTCCACTTGGTGGATTCACTGGAAAACATGCTGCAAGAACCTGCCCAGCGCAATTTCGTGCGGTGGCCAACCCTGCACGAATATGTATGGCCGAACCCTGTCATCACTGGAAGCTACCAAGGTGAAGTGGACCGGATGCGCACTTGGCTTACCAACAGACTGGCTTGGATGGACGGGGCCATGCTTGCCTTGGTGGATACAGTTGTCGTGGTGGAGCCGCCCATCGGTGGGCTGGTGGTGAAGCCTACGCTTTTTCACGATGAGGTAAATTTCTGGTTGGACGTCGTCGGTTACCAACGGATTTCCTTGGAGGTGTTCGATGCGCATGGCCGAACGATACACACTCAAACCGGTTTCTACGATGACGACAAAGTGGCGAGGCTAACTTGGAATGCTTACGATTTGCCGGCTGGCGCTTATTTTTATAAGTTAAAAGTCGGCAAGAAACCGCACGTTGTTGGCAAGCTGATGAAATATTGATGAGAAATAGAAGGGCGCCCAAGTGGACGCCCTTTCTCGTAAATGGCTATTTTACACTACTCAATATCTTGTGTTGGACTTTTGGACCTTAGACTTTAGACAAGAGACCTTAGACAGGTGTGAACAAATTCCTTCATTTTTAGCACACCCAACTGTCTAATGTCTCCTGTCTAGTGTCTCCCGTTCCCTACTGGATAAACGTCTGCTGGCCGCCCAGTTCGTTGGGCATTTTAAGGGTCAGCATGTGCCCGTCCATCAGCTCTATTTGAGCCAAAACGGTTCCTGTTATCTCCCCTGTTTGTTCGCAAACTTTGTGGAACGCAAGCGATAGGCCATCGGCAGACAGCTCCCAAAATCCACAAACCCGCTTACCCTCCGAGGTGGAACCCTCGAACTTGCCATTGCAAGCAGGTTGAGGCTGGCAAACCCATTTTCAAGTTTGTTTTGGCCGATGTTCATCCAGTCTCCAAGCAGGTTGGTCTGGAGGGCATCTCGGCTGACAGTGTCCAAGTTTTCAGTTGATGCCCACATGGTGAGGGTATCTTCCGAAGGCTGGCGAAACTCAGGTTGGAAAGCAAGGAAAGCAGAAGAACAAACGCTGAAATTTTCATTTTTGATGATTTAATAAAACTGGTTTTTTTTGGGCGGCGGAAGTGGGGCTATCCGATTGGCAAAATTTTTGTCTCTTTGAAAACCAGTTTTCGTAAAATATTGAAAACCAGTCACTTAAGATTAAAATTCCCACTTCGAATTGCCCACTCCCTTCTTATGTGTCAGGTGATTTCTTTTTTTGATGGACAAATGTATGCCCCCAGGGTTGCCTCTTTCCAAACCAGACAGGAGCTTCGTAGGCATTTTCTCGACGAACGTTGGCCTTTTTAACCTTTCCTTCACAAAACCCTATTTTGCGGAGCAACTTGGCCAATCATTTTCAAAAACTAACTTCACACCAGAGACGGCAGCAAGTCTGGCTTTGTTACTTCTCTTAGCTCATTTGAAGTTCAAAAATAGATAGATTGTTGGTTTGATAGCAGGTGGCTAGTCTCAAATCCTCAAATCCTAAAGTCCTCAAACCCATGCTGATAAAAACCCGTGGAATCGTCTTCAAGGCAAAAAAATACTCGGAAACCAGCGTCATTGTTGATGTCTTTACCGAGGAAAAGGGCCTGCGCTCGTACATCGTGAGCGGGGTGCGTTCAAAGCGCCCCACCGTGAGCGCAGGGCTGCTACAGCCCATGACCCCAGTTGAACTTTGTGGCCTACCACCGCGATGACCACGACCTTACCCGCTTGGAGAAATCAGGCCGCACCATGTTTTTTTTTCACGCCATTCCGTTCGATATCCGGCGCAGCTCCGTGGCTGTTCATGGAGGAAGTGGCCCGCAACACGGCAGGCCACGAGGCCAACCCAGAACTGTTTGAGTTTTGCTCCGCAATTTTGTTTTTCTGGATGAAACGGCGCACCCCATCGCCAACCCGCATCCGCACTTCATGTTGCATTTATCGGAGTTTGGGGTTCCTCGGCGGCGACTTTGCCAGATTCGCCTATTTCGACTTGCAGGAAGGTGTTTTCGCGCATGAAAAACCATTTCACCACCATTGGCTTTCGAGGTGGCCAGTGGAAAGTTCTACCAACTGCTCATGCTTCCCCTCGACCGCTGCCATGAGGAGCCCTTCGAGCGGGAAGAGCGCCGGGCTTTTTCAAAACCTGCTATTGTTCTATCGGTTGCATATCGAAAACTTCCAGCAGGGGTACACTCGCACGAGGTGTTGGAAGAGGTGCTTGGCGGGTAACGGTGTTCTGGATTCAAGTTTCTGGTTTATGTTGGGTGGTTTTATTCAAATTGATTTTCCTGAAAAATGGTCATTTTGGTTGTTGACATTTAGCAGTTTGCCACCGAAAAAATCAATGAGACAACCCAGTGCAGAACCGAATATTTGTTCAAAATTTGTCGAAAATCTAAAAGCAACAATTATGTCATACCGCATCAAAACATTTGAAGAATACAAGTCTGTTTACAAAAAAGTGTCGAGGACCCTGAAGGATTCTGGGTCAGCGTTGCTGAACATTTTCATTGGAACAAGCCTTGGAAGTCCGTGCTGGAATGGGAGTTTAAGACACCCAACATCAAGTGGTTTAAGGGAGGCAAGACCAATATCACCTACAACTGCCTCGACCGCCACCTTAAAACCCGGGCGATCAAGTTGCGATACTTTGGGAGCCTAACAACCCCGACGATGATGCTATTCGCCTGACTTACAGGCAGTTGTACGAAGAAGTTTGCCGAACGGCAAATGCGCTCAAGTCGCTTGGCATCGCCAAAGGTGACCGGGTTTGCTTCTACATGCCGATGGTGCCACAGTTGGTCATTGGCGTGTTATTTGCGCCCGCATTGGTGCAGCACACAGCGTGGTGTTTGCTGGTTTTTCGGTACAGTCGCTTGCCGACCGCATCAACGACCTTCGGCCTGCAAGGCGGTTCTCTGTTCTGACTTTTAACGCCCGTGGCAACAAAAACATACCCGTAAAAAAGTGGTGGACGACGCCCCTTGCGACGGGTTGCCCAGGGCTATTAGAAAAAGTGCTGGTGTTGCGCCACACGGGCGACCCCGTCAGTTGGAATGCTGACGTGGACGTCTGGTGGCATGACATTGTGCCCAACCAGTCTGCGGAATGCCCGCCAGAACAAATGGATGCTGAAGACATGCTCTTCATCCTCTACACCTCCGGTTCGTCGTGTGCAAGCCTAAGGGCGTGGTGCATACCGTTGGTGGCTACATGGTATCGCTTATTATACTTTCAGCAATGTTTTTCAGTACAATGAAGGTGAAGTATTCTGGTGTACGGCAGACGTGGGTTGGATATCTGGACAAGAAGCGAGCTCTCGTACCAGCCGCTGCTCGGGGTCGGCTATTACCACTTCTCTCATGTTCGAGGGATGTCGATATCCCCCCGATGCAGGCTGCTTTTTGGAGGTGTGTGAAAAAGCACAGGGTCAATATTTTTACACTGCACCTACCGCCATCCGGGCCGATGGTCGCTGGCGATGAATGGACGGAAGGGCACGTACCTGAGCAGCCTGCGGGTGCCGTGGGCTCGGTCGGTGAAACCCATCAACTCGCCAGAGGCTTGGCATGGTACTTCACGACAAAAATCGGCAAGGCCGCCGCCCCATTGTGGACACTTGGGCAAACGGAGACCGGCGGTATCCCCATCTCGCCGTTGGCGGTCATAACGGCAATGAAGCCGACCTACGCATCACTGCAGCCGTTGCCCGGGCATATAGCCATGCTTGGTGGACGCCCCGGCAAAGAAATCGAGGGCGACGATGTGGAAGGAATGCTTTGTATGAAGTTCCTAAGCCGGCATCATCCGGCACCACGTATGGTGACCACGAACGGTGCAGACAGACTTATTTCGCAACTTTGTGGATAAACATTTCACCGGCGACTGCGTTCGCCGTGACGAGGACGGATACTACCGCATCATCGGCAGGGTGGATGACGTGATGAACGTGAGCGGCCACCGCATCGGTACGGCAGAGGTGGAAAACGCCATCAACGAAAAACCCGCAACGTCGAAAGCGCCGTGGTGGGTTTCCGCACGAAATCAAGGGGCGGGCATTTACGCCTACGTATCACCGATGGGCCGGTGTCGGATGTTGCTAAGCCCGAGAAGGGAACTGTTGGCCACTGTCACCCGCAACTCATCGGGCCTATTGGGAACGATATGATCCAAATCGTATCAGGATTGCTAAAGACCCGTTCTTGGCAAATCATGTTTCGCATCCCGCGGAAGATTGTTGAGGGCGATACTTCCGAACCTGGGCGATACTTCGACACTGTTGAACCCAGAGGTGGTGGAGGAGATAAAGGTGGGGCGAGGCGCTAAATCGAAGTGATTGTTGGGTTCTTTTTGTTTTCAATCAAAACCAATCTGAGGTTGACTAAGTCCTTGCGGTTCATGCAAAGCCGTTCAACCGTTGCCCTTCCGGTGAAGGGGTAATTCCAATGATAATGGAATTGGTTTCCCATCCCAAGTAAATGCCGCTTCCATTGATGTTTGCGAGGGTGAAAAAGTGGTACCTGTTTGACCCAGATTGGGCCAATTGCTCCCGTGTAATTGTACTTGTGGTTGTTGCAGGCTTGGCAAGAATTAGCAAGATTGTTCCTCTAGTTGATCTTCCTCTTTTTTATTGGGTATGATATGCTCAACAGAGAAATAATCGTGTGAGTAACGCTCTTGCGCCATGCAGTACTGCAGCATTTGGCGGCCTGTTCTTTAACCTCGCTTTTAAGTTTGTCCGATATTTTCTAGGCATGGCCGGTAGGTGCTATGCCTAGGGATTTCACTCTGGTCGTCCAAATCCATTTTCCTTAGTGCGGGCCAATTGCGCCAAATATTTGATGCGGCTGGTATTTGCTTCTCGACTTGATTGAGCTGGAGTAGCGCTTTATAGTTCAGATTGTGAGAGGTTTCATTGCTTCTTTTTAACAAGGGCGGTATATTTTTCCCAAAATTCGAGGTTGAAGCCCTTGTTTATTTTGCGCAGTAAAGCGCTTTCCCGCTTTTTGACATCCCGGTTTTCCCTTGCTTGGGTAGTGGTTTTCTCCGCAAATTGATTGATGAATCGGTCAATCTTCAATCCCGCTTTGTCTGCACGTTGTCGAAAGCGGTGTTGAAGTTCAGTGATAGCTGGATGGTAGTTGGGACATGGTGCAACAGAATTTTATCGCAAGTTAGGATTTTGATTTTATGCCAAACTCTCCCTCACTCCCCAAAATACTCCACATAAATATTCTCCGTCTCCCAAAGTTTGATACAGTGCAACTCGGCAGCCCGTGATATGTGGTTCGTAGTTGTTGCAAAACAGGATGGCGAGGTTCTCGGTTAGGCCGTATTCCCTTTGGGATGAAGGGCATATCGTGTGGTTGAGGTTGGTTGGCTCCACCACGTCCACGACGGCGCTTGATGATTTGGCTCAATGCCTTCGCGATCCTATGACAAACCAGTGATGTGGCTGGGGTTGGTCCCTTCATTGTCACGTACAGGTCGTTTGTGGCTATGCCAGTTGTGGTTGGCGCACTTCCCAACCACTCAATATTTTTCTCCTCGTTCCAGTCCTCTACCCAGAGTTTGTGGGCGGCATTGAAGTTCGTTCACGTCTTGTCAGGTAAAACCATTTCAGTTCCAGGCAGTTTTCAGTGGGTATGTGGTGCAAAGACTATTTACTACACACCTGAAAAACGGACGCAAAGGTACAAATTATCAGTTTCAACTGTCAATTGACCCGTACCTTCTTTGCAATGCCTTTTTGTGTTGAAAATCGGGTGGGGTGGCTTTTTTCATCTAAATAATTGCCCAATTTATTTCCAGCAAACGGGCAATCTTGCACTATGAATTTACAGCAGCAATTGGAAATGACGTTGAGCAGTACCATAAAAGCGGTTATTATGACTGGCTTCGACGAAGGCCATTCAGCATCTTCGCCTTTGGGCGGTGCTTTTCCCTGTTGTACGGTGGTTGAGGTTACGGACCCATCATCCCTTTATACGGTAAGCAATGTTGTCGTTCGACTGTTACTGTTGGGAATGGCGGTGTACTGCTATGTTTACAGACTGCGCCCAGGTACCTGGCCGATAAGAAGTTTTTGTTGTACCGGTTTTCTGTTGCTCACCGTTTTTATCGTCACGCCAGTTGAAGTGTTTATTTATGCAAAATCTGGTAACTATCCTGAAATGCAGGCAGTGGTGTTGGATAATTTGAACTGGGCTTTTGCGCCCAATTTTTTGTGCTGAGTACCTTCACGTCGTAAAAATCACCGTGGATTGGTACACCAACATCCGTGAAAACTATACCTGGTCACGGAAAAAACGATGGAGTCGGAGCTTCGGTTCCTCAAGTCGCAGATCAACCCACACTCTTTTCAACACCCCGAACAGCCTCTACGCCTCTGACCCTGAAAAACCGATCCCTTTGCCCCGGATAACGTGCTCAAGCTATCGGAAATGATGCGCTGGGCACGCTGTACGAGTGCAACGAAAAATGTCGCTATTGAGCAAGGAGGTCGACCTATATCGCCAACTACCTTGAGTTGGAGCGAATCTGCCAGGGCAACCGGGTGGACATCAGCTATGAGAGGTGCAGGGCTTGGTCAGCGACCGAGTAGGCCCCGCTGATGTTCATCCCATTTATTGAAAACTGCTTCAAGCACGGCCTTGGCAACCAGATTTCAAAGGGATTTGTAATGATCCGCCTCGATGTTCGGGGCAATGAGATAGATTTACGTATTGAAAACAGCAGCGGCCGAGGCCATGCCAAGGCACTCCACCCTTGAAGCGAGGGATTGTTTGGTCAATGTCCGGCGGAGGCTCAATTGCTTTCACCCCAACCGCTAAGAACTCAAACGTGAGGACGACCCCACAACCTACACCGTAAAACTGTACTTAAAAACTGGAAGAATAGTGATTGTCCAAATGCTTGTTGGATCGTTACCCGCTATCGTAGCACCACAACAATCCAACAATTTAGCAATCCAACAATCCAACAATACAAAACAATCAGAATATGATTAATGCTATCATCGTTGACGACGAACCTTTGGCGCTTGACGTGCTGAGACCTACTTGGAAAATTGCCTGACGTACACCTCGGGAAGCGTTGTCAACGCCTTCGAGGCCAACGAGGCATTGAAAAACCACGATGTTGACCTGATGTTCTCGACATCCAGATGCCGCAGCTCACCGGGATTGACTTCCTGAAAACGCGTGACCGGACCCGCCGCCTGTCATCTTCACAACGGCCTTCTAACTATGCTATCGAAGGTTTCGAACCGCAACGCAACGGACTACCTCCTCGCCCATCTCTCTGGAGTGTTTTATGAAGGCCGTGAACAAGGCCGTTGACCAGATAGAACCTGGGCGGAAAGAAAGAGAAAGGCACGACAGTGGTGAAAACAACGGACGCCGAAGATCATTTTTGTGAAGGCGGACAAGAAGTTTGTGAAGGTGAATTTCTCGGAAGTGTCGGTACATCGAGGGCTTGAAGGACTACGTCATCATCCGCACGGAGAAGGCCTCGTCATCACCCTACAAACGATGAAAAGCCTGGGGGATAAGCTGCTCCAGCAAGATATTCCGCCGCATCCACCGCTCCTACATCGTCAATATCGGCAAAGTGGAGGCCATCTTGGGCAACATGGTGGAGGTCATCGAAAAAGGCCAGCCCGGGCACCCGCCTATCGGCAAAAACTACCGGGACGAACTGCTCGATGGTGAACGAAAACCGGTTGTAACCGGTGTCATCACACACATCTCTTTAGCAGCCGCATCTCGTGCTAAAGTGTAGTGGACAAGCCATCCTTGAGCGAACGAGGGGCCAAGTGCTGCTTTCGCCTTTGAATTGTCGTCCGAGGTAGGTCGCACCCGCAAGCACTCGCAGGTTTTCAGGGAATAATCTGGTGGCAAGGGGAAGATGACACCGACCACCGACATGATTCCTGATAAGAAACGCCTCAGCCCCGGGTTCACAGCCCGGCATTTTTTTGCCTGTAATCCTGTGGGCTACGCCTATTGCATCCACCAACGAATGTTGAGGCCCGGCGATGATGTATTTTCACCTGCCACCTTTTTGCATGGCATCATAATGCGCCTGCGCAATGTCCTCCACGTGCGCCCAACAATAAGTCGTCTTGGTGCATCATTGGAAGTTTCCTTCAAATATTGAATCAAAGTAGTGCGTACGCTACTTGTATCGCCGTGCCATAAATCAGGCCGGGCATGACCACCACGAGCGGCAAGCCATTTCTTGGATAAATCCGCGTAATCTTGTAGGCCTCGGCCTTGTGTAGTCGTAGTGGCTAGAGGTGTAGTCGTCGTAGTGGTAGCGCTCGTCCAATCTGTACGCCCCTGGTGCCGGAGTTGACGGCGAGGGTGCTGGTAGCAAACGCCTTTTGATGCCCAACGCTTGCATCAATTCCGTTAAAGGTTTCGAGTGCCCTCCACGTTGATGTGCAGGCTTTCCTTTCCTGTTTCTTTCTGCGAGCGCCAACTTTGTACCAGCCTGCCACGTGGAACACCCCATCGCAGCCTGGGTCAGTGGCTGCCTCTATGCTTTCTTTTCTAGTCACACGTCTCTGACGAGGGCGCGCAGCCAATGGCAGCGAGGTCGCCCGCCTTGTCGGGGTTGCGCACCAAGGCGACGACTCCTCGTGGCCTTCTTTGCGGAGCAGCTTGGCTAGGTAGCCGCCGACAAAGCCAGTATGCCGGTGAGGAAATATTTCATTGTTGCTTGTTGTAGAAGTTGGTTCAGGGCGCAATTTTACCTGTTTTTATGAACTCCCGATGTGGCTTTTTCGCCCGGCGGCGTTATTCCGGTCAGTCGGCCACACGTCAGTTTTGCCCAATATGCTGAAACGGTATTAGAGCAGTTTGGGAACGACTGGTGTCTTGATAACATTGGCTACCGATGTACATCGCTTCCCGCCCAAATCCTTCCAAAGTTTAAATTCCTTTCGCATCAACCTGTTTAATAGCAGCCCATCGTTTGATTTTTTACACCATTCGTTTCACCGGGAGATTAAACCGAACGTTATGAAAACGCCGTTTCCATTATTGCCCTATTTGGCGGGCTGCTGCTGGCAACTTCACTGTTCGCTGCTGCAAATGCCGACACACTTGCCTTCGGGCGCATCCTTGTTGATTTTCGACCGGAAGCAAACGCTACTGCTGCCTTTTTTCAAAAA
>JADJYH010000045.1 GCA_016719855.1 Saprospiraceae bacterium | reverse complement strand
AAGTTTTCGTCGGGCTTAAGTTTCAGTTGAGGTGTTGATTGGAGGCTTATCGGCATTGTCAATGGTCGTTCGAAAACTTTGAACCACGAAACATAAGGCTTGGGAATTTCTTCTGAAACTTGAAGACTATCCAGTTGAAGTAGATGGAACCCACTGCCTTCATCGGCCAATAACCTTCCATTTCCAAGCTGCACCAATTGCGTAGCCTTTAAAAAATCAAAATAGCGAAACGTCTCTTTCTCAGGGTCAAATTCCGCCCAGCCTTCGGTAGTTTTCAGCCATAATTTGCCTTGAATAATCGCTTCAAGGATAAAGGTCTCATTCATGAATATGCCCTCTTGTCTGTATGATTTTTGAAGTCCAGCATCTGGTTTGTCAATATCAAACCACCCGAAACCACCCTTGCCGGAGGTCCACATTTTTTGTCCCTCCGAAACAAAAGCATTGTAATTTTCCAATTGGTTTACGCCAGTTTGTTTAATGTAAAAATGATGGAATCTGCTTTTTTCGGTCGAAAAAACACTAAATCCCCGGCAGGTTTTAAGCCACAGCCTACCCTTAGTATCGAAAGTAGGCACAGAAACGCAGTGAAAATCATCGGGCAAGCTGCCGCCCAGTGGGGATTTGGAGAAGGAGGCTGTCTCCCAGCCCTTTCTGCCAAGCGATGGATTGGGTGGTTTGAGCCAAAAAAGCCATCCCGTGTTCCCGGTGACGAACAGGTCGCCGCCGGGTGAACAGGCTAAGTTCAAATTACCCACATTGGCAGGAAAATCAAATATGGTTTTGCAAATCCTGCACTTTCCTTTGATGCGCTGGTATATTTCTAAGTTCTGCCTTCTACCAAATAATACGCACCTGAACTTTCTGCTTGCTCTTTTACGGAGACGCTGCTTCAGTTTTTTGTTTCGCAGTGGATAACGCTTGTAAGACTGATTGTCAACGTTCATGGCCCAAACAGTACCGTCATTGGCGAGTCCCTCGAAAGAAAACTTCCCTGTTACGGCTGTCAAAGAGCAAGCCTACCATTTGTTCATAGAGGAGGTCTTTTGAATAGGCTACCCATCTACCCTGGTTTTTAAGGCGGTGGTAAATCCTCAGGCCATTTTGGAACTGCCAATAATTGCCGTCCCGGTCTTGAAAATCCACAATGGTTTCCGCATCGGACAACGAAGTGAACTGCTCACTTTGAACATCGAGCATAGACGTAACCGTTGGGGTGGGCATAATGGCTGGTCATGGAATTGGCGGAAATCAACATTTTTTCGTTCTCTGGATAATACAGGAAGCGCTCCAGTTGCTTCGTTTCTTTGTCAAAGCGCAGAAGACCCCTCCGGGTATTCATCCAAAGAATGTTATCGTGGTTGGGGTCTTGGGAAATGTCTAGGACGGTGTTGGCCATCTTTCGTTAAATCCAGTTGCTTTTTCCTTTTCGTTGAGGGACAGGTAATAGGCACCCAACAACTCGCCCTGAATAGACAGGTTTGCAAATCCGTACCGTCCAAATTCAGCCCATATCTCACCTTGCCGGTCAGCAAACACAACATGGGTTGCCTGTATTTCCCTGCCTTTTCCGAGTAGTAATCTTTGGGATGGAAACGTCTGTGACGCCTGTTTGTAAATTGTAATTGAAAAGGCCGCCATCTGTTCCTAACCAAATGAGTTGATTTTTTCGGTCAAAACAGAGGTCATAAGCATTGTCGCATCGCTTGCCGAGCGAGTCAGCGACCGGAAGGTGGATTTTTGTGGCTTGGACGCCGTCGAAGCGGAACAGCCCCCGGTTGGTGGCAAGCCAATAAAAACCCTCGTCATCCTGTGCCATGTCCCTGATTTCGGCATCGAGGCCATTGATGGCACCAAACTGGTCAAAATGGCGCAACGGTGGTTGGGGGAATGCCACCGCAGGGAACAACACCAACATCAATATGCAAATGCGCAATTCCATCATTTCCAAGCGTTGATTTTTGGAAAAAAACATTGACCTCAAACGATGGGGAAAAATAAGAAAAACTGAATTTGCATTCAGGCTAAATCAGTATGGGCAACCCCTTCCAACCAATTCCCCTAAAACAAAACGGCCCGCCGCAGGTGTTTTCCTGCGACGGGCCGTTGTTTTGCCCATGTGCCAAACCGTTTATCGGTTAGCCCTGGCTCCTGTCCTTCCGAATCTTGTTCAGCGCCGACCCCGCCTTCACCCAAGCAATCTGCTGCTTGTTGTAGGTGTGCTTCACCTCGAAGCTCTCTTGTGTTTTGTCGGCATGGTTCAACACGATGGTTAGGTTCTTGCCCGGTGACAGTGTACCTTTAATGTCAATCTTGTCGTCCTGCCGGATTTTGTCGTAGTCGGCATTGTTCACGAAAGTGAGCGCCAACATCCCCTGCTTTTTTAGGTTCGTCTCGTGGATGCGGGCGAACGACTTCACGATGCCCGCCTTCACGCCGAGGAACCTTGGCTCCATCGCTGCGTGTTCCCGGCTGCTGCCTTCGCCGTAGTTTTCCTCTCCGAAAACAATCGTTCCCACGCCAGCGGCCTTGTACGCCCGGCCACTGTCCGGCACGGACATAAACTTGGCCTTGGTGCCACGCTTGCCGTAATTGGCCACGCTGTTTGTCTGTTCATTGAAGTAGTTTAGCGCACCGATGAGGCAGTTGTTGGAGATGTTCTCCAGGTGCCCACGGAACTCCAGCCAAGGCCCGGCCATCGAGATGTGGTCGGTCGTGCATTTGCCCTTTGCCTTGATGAGGATGCGCATATTGCGAAGCTGCTTCGTGGTGATTGGTTCAAACGGCGTCAGCAATTGCAGGCGCTTCGAGGTCGGGCTGACGTGTACCTGCACCTTGCTGCCATCGGCGGCAGGTGCTTGGAAGCCAGCGTCTTTTACGTCAAAACCCTTTGGTGGCAGCTCCACGCCAGTTGGCGGGTCGAGGCGCACGGCAACGCCGTCCTCGTTGATGAGCGAGTCGGTCAACGGGTTGAAGGTCAGGTCGCCAGCGATGGCGAGCGCCGTCACGATTTCAGGGCTGGCCACGAAGCCGTGGGTGTTCGGGTTGCCGTCGTTGCGCTTCGAGAAGTTGCGGTTGAACGAAGTGATGATGCTGTTCTTCCGGTTCGGGTCGGTGGTGTGGCGCTGCCACTGTCCGATGCAGGGGCCGCAGGCATTGGCCAGCACCACGCCGCCCATTTGCTCGAAAGCCTCCAACTGCCCGTCACGGGCCACGGTGTAGCGGATTTGCTCCGAACCGGGCGTCACCGTGAACTCCGATTTCACCTTCAATTTCTTCGCAACAGCCTGACGTGCCAATGAGGCGGCACGGTCGAGGTCTTCGTAGCTGGAGTTGGTGCAGGAGCCGATGAGGCCGACCTCCAGTTTTTGCGGGTAGCCGTTGTCACGGACTGCTTGCGCAAACTTGGAGATTGGCCACGCCAAATCAGGTGTGTACGGGCCGTTCACGTGCGGCTCCAGCGTCGAGAGGTCAATCTCGATGACTTGGTCGAAGTATTTCTCCGGGTCGGCGTAGCACTCTGGGTCGCCAGTAAGGTGCTTCGCAATGCCGTCGCAAAGTGCGGCCACGTCGGCCCGGCCCGTGATGCGCAGGTAGCGGCCCATCGCCTCGTCGTAGCCGAAAGTGGAGGTCGTCGCCCCGATTTCAGCGCCCATGTTGCAGATGGTGCCCTTGCCCGTGCAGGAGAGCGACTTTGCGCCCTCGCCGAAGTATTCGACGATGGCCCCGGTGCCGCCCTTCACGGTCAGGATGCCCGCCACTTTCAGTATCACGTCTTTTGAACTGGCCCAGCCATTCAGTTTGCCAGTGAGTTTCACGCCGATGAGCTTGGGCATTTTCAGTTCCCAAGGCATGCCCACCATTACGTCCACCGCATCGGCACCACCGACGCCGATGGCCACCATGCCGAGGCCGCCCGCATTGGGCGTGTGAGAGTCCGTGCCAATCATCATCGCACCGGGGAAAGCGTAGTTTTCCAGCACTATCTGGTGGATGATGCCAGCGCCCGGCTTCCAGAAGCCGATGCCATATTTGTTGGAAATGGAGGCGAGGAAGTCGAACACCTCCTTGTTTTTATCGAGCGAGTCGGCGAGGTCGGTTTTTGCGCCGTCCTTTGCCAAAATCAAGTGGTCGCAGTGGACGGTGCTCGGCACAGCAGTCCTCGTCTTGCCGCACATATCGAACTGGAGCAGCGCCATCTGCGCCGTGGCGTCCTGCATGGCCACCCGGTCAGGAGCGAAGGACACGTAGTCCACGCCCCGCTGGTATTCCTTCAACGGCGATTCGGCGTGGAGGTGCGAGTAGAGGATTTTGTCGGCCAAGGTCATCGGGCGGCCCAGTTTCTTGCGGGCTTTCTTCAGCTTGTCGGGTAGCTCGGCGTAGAGCTTTTGTATCAAATCGAGGTCGAAAACCATGATGGTGCGGGTTTGATTTTGGTAAAAAAATGCAGTGAAAGGTGTTTTTGGGAGCGCAAATGTAGCTGTTAAACCACTAAAACAGGCGATTGTTGAGGATAAAATGCAGTGGAAAAAGGCCAAAACAAATTAGGCTTCGGTAAAAACGGAATTTCCCTAATTTGGCGCACTTATTCCTTGGTTGATAAGGGTTGATAAAAGGTTGATAAGGGTTGATGGAGGTCTGCGTTATGCGAGCTATCAACCCTTATCAACCTCATCAACCCTTATCAACCCAAAAAATCAACAATGAAAAAACATCAAAGGCCCAGCGATATTCCTCGCACAATTCATGGGCGACACAGCACCGTTCAATTCCCTCGAAAGCGTCTGCAAATGGGCTGCCAGCCTCGGCTACATCGGCGTGCAAATCCCCACTTGGGACAGCCGCCTGATTGACCTCGAAAAGGCCGCCAACAGCCAAGCCTTACTGCGACGAACTCAGGGGCCGTGTTGAGGCGTGCGGCGTTCAAATCACCGAGCTTTCCACGCACCTGCAAGGCCAACTCGTGGCCGTACACCCCGCCTACGACCTCAGCTTCGATGGGTTTGCGCCCGCCGAATGTCGCAACAACCCCGCCGCCCGCACCGCTTGGGCCGTGCAGCAACTGAAATGGGCCGCCAAAGCCAGCCGCAACCTCGGCATTGACGTGCATGTGACTTTCAGCGGTGCATTGCTTTGGCACACCGTTTATCCTTGGCCGCAGCGCCCGCAGGGCTTGGTGGAAACGGGCTTCGGGGAACTGGCCAAGCGCTGGCTGCCCATCCTCAATGCCTTCGACGAGGTGGGCGTTGACCTCTGCTACGAAATCCACCCCGGCGAAGACCTGCACGACGGCGTCACCTTCGAGCGGTTCCGGGAGGCCACGGGTAACCACAAGCGGGTGAACATCCTCTACGACCCCAGCCACTTCGTTCTGCAACAGCTTGATTATCTGGCGTACATTGACATCTACCACGAGTTCATCAAGATGTTCCATGTGAAGGATGCCGAGTTTAACGCCACTGGACGCAGCGGCGTTTATGGCGGCTACCAAGGCTGGATTGACCGCCCTGGCCGTTTCCGCTCGCTCGGCGATGGGCAGGTGGACTTCATCTCCATTTTCTCGAAACTGGCGCAGTACGACTACGATGGCTGGGCCGTGCTGGAATGGGAATGCTGCATCAAGGACAGCGAGCAGGGCGCTGCCGAGGGTGCGCCGTTTATCGAAAATCATATCATCAAGGTGACGGAGCGGGCATTTGACGACTTCGCTGGCGGGCAGCCGGACGAGGCGTTGAACAGGAGGATGCTGGGGCTGTAGGGAGTTTTGAGTTATTGAGTTAGCGAGCAATTAGGTGTACTCGCTAACTCAAAACTCAATTATTCAAAACTGTTTGTGCTCCACGATTTCATCCGATTCCACCAAAAACCTCTCCTCCCCAGGGAAGAATCTCGCCCGTTGGAAATCCTCCCCGGCGAAGCGTTTTACGGCTTCCATGTCCTTCCAATAAGAAATAAAAGTGTGGCGAGTCACCTCCCCTTCGGTTTCGTGAAAAAACGTGACGCCGAGGTTCCCGGGGGTGGCAGTGCAGTTGGCCACGCAGTTGGACTTGGCAAGGCTCACGTACTCATCCGTCATGCCAGCAGGCGTGGCCCCATGCCAGATGCGGGCAATGGCAGGTGATGCAACTGGTTGGATATCTACCACTCTAACGGCACCTACGGGCGGGAAGCCCAGGACTTCGGAAAAAGTATCGGCTTTTTTGAACAATTGAAATTTTTCAAAAACGGAATCTTCGATTTGATGAAAACCACCCCAGTGAGCATCAGCACGGCCGCAATGAGCGACTGCCCCGTGATAAGTTCGCTGTTGAGCGCCCAACCGAGGAACATGGCCACCACGGGGTTGATGTAGTTGGCGGTGGCGACCTTATCGGGCGTGGATTTTACGAGTAGGTAATTGAAGGCAGAAAATGAAACCACAGATCCGAAAAACACGAGGTATATCCAAGACCAGCCGCTCCTGTCTGTGACATTTGCCCATTGAAAATGAAAGGCTTCGCCACTAATGAAGCTCACCAGCAGAAGTACTCCGCCACCAGCCAGCATCTGTATGGCGGCGCTCTGGAGTTTGTTATCGGGCATGTCCATCTTCGAGAGCTTCACGGAGGCGATGCCCCAAGAAAGGATGCTGACGAAGATGATGCCCAGCCCGAGCATGGTTTTGCTGCCGCCAATAAATTGGTCTTGCCCAACGAGGAAAGACATACCAACAATGCCCAGTAGAGTACCGATTATACCCGATAAATTGGGCAAATTCCCGTACAATTGCCACATCAGCAAGAGAATGAAAAGCGGCTGAATGGATGCCATCAGCGCCACCATGCCGGAACTGATGTACTGCTCCGACCAGACCATGCCGCCCGTGCCGATGGCCAAGAACATGATGCCAAGTTTAGCGGCGTTTTTCCACTGTGCAGTGGTGGGTTTGCCGCCCCCAAACAACTTGCTTAAGAAGAAAAGTATAAGACCAGCGGTGGCGAAGCGAGTGCCTGACATGAGCAGCGGCGGAATGTCTTGGATAGCGTACCAATTGGCTAGATAAGTGGAACCCCAAACGAAGTAAATGAGGCCAAAACAGATGGGTATTAGCCATGTATCTTTCATTAAATGCTTCATAACGACAAGACATTCTTCAGTGTGTTCCTAAAAAAGCAAAAGTGCCAAGGAAAAGTTCCAAGGCACCTGCTCTTAACGCTATGTTGATTCTCTTTGTTCGAAGAAAAAAGTGCGGATTATGCGGCCTTCACCCTCGAAGCGTCCTCGTACATTTTTGGAGCTTGCGACGGGCGAAGAAGATGCGGCTCTTGATGGTGCCGAGTGGGGCGTCCAACTTTTCCGCAATTTCGTCGTACTTGTAGCCCTTGTAGGCCATCCAGAATGGGCGCTTGAAGTCTTCGGGCAAGGCACTCACCATTTTGAGCAATTCCTTTGTAGGCCATCATCATCTCGCCGTCGTTCTCGATGCCAGGGCCGCCGGAATTGAGGTAGTAGCTGTTGGGGGTTTGGTCGAGGATGACGCCCCTGCGTACCTTCTTCCGGTAGTTGTTGATGAAAATGTTGCGCATTATTGTTACCGCCCAAGCCTTGAAGTTGGTGTCGGGCGTGTACTTGTCTGCGTTTGAAATGATGCGGTACGAGGTGTCCTGATACAGGTCGTTTGCATCGGCCTCGCTGCCGGTAAGCTTCAGGGAAAAGGCCCTAAGCGAAGGAGTGATTTTCTGTAACTGGCTATAGATACTTGATTCCATGACGGGTAATTTTCGGTGAACAGGTGATTTTGTAATTATTTTTTACAAAAGTACAATCAGGTGGAATTTTTTGCAAACGTTTTTTTCTATTTAGACACAATCTTGACATTTTTAATACTCTCTTAACAGTTTTGGGGGTCGTTTAAACTTTCGCAATGTCAATGCTGTTTACAATCCGCCGCCAAATATGAAACTTGGTCTGGTTTTTTGTAAAACTTATCTACAAAACGCAGGAATTAATAGAACTTCGTAACTACAAGCAGGATTGCCCTATGATGGACAGTGTAAAAAACGACAGCGGTTTTTGCCTCGCAGAGAATTTGAGGTCGCTCCGAAAGCGCATGAAATGGAGCCAAGAAGAGCTTGCCGACAAGGTTGGCCTGAACCGTGGCAATATTGCCTCTTACGAGAACGGCACCGCCGAGCCGAAAATCTGCAACCTCGTCAAGATTGCCCACCTCTTCAACATCCCCGTATTTACACTAACACACAGTAATCTAAAAGATGAACCCGCCATTGAAGAGGCTATCCTCCAGCAACCAAACGGCTTCGCACAGCCAGGCCCCGACATGCTTGCTCATTTCTTGAGGGAGGCCGGGGATTTCCAACAGGCCATCAAGGGGCTGCATTGCCTCTTCCGGCTCAAGACCAAGAACGTTACCGAACTCCCCGATGAAGCGCTTTATCTCAAAGAACAATTTGAGCAACTCTACGGCCTGTCGGAACAATTGATGTCCTCCCACATGGAACTGTTAGCCATCGTCAAGGAAAAATGCCCGACCCATGGGCAGGCTGAAGGCGACAAACCGACCACGATGGCCTAAATTCGATAAAAAAACAGGCTGTTACAATCTTTAAGCAATAACATTGCGGGAAAGTTCAATGGTGACATGGAAACCATCCAACAATCTGGCTATACGACCGAATTGCTTGAACGGGGCCAAATCGAAGACATGGTTTGGAACGCCTTCATCACCCGCTCGCCACAGGCTGCGCCCTACGGCTGCACTTGGTATTTAGATGTGGTGTGGCCCGGCTGGAAAGCCATCATCGTGATGGAAAAGGGCAAGATGCTCGCCGCCCTGCCCCTGAAAATTTCCAAAAAACATGGCATTCACTACGTGTTCAACCCGCCGCTCTGCCAGTACGTCGGCCTTTTTTTTGGTGAAATCGAAAAGAAAAACGCCACCCTCACGTTGGCGCTAAAAAAGCGATTGGTGAAGGCCATTGTGGAGGCAATGCCAAGCGAGGTCAAGGTGTTCAACCTGAAATTTGCGCCCGAATTCGACTACCCATTGCCCTTCCACTGGGCGGGATATGAGCTGCACTCCCGCTATTCATACTGGCTTGACAATCAAGAAGATAAGTCGCTCTTGTTCAAAAATTTCGAGGAGCGCACCCGCACCTATATTAATAAGGCGGTGAAGACTGGCCTGACCGTTCAGCCCGTCGAAAACATCGAAGCCATCATCGGCCTGACTGCCAACCGAGGCGCCTACCCGCTGGACGAGGCGCTCTTGAAAAAGCTCTGGGACGCATTGCGCCAGCAAAAAACAGGAACAGCGCTGGAGGTTCGGGACGTAAGTGGGAAGCTTCACGCTGGGCTGGTTTACCAACAGTTCCAGCGCAAAATTATCCACCTGTTCAGTGCCTTTGATGCCGAACTTGGCAGTCAGGGTGGCATGTCGCTCGCCATTTGGAAGAGTATCGAGGCGGCGGGGCCAGAGGTCAAGTGATAGACTTTGAAGGCTCGATGCTGGAGCCGGTGGAGAACTTCTTCCGGGGCTTTGGTACGCGCCCCGTCCCTTATTTGCAGATAAAGAAAAACACTTTCCCTAAACCCGTCCGCTGGTTGATTGAATAGTGCCTGCATTTACGGCACAATTATCGTTATTCCCTTTTCGCAAATCGCCACAAAATATTGTCCTCCCGACATTTGCGAAATAATTGCCCTCCCTTCAAATCCTTACACTAATTTTGTTTCCTCACACAAGCAAAACGGGGAAACCCAGCACGAAAAAATCCAGTAAACAACCGGGACCTATTGAAAGCATCTCCTTGATTTTGGTCATTCGACCTGGGGAGAGTATTGTATACCTTGAACATTCATTTTTGTTATGAAAAAAGCAGTTTTACATTCCGTTTTTTTGTTGGTGGCAAATGTGCTGGCCGCCCAGGTCAACATTAACAATGTGCTACTGGAAAGCAATCCTTTCCTCTGCCAGCCGGGTGTGGTGAACAAGTCGCCGAGCAAGGGCGCTTCGTTCAGCTACGCCTTGAATCCCGACTACAAAATGCTGTCGCCAAATGCCGAAAAACCAACGGAAGTGCGCCGCAACGAGCGCTTTGAGACCCGCCTGAAAATCCCGCTGGTTTCGAGTCCCAAACTGAAAGTCATGCTCGGCCTTGAACACACCCTGGAGCGCTACCACTTCCTCGACATTGACCCCGACAACTATCCACTGTTCAAGCACCTCAACGAAACTGACCTCAAAAACACAGGCATTTCCGCCAGTTTTTTCCGTCCAATTAACCATAAATATTATACCTCCATGCGGTTGAGCGCTAATTGGCAAGGTGATTACAGCGCCTTCGCTACCACGGACAGCCGATACGCCGTGTACCGCCTAACGGGCGTATTTGGGGTGAAAAAACGGGATAACCTGGAGTATGGGGCGGGCCTCTTGTTGAACAAAGGATACCGTGGCAAGTCCATCGTGCCTTTCGGTTTTTACAACCAAACCTTCAACGACCACTGGGGCGTGGAGGCAGTGCTGCCCAGCAGCTTGAAGCTCCGCTATAATTTCAGTGACAGTCGGCTCGCCATGTTTGGCACCGAGTTTAACAGCCAAAACTATGCGCTCAATGTAAAAGTGCCGACGGCTGTGAACATGACCAAGGATGAACTTTACCACTTCCGCCGTGCCTCCTTCGATGTGGTCGGCATTTTTTACCAGCGGCTCAGCGGATGGACCTGGCTACAGGTCAAGGCGGGCTACGCCTTCGACAACAAATCCGACGCCCGTGACCTGCCCCGCAGACTCACGCACGACCTCAAGCCGTCCGGCAGTGCCATCGGCGTGATCAGTTTTTTCATTTCGCCACCCAAACAGTGCGTTGACAGGGCTAACATTCAGCTTCCCAACGGCATGTAAAGCGCCAAGTGCCGGGCTACGTATTTCCCAATCACATCAAATTCGAGGTTGACGCTATCTCCTTTTTTCAGGTGCTTAAAATTGGTATTTTCAAACGTGAAGGGTATGATGGCCACCGAAAAATGGGCCACGTCGCCTTCGGCAATGCTCGGCTTCACCACCGTCAGGCTCACGCCGTTCACGCAGATGGAGCCTTTGTCCACCAATAAATATTCCGGTTGGAACGGGTACTCAAAGCTGAAAACCCAACTGCCATCGAGGGTTTGTACCTCCGTGCAAATTCCCGTCACGTCAACATGGCCCTGCACGAGGTGCCCGTCGAGGCGGGCATTGGCACGCATGGCCCGCTCAAGGTTCACGAGGTCGCCGACATGAAGCTGGCCGAGGTTGCTTCGTTGCAATGTCTCGTCAATGGCCGTGACTTGGTGCGTGCCCTCACCAAGCGCCACCACCGTCAGGCAGACGCCGTTGTGTGCTACGCTTTGGTCAATTTTCAGCTCGTGAGAAATGGGCGACGCAACCGTAAAGTGGACGTTGCTGCCCGTGCGCTCGATGGCGGTTATTTGCCCGAAGGCTTCGATGATTCCGGTGAACATGTTTCGATTGACGATTTGAGGATTGACGATTGACGATTCGAAAGGATGAATCGTGGAAAGTCACAAAGCTATAAACTCAGGCGGTGTGGAGTTGGACTTTAGTGGGCAAAAAAAAATGGAGGACACTGCTTTCAGCGTCCTCCATTTACATTCATTCGCTAAGAAATACAGAAAAATTTATTTACGATACGAAAGTAGATGACTTTATTGGATTTGGGAAAAGGGATATACCAGCCGTACAAATGCGTAGATGATTGGCAAATGACAGTAGAAGTTGAAGGGAGAGGTATGAGGTATGGAGGTATGTGGAAGACAAGCCATACCTCATACCTCATACCTCATACCTCATACCTCTCTGCTCTGCCTCACTGCCTCGAACAGCACGATGGCCGCCGAGGCCGACACGTTCAGCGAGTCCACCTGCCCGGACATGGGGATGATGACGCGCTCGTCGGCTTGCTCTACCCAAAACTTCGAGATGCCAGTGGCCTCAGCACCCAGCACGAAGGCGAGCGGCTGGCGCAAATCGGTGGCATACAGCGAGTTGGCAGCCTCCAGCCAGGTCGCCATGATTTTTATGTTGTTGCTGTGCAAAAAAGAGACTGCCGCTTCCGACGACAGCGCCACCACCGGCACCGTGAAAATTGCCCCCAAACTCGCACGGATAGCGTTCGGGTTGGAGATGTCGGTGTGCGGGTCGCAGACCAACACGGCGTCCACTCCAGCAGCGTCGGCGGTGCGGAGCATGGCACCGAGGTTGCCAGGTTTTTCCATGCTTTCCATGATGAGCAGCAACGGGTTTTCGGAAAGCTGCAAGTCTTCGAGTGTGACGTTTTTCATTTTGAAAACCGCCACCACGTTGGGCACGCCGGTGCGGTAGGCGATTTTTTCAAAGACTTGAGCGTTCGTGGCAATTAGCTCCGCTGGTTGGCTGGCGGCATTTTTCAGCAATTTTTCAATGGTGGAAAACGGCGTGACGGCCTCCTCGAACAACACCACTTCTGCTACGAAGCCGCTGCGCAGTGCCAGTTCCACTTCCCGCAGTCCTTCGGCCACGAACAGCCCCTGCTCCCGGCGGTCACGGGCCTTGGCACCGAGCACGGCGATGTTTTTTATCAGCGGGTTTTGTGGACTTGTAATTTGTTTCAGCATTTTGTGCAGCATTTTTTGCTGGCGCAAAGGACGGGAAAATCGTCGAACACCCGCTGTTTTCCCAGCAGTTTGTAAAATCCCCGCTTGTACACCAAATCCCAAACATCCCCTAACTTGTCGCCAAAATTTTTCGCCATGAAAAAACAAAGTTTCGTTTTTCTGTACTGCATATTGAGCTTGGCCGCCTGTAAAAGCCAGAAAGGACTGTTGCCCACGCAAGGCATGACCATTTCGGAGTCAACAACATTTAAAAAGGATAGCTTTCTGCTGAGTGCCCCCGACAGCCTACACCCCGCTCTCACCATCGAGGGCGAAAACATCACCGTGGACTTCGCTGGGGCGGTGCTTGATGGCGGCTCCGGCAAGGACTCGCCCGACCAGTTCAGTGGCACTGGCATCGTCATCAAAGGGAAAAACATCACGCTGAAAAACGCCACTCTGCGGGGCTTCAAGGTCGCCATTTTCGCCGAGGGCGTGGACAGCCTTCGCCTCCTCGACTGCGACCTCAGCTACAACTGGCGGCCTCGCCTCCGCAGCATCCGGGAGCGAGAGGACTTCAGCGACTGGCTCAGTTACCACCAAAATGACAAGGACGAATGGCTGCGCTACGGGCGGCCATTTACCTCAAAAACTGCAACAACGCCCTCGTGCGGGGCTGCACCGCCACACAGGGCATGAACGGCCTGCTGCTCACCGGTTGCAACGACGGTCTTTTTACAACAACAAATTCAATTTCAATTCCGGCCTGGGAGTCGGCATGTACCGCAGCAGCCGCAACCGCCTGATGCACAACCAATTGGACTGGAACGTGCGGGGCTACTCCCACGGCTTTTACCAGCGTGGACAGGACTCGGCTGGCATCCTCGTGTACGAACAGAGTAGCGAAAACGTCTTCGCCTACAACTCGGCAACGCACTCCGGCGATGGGTTTTTCCTCTGGGCGGGGCAGACGACAATGGACACGGGGAGGGCGGCTGCAACGACAATTTGCTCTTCAAAAACGACTTTTCCCATGCCCCCCACCAACGGCGTGGAGGTGACTTTCAGCCGTACCAAAATCGTCGACAACCGCCTCGACGAATGCACCTACGGCATCTGGGGCGGTTACAGTTTTGGGTCGCTGATGCTGGGCAACCACATCGAAAATTGCCGCACGGGCATCGCCATCGAGCATGGGCAGGAGAACGCCATCATCGGCAACCAGTTCCTCAACGACTCGGTGGGCATACAGCTTTGGGCGAGGGCCAGCCAACCTGCCGATTGGGGCTATGCCCAACATCGGGATACCCGCAGCCGTGACTACCAAATTGGCAAAAATCGCTTCGAGAACGTGCGCAACCCCTTGAAAATCAGCGCCTCCCGCAAGCTGGCCATCAATGACGACAACCAGTTCGTTGGCTTTGAAAAACTGCTGGTGGCCGAGAAGCCGAACGAGGAATTTTACTTGGTGAAAAATCAAATCGTGGGCGACAAGGGCTGGCACGATGCGGAGGGGTTCAAGAACATGAATCCGATAGTGAAGCAATTGCAGGCGCCGTATGTGGTGAGCGGCGAAGTGCAGCGCCACGCAGTGGCCAAGCTACCCGACGGCATGGAAACCGTATTGCCCGAAGGGCAACTGCGTGGCCGCCACTACATCCTGATGAACGAATGGGGGCCATTCAATTTCGAGTACCCGACCGTTTGGCTCCGCAACATCGAGGGCGACCAATACACGTTCCTGCTGCTCGGCCCGCCGGAGGGCAACTGGAAAATAGTGAATGGCGCTGGCTGGAGTGGGCTGAACCAGAAAACTGGCAGTTTTCCGGTCACCGTTGTCGCCACTAAAAATCCTGGAGCCGAGGCACTGGCGCTCGATTTTGAATTCATTGGCCAAGCATTTACCGACCAGTTCGGGCATTTCAACAAAAGAGGCAGACCGTTCCCATTCCGTTTCGAGCGCTTTGAAAAAAAGCTCGACTGGCAGGTGCGCTGGTACAATTACGAGGAAGCCGCCGACCCGCTCACGCATTACGAAGCCTTCAAAAACCTAAAAACCGCATCGCCGGAGGCCACTAAAAACGTCAACGACTTATACTTCGCCTGGTGGGGCAGCCCCGCTGAAGGCGTGAACGAAGACAAATTTGCCACCTTCGCCGAAACCTCGTTCGACATTGAGCCGGGCGAGTACGTCATCGAATTGACCAGCGACGATGGGGTGAAACTATTCTTGGACGGGAAAATGCTGATTGACCACTGGGATATCCACGAGCCAGCCGTGGACGAGGTGCGGGTTCGCCTCGGCGGCAAACACAAGCTGGAGGTGGAGCATTTTGAAGGTGGAGGATTTGGGACACTAGATTTTAGGATGCGGCGGGTGGGGGATTAGGGTAGGGGTTTTATGCCCCAAATAGCTGACCCCGAGGTCAGGTATGTCCTCAAAGCGCTATTCTGCAATCAATGGACGGGGGTCAAAGTCCTGCCGACGTTTTACGTTATTGCCCCAAAATGACCAGTTTTTTAATGCCCCACTGTTCGCCATTGCTCACCCGTAGCAAGTAAGCTCCACTGGCAAGCTCTCGCAAATCGAGCGGCTGCTGAACAGCGCCAACTGCCTCCATTTGCGAAGCGAAAACCTGCCTGCCCACCACATCGAACACCGTCAAATCAAGGCTGGTAAAAGTCGGCAAATCCATTTTTAAAGTGAAAAGCCCATCGCTCGGGTTCGGCAGCACCTCGAACAGGAGGCTGCCCAATTGCTCGTCCGTGGCGCTCATGTCCACGATGACCTGTCCTTCGAAGGTGCAGCCGTTTTCGTCCATCACCACCACTTGATAGGTGCCAAGCGGCAAGTTGTTGAAGACGTTGCTGGTCTGGAAAGTGGTCCCACCGTCAACCGAGTAAGTCAACTGCCCCGTGCCACCACTGGCCATGATGGTCAGGTTGTTCAGCGCCAATTGCAAGTTAGCTTGCAGCGCATTTGCCTCCGGCACCAAGATGGACGGCGCTTCGAACTCGAAGCCTGTTGAATCTTTCACCCGCACGGTGTAGTCGCCGGGGGCAAGGTTCGAGTAGGTTGTTTGCGAAGAAAATGCTCCGCCGTTCAGCGAATACTGGTAAGGCGCAGTGCCGCCCGTCACGCCAGCGATTGTGATTTGGCCGTCCGATTCACCGAAGCAACTGACGGCGACCAGGTTGATGTTGATGCCCACGACGGCGTTCACGTTCACGGTCGTTGTCGCCGTACAGCCATGCTCGTCCATGATGGTGACGGTGTAGTTGCCGTTGCCGTTCGCCTCCAGTTCGTTGTCGTTATCAAAGCTCACCCCGTCGAGGCTGTACTCGTAATCTCCCGTACCGCCGCTGCCGTTGGCTGTGATGGTCAGGCCGAAAGCCGTGGCCGAAACGCCAAGCACCGGTGGGTCGGTGATGACGATGTTCGGGGCGGTCGTCATGCCGCCATCAGCGCCCATCGCTGTCACGGAATAGGTGCCTGCCGGGAGTCCGGTGAAGGTGTTGCTGGATTGGAACGCCCCGCCGTTCAGGCTGTACGTGTACGGCGGATTGCCGCCGCTGGCGGTCACGGTGATGACTGCATCCGCCTCGCCGTGGCAGCTCACAGGCTGCGAAATAGAGACGAAAATATTGGGCGGCGTACCGCCAACGAAGGCGCTGGCCGTCTGCTCGCACCCATGGGCGTCCACCACCGTGATGCTGTGCGTACCGTTGGCCACACCACTGAAAATGTTGGAGGTCTGGAGCGCTCCGCCGTCCAGTTGGTACTGGTAGGGCGCTGTGCCGCCGCTGGCCGCTACTGTCACCGTAGGCCCAATGGAACTGGTGTTCACCACCAGTGCAGGTGGTGCAGTCAGTGTGATGGTGGACGATGAAACGGTGAAGCCGCCACTGTCCTTTATCGTCAATGTGTAGGTGCCTGCGGCAAGGTTGGGGAAGTTTACACTGCCCTGGAAAGCCCCACCGTTCAGGCTGTACTGGTAGGCTGGGACACCGCCCGTGCCCACCGCCATGATTTGGCCATCCGACCCGCCGGGGCAGTTGATGGGTTGGAAAATGCTGCCGGAAACGGTCAACGTAGCCACGGTCACGGTCACGCTGAGGGTCGTTTCGCAGCCGTTGGCGTCCCGCACGGTGATGCTGTGAGCGCCGCTGGAAACGGGGAAGAAGCTGCCCCCAGGCTGGAACGCCCCGCCGTCGAGGCTGTACTGCAAGCTGCCCATGCCGCCGCTCGCCGTCACCGTCACGGTGTAGCCCGTGGCCGTGGCCGACCCCGTGATTTGCGGCGGAGCCGCCAAAACGATGGCCGAACTGGTTTGCGTCAAACCATCGCCGTCCATCGTGGTGACGGTGTAGCTGCCTGCGGCGAGGTTCGAGAAGATGTTGCTGCTTTGGAACGCCCCGCCGTTCAGGCTGTACGTGTATGGAGCCATTCCACCGGAAGCACTGGCCGTGATTTGGCCGTCATTTTCCCCAAAGCAACTGACTGCCTGCGTGACGCTTCCCGACACGACTACGTTGTTGGTGAAAACGGTGGCCGTGGCCGTGGCCGTGCAGCCGTTGGCGTCCTGCACGGTGATGGTGTAGGTGCCGTTCGCCAAATTGTTGAAAATGTTGCTGGCTTGGAACGCACCGCCGTTCAGGCTGTACTGCAAGCTGCCCGTGCCGCCGCTGGCCGTCACGGTGATGCTGTTGGCGTTGTCGGTAGCGGAGGCGATGAGTTGTGCCGGGTTGGAGAGGTTGACGGCGGTGGTGGTTTGGGTGAAGCCGTCGGCATCCATCACTTCTACGGTGTAGCTGCCGGGGCCGAGGTTTGTGAAAATGTTGCTATTTTGGAATGCGCCGCCATTGAGGCTGTACTCGAACGGGGTGCTGCCACCGCTGACCGTGACGGTGATTTCGCCGTCGTTTTCGTCAAAACAACTGATGCCGTTGGTCACGCTGGCCGAGACGACGAGCGTGTTCACGGCGACGGTCGCCGTGGTGGTGGCGGTGCATCCGTTGGTATCCATCACGGTGACGGTGTACGTGCCGTTGGCCAGGCCACCGAAGGCGTTGCTAGACTGGAACGCCCCTCCGATGCTGTACTCCAAGCTACCCGTACCACCACTGGCCGTCGCGGTGATTTGGTCTGTGTTGACGCTGGCCGTGGCCGAAACGGCAGTCGGGCTACTGATGGCCAGGCTGCTGGTGGTGATGGTGAAGCCGTCGGTGTCCATCACCTCGACGGTGTAGTCGCCGGGGGCGAGGCCGCTGAACACGTTGCCCATTTGGAAAGCGCCACCGTTCAAACTGTACTCCAGCGGGGCGCTGCCGCCGCTGGCTGTCACGGTTAACTCGCCATCGTTTTCCCCAAAACAACTGATGGACTGCGTGATTACGGCGGTAGCCGCCAGCGTGTTTTGGATGATGTTGATGTGAAAAACTGCGCATGGAGCCAACTGCCAACGTTGTCGGTCATGTCGAATTCAAACTCGTCGGTGGTGGTCATGCTGCCGTCGTGCTGGTAGGTGAGCAGGCCAGCGTCAATATCGGCCTGGGTAAACGTCGTGCCCACAACAGGGACGTCAATGCCGAGTATCAGGTTGCCGTTGACGGGCAGGCTGAGCAGCGTGAAGACAACCTCGTTGGCAGGGGTGCCCTGCCCTTGCAGGTAGGTTTGGCTGACGATTTCGCTCTGCCCCTGCGGCACGGTGAGCACGTCATTTTTCAACAAAACCGCCGACGGTGAGGCCACGAGGCCACAGATGTCGAGCGACCAGTTGAGCAGCGCACCACCGTCGTCGTCGTAGCTGTCGGTGATTTTCAGCGACCAGTTACCCTGTGAGCTTTGACTGTTAAATCCTGCGAACGGAGCCATTGGCTTGAAGTTCCCGCTGATGGTAGGCGTGGCACCGGAGCAGGTGTTTTCAAAAACCATGGCCGAGTTGGTGTACGAGTCGGCAAAATTGGCCGTGATGTCGTCACCTTCGCAGCCGAATGACGAGGCCGGAACGCCCGGTCGGTCGAAGATTTGCAGCGTGGTTCCCTGCGGGGAGGTCAGCTCTGCGCTCAGGTCGCCGACGTAGCTGTGGTCAATGTTCATGCTCGTTTGTACAGAGCTGATGGACAAGTTGGCTGGCACGTTCAAGGTCTTGGTCACGCTGGTGGCTACGAGCGGGATGGTCAGGGGCAGGCCAGTGGCGTTGAAAGTTTGGCAGCCGATGCCACCGAGGTGGAAGGCAAATATTTGTGAGAAAGCGCTTTGGCTACAAGGATTTTGCGCCCGCACCCGCCAGTAGTAAACGCCGAGGGAGGCGCAAGGTGTGCTCACTTGCCACGAGTTGGTGGTGGGAGTGCCAGTGGCAAAAATCGAATTGAAATCTGGCAATTCCGACACCTCCACGAGGTACTCGGAGGCATTGGGCACGGCGGCCCAAGTCAGCGTCGGTTGGAAGGCTGTGACCTCCGCCCCGTCTGCGGGCTGCTGAGGAGACGCTGCTTGTCACTTGGTCGAGCACCACCAAAACGATGTTGGTGGTCTGAGTGACGGAACCACCCGTGGCGGTCACCGTGATGGGGTAAGTTCCAGATGGCACACCGCCAAGGTTGCTGATGGTCAGGCCGACGTTGGCGGGTGGTGGCACGTTGTTCGGGGTAAAAACTGCCGTTGCGCCAGCGGGAACGCCGCTCGCCGTGAAGGTGACTGGCGTGTTGAAACCTGCCAGTTGCAGCATGTTGAAGGCGTAGGAAGCCGTGCCGCTTTGGCAGGCGGATGCAGTGCTTGGCGTGGTCTGGAGGGTAAAGCTCGGAACCGTCGCTATTTCGATTTTGAAATTTTGGTTGGAAATATCGAAGAAAATATTGCCCACCGCTTTCACCATCACCCTCGCTTGCGTGGTGGAGATGTTTGGCACCAGCACGGTTTCCGTCCCGTCGTTGTTGGTGGAGGCCAGCAGCGTGTAGGGTAGGTGTTGCCGCCGTCGGCGGAAAGCAGGACTTCGACCTGACTGGCCGAGACGGGAGGGGCGGTCGTGTTCGCCACGTTCCAGGTCACGGTGGCCGTGCTGCCGCCTGTCCAGGTGATGGCGGAGGTGTTGGGGTTGGTGACGACGAACGGCCCAGCGGCTGCGCTGAAGTTGAGCGTCACGTCCACCTCGTCTGTGCAACCAGCACCCGGATGGTTGTCACGCACCGTGCAGCGGAAGGCCATCGAGCGGGCAACGGAGGGAAGCACCTCCCAAGTCGGCGTAGTACCAGCGAGGATGGCGGGAAGGTTGGGGAAGTAGCGCTTGGGCGAGGTCGTGGGGTCGAAGGTTCGGAAAACCGGACCGACGGCGTTGGTCGAAAGCGGCGGCTGGGTGCCCACTTGGTTGTTCATTTGCTCCCAGCAGTAGGTCAGCACGTCCGTGGGATTGGAGTCCTGGCCCTGTGCCGTCAGCACGAAGGGCGTGGAGATGGGCAGGGTAAATGAGCTGGTCGTCACGGTCACGGTCGGGGCGTTGTTGCCGGAGGCCGTTGTGGTGGCGCAGGAATTGCCCGCTCCGAGCAGGTGGTTGGTGATTTCGCCGAGGCTGACGGCGTGAAAGTAGTCGTCGCTGTGGGGCTGCACATCGGGCGAACAGACGCCAGCGTAGCCCATGATGGTGCTGCCGCTGCCGGTTTCCATCGCCGTGGCGCTGTTGCGGTTGCAGTCGTTGTTTTGGGTGTGGTTGCCGCCGAACTGGTGGCCCATTTCATGGCAAACATAATCCACGTAAAACCCGTCGCCGACGGGGCTGCCCAGTCCGGTGACGCCCCTCGCCTTGCCGCTCGTGTTGCAGACGGAGTTGAGTTGCGCAATGCCGCCGCCGCCCGTGCTGAACACGTGGCCGATGTCGTAGTTGGCGTTTCCGATGACGTTGTTGCAGGTCATTTGGTTCTCGTTCAGCATCGTCGAGCCGCTGTTGTTGGTGTAGGGGTCGGAGCCAGCATTGAGGTAGATGAGCAGGTCGGTATTGGCCACCATGGTCATCGTCACGGCCAGTTCCCGCTCGTAGATGCCGTTGATGCGGGTCATGGCCACGTTGAACTCAGCCAGCACGAGGGGTTTCGTGCCGCCGTGAAAGGTAGCGTACTCGCCTGTGCAGGCAAGGGCGAGGGCGTAGTTGCGGTGCTGGCAATCGCCGACCACTAAGGATTGCGGATTTGCGATTGCGGATTGTGGATTTGGGGACACGTTTTCCGCTAAACATTCGAAGTCATCGTGCGGGTTGGGGTAGTCCTTTTTGAAATAACTAATATAGTGCAGGTCGTCACCTTCGGCAAATGCGTCAATGTACACTGTGCTGTGGTTGGCCGAAAGTATCATGGCATGGAAGCCCTTCTGGGTGAAGCCGAAGCGCAGGTAGGCCGTGCGGTCGGCATTGCTCCAGCCAGCGTAGGAGCGGATGTAGGGGTAGCGGGCTGCCAAGTCGGGGTGCATGACGGGTGCTTCCACCACCTGAAAATCCTGCATGGAGCCATCGGGCATCGGGATGGCCAGCGTCACTTGCGAGTTTTCCGCCTCCGGTGAAAAGCGCAGGGGCGCTTCGCTCAAATTTGCCTTCAACAAACCGAGGTCGAGGGACAGGGTGCGGTACTTTGCTGGCACGATGCGGCGTTCGGCGCTTTTTTTTGCGAAGCTGCTTTCGAGTGCGTCCAGCCAAGGGTTTTGTTTGGTTTGGGCAAAAAGGCAAACGGCCAGCGAGGCCATCAAAAAGGTAGATAGTACTTTTTTCATGCTAATGTGCAGTGTGTTTGGCGGTAGCCAGAATTTAGGTGTTTTTACCGATAGGTAAAGTTATTGCCGATAAAGTAAAAGCCAGCAAAAAAATTGTGACTGTGTTGGGCAGGTGGCAAAAACATGGCCAAGGGCATGGCAGTGTGCCCCCCTTGGGATAAAAATATCGTTGGGTGAAAATTAAAACGAAAACCCAATGCTCGCCTGAATGGTCACGTTGCGGTCGTCGTCGTTGCGGGAGATGAACTCCTTGTTGTCGTCCAAGCTTGAAAGCGACACATCCGCCTTGGTCTTGGTGATGTCCAGCAGCCCGTAGTTGATGCGGCCAGAGACATAGAGGCTCTTGCTCAGGTACACGGACAGCCCGCCTACCACGCCGAGGTCGAAGGCGCTGTACAGTTTGCCCCGATCCTCCACGAACTCAAAATAGGCCCCTGCCGTCTGCGGGAATGGCACGTTGTTGTTGTTGATTTTGACGGTTTCGGCGGGGTTGTCGTAGGTTTGCTCACCGGCTTTGTCGGAGAGGTAGTTGAAGTCGAGTTCGTGGTCAATGGTGTTGGGGACAGCGGGAATCCCGGCATATTTGATGTCGCTGAACTTGATATTGCCGAAGGCGGTGGAGTTCACCAGCACGCCGAAGCTCATGCCGCCGTAGATTTCAAAGCGGCTGTGCGGCTTGAAATAGGCCATGATTGGCAGCTCGATATAGGAATTGCCGACGTTCAATTCTTGTTGGCGGATGCCGGTCGTAAGGAATTTGTCGTTGTTCGGCGTAGTGAAGGTGTAGTAAGACGGCCCCTCAAAACTCCGTTTCGTGCCCTTCTGGCTGTACATCAGCTCGGCCCGAAGCCCCATGATGTCGGTGATTTCCCAGGCAAAGGTCGCCCCGAAATGGAAGCCGATGTTCTGGTCGAGCGTTTCGGTGGCGTCGGCGGTTTTCTCCACGTCGCCTTTGATGTTGCTGAAATTAAGCCCCGTTTTGAAGCCAAAGCTGAACTCCTGCGCCGAAACAGCGCTCGAAAATGCAAGCATCACACAGAAAATAAACAATCGGGTCATCAGTACAGAATTTTTGATTTTAAAATTGCGCCGCAAGATAGCGGGATTTGGACTTTTTGAAACGCAATTGGCAGAGAATACATTCGCAACAAAAAGAAGGAGGGCTTTTCGGCGCAATACAGTTGCACCCGTCGCCCTGTTTTTTTGCCCCCAAAATTTACAAGCCCTTATCTTTGCGAACCTTTTTCACGCAAGTGCTGTCACGGGAGGAGGCTCGGTGCTAAGCGCCAGTTTTCCCACCAGCACATCAAAAATTGATTTGAAAATGAAAGTTGCAGTTGTTGGAGCCACCGGCTTGGTCGGCACAGTCATGCTGGAAGTGTTGCAGGAGCGCAAGTTCTCGGTGACGGAATTTTTGCCCGTGGCCTCGAGCGTTCTGTGGGCAAGCCCATCCATTTCAACGGCAAGGAGTACGCCATCGTGAGCATGGAGGCTGCCATCGCCGCTCGGCCCGACGTGGCCATCTTCTCCGCTGGCGGCACCACCTCCAAGGAGTGGGCGCCCCGCTTCGCCGAGGTCGGTACCACGGTCATTGACAACTCCTCGGCTTGGCGCATGGACCCCACGAAGAAGCTCGTCGTGCCAGAGGTGAACGCCCACGTGCTCACGCCAGCCGACAAAATCATCGCCAACCCCAACTGCTCCACCATCCAGATGGTGGTCGCATTGGAGCCGCTGCACAAGGCATTCAAGATAAAAAGGGTGGTCGTGTCCACCTACCAGAGCATCACGGGTACGGGCGTGAAGGCCGTGAAGCAGTACCAACTGGAGCAAAAAGGTTTCAAACCCGAACCAGAGGAGATGGCCTACAAGTACCAGATTTTCGAAAACTGTCTGCCGCATATTGACGCCTTCACCGAAAACGGCTACACCAAGGAAGAGATGAAAATGGTGAACGAGACCAAAAAAATCATGGGCGACGACAGCATCGCCGTGACTGCCACTACCGTGCGGGTGCCCGTGCTGGGCGGCCACTCCGAGAGTGTGAACGTCGAATTCGAGCGGCCCTACGAGCTGGCCGAGGTGCGCCACTTGCTCGAAACCGCCCCCGGCATCGTCGTCGTAGATGACGTGGACAATTTCCAATACCCGATGCCGCTGTTCTCCCGCCACAAGGACGAGGTCTTCGTGGGCCGCATCCGCCGGGACGAGAGCATCGCCAACGGCCTCAACCTCTGGATAGTGGCTGACAACCTGCGCAAGGGCGCTGCCACGAATGCCGTGCAGATTGCGGAGTATTTGGCGGGGAAGGGGTGGATTGGATAGGCGTTGGCTTTTATGCTCAAAATTTTTATCTTCGTAAAAAATAACAGCCATGATATCAACTGCATTGACAACCCGAATCGAAATGCTTCCGTCCGAACTTCAGCAGCAAGTCGCTGATTTCGTGGATTTTCTGCTTTTCAAGCACCGAACTGGTAAACGACCAATGTCAGAAGAATTTACGGAGGAGCAAAAAGAGGAGCTAACCCGGTTGTGGAGCGAATACATAGACAATCCGAACGACATAATCACTGTGGAAGCTTCGGAGACCGAAACCAAGGCGAAGTATGGCATATAATATTGTGCTGAAAAAACAAGCGCATCAATCGCTTTGGGAAGCAATGGATTGGTACGAAGGGCAGTCAAAGGGTTTAGGTTCCGAACTCAGCCAAGAATTTTATGATACGCTTAAAAAGCTGAATGAAAACCCTCAACGTTTCATGGTAGTTTTTGCCCCATTCCGCAGGGTCTTGCTCAAGCGTTTTCCCTACAAAATTGTATTTGCAGTTGATGAGCCACACCAAAGAGTTGTGGTGGCGGCACTTTGGCATGTAAAACGAAATTCCGAAGCGTTGGAGAAACTGCTGAAAAAATAAACAGGATTCAATTCTTCATTTTGATAAAAATCCAAAACTACATCAACGGCCAACTTGCCCCCGCCCTCGGCAGCGGCTGGCTCGACAACTACGAACCCGGCACCGGGCAAGTCTATTCCCATATCCCCGACTCCGACGCTGCCGATGTGCAAGCCGCCGTGAACGCTGCCGAGACAGCCTTCCCCACTTGGTCGAGCTGTGGGGTAAACGAGCGCTACCGAATCCTGCACCGCATCGCCGACCTCATCGAGGAGCGGCTCGAAGCGTTTGCACAAGCGGAAAGTAGGGACAGCGGCAAGGCCATCACCACCGCCCGCACGGTGGACATCCCACGGGCGCAGGCCAATATCCGTTTCTTCGCAACGGCCATCCTGCACTTCGGGGCGGAGTCGCACCAGATGGAGGGGCAGGCGGTGAACTACACGTTGCGCCAGCCAATTGGTGTGGTCGGCTGCATCTCACCCTGGAATTTGCCACTCTACCTTTTTACCTGGAAAATAGCGCCAGCGCTCGCCGCTGGCAACTGCGTGGTGGCCAAGCCCTCCGAACTGACGCCGATGACGGCTTTTTTGCTGGCGCAAACCTGCATCGAAGCGGGACTGCCTGCTGGTGTGCTCAACATCGTCCACGGCCTCGGCCCCAAGGCGGGGCAGGCCATTGTGGAACACCCAAAAACCAAAGCCATCAGCTTCACGGGCGGCACGTCCACAGGGCGCATCCTCGCCCGCACGGCTGCACCGATGTTCAAAAAGCTGTCGCTCGAACTCGGTGGAAAAAACCCGAACATCATCTTCGCCGACTGCAATTTTGAGGAGGCGGTGAGCACCACCGTGCGCTCCAGCTTCGCCAACAACGGCCAAATTTGCCTCTGCGGCTCCAGGATTTACATCGAAAGAAAAATCTACGACCAATTCAGGGACGAACTGGTGCACCGTGTCAAGGCACTGAAAACGGGCGACCCCGCCGACCCCGAAAATGACCTCGGTGCCCTTGTGAGCAAGCAGCACCGGGAGAAGGTGATGGGTTACTTAGAAATTGCGAAACAAGAAGGTGGTACCATCCTTTGCGGCGGAGAAATCGTCAAACCGGCTGGCAAATTGTCGGGCGGCTACTACCTCAGCCCTGCGGTCATCGAAGGACTACCGAACGGCTGCCGCACCAATCAAGAGGAGATTTTCGGGCCAGTGGTCACGCTCCAGCCTTTCGACACGGAGGAGGAAGCCCTCGCTTTTGCCAATGGCACGGAGTACGGCCTCGCCGCCACGCTCTGGACGCAGGACATCAGCCGGGCGACCCGCATGGCCGAGCGGTTGCAATCGGGCATCGTCTGGGTAAATTGTTGGATGCTGCGGGACTTGCGGACGCCCTTCGGTGGCGTGAAAAGTTCCGGCGTGGGCCGGGAAGGTGGTGTGGAGGCGCTGCGGTTTTTTACAGAAGCGAAGAATGTTTGTGTGAAGTATTAGCCTGAAAGTCCAATGACCCATTCACACTCCGGTGGCCAAAAAAAACAGGGCCAATTCGGACACCTTGAAATCCTTGGTGGCAAAGATTAGAACCTTGCTCAGGCAATCCTTTTAAGAATAACCATGTGGGCTATTGTTTTTCTCCGCAACTTTGCGCCCGTGAAATTCTTCCGTGAAATAGCCGCTTATTTGAGCATCGCATTGTTGGCGCTCGCCAACATGGGAGCCTATGTCAATGGCAGCGTGCAAATCGCACCGCCCACGGACCTTCACCAGGAAAGTCGGTTGACTATCGCCACGGACGGCGTTCCGCTGTATTGCCTCACCGATCAGCGATTCAGCGTCGGGGCTGGCCAAGGCAATAGCGCTTCTACTTTCAAGCATCCCTTCGTTTGGGCGGCAATGAAAACCGCCTTTTTGAACGCCCAGCAGATTTCGGGAGTCCAATATTATCACCTTTCCAAGTACCTGCTCATTGGGTTCGAGACGACCGACGTCATCTACCCATTCCACCAGTTCTGGTAATTTCCTTTTCCGAAAAGGCTGAACGGGGCTTTCTGGCCCCACTGTTTTAATTGGCGCTGGTGGCGTGATCACCGGCCCCATCATTTTTTCACCATGCCAAGGCCGGTTGGCCACTATGGCCGACGGTTGGCGTGTCAATTTATAATATCCAGAAAATGGAAACATCAAATCTCGTATCAGTGGCCATATTATTGGCCCTAGTCATCGTCCCTGTCATGCTGGTAATGCGGTCGGTAAACAAGAAAAAAAAGAGCCGGGCAAACAAGGCCAATAAGCTGCGGGTGGAAAATTTCATGAACTTTACGGACAGCGACAGTTGGGATAACATCGTGCTGGGCCTGGACGAGTCCACGAAAAAGCTCCTTTGGTTCCGGGAAGGCACCGGCGGGGACGCACCTGCTCATTGACCTTCAAAAAATGGGGAAGTGCAAACTGGTCAACGTGTCGAGGAACTTTACGCAGGACAAGACAAGCTCAACGGTCATTGACCAGCTTGGGCTGGAACTGCTGCCGAAAGATAGCAATGAATCGCCTGTTTTTCTGGAGTTCTATAACGCGAACAATGTGTTCGTTTTCAACATCCATCTGCAACTTCAGGCGAAATGGCATAAACTGATTACCAGCCAACTGGAAGGCAAATAAATAGGTCAAGCTCAATACGCTCTCTCATCTTTTCCCTCCATGTAATTGACAAAAGCCCGGTTCACCACCTTGTTGCCGCCGGGTGTGGGGTAGTTGCCGGAGAAATACCAGTCGCCTAGGTGGTCTGGACAGGCGTTGTGCAGACCTTCGAGGCTTTGGTAGATGACCTCCACGGCTGGTGTGATGCCTTTTGGCGTGACGATTTCGGCGATTTTCTGGCTGATTTCGTCAGTGGTGAAATGGGCGTACAGGGCCTGCACTTCGTTTTTCATTTCCTCCTTCGGCAAATTGAGCTGTGCCTTGCAGCGCTCGTAGGTTTCGTTGAGCAAGTGCGACTGGTTCGTGTCCTTGAGCAACTCGACGAGGGCACGGAAGGCCACGAAGTCCTTCATCTTTGACATGTCAATGCCGTAGCAGTCGGGGTAGCGGATTTGCGGAGCGCTGCTCACAATGATGATTTTCTTCGGGCGCAGGCGGGCGACGATGCGGATGATGCTCTCCTTCAGCGTGGTGCCCCGCACGATGCTGTCGTCGAGGAGCACGAGGGTGTCCTCCTCGTTGCGGACGAGGCCGTAGGTAACGTCGTAGCCGTGCGTGACCATCTCGCCACGGGATGCGTCGTCGGCGATGAAGGTGCGCAACTTGGCGTCCTTGTGTACCAGTTTTTCGACCCGTGGGGTGAGGGCGAGTATTTTTTGGAGTGCTTCTGTGGAGGGGTTTTCGCCGAGGTCCTTAATTTTTTGCAGCTTGATTTCGTTCAGGCGTTTTTCAATGCCTTTTACCAACCCAAAAAAGGCGCTTTCGGCGGTGTTTGGCACAAAGGAAAAGACGGTGCGCTCGATGTCGTAGTCAACGGCTTCGAGCACGGCGGTGGTAAGCTGGTCGCCGAGTTGCTGGCGTTCGGTATAAATGTCCCGGTCGTTGCCACGGGAGAAGTAGATGCGCTCGAAGGAGCAGGATTTTCGTTCAACGGGGTCTGCGAATGGCAGTTCACTGACGATCCCGTTGCGCTTGATGATGAGGGCGTGGCCGGGCTTTATCTCTTGTATTTTGGAGAAATGCACGTCAAACGCCGTCTGGATGGGCGCCCGCTCTGAGGTGACCACAACCACTTCATCGTCCTGGTAGTAGAAAGCTGGGCGGATGCCGTGGGGGTCACGCATGACGAAGGCATCGCCGTGACCGGTCATGCCGGCCATGGTGTAGCCGCCATCGAAGCGCTTGGTGGCCCGCTGGAGCAAGCGCTGAACGTCGAGGTTGTCGAAGATAAGCTCGTTGATTTCGAGGTCGGAGAGGCCGTCGGGCTTGTGCCAGGTGTAGAGGCGCTGCACCTCGTCGTCGAGGAAGTGTCCGATTTTTTCGAGCACGGTGACGGTGTCGGTCTGCTCCATGGGGTACTGGCCGAGTTCGACGAGTTCCTGAAAAAGCTCGTCCACGTTGGTCAGGTTGAAATTGCCAGCGATGACGAGGGTGCGCTGTATCCAGTTGCTCTTGCGGATGAAGGGGTGTACGTTCTTGACGCTGTTGGCGCCGTGGGTGCCGTAGCGGAGGTGGCCGAGCATCAGTTCGCCGGTGAAGGGGGTGTTCTCCTTGAGCCAAACGGCGTCCTTGAGTTGGCTTTTTTTGAGGTGGTTGAAGTTGTCGTACACCTCCTCGAAGATGGTCTGGATGGAATTGTTTCCGCTGCAGCGCTTGCGGTGGATGATCTTTGTGCCGGGGCGGCTGTTGAGCTTGACGGTAGCGATACCTGCGCCATCTTGCCCCCGGTTGCGCTGTTTTTCCATCAACAGGTGCAGCTTGTTGATGCCGTAGAGGGCAGTGCCGTACTTCTCGACGTAATAATTTAGGGGTTTTAGCAGGCGAATCATTGCGATGCCGCACTCGTGTTTGATAAAATCACTCATTTTTGCAGTTGAATGTTGGCTTTTGGTATTTAGCTTTTGGCTATTGGCCACCAACGAGCCACAAAGGTAAGCTGAAAAGAAATTCAGCCCAAACGGAATAAAACACTCATTTTAACATCATGAACAAAACACCACTGTACAAACGGCTTGAAAAAGAACTGGAGGGGTACAAGAATATACTGTCGCAGGCGGCAGAAGTCATTCAAGACCAGGACGTCTCGAAGTTCCCGATTTTTGTCATCCACCAGAACATAGTGGATATTGGCATAAATATCGTGGATAAGGAGGTAGTACAGGGCAATTGGTCCGTCAATGCTTCCACGCTGGAGGAGTTTGTCACCAAGCAGATAATCGCTGAGGAAAAAGTGGAAGATTTTCAATCGCTTTACCGTTCCCACCACGATGACCTCTGCCTTTTTGCCTTGAGCGAGTTGGGGGCCAACTTCATTTTTTTACCAAAAAACAGTGAATCGCAGGAAGAAAGTCCTGAGCCGCCTTCAAACTGAGTCAAAATGCCTGTGATGTCAAACGATAGATAGACTTTCGCAACGTCCGTTTCCAGTTATCCCCCAACGATAACTTCATTATGGTTTCAAATTCGAAACTCGTATCCACGAACAAAATCCTTCTGGTGGAGGACAACCCCGGCGATGCCCGGCTGGTGGAAATCTACCTGTTGGAGTCCGATTTGCAAAATTGCGAGGTCATCAACAAGGTCACGTTGGCAGAGGCCATCACGACACTGGAGTCGGGAGAGGAGTTTGCGGCCATCCTACTTGATTTGACCCTTCCCGACAGCCGGGGCTTCGAGACGCTGGAGCGGCTGCTGGCAAAGTTTCCACAGAAAAACATTATCGTGCTCACCGGCTATGCCGACAAGGAAATGGGCCTGCGGGCCGTGAAGGCTGGGGCGCAAGACTTTTTGGTAAAAGGTGCCTTTGACTCCGAGCTGCTGGCCAAGTCGCTGCGTTTTTCCATTGAGCGCACCAAGGTGCTGAAGCGGTTGGAGGAGACCCAGCGCATTGCAAATATTGGCAATTGGGAGTACTTCCCTGCTCCAAGGGTATTCAACGCCACGGATGAGTTTTACCGGATTTTTGGTCATGGTGAAGATAGGTTGCAAGTGAACTGCGATATGCTGAACGATCCCGATTGCCCGCTCAGCATATTGAAAGAAGTACACGATGAGGTGGACATCGTGGGAAGACTCAAAAAGGACTTGAAGATACAGCAAAAAAACGGGGCTTACCGCTACGTGTCCGTGCAATGCAACCTCCGGCAAGATGAGAGCAACCAACTGGTTTACCTTGGCATCATTCAGGACATCACAGAGCGAAAACTGGCCGAGCAAGAAATTGTCAAGAGCCGGGAGCGTTACCAAGAAATTTTCACCCAATCCAAGGATGCGCTGTTTATCTGCACTTTTGATGGGAAGTTCATTGATTTCAACCAAGCTACGGTGGATGTATTTGGCTCCTCCAGGGAGGAGCTTCAGGCCATAAATGACGCCCATCTGCTGTATTACCCCCAAGAACGGAAGAACGAGTTTTTGCTAAAGCTTAAGGCTCAAAAAGCTGTCAAGGACTTCGAAATCAGCATCGCCCACAAAAACATGGAGGTCAGGGAGTGCATGATGACCGCCACCATCGTCATCACCGACGATTTTATCGGTTACAACTGCATCCTGCGCGACGTGACGGAGCTAAGGCAGGCCGAAAAAATACGCAAGGCCAGGGACCTTGCCCGGCAGAGCACCCAGATGAAGGAGCAGTTTCTTGCCAGCATCAGCCACGAGATGCGCACACCGATGAACGCCATCTTCGGCATGAGCAATATACTGATGCAGATGAACCTCGAAGAGGAGCAGCAAAGCCTGGTGCAGAACATCAAGAATTCTTCGGAAATACTGCTGGGCGTGGTGAACGACATCCTCGAAATCAGCGCCATCCAGAACGGCAAGGTGGTGTTCGAGAACCAGCCCTTCGACTTGACCGAACTGCTGAACAACCTCACGAACGTGATGCAGTACAAGGCGGAAGAAAAGGATATTTTCTTGCAAGTAATCATCGAACCGGACGTGCCGCGCTACATCAGCGGCGACAAGCTCCGCTTAAACCAAGTGCTTTACAACCTCGTCGGCAACGCCGTTAAGTTTACCGACCAGGGCTTTGTCAAGATTTTTATTGAAAAACTGCACGATATTGGCTCCAGCGTCCAGTTGAAATTCAGCGTGGCGGACACCGGCATTGGCATCTCGGAGGATAAAATCGAGGCCGTTTTCGAGACCTTCACACGGATACTTCGCAAGGATAGGATATACGAGGGCACGGGCCTCGGCCTTTCAATCTGCAAAAACCTAGTGGAGTTGCAAGGCGGCAAGATTAGCGCCACCAGCGTGGAGGGGAAGGGTTCCACGTTTTTCTTCGACCTTATTTTTGAAATGGCGGACGAAATTGTCCCCAACGGCAAAGCGCCGCAGGAGCCGGTTTATGAACTGCCAGATGATGCCAAGTTCAGCCTGCTTTTGGTCGAAGACCACAAAATGAACCAGCTAGTGGCCCGCAAAACGCTGGAGCGCAAATGGAAGGATATTGAAGTCACCATTGCCGAAGATGGCCAGGTTGCCGTTGACCTGCTCCGGGAAAACAACTACGACATCGTGCTGATGGACATCCAAATGCCCGTGATGGACGGCTACGAGGCCACTAAAATCATCCGGGAAACCTTTCCCCCAGACCGTGCCAACATAATAATCCTGGCCATGACCGCCCATGCCCATGTGGCCAGGGATGGAAAATACAAGGAGTACGGCATGGACGACTTCGTGCTGAAGCCTTTTGAGCCAGAAGACCTTTTTCGCAAAATTTCGAAATACGTAAAACATTTATAATCCATGGAAGCTACTGCCGCCAACAGCATCAACCTCGACTATCTGTACCTCATGGCCGATAATGACGAAGAAATGATTCAGACCATGCTGGCCATGCTCCTGGAGGAGTTGCCAGAAGAAATGGGCAAGGTTCGGGAACTGTGCCTATCCGAAAATTGGGATGAGCTGACTAGGGTGAGCCACAAAATGAAGTCAACACTGGCTTTTGTCGGCAACGACCCCATGACCAACGCAAACAAGGAGCTGGAGCGGATTACGAAGTACAAAACCGAACTTGAACTCGTCCCAAGCCTTGTGGCCACGCTCGATGACCATCTGCCAGCGGTGATGGAGGCCCTTGAAAAGGAAGCCAATGTTGCTTGAGAGAGTACGCAAAGAATTTTTTTTAAATCAGAACTTTTCAAAATTGCAAAATCGTTATACCTTTGCCACGCTTTTGAAAAAAGCAGTTTGAAGTTTGGCCTATGGTGTAACGGTAGCACATCAGATTTTGGTTCTGCCTGTCGAGGTTCGAATCCTTGTAGGCCAACAAAAAAGCCCTTGTCGGTATATCCGCAAGGGCTTTTTCTTTGCGCGCCAGCAAGGGTGATAGCTTGGCGTGGTCAAGAACCTGGGCGTACCGACAGAACTGCCCAACTGGTGGAAGAAAAGGCGCTCTTTGGGTAAAATCAGCGACGTTACTTGATTTATTTTAAAGAATTTAGGGCCGTAATTTTAGCTTTGTTGAAACAGGGAAGCTGGAATTTTCACCGACCGTCAAATGCTCAACACCAAACTCGTTGCCTTCCTCCGCACTTTTTCCCGATTCGACCTCGCTCAGTTTCGCAAATACCTCGTTTCACCCTTTTTCAACGAAAAGGAGGAGTTGACGCAACTGTTCGAGCAGTTGGCAGCGTCGGAAATGGTGACGGGCAAGTCCGAAAAAATGTCGAAAAGCTGAGCTTGTGGCAAAAGCTGTTCCCCGGCACGGCCTACGACGACGTGCGTTTCCGGCGGCTCTGCTCTGACCTGATGCGGCTGGCGATGGACTTCACGGCCTACAATCAGTACGTCTCCAACCCTGCTACTGGGCAGGTGTTCTTGCTCCATGCCCTGGCCAGTACCCGCCTCGAAAAGCACTTCGATGGAGTGCTGCGGCAGGTCGAACTTTCGCAGGAAAAAGCGGGGCTGCGGGATGCCGATTTCCACTACCTGTCGTACATGCTGCACCGCCGCAGGCACGAGCACCTGGAGCATATTTCGCCAAAAACGGCTGCGTTTGACCCCATCGAAAAGGCAGACTTCCACCTCGATTGCTACTATTTTGCCAAAAAACTGGAGCACTACTGCGATGCCCTCGGCTATCGAAACATGGTCTCCGAAACGGCCAAGGTGTCATTGTTTCCCGATTTTCTGAAGTATTTGGAGAAAAGTATTTACCTCTCCGAGCCGGTGGTAAGGGCTTGGTACCTCGTGGCCCGCATGATGCTGCGCCCGGACGAGGCGCATTTCTTTCAGGAAATGAAATTGCTGCTCGAAACACAGGCCCCCAGCTTTCAGCCGAAGGAATTGCAGACCCTGTTCATCCACTCGATGAACTACTGCATTGACACCAAGATAAATCACGGACGGGAGGACTACTACGGCGAGCTTTTTTCGCTCTACCGCATCGCCCTCGACCGTGAAATCATCTTCGACAACGGCGAGCTGAACCCTCACCACTACAAGAACATCATCACTATTTCGCTGCACATCCGGGAACTGGACTGGACCGAAAACTTCATCCGGGACTACACGCACCGCCTGCCCAAAAGCGACCAAGAGAACGCCCTGAACTACAACCTGGCACACGTCTATTTTTATCAAAAACACTATGACCGGGTCATCGAACTGCTGCGGGAGGTGGAGTACCAAACCATTGCCTACTCGCTCGGCAGCCGGATGCTGCTGATGCGCACCTATTTCGAGCTGCGGGAAGACCAAGCACTGGACTCGTTGATTGACAGTTACAGCATCTTTTTGAGGCGCAACCGCTTGATTTCCAGGGATGTAAAGCAGCAATACCTCAACATGCTCCGCTTCACCCGGAAGTTGTTCCTGCTTGCACCTTTCGATAAAAAAGGCATCGAAAAAACCCGGCAGGAAATCGAAAACTGCAAGTCGCTGGCCGCTAAAAAATGGCTGCTGGAAAAGGCGGGAGCATTAGGCGGCATTTCCTCAAGCGCATAATTTTAATACCATACCCCCAAACAATAATAAATTTGCCACCTTGTTAGTGCTTTGACATTGACAAATTCACACCTTTTTGATTCATGAAAAAATTGCACTCCTGCTTCCCCATTCTTGTTTTTTTCTTTTTGACAAAAAGCACTTTCGGGCAATCTGACCTGGCCATTGGCCAATGGAAGTCGCACCTGCCGTTCAGCAGTGGGCTTTACGTTACCCAAAGCGACGACAAAATCTACTATGCTACCCGCTACGCCGTGCTGGAAGTGGACAAACAGGAACGCTCCGTCAGGCGGATGACCAAGGTGGAGGGCCTGAGCGACGTCGGTGTGAACCTCGTGAAATACAACCGGGAGAGCAAAATCTTGCTCGTGGTGTACGACAATAGCGACGTGGACCTCGTGAGCGAGGAAGGCGTGCTGACGCTGCCCGCCATTGCCGAGGCTCCATTCCTCGGTGGCAAAACGGTCTTTGATGTTTACATGGCCAACGACTCCATCGCCTACTTTGCTGCCAATTTTGGCATCACCACGCTGAACCTGCGGCAGGGCATTTTCCCAAATACCATCAAGACCCCGGTGGAGGTGCGATCGGTGCGCCTCTTCGGCGACAAAATTTATGCTGCCACCGATGACGGCCTCTACTCCGCCGACCCCAATGGCGGTTACAACATCAACGATTTTTCCAACTGGGAGTGGCTGAACGGCACGAAGGGACTCCCCCAGGCATTTGAGTCCGACGCCATGACCCTGTTCAACGGCCAGCTCTACCTCGACGTGAACGACAGCCTGTACCGTTTCGACGGCAATGATGCCGCTTATGTTTTCCACTCCGACACATTTGACCTGCGGTTCCTCACCGCCGAGGGCGAGCACCTGCTGGCTGGCTTCTACTGCGGGTCGGGCTGCAAGGGCAAGGTCTTTTCCCTTGACCAAAGCCATACGGCCACGCAAAAAGGCTCGCAGTGCGTGATTTTTCCTCGATATGCCATCGAAGACGAGGAAGGGAATATTTGGTACGCCGACGAGGGTCGGGATTTTCGGGTGCAGGACAAGGACGCCTCGTGTACTTCTTTTAGCGTAAACAGCCCGTACACCATCAACACCTACCAGCTCGACGTTGCCAACGGAAAGGTCTGGGTGGCCGCCGGTGGGGTAGACCTCACGTTCAGTGCAGTGTTCCGAACGGATGGTTTTTTCGAACTGTCGGACGGTCAGTGGAATGTTTACAACCTGAAAAACACGCCCGAGCTAGCGGGCATCTCCGACTTTTTGGACATCAAAACACACCCCACCAACGGCAAGGTTTATGCCGCCGCCTTCCTCGATGCGCTGGTGAGCTACGACCCAGCAACCGGGGAATTTGAAGTTTTCAACGAAACCAACTCCACCCTTCGGGGTGCCCAGCTCGACGAATCACGGACCCGTGTCACCGGTCTCGCTTTCGATGCCCAGAACAACCTTTGGATGTGCAACCACAATGCGCCCAAGCCGCTGGCCGTGATGACCGATGCTGGCGAATGGTATAGTTACGAACTATCCTGCGTCACGGACGACCAGATACAGCGGGTGGTGGTGGATGCCCTCGGCTACAAGTGGATGATGTCATCTGGCAACAGCACGGGCGTGATTGTGTTCGACGAGGGCGAGGATTTGGCCAATACCTCCGACGACCGCTGCGTGGTGCTGAACGCCTCCAACTCCGTGTTGCCCACCAACGAAATCACGAGCATGGAAGTGGACCGGGACGGCAGCGTTTGGGTGGGCACCAAGCTCGGCGCTGCGGTGTTCCAATGCGACCCCCTCAACGGCGAATGCCCCGGCAGCCGCCCCTTCGTGACAGTGGACGGCTTTGGCGCCAACCTCCTCGAAGACATTGAAGTGAAATCCATCGCCGTGGACGGTGCAAACCGGAAGTGGTTCGGTACGGGCGCTGGCGTCTTCGTCATGTCGCCGGAGGGCAACGAGCAGATTGCCCATTTCACCGCTGAAAACAGCCCGCTTTTTGACAATGCCATCACGGATATTGACTTCGACGATGCCACAGGCGAGGTGTACATTGGCACGCTGCGTGGCCTGATTTCGTACCGGGCAGAAGCTACTGCTGCACCGGGTTATCACAGCGGGGCACTGGTGTTCCCGAACCCCGTGCGGGAAGATTACCACGGCCCAATCGCCATCAAAGGACTTGCAGAAGATTCCACCGTGAAAATCACGGACATCAGCGGGCAATTGGTGTATGAAACGGAGGCGCTGGGCGGGCAGGCCATCTGGGACGGCAACGACTACAACGGCCGCCGGGCCAACACGGGCGTGTACCTCGTGTACGCCACCAACCGCAACTCGAACGACCCGCAGGTGGCGGTGGCGAAGATTTTGATGGTGAAATAGCTTGTTTTTCTAAGCAGCCTAAAATTACTGTGTTATGTGGAGCGCCAATAAATCAAGCACATTGCCCTTTGTATTGGGAGGTTTGATTTTGATATACCTCATATTACGTGCAGTCGTCGTTCCGATAACCGTAGATGAATACCTTACGCTTAGATATTTTGTTGAACACGATTGGATTTCCGTCTTGACCTCTTGGCATCCGGACATTACTCATGCCTCGAACAACCATGTTCTAAATTCCATTTTGTTCAAATTATCCATCGCCATTTTTGGAGAACACGATTGGGCAATTCGCCTCCATGTTCTTGCTGCGTTTATTGTGAGTTTTTATTTTGTTTGGAAGGTACTGTTGATGTTTACTCCTTCGGCAGCAAGGCTTACTTTTTATTTGGGCGTCATTTTTTTGAACCCCTATTTACTTGACTTTTTTGCCATAGCAAGGGGCTATGCCCTGAGTATTGCTGGATGGTCGGCAGCTACTTACTTCTTTATTTTATACCTCCAAAAAGCAGATATACGCTACTTGAGGAACACCTTAATTTGGCTTTTTGTGGCTGTTTATGCAAATTTTTCTGCGATATACTTTTTACTGTTGTTTGGGGTGGGAATTACCATTAAGTTATATCAGAACAGGGCAATGGTTGATTTGCGCAAGCATATCCTACTTTTTTTATCAAGCATACTGGTTATTGCCATAATTATTGGGCTTCCGCTTTACAGGACAATAACGAGCCATACCACGCACGGCGGCTCCAATTCGTTTTTTCAGGATGTGGTTGTGTCTTATGTTGGTTGTTGCATTCATTATAATCATTTTATTGGTCGTTCCCATACAGTTTTGCTCGATTGGAAATACAAAGAGATTTATGCCGTCGTATTAATTGTCGTGTGGATAATAACAAATGGATATTCTGTTAAACTGATTCAAGAAAAAGGGATGCAAATTGCCCATTACAATTTGATATATCAGTGCATTGGGGTTATCATACTATGCTGCTTGTTTTTTGAGCTTTTCCATACACCCTATCCATTAAATCGCACCACCTTACTGTTCAGTTTTCCGTTTATTTTGTCATTTGTTGTTGCTTTGGAAGCAATTGTCAAAAAGTACGCTTCGTTGAATTACGCCTTTGTGCTTATTGCGATTTCTATTTTATGGCATTTTATGATATGCTGCAATCTGGACAACACATATGAGTGGAAAAGTGAAGGAGACGGCAAACGGGTTTTGTCTTATTTAAAAACAAAGCAAGAAGAAGTCAACACCTACAAAATACCCACAATTGGTGTTGAAAATTGGAGATACCCTTCCATGGCTTTTTATGGGAGAACAACCTACAAGGACATTGTGAAAATCGAGTGGATTGACGTGAATAAAAAAGTAGCGTTCGATTATCTATACGTTCCTTATGATTTGCAAGATGAACTATTGTCAGATTATGGAATTGAAAAGAACTTCAAGCACGGCGTACTGCTCAGGCGATTGGTTAAAGCCAGTCAATAATCTGCTGGCGCACCTCCTATTCAATTGAAAAAAAAAGTGCCATTGAGCATCAACCCTTTTTTACTTGGTCTGTTTTGAGGTGTTTTGCTAATCCGATGACACTCGCCACCGTCCAAACCGCCTCCAGCACAACGAACGGCACGGATGCCATCAGCGCCGCCCCGATGGTGGAGAGGATGCCACCTGCGAGGTTGAGCAGCCAGTAGGCGAGGCTTGTTTGGCTTATTTTGTTGAACGACGAGCCGATGAACGCCAGCAGTATCAAGCTGACGCCAAGTGCGCTGAAAAGTGTGGCACTGCTCATTTCACCGCAGCGATGACCGAGATTTCGATGTTGACGAACTTTGGCAGGTTGGCCACCTCCACGGTTTCCCGTGCGGGCGCCCATGCTGGCTGGAAGTACTCGGCGTACACGGCGTTGATGCGGGCAAACTGGTGCATGTCCTTGATGAAAACGGTGGATTTCAGCACATCTTGGTAGGTGCAGCCCGCCGCTTCGAGTATGCCGCCGATGTTTTTCAGCACTCGGTGGGTTTCCTCTTCGATGCTGCCCTGTACCAGTTCGCCCGTGGCCGGGTCAATGGCAATCTGGCCGGAGGCGTAGAGGATGCCATTGTGGATGATGGCTTGGTTGTAAGGGCCGATGGCACCTGGGGCGTTGGGGGTGGAGATGATTTGCTTCACGGTTTGCGGATTTTTTTCGTTGGAGAAATGCTTGCCCTGCCCGCAGGAGGCCAGTAGATTAACCGCCCAAAAACAGAGAAAGCCCCATGCCCAACTTTCGTTGAACAGGAGCTTTTTAGATTTTAGATACTGCATGGCCGGGACTTATTCCTGGGCTTCCTTGGACTTCACCAAAACCTTGCCTTTGTAGCGCAAATTGCCCTCGTCGTCGCGGTAGGCGTGGTGGAAAACATGGGTTTCACCTGTTGCCTGGCACTTGGCGATGGTCGGCATTGCGGCACGGTCGTGCGCACGACGGGTGCGGGTACGCTGCTTTGAATGTTTATTTCTAGGATTTGGCATCGCTATTAAGATTGATGGACTTTGGACTTTAGACTTTAGACCATCTGCGGTACTCCGTCCAATGTCTAATGTCTAATATCTATCGTCTGGTATTGTCAATTATCATTTTGAAGACCCTTCAGTGATTCCCAAACGGAGGAAGAAACGTTCGGTTCGTCCTGGCTCCCCTGTTGAAGGAATTTCAGCATCTCGGGGTCACATTCCTCATCTGCGTCGTCGTGGGTCTTGGCAATTGGCACGGCGAGGTTGATGAACTCGTAGATGTACCGGGCTACGTTTAGCCGGGGCGTATCTTTCAGCATGTAGATGATGTCGGCATCTTCCCATTCCTTTTCATCGAACTTGACCAACAACATTTCGTCGGCTTCGATGGGCAAGTCGAACTCCTCGAGGCAGCGGTCGCAGGCGGTTTTCACTGTGCCTTCCAGTTGGAAAGTCATGGTGTACATGTCGGGGTGCTTGTCAAAAATGAAATGCACCGACACGTTTCCGTCCTTGATTGGCGACTCCGGGAAGCACTGGAAAAACGACTCATCTATATTGAAATCGTACTCGTGCGGTCCGTTGTTCAACCCCGAAACTGGGATTGTGAAGTGCGCTAAAGCGTCCATTTTTAAAGAACTTTTTAAAAGGAGCGCAAAGATAGCTCGTTTTTTTAGATTTGGGGAGGCTGTGTTCAATTTTTTTGACAGTATTTTTCATTGGAAAACCCGCTTGGCAGGCACTTCTGTGATATTGTTGAAAAATAGTGTGATATGCAATTTGGGGCAAGCCCTAAATCCGGCTTAATATTTCATCCAAAAAGCAATACTGTTTTGCATAATCAATTGAAACTCATACATTTGACGTCCTACTTTGAGGGGACACAAAGTTGGCTTGAGCATTTTGCAAACTGAAAACATACAAGACAAAGCGACTATGAGAGGTTTTATCATCGGCTTTTTGATTTTTCTTGCCTACGCCATCCCGGCACGTTGGTATTTCGTCTGCGAATTGCGGCACAACTGCGGCGACATCCCTGTGAAGGTCGCTACCCGACCGATGACGCTTTCGCTAAAGGACGGCGACAAGACCATCCTGCAAGGCTACGAGCAATTCGGCTTTGCGCCCAATGCCGTTCTGCCCGACCTAACGGCCGACAACCAAGCCTTCCTGGCAAAAGTGGCCGAGTACCTCAAGGCAAACCCCGATAAAAACATCAGCCTCAGGGGGCGCTACCTCGAATCGGAGAAGGCGGCCAAAAGCGGGATTTTTGAAAACATCGGCATCGCACGGGCTGCCGCCGTGGAGCAGCTTTTGGTAAAAATGGGCGTGGACGAAAAACGCTTCTCCATTGACTATCAAATGATTGCGGGCGCTGCACTGGACGAGCCTATGTCCTTCCACCTCTATTTACCCAGACCTGACGACTACGACCGGCCGGTTTACAGCTTCAAGGACAATACCTTCTCCGACGCCAATTTCGCCTTTGGTTCCGACGAGTTCAAGCCCGGCGAACAGTGCATCCTCTACGCCGACTCAGTGATGACCTTCCTCGCCGCCAACTCGTCCATGATATTGACCATCACCGGCCACACCGACAGTATCGGTGGCGAAAAAATTAACCTTAACCTTGGCCTGCGCCGTGCAAAAAATGCCGCAGCCTACCTCCGGGAGCTTGGCGTGAAGGCAGAAATCGTCTCGACCACCAAGGGCGAGGAAATGCCCGTCGCCCCCAACTCCATCGGCGGCAAGGACAACCCCGAAGGCCGACAGAAAAACCGTCGTGTGAACTTTAAAATTGAAGATAAACCCGCCGAATAGGCCCTTGATAAGGGTTGATGAAGTTGATAAAGGTTGATAGAACAACCTCATTTACCATCAACCCTCTTCAATTTCATCAACCTTTATCAACCAGTTTCAAAACAAACAGCAATGGAAAACTTATTCGAATCTTTAAACCACCCAGACAGTGCTTTTTTCCTGCTCTCGGCACTCGTCAGCTTTCTCATCGGCTTCATCAGCGCATGGGCCATGTGGAGCGGCCAAGCAAAGCGGTACGAACAGGAGGCCGCTGATTGGAAGAAGAAATTTGACGACCTCACGCTGGAAATGACGGCCCTTCGGGAAAAACTGGACCTCAGCACCGCCGACCTTGCCAAGGCAAAACGGGAAGCAGAACTGGCATTGGAACAAGCAGCCACCATCCAAAACGAAAAGCGGAAATGGCAAAGGGACCTCGACCAGTCGCTGGAGGAAACCGTGCGCCTGCAGGCCTCCAGCCATACCTACCAAGCCACCATCGAAGACCTGAACAACCAAATCATTGGCTTGAAAACCCGCAACGAGCAGTTGGCTCAGGAAGCCACCGGCGATGTGATAGTCAATGAAAAACTGGAAGAAGTGCAAGGCTCCTACGGTGCGACCTTGGAACGCCTTGGCTCACTCGAATCCAATATCAACCACCTGATAGCTGAAAACGACGCCCTGCGGGCAGAAGCCAAGAAAGAGGACGAAAACCTGCTCAACCTGCTGAAATCCTACAACGACTCCACCAACCGCCTCGGCGGCCTAGAGGAAAAATTGGGGAGCCTCATGGCCGAAAATGATGTGCTACGGGCCGAACTACTCGAACTAAAATCAACGTCTGCGGAAGAGGTCTCGGTTCGGAGCGTGGAGCCGCCAATCGTCGCCGCCATGAATCCAGCGGACAAGGAGGCCATCACAGGTGGCGCTATTTCGCCCTCCGATGCAAAGAACGAAGTGCTGGCTGCCATCGGCACCACCATTCCTTCGGCTACTGCCGACCAGAAAAATGACCTGACGGAAATAAAAGGAATCGGCTCGTTCCTGGAGAAAAAACTGAACGTGCTCGGCATCTACACATTCGACCAAATCAGTCGTTTTGATGCCAATTTGATTGAAAACGTGACCACTGCCATCGAATTCTTTCCCGGTCGCATTGATAGGGACGACTGGGTGGGGCAGGCCAAACGCCTATTAAAGCCAACAAAACCCAGAAAGGCTCCCGCCGCTGCTTCTGCCAAAGCGGACGACCTGAAAATCTTGGAGGGCATTGGTCCGAAAATCGAGAAACTGTTGAACGGCGCTGGCATACTCACTTGGAAGGAGCTGGCCAACACCACCCCGGAACGGCTCAAGGAGGTGCTGCTAAGTGGGGGGGAACACTACCGGATACACGACCCAAGCACCTGGCCCGACCAGGCCCGCCTTGCCGCCCATGGCGAGTTTGACAAATTGAAGGAATACAAGGATTTCTTGTCGGGCGGCAGGGAACCGGACAAGGTTTGATAGGTTTCGTGTTTCAGGTTTCTGGGAGATTTTCGTGAAACCTGAAACCACGAACCTGAAATGCGCCACCAATCATCTTCACATCCTGAACGTATAAGTATACTTCACCACCACTGCCCGGTCGTCGCTGAAGGGCAGGTGCGGTGTTTCCCTTTTTCTATCACTGTTTACTAGGTCGTTGAATACGATGTAGAGGTCGTTGCCTTCTCTTGGATTGTAGCGCAGGCGCATGTTTTCGACGAAAACCTGTTCGTCGCTGTTGTACTGCAAGAAGGCTGCGAGGCTTAGTTTGGTGTTGAAGAGGTACTCCACCTTGAACTTACCGATTTGGGCAATGTAGTGCTGCCCCCTTTCATCAAAATCCGCCCGATTGTATTGGTAGGTGCCTTCGAGGCGCAGGTGTGACGATACAATCCAGCGAGGCATCAGGCTTGCTGACAACAGTGTTCCATCGTAAAATCCTCCAGCCTTTATTTCTGTAAAAACACCTATTTTATTGGCGTCGGGTGTGCCAAAAACGGCAGTCCCCTGCACAAAATCATAGCTCCCAACTGGAACTTCACTATCACCAAGGTCAAAATCCTCCAGAACATATTCGCTTGTCGGGCTTAGGAATGCAGCCAATTGCCAGCCAGTTTTGGACTTCATTTCAAAGCCTGTTTCAATGGCTGCCGTCTCCGTTTTTCCAGAAACAAAATTGCGCAGCGCATAAGCTGCCAGAAAGATCCGGAAGTTCAACAACTTGGCTTTTTCATCCATCAGCCAGCCATAGCTAAGTCCGATTTTTCCACCATCAAACGTTTCCCGCTCCTCGAAGCCCATACCTGGCGACCAGTCTTTTCCCGCACGGGTGAAGCCCAAATCGTAGGCAATACCATCGTACCGCCGCCGCTGCCAATTGAGAAAAATGCGGGAGGGGTCGAGGGAAAAGGCTTGATTTTCCTGTCCATTTTCAAAGGACTGTGCCCATTTTGCGGCAAGATACTCATCACCGACCACCCTCACGGTGGCATCGAAACCGTAAGTGGTGTTGTGGTTGCCGTTGAAATCCGTGCGGTGGGTGGCGATGGCGCCGAGATAACTGTACTGGTTGAATGCCTGCCGCCGCACCCGCAGCACCGAGAAGTTCTCCGATTGAAGGCTGTCGGAGGGCGCTGCGGTCTGCATGGTTAGGAAGCCGAGGTCGTGCTTCTCAATGCGGCCTTGTATTCTCGCTCCGCCATATATGCGCACCTGGTCTTCGTCGGTTATGCCAATGCGGCGACTGTAAAATAGGCGGTTGTTGCCCTCAAACTGAAAGTCGAAAATGCTGGCACGCTCCAGAAAAAACTGCCGCTTTTCCGGCAAAAAAAGGTCAAAACGGGTGAGGTTCACCTGCTGGTCGTCCACCTCCACTTGGGCGAAGTCGGTGTTGGCCGTCAAGTCGAGGGTCAGATTGCTGGTGAGGCTGTACTTGAGGTCGAGCCCAGCCTCTATTTTGGGCTCGTTTTCGGTGCGGTAACCTTTGTGGTCTGCAGTCAATTTACTGGTTTGCTGGAAGCCCCCCAAAATGTATGGGGTAAGGTAAAGCGGCTTTCTGCTTCGAAGCCCTTGAAACCGGTACTTCTGCATCTGAGAGGGTTTCCAAGCGCCCATTTCGCCCCAGTTGAGCGGCACGAGCGGGTGCATTACCTGCTCGTTTTTTGCGGCAAGGAACCACCACATCGTGCTGCCCATAACCGCCTCGCCATTGCGCTCCTGAAAGCGCAGGCTCGACCAAGGAATGCGGATTTCAGCGCTCCAGCCCCAAGGTTGGCGGGCGGCAGCAGCGTCCCAATATGTGTTCCAGTCAATGCTGATGCTCGTTTCGAAGTCCTGTGCGTCGTTGGACACCGTGCCGTCCCAGCGTAGGCCAGCGGGCGTGGTGAAGAAGGCGAGGCCGTTTTCGTTGTCGTTGTAGCTGTCAACGACGAAGCCGAAATAGTCAGTTGAGCCTTCGAGCGCATCCCGCTTGTAAGTAGTGGCACGGTAAAGCGAGCTGTCGGAGAGGTACATTCGCCCGGCAAGGTAGAGGTAGTTCTCGTCGTAAGCAAAGTACACTTCGGAACGCTCGGTGGGTGGCAGCCCGTAGTTGGGCACTTGTTGTTGCAAAACCGTGGGCGGTACGGCATCCCAGGCAGCCTCATCCACCTGTCCATCCAAGTTGACCGGCCCGACCAGGCGGATGGCATCCATGACGTTCAAGTTGTTTTGTGAAAAAAGCGGCGCTGGGACAAGCAAAAAGATGGCAAGGTAAAGTTGGTAAAAAGTGGATTTCATAAAGTCGGGAATTTGGACACGACGCCTTGGTGCTGAATCAAAGGTAAGCTGGGATTCAGAACTAACCACCAAAGGAAATGTATAAGTTCCGTTAGTTTTGCCAAAAATTAGCAGTGAAAAACATCGCCCGCAAGCTTTTCTACACCATGCCTCCCGCTTGGCGGTTCGCTGTCCGGCGGCTCTATTACCTTCCGCTCGACACCTGGGAAGCAGTGACTGGTCAGCGTAATAACCTCATGCCCCCCCGTGGCATGATTTACACAGGCAGTGGCGATTTCCGACGTTCGGGCGAGCAGTCGGTGGCCAATTTTAGGGAGTTTTGTGGCTTGGAACCCAGCCACAGTGTCCTTGACATTGGCAGTGGCATTGGACGGATAGCACTCCCGCTCACCCGTTTTTTGGGTGAAAACGGGTGCTACGAAGGATTCGATGTAGTTAAAAAGGGCGTGGACTGGTGCCAGCAACATATCACTACCCGCTTTCCAAACTTCCGCTTCCAGTATATTTCCCTTAAAAACGACCTCTACCGCTCGGATGGCGACAAGGCCAGTGGCTTTCGTTTTCCCTATGACGACGGCAGCTTCGACTTTGCCATCGCCAATTCCGTCTTCACGCACATGTTGCCCGATGAGGTGGACAATTACCTCGGCGAACTGCACCGGGTGTTGCGCACCGGTGGCGTTTGCTACCTTACTTTTTTTCTTTTTGATGAAAAAACGGCCTGGCCTGAGGGCTTCGGATTCCCGCACAACTACGGCTATTACCGCCTGATGGACGACGTTGTGAAGAGTGCCAACGTTGCTTTTGAGGAAAAACACCTGCGCAGCATGGCTTCCAATCAGGGTTTTGAGGTTCACCAACTTTTGTATGGTTATTGGCGAGGGCTACCGAAGGTAGGCTGCAAGGACTTTCAAGACATTGTTGTGCTCAAGAAATGAACGGAAATGGGCTAAAAAAGAAGGTCAAAGCACAGCTTTGACCCCCTGAATAAACACCTAAAACCCTATTAAATTTTGAATTTTGTGGGGATTGCTTGGTTCGGACGTTATAACTCGATTAAAATGTGGAACAAACGAGAATTGTTCGCAGCAAATGAAAAAAAATTCAATTTAAATAAGAATGGCCCCGAACGCCTTGAATTTGCAGGATTTCAATGGTTTTGCTTTTTTGTTAAATTGGAAAACATTAAATTGCCCCATATTTGCGTTATGACATGTGGTCAATTGGTATTCAGCAAGTTATGATGGCGGCTAAATAAAATCGGAGCAGGGCAAAATTCAGCCCTGCTCAACAACAAAGTGCTACCTGTGCAGCGTTTTGTCGTCAAAGCAGCCGAATCATTTCACGCAAATACCAAAGCAACGTCACATGAAGTTTCAAATCCGTGTTTTTTCTTTTGCATTCCTAGTCCTCACGGCCGTCTCGGCCATCTCCCAAGAGGCAGTTCCTGAATACACTGTTCAAGTCGGTAGCTACGCCAACCCAAAGCCCGGCGATTTTACCCAGTTGCAATCGCACGGGTTCGTGTATGCCACAAAGCGCCCGGCTCATACCGATGTGTTCATCGGCGGCTACGGCACTGAGGCCGAGGCTGGCCAAATGCTCGCAACCCTCCAACTTTTCGGCTACGACAACGCAGCCGTAACAAAGTTGAACACCGATGGTGGACAGCCTGCTACCATCATCCAGTTGGCCACGAAGCGCATTGGCGACAAAATCAATTGGGAAGAGTACTTGCCAGCTGGTCAGCTTTACGTGCTACTCAGTGGCAACCAGTTGAAAATCCTTGCAGGCATCTTCCCAGACGTGCCTTCGGCAAAAGCGCACTTGGCCAAGTTGCAGCAAGTGGGCTTCAAAGATGCCTTTGTGAAAAACATGAACAACGTGCTGTTGCACGAAGTTACTGATTTTGAAATGGGCGGGGCACCAAAGAGACCCCTGATTCCGCTTGTTTTCGAAGAAAAAAGAGGAAAAAGCGCTTGAAAAGCCCAAAACGGAAGTTGAACCCAAAAAACAGGACGTACCAAAAACATACGAGGAAGTGGCAATAGTGGTACCCGAGACCAAAGCTGCCGCAGAAATGACCCCAAAAGGTGCCGAAACGAAAGTTGCCGCACCGGACAAAGCAAAATCGGAGCCTGCCAAGGCCGAACCGATTAAACCTGAACCCGTCAAGGCCGAACCCGTCAAGGCTGCCGCACCTCCTCCAACGCTCATCAGCTTTGAAGCAGACCTGCCCGACATCCGGCCCAACGTGAAACGCACTTCAGCCTATGAGCTTCAAAAAACGCTGAAGGCAGAAGGCGCTTACAAAGGCTCGCTCGATGGGTTCTACGGCAAGGGCACCCGCACATCTTACGATCAGGCACTGGCCAACAACCGCCAGTTGCAGAAGTACCGCATCCTCGCAAAGTACCAGGCTTTGCCTGACCTTGATGCAGATGGAAATACGATACAATACCATATCAATCACCTTTGGGACCAACCTAAGACTTCGATAAATGGCCTTGCTGCCGCAAAAACGCCTATCGCAAAAGCTTACCGAGCCTATTTCAAGTACGTGAACGAAGGCCAAAGCAAGGAGGTAAACTGGTTGATGAACGAGGCTATCAAAGAAGCTTTTGTGGGCAAAAAATCGGCTTTACCCAAGTTCGACCCGACCGTGCGCTACGCCTACGAGGACATTGATCAAATGCTCACGCACCTGCGCTACATCCACGAGGTATCGTCGGACAGTCCGGCAGCACCATGCTGGCTCTTCCGCAAGCACCCTGGCCCAGCGCTCAAGGCGTTCAGTTCACAAGGCACCGACAGCAATCTTAAGCTGCAAGCTTGTGGTGGCTTTTGGGAATGGGAGGAGGTGAAGGTGTTGGACGCCATTGCCAAAGACCTCTGCGGCCTGGGCCAAATTAGCGAGGCGGCTTGCGCAAAAAGCCAGTCGCAGCTTGCACAGCTCTACCTCACCCCCAAGGCGCTGACCGACGAGGAGCGCAAGGCTGTAGAAGCTTGGAACGCGAAGCTCTGGCAGGGCATCGAGGGCTGGTCGAGCCGTGACCCGATGCTGGCTGAAATCGCTACCGCGCTGAAAATCAGCTATTTGCAAGCCGAGGTGTTGTTTGAGGACTTTTTCATGGACGAAGGATTCACGGAAAAAGAAGCCAAGGCGCTCGGCCTTCAAGCCATGAAGGTGCTAGTCGGACACCACTTGGAGCGGTTTATTTGAAGACCAAAGGCAGCGGACTATAGGTTTTAGAAAATGAAGCACCCCGACGGGATTTCCGCCGGGGTGCTTTTTTTTTTGGAAATGGCGCCATGCCCGAGAAAGCTAACTGACGATTGTCATTGAAAAAATGACCAATCATTCTGTCGTTTTTTACCTAATTTTGCGCCATAAATTTTCTCCCAAGCGCCATTTTTTCGACCTAACCAAATTCATTCTAACCTATGTTTTTTGAACTTACAGAAGAGCAACAGGCCGTGCAACAAGCCGCCCGTGATTTCGCCCAAAACGTCTTGAAGCCTGGCGTCATAGAACGTGACCGGGACATGAAATACCCAAAAGCAGAAGTGCGCCAGATGGGCGAAATGGGCTTCTTGGGAATGATGGTTTCGCCGGAATATGGCGGCGGCGGCATGGACACCTTGAGCTACGTGCTGGCCATGGAGGAGCTGTCAAAAGTGGACGCCTCCTGCTCCGTCATCATGTCCGTCAACAATTCGCTGGTTTGCTGGGGCATCCAAGTCTACGGCACCGAGGAGCAGAAGCAAAAATACCTGCCCAAACTCGCCACCGGCGAATGGATTGGCTCCTTCTGCCTCTCCGAACCTGAAGCCGGCAGCGACGCCACTAGCCAGCGCACCACCGCTGTGGACATGGGCGACTATTACCTGCTCAACGGCACTAAAAACTGGATAACCAATGGCGGTACCTCGAAGGTACACCTTGTGATGGCCCAGACCAATCCCGAAAAAGCCCACAAGGGCATCAACTGCCTCATTGTGGAAACAGACTGGGAGGGCGTGATCATCGGGGCGAAGGAGGACAAGCTCGGCATCCGGGCCTCGGACACCCACACCATCATGTACAATGACGTGAAAGTGCCAAAGTCGAACCGCATCGGCGACGACGGCTTCGGCTTCAAGTTCGCCATGAGGACCCTCGAAGGAGGCCGCATCGGCATCGCTGCGCAGGCGCTGGGCATCGCCGGGGGGGCTTACGAGCTTTCACTGGCCTATTCAAAGGAGCGGGCAGCTTTCGGTAAGCCCATCTCGCAGCACCAGGCCATCGCTTTCAAGGATTGGCCGACATGGCCACCGACATCGAAGCGGCCAAGCTGCTGGTGTACCGTGCAGCTTGGCTCAAAGACCAAGGAATGGACTTCGGCACAGCCAGCGCCATGGCCAAGCTTTTTGCATCGGAAACGGCCATGAAACATACCGTGGAGGCCGTTCAGGTACATGGCGGGTATGGCTACGTGAAGGAGTACCACGTGGAGCGCCTCATGCGGGATGCCAAGATTACGCAGATTTATGAAGGCACCTCAGAGATACAGCGCATCGTGATTTCTAGGAACATCCTGCAAGGGCAGTTGTATATCCCTATCTGGGGAAGCAAGGTAGGGATGGAAGTTTGACTTGGTTGATAATGGTTTATGAGGTTAGTAAGGTTGATGGTTTTTGGGTTATCAACTCCTATCAACCTCATAAACCCTTATCAACCCTTCTTAAGATTTATAGCACAAATAGTTAGGGCGGTGGCTTTAGGGCTACCGCCTTTTTTACTTTTAGGACAACCAATCACCTACAAAATAGGGGCTAAGTCTTTGCCAAAAAGTACATACCCCAAAACACGAAAAGGAGCGACATTCGATTGCCGCTCCCTTTTTTGTTAGAAAAACAAGCTAAATCATTAGCCGATTTCGATGACCCGTGCGGGCTGTGGCTTGGCTTCCGGCTTTTTTTCCAAGATGACGTTCAGTACGCCGCTGTCGTAGCTGGCCTTGATGTTGCTGGCGTCAATGGTCTCGGGCAGGTGGAAGCTGCGATTGAACTCGACGAAGCTGAACTCTCTGCGGGTGTAATTTTCGCCTTTGTTTTCCTCGGTGGTTGCCGACTTTTTGGCGGAGATGGTAAGCAGGTCTTTGTCCACCTTCACCTCAAAATCTTCCTTGGCAAGGCCGGGTGCGGCCACCTCCAAGCGGTAGGCGTCCTGCGATTCGACGACGTTCACCGCTGGGCTTTTTTGCACAGCGCCGTTGCGGAACGAAACGGGGAAGTCGTGGTTGAAAAACTCGTTGAACATGCTCTCCATGGATGGAGTGGTGGCAGCTTTCCTGCCGTTGGTCGGAACAAAACTGATCAAGTTCATACTCGTGGAATTTTAGTTTTTAAAATTTTGAACTTAAGGCTTTGAGGAAATGGATTGGGTCAAATCCTCAAACCCGATGACAATTCCACGCTGTTCAAACTGCGTTCCAGCCGATTTTTTCGGTTGAAATGTCGCAAAAAACGTAAAATATACTGCCATAATGACAATTTTAATCAAAAACGAATGCCATTATGGCAAAATCATTCTGTCGGCACCTTTGTCGTCACGTAGATATCCTTGTCAATGCTGAAATAGTAGCGGTCGTTGAAGTAAACCAAGCCGTAGAAAACAGCAGTATTGGGCATCGTGCCGGTGGGGTAAACGATGGTTTTTGCCTTTTTGAAATCCTTGGGCATGAGGCTGAAGAACTTGCCGGGCACCTCCTGCGTGAAGATGCTGGTGTCGGCCACCGTGACGTGGCGCAATCCCGAGCCGATGTTGACCCGCTCCCAGGAGAGGCCGTTGTCAATGCTCTTGTCGAGGTCGTAATCCACCGTGCCCGTCATGTATAGGTCGCCGAGCCAAGAGAAGCAGTCCTCTTTCCACTGCATGAATTGTTGCGTAGCGACCCCGGCAGGTGTGATGCGCCATGCGCCCTGTTGCGTAGCGACATAAAAATTGCCGTTGCGAAAGCGCATGCTCTTGATGACCCCATTGGCATTGGCATCCAGGTTAGTGAGGTCTATCCGCTTGATCATTTTTACCGAGACAAAAGCGTTGTGTTGAATATTCTGCTGGATATCGAACAAAAACAGGGAGTAGTAACGGGCGGGCAGCACCTTGGCGGCCATGAGGAACAGTGTGCCATCAGTGCTGAATGTACCGAGGGAATTGGCCAAGGTCTCGATGTCGAGGGAATTGCCGGGGGGAGTGGGCAAGGTATCGGTCAACACCTTGAAGATTTCGGAGCCGTTTTTGGCCAGGTGGAACTCGATGACTTGCCGATTCTGGGCATTGGTCGCCAAACGGACAAAAGTATTGTCGGACATGGCCGGTATGCTGTTGGCGACAGGGAACGCCCTTTTTTCAATGATTTCCAGGTTGCTGTTGAGCCGGGCAAAGGAGTTTTCGGAAATGACGTACAGCTCGAAGGGCGTCGCATAGAGACCTTGAATATACGCATCTGACTTGTAGTCAACGAGTTCCCATTGGACATTGCCATCCGGCTGGTCGTCGTCAACTATTAACGGGCGTTGGCAGGAGAAAAGCAAAAGCGAAATGGCGAGCAGCGCCGCCGGGGCAAGTTTTGAGTTCATGGCTTTTGTTTATTTGTGCTGATGGAACCAAAAGGCTAATGAAGGAGGGACTACAAAGGTAGCCGTTTTGCGGAAAATTAATGAGATTTGCAGCAACCATTTTCAGCTGTTGCAGCACCTGATTTGGGAATTTGTGAATTGCGACTCCGTTTCCGATTGTTACTTTTATGCGAAAACGCATTTCAACATTTTGTCCCAAAGCAATCTTGCATGGTTTTAGCTATCATAATATTCTTCCATGAACACATCGAATTGGCGAGCAAAAAGAGAAAAGCGCATTGGCTTTGGCCATTGAATCCTCAAAGTAAGTTGTTATTTTTGCTAAATTTTTTCAAACAACCCTGAATTGATTTCAACATTCGGCCTTCTATTTTGTCCAAAACACAAAAACCAAAAGGACTGCTCTGCCAACATCCCTAAAACTAACAAGTGCGATTTTAACGACAAACCATTGGTAGTCAATGCCTTATCATCATCGGTGGTACTACTCAACGGCCAGTGTTCAAATAATTACATCACTCAATCAATTAATTCAAATTCACACCATGATTCGGTTTCTTACTACGCTGATAGTGTTGCTTTCCGTAACAACTGTTTTTGCGCAAAAACCTGTCTTTCAGGGACACCCAGTAAAAAATGGGTTGCACAAAGAAGTTGCTGACCAGCTCTACGACTGGGAGATTTACCAGATGGACGCAAAAGCTTTGGACGCATTCACCAAGGCTGCTGGCGACGAGTCGGCATTCATCCTTGAAATGGGTAACCACAATTGGGACATTCAGCTCCAAAAGCGGGACCTGCGCGGCCCCAATTATGTCCTGAGCCTTTTGACAGACGAAGGCGTAAAAGCCTCCAAAGACTTTGATGGCACCATGACCTACCGTGGGCAAATGCCCAACGAAAATGGCTGGTCGGTAGCACTCACCATGAACGAAGAGTTCATCTACGGCTACTTCAAGGAAGGCAGCGAAACCTATTACATCGAGCCGCTTTGGTACTTCGTGCCGGGGCAGCCGAAAGACCAGTTCATTGTTTACGCCACTTCGGACGTAAAGCCCGACAATGTGCATAAATGCGGTGCCGAAGAAATGCAGGAGAAAATGGAAGAAATGCACCCCGACGAGCAGAAAGGCCACAACGACGACTACGCTGAAAAAATGATGGCCTGCAAAGAAATAGAGCTGGCCATAGCCGCAGACCTTTCCATGTACAACTTCCATGGCTCAGAGGCTGGCGTCAACGCCTTCACCTTCGGTGTGATGAACAACGTGCAGACCAACTACGACAACGAGTTCAATGACGAATTACACTTCAACATCGTTGAGCAATTTGTGGTAGTACCACCTGCTACCGACCCTTGGACCAACTCCAACGACGCCGGTACACTGCTCAACAGCTTCACAAGTTGGGGGCCAGGCGGATTCTCGACGAACCACGACTTGGGGCAGCTTTGGACAAAACGAAACTTGAGCGGTGGCACCGTTGGCATAGCTTGGGTATGCGCTGTTTGCACCGGCAACCGTTACCACGTAGTCTCTGAGTTTTCGTCGAATGCTGATTTTATGCGAGTAATGACTGCCCATGAAATTGGCCACAACTTCTGTGCTCAGCACGATGCGCCCAACTCCGGCTTCATCATGCAGCCCAGCGTGAGCACTAGCAACACTTGGTCACAGGCATCGCAGGATGCCATCAATGGCTACTACCCAGGTAGACCCTGTTTGGGCTCATGCTCCAGTTCGCAGCCACCTGTCGCCGATTTCACGGGTACCCCAACCACCGGCTGCAACCCACTGACCGTGAACTTCACCGACCTGTCTTCCAACGGGCCTATCAGTTGGGTTTGGACGTTCCCTGGCGGAGCGCCAAGTTCCTCTACACAGCAAGACCCAACGGTTGTTTACACGACCCCCGGAACTTATAACGTAACCTTGATGGTGACAAACCTTGCAGGTTCTAACACGATTACAAAAACAGGCTACATCACCGTATCGGCTTCTCCGATTGCTAGTTTCACTTGGGTCAAAACAGGCCTGACCGTAATTTTCACCAACACCTCTACCAATGCCACCAGTTACCAATGGGACTTTGGCGATGGCAACACCAGCACGGCTACAAATCCGGTGTATACTTATGCGCAGGATGGCTTTTATGATGTGACTTTAAATGCTACCAACCTCTGTGGAACGCAAACTTTTTTAACAACCATCCCCGTTTTCGTGGCTCCAACGGCGGATTTTTCGGCTTCTCCAACAACTGGGTGTGCACCACTTTCGGTAGGCTTCATTGACCAAAGCTCACTCAACTCCCTAACTTGGACTTGGGGCTTTCCTGGAGGCAACCCCAGCAGTTCAACCCAGCAGTATCCAACGGTTTCATACGCCAGCGCTGGCACCTATACCGTTTCGCTGACCGTAACCAACCCGGCGGGCGTTGATACGGAAACCAAGACAGGCTACATCACTGTTGGCGGTGCGCCCACTGCGAATTTCACTTTTGTGGTAAATGGCAGCACCGTTAACTTCACCAGCATCACTACCAACCCGCCCGGCAGCGGGCCACTAGTGTACAATTGGGATTTTGGCGATGGGGGTAACAGTACCCAGGCCAATCCTTCCCACACCTACGCCGCAGGCGGCAGCTACGGCGTCACGCTCACCGTCACCAACAACTGCGGCAACGCAGTCAAAGTGCTGTCAGTGACCATCCTCGTGCCACCAACGGCTGGATTCAGCGGAACAAACACAAGCGGCTGTGCCCCACTCACGGTACAATTCACCAACACTTCCACCGGGGCGAACTCCTATGCCTGGACATTCCCGGGCGGAACTCCCGGCACCTCGACGGCTCAAAATCCGACCGTTGTTTACAACACATCGGGCAACTACAATGTCACGCTCATCGTCACTAATCCGGCCGGGTCGGACACATTGACCCAAAACAATTTCGTCACCGTGAACACCACGCCGGTTGCCGGTTTCACCAGCAGCGTGAACGGTACGACAGCCACGTTTACCAACACCAGCACCAACGCGACCAGCTACAGCTGGAACTTTGGCGACGGCGGCAACTCCACGAGCACCAACCCGACGCATACCTATGCAACGGACGGCGTTTACACCGTGGTACTCAGCGCCACAAACCCCTGCGGCACGGTCACTTCAACACATACCGTGACCATCGTGACGCCGCCCGTGGCTGGCTTTTCGGCAAACAACACATCGGGTTGCGCACCGCTCACGGTGCAGTTCACCAACCAATCGTCAGCCAATGCAACAACCTTCGCTTGGTCATTCCCCGGTGGGAACCCAAGCTCATCCGCTGCGCAAAACCCTAGCGTGACTTACGCAACGTCAGGCACTTACAATGTGTCGCTCACGGTGTCGAACTCGGCTGGCTCCAATACTTCAACCCAAACCAACTACATCACGGTGAACACCGTGCCCGTGGCTGGTTTCTCCAGCAGCGTGAACGGGACGTTAGCCACGTTTACCAACACCAGCACTAATGCCAACAGCTATAGTTGGAACTTTGGGGACGGCGGTACCAGCACGGCTACCAACCCGACGCACAACTACGCAACGGACGGCGTTTACACCGTGGTACTTAGCGCAACGAACCCTTGTGGCACGGTCACTTCAACGCATACCGTGACCATCGTGACGCCGCCATCGGCGGGCTTTTCGGCAAACAACACGACTGGTTGTGCGCCGCTGGCCGTTCAGTTCAACAACTTGTCTTCAGCCAACGCAACCACTTGGGCATGGTCGTTCCCCGGTGGCAGCCCAAGCACTTCGACAGCGCAGAACCCAAGCGTAACTTATGCTACGCCAGGCAATTACAACGTGACGCTCATCGCCTCCAACAGCGCAGGCAGCGACACCACCACGCTCACCAACTACATTCACGCACAAGGCCCGCCAGTAACCAGCTTTACCGTAGCGACCAACGTGTTCGTGGCAAATTTCACAAATACCACCACCAACGGCACGAGCTACAGCTGGAACTTCGGCGATGGCGGCAACAGCACGAACGCCAACCCATCTCATACCTACGCTGGCGATGGAACGTACACCGTGGTATTGACTGCCACCGGCCCTTGCGGCACATCTACCGCCACACAGCAGGTCGTCATCAGCTCACTGCCAGTTGCAGGTTTTTCTGCTGCACAAACAAGCGGTTGCGCCCCGTTCACAGTGCAGTTCCAAGACCAATCGTCTTCGAACACCACAAGCTGGAGCTGGTCGTTCCCAGGTGGCTCACCAGCCACTTCTACGGCAGAGAACCCAAGTGTAACTTATGCTACGCCGGGCACTTACAACGTGTCGCTGACCGCCAGCAACCCGCTCGGCAATAACACGGCCACGCAGACCAACTACATCACCGTTGGCCAGGTACCGACCGCAGGTTTCAGCAGCACAACGAACGGCCTCACGGCCAACTTCACCAACAGCAGCAGCGGCGCTACAAGCTACTCTTGGAATTTTGGCGACAGCCAAACCAGCACGCAAGCCAGCCCGTCGCACACCTACGCAACGGACGGCAACTACACCGTTGTGCTGACGGCGACGAACGCTTGCGGTTCCGTGACTTCCACGCAAACCGTGGCCGCATTTACGCTCCCAACGGCGGGCTTCAATGCCAACGTGACTTCCGGCTGCGCACCATTGACTGTTCAGTTTGGCGACCAATCTTCCGCCAACGCCCAGACCTTCGCTTGGAGCTTCCCTGGCGGCACGCCGTCATCGTCCACGGCTGAAAATCCGACCGTGGTTTACAACACGGCAGGTGTTTACACCGTGACCTTGACCGTCAGCAACCCGGCTGGGCAGAACACCTCGACGCAGACCAACTACATCACGGTGAACACAACCCCGACTGCTGGCTTCACGACCTCAATGGTCGGCACGACCGTGACGTTCAACAACACCACGACGAACGCCACCAGCTACCTTTGGAACTTCGGCGACGGCGGCACCAGCACCCAGACCAACCCATCGCACACCTACATGACCGATGGGGTTTACGACGTGACGCTCACCGCCACCAATGCTTGCGGCTCCACTACCATCAACGGTCAGTTCACCATCGTGACACCACCTACGGCAGGTTTTTCTGCTGCGCAAACAAGCGGTTGCGCTCCGTTGGAAGTGACATTCAACAACGAGTCGTCAGCCAATGCCACAGATTTTCAGTGGTCGTTCCCAGGTGGCACACCAGCCACCTCCACGCAGGAAAACCCAGTTGTGACCTACAATGCGGCAGGCGTTTACACCGTAACGCTGACCGTGACCAACGCCGCTGGCAACGACACCTACACGCAGACCGACTACGTGACGGTTTCGACCGTGCCGTCCGCTGGGTTCAGCTCAAACGTGACCTTGTCAACTGCGACGTTTACCAACAACAGCAACGATGCCACGAGCTACAGTTGGGACTTTGGCGATGGGGAGCACAGCACAGATGCCAACCCAACGCATACCTATGCCGTTGACGGCGTTTACACCGTAACGCTCACGGCCACCAACGAATGCGGAGATGCTGTGACGACTGGGACTGTTGTCATTGCTACTGCTGGCCCGCAAGCATTCTTCTCTGCCGAGCCAACCACGGGTTGCGCACCGATGACGGTTACGTTCAACAACGAATCGTCTTCAAATTCGCAATCGTTCCAGTGGAGCTTCCCCGGCGGCTTGCCAGCCACCTCGACAGAAGAAAACCCCACGGTGACGTATGGCGCAGCAGGCGCTTACGATGTGACGCTTACGGCCACCAACCCGCAGGGATTTGACAGCTACACACAGGCCGCTTTCATTGTAGTAAATGACGTTCCAACGCCTTCGTTTACTCCTGCTGTGAACTTCAACGTCGTCACTTTCACCAACACCAGCACCAACGCTACCAGCTACAGCTGGGATTTTGGGGATGGCAATACCAGCACGGAGGCAAACCCCGTACACGCCTACCAAAACGGCGGCGAGTACGAGGTGACGCTTACGGCCACCAACGAGTGCGGCTTCAATTCCACGACAATAACAATCGTGGCGGGCGATAATGGCGCTGGCGAAATCCCCGGCATCAGCCGCTTCGACGTGTTCCCGAACCCGAACAGTGGCCGCTTCACACTGGTAATGGAGGGTGCTCCGCAAACGGAACTCGAACTGACCTTCACGAACGTGCTGGGCCAGCGCCTCCTCACCGAGAAGGCCGACTTCCGCTCCGGTCGCCTCACGAGGGACTTCTCGTTCAGCCAACTGGCGGCTGGCGTGTACATCCTTCAGGTGAAATCGGGCGAGAAAGCCCTGTTCAAGAAGCTTATCGTTGAGTAATTTATCTGCTTTGAAATAAAAAGAGGGGCTTCCGCCGTTGGGTGGAAGCCCCTTTCTTTTTTATACCCGCTATCACTGTGGCAACGGAAACATCGGTACATTTGAGGCGATTTTTTACGATAGTGATTTACCAATTTTCGTGACTATTCAGTTTGGCCTGTGTGCGTCTCGTTTGTCATTGCCGAAGGCAACCTGCGACGTCTCGCGAGACGTCGCAGGTTGCCTTCGGCAATGACAAGGCGGCTTGTACAATACTTGCTGAATGGTATCAATTTTATGAAAATGAAATACTTCCCCTTGCTTTTCCTACTGGTGATTTTTGCTTGCAAAAACCAAAACTCAACACCGGAAGCGCCTGCCACACAAGATGCGGAAGCCTCCTCGCTTCCCGAAGGCTTCTCCGATTTTTACCAAAAATTCCACAGCGACAGCTTGTTCCAAGTGGAGCATATCGTGTTCCCACTGGAGGGCCTACCCAACAACGCCGACAGTGCCATCGTGGCCGCAAAGACCTTCCGATGGACGCCCGAAACTTGGCGAATGCAGCGCCAGTTCGACTTTCAGGTGAGCGAGTACAAGCGGGAAATTGTGCCATTGACAGAAACCATCGTTATGGAGCGCATCCTGCACCAATCGGGAGAGTTTGGGATGGAGCGCCGCTTTGCCATTATCGGCGGGGAGTGGCACTTGATTTACTATGCAGGCGTGAACAGGTTGGCGAAGTAGCTTCTCAGCCTTCAGTTCAGGATTTCTTTCCAATCAATTTTACCTAGAAAATGCTTTCGAAAATCCTTTATATACCAATCGTACTGGGCGCTTTGACTTTCCTTTTGATGGGCTGGCTGGCTGATGGCAGCTATTATATTTATGCCGTGCCATTTGTGATTGGGCTTGCCGCGCTTTACATCCTCAGCCCGCAAATTGACTGGTGGTGGTACCAGCGCCACCCGCCGGAACTGCCCGCCGGGCTGCGCCACCTCATCAATACGCAGTTGCCTTTTTATCAAAATCTCTCCGTGGCCGACAAGACCCGTTTCCGCAACCGCCTTGCGATGTACATGGAGGCCAACGAGTTCATGCCGCAGGGCATGGAGACAGTGCCCCCCGACTTGAAAGGCGTCGTCGCTGCCTCGGCGGTGCAGGTCACCCTGGGCCACGAGGATTATTTGATGAACAAATTCGAGCACATCATCGTCTATCCGCATCCGTTCCCATCGCCACAGTTCCCGGACGAATGGCATGCTTCGGAATTTTACGAAGAAGATGGCGTCATCATGTTCTCCGCCGAGCAACTGATGCCGGGTTTCATGCAGCCGCACCGCTTTTTCAATATCGGGCTGTACGAGTACGCACGGGTGTTCAAGCATTGCCACCCGGAAGTAGTTTTCCCGCACATCGGTGAGGAGCATTGGCCTGCGCTGGAACAAATCAGCGGTTTTCCGAAGGAAAAGAACATCCAGTACATCGGGCTAAAAGAAATTGACCTGACGGCACTGGCGGTGTCGCATTTTTTTGTGTTCCCGGAGCGGTTCAAGGAAATTCTGCCAGAAGTGTACGAGGGGCTGGCGAAGGCGCTGGCGCAAAGACCGTGACGAACATTTCTCGACTGACCAAAGTCCTATATCTTCATTTACCAGCATCAAAATAAATTGTCTTCCCACCTCGCCACATTTTTCAAGCACCCAACAGTCCGGGCCACCGGCCTCCTTTTTGGCTTTTTCGGCCTTTTGTTCGGCACTTGGGCAGCGCTCATACCGTTCATCAAGCAAAAATTTGAACTGGACGAGGCACAACTCGGCATGTTGCTGCTCTGCCTCCCGGCGGGCATCACGCTGATGAACCCGTTCTCTGTGCCCATCCTCCACAAACTCGGTGCGGTTCGCTCCGCAATCATCTCGTTGCCGCTCTCGGCGGCGCTGTTCACCCTACCTTTTGCCATGCCAAACGTGTGGCTCACGGGGGCGACGCTGTTTCTGGCGGGCACGGTCTTCTCGATGGTCAACATGTCCATGAACACCTGCGCTTCGCAAATTGAGCAGCGGACGAACCTGCGAATCATGTCCACCTGCCACGGCCTCTGGAGTACCGGGGCCATGGTCGGCTCGGCACTGGCCAGCTTGGCAACGGGTTGGGGAATGACTCCGCTGGCCTACGTCGGCTTGGTTTTATTAGTGGAAATCCTTGTGGTCTCCTTGTCAAAAAATGCACTTGCGGACGTCCCCGAAGAACCACATCTGGCAACTGAGGGAACAAAAACGCCCAGCGGCTTCATCTTCCCGAACAAAGCACTTTGGGTATTGGTGGCCATCAGCCTCGGCACCAACCTGACCGAAGGCACCATGTCCGATTGGTCGGCGGTGTACCTGCGGGAAGTGGTCGGTAGCCCGGAGGCGGTGGCCGGATGGGGCTTTTCTGCCTACGCCTTTTTCATGGCGGGCGGGCGCTTCCTTGGCGATGGGTTGATTGCGAATTTTGGCAGTAAGCCCGTGCTGCGCACAGGTGGTTTGGTAGCCGCCGCTGGGCTGCTGCTGGCAGTTTTTTTTCAAAACACGCCTACCGTGTTGGTCGGCTTCGCAATGGTAGGGGCGGGGGTTTCGCTTGGAGCGCCCATCCTGTACGCCGCAGCGGCCAAGGTGCCGGGCATGGCCAAAGGCGCTGGACTTGCCACCATGAACACGTTTGCGATGATTGGATTCCTTGGCGGGCCAGCGGTAATCGGCTTTGTGGCGAAGGCGTTCAGCTTGCCGGTGGCGTTTTCCTTCGTGGCCTGCTTTGCATTGTTTTGGGCCTGGCGAGCAGGAAGGATGGTAGAGGGTGAGAGAGTGAGCAGGTGAGAGAGTGAGCATTAACCGCATAATCTCTATAAATGATGCCCTATTAAAAAAAGCCCATAAAAAAAGGCCCTTATCAGGCCTCATCTCTCACTCTCTCACCCGCTCACCCGCTCACACTGCTTTCACCACCGTCTCCACCACCGACCCATCCACGGTACCTGGCACATCGCCCTTATAGCCGGTAATGCGGATGTTGGACGAACCGGACGGCAAACCCTTGAGGATGAACTTGCTTAAAGTAAATGCCCCAATCATCTTCCAACTATTATCTTCCAGCTTCAATTCCACGATAACCATGTCAAAACCGCCCTTATTGATACGTACCGATGCCTCCCCATCGCCGGGGCCAGGTCGCCTCTCAATGACAACGATGCCCGTTTGTACTTTCGGTGTGGTTGTCGCCTTGCTCAACTTGAAGCCGCTCAGTTCGGCAATATAGCGGCTGCCATTGGCCACGCCGAGGACGTAGGCGGCCATTTGCCGCAACAGCTCCAAAAACTCCACTTTCTTTTCTTTCAAAACGATACGGCTCGCATCGTTGGCGAGGTTGTCCGCTACGTCCGCCGCTTTCAAGGCATCGAAGCCAGCCTTAAAAACCAACAGCGTAGGGGAGGGCGTGACGAATACCAGCGGGTTCCCGCCAATGCCCGCTGCTACGTTATTGTAGAGGTCTTCGAACTCCCCGACAGATGATTTCTCTTTGAGTGTTAAAATCGTAAACGTTGTCTTGTCTGCCATAATAAAGTATTTTGAAGTGAAATATTACGTGTAAAAACCAATCAAAACCCTTCCTAGACTATTCCTACCCGTTCCTAGTCTAGGAAAAGGTCGGGATACACCAGGAAAGGGTCGAAATAGACTAAAACTACCCGTTCCTAGACTATTCCTATCCGTTCCTAGTCTAGGAATGGGTCGGTATAGACTATTCCTACCCGTTCCTATACTAGGAACAGGTAGTTCTAGTCTATACCGGCCTGTGACTGGGTTAGGTGGTGGTTTGGAGGGCTCGTTTGCCCTGTTCAACTATATAAGGTTGTGCTTTTTATAAAGTGCAAAAGACTTGGCACAACTGGGCTGTGTGTGTTAATTTTATATGTCAGCCATTTTTATCACTTCATGCAATCTAAGACTGATTGTTTCATACAAACTTGGTGATAATTCTATTGTGTCATAATGCATTTTATGTGTCCGGCAATAGGCCTCTCTACTTTGTGGGTTTTTTAAGCTCCCTAAATTATACTTGGCGATTATCTTGTTTAGCTTTTCCTTAGATTTTTCCATATTCTTTGAATTGATTTTATACGCAAAACCAATTTTATCCCTTGATATTGACCCAGCAAGCAAATCAATCTCATAATCATCAAATTTTATTTTAATTTTCGGATAACATGGCGCTGACAAATCAACATATGGATTTAGATTTTTACCAATTTATTTTGTTGGACAAGATAGTCAACCAAGTCTTGCAATCTTTCTTTTATTCTTGTTTCCTTATTCAAATCAATAAACTTTTGTGTATATGCGCCATCATTTTTTTCTTTCTCTTTGCTCATCTACTTCTGATTTAAACCCATTTCTTATAAAATGTATAAATGAATTGATAGTTTGCTTTGTATAGTCATTCACACTTTCTATCTCTCCTTTAGATTCTTTTCGAGAAAATATTTAAGCAAACCATAAACTGTATTTTTCATTTTCTTGATCTTTCGTATTCCAATAAATATGAAACTTATTGTTGCTCTTAAAAGAATCGAATTCCTTTTTTAAACTTTCTTTTTCGGGTGTAACATAGATTGAGTAAATTTTTTCTTCTTCAATACCTAGTTCCTTTTTTGTCGAATTAAATTGTTCGTCTAATTGATTTGACTTTTTCGAACTTTCATTTATTTTATTTTCTATTAAAAATATATATTTAAGTTTCTTGCTGGTTTTTAGGATATTTGTAACAAACGATTCTTTTTTATCTCCAAGGCTACTTTCAAAGCATAGCAATACAATGTCAACTATTTTTTTTGACTTGTCTTTTTCCCTGAATGCTTGTTCAAAATAGACACCATAGTCAAATTTTGAAGGGTTGAATTCTTCAATTTGTAATAACTCTAGGAATCTTGATAGAAATTCAAAGCCTAAACCATGGTCTTGATAGGGATTTAATAGATAACCTAAAAATGCAGAAATGTTCGCCTCATTTAGAGTTCCGTCTCCGTTGGCTAAGATTTTGAAAATGTTCATTTATTTTTGTATTTAAATATTTTATGTTGTTCACACACAACTACTGATAGACACATTGCATGTTTTGGATTGCCAACAACCCAAAACATGCAATGCATCACACATCTTGTTTTCAATCCCGCCCCCGTCCTAACGTCCGTCAGCGAAGCAAACAGTCGGGTGATCGGCAGCCACTGCCACCGCACCAAGCGCCATCAACCAAACTTCTAATCGTGTGTGAAAATCAACAGGTAAGCATCGGGTGTTCTCTGTCGTTTT
>JADJYH010000044.1 GCA_016719855.1 Saprospiraceae bacterium | reverse complement strand
AGGGTCCAGGAAATCCACCCTCGATGGTTTGGATGCGTTCATGCGTTTGGCCCTCGAACCGTTTTCGGTTTCGGACGCAGCAATAGACGGTATGCCCTTGTTCGAGCAGTACGGGAGCAATCGTTGGCCGATGTAGCCATTGGCACCGGTGAGTAGTATTTTCATGTTGATTTGCGCCTGCTTTCCACCGTGATTGGCGAGCCTTCCGCCAGCATGACGGAGGTAGGTTGATGTCGTTGAGCAATCGGAAACCCTCGCCGTAGTTCCCGTCAAAGTCCGCGTGTATTTCGTGGTTTATCACTTCGCAAACCTCCCATTTGGATGGGTGACTTGGTACCTCGATGGTCTTGCTTGCCCCTGTCTTGAGTAACCCCTAGTAATGCTCGGTGATGAACTCCGCCTCGCTTCCCGGTTGCATCGGAAGTAGCTCAAGCCCTGCCTCAATTTTGAAGGAATGCCATTGACCACGCAGCTTCCAATCGTATTGAACCTCCTGCGATGCTGTTGCTTTTTGCCAACGATGGCGCATGGGCATGGCTTTGTAATGCTCTTTGTAAATGGTGTTTGCGACCAAGGTGATGGCCGTTTTGGCACAAACTCATTGATGAAGACCACGCCACGTTTCCATTCGCCTTTGGCAAAATGCCGCACGTAAAACCGCAGGTTCACTTCTTCAAACTCTGTGTGAAAGGGAATTTTCAAACCAAGCAGCCTGACATTTTTGAACATGAAACCAACGAGGCTGACGTAGCACCGCCCGTTCCAAATGTCAAGCTCAGTGCCATGTGGCAGGTAGGGTTTAACAGCTTGGGGTCAACATCGTAGCTGGCCAATGCCAGTTTTCGCCATTCGGCGGTCAGGAAGCTCATGTAACTTGTTTAGTTCAAACCCCAACTTTTTGGACCTCCTTCACCATTTCATAATTCAACGGCATGTGCTGCAAGTCGGCAAAGCGGTTGATGTTGAAATTGGGTTCGAAGGTGAACTTCATGCCGTTGCGCGTCGTCCAGCCGTTGTGCGGGTTCTGGATTTCGTTCAGCAGCAGGCCGATGCCGTTGGCCGATTTCACCACATCACGGATGGAGTAGAGGTTGTCTTTGATCGGGCGGTTCGGTATGTCGGCCATTTGTTCCGGCGTGAAGTGGTCGTCAATGCAGATGATGTCCATATCGTTGCTTTTTTGCAAAAATAGCCCGTGCCTCAAGATTGTTGCAACTCCTCCAGCTTTTTGCAATTTCTTCCGCTTCTGCCGATTTTTGGCAAAGCCTTTGATGTCGCCCTTTGCGTTGGAGGTCACGGGCTTCTTCTGAGCAACTTTGCGTATTGTTCCCGCAGCAGTTGGCGGGGTCTTTTGAATAGTCCGAACATGGTATGGATTGTTGTATTGTTGAATTGTTGTATTTTGAATTGCTGGAATTTTTGATTGTTAGGTTGTCGTGATGCGGGTAACAATGTAGCACTCAACAATCAAGCAATTTTAAAGACGACATGCCGCCGTCAATTCCGATGACTTGGCCAGTTATCCAGCCGCTTTTTGGCTAAGCAGAAAATGGGCAAGGTCGGCAATTTGCTGGCAGTTCCGGACCTGTTTCAGCGGGTGCCTTGCGCCAGCAGCTTCCTTTTTCATCATTGGAAAGCAGCCGGGCAGCCAACGGCGTATCGGTCAGCGAAGGGGCGATGCAATTGACACGAATAGCGGGCGCCCACTCAGCAGCGAGGCTACGGGCGAGGCCCTCCACGGCACCTTTTGCTGCCGCAACGGAGGCATGAAACGGCATCCCTTGTCCCACCGCCACCGTGCTGAACAGCACGACGGATTGGTTCTCACCGCTTTTCAGCGCCTTTTGCGCAGCCTGCAAAACCTTGACCGCCCCGAGCACATTGATTTGGAAATCCTCCAAAAACGCTTCTGGTTTCAGTGAGCGGAACGGCTTGAGGTTGATGCTGCCGGGGCAATAGGCGATGCCGTCGAGCGAGGGGGGTAATTCACTTTCGGCGAGTTCGTCTTCGAGCAGGTTTTTGGGCAAATGCGTGACGCCGGACAGCCCGTCCAAGCTGGTCCCCGTGCGGGATACGACGAGGATTTGATGGCCCTCTGCGCTCAGTTTTTTCACCAGTTCCAGGCCGATGCCGGAGGAGCCGCCTGCGATGAGGTAGTTTTTCATTGAACCCTGTTTGATTTTAATGGCTGTCTAACAGGCGTTGGGGGAAATGGTTTAGGGCTAGATGTTGCGTCTCAATCAAGGATGCAATGCTAATTTTACCCTGAATTCGGAGATAGCATCGCTCCATCGCTAATTCCAAATGGTTGAAAACCACCGATTTTGAGGGTCGTAGGTTCGCTATCTTGATTTCAGATAGCGAGCCTACGGCCCGTAAAAGAATCTTTTCCCCCAAATGCTACTTATACCTTTCCGAAGGTCGGGAAAACCTAAAGGCGGTGAGGATAATTCAAGCAAGCTGGATTGGTGCTGATGAATTGATTCACCAAAAATGTTGCGAATTATCATTTCATAGGCGCTGGTAATCAATTACTATTGTATCCAAATCAACAACCGCTACCTCGTATGAAACCAATGTTGTTCTCCATCCTGTTCTTGATAGTGGCCCATGCATACGGCCAGGATTCTATTGCCAATGTTTATTTTTTCCCCGGAACAGGTTCGGACGAGCGTATTTTTTCCAAAATCCTTCTACCGGAGGGTTATTCGGCTCATTACATCCAGTATTCTGTGCCAGAAAAAAAAGCGACCATGGCCGATTATGCTGCTTTGCTGGCGCAACAGATTGACACCACCGCTACTTTCATGCTGATAGGCGTGTCGTTGGGTGGCATGATTTGCACGGAGTTGACCAATCAATTAAGCCCCTCGAAGACCATTATCATTTCTAGCGCCAAATGTCGCTTGGAATTGCCTTGGCAATACCGGATACAGAGGTATGTCCCAATAAATAAGTTGTTCGGGCCAAGGTTTCTCAAAGCCATGTCGTTCGTAGCCCAGGCTGTTGTGGAGCCAGACCGAAACAAACAAAAAGCTATTTTTGATGCAATGCTGTCTGACAAGGATCCGCTTTTCCTTAAGCGTTGCGTGAACATGATATTCAATTGGGAACGGGAAACTTACCCTTCCGGCATCATTCATTTTCACGGCACAAATGACCATACCTTGCCGCTCAGGAACATCAACCCTAGTGTCATCGTGCCGGGCGGCTCACACATGATGACGCTGACCCGTGGGGAAGAAATCAACGCGCTGATTCTTGAAAACCTATGACATTTATCGCCTCGCCACTTTCAAAAAACTAATTTTGCCCGCCTTTGAAAAAAACCAATGCCAGTGGCTGAACTTTGGCTCTGCAACGTCGTAAGAAATCAGTCCCCAACAATTCAACAATTACAACAATTAGCATCATGATAAACATCACGTTACCCGACGGCAGCGTCCGTCAATACGAACAAGGCACTTCGGCGATGGACGTCGCCAAGAGCATCAGCGAGGGCCTGGCCCGCAACGTGCTGGCCGCCAAAGTGAACGGCGAGGTTTGGGATGCCAGTCGCCCCATCAACAGCGACGCCTCGCTCCAACTCCTCACCTGGGACTCCAAAGAGGGCAAAATACCTTCTGGCACTCCTCCGCCCACCTCATGGCCGAGGCGCTTGAAACACTGTACCCTGGCATCAAGTTTGGCATCGGCCCGGCACTCGACAACGGCTTCTACTACGACGTGGACCCCGGTGGCCGCCAGATTTCGAGCGAGGATTTCAAGAAAATCGAAGACAAAATCATGGAGTTGGCCCGGCAGGGCAACGAATACCGCCGGGAGGAAATCGGCAAATCGGAGGCCATCGCTTTTTTCAAGGAAAAAGGCGACGAGTACAAGCTCGAACTGCTGGAAGACCTCGAAGACGGCCAAATCACGTTCTACCACCAGGGCATCTTTACTGACCTGTGCCGTGGACCGCACATCCCCGACACGGGCAAAATCAAGGCCGTAAAATTGCTCAAAATCGGTGGTGCCTACTGGCGTGGCGACGACCAGCGCAACCAGTTGACCCGCATCTACGGCATTACGTTCCAAAAGCAAAAGAGCTGACGGAGTACCTCGAAATGCTGGAAGAGGCCAAGAAGCGTGACCACCGCAAGCTCGGCGAGGAACTGGAACTCTTCATGTTTTCGGAGAAAGTAGGCGCTGGCCTGCCCATCTGGTTGCCGAAAGGCACGGCGCTGCGCAGCCGCCTCGAAAACTTCCTGAAAGAAGAGCAGATGAAGCGGGGCTACCAGCCCGTCATCACTCCGCACATCGGCAAAAAGGAACTGTACGTGACCTCTGGTCACTACGAAAAATACGGAAAGGACAGCTTCCAGCCCATCCACACGCCACGGGAGGGCGAGGAGTTCCTGCTGAAACCGATGAACTGCGCGCACCACTGCGAAATCTTTGGCCACAAGCCAAGCGTCCTAAGAACTGCCGGTGCGCATCGCCGAGTTCGGCACGGTGTACCGCTACGAGATGAGCGGCGAGCTGCACGGCCTCACCCGAGTACGGGGCTTCACGCAGGACGATGCCCACTTGTTTTGCACAGCCGACCAAGTGAAGGCGGAGTTCCACGGTGTCATCGAACTGACGCTGATGGTGCTGAAAAGACTGGGCTTCGAGAACTATACCGCCCAGATTTCGCTGCGTGACCCGGAGAACAAGGACAAGTACATCGGCTCCGACGAGAACTGGGCGAAGGCCGAGGCCGCCATCATCGAAGCCGCCGCCGAGGCTGGCCTCGAAACCGTGACGGAACTGGGCGAGGCTGCCTTCTACGGCCCCAAGCTCGACTTCATGGTGAAGGACGCCCTTGGCCGCTCCTGGCAACTCGGCACCATTCAGGTGGACTACAACCTGCCGGAGCGCTTCAAGCTCGAATACATCGGTGCCGACAACGCCCCGCACCGCCCCGTGATGATTCACCGGGCACCCTTCGGCTCGATGGAGCGCTTCATCGGCGTGCTGATCGAGCATTGCGCTGGCAAGTTCCCGCTCTGGCTCGCCCCGGAGCAGTACCTGCTGCTGCCCATCAGCGACAAGTACAACGACTACGCCGCCGAGGTGCAGGAACTCCTCGCCAGCCACGACATCCGTGGCCGCATTGACGACCGCACGGAGAGCATTGGCCGCAAAATCCGGGACGGAGAAATGAGCAAGGTGCCGTTTATGCTTATCGTTGGCGAGAAGGAGGCAGAGGCGAATGCCGTCGGCGTGCGTAAGCAGGGCGAAGGGGACTTGGGTGCGAAGAGTGTGGGGGATTTTGTGGGGTGGTTTAAGGAGCAGCTCTGATTACCTCCATGACAAGTGTGGTTGCGGAACGGATTTTAAATAAAGTATCAATTTTCGTTTGACGGATTTTTTGTCATTCTACTAGAATCCATCTTGGCTGAACAAAACCTTCTTGATGTTCACTGTTTCTCTCAGGATGAGAGAATAACTCGTTGAGTAGATTTGATACTTTATTTAAAACTCGTTCCTAAGAAGGATGTAACCCTAGTTGCATCCTCTTTATTTTGCTTTATTTTTTTGAATTAGAAATTCCGTAAACGCTATTCAGGTCATCAAGAATTGATTTGTTTTGAGAAAAAATGGAAGTATTGCAATTCGCTACTTGCAGCTTTTTTTGGCATAATCAACAAAATGTTTTTGTGCTTTCGGTAATTCACTCTTTTGAAAATTGTACCCCAATCTTCTTTCTGATTTTTTATCACCATGAAAAGATTTAGATGATTTAAAGTGAAAAGAAAATGATGACCAATTTCCAAACCCTGTGTTAACTATTTTCCTCATTCGGCGTGAGTGTACATCCGGGATTGTCATTGGTTATAAATGGATAGTTTTATCCAAGTCTCAACTCTTTCAGCTACTTCAAGAATGTCAATACCCTTTTTGGTGAATTCATCTTGAGAAAGTTCAGCATTTACCTTAAGTGAATTAATGTTGTTTTTAGCTATTTCATTAAATATTTGAGGGTCATGGAACACATTTCTAAATGCCTTATTTCTTCGCTTTATACTTAGAATTGCTGTGATAAATTTTCTTGCATCCCTCAAATTTATTATGCCTTTCTTAGTTAATTTCTCAATTGAACGAGGCAATGAATTTTCGTAGTCAAATACTTTTTTCTCAATAAAATATGGGTCGTCTAATTTGTATCTGTCTAAAAGTTCTTGGGTTTCGATTTTAAAACTATCATCCTCAATGCAAATTTTTGCTACGTTTGAAAGTTTGGGAGATTGGTTAAGATGAGCAGACTTAATGTCAAGTCGATAAATGTTGCCTGATTTGTCCAAGGCAAAATGTTTGAGATAAACTTTAGGAACGTAATGTTGTCTAACTGGATTTTGATTCATGTCAATTTGACCTTTCTTCGTTAACAAAATGTTTTTTATTAAGGTTCAGAAATGTTTAATTTTTGCATGATTTTTTGCCAAGCCCCCGCTCGCCCACTACATGTCAATTGAAAAACGGCATCGCTAGTTACGAGCTTTGGTTGCGGCCTCTGGCCGCCGTGCGTAGGCCAAGTAGTAGGAAGTGCCAAGTTCAAGCAAGTTCATCTCAACACAACCTGTGGACTTTTGCTTCCCATTTTTCCCGAAAACCCCTACCTTTGAACAAAAATCTGCAACCAATGGTAAGCATCTATTCTGCATACGACCAAATCGCCGAACTGCTGGCCACCGTAGAGCCAGAGAAACTGATGAAATTGAAGGCAACTGCTGCCATGCAAAAGCGCTTGGAAACCTTGATGGACAAGTCGAAAGCGGGCATTCTCACGAAAGAGGAAAAGGATGAATTGGACCACTACTTGGTGTTGGAACGGTTGGTTCGTTTGTCAAAAATTAGGGCGCAACAACGGTTGTTGGCAGCATGAGCGGATATATTTCCTCCTCCATACGAACAAAGGTAGCCGAACGTGCTGGCCAGAGGTGTGAATATTGTGGCCTTCCAGCCGAATACTCTTTTTTCAAATTTCATATAGACCATATCGTCAGCCTAAAGCATGGCGGAAAAACCATGCTTGAAAATCTTGCCTATTCCTGTTCGATTTGCAACGAGTTCAAGGGTACTGACATTGCTACTGTTTTGGATGACCCAAGCCATCCTGTGCGTTTCTTCAATCCTCGGAAAGACAAATGGGATGAGCATTTTGAGGTCGAAGATTCAGCCAAAATAAACCCAAAGTCCCTTGTCGGTGCTGCAACCGTCAAAATTTTCAACCTCAATCACCCAGATAGTATAATAGAAAGACGAGGGTTGATGCAGTTAGGGCTGTATCCTTAATTCGAATTCTCAATTATCACAAGTTTGCCCAAGCCATAAGTTTAAGCAAGTTCGTCGCAGCACAACACCCCACTTATTTCAGCTTTTGATAATCAACACCTCCCGCATATCAGTCGTAAACCCCTTCGACAGTTTCTCCTGTTTCGATTTCCAGCGGCGGTCGTAGCCTTGGCTCGAAAGCCTTAATTTGTCCCTGCCGTGCTTTAGGTTCATCGCATCCATCACCTCCATGAGTTTGCTGTGTTTCTCTGACAGTTCATCCGAGAAGAGCGTGGCCTGTACCCTGTTCTGCGGGATGAGTTCCGATACGAGGACGCCTGCTTTTTTGTACTGGTAACCTTCCTTGAAAATCGCTTTTAGTCCTCTCAAAGCCTGTTGTACCAATTCAATCGTACTATTTGAGGAGATGGCCAATCGCATCGTGGCGCTGTTGTGGTATTGCGGCAGTTCCTTTCGGAACGAGTTGGTATTGAGGGAAACCGTGAGCACCCCGGCGCAACTGCCCTGCCCACGCAGCTTTTCGGCGCAGCGGGCAGCGAAATTGGCGACCGCTTGTTCGATGAGCGAGTAGTCCCGGAGCACTTCACCGAAGGACCTCGACGTGCAGATGTTCTTTTGGGGAGGTGTCGGGGTCGAGCAGGGTGGAAGGCAGGCCGTTCAACTCCCGCCACAGCCGCAGCCCGACCACGCTCATGGAAGCCTGCACCCAGCCCTTGTTTGCCAGGATGAAGTCAAGGCCGGTGAGGACGTTGTGTTTTTTTAGAAAAGCGGCATGTTGCCTGCCGATGCCCCAGATGTTTTCAACGGGGAAATTCCGCAGTATTTCAATGGCCTTTTCCTGATTTTCTATCACAAAAACCTTTTCGCCCGTGGGCATTTTTTTGGCCATACGGTTGGCCATTTTTGCCAGCGCTTTCGTCTTGGCAATGCCCAGCGAGACCGAGATGCCCGTGTTTTTGTGGACTTTCCGAACGACCTGTCGGGCCAGCGCCATGAGCTGCATTTCGTTGAACCCGGAAAAGTCAAGAAACATCTCGTCAATCGAATACACTTCCAGTTCCGGCACCAGTTCCTGCAAGGTGGCCGTCACCCGGTTCGACATGTCGCCGTAAAGTGCATAGTTGGAAGAGTGCATGATGACCTTGTATTTTTCCAAGAGCTGCCGCACTTCATGAACGGATGCGCCCATGGGGATGCCGATGGCTTTCGCTTCGTCGCTGCGGGAGATGATGCAACCGTCGTTGTTGCTCAAAACGACCACGGGTTTGCCATGCAGCGAAGGGTTGAAAACCCGCTCGCACGACACGTAAAAATTGTTGCAGTCAATGAGTCCTATCATTTTTTGCTGATGATGCAGGTCACGATGCCCCAGACCCTGAAATCGTTTTCTTCGGTCACTTCCAGTACGGGGTAGCGGGGGTTGGAGGGCAGCAGGTAAACCGTCTTGTTAGTGATTTTTATCCTTTTCAGCGTAAAACCGCCGTCGAGAAAGCAGACCACGATTTTGCCGTCCTTTGCCGGGAGCGATTTGTCCACGATCAAAATGTCGCCGTCGCGGATGCCGTCGCCCTCCATCGAGTCGCCGTCCACCCGGCAAAAGAAGGTGGACGAAGGATTTTTTATCAGCTCCCGGTGCAGGTCAATGCCCTGCTCCATGTAATCGGTGGCGGGAGAGGGAAACCCAGCGGCCACGCCACCTTCGAACCACGAAATCGTGCAGGCGGCAAGTTGTCGGAGGTCGAATGGGACAATAAAAACCCCTTCCGAATACGTGTTCATATTCATTGGTCAAGTTTTAGAGCATGTTTGGGATTTGGTGCTTGAGGCAAAAACGAGCTATTTTTTGTCAGTTTTTCAGCTTTTTGAAGGCGCATAGCGGGGCTACGCAACTGAAAAAAGGTGGAAAAATGGCGAAAAAGAGCCGTTTTTGACCAAGTGACCAAATCCTAAACATGCTCTCAGTATGTTTAAAATGAAAGCCGGTAACTCGGAAATATGTGCGGGTGGAGTGTCGGGTGGTGTGCGGGCAAAGGTAGGGCGGGGATTTTATAAACACAACAATTTGTTTTTAAAAATAAAAAAATTGTTTTAAAATATTGTGCTCAGAAAAGAGAATTGGTAAAAAAGAGAACGAAATTAGTTGAGCGGGTTATCCTGCTGCATCCCTTCATTGTCTTTCCAATCCTTACCTTCGCAATTCCAATTTTTTCATCAAACAATTCGAAACATGAACTTGAAACCTTACAAGGTTGGCCAGTTTTTCATCCTGATCTTGGGCCTCTGCACCACTAGCCTTTTTGCACAAGAAAAGGAAAAAGAAAAGACAGAGGCCCCCAAGCGCAGCAATCACGGCTACGCTTTCGAGCAACTCGGCACAGTGCTGCCCAGCCCCAACGACTACCGCACCGCCGACGGTTCGCCCGGCCCTGAGTACTGGCAGCAGCGCTGCGATTACAACATCGAGGCGGCGCTCGACCCAGAAAAGCGGCAACTGACGGGCAAGGAGCACTTGACATACTACAACAACTCGCCACAAACCCTGCGTTACCTCTGGCTACAGCTCGACGAAAACCAGCACGCCGCCAACAACGACCTGCACCACGCCCACCCGCACGACATCGGCAAGAACATGAACGAAAATGCTATGAAGATGCTGGAATCCTGGACGGAATTTGGCGACTACGGACATCGTATCAAGTCCGTGACGGATGGCAAGGGCGCTGCGCTCAAGCATTTCATTGACAACACGGTGATGCGGGTGGAACTGCCACAGCCATTGGCCCCCGGCCAAAAATTCGAGTTCAACATCGAGTGGAGCTATATCCTCATTGACCGCATCAACAACATCACTTTCGGGCGGGGCGGTTACGAGTTTTTTGAAAAGGACGAGAACTATCTTTTTACCATAACCCAATGGTTTCCAAGGCTTTGTGTTTTCAGCGACTTCGAGGGCTGGCAGAGCGACCAGTTCACCGGCACGGGCGAGTTTGCGCTCAACTTCGGCAACTACGACGTGAAGATGACGCTGCCTGCCGACTTCACTGTGGGTGCAACGGGCGTCTGCCAGAATTACGAGCAGATGCTGTCGCCAGAGCAGTTGCAGCGTTGGAAAAAGGCACAGGCCAGTGGCGAACCGGTGGAAATCGTGATGCTGGACGAGGCCAACAAACTGGAGAAAAAGAAGAAATCCAAAGAATTGAAAACCTGGCATTACAAGGCCGAAAACGTCCGGGACTTCGCTTGGACGGCCTGCCGCCGCTTTATCTGGGACGCCATGCAGGTGAAAAACGAGGACGGCAAACCGGTGATGTGCATGAGCTATTACCCGAAAGAGGCATACCCGATTTACCGCCGCTACTCGACCAAGGCGGTGGCGCACACGCTCAAGACTTACAGCAAGTTTAGTATCCCGTACCCATACCCGACGGCCATCAGCGTGGAGGCGCAGAACGGCATGGAGTACCCGATGATTTGTTTCAACCCGGGGCGGGCCGAAGAGGACGGCACTTATTCCGAAGGGGCAAAAAATGCTTGCACTGACGGTCATTTTCCACGAAGTGGGGCACAACTATTTCCCCATGATTATCAACTCCGACGAGCGCCAGTGGGCTTGGTTTGACGAGGGCATCAACACCTTCATGCAGTACCTCGCCGAGCAGGAATGGGACAACAACTACGACTCCAACGAAGGCCCGCCGCATAAAATCACTGGTTACATGAACAGTCCGGTTGACCAATTGGAGCCAATCATGACCAACTCGGAGAACATCATTGACTACTTCGCAAACGCCTACCGCAAGCCAGCCACGGCACTGAATATCCTGCGGGAAACGGTGACGGGCAGGGAGAAATTCGACTACGCCTTCAAGGAATACTGCCGCCGCTGGGCCTTCAAGCACCCCACGCCCGCCGACTTTTTCCGCTCGATGGAAGATGCCAGCGGCCAAGACCTCGACTGGTTTTGGCGGGGTTGGTTCTACGGCATCGAGAAGGTGGACATCTCGCTGGACAGCATCGAATGGCTCAAAGTAGACCTCGAAAACAACCCAGAGCCGAAGGAGCAGTCCTATCCGCAAACCATTGAAGCACCGTTCGAGACGCTGACGAAGGCCCGCTACCGGGAGGAGGTCAAGCAGTTCCCGGTGGAAAAGGACACGTCGTTGCAGGATTTCTACACCTTCTACAAGCCTTGGGAAACAGCGGACAGCACCTCGGAATTCAAGATGACAGATTACGCCGAAACGTTTTCCAAGCGAGAAAAAAAGGAGCTTTTTGCCGACAAAAACTACTACGAACTGCGGTTCAGCAACAAGGGTGGGTTGGTGACGCCCGTCATTTTGGAGTGGACTTTTGCGGACGGCACGAAGGAAATCGAGCGCATCCCCGTCGAAATCTGGCGCAAGAACGAGCAGCAATTCACGCAGGTTTTTGTGAAAAACAAGCTGGTCAAATCCGTAAAACTCGACCCCTGGCGGGAAACGGCGGACGTTGATGAAACGAACAATACTCGTCCCATGCCCACGGAGCCAAAGCTGTTCATGGTGTTCAAAAAACACGAGTTCCACAAAAGCGAAAACATGATGCAGAAGGCGAAGAAGCGGAAGACGCTGAAACCTTAATTGGTTATGAGTTATGAGTTATGAGATTTTCGGCTCCTTCTTAGCTCATAACTCATAACTCATAACTAAAAGAAGTGAGCGAGTTCCTCAGTTTCCTCCAACTCGGTTTCCACCACATCGCCGACCCGAAGGCGTTTGACCACCTGCTGTTCGTGGTGACGCTCTGCGCCGTGTACCATTGGCTGGAGTGGCGAAAGTTGTTGGTGCTCATCACGGCGTTCACCATTGGGCATTCGCTGACGCTGGTACTGTCAGGATTTAAAATCCTGAACGTGCCAGCCAGTTTGGTGGAGTTCCTGATTCCCGTCACCATCGTTTTGACGAGCCTGCACAACGTCACCGTAAAAAAAGCCGATGGCGGCACTTTTTCCAAGGCGGTGTCAACGAATTACCTGTTGGCGCTGTTTTTTGGACTGATTCACGGCATGGGCTTCGCCAATTTTTTCCGTGCGCTGATGGGGGAGGAAGGGAGCATCGTCAAGCCACTTTTTGCCTTCAACGTGGGCATCGAACTTGGGCAGTTGATGATCGTGGGCGTGTTTTTTGGGTTGTATTTTTTGCTGGCGCAATGGCTCAAGCTGCAGCACCGAGACTGGAACTTGTACGTTTCGGGGTTGGGCGGCGGCGGAGCGCTGGTGCTTATTTTGCAAAATGTGTTTAACCACGACTTCAAAATGAGCGTGACGGAGGTGGTGTTTTCGGAAGAAAAAAAGGCGTTTGAGGTGAAGTTCTACCTCTTCACTGACGACTTGACGGCCACGCTCACTGGGGACAAAAACGCCCCTTTGCCCGCCAGCAATGCCATTGGTGAATACATCTTGAAGCATTTTGAACTGAGCGTAAATGGCGGCAAAGAAGCGCTCACCTTCCAGTCCATCCGCCAGAAAAACGACCAGGTGCTGGCGATTTTTTCCACGCCCGTTTTCCAAAAAAAGATTTCAAAAATCAACGTGAAGAACTCGCTGCTGGTGGAGAAGTTTCGGGAGCAGACGAATATGGTCTATGCCATTTTGCCCGGCAAGGGGCGGGAGACGCAGCTGCTGAATGCGGGGGATGTGGAGGGTGAGTTTGAGTTTTAGTGCGCTGTACTTATCTTAGTTTTGAATAAAAAATGAACTTATGGAATACATTGAGTTTGACAATGGAGTAAAAGTTAGCTTTGACGACTTAATTTCGAGGTTGAGCAAATTGGATACCGGACATTAGAAAAATTAATTCGAGCACTTGACAAAGTATTGGAAAAGAAGAAACGCCAACTTCTTTTTACACCAAATAAAGGAAAAAAATCGGTTTCAAAATAACCATAACTTCTCCTGACATGAAATACATCATTTCCCTCCTCACATCCCTTCTTTTCGCTGGCACAATCACTGCCCAATCCACCTCCAACCACGGCAACAAGTTCGAGCAACTCGAATACGTGCTGCCCGACCCGACGCCCTACCGGGGCGTGGACGGTGCGCCCGGCCCGGAATACTGGCAGCAGCGTTGCGACTATAAAATTGACTGCACGCTGGACACCGAAAACCAGCGCCTGAGCGGTACGGAACAAATCACCTACCACAACCAATCGCCGCACACGCTGGGCTACCTCTGGCTCCAACTCGACGAAAACCAGCACCAAGGCCACAACGACCTACACCATTTCAACGGCAGTACCGTGGAGCAGGTGATGGATGCGCAGGCATTGGACATGCTGGAACAGTGGAAGGATTTGACGCAATACGGCCACAACATCGAGGCTATCACGGACGCCAGCGGCAAGCCGTTGAAGTACACCATCAACCAGACGATGATGAAGGTGGACTTGCCAAAGAAACTGCTCTCCGGCGAATCGTTCAGCTTCAACGTGAAGTGGAATTATAAAATCGCGGATCGCATCAAAGGCCCACGTGGGCGGGGCGGCTACGAGTATTTCGAGAAGGACGGCAACTATATTTTCACCATAAGCCAATGGTATCCAAGGCTTTGCGTGTACAGCGACGTGACGGGCTGGCAGAACAAGCAGTTCACCGGACGGGGCGAGTTTGCGCTCACCTTCGGCGATTTTGAGGTGAAAATGACCCTGCCCGACGACTACATGGTTGCCTCCACGGGTGAGTGCCAGAACTATGACCAAATGCTCACGAAGGAGCAACTGAGCCGCTGGCAAAAGGCGCAGTCCGCCACCGACCCCGTGGAAATCGTGACACTGGACGAGGCGAAGAAAAACGAGTCCAGCAAACACAGCAAAAAGCTGAAAACATGGCACTACAAGGCTGAAAACGTGCGGGACTTCGCTTGGGGCGCCAGTCGCAAGTTCGTTTGGGACGCCATGCCGCATTTCAACGAAAACGGAAAAAAGGCGATGTGCATGAGCTATTACGGCAAAGAAGCCTACCCGATTTACAGCCGCTACTCGACCCGTGCAGTGGCGCACACGCTCAAAACTTACTCGCAATATTCCATCCCGTACCCGTACCCCATCGCCATCAGCGTGGAGGCACAAAGCGGCATGGAGTATCCGATGATTTGCTTCAATTTCGGGCGGGCAGAGGAGGACGGGACCTACACCGAAGGCAACAAACTCGGGGCCATCGGCGTCATCATCCACGAGGTGGGGCACAACTATTTCCCCATGATCATCAACTCCGACGAGCGCCAATGGTCGTGGATGGACGAGGGACTGAACACCTTCATCCAGACGCTGGCACAGGCCGAGTTCGATAACAATTGGGACCTGCGACGTGGGCCGGCACCCACCATCGTGCCGTACATGTCCTCGCCCAAGGACCAACTCGAACCCATCATGACCAACAGCGACAATATCGTGGAGTTTGGGTTGAACGCTTACGCAAAACCTGCCGCTGGGCTGACCATCCTGCGGGAAACCATCATGGGCCGGGAGCTTTTTGATGCGGCGTTCAAGGAATACTGCCAGCGTTGGGCCTTCAAGCATCCTTCGCCCGCCGACTTTTTCCGCACGATGGAAGATGCCAGCGGCGTTGACCTCGACTGGTTTTGGCGGGGCTGGTTCTATGAAATCGAACCGGTGGACATCTCGCTGGACAGCATCGCATGGCTGAAAGTGGATATAGAAAACAACCCGCAACCCCAGACGCTCACCAACACTGAAAAATTTGAGGCACCTTTTCAGGACATTTCCAAAATCCGCAACCGGGAGAGTGGGATGCAATTTGCCGTGGAGACCGACCCCGACCTCGTGGACTTCTACACGACTTACAAGCCTTGGGAAACCGCCCACTCGATTTTGACCCAAAAAATGGTGTTGTACGATGAGGTGTTTGACAAAAAGGAAAAGGAGAAAAAATTCGGGAAGAAACTACTATGAACTCCGCTTTACGAACAAGGGCGGCATGGTGATGCCCATCATCCTCGAATGGACGTTCGCCGACGGCACGAAGGAAGTTGAGCGCATCCCCGCCGAGGTGTGGCGGAAGAACGAGAACGCCGTGACCAAAGTGTTTGTGAAGGACCAGCCTGTGAAGTCCGTGAAGCTCGACCCGTACCGGGAGACGGCGGATATTGATGAAAAGAACAACACGAGGCCAATACCTGCTGCGCCAAAGCTGATACAGGTGTACAAGAAGAACAAGGAGGAGCAGGTAAAGAACCCAATGCAGAAGGCGAGGGTGAAGCCGTAATTGACCAACTCAAATTTGAAATGGTATGAAAATCAAGCTATTATTTGCCACAATCTTTTTGAGCACGGCACTTTTTTCCCAAACCCAAAACGGCTGGACGCTCTTCGAGCAGGTCGAGTTTGGCAAGAAGTTCTTCAAGACCTACGGTATGTTCATGCCTTGGCCAAAGAACTTCGACAGCATCAAACAGTGGGAGGGCAAGGAGGTAATGCTCTCGGGCTATATCATCCCCACCGCCGATGCACCGGGTTATTCGGGTCTGATTTTGTCCAAGTTCACTTACAGCCAGTGTTTTTTCTGCGGGAAAGCGGGGCTGGCCACCGTGGCAGAGGTCATCATGAAAAAGCCGCTGAAGGATTACAAGATTGACAGGCCGTATGTGTTCAAGGGCAAACTCAAACTGAACGAGGATGACCCTGATCGGCTGATTTTTATCATGGAAGAAGCGGCGTTGATGGATTTGTGAGCTTGTATGCTCACTTTGCCAAAACTTGTAGGGCGAGACGTTGAGTCGAAGTATTTCCTGCCCCGTTGCTTGGGTTTTGAATTTGAAATACTTCGGATTCTATGTTTGCTCCCGTTACGCCAAGGCCTATCAGGGTAGCTTTGACAGCAATGATGCGTTCCGCAGCAAGCTTGGTGTATGCTGCTTTGCCTGCCTCACTTTTTGGGTTTATCCCAATTTTCAACCTTGAACTTGGAAAGCATTTGATGATTTGGGAAAGGGTGACCATTTGGTTCGCCGAGGAGGACATGATGAGGTTGGGCTTGCCATCCTCAAAAGCAATTTGGTCAAAATCAATCCATGCACTTTGATTTGCCTTACTGGATTTGTCTTCCAAAATAGCCAAGAGTTTGGCTTCCATCCCGTTTTCATGCACCTTGACGGTAACGCCACAAGCCATTTTTTTGGTAATGGTAGGGCCTGAAACCGGTTCAACTTTGGTTGGCGATGAAGGGGTCTCCTCGCTTGTTTTGCCAACAGTGTCGGTCACGGCTTTCGTCTCAGCAACTGGAACCGGCTTTGATTCTTCACCACATCCAAAGTTAAGACAGGCAACCGAAATAATTGCCAGGAGCAAATTCCCTGTAAAATAGGGCTGCAAAAGTTTAGGTTATATTCGATGAATTTTTAGCTTCATAACTGAAAAATTAGTTTTGGAGGACAGCAAATGTAGGGCTGTCAGCTTTAAGCAAACGACACCAGCAGGATAATGCCCAACAAGTATATGCTGGCAAATAAGGCCGCCATTTTTCGTTCCCTGCTTTTCAGGCGATTCAGGTCCAGTTCTTTTTTCTTGAAAATCTGGAGTTTGTTTCCAGTCAGAATGAGTTCGAACATCACTGCTGCAATCAACCCGTATGCCAGCAGGTAAATCTTGTCCATCAGCACCATGTAGCCCACGTCGGGCAGGGCGTCCGAGTAGCTTTGCTGGAGGAAGACTGCAGTGAGCAGGCTGCCCACGGGCAAGCTAATCCGGGCATCCACGTAACTGGGGAAAAACAGCAGGGCACCCAATGCCGCCATGATGACGATGGTCAGTGGCAGCAGCAGTTTCAGCACAAAATAACTAACTGGTCGTGTGATGGTGAAACGAAAGACAAAGTCCGAGAAGTTGGTGGCAGGATAGTCCGGGTTGCCGAAATCGGTTCTGTAGTTGTGGGTTTGGGACAACAATTTTGCGCCAAGCAAATCCCAACCAGCAAGCATCAGTTCAGGGCGATAATAAACGGGAGCGGATGTGGTGTCCTTCACAAATTGCAAGGCATCCGATGGGAAGTCTGGGTGTTCGAGATGGATGTCAAGTTGGTGTTTGTCCAGCGGAAACCGCTCCAACTCGAACGGGTGAAAGAACCGCCCCTCCACCCGAAATCCTTGATAATTCCAGCCACCTTCCAGCGTGATGATGGTGTCTTCGAAAGGCTCTTGCGTCATGCCCCATTTCTCCACCATGTTCACGAACTCGATGCCAGTGGGGTCAATCTCGCCCTTCCATTTGAACCAGACGTAGAAGTCTGCATAAAAACTGTTCTCGTCCAGGTTGAGGTCGTAGAGGTTCATCAGGTAAACCCCAGTCAATACTCGCACAGGTTCGGCAGCCCGCAAGCCCGGAGTGCAAACTGCCCAAATCACCAACAAAAGCAGGACGTTTCGTTTCATTTCGACCAAATTTTCTCTCACTCTCTCACGCTCTCATCCCCTCACTCTCTAAATCTTCACCACCTTCCAAATCGAACTTTCCCCCTCCATTTTCACTGAAAGGAAATAAACCCCGGTTGCAAGTTCGGCGATGTCAAGTTGCAACAAGTCCCTTTGCGAAGCAAGCAACGATTTTGTGCGGACCAGCTTGCCCGTCATATCGGCGAGGTGCAGCTCCACCATTTTCGCAGCGTGCAAGTCGAGCTGGATGTTCACCGATTGGCTGGCAGGGTTCGGGTAAACGGCAATGTTTTCCGGCAGTGCCCGACCCGGGTCGGCAATGCTGAGGCCGTTGTTGGTCACTTCGATGGTATCTAGTGCAAAGGCCGAGCACCCGTCGAGACTGGTGATGGCCAGGCTCACCACGTAGATGCCGGGGTCTGTGAAAGTGTGGGCGGGGCTTTCCTCGGAGCTGCTTGCGCCGTCGCCGAAATTCCAGTCGAAGCTGGCCACGTTGTCGGTGCTGGTGTTGGTGAACTGCACCGGCTGGTTGTCAGTCAGGTCAATGCTGTCTGCGGATGCGCTGAATGTTCACCACGCTGTGCTCCAGTTCTTCGCCTTCGTCATCGAGCAATAATAGCTGGCGCAGGCCTGTTTGCTCCGCAAAAACCTTGACGGATTTCAGCTTGAATGGTCTTGCAGCATCGAAAACCAACCCCACTTCCTCGTCTTCGAGCAGCTCGCTCGGAGCAGTGTTCTTGTCGGGAAGGCCAACGGGAAGGATATAAACGGCCTCGGCGTAAAACGTATCGGCTTGCGCCAATGGCTGGGTCGTGAACACCATGCCTTGGTTCAGCGGCGTTCCGCCAAACGGTTGGTCGTACCAATTCACTACGGCGTAGCCGGGGCCGTCGTATTCCGCCCGCAGCAGCACCGAAGCACCCTCACAGGCAATGGCAGTGCCTTCTGGCTGTATTTGCAAGCGCTCACGGGATAGCACCTCCACGTTTTTTTCGATGGTATTGTTCAATGGCCGCTCATCGGCCACACCGTTCGGGTTCAGCAACGTAACCCGGAAGCGGTAGTTGCCGGGGGTAACTGCTAAGGTCGGCAGTTGGATTTGAGTGCGCTCGGTTTGTGCCAGATTGCCAACCCAGCCGAGGGTGTAGGAACTTCCACCAGCCACGTACTTGATTCCAAATGAGGTCAACGGTGTTGCCCCGCCGTTTTCCACCGTCAAAATCATGGGTGAAATTTCCGCTTCGCAAGTCGTAGTTGGCATTTGCAAATCCACCACAAATACATCGTTGTCCACATGCGGGGAGGCGGGGACGTTGCCCTGTGCCACGAGGTAGTCGAACGCCGCTGGCAAATTGATGACGCCCATGCCGTAAACATTGTCCTCGCCCAGATCGCCGAGGTCAATGGCTGTGTAGTACAGTGCCAGTTTTAACTCCTTTCCTGGCAGGTACGGGAAGGCTTCCTTCAGCAGGCAAATTGCACCGGACACGTGCGGTGAGGCCATTGAAGTGCCGCTCAAAAGTCCATATCCCGTGGGCAGACAGGAACGAACATCCACGCCCGGTGCTGATACTTCGGGCTTGATGATGAGCGAACTGTCCGTGGCCACGCAGTGCGATGGCCCCCGGCTTGAAAAACCTGCGATGGGCAAGGTTGACGAATTGCCGTTGAGCGCCCCAACGGTGAAGGAGTTGACGAGGTTCAGGTTCACGTTGTGGGGTGGGGTGATGGTGGCCGGGCTGGGGCCTTCATTCCCCGCCGAAAACACCACAGCGGTACCTGCAGCTTCCATCGCTTCCAGCAGCGGCACGTACACGCTGAAACAGTCAATCGTGTCCAGCCCTGGGTCGTACCACGAGTTGTTGATGACGTCGGGCATGTCGTCCGAAGTGGCTGGGTTGCCGTCAGGATCTATTGACCACTGGAAGGTGGCCAGTAGGTGCGCTGTTCCGCCGTTGCAAACGATGGAGGCGGCACCCATCCATTGGGCGTTAAAGGCGACACCGATGGTGTCGTTGCTGAGTCTGTCCAAACCAACGATGGTGCCAGTCACATGTGTGCCGTGGTATTGGCAATCAAAGGCGTCCACCCCAGGTATTTGGGCTTGGGATTGGGCATTGTAATCAAAAAAGGCTTGCTCCGCTGGCACCATATTGCCGCGATAGCTGGTATTGAGCGCTGGTCTGTCGGGGTCCACGCCCGTGTCGTTGGTCAGGGCAATTTGTCCGTAGCCCGTGTAGCCCATCGCCCACATGGCTGGCGCACCGATGACGCTCAGTCCGATTTCGTGGCCATTCGGGGAAACAACTGGCGGGGCGGGGTTCACGGTGAACGCCTCCAGTTGCGGCTCGGCATTGATGCCAATCCATTCCACGTCGGGTCGGTTGCTCAGTTCGGCAATCAGCTCGCTTTTTAGCTCCGCAACGATGGCATTTGCCACCCAGAAGCTGCGCACCGAGCCGGGTTTCGCTTGGGTCGAGTTTTTTATTTGGGACAAAAGGCTGCCCTGTGTTTCGGCTGCCTTGTTTTTCAATGCCAAAATGACGGACTCGGAGCGCTGCTCTGGTAGCGCTCGTTGGGCGGTAAGCTCGGCGTCCAAGGCTTCAAGGTCAACCCGGTCGGACAGGACGAGGTGAACGGAATGATAGGCTTCGGGTGCTTCGGCCAGTGCTTCGAGGAGTTTCTTGGCCACTTTTTCAGGGTTTGCATTTTGCGCAGCCAGAAAAGAAGGCGCTTGTAAAATGCTGAAAATCAACAAGGTGTAAAATAGACGCATAACTAACAGGATTTACAATGTTTTATCTGTTTGGAGTAGCCCCTTCGGGAATTTTCCGGTGTTAAATGGATTTTGCAGAAAATGGTTGACGGGAAACCCGTGTAAGTGAGGCTGTACTTGGGTCAAAGATAGTTGCTTGCCAAGTTATTTCTAGTGTCGTAAACCAGATTTGTGCGGCCACACGACCAAAGTTCGACGGCAGACCAACCCGCTACCTGCTTTGCCCCACTTTGTGAAATTTGCGGCAGCGCAAATACAAGTTTTGACCCTCGACCCCGTTGAGTAGCTTTGCCGTTCGATTGCGGATTGCGGATTGCGGATTTCGGATTGGGCAGCTGCGAACTGCAAACAGTGTTCCTGTCAATTGGGGGGCTAATGTTGCGTTCGATAGGCTCGCCAATAATCCGATGCTCGCAATCCGCAATCCGCAATCGCAAATCCGAAATCAATTACCCGTGTCAGTAAAAGTACAACACCTGACCAAGACCTACGGCTTGCAGAAGGCCGTCAACGACGTCAGTTTTGAGGCAAAAAAAGGCGAGGTGCTTGGCTTCCTCGGGCCCAACGGCGCCGGGAAAAGCACCACGATGAAAATACTAACCTGTTTCATCCCGCAGACGGAGGGCAAGGCCGAGGTTTGTGGCTTCGACGTGGAGGCCGACCCGATGGAGGTGCGCCGCCGAATCGGCTACCTGCCCGAGCACAACCCGCTGTACAAGGACATGTACGTGCGGGAGTACCTCGGCTTCGTGGCCCGTCTCCACAAAGTGCCCAATCTGGAGCGTCGGGTGGCCGAAATGGTCGAACTCACAGGGCTTGGAACCGAGCAGCACAAGCTAATCAGCTCATTGTCAAAAGGTTATCGGCAGCGGGTAGGGCTGGCGCAGGCCATGCTCCACGACCCCGAAGTGCTCATCCTCGACGAGCCGACCAGCGGCCTCGACCCCAACCAGTTGGTCGAAATCCGAAGCGTCATCAAGCAGTTGGGCAAGGAAAAGACTGTGATTTTCAGCACGCACATCATGCAGGAGGTGACGGCGCTCTGCGACCGGGTGCTCATCATCAACAAGGGCAAAATCGTGGCCAACGACACCATCGGGCATTTGCAAAGCCGCATTGGTGGCGAGCTGGTGGTCACGGTGGAGTTCCAGCAAAACGTTTCGGCGAACAAGCTCCAGCAGATACGCCACGTAAAGCGCACCGAATCGCTGGGCGGCAACCGTTGGCACATTGTGGCGGATGCCAACAAGGACATTCGGGGCGACATCTTCCGTTTTTCAGTGGACAACCAACTGACGCTGCTCGAAATGCACAAGGAAGTGGTGAGTGTGGAAGACGTGTTTACCGAATTGACGAAGTGAGATTGTTGAATTGTTAAATTGTTTGATTGTTTTGGATAGGAAATCAATTTTTATATCAGCAATTTTTTGTGGCCTTTTCTGGACTTCACTGTTCGGACAGGACTCAGTGGTTTTGACGAAGAACTTCCACTTTGCCGATGGGGTGTACTACAACATGGCGCAGTTGCAATCGAACCAACCAGCCTTCGACTTGGATTCGCTGGAGGTGCAATATTTTACCAACCCACAAACTTCGCTGACGCAAGTGGACGCCATTGTTTTTAAGAAAAACTACCAGCCGCTCCTACTTGATTCGATTTGGGCCATTTGCCTGGACGGCGTGCCTTCCATTCGGGTGCCCCAAAACGAAATCAACCGTGAGTTGCCCAATTTTGCTGCCCTCAAGCTGCGTGGCAAGATTTGCTTTTTCACCTATCCTGACTACCGAAAAAAGACCATCCGGGTGGCAGCTTACAACCCATTGACCGGCAGGCCGTTCCGGCAGGGCAACGTGGTGCGTGATGAGGAGGTCATCGTGGAGAAAATGCTGCATTTCCAGACGGGTGAGGTCGCCGATTTCACCGTCAACAATCTGCTGGCCTGGATCCAGGACGACCCGCTGCTGGTGGAGACACTGACGGAACTTCCAAGAGAAGAGCAGGAAGAAAAGCTATTCAAAAGCTTGCTGATATATGTAGATAGGAACCCAGCTTATTTAATGATGAAAGAGGAATGATGAAATTCAATTTAGGTTAAAAAATATCATTATGGAAAATACAAATTCTGGCAATTTAACAAACCTACAAAGGGAACTGCTCAAAGTATTCAGTGTACATTTAGACGACAAACAACTTGTCGATATTCGGGTATTGTTGGCTAAATATTTTGCAGAGTCTGCCACCAAAAAATGGATAGGCTTTGGGAGGAACTGGCTGGACGGATACCATGAACCAGTGGGCTAAAGAATCACCAAAGAGTAACTAAAAGCACCAATCGTTCCATTTGAATTCTTTCATTATTTTCCATAATTTTTGAATTAGTTCAATAAAGAGAAATCCTTCAAAATCAATGAAGATATGCTGACCATTTTTTTCAAAGAAATCAACACCTTTTTCAGCTCCCTTATCGGTTATATCGTCATCGGGGTGTTTCTGGCGATATTGGGTCTGGTGATGTTCGTATTCCCGGACACGAGCCTGCTGAACTACAACTACGCCACGCTCGACCAGTTGTTCGACATTGCGCCGATGGTGTTCGTGTTCCTCATCCCGGCGGTCACGATGCGGTCGTTTGCGGAGGAGACGCAAGCGGGCACCATCGAGCTGCTGGCAACCCGCCCGCTGACCGACCTGCAAATCGTATTGGGCAAGTTCTTCGCCTGCCTAGCGTTGGCGGTTTTTGCACTCTTGCCCACGCTGTTGTACTACATCACGGTGTACCAACTTGGAAGCCCAAAGGGCAACCTTGACAGTGGAGCCATTATTGGCTCGTACCTCGGCCTGATGGCATTGGCGGCTGCGTTCGTGGCCATTGGCGTGTTTGCATCGTCCATCACCAGCCACCAGATAGCGAGCTTCGTGATGGCAGTTTTCCTCTGTTTTTTGGTACATTGGGGCTTCATGTTTTTGAGCAGCATGCCCATTTTCGTCGGCAAAGTGGACGACATCGTGCAAATGCTCGGCATTGATTACCACTATACTTCCATCAGCCGGGGCGTGATAGATACCCGTGACGTGGTTTATTTCGTGTCCATTATTGGGGTTTTTGTGGCAATGACGGTGACGGCGCTGGAGCGGCGGAAGTGGTAAAAACAGACTATTTTTGTAAAAAAAATATTTTCAAATGACAGCTACATTAGAAATACCGGAAAAGCTCTACACGGTCAAGGAATGGCTGGAGATGGAGAAGAAGTCTGATGTCAGACATGAATTTTACTATGGAAAACTCATACCTATGGCTGGAGAATCAAAACAAGCGAACTTGGTTTCCAAGAATTTGCTCAGGAAAATCGAGCTTCCACTTATTGAGAAAAATTTTGAAACCTACGTCCATGATGTAAAAGCGGAAGTTGTCCCAAATGGCATTTATCGCTATCCTGATGTTGTTGTTGCCCCAAATGTTGACGACGAAGACGAGTACATCGTCAAACATCCTGTTTTCATGGCAGAGGTAGCTTCGCAAAATTCCCGGCACCGCGACCGTGTACGCAAGCGAAAGGAGTATTTAAAAATTCCGTCAATGTGGTATTATCTTGTGATATTTCAAGATGAAATGATGGCGGAACTCCACGCAAAAAACGAGGATGGCACTTGGGAAACGCAATGGTTCACCGAGCCAACGGATGTTATCGAATTCCCCCATTTTGATTTGAAGATTGTGCTGTCAGATATTTATTGGAGGATTAAACTAAAAGATTAGGCACCAGTGAGCAATAAACGCAACCATTCCTTCCTCCAACTCGGCCTTGTCATCGGCATTGCCATATTCCTCAACATCTTGGGGAACGTGTTCTTCACCCATTTTGACCTGACCGAAGATAAGCGCTTCACCCTTACCGACCCAACAAGGCAGATGCTGCGCAACCTCGACGCCGAGGTGTACGTCAACGTGCTGCTCGAAGGCGAGTTCAACGCAGGCTTCAAGCGGCTCCAACGGTCGGTGTCGGAGATGCTCGACGATTTTCGGTCGGAGACCGGCTTCATCACCTACAGCTATACCAACCCCGGCGGTGGCACGGTGGACGAAATAAACGCACGGCGCACTGAGCTGGCAAAGGAGGGCATCGTGCCCACCAACTTGCGCATAAAGACCACGGAAGGAACGGAAGAAAAATTCATTTATCCCTACGCCAAAATCAGCTACAAGGGCCGCACCGCCGTGGTGGACCTCCTCGATGAGGAGGCCGTTGGTGCCAGCCCAGACGAGAAGTTGAACACTTCCATCAGCCAAATGGAATACAAGTTTGCGAACGCCTTCCACAAGCTCCAATCTGGTGCAAAGGAGGTCATTGCCTTCACGGTGGGGCACGGCGAACTGAGCGAGCGGGAGCGGGCCGACCTCCAGCGGAGCCTGCGGGCCTACTACGATGTGGGGACTTTCAACCTCGACAGCGCCACCGTCATTCCGCAGGACATCAAGACGCTCATCGTTGCGAAGCCGAAGGCTCCGTTCAACGACCGTGACCTCTTCCTCATGGACCAGTACGTGATGAACGGCGGCAAGGTGCTCTGGCTCATAGACCCGCTGAACGTGGAGCTGGACTCGCTGCGCAATCAGAACAGTTATATCGCAAGGGACTACCCGCTGAACATCAACGACATGCTCTTCAAGTACGGCGCTAGGGTGAACCCCGACCTCGTGCTCGACCTACAATGCTCCAAGATACCAATGGTGGTGGACCAAAAAGGCTCGATGGACTTGTTCCCGTGGTACTATTTCCCCATCATTATCCCCAACTCCAACCACCCGTTGGTGCGCAACCTGGATGGCATCAACCTCTATTTCCCCTCGTCCATTGACACCATAAAGACCAAGACGCCCGTGAAAAAAACGGTGCTGCTGGCCTCCTCCGACCACAGCAAGTTGCAGCCCAACATCACCCGCCTCAATTTCGAGATACTGCGCTACGGTGACGAAATCGCTGGTTCTTTTGACAAAAAGCAGATACCCGTGGCGCTGCTGCTGGAAGGTACGTTCCCCTCGTTCTTCGAAAACCGGGTGACGCAGGAGATGCAGGATGGGTTGAAGCAAATCAACCAGGAGTACAAGGCCACGAGCACGGCCACCCGCATGGTGGTGGTGGCCGATGGCGACGTGGCCCGCAACTTCGTGAACAACAAGACTGGCCAACCATTGGCGCTCGGCTTCAACCCGATTGACCGCTTCACCTACTCCAACAAGGACTTCCTGCTGAATGCCGTTGAGTACCTACGTGACGATGCGGGCATCATCGCTGCAAGGGGACGGGAGGTAAAACTGCGCCTACTCGACACGCAAAAAGCCAAGCAGGAGGAAACTTTCTGGACGCTGCTCAACATCGCCGGGCCGCTGTTGTTGCTGGCCATTTTTGGTTTTGTTTATAATTGGCTTCGCAAAAGGAAGTACGCCCGGCCTGCCTAGAAGGGTTTTTCCGACAATGTTGGGGGTAACCTGCGGCACCAAGCGGGCTGCCTCAAATCATATCTTCCACTGGTCGTCGCAGTTCTACTTCGAGGATGATGAAGTGGTGCGAATTGTCACTTGCCGATTTCTACGTTTTTTTCAAATAATCCAATCCAAGCGTTTTACATTTGTTGGCGACGCCACCGTTTGAACATGTAACGGGCGGCACACGTTAGCCTTCGTAAGAAACAAAAACTTTTTACAATGAAAAATACCACCCTCCGCCTGCGGTTCAGCGCCTTGGGCCTTGTTTTCCTAGCCTTGTTTGTTTACTCCTGCGCCAGAAATCCCGTGACGGGCAAACGACAGTTCATGCTGGTGTCCGAAAAACAGGAAAGGGCAATGGGCCTCGCCTACGACCCGCAGGTCATCCAAGAGTTCGGACTATATGACAACAAGGAACTCCAGGACTTTATTGGCAAATATGGAAAGCAAATGGCAAACATCAGCCACCGGCCCAAGCTGGACTACCAGTTCCGCATCTTGGACTCCCCGGTGGTAAACGCCTTTGCAGTGCCGGGCGGATTCGTCTATTTTACCCGTGGCATCATGGCGCACTTCAACAACGAAGCGGAATTCGCCGGGGTGTTGGGACATGAAATTGGGCATATCACCGCCCGCCATTCGGCGCAGCAACAGAGCCAACAGATACTTGCCCAAGTGGGCTTTCTGGCTGCCATGATTGCTTCCGAAAAGTTCAGGGATTATTCCGACCTGGCACAAACGGGGCTTGGGCTTTTGTTCCTCAAGTTCAGCCGCAGCCACGAGAGCCAGTCTGATAAGCTGGGCGTCGAGTACTCCACCAAAATCGGCTATGATGCGCACCAGATGGCCAATTTCTTCCAGACCATCGGGCGCATTCAGGAGGAGGCCGGGGCATCCGTGCCGACCTTTCTCAGCACCCACCCCGATCCGGGTGACCGCTACAACACGGTCCATAAACTTGCCACCAAGGAGCAGACAAAAGCGGGTAAAGCCAAGCTGGACGTGAACCGTGACAAGTACCTCCGCATGATTGACGGCCTGATGTACGGCGAAGACCCGCAGTTGGGCTATGTGGAGAGCGATGTGTTTTACCACCCGCAGATGAAGTTCCAGTTCCCGACGCCCAAGGGCTGGCAGACTATCAACTCCAACTCTCAAGTGCAAATTGCCCCGAAGGACGGCAAGGCGGCTATCATTCTTACCATCGGTGGGAGTGGCTCGCTGGAAGAGGCCAAACGTGCCGCCGTCTCCGCCGACAGTCTCAAGGTGATTGAAAGCAGGAACATCACGGTAAACGGCAACGACGCCATCGCCATGACCGCCGACCTGAACCCACAGGTGCGCCTGCTCATGTACCTCATCAAGTACAATGGCACCGTTTACAAGTTCACGGGACTATCCGAAACACCCAATTTCAATGGCTACGAAAACAGTTTTACCAACTGCTTCAAGGGTTTCAAGTCACTGAACGACCAGCGCAAAATCAACGTCTATGCCGATAAAATTAAGATAGTGACTGTGGCCAAGGACGGCACCCTGGCCGATGTGCTCAAGGCAAACAACCAGCCCACCGCCAAGCACGAGGAACTGGCCATCCTGAACGGGATGCAGCTCAAGGACAAGGTGACGAAGGGGATGCTGATAAAGACGGTGGAGAAGGGGGATGGGAAGAAAAATTGAAACCTGATTCCCTTTGGGAATGTCAAAATGTAAAGAGCGTCGGCGTGGCATTTGGCTGCGCCGACGCTTTTTTTGGTGGGGCAAATGGACTTCGGTTGGCCATTAATTTCTAGTTTAAGCGTTATCATGCTGTCATAATTCAAAAGACAGAAAGTCCATCAGAAACTTGAAAATCTTGATAGCTGCTGTACATTTGGCAAAGCTTAGCGCGTGTTCTTCCAACCCGGTTCGCTGCCGCTAAAAAAGCCGCAGCGAGCTATCAATCTGCAACCATGAAAAAGACAATTCTCCTCCTGCCGCTCCTCTGCTTTGGTCTGTTTTCCAACTTCCTTTTCGCCCAAGATATGACTGGCAAATGGCACGGCTTGCTTGATGTAGGTGCGGTGAACCTTCGCCTCGACCTTGATATTGCGCAGCAAGGCGACCAATACACCGCCACGATGTACAGTCTCGACCAGTCGCCGGACGCCATTCCCGTTACGGAGCTTAGTTTTAAGAATGGCAAAATGGCCTTTACGATTGTCAATTTGACCGTAGAATATGCTGGCACCGTGGACAAAGGCTTCTCGGCCATTTCAGGTACTTTCAAGCAAAGCGGGCAATCGTTTCCGCTCGATTTCAACCGCAGCGACCTAGACGCCCCGCCCGGCAGCCCCGAATGGCTGAAAGCCCGCCTCAACAAGCAGGAGGTTTACATCACCATGCGGGACGGCGTGCGCCTGTTTACGTCCATTTACACCCCGAAAGACACCTCGAAAGATTACCCCATGCTGATGACCCGTACGCCCTACAATATCGAACCGGGCGGAGAGGAAGGCTATAACTTCCACTTGATGGTCAACCAAAAGCTAGTGGAGGAAGGCTATATTTTCGTTTATCAGGACGTACGGGGGCGCTACATGAGCGAGGGTGTGTTTGAGGATGTGCGTCCAATCAACCCGAATAAAAAAGGCAAAAACGATATTGACGAAAGCACCGATACCTACGACGCCATTGACTGGCTGGTGAAAAACGTGGCACACAACAACGGCAGGGTGGGCGTTTTTGGTGTTTCGTACCCTGGGTTCTACTCCACCATGTCGCTGATTGATGCGCACCCGGCACTGAAGGCCGTGTCGCCGCAGGCACCCGTGACCAACTGGTTCATCGGCGACGACTTCCACCACAACGGCGCTTTTGCCTTGATGGACGGCTTCAATTTTTATTCGGGCTTCGGCAAGCCTCGCCCAAAACCCACCCGAAGTGGCCAATCTAGTTACGATATTCCCGGAGAGGACAATTATGATTTTTTCCTGAAAATGGGTGCTTTGAAACATGCCAAGGAAGTCGTCTTTGGCGACAGTATCCGGTTCTGGAACGACCTGATGAGCCACCCGAACTACGACGATTTCTGGAAGGCCCGTGACCCTCGCCCGCATTTGAAGAACATCAAACCTGCCGTGCTGACCGTCGGTGGCCTCTTCGATGCGGAGGATTGCTGGGGCGCTTGGCAAACTTACGAGGCCATCGAAAAACAAAGCCCTGCCACGGTGTCCAACCGCCTGATGATGGGCCCTTGGTCGCATGGCCAATGGACGGGTGACGCTGGCGAACATCTCGGGAATATTCATTTTGGGGCAAATACGGGGGAGCATTACAAGGATGTGGAACTGGCGTTTTTCAATTTTTACCTCAAAGACAAAGGCCAAATCACCTTGCCCGAAGCCGATATTTTCATCACCGGTGCCAACGAGTGGCGTTCGTTCGACACTTGGCCGCCCAAGAACGTGACGGAAAAAACACTTTATTTCCAGCCAAATGGCAGCATTTCGATGGTGCCGCCTTCGGCAAAAAGCAGCTTCGACGAATACGTTTCCGACCCGATGAAGCCCGTGCCCTACACCGAAGACGTACACCTTGGCCGCACCCGGGAGTACATGACGGACGACCAACGCTTTGCCGCCCGCCGCCCCGACGTGATGGTCTATCAAACGGATGTGTTGGCCGAGGATATGACCCTCACTGGGCCGCTCACCGCCGACCTTTTCGTGAGTACCACTGGTACCGATGCGGACTTTGTGGTGAAACTCGTTGACGTGTTTCCCGACTCATTGAGCCAATACCCAAGAAATGACAAGCAAGTGCCGATGGCCGGTTACCAGATGCTGGTACGTGGCGAGATATTTAGGGGCCGCTACCGCAACAGTTATGAAAAACCGGTGGCGTTCGTGCCGGGAAAGGTGACGGAGGTGAAATACGAGCTGCCCGGTGTAGCCCACACATTCAAGAAAGGGCATCGAATCATGGTGCAGGTGCAAAATTCGTGGTTTCCGCTTTTCGACCGCAATCCGCAGCAAATGCTGGACATTTACCATTGCTCCAACAGCGATTTCCAGAAAGCGACCATGCGGATTTACCACGAGGCAGGAAAGGCATCGGGGGTAAAGGTGAAGGTGTTGGGGAAGTAGGTGTTGATATTTTGGGGACAATATTCGACAAGCAATACCTTTGAAACAATTTGGAACCATGCTTTTACCATAAAATATGCGAATTAGGGGTTGAAATAGGTGCATAGCGCCGAAATATTTGTAGGAAATGTGGTATTTCTCGGTATTGAGGTGCAGCGCACAGTTAAATTTCGGTGCGCTGCACCTCAACCCACTTTCTCAACTACTTGGCTACAAAGATTTCGCCGCTATGCGGCTGTGTTTTGGGTATATTGGCTTATTTCAACCCCTAATTCGCATAAAATAATCAGCTTCACATGATAGATGCCATTCCAGCAGTTGACACCAAAAGAATCCACCGGATTTTTGAAGCCCAACAGGCCAACCAATACAACGTTGCTGAAAGTTCGGCCAAAGAACGCATCCGCAAGCTCCAGTTGTTGAGTGATGCGGTGATGAAATACCGACCGGAAATCAGGGAAGCCTTGTACAAGGACTACCGCCGGCCCGTTGCAGAAGTGGATTTGGCGGAAATTTTTCCGATTACCAGCAAAATCAAACATGCGAAAAGGAACCTGCGCAGTTGGATGGCTCCACATAAAGTTGCCACGCCCAGGTCCTTGATTGGGTCATCTTCTTGGGTTCATTATGAACCGAAAGGTGTTTGCCTGATCATTTCCCCCTGGAACTATCCGATTCAACTGGCCTTGGGGCCGCTGATTTCCGCCGTTGCGGCGGGCAATACCGCCATCATCAAGCCATCGGAAAGTACGCCGCACAGTTCGGCCATGCTGCGAAAGATAGTGGAGGAAGTTTTCGAGGAAAAGGAAGTTGCCGTAGTCGAAGGCGACGTGGACACTGCGACGGCGCTGTTGGACTTGCCGTTCAACCATATCTTCTTCACGGGGTCGCCGGAAGTCGGGAAAATCGTGATGGTAGCGGCGGCAAAAAACCTCGCTTCCGTCACGCTCGAATTGGGCGGTAAGTCGCCAACCATCGTGGATGAGACCGCCGACATCGGCACTGCGGCTTCCCAGATTACCTGGACGAAGTACTCCAACAACGGGCAGATTTGCATTGCGCCAGATTATGTCCTCGTACATGAAAGCAAGCTGGACGCATTTGTAGCAGCCGTAAAGTCCCGCATCCGTGAGTATTACGGTGAAAATGCCGCCGAATCTGACAGCTATATGCGCATCATCAATGCCCGGAATTTTCGACGGGTAAAATCATACCTCGATGACTCCATTCAGGCCGGTGCAAAAGTGGTGCATGGTGGGAAAACCGACGCCAGTGACAATTACATCGAACCCACAGTGGTAACCGACCTGCCCTTGGATTCCCCCTTGATGCAGCACGAAATTTTTGGGCCAGTGATGCCGGTCGTACCCTACCGTGACCTACAAGAGGCCATTGACCTCATCCGCTCGAAGGAGAAGCCGCTCGGGCTTTATATTTACAGCAAGAGCAAGCAGAATGTCAACCGCATCATACAATCAACCCGGGCAGGCGGCACTTGCATCAACAGCAACGCCGTGCATTTCTTCAATCCGAACTTGCCTTTCGGCGGCTCCAACAACAGCGGCATCGGCAAGACGCATGGACGGTTCGGGTTCATTGCATTCTCCAATGAAAGGGCCGTTTACAAACAAATATTGCCCAGTGCGCTGGACACCCTCAAGCCGCCTTACAATGACGCTAAATTGAAGATGATTGATATGACGATTAAGTGGTTTTAAGCCACCTCTTTTTCATTATTTTGTCCCATGAAATTCTTCCTTCACCTATCCTACAAAGGTACGCATTACCACGGCTGGCAGCGGCAGCCCAAGCACCCCAGCGTACAGGAAACGCTGGAAGTGGCGCTGGAGAAAATGCTGGGCTACAAGGTCAACTGCATCGGCTGTGGGCGGACGGATGCGGGGGTTCATGCCAGCCAGTATTTCTGCCATATCAAGGTGGTGGACGACTTTGACTACGACCCCGTTTTCCGCCTCAATAAAATGCTGCCGGACGACATCACCATCTACGATTTCATCAAGGTAGGCTGGGATGCCCATGCACAAAAGGATGCTATTTCAAGGACCTACACCTACCGTATCCATACCATGAAAGACGCCTTCTTGAGCGAGTTGAGCGCATATTACCCAAAAGAAAACATGGACTTGGGCTTGATGGAAAAAGCCGCGGAGACCTTGACCCATTACCGGGATTTCCGAGCGATGTGCCGACAACCAGACCTGTATAAAACGACCATCTGCGAACTCACGGCGGCACAGATGGTGGTCGAAAATGACGGTGAACGGCTGGCCTTCGTGTTCACTGCCGACCGCTTTTTGCGTGGCATGGTTCGAATCCTGGTTGCTCAAATACTGGAGGTCGGGTATGGCCGGGAGTCGTTGGAGGCGTTTGAGAACTACCTTAAAACGGGCCAGCCACCTGCCTACGCAAAAGCTGCATACCCGCAGGGGCTGTACCTTTCGGGGGTGCAGTATGGGTTTTTGGAGAGTCTTTAAAGGTGCTTGGAATTGTAAATCTCCTGCTAATTGGGTTTGTTTGTGATAATGGGCAACTTGACAACGAAAGCAGCAAGACAACTGAGATTTACACCCATATCACCAAAAGAGGCTTGCAAAGAATAAAAAGCCCCTTAGATGATTTGGATTTGTGCTTTTTCGATATGTTTGTCAGCGCTTTGCTGTTTTCGTGAGCCGACAATTTAGAACTTTAACATTTTGTACGTACTACTTTGTCAGGTTGGGTGGGTACAAAGCGGAAATACACGCAATTGTGGACATGTTCGGAGTTGGGTGTATTCGCAGGTTAACCCAAACAATAAAAGGTAAAAAGTAAATGAAAATATTATGATTGACTTCTCAAAACGCCTTGATGCCAAACTTCTTGAAAAGAAGACACATCCCGTTGAAATCTATGATACCACTTGACCGAATTAGCGATAAAGGTCCTTACGACCTGCCCAAGAAGCGATTCTGAATACTTGGTATAAAGCAACAAAGAAAAAAAGATGTAATAATAAAATTGCATACGGGACAAGGAAAAACTTTAGTTGGACTATTGATACTACAATCAAGGATAAATGAAGGCAAGGTTCAGCGCTCTATATCTGCCCTAATAAATACTTGGAGAGCAAACTTGTGAGCAAGCAAAACAATTTGGAATAAAAATATGCAGAATTGATGCTCAAAATGTAATACCGAATGAGTTTTGGGAAGGAAAATCCATCCTAATTACCCATGTTCAAAAGGTATTCAATGGAAGGTCAATTTTTGGTTTACGAAACATATCAATGGAAGTTGATTCAGTTGTATTAGATGATTCCCATGCCTGTATTGACACAATAAGAGAATCATTTACAATCAGATTAAGCAAAGATACAGCCCCATATAAGGAAATTTTTGAGTTGTTTGAAGCAGATTTAGAAATGCAAGGAATTGCACATTTAGAAGAAATTCGGAAAAATGAGTATGAAGCGTTTTTATCTGTCCCTTATTGGTCATGGCAAGATAAAATCCAAGAAGTCGCAAAAATTCTGGTTAACCATAAAGATTTGCCCGCAATCGGGTTTGCTTGGGAGGCGATTAAAGATAGAATTGCTGATTGCCAATGCATCATCTCTGGTTATTCATTAGAAATCTCACCTTACTTCAATCCAATTGAATTATTTGGTTCATTCCATGCTGCCAAGCATAGGGTTTTGATGTCAGCGACAACCAATAACGATGCCTTTTTCATAAAGGGGTTAGGGTTTTCGATTGACACAGTCAAAAATCCAATCGTTTACGAAAAGGAAAAATGGTCAGGAGAGAAAATGATTTTAGTGCCATACTTTGGACTTCCAACTTGATAGAACAGGTATTGTAAACCATTTGCAAGCCGAACCCTAATAGAAAGACGGCATTGTTGCTTTACCCAAGCATAAAAGATGCGGATTACTGGCTTCCTTGGTTCGCAAAGGTTGATTCGTCTAATATAGATTCTGTGATAAAGGATTAAAAAGAAGGAAAGTACGAAAATACGATTGTTATTGCAAACAGGTATGACGGCATTGATTTGCCAGATGATAGTTGCAGAATTCTTATTTTGGATTCTAAACCTTCGCTCAAACTCTTTGCGATGTTTATCAAGAGTATTGCAGGACAGAAAGCAAGGTGATTGATATTAAAATTGCTCAAAAAATTGAGCAAGGTCTTGAAGAGAGTTCGTGGCGAGAAAGACTATTGCATCATTCTGATAACTGGTTCCGATTTAATAAACACTATAAAAATAAGAGATTCCAAAAGTTTTTTCAAGCCAGACTAAAAGCAAATTGATATTGGCTTCAGGTGACAGGTTTTGCAGTAAAAAAGCCAAGACGGGAGATAATTTCCGGTACTCGCAGAAGTTATGAAACAGTCTCAAACGAGATGAGGGTTGAAGAGATTTTACTATCATCGAAATGAATTTGATAAAAGATGAAGTGAATGACAAAATTTATTGAAATTTTGGCTCTTGAAAAAGAGCAGAAGACGCTTGTTTTTCAGGCAACTATCCCGAAGTAATTACAATACTTCGGAAAATCATAAATGAACACTTAACCTCTGAAAACAAAAGTGAAATTGGCTGGTATTTGCAAGAAATGGCTCGCTTTACCTATGTACATGATAAAGCCGAGTCAAATCGTTTACAACTCAATGCTCATAAGCACAATAAGTACCTCCTCAAACCCAAAAGTGGAGTAGTTTTTGAAAAATTATTAATTCACCAGACAAGAATAGAATTAATTAAAAAAACTGGATAAGTGCTTTTGAGAACTTTGACCAATTAATTATCGCTGTTGATGAAGTTTTATTTAATTTGGAGTTCGAAATAAAGCAGAAAATTTGAGAGAGCACTTATGGAATTAGGAAAGATGTTGGCTTTGGGAGTGACCGTCCTGATAAAACTTTAAATGCCGGCCCTGATAACCTTTGGAATGTAAAAGAAAATGAGTACATTTTGTTTGAATGCAAAAATGAAGTAAAAGAAACTCGTGCAGAGATTATAAAAAGTGAAACCGGGCAGATGAATAATTCTTGTGGTTGGTTCAATGAAAACTATCCAAATGCACAGGTCTTAAACATCATGATTGTGCCTACACACAATTTGGCAAACGGTGCAGCATTTAACGAAGAAGTTAGAATTATGCGTGAGGTTGAATTAAAAAAGTTGGTAAAAGCAACAAGAGCGTTTTTTAACGACCTTAAAAACTATGACTTAAAAAGCATCGCTGATACTCTATATAGTGCATAAAACTACACAAGTTGGAAGTTGTTGATTTTAAAAATCAATACTCAAAAGAACTTTATAGAAGATAAATGGGATAACAACGCACTCAACGCCAACCACCGCCAAACCCAACCCTGAAAGCTAGCGCAGGCGGCACAGGCGGCAAGCCCACCGTTCACTCATCTTATAAATGAAACTATCCAAATCCTCACGGGATGGACAACGGTCAAACCCATCCAACCTTCCTCGCACACCAGTAGAATAAGTGAGAAAGACCCAAGGCCAACCCGTTCCTCCAGGGTCAAGTTCACCATGACATTGACCGCTGTCCAACCTGCCGTGTAAATTTGTAATCTTGAACGGGTATCGGGAAATGCCGTATTTTTGTGCCCAAAACTTGTGCCATGCAGTTCGTAGATATAAAAAACGACATCGCTTTTCGGAAGATTTTCGGCAACGAGAACAAGAAAATCATCCTCATCTCCTTCCTTAATGCTGTGATGAAGTTGAAGGGCAGGGATGTTATCGAAGATGTGGAAATTCTCAACCCTTACCAACTGCCCATCATCAAGAACTTGAAAGCATCCATCATTGACGTCAAGGCGAGGGATAAGAAGGGCAAAACTACATCATTGAGATGCAGGTAGCCGAGCCTGACGGCTTGGACAAGCGATTGCTTTACTATGCCAGCAAGGATTATTCGCAGCAAATCGAAAGCGGCGAATACTACACCGAACTCAAGCCCGTGATTTTCATCGGGATTTTTGACTTCAAGTTTGCGGGAGGTAAAAAATACCGCTCACATCATGCTGTTTGCGACGTTGAAGACGGTGAGCGCATCATAAAGGACATGGATTTCTATTTCATTGAACTGCCAAAGTTTACGAAACCATTGGAAGAACTTGTTGAAGTTACGGACAAGTGGATTTTCTTCATCAAAGAGGCTGAAAACTTAGAGGTCGTTCCGGCAAATGTGGACGATGAAGGGCTGAAGGCAGCGTACCAAGATGCCAACAAACATTCTTGGACAAAAGAAGAATTGGAAGCATATGATTACGCTGCCATGAGAGAACAAGATGAAAGGGGTAAATTGGTGCATGCAGAGAAGAAAGGTGAAGAAATAAATAAAATTAAGACGATATTAAAACTGCTTAACAAAGGAAAATCGCCCGAAGAAATTTCAGATTTATTAGATATTACGATTGATGAAATCAGAGAGATAATTGAAAGCCAATCAAATGCGAATTAGGGGTTGGAATAGGTGCATAACACCGACATATTCCATTGACGTCGTGCGGGGCGCTAAGTCAAAACCGGGTTGAAATAGGTGCATAGCACCGAAATATTTGTAGGAAACGTGGTATTTCTCGGTATCGAGGTGCAGCGCACCGGGAAATTTCGGTGCGCTGCACCTCAACCCACTTTCTCAACTACTTGGCTACAAAGATTTCGCCGCTATGCGGCTGTGGTTTGGGTATATTGGGTGATTTCAACCCCTAATTCGCATAATCAAATGAATAAAACGCCGAACAAAGCACTCCCGACCATGCCGCCCAAACCCCAGCCCGCCGTTCAGGTTTGAAACCATAATCGGAAATTGGCAAATAGTGCATTTCGCACCTAATAATTTGGCCATCCAGCTATGTATTTCAAAATGTAAAATTGGCAAACAAAAAGAGGTGGCCCGTCACCGAACCACCTCTTATCATTTTATCAATCTGCAAGCGCTAAATCACGCCAAATCGAAGCGGTCGAGGTTCATCACCTTGCTCCATGCGGCCACGAAGTCCTTCACGAACTTGCCTTGACCGTCCGAGCAGCCATAAACTTCAGCGATGGCACGAAGCTCGGAGTTGGAACCGAAAATAAGGTCAACACGGGTGCCCGTCCACTTGAGTTCGCCTGTTTTGCGGTCACGGCCTTCAAACAAGTCTTGCTGAGCCGAAACTGCTTTCCAAGTCGTATTCATATCCAATAGGTTTACGAAGAAGTCGTTGGAAAGCGCCCCTGGGCGGTTGGTGAATACGCCGTGGTTGTTCTGACCGGCATTGGTGTTGAGGACACGCAGGCCGCCAACCAGCACTGTCATTTCTGGGGCGCTCAGTGTCAACAATTGAGCTTTGTCCACCAGCATCTCCTCTGCGGAAACTGTGAAGCGAGACTTGGCGTAGTTGCGGAAACCATCGGCAATTGGCTCAAGGACGGCGAAGGATTCCACATCGGTTTGCGCTTGCGAAGCATCGGTGCGGCCCGGCGTGAAGGGAACCGCCACATCATGGCCTGCGTCCTTTGCGGCTTTTTCGATGGCTGCACAACCCCCCAACACGATGAGGTCGGCCAAGGAAACCTGCTTGCCGCCAGACTGGGCGTTGTTGAAGGCGTTTTGAATGCCCTCCAACGTATCCAGCACTTTCGACAGTTCAGCCGGATTGTTCGCTTCCCAATACTTCTGCGGTGCAAGCCGGATACGTGCGCCGTTTGCGCCACCACGTTTATCGGAACCACGGAAAGTGGAGGCGGAAGCCCAAGCGGTGGATACCAACTGGGAAACCGTAAGCCCTGATTCCAATATTTTAGTCTTCAGTGCAGCGATGTCATTGGCGTCAATCAACTGGTAAGTAACTGCCGGAACAGGGTCTTGCCAGATGAGTTCTTCCGTGGGCACTTCTGGGCCAAGGTAGCGAGCGATTGGCCCCATGTCACGGTGCGTCAACTTGAACCATGCACGGGCAAATGCGTCGGCGAACTCGTCCGGGTTCTCATGGAAGCGCCTTGAAATTTTCTCATAAGCTGGGTCTGCTCGCAGGGCGAGGTCGGTCGTCAGCATGACGGGGGTATGACGCTTGGAAGGGTCGTGCGCATCAGGCACAGAATTGGCGCCCATGCCATGCTTCGGTATCCACTGGTGCGCACCTGCTGGGCTTTTCGTGAGTTCCCACTCGTAGCCAAAGAGGTTCCAGAAAAAGTTGTTGCTCCACTTCGTTGGGGTAGTGGTCCATGCGCCTTCGAGGCCGCTGGTGATGCAGTCGCCAGCATTGCCGCTGCCGAAGGTGTTTTCCAACCCAAGCCCAGCTCCTCGATGCTTGCTCCTGCTGGCTCCGGGCCAACATATTTGCTTGGGTCGGCAGCGCCGTGGGTTTTGCCGAAGGTGTGTCCGCCTGCAATCAGTGCAACCGTTTCTTCGTCGTTCATGGCCATGCGGGCAAAGGTTTCCCGGATGTCACGGGCAGACGCAACCGGGTCAGGGTTGCCGTTCGGGCCTTCTGGGTTCACGTAGATAAGGCCCATCTGAACCGCACCGAGCGGGTTTTCCAGTTCACGGTCGCCCGTGTAGCGCTTGTCGCCGAGCCACTCATGTTCAGAACCCCAATACACATCTTCTTCGGGTTCCCAAACGTCTTCACGACCACCGCCGAAGCCGAAGGTCTTGAAGCCCATTGACTCAAGGGCACAGTTGCCAGTGAGTACCATCAGGTCGGCCCACGAGAGTTTCCTGCCGTATTTCTGTTTAATTGGCCAAAGCAGCAAGCGGGCCTTGTCGAGGTTCGCATTGTCGGGCCAACTGTTGAGCGGGGCAAATCGCTGGGTACCGGAGCCTCCGCCACCCCGGCCGTCGGCGATGCGGTAAGTACCTGCGCTGTGCCATGCCATCCGGATGAAAAACGGCCCGTAGTGACCGTAGTCGGCTGGCCACCAGTCTTGGGAGGTGGTCATCAGGTCGAAGATGTCTTTCTTCACGGCAGCCAGGTCGAGCGACTTGAACTCCTCGGCGTAGTTGAACGCCTCACCCATCGGGTTGGACAGGTTGGAATGTTGGCGGAGGATGTTCAACCTGAGTTGGTTGGGCCACCAGTCACGGTTTCTCGTGCCACCGCCAGCAATTGGTTTTGAAGCAGATGCACCAGTAAACGGGCATTTTTTTGGTTCCTCGTTTACTTCGGCCAATGTTGTAGTTGAATCAATTTTTTCCATTTTGAAATTTTTGCTTTTTATTGAAGTGCGAAGATAAAACGACTTGGGTGATAAACTTTATCTATAAATCTTAGGTGGTTATAGGCAAAGCTTATGAAGCTGGTTCACATTCCCAATCGTCAAATTTCTGATAAAATGCTCAATAAAAAAGGTGACAGGTTTTGAATTTGTCCATGATTCTTATCACCTAGCTGGAACCTAAAGTGATGTTTACGCTGCGCAAATAGGTTTTGTGCAAACAGGGCTTTTGGGGCATTCCGCCCCAAACCCCTGTTTTCGTAAAACCTGGCGAGTGGTACATTTTATTAAATTCGTTTCACTTAATCCAACTTCACTGGCTCATACGGTTTAAATAATGAGTATTGCAGCGCTTCTACCTTCTTTTTATACTCCGTAAAATCCTTTTCTACCAGCCGATTTATATCCGTTAAAATATCGGCTACTTCCTTCCGCACTTTCTCCGTCATAATTCGGGCATTTTGATTCGGCGCACCGTCGGAAGATTCAATATAGCTGCGGGTGCGCCAGATATGGCCAGTGATGTTTTCTGGGTCACGTTGGATACCCTTCAGGCCTTCAGGTGACATATACCGCTTTTCGAGGGCGGTAATGCTGTCCTGTATGGACTTGGCCATTTTGCCGATGTCTTTTTTCAGGCTGTCCGGCACGTTTTCGAGGGCGGAATTGACGAGCTTGATATTGGCTTTTAAATCCTGCAAACGGTCAAAACCTGCCGTTGCCTTTTCCGCTATTTTGCCCAATTCATCATAAGCCGCTCGTTGCGCAAGCCTGTCTGCCAACGTTGTGTTCATGCGGGGGTCGGCGTGAACGGTGACATTGGTGCTATCGGTTTTGCCTTTGTAGGCGAACATCAACTTGTACGTTCCGGGCAGCACTGAATAACCGCCGGGCTTGTCGTCTTCCGGCTTCGGCTTGCGGCGGCTGGGGTAACGAACGCCATCCTCATTCAGCCCCCAATTGATGCGCACCAGGCCGGTATCCACTTTTGCCGAAAAAGTACGGACGGTGTCGCCCTTGGCGTCAATGACCCTGATTTTCACTTTGTCGTCTTTTTTGTCGTCGCCTTTCTTTTCGTCGTCGCCTCCTTCGCCTTCCGGCTTTTTTTCAGCAAGTTCTTTCATCTAGCCAGTTTCTGGTTTTAATTCCTCCTTTTTCGGGGCAGCTTTCCCTTTTTTCCCTTTTGCGTCTTTTTCCTCCGCCGCTTTATCTTTCTGATTATCAACAGGTTTAGTAGGTTTTACCCAAAGGGAAATCATGGCGCTCGGCCAGCGGTTGTTGCCCGAAAACATGGCATCGCCCGTAAAACGGATGCCGTCCACAGAGGCAAATTCGGCGAGGTAGGCATCGGGCGCTGGGAACACCTTGAAGTCGGATTCCAGCACTTTGCCGTTTGTACGGGCTATTTCCCGAAGGGGACGTATGTCGTCCAAAATCCAGGCCGCCCGACCAAACGTTGCGACGATGAGGTCGTGCTCCCGTGGGTGTATTTTCAAATCGTAGGTGGAAACGGACGGGTAATCCTTCGACCATTTGTTCCAATTTTCGCCGCCGTCAATGGTGAAAAAAAGCCCTTGGTCGGTGCCGAGGAACAGCAAATTTGGCACTTCCGGATCTTGTACGATGCTCAGTGCGTGGCCGCTCACCTTTTTTCATCGGCGATTCTTCGGAAAGTAGCGCCGTAGTCGGTGGTATGGTAAACGTATGGCCGCCAGTCGTTCCGGCGGTAGTCACTGTAAATCACGAATGCTTCGCCCGCATTCCGCTTGTTCACTTCGATGAACGGAATCCAGCCGCCGAGTTTTGCGCCGGGCAGTCGGTTGGCCAGGTTCGTCCAAGACTTTCCGCCGTCACGGGTCAGTTGCAGGTTGCCGTCGTCCGTGCCCACCCAAAGCACGTTTTCGTCAACGGGGCTGGGCGCAATGGCGATGATAGTTGTGTTGTTCTCAGCGCTGGTGGCGTCAATGGTGAGGCCGCCGCTCTTGTCCTGGTGCTGCCGGGTCGTGTCGTTGGTGGTGAGGTCGGGGCTGATGATTTGCCAAGTCTGCCCGCAATCCAGGCTTTTGTGGAGGAACTGACTGCCGTAATAAATGCCGCAATTGTGAAACGGGTTTTGCGCAAAACCCGCATTCCAATTGAACCGCAGCTCGATGCCGTCGGGGTGGATGGGCATCAAATCCTTCGTCTGGCCGGTGAACATGTCCACATACCCGAGGTTGCCGCCCTGCGACATGGCGTAGCAATAACGCCCGTCATCGGGCCGGATGGCCACGTCGAAACCGTCGCCAAAATAGACCTCCTGCCAGTCTGCATTGCGGATGCCGCCAGCCTTCCAAACCGCCGATGGGCCGACCCACGAGCCGTTGTCCTGCATCCCGCCGCAGACCCGGTACGGTACGCTCATGTCGTAGTTGATGTGGTAAAATTGCGCCAGCGGCAGGTTCTCGGCGAAGCGCCAATTGCGGCCACCGTCATGCGAAATGTTGAGGCCGCCATCGTTGCCCTCGATGATGTAGTCGGGGTCGTCGGGGCTAATCCAAAATGCGTGGTGGTCGGGGTGGATTTTCCAGCCGACCCAGCTTTCAAAGGTCTTTCCGCCGTCCTCGCTCTTCGACAAAATGCTCCAAAGGCTGAACACCCGGTTCTCGTTTTTTGGGTCAACATAAATTTCTCCGTAGTAAAAAGGGCGGTCGCCCACATTGCTGTTGTCCTTGTCTGCCTCGGCCATTTTGGTCCACTTAAAGCCGCCGTCGTAGCTTTTGTAGAGCGCATTTTCTTTCGCCTCCACCAGTGCGTACACGATGTTTGGTTTGCTTGGCGCAAATGCCAGGCCGATGCGCCCGAGGTCGCCTTTGGGCAGGCCGTCCTTGTCCGTGCGCTTCGTCCAAGTCTCCCCGGCATCGAAGCTGACGTACAGGCCAGAGCCTTTGCCGCCGGAGTTGAAGGTCCAGGGTTTGCGGCCATATTCCCACATGGCGGCCATGAGCTTGTTTGGGTTGGAGGGGTCCACCACGAGGTCGGCGCAGCCCGTGGAGTCGTTGACGAACAGCACTTTGCGCCAGGTCTTGCCGCCATCGGTTGTTTTGAAAACGCCCCGGTCGGGGTTGGGTCCCCATGCCGAGCCGGTCGCACCGGCGAAGACCGTGTTCGGGTCGTCCCGATGGATGATGAGACGGTGGATGGTTCGGGTGTTTTCGAGGCCCATGCGCAGCCAGTTTTTGCCGCCGTCAATGGTTTTGAAAATGCCCTCGCCGCTGTTTTGCGAGTTGCGGGGATTGCCTTCGCCCGTGCCCACCCAGATTTCGGCGGGGTTGTTTTGGTTGATTTTCACCGCCCCGATGGACTGCACAGGCGCTTCGTCGAAGATGGGTTCCCAGTCAATGCCGCCGCTGGTGGAACGCCACAAGCCACCACTTGCCGCCCCTGCATAAATCACGTCCGGGTGCGTCAGCACTACGTCAATGGCAGTGACCCGACCGCTCATGCCCGCCGGGCCGATGTTGCGGATTTTCATGCCCTTGAGCTGTTCGACGTTGATTTTTTGGGAAAAAAGCGGGCTGGCCAAGAGGAGCGCTATGAAAAAGATTGTTCCAAGTTTGTTTTTCATCTTGTCTAAATTTTGTAGAAATTATCGTTTTGGCGGCAAGATAATACATGGTTTTGGGAATGGTAAAAAACGGTGGTGGAACTTCACCTGGAGGCTAAAGACCGAACTGGTTCTTGTGGTTGGCAAATCAAAGCATGAAAAAGCCATTAGCCCAAGTGGTTTGGTGATTTAGTGCGGTGGCTGAAAAGTGCCGACTCGTACCCTTAACCATTTTGTGTCGGAACAATGAAGTTGCTGTACTGTGTGCTAATAGGTTTTGTGCAAACAGGGGTTTGGGGCGGAACGCCCCAAAAGCCCTCTCCCCCGACGAGCCGCCGAAGGCGGCGAGAAGGGGCATGATTCGATTTGCACAAAACCTATTAGTGCGAACTATAACCTCCAAAAAAATGGGTAATTCTTTATAAAATGACACGCTGAAAACATAACGAGGGCATTGATTTGTCCTTATTTCACCAAAAATATTGCTACGATGACTATCAAAAATTTTACACTAGTTGGGTTCATTGCAACCTGTTGCATTACCTCCCTTTCAGCCCAGAGCTTTGACATTTACATCAGCGATGCTGGCAACTTTAACCTGCCACCTTGGCAAATCCTGAAATTTGACCAAAACGGCGAGAATGGACAGGTGTTTATTTCCGAGCACCTTAGTTGGCCGCAGGATATTTTTTTTGTAGAAAGTGAAAATACCGTGCTGGTTACCAACCTGAATACTGGCACTATTTCCAAGTTCCATGCTACTACAGGCGAGTTTATAGAAGAGTTCGCAACGAACATTGGCGGCCCGACCCGCATGGAACTTGGCCCCGACAGCCTGCTCTACGTCTTGCAATGGGTTGGCAACGGCAAGGTGCGGCGGTACAAACTGGATGGCAGCTTCATGGATGAATTCACGGCAACGGGCGTTGGCACTAGCATTGGCCTTGACTGGGACGCTGTGGGGAACCTCTACGTGTCTTCCTACAACGGCAAATACGTAAGGAAATTCAGCCCGACCGGCGCTGACCTCGGCAATTTCATCAGCACCAACCTTGCCGGGCCGACCAATATCTGGTTTGCGGACAATGGAGACCTCATGGTGGTGGACTACAACGGTAGTGCTGTCAAGCGCTTTGACAGTAATGGGAATTTCATGGGGGTATTCATTACTGGTTTGCCCCAAGGGGAAGGCGTTGATTTTATGCCCAATGGCGACATCGTCATCGGTAGCGGAGGTACTTCCTCAGTCAGGGTTTACGATGCCAGCGGGGCATTTGTCAATGACCTCGTACCGGCCGGAACACTTGGGCTGCTCACGCCAAATGCCGTCGTGTTCCGGCCAACTGCGCCGTCCGATGCACCGGAGGTGGCACAGGATTTCAACTTCGTGACGCCCTCCATCGGCAATCAGTTCCGGGTTTCAAACCCGCAGGTTTTTGGGGCAGCGTTAACCTGTGAAGTGTTTGATACATCCGGGATGTTTGTCGGGAAAATTAATTTTGCGGACAACGCCACCTGGGACGCCTCCAATTTGGGCAATGGAGTTTACTTTATTGCTGCGAAATTGGCGGATGGTAGGATGGTGCGGCAGAAGGTGGTGGTGCAGCAGTAATGGAGGTATTTACGCCAACCGATGATAATTGCAATGAAATATCAACAGCTTCTAATTTTGCTCGGTTTCGTTTTCAATGTCGGCCTTGTTTTCGGACAACTTTCTGACGGTGCTTTGGCGTCGGCGGTGTCGAATCAAGCGTGCAGCAAAATAGCAGCGGAACTGGAGATAACGCCCCTGCTTAGTGAGAAAATGAAGTTCAACGGAGCGGTCTGTTTTTACCACAATGGAAACCTGGAGCGGGCGATGGCCCTGTTTCAGGAGGTGCGACTGATGGGGGCGCAGCAACAACATCTTGCCAGTTTTTGGGAGGCAAAATGCCATGCAGCCTTGCGCCAGGATAGTGTGGCCATGATCTGCCTGCAAGCCATCCCATCGGGCAACTTAACCTACAAGATGCTGACGCAAAAGGAATTCGACCAATTGGCAAAAACGAGCGAAGCGTTTATTCGGCTGAAAGAATCATTGGCGCCGAGCTTCAATGTCTGGACTGGCCTGCTCGGCACAACAGCGGTATTGGGGCTTTTGATTGGCTTTATATTGTTGTTTGGGAAATCGAGGTTTTCCGCAGGAGAAAAGCGACTGGCCGTGGTCATGTTTTCTTTTGGGTTGATACTCGTTTCTTATGTCTTGATGTGGACGGGGTATGTAGCCTTTTTCCCCTACCTCCAAAACGTTTGGCAATTCCTGACCTTGTTGATTGGGCCTTCCCTATATTTTTATTTAAAGGACATATTTAAGGAAGAATATACAGCCAAGGAGTTGACTACCCACTATGTCATACCAATGGTTTCTGGCTTGCTGACGCTTCCCGTCATTCTGTCCAGTTTTGCAGTAAATACAGGTATTTCGACCGATTTATATATAATTGGCACTTCGCCCATCCTGCTTACTGGACATCTCTTGTTTTATTCCGTGTTCATTTATTCTATGACAAAAAATGAGTGGCAGGTAGATGCTAATATCAAGATTTGGACCAAGCTTGTAGCGTGGGGCATGTTACTCTACACAACGGCTTTTATATCCTACTTCATACTAGTGCGATGCTCGTTTTTCAATCCGGAATGGGACTATGCCATTAGTTTTGTCATGGCGCTAGGTATATTGGTGGTTGCATATATGGGCTTGGTTCAAAAACGGGTGTTCAGCAGCGAGCCAATCGGCAACTTCCTGCCAGTGAAAAAATACCAGTCCTCCAGCCTGACACCAGCCGCCAGCGAATCCATCAAACGGCGAATGGAACGCCTGATGCAGGAGGAGCAGGTTTTCAAGGAAAATGAGTTGCGACTCGCCGATTTAGCGGCCTACCTCGATATTAGTTATCACCAATTGTCGCAGGTCATCAACGAGCATCACGGCGTCAACTTCTTTGAACTCATCAATAAATACCGGGTTGAACATGTCAAGCGGCTTTTGGCGGATACAAGTTTCAACCATTATACCATCATCCAAATCGCCTATGAAGCGGGGTTCAACAATAAGGCCTCCTTCAACAGGTACTTCAAAAAGGAAATCGGGATGACGCCTTCGGCGTACCGGATAAAGGAGAACAGTGAGGTTCGGTGAGAATGGGGAGAGGGTGCTTATAATTCCCTTGCCTATTCGATATAAAAGTTGCTTACGGTTTCCACAAAGCCTTTTGAATTCAACAAGCAGACACTAGAATCTTTAGAGGAAGGGGTTTCATCGGAAAGTGGGACTAAGCTGTTTTTCACTCGGCGAATTGTCGGGCACTAGTTTGGGACAGGTGTTTTGATCCTTTTTGAGACTGCATTTAGCCTTGCGAGTGGCAACATCAATCATTGGTGCTGCCATTTTTTTGTGTGAATGATGTAAATTAATAAAACTATTGTGTAACGACTATCCATGAAATACTGCGTAATTTTGCATTTAAATTCCATTCAAACCTCTATTGGTTTTTCCATATCAAAGGTTGGGAAAGTCATTTGAATGAAGTTTGGAAAGAATTGGGTTCGTGACGTTTTAGCGTGAAAGCAAGGTGCTTGGAGTGGCGCAACCACTCCAAAATATCCCACCCCCGTAAAGTCGCCGCCTGCCTGTCGACAGGCAGGCGGCGATAAGGGGTTATATTGGCTTGAGATTTTCATGTTTTCACTCAAAACGTCATGAGCCAAGCATTAAAAGTTTATCATTGGAAACAGGGCCTAATATTTCATTAAAAAAAAAGCATGTAATTTCCCATAAAATGGATGCATTTTTTGGGGACATTTATAGCGTTGCTATTTTTATTCTTCAGTTTTTCAAAGAAGCTTTTTCTGGTCCCTTCGAGTTCAAAGAAATCGTCAACCAATGTTATAAGGTAGGCTCAAAATCCTTGGCCTTAGTCTCATTGACCGGATTAGTAACCGGTATTGTTTTTACCACTCAATCTCGGCCTTCTTTATCGGTGTTTGGGGCAAGCTCATGGTTGCCATCATTAGTGGCCATAGCGGTAATACGTGCTCTTGCTCCGTTGGTCACCGCCTTAATTGTTGCTGGAAAAGTAGGCTCCAACATTGGGGCAGAGTTGGGTTCCATGAAAGTTACGGAACAGATTGACGCCATGGAAGTTTCGGGAACAAATCCTTTCAAGTTTTTAGTGACTACCCGTATTATTGCCACTACTTTCATGATGCCAGTCTTGATATTGTACACTGGTTTTGTAGGTATGATGGGGTCCTTCCTGAATGTTTACCAGAACGAATCAACCAGCTTCCCTGCTTTTTTTAAAAGCGCATTTTCCTCTATTGTCTTTTTGGACATATACGCCTCCCTTTTCAAAGCCCTTTGTTTTGGCTTTACTATTGGGGTAGCAGGATGCTATCAAGGTTATAATGCACAGAACGGGACACAGGGTGTCGGCAGGGCAGCGAATCTTGCAGTTGTAATATCCATGTATCTTATTTTCATAGAAGAGATAACAATTGTGCAGCTTATAAACACCATCAGGTAAGCGATAAATTAATCCATGAAAAATTATGCAATCATTTGTAAATGAATAAAGAGGACTCAAAAATTGACATCAACAATGTTGTGATTGCAATAACAGGCTTAAAGAAATCCTTTGGTACGCTTGATGTGCTCAACGGAATTAGTGTTGATATATTCAAAGGAGAAAACCTTGCGGTGCTAGGTCGCTCAGGAAGTGGCAAATCGGTGTTGATTAAAATTATTGTCGGTTTGTTGAAGCCAGATAGTGGTGTGGTGAAGGTGCTTGGGCAAGAAGTTGATAAGTTAGACAAGAAAGCGTTGCAGGCGCTGAGGTTGAAAATAGGGTTTTCTTTTCAGAGCAGTGCTTTATACGATAGCATGACGGTAAGGAAGAACTTGGAATTTCCTCTGACGAGAAATAGGCGCAACTTAACCAAAAAAGAAATTGACGATGCCGTCGAAGCGGTGCTGGATGACGTAGGATTGCCTCAAACCATTGACCAAATGCCTTCAGAACTATCGGGAGGGCAACGTAAAAGAATTGGCATAGCCCGTACTTTAATACTGAAACCAGAGATTATGCTCTATGATGAACCCACATCTGGACTTGACCCCATCACTTGTATTGAAATAAATAATCTAATCGTTGAGGTGCAGGAGCGATACAATACGAGCTCCATAATCATTACGCACGACCTTACGTGTGCAAAGGAAACCTCAAACAGGGTAGCCGTCATGTTGGATGGCAAATTTTTCATAACAGGTAGTTTTGATGAAGTTTTTAGGTCTAGCAATACCGACATAAAAGCTTTTCATGCCTACAATTTTATAAATGCAAATGAAATTATTCGAGAATAACCAAACGGTGAAAGTCGGGATATTTATTTTTATTGGGTTGTTGATATTGATGGTCACTATATTCACTTTGGGTGGCCAGAAAAAAACCTTTGCAAAAACGTTTGTCGTTAACGCTTATTTCAAAGATGTCAGTGGTTTGCAGTCAGGTGGAAACATCTGGCTTTCAGGCGTGAAAATTGGAACCGTGAAAAAAATAAGCTTTCAAAGTGATTATCAAGTCCAAGTTACCATGCACATCGAGAACGATGCAAAGGAATATATTCACAAAGATTCGAAAGCAAAAATTGGTTCAGATGGGTTAATCGGCAACAAGATAATAATTATTTATGGCGGGACACCAGCTGCGGGCCATATTGTAGAGGATGACGTTTTAAGCGTAGAGAATGGACTCAGCACAGACGATATGTTGGCGACCTTGCAAGTCAGCAATAAGAACTTTGAGGCTATCACCACCGATTTCAAGAGCATTAGCAAAAAAATAGATAGTGGCGAGGGGACGCTGGGCGCACTTTTAAACGACCCAACCATTGCGGTTAAACTGAATGAAACGATGACTGATTTACAGTTAACCGTTGCAAACTTAAAGGTGGTCTCGGAAAACAGTAAGTATGTTATCTCAAACTTTCAGGAATTTTCAAGTAAAATAAATAAGCCAGGTAATTCTATCAACGACCTAGTAGCTGATACGCTTATGTACAGCAGCATCAATAAATCATTGACAGAATTGCGAAAAGCAGCAGGTTCCGTAAATCAGTTTGCTGCAAACCTAAGCACGGCAAGTGGCAAGTTAAACGACAAGGACAATGCGGTAGGCTTATTATTAAATGACCCAGCTTCTGCGGCCTCCATGAAGAATACGTTGAAAAATTTGGAAACTAGCAGTTATAAACTGGATGAAGACCTTGAAGCACTTCAGCACAATTTTTTATTAAGGCGTTATTTCAAGAAAAAGGAGAAGGGAAAGCTGGATTAATCAGTTCTTTTTAGAATTCATTAAAAATCCCTCAGCTATTGCCAACTTTGGGGCTTTGAAAAAGCTTGAATTTTGAATTGAAAGATAACTAATTTGGAAGCCTATTCTGTATGATGAATATCAGATAAAGCCTGGCCGGGAGGCTGGGCTTTTTTGTTGGACGAAAGGTATGTTTGACCTGCGCACTGCCTGTCCCGACCTAAAGTCGGGAGCGGCCTGAGGCCACCACGAAAGCCCGTCAACGAGCATGGCTCGAGACGAGCAGGGCTCGAGACGAGCAGGGCGCTTTCAATTAACAGGTAGTGGGTCAGCGGGGACTTGAACCAGCGTGACGTAGGGGAAGACCCTGTGCCAGAGGGTAGGAACGACTCCCAACCCTTTAAATTTCCGCACACTGTCTAAGTTGTTTAAGGTTATTTCACCTCACACTAAATCACGCATCACTCCGTTTTTAGAAGTATTGTTTCGTCAATAAAACATCGAAACATTGCCAGCGGGGTCTGTGCCACCTGATGGTACCTAATAAATACGGGCGCTATTAACGAATAACCTATTAATAGTATGAAGTCACCTATTGTACTGTTCTTTTTAATGATTTGCATTGCAACAACTGCCGTTGGCCAACAACTAAATGGAAAGGAACCGCTTCAGCGTTCCGCCGAAAGCATCAGCAAAAGCAAGGCATTTACTTATGCCACAAAGTACCGCATCAAATACTTTGACAATACAGATACGACAGAATACCTTTCTTATAATTGTGAAATACTGAAAGTTCCTACAGATACTGTACTGGGATATTATGCACGGTTATTTAACCAAAATGAAGAAAGGATTTACAATGGCTATGAATTTTTAATGATAGGCCATGACCGGAAAGGTGTGATAAAAGACAGCCCGCTCATTACCGGTAAAAAGTTTGCAAAAAACAACATCAGAAGAGAGTGCATTCCCAGCTTCCTGTATTCCGAAAAACCTTTCAGCGGTTACATAGCGGATGGAACCGACTGGCGTGTCAGCGAAGTAATCCTCAGGGCAACCAAAGTATGGAAGATTGCCTTCTCCCTGCCCACCAATGAAGAAATAACCTTGCTCAATGTCAGTGTTTACCTTGAACCCGAAACGATGTACCCGGTCAGGGTGGAGACTTTTGCCAAATTTCAGGACATACAGGATGAATATTCAGAGGTTTGGCTCAAAAATCTAAGGCCAGGAGATGAACTGACCGCCGATTCGTTTGCATCGCTTCAATACCCGGACGATTACAAGGTGGATATTTTCATGCCACCTGCCATGAACTTTGACTTGCTCAAAGTAGGAACCCCGTTTATCCCCTGGAGGCGGTTGATATGGACGGTGCGCCGCAAAGGGTTGACCAAACCACCCGGCAAGGCGAAATCATCTTATTGGATTTCTGGCATTTGGCTTGCGCACCCTGCCTGCGGGCCATGCCCAAGCTGGAAGAATTGTATAAAAGGTATAGGTCAGCCGGTTTTGTGGTGTATGGTTTAAATACCTTCGATAATCCAACCCAAAAGCAGGAGACCCTCCAGAAATTTAAAGCTAAAATGGACATCAGTTATCCATTGTTGTTTTCAGATAAAGAGATGGCTTCCAAATATCTGGTTAAATCGTTCCCGACTATTTATCTGGTGAAAGAAGGCAAAATTATTTACGCAAAGGTTGGATATACCGAAGAGAGTATGAAGGAACTGGAGCGGGTTATTGTTGAAAATATTAACAATTAAATCCACTACATCCACGCCAACCCTGTGCACAACGGCCTCGTGGACAATGCCGAAGACTACGTGTACAGCAGCGTCCGCAACTACCTGCGTGACAACAAGAACTGCCTCTTGGAAGTGGATTTGCTGGAAATGTTGCCGCCCACAGGCTCCGGCTATATTTACGTGCCGATGGACTTTAAGTGATGGCTTCACAAGAATGGATACACTGGTTCAAGTATTACGCTGGTTCAAGTCTCCTGACTTGAACCTGATATTTGCATGTCTCCGACATGCGTTTGCCAGTGTGCGGTGTGGTAGTTACGCATGTCGGAGACATGCTGATACGAGGTTCAAGTCAGGAGACTTGAACCAGCGTTTGCATGGGGAAGAGCTTTTTTTTGGTACAAACTGGATAGCGATGATGAATAACTGGGACAGAAAAGAGAGTAATAATTCGGTTTTAATCCGCCAATTCAGCATGCTTTTATATATTGCTGCCAAAATCAACTTGAGTAACATAACAAATTCGAATCATGACCGACCCAAACGCACTGTCCCTTCAAATAAAAGAACTGGTGGCGCAGGACGATATCAAAGGAGCCATTGACCTCCTAAAGTCCAACCTGCTGGACATGGACGAACTGAACCAGTTGGTGCTCAAATCCGCAAGGTTTGAAGCCCTGCAAAAGCGAGAGCGCAGCGGTACCCTCGATTACACTACCCTCGAATTGGAAAAAAACAGGCTGCGGGAGTCCCTTCTTGAATTTGCGGACAGTTTGCACACAGCCAAACCTGCAAAACCTTACCAACCTGCGCCTTCTCGCAGCGCTGTACCAACCGCTGAAAAACCCACCAATTACCTGCCCTTTATCATCGGTGGAGCAGTGCTGGTCATTGCCGCCATCGCCTTTTTTATGTCCCGGAGTGGTAAAAACGAATTACCTGCCAACCCCGAAACCACCTTGGATACAGCGGCTATCTTCCCCACCACTGTACCAGACACCAATGCCACTTCCGTCCAAGCCCTTGAGGTAGTGGAAGTTGACAATGTGGAGGACTTGGTAAAAGCCATCAAATCCAACACGCACATCAAGCTGAAAACAGGCACCTATGATTTGTACCAACTGTTAAATAATAACTCAGGTTCCGGGTCCTTTCAATATGAGGAGGCTCCGATTTACCACCAATCCGGTGGTGCGTCCATAAAGGGCATCGAAAACCTGACCATCACCGGGGAGGCGGGCACAGAAATTATCACCCGCAGCTTTTCGGATGACGTGATGAAAATGAGTGGCTGTAAGAACATACTATTTGAAAATATCTTCTTCGGCCACCCCAACCTCGATTTTTGCCTCGGCGGAGTCTTCACCCTCGACAACTGCAAACAGGTGAAATTCGTGAATTGCACCTTGCACGGTTCCGGCACCATCGGCATCAAGGCCACCAAGACAGAAGGCCTCGAATTCGACCGTTCCACCATCGAAGTATGCAGCCAAAATTTCCTGCTTGCCGAGGCGTGCTCGAAGTTCCATTTCAAAGACTCCTTTTTTGAAAAGACCAAAGGGGAAATTGGGTTCGTGGTAAATACCACCCCTAATGTCAGAATTGAACGGTGCCAAATACGGGGCAACCAGTTCGAACAATCCTTATTTCACATCGGAAGTAACAGCGGTATCGAATTGATTGACTCGGAAGTAAACCACACTACTTATCAAAAATTGTGCAGCGGCAGCACTTATAGCTTTTACCAGATGGGTAGCACCCGGGTGGTGCAGTGAAAAACCCTGACCCTGCTCTATACGTCCCTAGAGAGTATAATCTCTATCCAGATTATGACACCGAAATTGACTTCGTCCACAGGTGCATCGCCGATGCTGATTTTAACCTTTCCGAACTGACAATACGGAACCCATAAAATGCTGACGGAATCAATACTGAAGGGCCGGGTGATGCTGGTTAAAGTCTCCAGAATCGAACCCAATATTTTCAGGTCTCCGACCTAAATAGTCTACCCAACATTTAACTTTACGCCCAGCGAAAACTCAAAATACTATGGGAAGATACCGCATCCAAGACCAACAGGGTCTCAACTACGTCACCTGCACCGTCGTCGGTTGGATAGACGTATTCAGCCGCAAGCAATACCGTGACATCGTGCTGGACAGCCTCGCCTTCTGCCGCCGTGAAAAAGGGCTAATGATATTCGGCTATGTGCTGATGAGCAACCACCTCCACATGATAGTGCAGGTGAAGCCCGGCACGAAGCAAGGGCTATCCGAGATACTGCGTGACTTCAAGAAATACACTGCCACCCGCATCCTTGACTCCATCGAAAAAGGCCCGGAAAGCCGGAAAGAGTGGCTGCTCCACATGTTCAAGTACTTCGCAAAGTACAACTCGAACAATCGGGAATACCAGTTCTGGCAGCAGGACAACCATCCGATTGAATTGTACTCACCTTCCGTCATCTGGCAAAAGCTCGACTACATCCACGCCAACCCCGTGCGCAACGGCCTCGTGGACAATGCCGAAGACTACGTGTACAGCAGCGCCCGCAACTACCTGCGTGACAACAAGAACTGCCTCTTGGAAGTGGATTTGCTGGAAATGTTGCCGCCCACAGGCTCCGGCTATATTTACGTGCCGATGGACTTTAAGTGATGGCTTCACAAGAATGGATACACTGGTTCAAGTATTACGCTGGTTCAAGTCTCTGACTTGAACCTGATATTTGCATGTCTCCGACATGCGTTAGCCAGCGTGCGGTGTGGTAGTTACGCATGTCGGAGACATGCTGGTACGAGGTTCAAGTCAGAGACTTGAACCAGCGCCTGCGTAAAGGGAAGACCCAGCGCCAGCGAGCTTTTTAGTTTTCGCCAAACTCGCTGTTCAGTGCAAAATGAACAGTTGAGGGACGCATCCGTTTAAACTGAACACCTTGCGATGGCATTGATGCCACTTTTGGGCATTGCAAAAATACCGGCGATGGTGATTAGCCCTTCTAAATCCAACAGAACCTGATTTCTTCACCAAAACAGTACATCATGCAAAATCTGGCAATTAAGTACGGCCTTGTCATGTTCGGCAGTTTTATCGCCTTCTTCTTGCTCGCTTACCTGTTTGGTATAGCGCAGTACCATGAATTTAGATTGCTGAACGGTGTGATTCACATGACAATTTTATACCTTCTCATCAGGGCTTATCGTCGAGCTTTTCCCGAAACGCTCGACAATTACGTATCGGGAGTAGCCGTCGGCATGGTTGCCTCAACGATTGGCGTATTGGCTTTTACGGTTTTCGTTTTCCTGTTCCTGGAGTCAGCCCCAACGCTTTTAGCGCAGCTCCGTGAACGGTCGCCAATGCCAGAATTGTTAACGCCTTTCAATGCTGCGGTTTACATTTCCGTGGAGGGAATTGTGGTTAGCCTAATTGGTGGTTACATCATCACGAGGGTGGTGGATGCCCGGTACGACCATTCTCCAGCCGAGGGTAAGGTGAGCAAGAGCATGACGGGCAACTAGGCATTATTCAAAGCGTTTATTACCATATTTATAATCCAACCTTGTGGCGACACCTTATTCAAGTGCCGCCTCTTTTTTTAAAACTGTTGGGTACTGCGGAGAATTCGGAAGTGGAGGGAATTTATGTTTATGCATTCAAACAAGGCTATTTCTAAACCGCTATAATTAATGGTTTAGAGACTTGATGCAGCATTAGGGTTGATGAAAACGCTGCGCCAACGATCCAAAAGGTTATCTCTAATGAACATGGCAAGCAATCAACCGTTTGCAAATTATATGGCAGCGCTTCCATCAATATAATACGCTGTTATTTTCAACACTAAAATCATTTCCTTATGAAAAATTCAGTCCTTGCAGTTACAGCAAAATTCATGGCATTTTTGATATGCCAATTGATTGCCCTTCAAATCTATGCACAAGACGGAGATAAGGGCCTCGACATTGATGTTGACGTTAACAAAAATGACGGTGGCGACTGGGCCTCCAATCCATGGATTTGGGTGGGCGTAGGTGCCTTCATTATCATACTGATATTGGCTATGCGGGGCGGCGGCAGCAAGAGCAGCAATTAATGAATTGGCTCTTCTTTGCTTGTATGAAAGCATAGCTTTCAACGAGAAATACTGCTTTTCAATTTGCAGGATGGTTTGGTACGTCACCGACGGAAGGCTTGAACCGAGGAGTGCGTTTGAAAGTCCTGGTACAACTTGCCGTTTGCTTGCGAAAGTTAGCGTCTGAAACCCCTGTACATCTTACTTATTTCTTGTACTTTTTTCGCCACCAAAAATAATACCCTACCATTAAGCCAGGCAGTACGATGTACACCACGATGTCAAATGGGGAATCTATTTTTATTTTGGACGAATCGTTCGGGATGCCTTGTGGTACTTGGGCGTTTACATGGGTGGCCACTAAAATCAGCAGTAGGAAAATGTTAAGCCTAAAATAATGGAAAGATTCACAGGGCAGGAAATATTTCATTTTGCATGACTTGAAGAATTAAAGAAAATATATGCTCTCATTATAAAAAGGCTTTGACAGTATTTTGTTCATAAAAATACCCGAAGGTTCATCCATTTTAACTGTCACAGACACCTCCGAGAGGCCGGGTTATCAAATCCGGCTATTCCGGAATAGCCGGATTTGATAACCCGGCCTCTCGGAGAAGGTATTGTTCCAAACTCCTTTATTGGTTCCATTACGAAGAAGGTCGTATTCTAAGTATCATACATAGGCGTCAGTGGGTATGTCCTTGCCGTTAAACTTGCCATCCCAAGCATACTAGGCGGTACCTGATGACCATACCTTCCCGCCCCAGCGCTTTTTTAGGGGCAGTATAGTCTGATTTCAAACTTTCATGCCCGACTCGTGATACTACACAAAAGGGAATTTGAACTAAGGTTTGTTTCGGGAAAAACCCTGGCTGCTGCGGCCTCTAAGCCATGAACATCCGATGAAGGCCTGCGTTTTAGAGGAAACTAAAACTATGTATCAGACTTTCTTTTTTTGACCTGCTGTATCTTTTTGCATGGAGTTGCACGAACGATTCGGCCCATCAAGGCAACAAGGATGGAACCGTAACTGATAGCACGAGTGCGGTCGCACCAGCAGGGCGATTTTGGAGGTGATCACCCTTAATTTGGATACTTTGCATTTCTCCGTTACAACTCCCAATCAGCGGGAAGACCCTAAAATGGGCATACCTTCTTTCGACATCTTACTTCACATTGCAGGCGTTGACGATAGCATCTTCATCGCAAGGGATTACTCCGCCACCTTCATTGACAAGGGCATGATTAAGGATTATTCTATATTGGTGCCAGACAGTGCCATGTTCGTCATCAATTCCTATTATGCTGGTGCAGGATACTACTATTATGGATTAAAGGAAACTGGAACGCCAATATCTATCGCATTTTCATGGGAAGAAGGGGCAGCCCCGAAACAGAGGGCAAAGACCAACCAGCACGAAAACCTGAGCTACTGAAAACAGTAAGGGTTTACACCAATAAAATAGAAACCACGGCGAACAACAGCGGTGATTAGTTTGGGTGGGACTTGAACCAGCGGGTTAATCCCCTTCAGCCCGATGTCACATTTTTCCGCTTTTCCTTCGTGGTTTCTAGTGCTGATTCCCTGATCACACTGCATTTTTACTTGAACAAATGGTCTTAGTATCTGTAGAAGGCGCAATTGTACAGGTAAATGGAATATATATTCCTGTACACGGTGCTTATGTACAGGAACATGAGTGCCTTGTTCCTGTACAAAACCAATAATACCTAATCTCAGGTATTATGTTCAGGAACATGGAATGCGATAAAGTGTCATAATTCATTCATTTTCAATCATTTATGTTGCTTTTTACTCTTTTTTCAAGCCATAAAAACGCTACCAACCCACCCACCGTGTTGTGATTCTCATGTCACATAATTTGCATTTTGTGCATTTTTTCAAGCTCGCCAGTCGGATATATTTGTTGCAAATATTCAAACCATCAATTAACAAGGCTCAGGTTGTATAGCCTTCCTCCCGCTACGGTCTGGGTTTATCGTTCACTTTTTAATCTCAATTCAAATGGCTGAAATCAATTTTAACATTTCCACCATTAAACGCCCGGTTCTGCCGAACTCGTTACCTTCACCAGCGCCCGTATCTCTGATATGGGAAGCAGCAGCTTTCCTGCCTAGCCCCACGCCAACCATTGCCGCCATGACGACCTTGCGGGATGTTTACCAGGGCAAGGAGGCCGATTTCAAAATACCTTCCGAAGCAAATAAGCAGCTCCGGGACGACGCCTATGAGGCCTTGATCAAGGCCATCTTTCCTGGATAGACTACGCTGTTCCGCTGATCGGCGACAACGAGGAATATGCCGCCATTTTTGGCTATCCGCAATACGCAGAACGTACTCCCGCAGAAGTGCCGGAGGGCGTGCCGACCAAGCCCAGGGTAGTACTGACGCCAGACCCCGGCGTAATCATCCTCACAGCTGTACCCTACAAACAGGGCAAAAAGGCGATTTTTTACAACTGGCAAATCTCGGAAGATGGCGGAGAGACCATTACCAATCTGCCAGTCATCGGCCATTCGCACCGCCGCAGGACCACGCTGGCACTCGGCAAACTCTACCAGGTGCGATTGGCCTACGCTACCACGGCTGGCGAAGGCCCCTTCTCCGATTGGCTGGAAATATCGCTGACGAGGGACATGGTCAAGCAGGTGAAGATGGCGGCGTAGGTGAAGGTATTCAAGAATTGTATTTAGTGAAGAAGCCCGACCGGGAGGTTGGGCTTTTTTTGTGGGCCAGTGTAGTGGGTTGCCTGCTATGGTTTGCAAGACTTGAAGCCCCTGTTTAATTGTTGGCCATGAAAAACCGCCCAAAACCCCATCTTTGTCCAAAACAAAAATCCAATCATGAAACAGGCATTGCTCGTTTTCCAATTGATGGCCATTGCCAATGCGCCCCATCCGTGCGCAAGCCTGGCCCTGATACCATCCGTTTCACCCTCAACAAACAGCACAATATCTGTGTGAAGGCCCGCATCAACCAATCGGATACCCTGACCTTGATGTACCACTCCAGTGCCACGGGCGTAACACTTACGAAGGACGCACTCAAACAAAAGAAAATACCCCTGAACGACAGCAAACCCACCGATGTACAAACATGGGGCGGCGATGCTACCTCGGAATACAGCGAGGGCAACACGCTGACAATCAACAACTTAAAATGCGACAGTATCTGGGTGTTCATCAACGAAAACTCCGGTCAGGATACCGACGGTAAGTTTGGTTTTGATTTTTTTGAAAGCAAAATCCTCGAAATTGACTATGACAACCAGCGCATGGTCGCATCACACGCTGCCCAAACTGCCCGAAGGCTACAAAAAGACCCAGTTGTTCATCCTGGAGTGGCAGCACGTTCATACTTGGCGAATTGAAAATCGGTCGGAGCATTTATCGGGACACCTTCATGTTCCATACGGGCTACGGCGGCTCGGTCTTGCTGGACCCCAAAATCGGCGAACAATACGGGATGCAGTCAAAACTCAAAACCATCAGCACCTCCGAATTGCAAGATGCCTATGGCAACGTCTTTAAAATTGAGACAAAACTACTGCCCAAGGCTAGGCTTGGCGGCAGGCAACCAAAAAACATCCTGAGTTTGCAGCCAGGTCACCCGCCATCCCCATGAAGGTTTTTGGCAATGGGCTGCTGAGGCGTTTCAACGTGGTGTTTGATTTTCGTGAAAGGGTGGTTTATATGAAACGGAATGGGAAATGGGTGACTCTGTTTTGAGGGTAGCAATATCAGTTGGACATGGTGGC
>JADJYH010000043.1 GCA_016719855.1 Saprospiraceae bacterium | reverse complement strand
TTGGTTCTTCGTGACTTCGTGTGGGTAAGCTGACATGCATTATTTGGCATATAATGGTTGAAATTCGAGCTTGCCGCACAAGAACAAAATCATGCTGATGAAGTTCTGCGTGTTTCTGAAGCCCCTTGCCCGCTTTCTTGCGAGTTGCACCTTTGAGTTGATTCCTTCGAGTATGCCGTTTGAAATCTTGGACATCGTGTAGTTGATTATGCCGGACCAGTGCGCCCGGATGGTCTTGGCCGCATCCTGAAAGGGGAATATGCCGCTTTCGTCGCACTTTCTGCACCAGTCCTTGAGGAACTCCTCGGCCAGTTTGGGGTCGTCAAAGTCCCAGAATTCCTTCAAAAGTTCTTTGAGCCGGTAGCCTTCGCCTATCTTCGGGTACAGTTCGAGCAGGTCGAAGAGCTGGTCCATCTTCTTGCCGCTGAGCTTCATGGGGTTTTTCAGCAGTGTGTACTTGTGGCCCTTGAGCAGTTCGCACTCGGCCCGTTCCAGCTTGCGCAGCTTGTCCATCGCATCGCCCACCACCTTGGTCACGTGGAAGCGGTCAAAGGTAATCCTGCCGTTCTCGAAGGTGTCCATGCAGCCGCATATAAAGGCGGGCGACATGTCGATGGACAGGTGCCGCACCTCCGATTTGGGGCTTCCGTGCCGCTCCAGGAAGTCGCCTAGCTGCCCCACCGCCTTGCCGTCCTTTCCCTCGGCGACCTCAAAGACCCTGCGCTGGTCGAGGTCAACGCCGATGGTGACGTACTTTGTACTCTTCTTGGTGCTGGTCTCGTCCAGCCCCACGTTGGTGATGCCGCCATAGGTGGTGCCCGCCCTGGCCTTGCCAACATGGTGGTGGAAGATGTTCCAGATGCGCTGGTCGTTTTCCCCCAGCAGCCTGGCCACGTTGCTCACGGGCATTTCCAGTTCTATGAGCGACATGGCGTAGGCCTCGAACAGCAGCGTAAAGCCCGTGTTTCGCCTCGCCCAGGGAACCTGCACCGTTTTGACCTCGCCGTTCGAGGTCGTTATGCGGGGCACAAAGGCGTGGAGGTAGCAGCGGTGCTCGAAGAAGTTGAGGTGGCGCCACGTGTGAAGCTTCGTGTCATAGGCCTTACAGCCTATACCGCTTTCATCCTTGAAGGTGCTGCCTTTGGGGAAGTCGAGGTGCAGGTGGAGTTCCTTGGCCTTGTCCTCGCCCTCCATGAACTCGATTTTTTCAATGAACCATGGTTGTATGGCGCCTAATGCAATCTCGAATAGTTGTTTGCTGTTCATGATTTTTTTTGGCGAATTTAGAAATCAACATGCTACTTTACCCACATGAAGTCACGAAGAACCTTGAGTATATGGTACCTTTAGGCTAAATTATAAAAATTTTATGAAAAACACATCTTGTTCTATCCATTTGCTTTTGCTTTCATCCATTTGTTTTGGCCAGAAAATCAAGGTCAAGAACAATATTGTCTGCGCTGACAAAAAGCCAGTTTTACGCATTGAAAAAGCCAATGGCCGCCGTCCAGATTTTACTCCTGAAAAAGTTATTTTGAGTAATGACAATGATACATTGGTTTGGTTTTCAAAAAACAGAGCCTATTTGAGTAAGGCAAATTATGAATCCGAAGAGCGAATGATCACCTATTATAGTTTTGAAATAAAAGGAACAGGTATATTGCTGAACTATGCAAACGGAGCAGCCTGACGATTTTTACTGGGATTTGGTCAGAGTTGACCCTATTGGACGGCGACTCTTTGTCAGAATACAGATGTTCTGTTTTCAAATCAGTAGCAAGCTATAAACTTACGACAGTTGATTTATTATCAAGAGCTATGGAAATTCGGGGATGAACGTGGCTTGGAAATGATAGGTATTATAAGTATGTCGAAAAATACAGTTAGAAACCCCAATGCAGAATTGACGATTTCGAATAAGATAATTGCTTTCAAAGCTTCAAGGGCTGGTTCCCTCTCTATAATTGGAACCTCGAACTAATCATCAGTAATGGAAGAAAACCATTTACAAGGTTTATAATAACCGTGGCCAAAAAAACTTGTAGCCATTCTTGAATTTGAAATTGTGCCTGGCCAGTTAACCATAAAGACCGAATTTGACCATTCGAGTGTTAATTTGTTGACTCTACATTTGAACTTGAAAAACTGTTGCTGATTGAGTCAGATTCCTGGCTGACGCCAAGCTACATGTGACCCTTGAAAATCTTTTCATTTGCCCAGATAAATACCGATATTACCTATCAAAAATAAGCACATGAACCTCCTCCCCATCCATCAAAAGCTCGAAGACAACACCGCCTTCCAACACCTCCCTGATGACGTGACCTACCTCAGCATGTCGGTGAGTTATTTCGGAAAAATCGGCTATAACCCGCCCTGGATTGGTTACTACGCTGAAATGGATGGACAATTGGTGGGCAATGCCGCCTTCAAAGGCCAGCCTGTGGGTGGCAAAGTCGAAATCGCCTACGGGACGTTTGAGCAGTTCCACGGCAAGGCATCGGCACGGAAATCTGTCGGCAACTGGTGCTGCTGGCGCAGCAAACTGACCCTACCGTCCGCATCATGGAGGACGTTGCCTGAACCCAATTACTCGACCCGTATTTTGGAAAAGAACAATTTCCGTCTGCTTGGCATCGTGGATGACCTGGAGGATGGCGAGGTGGGAGTGGGAATGGGCTGGGTAGTTTTTCCTTCCTATTTTTGCTCCAAAATCAATCCCCATAGTTGCGACAGGAATGGGCATTTGTTGGATTATTTTAAGGGGGTTGAGTGGGGGATGGGATGGTTTTTTGGGAAATGGTGTAGCTTTCGGGCGGAAAGCGGAGTAGTGGCAGGAATCTAAACTTCAAATTTCCTTCCTACATTTACCAAAAATCACCACCAATGAAAATCCAGTTCACATTCGCCATGCTTGCAGCAGCCATGTTGGTTTCCTGCCATTCCATGTCCCAAACTTCCGGCACAGTGCAAGCCGCCCCGAAATACACGTTCAAGAAGGCCGAAATGCCCAGCATCAGCCCCTGCGTCGGGTGCGTGATGACCAGTGCCAAGAAAAATACAGGCGGGGCAACCTCTCCCCTGCCCGCCTGTCTGTCCGGCAGCACGGGCACGAGGTATTTGAAACTGAGCCTGTCAAAAGGGAACTTGGAACAAAAACTGGTCGTGTTTCGGGATTGCGGGCGGATATTCGAGTGGCGGGCATAGCCATGTGCGAACCAACGGGCACCTGCGAATTTGATTCGGTGCTCAATAACGAGCATCAAACCTTTAATTGTCAAGGACAGCCTGTACTGACGCTCCATCTGAATGGTTCTTCGGTGGGGATAAGTCTTGCAGCGGGTTGGGATTTGTATTATGAGACCGTGAATTGCCCCAATGATTAACGACGCCACTACACAATCCCGTCCTGTCATTTACTTTATTCGATGTGACACACTGCTTTCTTTTTCCTTCCTATTTTTGCTCCCAAAATCAATCACCATAGTTGCGACAGGAATGGGCATTTGTTGGATTATTTTGGGGGGTTTGAGGGGGGATGGGGTATTTTTGGGAAATGGAGTAGCTTTCGGACGGAAAGCGGAGTAGTAGGTTGGCATGCCGCAAGTGCCGCTTCGGTAAACACTTGCTTGAACTTTAGCTATTATTTTAAGGAAATAGTGACGTATTTTGCCCAAGGAATTGTGAAAGACTTGAAACAACTGGGTATGCTCGAGGTTGGTGTTGCGTGGGGTGCATTTCAAGTTTTCGCATCGCTTTTGAAAACGCTGGTGACGCTTGTCAGCAAGGGTATCGAAAAGCGAAGTTCTGAATGCAAGCTGTTGCGAGTACGCAAGTTGTCGGTCATTATTAAAAAAATAAAATAAAAAATCGCTGCTCGAAATTTGGTTTTCATCTATGTGTTTGTTTGGTTTTCTCATTTCTTGTTTCCATGAGTTTGAGGTCAAAATTTTCTATTGGAATATCTTGTGTGGTGCAACTTTCTTTACACATAAAATTATTGGAAAGACGGATTTCCAGAACAATCTATAAAACAAGATTTATTGCTCAAGGAGATTTAATGCTCTTCATGTTAATGAAAATATTGGATTAAAATTGGAATCGCATACGAACAAAAGGGGCATGACCGTAACCTATATGGCAAAATACAAGAATACAGATTTAACTACCTTTCAATTCCATTAGTAGCTGAATTTTCATATGGAAATAAAATTAAAATAAAAGCACTGGTAGGAGGGACATCTGAGTATCTTTTAAAACAAGTATGGGTCAGAGAAGTAGGTGAAAAGGATATTAGGCATTCTAACCAAAATTGACCATTATGACCGTGAAAATTATTCTGCATTAGTTGGAGTAGGGTCTGAATTCATGTTGTCTAAAAAAATTGCTATTGAATTAGGAGGCCGATGTTCAATAGGGCTGAAGACACTTAGGAATGAACACAGTTTTATTAAATTTAGACACTTTGGTTTTGCCACCTTTGTGGATTGAGATATAAATTGGGTAAATGATTAAAGGTCAAATAATAGAAAAATAAAACGAACCGACAACACTGCGCCAGCGTCCATGCCCAGCAAAAGCTGGCACGTCGTCAGCGCTGACTTTCCGCGAGTGCCGCTTCGCTGGAACAATTTGCTAGAACTGGGGTGCCACCAATTAGTACCAATAATGAAAAAATTGAAGAAAATGAAGAGACTAATAAAATTACTTTGTGCGATTGTTTTTGTTCTAATTTCAACATTAGCAAACAGTCAATCATCTGAAATCATCAAATTAGATGAAAAAAATGCCTATCAATATAAGAGCTACTTTTGAAGATGGAAGTATAAAATCGATTGTTTGGTTTTATGCCAAAAAACCTTATCCATCAGTAGATCAATTTGAAGCAAAGCTTAAAGATTATAAAGTAAAATATCACGGAGAACAGAAGGAGCACTATCAAAATGGACAACTAAAAGAGATAGTAGTTTATGACAAAGGGAAGGTGATAGAGTTTGCAAAACACTATTTTGAAGATGGAGAAGAATACGCTGTCTCAACTGATGTATTACCTGAGTTTCAATTCGATATTCAGCAACAAAATATCTGGTTAAGTCAAAAGATTCAAGAAATCGAAGAAAAGTATAAAATCAATCTTCAAGGAAACGCAATAATTGTTCTTGAAATAGGAAAAGATGGAGCAATCAAATCAGTAAAAGTAAGGGCATCTGATGAAGCTCAGAAAAAATACCTTATGGAGATTGGAGAGCAAATAGGGGTTAAAAAACCTGCTAAGAAAAATGGTCAGGATATAGGACAAGATTTGCCTTTAGAATAGAATTATGAAAAGATATTGGCACTAACAATGCACCAGTTGTAGCTAGTGTTGAACGAAGCGGCACTTGCGGGCACATGCAACCCCTTCCCATTTCTCCTTACCTTTACCCCTAAAATAATCACTCGACATGAAAATCCACCTCCTCGTGTGCCTCCTCCTGCTTGCCCTTTTCACCGCCTGCAAGCAAGAAACCCCGACCCCCGCATCCCCCGACCCCAAAGCCGACCCACATTCCTTTGCACAGCCGAACCTCGCCGTTGCGAAGCACCTCGACCTGAGCCTGAAGGTGGATTTTGACCAAAAAACCCTCTCCGGCACGGCGGCCTGGACGATTGAAAACCCCGGCAAGGCCAGCGAAATCATCTTCGATACCGACAACCTTGACATCCAGAAAATCACGTTGGGAAAGGAAGCGAAGGAGGCCAAGTTCCACCTCGTCGCCCCAGACTCCGTGCTTGGCTCGGCACTGCGGGTAGCAATCGAACCGACAACCGACCTCGTGACCATCCACTACGCCACCCGCTCCGATGCGGCAGCGCTCGGCTGGATGGAGCCGAGCATGACCGTGGGCAAAAAGCTGCCGTTCCTGTTCACGCAGGGGCAGGCCATCCTCACCCGCTCCTGGATTCCCTGCCAGGATTCGCCCGGCAACCGCATCACCTACAATGCCAATATCGAAGTGCCAACGGGCATGATGGCCGTCATGAGCGCCGAAAACCCGCAGCAAATTTCGCCGGACGGAAAGTACAGTTTCAAGATGGATTTGCCGATTGCACCGTATTTGATTGCCTTGGCCGTCGGCGATATCGCCTTCAAACCCATCAGCGGGCGCACGGGAGTCTATGCCGAGCCGGTGATGCTTGAAAAGGTGGCATGGGAGTTTGCCGACATGGAAAAAATGGTGGTTGCTGCTGAGTCGCTGTACGGCCCGTATGCCTGGGGTCGTTTCGATGTCATCGTGTTGCCGACGGGCTTCCCGTTCGGGGGCATGGAGAACCCGAAGCTGACCTTTGCCACGCCAACCGTCATTGCGGGCGACCGCAGCTTGGTGTCGTTGGTGGCGCATGAACTGGCGCACTCGTGGTCCGGCAACCTCGTGACCAATGCCACTTGGGCTGATTTTTGGCTAAACGAGGGCTTCACCGTCTATTTCGAGCGGCGTATCATGGAGGCGCTGTACGGCTGGGATTTTGCGGAAATGCAGGATGAACTGGAGTACCACGAGCTGCTCGCAGAAATGGAAGACCTCGACAGCTCGGACACCCAGCTTAAGATAGACCTCATCGGCCGCAGTCCCGACGACGGTTCTAGCATGGTACCCTACCAGAAAGGAAGCATGTTCCTCCGCATGTTGGAGCAAAAGACCGACCGGGGAAAATGGGACGCTTTCTTAAAGTCTTGGTTCGAAACGAACAAGTTCACCTCCAAAACGACCGAGGATTTTCTGGCTTTTTTGCAAAAAAACTACCTCGATAAATACCAAGTGACCGCCAACGTGGAGGAGTGGGTCTATAAGCCCGGCATTCCGGCGAACTGCCCCGTGCCGCAATCCGGCAAACTTGCTGCCGCAAAAAAGGCTGCCGACAACATCGCCAACGGTTTTCCTGACACCAATAATTGGACGCCGCAGGAGTGGGTGCATTTCATCCGCAGCCTTCCTGAAAATGCGGAAGTGGCTACCTTCAAGAAATTGGACGAAAAGTTCCACCTCACCCAATCCACCAATGCGCAGATTCAGTTGGCCTGGTATGAAGTCAGCATTCGGCACGGCTACGTGACCGAAATCTTGCCGCAAGTCGAGGATTATCTCGTGAAAGTGGGTCGCCGTTACTTGGTGCTGGCAGTTTACAGGGCGCTAAAGGAAACGGGCCATGTGGAAGATGCTCGCCGGATTTTTGCGAAGGCAAAACCGGGGTACCATGCGGTAAGTTGGGGGAGTGTGGAAGAGTTATTGAAATAGTTGGCTACAACGTCGGGGAGGTTCCGAACCTCCCCGACGTTAAATCCGGGGCTATTTTATAATCGTTACTAAATCCGTGTAAAAAAACATGAAAGATAAATTGAAACAAATCGCCGTTTTGGCCACCTTGCTGTTGGCCGTGGGCTGCACCGAAACTACGCCAGATGCGCTAAAGGAAGCCCTGGTTGGCCAAAACTATTGGCTCATCAATGCCAACAACGACTCGTCCCAAGTGGAGTTTTTGGAGACCTGCACCCGCCATTTCAACTGGCAGGCGTTCATCGTGAACGAATGGGAACTCAAGGAAGTGGATGGCCAATTGATGCTGAACTTTTATACCCATGACTTTGAACCGAAGCAATCGGCTGATGGGGGCTTCGAGTTTCATTGCGCCAAGACCGGGGAACGGTTGGTGAAGGCCGCTGACGCCACCTACAACTCCGAAGCCCTGCTCGGCACCTGGGAAGATGCCCACTACTTCGGCAAGCAGCCCGGCGAGCTTCCTCCCTGCCCAAACGGCAGCCCGTTGGTGCCTTCCATCACCTTCAAGGCCGATGGCTGTATCCTTCAGGATTTTTGTGCGTCCAAGGTCGAGCCGTACCAAATCAATGCATTGGCCAAAATCATCTGCGTGGGCGATCCCTGCGCTGTCGGCGACCAATGGAAAATCAAGGAATTGTCCGGCGACAAACTGGTGCTGGATATGCGAAGAATGGACGGTGACAAGTTGAGCTATGAGTTTAACAAGTGGTATGTGAGGGTGAAGGGGTAGTCGAGAATGAAGGTTCTGCGCTGACGACCGGCCCAATCGTCAGTCGTAAATTAGGGGTGTCAAGAAAAATTTGAGATGCCAGTATCTCTACAAAAACATCCCCCTTGCCCCCTTCAAAGGGGGAATAAGACCCTGCTAAATTGCTCAAAATGAGAAATCAGCAGACATGAATTCCCCCCTAGAAGGGGGGTTAGGGGATGTCCTCTCGGAAAAAGACAAGAAAAATTTTCTTATCACCCCACCAATCGTCAATCCCCAACTCGTCACTCGTCAAGGTTTATTCTTCAACCACCTATCCAGCCACCAAAAAACTCCCGCTGCCAGAGCAGGCTGTTCTGTGGCTGCATCACCCAGTGCCCCTCGTCGGGGAAGTACAGGAACTTGCTCGGAATCCCCTTCAACTGCGCCGCTTGGAACGCCTGCATTCCCTCCGTTTCCGGCACCCGGAAGTCCAGCGCACCTTCGATGACGAGCAGTGGCGTGTCCCAGTTTTGCACGTACTTGTGTGGGGAGTCCAGCTTCCAAGTCTGGCCAGCCGAGGGGTCCCAGTAGGGGGTTTCGAGGTCGTGGGTGGCGAAGAAAAGCTCCTCCGTCGTGCCGTACCAGCTTTCCATGTTGAACATGCCGCAGTGCGAGATGAATGCCTTGAAGCGCTTTTCGTGGTTGCCCGCCAGCCAGTAGGCCGAGTAGCCGCCGAAGCTGGCACCCACGGCACCGAGGGCATCATTGTTTACGTAGGGTTCTTTCGTCACGTCGTCAATGGCGGAGAGCGGGTCCTGCATGGCCTGGCCGCCCCAGTCTCCGGTGATGTCGTCGTTCCATTTTGGCCAAAGCCTGGGAGGCCCCGGCGGTTGGGCGCCACCACGATATAGTCGTTTGAGGCCATGAGCTGGAGGTTCCAGCGGTAGCTCCAGAACTGGCTGACGGCGCTCTGCGGTCCGCCTTGGCAGTAGAGTAGGGTTGGGTATTTTTTCGTGGGGTCAAAATCGGGCGGGTAAGCAACCCAGGTGAGGATGTCCTGGCCGTCGGTAGCCTTCACCATGCGCTTTTCCACCTTGCCAAATTTCATCGTGGAGAGCAAGTCCTTGTTGGTGTACGTGAGCTGCATGTCACGGCCACCGGAAAGCGGCAGGCTGAACAGTTCGTGCGGGTCGGCCATACTGCAACGGGTGGTGACGATGCCGTTTTTGCCCACCAAAAACGGCCCGAAATTGAATTGCCCAGCGGTAAGCTGTTCCAGTCCGTTGCCGGTCATTTCGATGGAAAAAAGCTGCTCCGTGCCTTGCTCCGTGCTTTGGAAAATCAGGTGCTGGCTATCCGGCGTCCAAGTCGGACTGGTCGCATTTCGGTCAAGGCCAGCGGTTACTTCCGTTTTTTGCTTGTTCCTAAAATCGTACACATAAATCCGATGGCGGTCAGCTTCGTAGCCGGGCGTGGCTTGGCTCTCCCAAGCGAGGTAACGGCCATCAGGCGAGAAGGCAGGATTCATGTCGTAGCCCTCCATGCCCTGCGAGATGTTCATCGTTTTCTTCGACAAAAAATCATAGACGTAAACATCGGAGTTGGTGCTGGTGGCGTAGGCCGTGCCGCTGAGTTTCTTGCAGGTGTAAGCGATTTGGTTTCCGTAGGAGTTCCAGGCGATTTGTTCCATGCCACCGTCCGGTTTGAGCGGTGTGTCGAACGGCTCACCGACAATGTTTACGGGCTGACTGGTCAGCTTGCCGTCGGCGTAGTCGGCGACGAAGATGTTGAGTAGCTGCCATCTTCCCACTCGTTCCAATGGCGGTAGGTGAGGCCGTCAATGATTTTACCACTGGCTTTTTTCAAGTCAGGGTGTGCGTCCTGCGTGGTCTTGTCGTACTTCACGTCGGCGATGTAAAGGATTTTGCGCCCGTCGGGCGAATACTTGAATCCGCCCATTTCCACGTCGGAAACTTGCGAGTGGCCCGTGCCGTCGAGATTCATTTCCCAGAGCTTGCCACCCCGCAGGTAGGCAATTTTGCGCCCATCCGGGCGAAAGGTGGCGTCGTTTTCGTTCCCCTCGAAGTTAGTGAGCTGGCGGGGCTTACCGCCGTCCGAGCCGTCCGTGGCGATGGCGTAGAGGTCACGGTTGCCCTTGTTCGCCTCGATGTTGTAGTAACTGACGCCATACACGGCGGTCTTGCCGTCTGGTGAAACATCGAAGAGGGCGACCCGACCCAATTGCCAGAGTTTTTCGGGCGTGAAGCGGTTGGGAGCTTGGGTTTGTGCGAAAATGGTGAGTGCGAAAAATGGAAGTGTTAGTAGAAGGGTGATTTTTTTCATTTTAATTTTTTTTAAACCAACGTCGGGGAGGTTTAAAACCTCCCCGACGTTTTATTCATCTGTCAATCTTGTCATATTGCGGCGCAGCCGTCAAAAAGTCCTGGCTGAACCGCACACAGTAACTTTCCAGCAGCGCCTGTACCTTCGAGGAATCGGGCGAGGCGACGATAAGGCCAGCGTGGTTTTTTTTGTGGATACGGTGTACTATCTCCGGGTCATTGTAGCCGCTGAGGTCGGGCCACTCCTGCTTGGCGAGGCAGAGCACGATGCCGGCATACTCCTCCCGGTGTGCGGGAACCTTGTAGGGCAGCTTGTCTCCGGCGATTTCGATTTTTGCCCATTCCGTCCAAAGGTTGAGGCCCGTTGCATATTCGATCACCTCTGCGATGTACGCCCCACCAACCCTTGCAGCCGTTTCCAAAAAATAAAACTTGCCGTCAGCGTGGCTCTTGATGAACTCGGTGTGCGTGACGCCCCGCTGGAATTTTAGCGCAGTGAGGACCTGTTTGTTCAGTTCCTTCAAATTCAGCGCATCGAGGTTGTTCCTTGATTGCACACTGGTCATAAAAATGCCGCCGCCCTGGATGATTTCGAGCGGGGGCCGACCGTAGCGGCTCACCTCCACGAACTGCACCTCCCCGTTGATGGTGATGGCGTCCACGTGGAAAATATCGCCCGGCACGAAGCGCTCCAGCACGTAGTGCGACTGCTCATCGCCCAGTTGGTTGAGGTGCCGCCAAAGCTCGTCGGCATTGTGGATTTTGCGGATGCCCGCTGCACCCGCCTGTGAGCGTGGCTTGAGCACCCAGGGTGGTGGCACATGCTGCGTGTAATGATGGATGGCTTGGTGGTTCAGCACCGAAACAAAGGCAGGAGAAAGGATGCCCTTCTCGGAAGTGACCATGCGCATGGCAAGCTTGTCTCGGAAGTTGCGGGCCGTGGTTTCGCCCATGCCGGGTACGCGCAGGTGCTCCCGCAATGCCGAGGCAATCTCCACGTCGAAGTCGTCGAGCGGCACGATGCGGTCAATGGTCTCCGTGCGGGACAGGTAGCTCACCGCATTGATGACTTCATCTTTTTTGGTTAAAGAAGGCATGTAGTAGAACTCGTCCACATCGGCATGGGGCCAGCCCTCATCGCCCTTCAAGGCATGGCGGGTGAGCACGAAGACCCGACAGCCTTCCTGCTTGCATTCTGTGATGAGCCGCTGGCCTTTTACATCGCCTGCAAGGATGAGCACGGTGAGTTGGTTTGACATAATTGTTGGGAAGATTGTTCCACTTTGATTTAAGAAGTCAGATTGATGAAATCAGATTTTAGATTTTACGGGATGGATTGGCGATTTCTGGGATTTAATGATGGTTGATTTTCGAGCGTGAGTTGAAGGTATACTAAAATTGAAATTGCGGATTAGGGTAGTGGTTGTTTGCCAGTCCCGGTTTTCAAACTGGATACAAAAATGGCCACTAACTCATTATTTTCGGCCAGTAGTGACTCCAACTTGGTATCAGGAAACCATTTTCGCCGCTTTATCAGATTGAGGCAAACGAGCGTTTCACGGAGTTCTTTGAGGCAGATTTTCATCTTGTGTATCCAATCTTCTTTGGATTCTGCGCTTGCCTCCCCGTAGTTCAAAGCAGGAGAAGTACCAGAACGCAGGATTTGCCCGCCAAGATGCTTTGCGGCGGCGCTTCTTTGGAAGTGCTTCCACCAAGTCAATGATTCTGGAAGCAAATTCAATCAGGCGTTCTTCCAATTCTTGCGGCGTCATTTTCCGTTTAGTTTTCTCTTCCATAGTAAGTGTTTTTGTCTCAAAAAATCAACCATCTAAAAATCCAAAAATCGCCAATTTATCCCGTAAAATCTAAAATCTGATTTCATCAATCTGACTTCTTAAATCAAAACAGGTTTTTCTGAAATTAACGATTAACCCAAAACCACTCGCACCGTCGAAACGACCCGGCTAAGTGCCTCCTTCACCACCGCCGTTTCAGGGTGGCGGAGGAGGATGTAGCCCTCGCCCTCGTAACTGAGCGATTTCTCCTGGCCGGGCTTCGGGATTTTCACGTCCGTGATGAGGTGCCCGACTTCTCGTTGCACCTGCTCCAGACCAAGCACTTCCCGCACCTTGCCCGTGCCCTGCCCCCGCAGGAAGGCCGCCCCGACTGCGTATTTGCGCTCCGGAACGGGGAACTCCCCGAAAATCATCAACCTGCCCCAAGCCGCCACGCAGTCGAAGTCGTTGGCTCGGCTGATGAGCGTAGTTATCTGCGCGCCGGGAGGCCGGGCCGCCACTTCCGAGATGGCGATGCTGCCGTCCTGCCTACGGAACCATTCCAGGTGGCTCATGCCGGTGTTCATGCCAAGTGCGTCCAGGGTTTTGAAAGCAGCTTGTTTGATGTCGTCATAAATGGGCGATTCCACTTCCCGTGGCAGCACTACTTGCCACTGCATCCACGGCTCCGCATGGCTTCCAGCGGATTTGGAAAGTATTGCGTGAGCGAATGGAAAACGGCTTTCCGTTGAGCGAAAAAGTATCGAACGAAAACTCGTCGCCCCTTGAACTCCTCCAACAGTACTTCGTGGCCGGGCGCTGGCGGGTTCAGCGACAGCGCCTTTTCCAGCTCCTCGGCATTGTTGGCCCGGTAGGTGGACTGTGAGGCTGCCCCATCGGGTGGCTTGACCACCAGCGGGAAGCCGACCACGTCTGCGAAGGCAAACGCCGCTTCTTTTGCCGTCACTTTTTGGTGGCGGGCGCAGGGCAGGCCAGCTGCCCGGAGCAGGTTTTTCATGCGGCCCTTGTCCCGGAAGTTGTGCGCCGTCTCCACGTCCATCCCTTCTATGCCGAGCGACTCCCGAACCTGTGCCACAGGGACCTGCGCTTGTTCCACCGCTCCCAAAAATCGGTGGATTTGGCCTTGCCGACCAGCCAGCAGTTTGGCGGCTGCCTCCAGTTGGGCGGCGTTGAACACGTCGTCCACCCGCTGAAAATCAGCGAGCTTGGATTGGATGTCGGCAGGCAGCCACTCCTTTGGTTCTTGGCTGACAAGCCCCAGGCGCACGTCGTCGAGGTTGGCCAAAGTCCGAATGAAACGGACGGCATTTTCGGTGTAATTCGGTGTTGTGTAGATGACGAATGGCATGTGAAAAGTTGATTTTTGAAGCCGTCCAAGGCCACTTGCAACTGGCGCACGTCGGGCTGGATGGTTTGCGATGCAACCATTTTGCCCTGCACATCGAAGAAAACCGCCTTGCTCGCACCGGTCAACGGACGCTGGAAGTTCACGTTGAGCAAGTTGGTGGCAGGGTTCGGGAAGAGCAGGATGCTGTTGTCCAGTGCATTGTCCTTCACGTCCGTCACCGCATTTTCATCAATCACGATGTTCATTCTCGGTGTGCCGAGCCAGCCGCCGGTGCCGTCTTCCACCACGAAAGTGAAAAAGTCGTACACAGCGTCGGGGTCGGTATTGGTGTAGGCGATGGTTGCCAGGTGAACGTCGGTCATGGTGAAATGGTCGCCGATCCCGAGCTGAACGCCATTGCGGCTGATGTAGCCGAAGTCGGTTCCATCCACGATGGTGAACTGCAGTTGGCTGCCGGGGTTGTCAACGTCTTCCGCCGCCAGTTCGGAATTGAAGATGTAGCGGGTATCGAGCGGCTTCACGTAAATCGTGTCGTTGTTGACCATAAACGGGCTGTTGGGCGAGGTGCTGGCGCAAAACTCAAGCGACCATTTTTCGAGGGTGCCACCCTGTCCGTCGTTGTCAATCACTTCTACTTTGAGCGTCCAGTCGCCAATTTTGTCTTGATTTTGGAAGGCGGCCAACGCGGCTTGCGGCTTGTAGGCCAAGCCGTTGAGCGGCGGGCAAGCAATGTCGAACGGCGACTCGTCATTCAAGCCCAGGTTGAACTGGGAAACGTTTCCGCAGATGTTTTCGAAGAGTTTCACCTCGGTGCCGGTTGGGCTGACCAATGATATTTTCAGGTCGTTCAGTTTGTCGTGGTTGCCCTTGATCTGCGATACGTTGAGGTCGGTGATGATGCCGCTTTGGAGGATGGTCAGCACGCTGTTGATGGTCGGCGTGCCAACGGAGGGGATGTTTTTGGGAACATCCGAGCTGTTGAAAGCGGAACAAACCACGGTATAGGTCTGGAAGCTTTTCGGTGTGATGAAGTCAGCCGTTCCGCACTCGTTGGAAGGGCGTATGCGCCAGTAGTAGATGGTGCTTTCGTCCAGCGCTACGGTTGGCGTGTAGGACGCTTCCACAATGCCTGCGGCATTTTCAAGGATGCTGCCCGGCTCGAAATTTGGGCTTGTCGCAATTTCAAACTCGTACAAATCCGCCTGCGGCAAATCGGTCCAAGTGAACGTGGGCAGCAGCCCAAGGCTCGATTGGCCATCCGCTGGCGAGATGATGTCCAATGCTGAGAAGTCGTTGTAAACAATGTTGAAATACAAGCTGCGATAAATGGTATCGGTGCCAGCAACCGCCCGAAGCACGATTTCGAAATCGCCGTCCGCCGTTACATTGCTCATGTCGAAGGTAACAGTGGTGCTTTGGCCAGGATTTACGGTGGTGTTGCTGAAATCCACAACTACACCAGCAGGCAAACCAGCTACCACCTCAAATTCAACAGGAGTATCAAAATTTAGCACGGAGCCGGTTTGAACCACAATGCTGGCACTGTTCGGCACACAAACCTGCTGGGTTTGCGGATTGAGCGACAACGTAAGGCTAGGCTCATCAGCGGGGCTGATTGCGAAGTTCTGGTTGGAGAGGTCGAAGAAAATATTGTTCGACGCCTCAATGCGCACCCTGGCGCTGTTGCTGGTCACGTCTGGAATGAAAACCGTTTCGGAGCCATCGTTTGGCGTGGCAACGACCATTGTATGTGGGAACGTTTGCCCACCATCCGTTGACAGTTTTATGTTCACCGCTTTGCAATTGACCAGGCTACCATCCGTGTTGGCGACGTCCCAGGTTATGGTCACTTCCTGCCCTGCTTTTAGGTCAACACCATTTGAATTAGGATACGTGACAAGGAAAGGCCCTGCGGATGCGGTTGATTTAAAGGAAACGTCTTTCCAAGTGATGCCGCCTGCGCCTTCTGTCACGTTGTAGTCACGAACAGTACAGCGGAAATTTAAGTCACGTGAATAGGATGGCAATACTTCATAAAGGTCAAATCCATTGTTCAAAATGGTGGAAAGCTTTGGGAAATAACGCTTTGGGCTAGTTGTTGGGTCAAAAACCCTGAACAATGGTGCATTACCTGACGGTGATCCAAGCTGGGAAGATGGGCCAAGGTCAATCTGCTCCCAAGCATATTTAATGGGGTCTCCATCGGCATCGGAGGCTGTTGCGTTCAATTCAAACGGGGTGCTGATTGGAATGTAAAACCCGTCCGTGTAGGCATGGTCAACTGCCGGGGAGTGGTTGGATGTTTCAAAAGTATTTCCACAGATACTTCCACTTGTTTGGTGGGTATTTATCCAAAACTCCTCTACTGTGCCACCATGGTAGTGTACGTTGGCGGAGCCTTGGATGTTATTGGAACCACAAGCACCTTGGTAGGAAAGGATGGTGCTGCCGCTGCCTGGCTCCCAAGCAGAACCGGAGTGGTGCTGGCCTTCTTGTCCCGGGCAGTTGTTGAAGGTATGGCCTCCCTGAAATTGGTGGCCCATTTCGTGCGCCGCAATGGACAAGGTGGTGCCGACTACATCCGTTCCCCAATTGCAGGTTACGCCCCGTCCCTTGCCGCCGGTACAAACAGATCCACTTACCACGCCACCTACGTCGTTGCAGGGACCTGTATATACGTGGCCGATGTCAAAGCTAGGTAAGCCCACGATGTTGTTGAGTACATCTTCGTTTTGGCCAAGTAATGATGTGCCCATGTTGGAATTAGTATATGGGTCGGAGCTTGGATCTACAAACACCAGCAAATCATTGTTCGGAATAAGCACCAACCGGAAGTCTGCGTCTCGCTCCACTACTGAGTTGAGTGTATTGGCGGCTGTAACCAGCGTGGACAGTGCCGCAGGGACAGTTCCGCCGTGGCCTGCGCCATATTCGCCAGTGCAGGCCAGTGCAAATCGGTACGACCTTCTGACCGTAAGCGCACCTTCGCCTCCTCCCCTGAAGCTAACTTCGTTGTCTTCCGGCACGATGCCGCTTGGGTCAAGTGGACCTCCTTCCATTGGCATGAACTTGATGGGGAGGTCAACGTTGTTCCAGCTCAGTTCTGAGCGGTTGAAACAAAGATAATATTGCGTTTGGTTGCTGGCATAAGGCATCACCAATGAGCCGCCGCCCTCGGTCAAGATGAAGGCGTGAAATCCATCCAATCCAAAGCCAAACCGAACCGTATGGGTTGGGTCATTCAGGCTGATGCCAGCGAATGTGCGAATCATCGGGTAGCGTTCAGCCAGTGCAGGATCCATCACCAGCGACTCCCAAGCCTTGAAGGTCTCTACCGTGCCGTCTGACAGGGGCAGTTCCACTTGAAAATTCCCGGCCATTGCCTCGGATGAGCCTTCCGCAGGTGCGCTGCGCAGGTGGTTGCGCATAGCGGGCAGGTCGAGCGAAAAGGTGATGTAGCTGGTGGGCATCGTCACGGTTTCGGCATTTTGTGGCAGAAAAATCTGCTGTTCCGTCACTTTTTGGAAAAACTTGGGTGCAGATTGTGCAGCCAATGTGAGCGTCAGCAGCATGGCGCTGAAAGTAGTTAGCAGATGTTTCATCATTAATTGAAGCATTGGTATCGAAGTAATTTTAATTGAGAAGTTTCAAAAGGAACGAACTATCTCGTGATAAGTTTGGCAAATTTACAAATCAAAAGGTCAATGGTTCAATGGAAGCCCTGATTTGTTTGGTTGTTTGAAAGACAAAGCCGCATTGTTACAAAAAATTGACTTTTTTTAAAAAGAAACGGCTGACAGGAATCCCTGCCAGCCGTTTGATTTATACCCCGAAAAGGATTTCCGGGGCACTTGAGTTATTTCACCGTGTTGCGGCCAATGCTGTCGTAGTAGAAGCCCTTATCGTGCATGGCCTCCACGTCGTAGAGGTTGCGGCCATCGAAAATCACGGGGCTTTTCAGGAGTTGCTTCATCACCTCGTAGCTTGGGGTGCGGAACACGCTCCACTCGGTCACGATAGCCAGCGCATCGGCGCCGATGAGCGCTTCGTACTGGTCGGCGGCCATGCTTACCTGGCCGTTGTACTGTGCTTTCACATTGCTCATGGCCTCTGGGTCGAAGGCTTTGACGCTGGCTCCGGCTGCGATGAGGTCGTCAATGAGGTAGAGCGCTGGTGCCTCCCTGATGTCGTCCGTGTTCGGCTTGAACGCCAGGCCCCAGATGGCGATGGTCTTGCCCTTCAGGTCGTTGTTGAAATATGCCTTGATTTTCTCGGTGAGGCGGTGTTTTTGCGTTGCGTTCACGCCCATTACGGCGTCCAGAATCTTGAAATTGTAGCCGTTGTCCTCGGCGGTTTTGGCGAGGGCCTGAACGTCCTTCGGGAAACAGGAGCCGCCGTAGCCCACGCCGGGGAAGAGGAAGCGCTTGCCAATGCGCGTATCGCTGCCGATGCCCACCGGCACGGCATGCACGTTTGTCCCCAGTTTGTCAGAAAGGTTGGCTATCTCGTTCATGAAGGAAATACGGGTGGCGAGGTACGAGTTGGCGGCATACTTAGTCATTTCTGCCGAGCGCTCGTCCATGAAGTAGATGGGGTTGCCCTGACGCACAAACGGCTCGTACAGTTGCTTCATCACCTTGCGGGCCCGCTCGGACTCCGTGCCAATGACTACCCGGTCTGGCTTCATGAAGTCTTCAACGGCCACGCCCTCCCGAAGGAACTCCGGGTTGGAAACCACGTCGAAGAGGTCGGTGCTAAGACCCTCGGCCAAGATGGCATGAACCTTCTCGGCAGTACCGACCGGCACTGTACTTTTATCAATGATGACTTTGTAGTCCGTGATGATTTTGGAGAGGTCCTTGGCTACGCCCAAAATGTACTTGAGGTCGGCAGAGCCGTCTTCGCCCGGCGGGGTTGGCAGGGCAAGGAAAATGACCTCGGCAGCTTTGATGCCCTCGGAAAGATTGGTGGTGAAAGTGAGACGGCCTTGCTTGGTGTTTCGGTCAAAAATCACATCTAGGCCTGGCTCGTAGATGGGGATTTCCCCGTTTTGCATCCGTTTTACCTTGTTCTCGTCAATATCCACGCATATTACCTGATTGCCGGTTTCTGCGAAACAAGTGCCCGTGACGAGGCCGACATATCCGGTTCCAACTACTGCAATGTTCATATCAAATATGGTTTTTTAAAAATGAAAAAATAATTGCGGCGCAAAAATAGCCTTAACGACGCAATGATTCAACATCCAAGGATGAATGTTGGTTAGGTATTTTTTGGGAAGGCCTCCTGGGAACAGGTTCTTTCAAAGTGTTGTGTATTCAGTTGAGTGTAGCTTTTAGTATTGATGGTGACGCAGGTATGTTTAGTCCAGGGGGCAGGTTTGTGTAAATAGCTACATTTGAGCTTAAAAGTGATCAAATGAAATATCCTGTTTTGTGTGGCATGGCTTTGCTCTTTTTGGCATCCTGCACCTCGGTGCGGCCCTTCTTATCAAATTCCGTTCCGGCTGCCCCCGATTACTCGAAAAATTCTAGTTGGGCAGCGCTTCCTACCAAAACCGACCCAGCCGACCGCAGCCCGGGTCCCGAGTTTCCAGATTTGCAAGCAAGCTCGCAGGTGGATGTCTTCTTCTTGCACCCGACCATTTACTTGGACAACTCGGAGAAAACTTGGAATGCCTCGATGGAGGACGACAAGTTGAACCAAAAAGTAGATGAATCAACCATTCTTTATCAATCAAGTGCCTTCAATGGTGCAGGGCGGGTTTACGCGCCCCGATACCGTCAGGCGCACTACCGCTGTTTCTTTCATGCGGACAAAGCCTCCTCCAAGAAAGCACTTGACCTAGCCTACGAAGACGTGAAAGCGGCGTTTGAATATTATCTGGAAAACTACAACCAAAAACGTCCCATCATCATCGCTGCCCACAGCCAAGGCACGCTCCATGCACTTCGGCTCATGGAGGAGTTTTTTGACGAAGGTCCTTTGAAAAATAAGTTGGTCGTTGCCTACCTGGTGGGCTGGCCTATTCCCAAAAAAGAGTTTGAGTCAATTCCCCCTTGCGAAACGCCCGACCAGACTGGGTGTTTTTGCTCTTGGCGAAGCTACCTGCACGGTTACATGCCGGATGGTGTTTTGTTGGGCGACAGCATTGTCGTCACCAACCCATTGACTTGGAAGGCGGACGGCCTAGCCGCCAATAAATCGCTTAACGAAGGGATGATAGCCAGAAAATTCAACCAAGTGCTGCCCCAAAGTGCGGATGCAAAAGCGGTCAATGGCGTACTTTGGGTGCACAAACCAAAGTTTCCCGGCAGCCTTTTCTTTTGGAAAAAGAACTACCACATTGCCGACTACAACCTCTTCTATGTCAACATCCGCAAGAACGCACAGCACCGGGTGGATTCGTTTTGGAAATAATGCGAGGAAGTTGGTGCGCCAATAATTCCTAATTCAAGCGAATTAGGTGCAGCGCACCGAAATATTTGTAGAAACTCCGCATCAAAGGCTTTGGGGTGCAGCGCACCGTAATGTTACGGTGCGCTGCACCTTGAAACACCTTGTTTTTCCCGCTCGGCTACAAAGATTTCGCCGCTCCCGCTGGGCGGGACAGGTCCTGCGGCTGTGATTTGCGCAAATTTGGTGGTTTCAACCCGCTATTCGAAAATTCCCAACCCCACAAAAAAAGGCCCCGGAGCGAACTCCAGGGCCTTTTTTAAAAGTATCTTGATTGCGTTTGCAAGTAGATTACCAACGGTTTCCACCGCCGCCGCCGTAGCCACCGCCGCCGCCGCCACGACGATCTCCGCCGCCGCCGCCGCCGTAACCGCCACCGCCGCCACGGCTTCCGCCGCCGCCGCCGTAACCGCCACCGCCGCCACGGCTTCCGCCGCCGCCGCCGTAACCGCCGCCGCCGCCACGGCTTCCGCCGCCGCCGCCGAAGCCGCCACGACCGCCACCGCCGCCACTACGTGCTTCACGTGGTTCAGCTTTTTTCACAACAATGGTACGACCGTCAATCTCGCTGTCATTCAACTCCGCAATTGCTTTCTCAGCTTCCTCGTCGTTTGGCATTTCAACGAAGGCATAGCCCTTCGATTTGCCAGTAAATTTGTCAGTGATGACGGAGGCAGTAGTAACCTCGCCATACTCTTCGAATACCTCACGCAGGTAATCCTCTTGCGTGTCAAAATTCAGTTTTGCTACGAAAATGTTCATTGCAAAAAATGATTAAAGTGAAGAATTAGAGCAACTCCTGAAGCAGTAAATATTTAGGGACGAACAAAATGGGGAAAGAAAGGCAGATAGCGGAAGACGAGTTGCGGAGTTAAAGGAACTTGCGAAAACTTACTTACCTGGCTACTGACAGAGACCCTTGCCGAATAAATCTCTCTTGCTTGCAGAAAATTTCTCAAAGAACAAAGCAAAGGTAAGCACAAAAGTTTCAGAAAGACAAATTCTTAAAAATTTAATTATTTTCTAATCACATTGTTTAACCAAGTTCTTCGATACTCCAATTATCCCTTTATAATCAGGTGTTGTGGCCTATCGCAACAAGGTTACCGACCCCGTCAATTCCCGCCTTTTTCCATCTTGGAAGACGATGGTGGCCTGCCAAACGTACACCCCGGGCGAGGCTTGCTTTCCTTGGTGCGTGCCGTCCCAACCTGCCGCTGCGTCGTTGGGTATCAAGTCGTCATGGTCGTACACCCGGCCTCCCCAGCGGTCGTAAACCTCAAGGTTCAGCACCTCCTTCACGTCAGCGCCAGCGAATATGGTGAACACGTCGTTGATGCCATCGCCATTAGGCGAGAGGGCGCTGGGGATATAGACTTTGTAAAAATCCAGCACGAGGTGTACCAGGCTGTCGCAGCCAATTTGCGAAGCAAAAACAGCCTCGTACTCGCCCGGATTTTTGTAGGAATGGTTGCCTAGGTGGTAAATTTCAGATTCAAATATTTTCGCAAAAACGGTGTCAACGCCATCCGCTGAGATGCTCAAATTCAGGTGTACAATGCTGTCACAACCATCAACGGAACGCAACGTGTCCACGTACTGGCCCGCTGTCCCGATATTGGTTTCATTGAATAAAAACGACTCGTCAATACAAATCACCGTGTCAACTATGGTTTCAAAAAACGGGATTTTCAGTTTGTAGGCAGGCGTTATCCTGCAGCTGTTGGGGCCTAGTATCCGAACTTGGTACGCCCCCTCTTCGTCTGAGATGCCGTGCAGCGTGGGGCCGGTCTCGCCCACGAGCGCCACACCGTCCCGATACCATTGGTATTGCAGGGTATCACGGTCGGGGAGGTTGAGGACAAAGTCGCCACCGCAGGGATTGCCGGTGGCCTTTATTTTGAAATCAAATTGCTGCACATCCGCCAACACGAGGTTGTCGAAAAAATAGTAGGTGTTGGTAATCAAATTCTCTTCCACGCAGTTCGGGCCGATGGCAATGGCGTAGATGTCCTGCTGCGGTATCACGTTGATGTCCTTGAGCTTCCATTCGAGTGCGCCGCTGATGGGCACGGAGCCAAGTTCCACCCAGCCGGGGCCATTGGTTGGGCAGCCAAATTCGTCGTTTCCCACGCCAAATGGGAGGTTTGCACAGTCAGTTGAACCATAAAAAACGATGGTGGTGGGTGGTGAGCTGAATGCTTTTGTGAACCCTATCCAAAACTCGAAGCGGTAGGCGGTGCCAGCTTTTAAGGGGCCGAGGAGGCAAGCCCCGGCGTATTCTTTCCAGTTTGGGTTGCCCTCGCTGGCCCCACCTGGCCCGCCTGCATTGCCGACCCGCCCGTTGCGGAAGCCTACACAGCCATCGCCATCTGGGAAGGGGAGGGGAGGTGGCAGGTCGGGCCAGCCCATCCAGCCGCAGGTGTGGAGGTAGTCGGTCGTGGGTTCCGAGGCTTGTATCCAGTCTTTTGCACAGTTGAGTTGGGAGCGGTCTTGGGGGCAGCACGTACGTTCTTCGAAAGAGGGGTTGGGGATGAGCGACAGGGGCACGGCCACGGGGCAGTTGCAGTCGGAGGTGTCGTTGAGGTCAATGAGGTCGTCGCTGTCGTCGTCAATGCCGTTGTCGCAGATTTCGACCGGGAGCTGCGGTGATGCCGGGATGCCGTTTTTCACCCAAAAAAAACCGCCCAAAAACAGGGGCAAGAAGCTGGTCAGCAGTTTCATCGGCGAGCAATTTTGAAGGTAAATGGCCTTAGCGGCAGGGCTTGTTCCAAAGGTAGCCAAAGCCTCCAATTTGTCAAAGCGTTGCTTGTTTCTTTGGTGGCAAATGTCAGCCAACTGCCTGTTTGAGAATGGTTAACAGACCCAAGACCGGGTAGGAAGGTTTTCGGCGTTAACTTTGCCCTTGGTTTTGGCTAAATTTTTTTTGATGAAAAATATCATGTCCCTGCTGTGCGCCCTACTTTTGGGCGCTGCGCTCCATGCCGAAAACGGTTGCGAAATCACGGTCAAGCTGGAAAATTACCGTTACGACACGCTCTGGTTTGGCACGTCCTTTGGCAAGCGGGCAGTGCCCGATTTTGCCGTTGCCATCCAACCGGACGGCACCTTCCTGCTCAAGACCGGCAAGCCCCTGGAACAGGGCATGTACGCCATCATTTACAAGCGAACTCCCAACTCCAGCCTCCAGTTTTTTCAGTGCTGGCTGGTGGATGGGCAGCGCAAGTTCAGCATTGAAACCAATATTTCGATACCTTACGAGAAGCCGGTCATTGTTGGCTCGCCGGAAAACCAAGCCCTTTTTTCCTACCTCCGACAAATGAACTTCGAGGACAAGCGAATGGACGAGGTGGTGGCGCAAGAACGCTTTTTGCAAACAGCGGAATTCTATCGCCAGCGGGTGATGGTGGAGGAGGAAATTCGGCATTTGCAGGACAGCCTCATCAGCAACACAAAGGCGGGGTTCACCACTCGGTTGGTGCAACAGACCCTGTTCCCCGTTCCACCCAAATCCACCCCCAAAAAAGGCAACTGGCAACAGGAAGTACGGGAGCGCTGGCTGTACCAACGGGCCCATTTTTTTGACAACGGCAACATCGGCACCCCCGATTTCACCCGCCACCTGCAATGGCTCGACCGCACGGATTTCTTCCTGCTCTCCCTCGCCCCTGCCGACCCCGACACGGTCAAAACCTTGGTTGACATGGTGCTGAAACGCTTGGAAGCATACCCGGATGGCTACGATTATTACCAAAAATACCTTGTCAATTCGTTCACAAAACTGAGCAAGTTCCGCAACGACGAGGTGTACGTGTACCTGGTGCACAACTACCTTGAAACGGGAAAGGCCAAATGGGCATCCGCCAACGACGTCAACAATGCTACCTATATCGCTAGTCAAATGGAACTGCTTTTCGAGGGCAAGGATGCGCCACCCGTCACCATGTTCGACCGGGAAAACAACCCCGTGAAACTGTACGACATCTCCGCAAAACTGACGCTGCTCCTATTTTACATGCCCGACTGTGGGCACTGCAAAAGGGAAATACCCGAAATCGCAAAAATGTACGAACACTACAGCGGCAAGGGCCTGAAAGTGGCGGCGGTCTGCCTGAAGTCGGGCAGCGACACACCCAGTTGCTGGGAGTTCACCGAGAGCCAAAACCTGCCCAAGGACTGGTACCTGCTCGCCGACCCGAACCGCCAGGCGAACCTCATTTCGATGTTCAGCGTGAGAAGCTACCCACGACTTTTCCTCCTCGATGCCGACAAAAAAATCGTGTACAAACAAAGTGGCGAGATGGCGGAGTGGCAGTTGGAGGCGGTGCTGGGGAGGTTTTTGAAGTAGGCCGCTGCGCAAACGATTCCCGCCTTTTAAGACCAGCGATGTCCTTATCTTCGCACCGCAAATTCCGAAATGGCCAAATGACTTCAATGACATTAATGACAAACCATCAATCATGAAAAAACTAATCTTATCCCTAACCTTTCTCCTCGCCGCCCGCCTCGTTTTTGCCGTCGAGGGAATGTGGCTGCCATTGCTGCTTGGCCTTTTGAACGAAACCGAGATGAAAAGCCTTGGCATGAAAATGACCGCCGAGGACATCTACTCCGTCAACAAAGGCTCGCTCAAGGACGCCATCGTGCAGTTCGGCGGCGGCTGCACGGCGGAGGTCATCTCAGACAAAGGGCTGCTGCTCACCAACCACCACTGCGGTTTTGGGCAGATACAGTCGCACTCCACGCTGGAGCACAACTACCTTGAAGACGGCTTTTGGGCGAAAACGCTCAAAGACGAACTGCCCAATCCCGGCCTCACTGCCATGTTCATCTCCCGCATCGAAGACGTGACGGCGGCAGCGCTCGCTGGCGTCACGGACGACATGGACAAAAAGACCCGCCAAAGCACCATTGACAAAAACCTCGACGCCATTAAAAAGTCGGCAAAAATGGAGGCTTGGGAAGAGGCGATGGTACGCCCATTTTTCGCTGGCAACCAATACTTTATGTTCATCACCGTCACCTACAAGGACGTGCGATTGGTGGGCACGCCGCCGTCAAGTATCGGCAAGTTCGGAGCGGATACCGACAACTGGGTTTGGCCCCGCCACACGGGCGATTTTTCCATGTTCCGCATCTACGCCGACAAGAACAACCGCCCCGCCGAGTACAGCACCGACAATGTGCCGCTGAAGCCCAAGCACTTTCTGCCCATCAGCCTCGATGGTGTGGCGGAGGGCGATTTCACACTGGTTTTTGGCTTTCCGGGACGCACCAGCGAATACCTGCCGAGCTACGCCATCTCGCAAATTGCTGACGTGCTCGACCCTGCCCGCATCATGGTGCGGGACAAGACCCTCGCCATCTGGGACGGCGGCATGAGGGCCGATGCACAGGTCAAAATCCAGTATGCCAGCAAGCAGGCCAGCCTCGCCAATGCCTGGAAAAAATGGAAGGGCGAAGTGCTCGGTCTTCGCAAGACCAAGGCAGTGAAAAAGAAGCAGCAGTATGAGGCGGAGTTTATGAAGCTGGTGACGATTAATCCCAAGTTTTCGAAGTACCAGGGCCTGCTCAAGGAGTTTGAGCAACTGTACCGGGACATCACGCCCTACGCCGAGGCCAAGGCGTATTTTGATGAAATCTTGGGCAGCAATGTGGAGATTTTCAGGGCAGCCAGCCGTTTCAACGGGATAACCAAAGCGCATGAAAAGAACGGTGAAGCGGGCTATATCGAGGAAAAACAGAAGGTTCGGGACGGCCTCGCCGCTTTTTACAAAGACTACCGCCCAGAGATGGACCAACGTGTTTTTGCTGCGCAAATGGAGGTATTGGTAAAAAAATTGGGCAAGGATTTTCAGTCCGAGATGCTCGCTACCATGCTTGCCAATGCTGGCGGCAGCTATGAAAAACTGGCGGAGAATGTGTTCAGCAACTCCTTCCTCACCAACCAAGCCGCAGCCAACGCCGTGCTGGAGAAGCCCATGTTCGATGGCATCAGGGGCATCGTCACCGACCCGGGCTGCCAGTTGCTGAACAGCCTTCGGGATGTTTACAACGCCAAAATAACGCCCAAGTACAACGAGTACAACGACCGAATCGAGGTGCTGCAAGCCACCTACATGCGGGCGCAGATGGAGGTTTTTCCCAACAAGAAATTCTACCCGGACGCCAACTCGACCATGCGCATCAGCTACGGCCAGGTGCAGGGCTACCAGCCGCAGGACGCCGTGGCCTACTCCCCGCAGACCTACCTCGAAGGCGTGATGGAGAAGTACGTGCCCGGCGATTACGAGTTCGACGTGCCGGCCCGCCTGCGGGAACTCTACGACAAAAAGGATTACGGCCAATATGGCGAGAACGGCAAGTTGCCCGTCTGTTTCCTTGGCTCGAACCACACCACGGGCGGCAACTCCGGCAGCCCGGCCATTGACGCCCACGGCAACCTCATCGGCCTCAACTTCGACCGGGTTTGGGAGGGCACCATGAGCGACTACAACTACGACGTGAGCATCTGCCGCAACATCATGGTGGACGCCCGCTACGTGCTGTTCATCGTCGACAAGTACGCCGGGGCCACGAGGTTGATTCAGGAGATGAAGCTGGTGCATCCGAAGAAGGACGGGCCTTCTGCGCCGAAAAAAGAGAAGCAACCGAAGTCGATACGGGAGAAGAAGCAGGGGAGCTTGAAGGCGCCGGTGAAGGTGGAGGATTATTGAGAAATACGCTGACCCATTTACGTCAGCCCACCACGGTCCCGTAGGGGGGACACTTGCGGTCGCCCTATGTTAACGAGTCGTTCTTCACAGCACGAGGGCGACCGCAAGGGTCGCCCCCTACGGGGACCGTGGTTAGTTTGTAAATAACTGAGTGTGGAATAACATGTACATGCAATGAGAAAATACGACCCAGCCATACATCAACCACCGGAAAAAAGGGAAGGGGGGGGCCAAAGAAAGACGGCCCAGGAACAACCCACCACAAAACAAGAACAACCAAGGGAAAAAAAACAGGGCGGAGGGGGGCGGAAACCCCCCCCCGCCCCCCCCCCGGGCCGCCACAGACCCCCCCCCCCCCCCCCCGCCCCCACAAAACGGGGCCCGAAACCCCCCCCCAAAGCCCCCCCCACCCCCCCCGGGACCAAGGGCGGGCCGCCCCCCGCCGGCGGGGCCAACACCCCCGAAAACCGACGGGCCCCCCCCCCCCGAAGGCGGCCCCCCCCCGCGAAAAAACAGAAACCCCGAAAAAAAAACGCCCCGCCCCGGCCAACCAAAACCAAAAAAACCCCCCCCCCCCCACCCCATTCCCCCCCCCTCGGCGAAGCGTCCGTTTGAGGATATGATTATAGCCAAGCGGCGCTTATTTTGTTACAATATGCGCACAAGGGAGGCGATGTTTATTTGGAGAAATAATCAACCATGAAATGCATTTAAATGAATTTGGGATTATTGCCTATCAAGAATGGGGAAGCCTTGCCAGCACGTTGGAAACATATTGATTTAGGTGCGTTTCAAATTATGCCAAATCACATGCATGGCGTCATAATGATTAACACAATATTGCCTTCTGAGGCTGCACAAACAGCAAGTCATAATCTATTGCCTATGCCTATTTCACCGAATTTAATTGACAAAAACGCAATGGGCTGATAATCCAACACTGGGTCAAATAGTGGGTGCATATTGTTCCATTACGCAAGTTAATTGTGTCAATTTTGTCAAAGGTAACAAGCCAAATGAATACCTTGGAAAGGTTTGGCAAAGAAATTATCATGAGCATATTATCCGCAACGTCAAAGCATTTGATATGATTTCAAATTATATCATCAACAACCCAGCGAATTGGGAAAAGGATACATTTTTTACCCTGATTAACCCACGTCCTTGTAGGGGCGACCCTTGCGGTTGCCCGTGCTCTGCAATGAACGACCATTGCCTCAAGTATCGTCAGTTCCACAAAGTTTGCACCCACTGTTGAAATTTCATCCCGTGTTTCGGTAAGTTTGCAACCAAAATTTCAACAATCTTCCTCGAAATGAAAAATGTTAATTCTTTCGTTGTCCTAACCATTTGTTTTCTACTCACAGCGCCCAGTTGCACCAAGCAACGCTACGAAAAGGCGCTTGCCAATGCCGCCCAACCCAACAGCACCGAGCGGTCATTTGACCTCACCAAGATTTCCACGGAAAACCCGAACCTGGTCTGGAAGGAAATCGGTGGCGAGCGCTATGTACTGGTATCGTCGTGGAAAGCAGATGCGAAGTACTATAAAAACGACCCGAAAACGGGGTTTTATAACACCGGCAAGTATCCTATTTGGGTAACGGCTGCTCCCGATTTGCAAAAGCGCCTCGCTGGAGAGCATCGCAAGTTCAAAAAAACAAAGCCCCTTGACAAGCGCCTGAAACAACTGTTGGGCCTGCCACCCAATGCTGACAAAAAGGTTTTTGTGGAGTTTTGGGTGCGCCCCCAAGACCTGATTCGCCCCTGTGTGGACCCGGAAGTGACCGATAATACCTGCGACCTCTTTTTGCCGAAAGGCGCAAGCCCCGATTGTGAAAACCTCGTCTGGCTGGCCGACCAAGCCAGGGCCTCTTTTGCCGATAGCACGCTTTACCAGCGTTATCCTTTCACCCAACTTGGTTATACCTACGACTGGAAGCGGAAGAACAAAAGCCATGTGGGCTTAAGCGAATTCGTGATTGGAAAAAACAAGGACATTGTGGTCGGAGGGATTTTTGAAACTGCGGAATATGTCCATAGAAAGTAAAGCGACGGGCAGCCATGAATAGTGCATGAAACAACACCCGATTTTCAGTTTCTTTGCCTGTCCCAAATTGCCATGATTCATCAATTTACAAAACAAAATCATGAAAATAACCAACCTAATCTTCCTGCTTCCCTTTGCGCTTTTACTTACCGCTTGCAACAACAGCGAACCAAAGGCCACCGAACCAGCAGCCGAAGAAGTGACGCCATCCATCGTGGGTGCCGACGTGGACGAGCACGGCTGCAAAGCCTCCGCAGGCTACCAGTGGTCGGTGATAAAAAACGAGTGCATCCGCATTTTTGAAGCGGGCATCCGGCTCGACCCGCAGGACGCCAGCTTGGACAAGACATTGTCCGCCTTCCTCGTTTTCAAATCTGAGGACGACGACGCGAAAGCGGAGGTGTTCATGCCCGGTGAGAAAAGCTCCCGCATGTTTGAAAAACAGCCGCAATCACCAGAAGGAGACGCTGGCACCTGGAAGAGTGGCGACTTGACCATCAATTATTGGAAGGGCATGTACATGCTCGAAGACGCCAACAAAAAGGTGCTGTACCAAGGTATGTGGGACAATGGGAAATGAAAATTGATTTGTCAACTTGGTAATTCAATCACCGAGCAACCCCTGCTGCTTGCACACATCAATGCTGCTGAGAACGGCGGCGGTGAGCCGGTTCTTGATGACAATGGCCTCCTGTTCAAAATAGAGTTGCAGTATCTTTTTGTTTTCGTAATCGGTGAGCTGGTTCTTCAGGTTTACGATGCTGTTGAGCAGGTCGTTGTTGTTTTTGGCTGCTTCCATCATTTGCTGCAAGACTTTCCCAAGTTCATCATCGGCCACCAGGCTTTTTAGCTGGTAGGCAGACAACGTTGGCAGCTTCGGCAGCGCCGGTTTTTTAACGCTGATATTGTTGCGTGCGACTTCCAGAAAGGACACCATGTTGGTCGTCATCATTTTTGGTTCGGCCACGTATTCCTCGGGGGCCAGCGCCAATTGCTCACGCACCCCGGTGTACAAATCGGAGAGGTTGAGCCAAGCTTTTCCATTGTCCATGCCATCATTCAGCGTTTTGACCAAGTAGTGCGTGAAAACGCCCCGCTGTTCCCCCTCAATCTGCTGCTCGTAAGTGACTTGGTCTATGCTTGCAGCGGTCATGATAAAGAAGTTTTCGAGGTACAAATGCACGAATGCGGCTTGCGAATGGCAACTGTCCAGAAAGACCACCACATTGACTTTGGTATCGCCCAATGCCTCGTCCACATCCGTGATGGGCAAAAGGTCGTAGCTGTTCTTTTTCTGCTTGCCGGGGTGGCAGGCAAGCTGGAAAACGCCGTTTGCATCAACGGTACTGGTGCCAGAAAAGTAGATGAAAATGTTCTCGAGCCCTTTTTCCTTGGTCAATTTCCGAATTTGCTGGAGGAAAACCTTGCTCGCAGGGTTGATTAGCACCAGCACATTTTCTTCTGGCATGTTCACCACGGGGGAAAGCAGCGTGCGTTTCAGGTGGGCAATATCGTTCAACACCCCAGGCAAGGCCGAATCCATGGAGAAGGAACTTACACCAGCCAGCAAGAACTTAGTGTTGGCGGGGTTCAACCGGGGTGGTTCCGTGGCGTAGTGTTTTTCGGATTGCGCTTTCTTTTTTGAAGATGTTTTGGCCATAATTTTTCCTTGAAAGTTCTAACCTGCCCCTCTCGTAAAAGATAGACATTTGAACAGTAATGGACTTTTCGAAGGCAAGATAGCATCTCTGCTGAAACCTGTTTTCACCCAATAAAAAGGCGCCCACTCAAATCACTTCGAAGCAATTGTTTGCCCACCTGAAATGGGTCGCCCTGATTTTTGCAATTACCTGTCTGCCGCTTTGGTACAACCTCGGTGCGCCCGCTTTCTGGGCAGAGGCCAACGTTGACAGTCGAGGCTTTGGAGACAAGGCACGTACCCAGCGCCCGCGGGCTACAAAATTTTTATGCCAGTGAACACGTCGCACCTGGATGCGGCCAATTTTACGTCAAGTCGCTAATCATTTTCAACAATTCGAAATAAAAATGGCGACCGACATGGCCCACCTCGCACCTGGCGACACCGTGCCTGCGCCCAAAAACCGCCAGAAACTCCCCCCCCCCCCGCCCCCCTTTAATTTATGGAAAAATTCATGCGGACCCCCCCCCCCCCCGCCCGCCTCCTTCAAACCCAACTAAAAGACACCCGCCTCAAACCACTCAAACAAATCAAACTCTTCAATCCCCTCACACCTCAATCCCCATCTGCCGCATCAGCAGCGTGGCGTTGAAGCTCTTGCTGACCCCCGGTTTGAGGGTGTAGTCGAAAAACAGCTTCCCGTCCCTGATTTCCACCTCCATGCACAGGTTCTCCACCGTGCCGCCCGACTCGGCCTCCATGCGGCCAAGTTCCAGGTCGTGCGTGGCAATGAGGCCGCCGCCTTGCAGCCGGATGAGCTGCCGGATGAGCGCCGCCGACCCCGTGTGCCGGTCCACGGAGTTCGTGCCCTTCAGGATTTCGTCGAGGAGGAAGAAGACCGGGAGGCTGCCTGATTGGTCGCCGCCCGCCTGTTTCACCGCCTCGATGATGAGCTTCAGGCGCTTCAGTTCGGCGTAAAACGAGGAGGTGCTTTCCGAGAGGTCGTCCTGTGTGCGCATGGAGGTGAAGACTCGCATCGGCGTGAGCGAGAATGCGCTGGCGCAAACGGGCGCTCCGGCCTGAGCCAGTACGATGTTCAGCCCCACGGTGCGCAGGAAGGTGCTTTTGCCTGCCATGTTCGAGCCGGTGATGAGCTTGATATGCCCACGGGTGTCCATCTTGAAGTCGTTGCCCCGCCGCTTGGCGGGATGGATGAGCGGGTGGCCGAGGTTCGGGCTTTGGTCATGTCAGGGGGTTAACCCCCTGAGGAATTCGTTGAAAAGGGGCAGCACCCAATCCGGGTTATTGTGCCAAAGGCAGGCGAGGCTGCACAGTGCCTCCATTTCCCGAAGGGCATCGAACCAGCCGGGCAGTTTGTCCCGGTGCGCAGCCCGCCATTTTTCCAGCCGCAGCACGTAGCGCAAATCCCAGAGCGACATGAGGTTGAGGAAGATGGCGAAGAAGTTGAACCGCATGTTCAACTGCCGGATGATGAATGAAAGCCGCCCAACCTCCGCCGATGCGGCCTGCTTGCCATCGAGGAGTTTGCTCCGCAAATTTGACGTTAGTCTAGCTTCAAACGGCTGTTTTTCAATCACTTGCATCAAACGGGCATAAGCTGCTAGCGATGCTTCTGCGTATGCCGTGCGCAGGTGGATGCGGCCGACCTGCTCGTTCGTTTTTCTCAAAATCAAAAAAATCGGAACCAGCAGCAGCAGAAAAATCGGCCAGGGAACGAGCGTCACCCATATTGCGAAGCAGGCCAGGAAATACCACGGCGCCAGTTGCGAAGCCAACGTCAGCCAACCGTTGCCTCGCACAAGGTCGGGGTCGTTGAGCCAGGCCCGAAGCAGGTCGAGGTGGCGGGGATCGTCGGCAGTTTCAAGGCCGAATGCTTGTAGGTTCTGCCGCCAGTCCAGCATTGGGCGCAGCTCGGCGATGGCCTTTTGTCGCTCCGCAATGACTGGAACGGACGCAGGTTCGAGCAGGTATTGCGCCAGCCGCTCCTGCCCGATGGCCGTCGTGGCACGACAGCACGACTGGAACATAGAATGCGGGCCGAAGAGGTCGAGGTCGAGCGCATTCGGGTGGTCGGTTTGCAGGAACCGTGCGCCATCCGGGAAGCTGCCGAAACGGTGTTCCAGCGCGTCCACCTCCGCCAGGTTGATGGCTGCGAGTCGCTCCGCATGTTCAGCGGCCTCCTGAACGCCCCGGTGCCATTTCATCAGCCGATAGAATCCGCCAAGGAACAGCACGAAAAACACCACCGCTACTGCCCAGTGCAAGCTGAACAGCAGCACGGACAGCCCCAGTCCCACAAAGAATGACACGAGCCGCACCAGCGAGTAGCGGTCGTATTTGCTGCGCAATGCGGTGGCTTCGGCTTGGAAGTTGTCGGCTCGGGTTTGGTATGTCATTGTTTTATTGTTATTGGGATATTGGGATATTGGGACATTTCACGGAATAACTCAATAACCCAATAACTCAATTGCCCTTTTCAACGCCTCCCAATACTCCACCGCCCGGCGGGTATGCGGGATGCAGATGGAACCACCCACCAAATTGGCGACAGCAAACACCTCGAATACCTCCTCTTTCGTAACGCCAATTGCGTGGCAAGTGCCGAGGTGGTAGCGGATGCAGTCGTCGCAGCGGAGCACCATCGAGGCCACGAGGCCGAGGAGTTCCTTGGTCTTGACATCGAGCGCCCCGGCTTCGTAGGTGGTTTTATCGAGCGCAAAAAAGCGGTTGAGTGCCTTGTTGTTTTGGGCGAAGATTTTTTCGTTCATCTTCGCTCGGTAGCTGTTGAATTCTTGGACGAGGGACATTTGTGAGAATTATGAGTTATGAGTTATGAGATGGGGCGCAAAAGTAGCTGAAAACCATTCATCGCTAATGAAAAAAGCCGTTTCAAACGCAATCGTTTGAAACGGCTTCTTCCGAATTGCACAACTCGCAACTCATAATTCATAACTCAAAACTCATAACCTCACCACCCGCAACGCCTTGCCCATTTTGCCGTCCACCTGCAAGCGAAGGAAGTACACGCCGCTGGTGGAAATCTGGTCGCCGAGTTGGAGGTAACCCGTGTTGCCGGAGATGGCAGCTTGGCCAACCTGTTCGCCCAATACGTTGAAAATCAACAAATTGGCCTTGCTGATTTCACTCGGCAACTGGTAGTTCACCATCAGGTCCTGGCTGAACGGGTTTGGCGAAGCATTGAGCGAGTAGCTCGTTTCCTCCAGGAATTCCGTACCCGACACGTTGATGTTGATGGTTTGCGTGAAAACGGCGATGCCGCAGTCGTTCATCGCCTCCAAGGTAACGACGTATGCGCTGTTGGCTGCGTAGGTGTGCGATGGATTGACGTCTTGGCTGAAACTGCCGTCTCCAAAACTCCATGCGTAGCTGGTAGCGCCAGCGGAGTTGTTCGTGAAGGTCGCATCGAATTGGTTTACCCCAAAGCTAAAAAGAGCCGTGGGCGCTGCGCCAACGTTGATGAGTTGGTTCAGCGTGGCCGTGTTGCTTCCTGCTGCGTTCGACACGGTCAATTGGGCGCTGTAAGTGCCAGCGGCGTTGTACACGACCGTCGGGTTTTGCGCAGTGGAGTTGGCTGGGGTGCCGCCGGGGAATGTCCAACTGTAGCTGGTCGGGTTGCCGAGTGGTACGCTGGTGTAGTTCACGGTGAACGGCGCACAACCATTCGTGCCACTGACGGTAAAAGTAGCCGTGGGCGGTACGGCTGTTATCACCACGTTTTGAGAGAAAGAGGCAGTGCCACATTCATTGGTGACGGTCAGCAGGACTGAATAAGTGCCGACCTCGGTGTAAACATTGGTTGGGTTCGGCTGTGGGCTGGTGTTCCCGTCGCCAAAGTCCCAGGCGTAGCTGGTAGCACCGCTGGCGCTGTTCGTGAAGTTGGCCACGTTGCCCACAACATTGCTGCTGAACCCTGCTGTCGGTGCTTGCCCAACGGTGATGAAGTTCGGTCGATCGATGGTGTACACACTTGCCGTCTGGGTAGTCACGGTCAGAGATACGTTGAAAGTGCCAGGCGTATCGTAAATCACGGATGGATTTTGCTCCGTCGAAGTGGACGGAGTGCCGCCTTCGAACGTCCAGTTCCAAAGGAAAGTAGTGTCGGAGGAGTCGGTGAACTGCACCGTGAAAGGCAGGCAGCCTTGGGTGGCGCTGGCACTAAACAGCGGGTACGGCGAGGTGTCTTCCACTTTGAAAGCATCCACGGCGGCCTCCACAAGGTGGCCGGGGGTGTTGTCGCTGGCCACAAAGCTCACTGTCATCGTATTGGTGATGGGGATGAGGCCAGTGAGGTCGAATTCGGACTCGGGCCGCCACACGCTGCCGGACTGGGCAATGGTTTCGAGCGTCACCACGTCCGTGCCGTTGCTGATGCGTACCACGAGGTTGTCGTTCGGGTTGCCGGAACCGCCTGCGTTGAAGAACCAAGTGCTGTATTTCAGCACGGGTTGGTTGTAGGTGCTGAGGTCCATGACGGGAGAGGTCAGCGTGACGGAGCCATTGTCCACGTCATCGTCACCAGCACCACCACCACCATTGCCAGTCACGTAGCATTGGTCGCCTAGGTCGCCGGACAGGTCGAGTTCTGGGTTGGCGGCATTGCCATTGAAGTCAGTGCCGACAGGCTCGCTCCGTTCCCAATCGCCCGTGGAGGCAGTGGCAGTTTTTGACCAGTTGAAGTCTAGGATAAAATCGTCGTAATAACCTTTGGTCAGTTCGATAACCGGTGGCACTGTGCCGGAGCCGATGGTCACGTTGGTGATTTCCTCGGTCACGTAGCCCCAAGCCCCAGCGTACAGCGAGTAGTCGCCGCCAGAAACGCCGGGAAAGTTGAAGTTGCCGTTGCCGTCCGACACCGCCGTGAACTGTGACTGGCTGTTTTGCAAAACGACTTGCGCCCCTGAAACTGGCGTGCCGTCCGTTGCCTTCACCGTTTGCCCCGAAAAAGTATAGGACGAAAGTGGGTCGAGCTGCACGTCGAGGATGGTCAGTACGCCGTTATCGAGCGTGGCGCTCACCGTTTTCGACTGGTAGCCATTGGCGGAAAAAACCACACCGAAGATGCCTGGGATAGCCTAACCGGCTTTGTAAACGCCGTTGAGGCCAGTGGTGGCCGCATTGGCTTGGGTACTCTCAATATGTGCGCTTGCACCTTGGATGGGCAAGCCAGTGACGGCATCCGTCACGATGCCTTCCAGCCAGCAGGCACGGACGTAGGTCGCTCCGCAAACAAAAAGTCCGTTGCCGATGTCGGTCAGCAGCACCAGGCCGGAGGGCAAGAACGGGTAAGCGCCCCATGCACCGTTGTATCCGCCATTGCCGCCGAGGAAGGAGTCCCAATTACCTACCTCGATAATGTTTTCCGGGCGGGAGGCGTCGGCAATGATGCCTCCATCTGTGTAATACGAAATGATGAGCCAATCCTGCCAAACATGCACGTTGTGTGGTATAACGCTGGCACCGAGGGTTGCTACGGGCCTGAATTGGTCAAGTTCTATGATATTGTCTGGGTCGGAGACATCGTAGGCACCGATGGGTGCATTGGCTTTTTCATCGGTTGTAAATGCCACGTTGCCATCGTCACTTAGCCATACGTTGTGTGTAAAAACGTATGGAGTCTGCTGCTGGCCCAGCATGGTGATGTTTTGCTTGTTGCTTACGTCGTAGATAGTCATGTTGCCACCGTAAATTTCGGAAGCATACATAATATTGTCACGGGTGTAAACATCGTGGGAATAAACCGCAGGTGCAGGCGCCACAAACTGCGGCGAGCCAGGCGTGGAAAATACATCTACTATCAACATGCCGCCACTGTTGATATTGGCACCGGCGATGTAAGCGTAGCCAAACTCGTCAATCCAGATATTGTGGGCAGTGGTGTAGGTGCCCAAGCCGGGCAGGTTGGGCGACCAGTTGGTGGCCGTGATGTTGTTAGGAGCGTCGGTCAAGTTGATGACCATGAGCCCGTTGGCTTCTTCATTGATGCAATAGGCGTAGTTGCCCCAGGTTTTAATGTCCCTCCAGGTGGAGTTAGCGCCAGGCAAGAATTCAACTTCCACGGCATTGGATGGGTCGGCAAGGCTTACCACGGAAACACCTGTGACAGTGCCAACAAGTGCGTACTCTATGCCATCGTCGGGGTCCACCCAACCCCAAATATCGTTGAGGTCTTGGGTATAATCTATTTGGTCGAGTAGGGTCATGTTCAACTGGGCGAAGACGTTGCCCAACGAAACTGCAAACAAACAGGCGAATACAATTTTTTTCATAACAGGATGCTTAAATTAAGGTATGTGAAAGATGGTCTAGATGAGACAAATTGAAAAATTAAGGAGGGCAAAGATAGTTTTTTTAAAAAGCCAAGCGGATTTCGCCTTCGGCAAATGCGGGATTGGCAAACGGGTGACAATTGTGTTGCCGCTTGCCAATCATGTTCATTTTGAGCCGTAAAAAAATCGAGAAGTTATTTCAAATGCCCCAATGCAAGCTCACCACCACGTTCCGCCCCGGCGCATTGATGCCGCTGGCGAAGGTGCGATAGTTCAGGTCGGCAATGTTTTCCACGCCAAGTTGCAGCCGCAGCAGCTTGGTCAATTGGCGACCCAAGTGCAGGTTGTAGGTCTGCCAATCAGGTGTGCCGTCGGGAGTGGCATACTGCTGGTTGTCCTCGCCGGAGGGGGAGTAGTCCACCAACTTTTTCATGCCGTTGAACAGGAAATCGGCTTGTGCAAAGAACTTGTCCTTTTCGTACAGCAAACTTGCGTTGCCGAACAGGGGTGGAATATGGTCGAGCGGCGCTTTGTTCGTGAGGTCACGGCCTTGGGTGTAGGTGATATTTCCCTTTAAAATCAGGCCGTGCGACACTTGGAACTTGCCGTTGGCGGCAATGCCCCAAACCTTCGCCTTGCCCACGTTCACGTTGGCGAGTGTGCGGTAGCGGCTGCCCATGAAGTCCACGCTGTCCTTTCCGTTGAGTGGGAATGGGCGCGGCACGATGGCATCGGTGAGCGAGCTGAAATAGGCGTTGATGTGCAGGAACCCGTAAGTGCCGATGGTCTGCGTCATGCCGATTTCACGGTAAAAAACCTGCTCTGGGCGTAGGTCGGCATTGGCCACCATCAGGTCACCACCGTTCGTCTCGAAGGTCTTGCCGAGGTCGTCAATGTTCGGGTTGCGGAAGCCGGTGGACAGCAGGACGTTCAGCCGGAGGCCGCCGGTAAGGTTGCCCACCGCCCCGAGGTGCAGGTTCTGCGACTGGGTGTGCTGGCGCACGTGCGCCATGTCGCTTTCGTAAAATTTTGGGTCAAATTTGGCGTCAATCGTCACCGAACTGAACCGAAGCCCATCGGACAGAATCAGCTTGCTGTCCAGCAGTTCCCAGCGGTGCGAAAAGTACAGCCCAGCCGTGGTGTACGTGCCATCGGGGTAGCGGCTGGCGATGCTTTTTTGTTGGCCCGATTCGAGGTTGTCGGAGTGAGCCTCGCTGCTCAGGGTGTTTTGCACCAACTCAGCACCGTAGCGGATTTCATGGCCGCTCGCCTGCTTGTACAGGTCAATATTTGCGGAGTTAATAGTGAGGCTTTCGTGGTAATTGTTGCGTTCGATTTTGTCAAAGCCACGGTCATGTCGGCTCTCGCCAATCACTTGTACGGCTGGCGTGAAGCGCAGGTCGTTGGCCCACCATTTCTCCGTTTTTTTCTTGAGTTCGTAGCTCAAAAACTGGCGGTTCTGCGGCCCGTAGTACCACTCGGCAAATCTCGGCTTGCCGTTCGACAGAGCCTGGAGGCGGTCGTAGCGTGGCACATCGGTGGAAGTGGAAAGCTGGAAATTGAGCAGGTGTTCCGTGCCGTTGCCTGGCACGTAGCGGATTTTTTGCAAAACGTCCAACTGCTGGTAGCCGCTAAACTTTTGCACGTCGGGGTCGTCGTTCGCCACCATGCTATCCCGTCCGTTGATCCTTTTTACATAAAAATTGGCGTCGCCAAAGCCGGGATAGTCCATCATGTCCTTTTTTCCGCTCCGCAAATCGCCGAAGTCGCTGGCCGTCACTGCCGTTAGCGATGCCCATTTTTGCTGCCGAGGTTAACGGCGGCATGTGCTGTAACACCTTGATTAGCAGATGAGTAGCGGACAAATCCATTTGTGTTCCCCTGAAATTTCAGGCTGTCGCTTAGGCTGGGCCTTTTGGTAAAAAAGCTGATGACGCCGCCGATGGCATCCGTGCCATACACCACCGAGCCTGCTCCTTGCAGCACCTCGATGCGCTCCATCATGTTCGGGTCGGTGCTGATGCTGTTCTGGAGGTGGCCCGCCCGGTAGATGGCGTTGTTCATGCGCACCCCGTCCACCACGAGCAGGATTCGATTGGCCTCGAATCCACGGAGCACGGGGCTGCCGCCGCCCTGTTGCGATTTTTGTACAAAAACGGACCCGCTGTTGGCCAGTGCATCGGCGGTGGTCTGTGGACTTAGTTTGCTGATTTGTGGCTGGAGCACGAGGTCAATCTGGTGGGGGATGTCGCTTTTTTTCTCGACTATTTTGTTGCCAGAGATGACTATTTCTTCGAGGTTGACGGTACGCAGGGAATCCTGCGCCCGGGCAAAAAACGCAAGGAATAATGCCCCTGCGAGCAATGGGAGGTGAAGTTTCTTCATAGTAGCGCTGTCTAATGCCTTTGAGTCGTTTTTTGCCAAAATAGGTTTCCCTCCAAATGGCAAAAAATAGTGTTTTACAGCGTAATAACTCTCAAAAGTACCAAAGCGCCGCCTGAGATGCTACCCGTTCAAATCATATTTTCTTCACCAATAAGAAGTTTTGCGTTGCGAAAACAGCGTCTTTAAAATGGCAAGGTCTGTGCGAATGGAGCGATTTTTATTATTTTTGCAATAAAATCAGAAGAATATGAACCTTCGACTTTCATTCAATGACTTGGTAAATGAAGCGGTAAATCTTGAGTTTCAGGATTACGAGAAGTTCGTCAAACAAGTCAGTTTGCTTCGCTCCAAAAAGCAAATTGCTGGCAAGCAAACAAAGGAATCGGCACTGCTTGAAAAAATAAATAATGGCTTTCCATTAGAGAAATGGACCAAAATGCAGGAGTTGGATGATAAGTTGGAAGCCTCCTGCATTGACGAAGAAGAAATGAAATTGCTTACGGTCTTAACCGATGAATACGAACAGTTCACAGTACAGCGGTTGAGTTGGATTAAAAAACTAGCCTTGCTTCGCAATGTTTCTATTGAAAAAATAATGGCCGAATTGGGCATGACCAATGGGAAAGCCTAAAATCTCCCCCGAAACAAGAGAATTGGTCGAGTCACGGGCCAGTAGCAAATGCGAGTACTGCAAGGCTTTGGTACATTTTTCTCCGCATCCTTTCACCATTGACCATATTATTCCTCTTTCCAAAAATGGTTCTGAAGCGCTCGAAAACCTAGCTTACGCTTGTTTTGGCTGCAATCGTTGCAAACACGATAAAACAATTGCGATTGATCCGTTTACTCAATTTGAAGTTCAATTGTTCAACCCAAGAACCCAAAATTGGCATGACCACTTCACTTGGGATGCAGTTTCTTCAACGAAAATATTGGGTTTTACTCCTACCGGAAGGGCAACGCTGCATGCCTTGCAGCTTAACCGTCCCGCCCTGATTCGAATGAGAAAAGAACTGATAGAAGTGAATCGGCATCCCCCCAAAGACTGAGGTTTACACCGCCTGTATCACGTCATATTGCGTCAGCATGTGCAGGCTGCCTGCCCGATCACGCACCACGACCGCCTGTATTTCCTTCGTCAAATACTTGCCTAACTGCCGGAACGGCATGTCGTCCTCGACGATGGGGAACGGCCTGCCCATGACGCTCGTCACGTGCTTTTCGGCGTGGAGCAGCGGGTTGTCGAGCAGGTATTTCAGCACCTCGGTCTCGGTGACGCCACCTACCATCTTGCCATCTTGCATAACGGGCAGTTGCGAGATGTCGTTTTCTTTTATCAGGTTGAAGGCGTGGCGGACCGTGTCCGTTGGGCTGACGCTGAAAAAAGTCTTGCTGTTTTTTTGGGCAACCAAGTCCCTGATTTTCAGCTCGGTATCCAAGAAGCCCCGCTCCCGCATCCAGTCGTCGTTGTACAGCTTGCCGACGTAGCGGCTGCCATGGTCGTGGAAGATGACCACCACCACATCTGTTGGTTTGAGGCGGTCTTTGAGTTGGAGCAAGCCGGCCATGGCGCTCCCGGCGGAGTAGCCGAGCAGAATGCCCTCTTCCCGTGCGATGCGGCGGGCCATCACGGCGGCATCCTTGTCCGTCACTTTTTCAAAATAGTCAATGACGGAAAAGTCGTAATTCAGCGGGATGATGTCCTCGCCAATGCCCTCGGTGATGTAGGAGTAGATTTCTTTTTGGTCAATGACACCCGTTTCGTGGTATTTTTTCAGGGCCGAGCCGTAGGTGTCAATGCCCCAAATCTGGATGTTCGGATTTTTCTCCTTTAAAAACTTTCCAACGCCCGTGATGGTGCCTCCTGTGCCTGCACCCACGACGATATGCGTCACGTTCCCCTCGGTTTGTTCCCAAATTTCCGGCCCGGTGGTCTCGTAATGTGCCTGCCGGTTGGCAAGGTTGTCGTATTGGTTGAACCAGTAACTGTTGGGAATTTCCTTGCTCAGGCGCTCGGCCACGGAATAGTAGCTGCGGGGGTCGGTGGCCTCCACGTTGGTTGGGCAGACGATGACCTCGGCGCCCATGGCCCGCAGCAGGTCGAATTTTTCCTTCGACTGCTTGTCGCTGGTGGTGAAGATGCAGCGGTAGCCCTTCACGCAGGCGGCGATGGCGAGGCCCATGCCCGTGTTGCCGCTCGTACATTCGATGATGGTGCCGCCGGGCTTGATTTTGCCCTCGGCCTCCGCCACTTCCAGCATCTTTACGGCCATTCGGTCTTTGGTGCTGTGGCCGGGGTTGAAGGTTTCGATTTTGCCCAGCACGAGCGCAGGTATTTCGGCCACAATCTTGTTCAGCTTGACGAGCGGCGTGTTGCCGATGGTTTCGAGAATATTTTGGTAGTACATGGTTTGAATTGAAAATGGAAAATGGAAAATTGAGAATGGGAAGCTGATGCTCCGCTTTCAATTTCTTGGCAAAGTTAACAGGGTTGTCGGCTGAAACGGGGAGCTGGGTATTTTTGATTCAAAAAAAAAGACCGATGAGTAAGCCAATTTTTCAATTTTCCCTGCCTACCGGACAGGCAGGAATTCTCCATTTTCAATTGAAGTCAAACTTTAAAATCCAGCAAAAACTCCTTTACCAATTTGTCAAACCGCTCACCGTCTTGCCCCAAGAAGTTGACCTCGACAGGTAGCACCATCACGGGGAGTTTCTTCTCGGCGAGTTGGTCACGCAGCAGTTCGAGGCGCATGGCGTCCTTTTCGGTGGTGAGGATGATTTTTTTGCTGCCCGGCAAACTGGCAAACTGCTTTTCAATATCTGTCAAATCGCCTTCGGTAAAATAGTGGTGGTCTTCGTACTCCCGCACCCGCACCGTGCCGACTTGGGTCTCCAGCCAGTCACGCAGGTAGTCCGAATTGGCGATGGCGCAGACCAGCAGCACCGATGTATCTTCTTGTAAATCAATGATATAGTTCGGGTTCAGGGCGTAATATGGACGCAGGTAGCGGTAACAGCTGAAGAAAACTTGCTGGTGCGGGAAGGGCTTTATTTCCGCCAGCATTTTCGCCCTATCGTCGTCGTGGAGGTCGTCGGGGCACTTCGTCACCACGATGATGTCGGCACGTCGGTAAGCGCTTTTCCACTCCCGAAGGCGACCGCTGGGCAGGAGGAAATCACGGGTAAATGGTCGTCGGTATTCCGTCAGCAGGATGTTCAGGCCAGGGGTCACGCCCCGGTGCTGAAAGGCATCGTCCAACAAAACGACCTGCGTTTCGGGGGCGTGCTGGAGCATTTCGGGGATGCCGAGCGCCCGGTTTTCGTTCACCGTGGCGAAAACGTCGGGATACTTTCGCTTGAACATTAGCGGCTCGTCGCCCACCTGGTCGGCCTTGCTCCAGTACTGCACGATTTGGTGGCCTTGCGTCTTGCGTCGGTAGCCCCGGCTGAGTGTCGCCACGTTCAGGTAGGGCCGCAACAGCCGGATGATGTGCTCGATGTGGGGCGTCTTGCCCGCACCGCCCACGGTCAGGTTGCCCACGGAAATAACGGGCAGGTTGAACTTTACGCTCATCAACACCTTCTGTCGGTACAAGAAATCACGGATGCTGACTCCGAGGCCGTAGAGCAGCGAAAAGGGGAGGAGCAGTATGCGTATGAGTGGGTCTTGTATCAATTGAGAATGAAAAATTGAAAATTGAGAATTGAGAATGAGCAAAAATAGTGTTTGTAAACGAAAAATGATTAACGCCTAAATCGCTCAATCGTTTCAAATCATTCAACATCGTACCTTCGCCACCGATGAATCGCAGTATCAAATCAATATCGCCGCACCCGTTTTTTTTGCTCCGCAAATACCTTTTTTGCCTTGCGGCAATGGCCGTTTTCAATGGCATCTCTGCCCAACACAGCGACACAACTCAAATCCTCAAATCCTCAAATCCACAAGCCCCCGATTTCGCCACCATCCACCATATCTACGTCGAGGGCAACCGCCGAACCAAATCCAGCATCATTTTGCGAGAACTGGATTTCAACCTGAGAGACACGATTCATTTGGCAACGCTTGCCAGCCGTTTGCAGCAAAACGAATTTAATATCCTCAACACGGGGTTGTTCACTTCCACAACAATCACCTACAAAGATTGGGTGGGAGCCACCAATGAGATTTCGCTGCTCATCACGGTGAAGGAGAGTTGGTACATTTTTCCTTTCCCAATCCTCGAATTGGCTGACCGAAACTTCAACGTCTGGTGGGACACCTACGACCACTCGCTGCGCCGCCTGAACTACGGCGTCCGGTTCTACCACAACAACCTCACGGGCCGAAAAGACCAGTTGAAAGCCGTGGTGCAGCAGGGTTTTACCAAAAAATACGAACTGGTTTACACCCTACCGTTCATCAACCGAAAGAAGACGATGGGGCTGAACCTCAACTTACTGCACACCCGTGAAAAGGAAATCGGGTACACCACGGCGGACAATGAACTGATTTTTTCCCGCAACAGCGACCAACTGCTGCTGCGCCGATTCCGAGTCGGCGCTGGCGTACAATTGAGGCGCAGGCTGGACATCACGCACCGTTGGAACCTGTCTTTTCACCAAAATTTCATTGATGAAACGGTTCGAACAGAACTCAACAACGACTTTTTTCTCGGCAGCAAAGAGCAGCGCTTCGCCGCCGCCTCCTACCAATTGGTGGTCGATAAACGAGATATCCGGCCCTATCCGATGCATGGTTATTACATTGAATCCAACGTGAGCCGCAAAGGAATCGGCCCTTCCGTAGGCATGGATGCGCTGGACTTGGATGCCAGTTGGCAGCAGTTTTTTTCCTTCGGAAAAAAATGGAGTACGGGCTATGTGTTGAAGGGGAAAGTTGGCTTGCTGCGCGACCAGCAGCCGTACTACGGCAGTCAAGCGCTGGGTTATGAACCCGATTTCATTCGTGGCTATGAGTATTACGTGGTGGACGGCTTGGACTATGGCTACAACAAATCCATTCTGCGCTATCGCCTTTTTTGATAAAAAAATTCAACCTTGGCCCTTACATGCGGCTGGAGTCTTTCAAGGAAATGCCCGTGAAACTATTTCTGGTACTGCACAACGAACTGGCCTACGTGAACAACCTGTTTTACGCCGAAGGCAATCCCCTCGCCAACGACCTGCTTTGGGGCACGACGCTGGGACTTGATTTGGTGTTGTTTTACGACAAGATTTTTAACTTTGAGGTGAGTAGGAATCGGCTCGGAGAGTATGGTTTTTACTTACATTGGACTTTTAGTCTTTGAGGGTGAGGATTGGCGAGTGAGAGGGTGAGCCACACGTGCTCTCACTCGCTCACTCGCTCACTCCTCTCACTCCTCTCACCCTCTAACTTATGCAGGTAGTTGTTTACAGTCAATATTTAAAAGAGGGCGATTTGCCCTACGTCCAGCACCTCTTCGATGCACTGGCAGAACACGGCATTGCCGCCTACGTGAACACGCCCTACTTGCAGGAGCTGATTGGGAAAATCCAGTTCAAGACCAACGTGGGCACCTTCGAGGACTACCTCGACTTCCAGGTGCGGCAGTTCGACTGCATCATCACCCTCGGCGGCGACGGCACGATACTGGCGGCGGCGACGCTCGTGCGGGAAATGGGCGTACCCATCCTCGGCATCAACCTGGGGCGGCTGGGCTTCCTCGCCACGGTGGGCAAGGACCAGATTGCAACAGCCATCTCGCAACTGGCGAAGGGCGATTACACCGTGGGCGACCGCCAAACCCTGCGGCTGGAAAGCGACCCGCCGCTCTTTGGAGAGATGCCGTTTGCCCTCAACGACTTCACCATCCTGAAGCGGGACACCACGTCCATGATTACTATCCACACCTTCGTGAACGGCGCTTACCTCAACACCTACTGGGCCGACGGCCTCGTGGTGGCCACGCCGACCGGCAGCACCGGCTACTCGCTCAGTTGCGGCGGACCGATTGTCTTCCCCGACTCCAACAACCTCGTGCTCACGCCCGTAGCACCTCACAACCTCAACGTCAGACCGCTCGTCATCGCCGACTCCGCCACCATCTCCTTCGAGGTGGTGGGCCGGGCCGACAACTTCCTCTGCACCCTCGACTCCCGCCACGAAATCATCACCTCCGACAACAAGATTGCCGTCCGCCGTGGCGACTTCCCGGTGAAAGTGGTGCAGTTGCTCGACGATAGTTTTCTGGATACGATGCGGAAGAAATTGAATTGGGGGGTTGATTTGAGGAACCATTGAGGCTGAGGTTGGCAGCTTACTTTCCCATCCCTCAGTCCAACCGTTGCCGAATCTTGCTCCCCTTCCGCAGCGACCGCAATAACAGGAACAAGAAAAACGCCGTCAGCCCAAACCCCCACTTCACGCCCAGCATTTCGCCTTTTTCATAAAACAGCCAGCCAAAATAGGCCGATGCGATGCACATGATTGTAAATACGAACTGCTGGCCGGACTGGTAGAGCAGTTTTGCCCCCTCCCGAATGTCTGGGGTGCGGGTTTCGAGCTTGCCCTTTTCGATTTTGAGCAGCACTCGGTGCAGCTCGTCTGGGAGTCCGAGTGTGGTGGTCACGGTGCGTTTGAGTATGTTTCTGACGACGGTGGCAAGGCTTTCTTTTTCACCCAAAACAAAATCACGGGCATAGGGGCGCACCACGTCGAGCGGGTTCAGCGTAGCATCGAGTGTGGTGCAGATGCCGAGCAGGAGGGTCATCATGCGGTTGAGCAGCACCCAGTCCTTGGGGATTTGGATGGTGCCAGCGATGCCGCTCAGGCCCACTTCGTTGATGAGGTCAGTGAGGCTGTTGTTCAGCGGGTTCACCTTGATTTCCTTGAGGTTGAGGCCGTCCATCTGCACCTCGTTTTGCAGGAAATTGCGCATGGCATCAATCATTTTTTCGGCCATTTCGCCCGCCTCCTGCCCCTTGGCGATGAAGCCCAACTTCCGTGCGGCCTCAATCATGGCGTCCGTGTCATTCTTCACCGCCGCCTCGATGAGCATTGGAATGCCCTTTCGGAAATCATCGGACAGCTCGGCCACCGCCCCGAAGTCGAGCAGCACGAGCGAGCCGTCTTTTTTCACCAAAATGTTGCCGGGGTGCGGGTCGGCGTGGTAGATGCCGTCCTTGAACAGCATTTGCGAGTAGGCCCGCAGCAGCCGGGTGGCGAGGTCACGGCGGTCGAGGCCCCAGGCGTCGAGCTGCGCCAGTTCAGAGATTTTAACGCCATCGTGCCAAGTAGTGGTGAGTACCCGGCCGGTCGAAAAGGCGGGGTGTACCTCCGGAATGGCGAAACGCTCCACGTCCCGCAAATTGGTGGCAATGCGCTGCATGGAGGCGGCTTCCTTCGCAAAATCCAGTTCCTCCTCAATCATTTGCCGCACCTGCGAATACACGTAGTCGAAGCCCTTGATGTCGTAAAACCAGTTGTGCAGCTTGACGAGTTGGCGCATGATTTCGAGGTCCACGTGCGCCATTTCCTCGATGTTGGCGTGCTGCACTTTACCACGACCTCCGTGCCATCGTGCAATGCCGCCCGGTGCGCCTGCCCGATGGAGGCCGAGGCCATCGGTAGTTCGTCGAAGCGGGCAAACAGTGCTTCAGGCCCCTTCCCAAATTCCTTCATCAGCCGCTCCCGCACCTCGACGATGGGGCGTGGTGGTATCTTGTCCTGCAAGCTTTCGAGTGGTTTTTGGAACTGTTCTGGCAGGTAGTTTCCCAGCACCGACAGCAATTGCCCAATTTTGATGAACAGCCCTTTTAGTTCCAGAATGGCCGTTTTCACCCGTTCGGCATTGCGAATGTGCAGCGCCATCAGGCGTGTTTCGTATTTCTTTTTGGATAAAAAGCGCTTGAGGAAGGACAGCCACAAGTAGCTGAACATGACGGTGAGGGCGGTGCGGTAGGCTCTCTTGAATCGCCAAGAACGGGAGTAGGTTTTGTCTTTCATGAAGGTTTATGTTGATTGCTGCACCCGTTTTTGTCATTGCCGAAGACCACCGATGCGTCTAAGTGTGCGTCCCGCTATGTGTCGCTTTTGTCATTGCCGCAGGCAACCCGTCCACGTATTGAGGGCAGCCCCGCTGTGCGGTCGGGTTTTGCCCTCGGAAAAATGTTGTCGTGATTGCCCTCACGGCGTGGACGGGTTGCCTGCGGCAATGACAAAAGCAGCGCACAGCGGAACACGCAGCGAGGCTTCTTACATTACGTGGACGGGTTATTGCCTGCGGCAATGGAAAAACCCTCTCACACCTTCGCCGCAATCCCCACCCGGCACTTCACCCACTCGTTCGCCTTTAGTTCATGCATCATAAAATGTGCAAGGTCGCCCGCATTCACCCACATCGGGCCATCGGCGGGATAGTCGAGGCGGAGGTTGTATTCGCCGGTGGGTGGTAGGTCTTTTATTTCGGGGGGACAGAGCAAGGTCCAGTCGAGTGGCGACTTGGCGAGGTACTGCCATGCTTCCATGTGTTCTATGGCCACGGCCTTGAAGGCGGACGGGTAGCCGGGCATCTGGTAGCGGAGCTTGCCTTCCTCTGCTGCCTTCAACACGCCTGTGCTACCTATGGCGAGGATGCGTTTCAGCCCGACTTTTTGCATGGCCTCCACGATGGTTTTGATGCCAAGCGAACGGGTGCGGTCCGTGCCATCAATCCCGCCGCCGAGGCAGGAAATCACAGCATCTGTGCCCTTGAGGGCATCCTTGACGTCACCGAGACTGAGCACGCCGCCCTTGAACAGTTCGAGCCGCTCCCGCTCAGTGCTGAGGACTTCAAATACGTTGCGGCCAAAGGCCCGGACGCTGTGCCCGTGCGCCAGTGCCTCGTCGATTGCGCGCTTTCCGGTCATGCCGGTGGCGCCGAAGATGGTAATTTTCATGTTTGATAAAAGTTGATTAGGGTTGATAAAGATTGATGGGAGCTTATCAACTTCATAAACCCTAATCAACCTTTTATCAACAAGATTCACGTATGAAACGTCACAATCTCTACCGGTGTGCCCCACATGAAAATGGACATTTCGTCCACTTCTTGCACGGTTACCGTGACGGTTTTGCCCGGTTTTTTGAGCTGCTCTGGCATGTTGACAGGCCGCCATTCCTTGCCATGTTCGTCAATGATGCCATAAAAGCCAGTGCCGAGGTGCTGGAAGGTTACGGTGCCGTGGATGCGATGCGTTTTCATGATAAAATGAGTGAATGATTGGATGAAAGAATGAGTGAATTGGGGTGGCTGCAAGCTTCAAATTTTGAAATCCAAATTTAACTTGCAAAGCTACTTGTTTGCCAGTTTTTCGATAGTCTCGTACAAATTCTCTATCAACTTGCTCTGCTGTTGAATCACCTTCGTGAGTTCCTGCATTTCCGTGCGCATTAGGTTTTGGAGGCTGGCCGGGGCTGGCAGGAACGGGCTGATTTTCGCCCGGACATACCAGATTTCCCGCACGTCGCCGATCGGCACGTTGAAGGGCTGATAAAACTCGTTGTCGGAGTGCAGCTCCAGGCAGCGCCCTGTGCGGATGTGGTTGAAGGTTCGCTTCACCACCACATCGCCACGAGTGACGATGACATAAACGTAATTGTCTTTCAGGCTGGTCTCCCAGTAGCTCGGTTCCAGGAAGCTGCACACCACTTTGTCGCCCTCGAAAAGCGTGGGTTCCATACTGTCGCCGCTCACGTCGAAAGAGCGGTGGGTGCCTGTCTTGTACTTGTAGTCCGGGAGGGTGTAGGTTGGCAGTTCCTCGAAGAAAATGGGGTCGAGCTGTTCCCCGGCGTAGCCCGCTTGCGCTGGCACTGGCACGTGCACGATGCGCTCGTCGTTGTCCCGGTCGGTGACGACGGTGAGCATCCGAAAGCTCTTGTTTTCCTCGCCAGAAAGGAACATTGTGCCCTCGCCCGTGAACAGGTAAACGGGGTTGAAGCTGTACTCCTCCACCGCCTTGCGGAGCAGTTCGATGGTCACATCACGGCGGCCCTTGAGTATCTCGCTGAGGCTCTGCGGTAGGTAGTCGAGCGTGATGGCAAACATGCGGCTGGAGCGCACCTTGCCGTCCTCTCGGAGCTTGTTGTGGCAATTGATGAATCGGTCGGTGATGATGCTGTTCACGTGGGGCGTTATTGAGTTATTGGGTTATTGAGTTACTGGGGAATTGGCTTCAAGAATAACGCAATCACCCAATAACTCAATAACTTTTCCCAGCGGCGAATTTAAGACGATTGGTGATAAATGTGGGGGGAATTGTTGCAAAAAAGTGAAAGGATTTGCCGGGTAAGTGAGGTGTGGCTTAAATATCCACAAAACACAGCGACCGGTTGACGTGAAGTTAACCGGTCGCTTGAATGCGGGGACAAGCCCCAGTATTTTTTCAATAGTCTAACGTGAGTTATGCCAATCCCTAACAGCTCCATCGGAGCGATTGTAATTCCCGAACTCAAGTCAGTACAGTTATTTTTCTTGCTTCGCAATTGCTGAAAATACGCACTTTTGGGCGGCAAAAATCAACCATGCAATCCAAACTCCGCCAGCTCCAGCAGTCCCTCGACGGCGAACTTCACTTCGACTCGCTCATGCGGGCGCTCTATGCCACCGACGCCTCGGTTTATCGGGAGCTGCCGCTTGCCGTCGCCTATCCTCGCACGGTGGATGACGTGAAAAAGCTCATTCGCTTCGCAACGGAAAATGAAACTAGCCTGATTCCCCGCACAGCGGGCACGTCGTTAGGCGGGCAGTGCGTTGGCACGGGCATCGTGGTGGATGTGTCGAAACATTGGAATAAAATCCTGGAAATCAACGAGCAAGAACGCTGGGTGCGGGTGCAGCCGGGCGTCATCCGGGACGAGTTGAACGAGTTTTTGAAACCCTACGGCCTGTTCTTCGGCCCCGTGACCGCCACGGCCAGCCGGGCGATGATTGGCGGCATGGTCGGCAACAATTCCTGCGGGGCGACCAGCATCGTGCATGGAACCACCCGGGAGCATGTGCTGGAAATCGAGGCGGTGTTGAGCGATGGGTCGGAGGTGGTGTTTGGGAGCATTTCCGAAGGGGAGTTTTTGAGAAGGCAACGCTGGATGGCGCAAGGTCCCGTGACTTCGGGGCAGGCCGACACTACGCTCCTGAAACCCAAATCTATCGCCAACTCTACGAAACCCTCCAACTCCCTGAAAACCAGCAGAATATCCGCCGGGAATACCCCAAGCCCGACATCCACCGACGCAACACGGGCTATGCCGTGGACGTGCTGCTCGACCACAAGCCCTTCAACCCCAACGGCCCGGACTTCAATTTTTGCAAACTGCTGACAGGCAGCGAAGGCACATTGGCCTTCACGACGGCCATCAAACTGAACGTCGTGCCGTTGCCGCCGCCCGTGCCAGCCGTGCTGTGCGCCCATTTCGCCAGCCTCGACGAAAGCATGGAAGCCACGCTGGTGGCCATGCAGCACCGCCCCGATCAGTGCGAACTAGTGGACAAAATCACGCTGGACTGCACGAAGGGGAACATCGAGCAAGCCAAAAACCGCTTCTTCGTGCAGGGCGATCCGGCTGCGGTTTTGATGATTGAATTTCGTAGGGAAATGCTGGCCGAGGCCGAGGCTGCTGCGCAGGAACTCATCGAATCATTCAGAGCGGTGGGCATGGGCTATGCCTTCCCCATCGTGACCGGAAAGCAGACCCACCAGGTGTGGGCGCTGCGCAATGCGGGCCTCGGCGTCATGTCCAACATCCCCGGCGACGCCAAGCCGTACTCTTTCGTGGAGGATACCGCCGTGTCGCTGGCCGACCTGCCCGCCTACATCCGGGAGTTCGAGGCGATGATGGCGGGCTTTGGGCAAAAAGCCGTTTACTACGCCCACGCCGGGGCTGGCGAACTGCACACGAAGCCCGTTTTGAACCTGAAAAATGCGGACGACGTGCGTCAGTTTCGGGAGATAGCGCTGGCTTCCGCCAAATTGGTGAAAAAGTACAACGGCAGCCTCTCCGGCGAGCATGGCGACGGGCGGGTGCGGGGCGAGTTCATCCCGCTGATGCTCGGCGAGGCCAATTACCAACTGCTGCGGGACATCAAAAAACCTGGGACCCGCACGGCATTTTCAATCCCGGCAAAATCACCGACGCCCCGCCAATGGATGCGCTGCGCGTACGAAGTCGGTGCGAAAACGCCTGAAGTTCAGACGGTGATGGACTTCTCGGACGCTGGCGGCTTCCTCCACATGGCCGAGAAATGCAACGGCTCCGGCGACTGCCGCCGCCTCGACCTAAGCGGTGGAACGATGTGCCCCAGCTACCGGGCGACGAGGGACGAGAAGCACACGACCAGGGCCCGGGCCAATGCGCTGCGGGAATTCTTGACGGTTGGCGGTAATGGCTGACGCCGCAATCCGCAATCCGCAATCCGAAATCCGAAATCGGAATGACGGAGGTGAAACAGGTGCTTGACCTGTGCCTCTCCTGTAAGGGCTGCACCTCCGAATGCCCCTCGAACGTGGACATGACGACGATGAAGGCAGAGTTCCTGCATCAATATTACCAGCGGCATGGCGTGCCCTTGCGGGCGAAGTTCTTCGGGCATATCGGGCGGATGAACGCCGTGTTGTCGCACTTTCCCGGCGTGGCCAATTTTTTCACAAACAATTCATTGTCAGGCAGTTTGGTGAAAAAAATCGTAGGCGTTGCACAGCAGCGCAGCTTGCCGCCGCTTGCGAAAACCACCTTGCGAAACTGGTACAAAAAACACCGACACGAGCTAAAATCGAGTGGGGAGGAAGGGGAAAATCTTCCTGTTCTGCGACGAGTTCACCGACTTTTACGATGTGGAAATTGGGATGAAGGCTTGCAACTGCTGTCACGCCTCGGTTACGAGGTCGAATTGCCAGCGCACCCGCAGAGCGGTCGGGCGCAATTGTCGAAGGGTTTGTTGCCGGAGGCGCAGCGGTTGGCGAGGAGAACGGCGCATTTTTTCCAAAGCTGATTTCGGCGGAAACTCCGCTCGTTGGCATCGAGCCGTCGGCGATCCTCGGCTTTCGGGACGAGTACCCCCGGCTGGTGGCGAAAGAGGACGTGCAAGTCGCTAAGTCGTTGGCTACCAATGCGTTGCTGATAGATGAGTTTCTGGCAAAGGAGATAAAGGCGGGCAATATCACCCCCAATATTTTTACGAAGGAAAAGAAAAAAGTGCTGCTTCACGGCCATTGCCACCAGAAGGCGCTGTCGAGCGTGGAGCATTCGGCGTGGGTCTGCGGGTTGCCGGAAAATTATGTTGTGGAGGTCATCCCGTCCGGCTGCTGTGGCATGGCGGGGTCGTTCGGCTATGAGGCGGAGCATTACGAAGTGAGCATGAAGATTGGGGAGTTGGTGCTGTTCCCGGCCATTCGGAAGGCGTTGCAAGTCACAGACTTGCAACAGCTTGTCATCGCTGCGCCTGGGACAAGCTGCCGTCACCAGATTTTGGATGGGACGGGGAGGAAGGCGCTTCATCCGGTGGAGGTTTTGTGGGAGGCGCTTGGTTGATTTACGATTGGCGAATGACGATTTACGATTGGGCGGCTCGCAGGTATTCAATCGGGTTCAAATAAAACATCTTCTTCCAGCCTTGGCGGTCGCCGTCCCAGCGCCAAGGATAAGGCACAAGCGTCTCGATGGCGTAGTGCAAATGTGGCTGCTTTCCAACTGCGTTTCCGCTCGTTCCCACCGTACCAATAGTTTCGCCACAACTCGCCCAAGAAAAAGCCGAAGTCTTGATTTCCCGCAAATGGGCGTAGTGAAGTCGCCATTTCGGGCCAAGCACGAAGACTAAGTTGCCGCCCATTTCTATTTGCCCAGCGAAGATGACCAAGCCGCTCGTTGCGGAAAAAACACGGGTGCCTGCCTTTGCGAAAATGTCCACGCCTTTGTGGGTGACGGACTTCCCCCAAGGGTAGTACCAGAAGGAATCTGGGTGGTAATCCTTACTGGTGGCACCTTCTACGGGCATGGTGAAGTGCTGGGGGAGGAAGAGGCCGAAGAGGAGAATGGCCGAGAAAGCGAGGATTATTTTTTGGAATATCTCAAGGAGAAGGCTTTATGCTATCAACAACTTTTCGACCTCTGCCAACTTGGAACTGATGGATTTTGGCAGCTTTTCCTGCTGTGCCGTACTTTTCAGGTAAGTGGTGAGGCGTTGGATAAAATCGCCAGCACTGTTGAAGCTGACGCCGCTCTGCACCAGTTCAACGAGCAGGTCTTTGAGCAGTTCCTGTTTCAAAAGCTCGTAATTGCACGACCATGTTGGACAACGGTTCATCCTCAGCCTTCCATTCTTGAGCGCTGCGTCGGCGATTTTAGGTTTGTGGTTAGGGATGCAAGTTTGCGAGTGGTCATGGCGTAAAGTTTAGTTTGATGATGCCTTTGGGGAAACCTTCTCTCGAAGTGCCAAACAAGGTTCCTCCATCTTTCGGCTTCTCTCAACGTGCTTTCAAAGTAACGATGGTTCCAATTGGCTGTCGGAGCGAAAAAACCATCAATCTTGTAAAGTTGCTTCGAGGTTTTTCTTAATTGTTCAACAAAAATAGCCTTTTTCACAATCAGATCATAAGGAAGAAAAGTCACCATGTCAATGTCTCTTGGAAGTTGTTTTTGAGTGACGAAACTGCCGTTGACCCATTGATAAAATGGTGTTTCAAAATGCTTTTAACGGCATCTAAATACAAGAGATAACTCGCCAGCAAACGTTTTCTTCGTCTTTGTTTTCACAATTTTCTGTGAAGGTGTAAAACGAAGTCATCCCACGTCCTTCAATAATTTCATGCGGAATTAGATGTCCGTTTTCGTCAAATGATAGCATGTCGTTGGAGAATTTATGGTGAAAATCAGGATTTCGTTTTTCTGTAAACCACCCCCCGCTTCCCCAAATACCCCAACACAAATTCCAGCCCCCCCTCCACCTCGCCGACATACTCCGGTGGGCTAATCCCCTTCCTATCATATTTCCCATCCAGCACCAAATTGGCCACCGCCGTGCAGGTGTAGCCCGTCGTTCGGGCCATGCTGATGGTGTCCGTGGCGGGGTCGTAGCGGTCGAGGAGGTCGTAGGTGATTTGGCCCTTGTCGGTGCCAAGGCTGATGCGCATGATGGTGAAATCGCCCTCGCCGGGCTTGAGCTTCCATTGCGGGAAGAGCAGCCGGGCCGTCATGTCCACGGGCCGAATTTTTTGCCCCTTCACCTCCACCTCGTCGTAGCTGAAAAAACCGCCCGCCCGCAGCACCCGCAGGTACTCGATGCAGCCGGGGTAGCGCAGGGTCTTTTCAATCATGTCCGGCACGTCGGGCATGGTGTGGATGAGCGAGCGAAGGCCATCGGTGTTGAAAGCTTCGAGTGTGCCAACACCTTGAAAATCAATCAGTTCGGGGTCGGAGAGCGCCTCACGGGTCACGAGCCTGCCGCCCTCCACGTACCTCGCCGGACGGATGTACTCCTCTATCACGTCAATCGGCGAGAAGACCGCACGGTACTCCCACGGCCATTGCCGCAACTGCGGCAACCCGCCCACAAGGCAGCGGAAGCTGTTGATTTTCTGGTACTTGTGGTGGTGTCCAAAGATGATATTGCCCATGCCGGGGGCCACGCCACAGTCCACCACGGCGGTGACGTTGTGCTGCTTTGCCAGTTCATCCAAGCCGAAAGCGTCTTCGGGGAAGAAGCTGATGTCCACCACGTTCTTGCCCGCTTCGATGCAGGTTTTGAGGGCATTGTAGCCCAAGAAGCCCGGTAATGCGCCGATGACGAGGTCGAAATCCTTGACCAATTCCCTGAGTTTTTCTGGGTTGGAAAGGTCGGCCTGCACGGTGGGGATGCCGTGCGCAGCGGGCTTTTTCAGCGACTCGGCGCTGGCATCCGCGCTGGTAACGCTGTGCTGTTTTTTGAGGTCAATGGCGATGGCGCTGCCGACGAGGCCGGCGCCGAGGACGATGATTTTTTTCATGTTGATATTTATGGCATTATTTCCAAACTCTCTGCACAGGATATGTGTCAAAAGCATCATCATTGCCCAGGATTGGTAGGTTTTCTTGTATTGCTTGAGCAATCAACAACCTGTCAAATGGGTCACGATGGTGAAGTTGAAGTTCAGAATATGCAACGATATGTGGAGATGAAATTGGTAAGATATGAAACCCATCAATCAAGAGTTTGGGTTCTAATTCCGGGAAAGGCATTTGAATATTTAGCTTTCCAATACTCATTTTGATGGCAACTCCCAAAGGCTTACATGACTTATGATGGATTTTATTTCGAGGTTTTCAATAATTTCCAAAGCCTTTTTACTCAATAGAGGGTCAGCATCGGTACCAAAGCAGGGTGTGGGTGTCGAGAAGGTAGCTTTTCATGTTTATCCCATGTATTCTTTCATGTCGTCCAATGGTGCGTCAAAATCAGGCGACATCCAGATTTTACCTTTGAGGCTGCCATAACCACCCCTTTTTTTGGGCTTTGGCTCAGACTGATGAATAGGCAGGCCCAAAAAGTTGAATGACCGCAACCTGCTCGGAGCGAGAAAAGAAAAGTGGCTGTCTGGCAAACCAAAGAAGTGTTTAGGTCGCAAAGGCTGAAGAAATTCTAAATTTGCTATGTTCAAATCGGCATTTTAGAATCGCAAATCATTGATTATGAATACTTTAGAAATTAAAGGCAGCCTGTTCGACCTGCTTTGGAGCGTGGATGACCCACAGACCTTGCTCAAAGTCAGGGATATTGTTTTGGACTTACTGGCAAATGCCCGAGAGGACAACGCAGATTGGTGGGACGAGCTTACACCGCAACAGCAATCACGGCTCGACATGGCCATTTCAGACGCAAAAGCTGGCAAAAATATCGTCTCGCATGAAGCAGCGATGGCGCATTTGGATGCAAGGCTAAAAAGTTGGGCAATGGCAATTAGTGTCAATTGGCACAATGATGCACTCCGTGATTTGACTGATATTGTTGACTATTTTGAATCTGCCGGGGAGATTCAAGCTGCTTTTAGTTTCAAGGAAAGAATGGGAAAGGACTTGTCTCAAAAACCCGGCGCCAAAGCCGGGAAAACCTTCGCTATATTTTGATTGACAAAAATCGCAGAATGTACTACCGCTACACCAGCAAAGCGTTGACAATCCTCGCTTTTTTTGATGCAAGGCAAGACCCGAAAAAAGCCCCTTTCTGAATTTTTGCTTGTCTTTTCCGACATGAATCTTTCTAAACTCACCCTACTTACTTTTCTGGCTCTTCTCATGGCGTGGCTCTTTGCTTTTTGCAGTAACACAGCCCAATCCCCAGCCACCACTTCCCCCTTCCGCAACGTTCGGGACAGCGTCGCCTACGTGGGCATGGCCACCTGTGCCTCTTGCCACGCCAACGTCCACGAGACTTTCCAGCACACGGGTATGGGCCGCTCCTTCGATTTGGCGACCCTAAAAAAGACCGCTGCCACCTTCGGCCCGCATGCCGTCGTTTACGATTCGCTCCGCATTTTTACTACCGCCCCTTTTTCAAGGACTCGGTGATGTACGTCCTCGAATACCGCCTCGGCGACGATGGCGATACCATCCACCACCGCCTGGAAAAAATCAGCTACATCGTCGGCTCGGGGCAGCATACCAACTCGCATATCATCAACGAAAACGGCTACCTCTACCAAGCCCCGGTCACTTGGTACACGCAGGAAAAGCGATGGGACTTGGCGCCCGGTTTCAAAGAAAACAACAGCCGTTTCGGGCGCTGGCTCACCGATGAATGCATCACCTGCCACAACCACCTGCCGGAACAAGTGCCCGGTTCGATGAATCGCTTCTCGAAAATGCCCACTGGCATCGAGTGCGAGCGCTGCCATGGTCCCGGCAAACTGCATGTGGAGGAGAAGCTGCGGGGCCTCGTCGTAGATACCGCCAAGCAAGCAGACTACTCTATCGTGAATCCCCGCCGACTGCCCCGTGACCTTCAGATGGACCTCTGCCAGCGCTGCCACCTTCAGGGCGTGGCCGTGCTGAACGAGGGCAAAACCTTCTTCGACTTCAAGCCGGGGATGCGCCTGAGCGAGGTGCTGAACGTCTATTTGCCCCGCTACACGGACTCCCACGAGCACTTCATCATGGCCTCGCAGGCCGACCGGCTGCGCATGAGCGAATGCTTCAAAAACTCGCCGGAACTGAGCTGTATCACTTGCCACCAGCCGCACCGCAGCGTGGAAATCACCCCCGCCAGCCAGTACAACAACGCTTGCTTGAAGTGCCACGCCACCAATGCATGCACCGAAAAACCGGAACTAAGGGCCTCAAAATCAGACAATTGCGTAGCCTGCCACATGCCCAAGTCCGGCAGCACGGACATCCCGCACGTGCGCATCACCGACCACCGCATTGGCTTGCCTTCCCAAAGGGATAAATCGGCAATGACAACGACGATTGCACCGCAAAAAAAGGCGTTCCTCGGCATCCAGAACCTCACCAAGCCGAACCCCTCTCCGTTGGACATGGCACGGGGCTACCTCGCCATGCACGACAAGTACATCGCCTCGCCCGTGATGTTGGACAGTGCGGCGTTTTACCTTTCCAAATCGAAGGAAAAACCGGAACAATTGCTCCCCGTTAAGGTACATTTGATGTTTTTGAAGCAAGATTGGGAAGGGATTTTGGCCATAAAGTTTCCCGATGGAATGAAGCTGGATGCTTGGACAGCCTACCGTGTTGGGGAAGCATGTATGAATAAGGGCTATGCTGAAAGTGCATTGCATTACTATGACCTTGCTGTACAAGATTATCCGCTCCACCTCGATTTCTTGAGAAAAAAGGCGCTTCGCTACTGGCCTTGAAACGCATTGCAGAAGCGAAAACCGTGTTTGAAAACGTACTGAAGCTAAACCCCGAACGCCCCATCGCCCTCCTCAACCTCGGCTACGCCAATGTGCTGACGAACAACCTGCCACAAGGCGAAAAGCTGTACGACCAAGCCCTCGCCCTTGACCCCGACTATGAGCAGGCGCTGGTGAACAAAGCGGCGCTGCTGATTTTTCAGGGGAAGAAGGTGGAGG
>JADJYH010000042.1 GCA_016719855.1 Saprospiraceae bacterium | reverse complement strand
ACGGCTCACGGGTTCACGCCCTTGAACAATTTGATGGTTTTGGTGGCGGGGTCATACCGGTGCGGGCCGCTGTTTATCATCCACAACCGATCTTTCATCCACGATAATCCCGAAATAGCCTATCAGGTTTGCTCCGTTTTTGTGTAAAAAACCAGTTCGTTCGTGCTGGGGGTCAAATTTGTAAATCCCGCTCCAGCCAGTCGTCCAGGCCATGCCCCTCGAGTCGAAGACCACCCGCGCTTGCGGCAATTCTCGTTCTTTAGCGTGTCCGCATTTTCCGGATGGGTATGCGCTCGATGTCGAGCCAGAAGGATTCAACTTGCAAGGCCGAAGATCGGTGGAAATCCAGAGCCAGCCGTCTGGGCTGCCGTGGTCTCGAGGATGAGGTTGTTGGGGATGCTGTTCTCGTTGGCGGTCGTGCCGAAATATTTTGAAGTTACGCCCATCAGGCGGTTCAGCCCGTTCACGGTGCCTACCCAAAGATAGCCGAGTTTGTCCTTGGCAAACGAGGTGATATTGTCGTTGCTAAGTCCTTGGTCGTTCGTATAAAGCAGAAATGAGGCACTGGAAGGTTGCCCAAAGACATTGCCAGGCCAACAGACCCATAAAACGGTGGATAGTTTTCGACTTGGCGGCGCAAAGTTCGTTCCGCGGAACCGGGTTTCCTTTAATGAATGATCGTAAAAATTTTACTTTACGGATGCGCTCTGGCCCCAGCCCCCCGCCAAATCAAGTTCCGCTTGTGCCTCTCGATGTTCACTTTGCGCATCGCAGCCCTCAGTGCGCATGTCCATACCAGAACTATCGCCTTCTGCCGCCAATGGAGTATTGCCAATTTTGCTACCCTTGCTGGGCTAATTGGCTGATAATCAAAGCCTTAATCTCCGAACTAAGGTTAAGGTGAGTTCAAAGTAGCATTAAATGAATGTTAGTCCCTACATTTGGCCAAAACTATTTCCAAATGAGTTGACCATTCGCCTGTTCCCTGTTTTCCTGCCTTGCCCTGCTCTCCACCACCGACATCGGTCAAAAGCAGGCCGACGATTTCAACACCTTCAACCCCGCTTCGAGGTCTTGAACTGCCCTGGTGCCAGCTCGGCAACATTGTACAGGCATCGTGTTAGGACAACGCAGGCTTCCTCTGGTTCGCCTCGCAGGAGGGGCTGCACCGCTACGACGGGCAGACCCTTCACCTACCGCAACGACCCGCCTCGACTCCAACTCTCTCTCAGCGACTTCTGCGGAATCCCGACTTCCTGACAGCAGGGGCGTGGTTTGGCTGGCGCACGACAGCGATGGTGGTGTGACCGCTTTCGACCCGGAGTCGGCGAGGTGGAGGATTCCGCAGGATTTGGGCGGGTGTTTTTGAATCTGCGGAACAATGCGTTTTACGCCACGCAGCAGCGGCAGAAACATGGCAAAGAAGACCTGTCAGGTTTCAAACCTGACAGGTCACATACGAGCCGACGGTTCCGTTTCATCAAAAAAGGACGGACGGCGGCGTGGGGTTTCGCATTAAGGACAACGGCACGGGCATCCCCGACGGCGTGAAAGCCAGGATTTTCCAGCCGTTTTTCACCACCAAGCCGACGGGGCAGGGCACGGGGCTGGGCTTTCGCTGGCGTATGATATTGTGGTGAAGGGGCATGGGGGCGCGCTGGAAGTGGAGAGTGCGGAGGGGGATGGGACGGAGTTTGTTATTCAATTACCCAGCCCGGTTAATCCCAAATAAACTGCGAAACAATGGATTGAAAAGTCGTCACAAAATGCTCGGAGGAAAACAAAATACCTTCGCACTGTTCCATTTCCATTATTTTCAAATCAACGGGATACTCAAATTTAAGGAATTCATATTTTTTTTACCATAAAACTTTAAATCATGGCAATCAACATCAAACCCTGGCATCCACCATTGCGTTGCGGAGCACTGATTTGGCACGTTCCAGAGCATTTTACCGGACAAGCTGGGATTTCCCGTGGCGCTCGAAGTGGACAATTGTTCATTTTCGTCGCAGGTGTTACTTTTTATCGCAGTACGTAACTGGGAAAAAGAAGGTGCATCGGTCTTCAACCCGTTCAGCGTGGGCATGCACTACCTTGCGCCGGCTGCACCGACGAGGCGAGCTTCACCGGGTCGCACAGGCGCTCACCGATGCGGGCAGATCGAAAACACGGGCGTGAAAATGGACGCTACGCTTGGCGAAAACTACGTGGCCTTAAAGACCTTGACCGTATTTCCGTGGGAGTTTTATTGGTCTGAACTCCGCTCAATGCATGAAAAAAACGAGATCCGAACATGAGCCGAAACGGCTGCGATAGACCGCCTGAATCACTTGAGCTTCCGGAAGTTGCGGGTAACAGGACGCAACCGGTCATTCGACTTGAGCCAAGAGGCGCTCCGGCGCCCAACGCTTGTACGGTACGAAAAGGCAAAGCCGAAGGTCTGCGGACTTTTCGGCTTTTGCCATATCTCGGTGGCGAAATACGCCGAAGCACTGGCGCTGCTGGAAGAAGCGTACCAGCTATTCCTGCTTTCCAGCGACCAAACGGAACCAGGCAGTCATCCACGAATATTTTGGCATCATCCGACGAGTCTGGGCGATTAAGCCGCTTCGTTAGGAAGAACTTTTTAAAGCCCTCTCTATGAGCTGGGACTTCCGCCTTTCTTGGAGGAGGAAACGCATCGCTGTACCATTTGAGCATCACCCCAGTACCTCGGCGACCTGGACATGCCCTTGAACATGCGCCTGTTTCCGGGGGCCCAATCGCACGGAAATCGGCGAGAAATGCCGGGTCGTACCACTTGAATTGCATCGGGGATTTATTGTAAGATGGGTCAACGAGGAGCGCTTCGGTATGACATATCATAAAGCCTTGTGCTACGCCAAGCAAATCGGCGACCAGTGGGCGTTGCGTTGTTATGACAATATCCGGGAATATTTACCTTCAGAGGCGATTTCCGGGAAGCATTGTCCTATACTTGCAGAGCTTGGAAATAACCAAAACAGGCGACCTCAAGGGGCGGGAACACTTTGTTCAACACCGGGAAGATATTTGCCGGGTTGGAAGAATATGAAATGCATTGGACTATTGCGAGCAGAGCCTACAGGTACGGGAAACCATCTGAAGGACAAAAAGGACAAGGAAATCTGGTGCCTACTCGGCGGTTTGTACGGAAGATTCCACTTTCCCGAAAGCCAACGTCCAGTATCGCTCGGTTACCTGCAACGTGCGCTGGGGATTGCCGAAGAAATAAAGAGGCCAAGGACATCACGTTACAAAACCCATCAGCAACTCTCAAAAACTTATAAACATGCCGGAGACTGGCGCAGGCATTGTTTCCACGTTAGCTTTGTTTCCATCGAAAAAGAGGTGAACAATGAGGCTGTTCAGCAACGGATACTGAACTTTTCTTCAAATCACGCACCGGGAGAGCAATCGCAAAAAGAGGCAGATTTTTCGCCTCAGAAATGTGGAACTCGCCAATCTGGTTGGTTGAAGAAGTGAATCAGCAAAAAGGAGCAACTCCAAGCCACCTCGAACACCTCAAAGCCACCCAATCCCAACTCATCCAGTCCGAAAAACTCGCCTCCCTCGGCGAACTCACCGCGGGCATCGCCCACGAAATCCAGAACCCGCTGAACTTCGTCAACAACTTCTCGGAACTCAGCGTGGATTTGGCAAACGAGTTGAAAGATGAAATCAAAAAACCGGAAAAGGACTGGGAATTGATTGAAGACTTGGTAACGACTTGACCCAAAACCAAGAGAAAATCAACCACCACGGCAAGCGCGCCGCCGCCATCGTTACGGGCATGCTCCAACACGCCCGCACCAGCACCGGCAAGAAAGAACCCACCGACCTCAACGCCCTCGCCGACGAGTACCTGCGGCTGAGTTACCACGGCTTGCGGGCAAAGGATTCCAGTTTCAACGCCCAAATGGTCACCGATTTCGACCCGACAATCGGGAAGGTGGAGGTGGTTCCGCAGGACATCGGGCGGGTGTTTTTGAACTTGGTGAACAATGCGTTTTATGCCACGCAGCAGCGGAAGGAGCAAGTGGCAGAAGACCTGTCAGGTTTCAAAAACCTGACAGGTCTGGACCTCCGAACCGACGGTTTCCATTTCATCAAAAGGACGGACAACGGCGTGGAGTTCCGAATCAAGGACAACGGCACGGGCATTCCCGACGGCGTGAAGGCCCGGATTTTCCAGCCGTTTTTCACCACCAAACCCACCGGGCAGGGCACAGGTTTGGGGCTTTCGCTGGCGTATGATATTGTGGTGAAGGGGCATGGGGGAACACTGGAAGTGGAAAGCACGGAAGGGGTTGGGACGGAGTTCATTATTCAAATACCCGCTTGAACAAGTCGAACGTAGCGTGACTTGCTCCCAACCAAAACCAATAGAAGTCCATCACAACCCCTCCAACACCGTAAACGTCGTCCGTCTGTTCAACTGATGTTCCTCCTCCGTGCAGCGTGCACAGGCGCAGTTGGCTTTCGGCACCGATTCGCCGAAGCCCTTCGCCGAAAGGCGTTCCACCGAGATGCCCCTCGACACGAGGTAGTCCACGGCGGATTGTGCCCGGCGTTGGCTGAGTTCGGCGTTGTAGCCGTCGTTGCCACGGCAGTCGGTGTGTGAGCTGAGTTGGATGCGGATTTTCGGGTTCAGTTCCAGGTTTCGGGCGAGGGCGTTCAGCGTTGGCTGGGCGTCCGGGCGAATGTCCCATTTGTCAAAGTCGTAGTAGATGTCCTCCAACACGATTTCCTTGTTGAGGAATATTTTGTCCAAGACCACCTCCACCTCGAAAGTCTGAACGGGATTCGAGGGGTCTTTGCCAATGCCCTTCGTGGAGAAAAAAGTCTCCCCCGTCAGGTAGCCGTTTTTCGTTGCAATGAACTGATAATCCGTGTTTTCCGCCAAGTCCATGCTAAAAAAGCCGTCTTCGGCTACCGTGAATTTTTTCACTTCCTTGCCAAATTTCACCTCCACGTTTGCGCCGTTGAGCGGCTTGCGGCCCAGCAGCTTGGTGTCGGGGTTGTCGGCTTCTGTGTAGATTTTTTCGAGTACGTAGCCTTCCAGTTTCAGTTTGTACTCGGCTACTGGCTTTACTGGCTCTGGCGGCGGTATGCGCCGCTCGAAACGGTAGAGGTCGTCGTTTCCACTGCCATCTGGGCGGTTGGAACTGAAGTAGCCGACTTGTAGCACGTCTTTCGCCCTTTTTGCCTGATAATCAACCACATACGCAAAATCATCGAAGCCGGAATTGAGGGGCGGCTTGAGGTTCTGCACGGGCGCCCAGGCGCCAGCGGCGGTTTTGTAGGTCTTGAACACGTCGAGTCCGCCCATGCCAGGGTGGTAATCGGAGGCAAAGTAGAGGGTGTCGCCATCGAGCCACGGGAATTTCTCGTTGCCGATGGTGTTCACGGTGCGGGGAAGGAGCTTGGGTTCGCCCCAAAGCTCGCCCTGTCGCTCGCTCGACCAGAGGTCGTAGCCGCCCCAGCCGTCCTTGGAGTTGGAGGAAAAGTAGAGGGTGTTGCCATCGGCAGTGAGCGCCGGGTGTCCGTAGTTCACGCCGTTCTGCTGGAAGGGCAGTGCAGTGGGGTCCGTCCATCGGTTTCCGTCCCATTTGCTCGACATGATTTTGCAGAAGTTGTCCTCTTTTTTGTCGCCGTAGCATCGGGTGAAATAAAGTTCGTTAGCAGGTTTGTTAAACGTGGCCGTGCCCTCGTTGGTGGGCGTATTCAGTTGATTGTCAAATGGTTGTACGTCGTTGGTTTGCAGGTCGGCGAGGAACAGGTCGGAGAATTCGTTGCCCGTCCACTTGTAGGTTTCATCGCCAGTGGCGGCTTGGCGGTCGGAGGTGAACACGATTTTTCCGCTTTGGAAAATAGCTTGGGGCGTAGTCGGCACCGGGGCTGTTGAATGGCAGGGCAGTGGCAGAATAAGCCTTGGACTTTTCTTCCTTCCAGCCTTTGGCCACTTGGCAGGCAGCAATTTCCCGCTTGTACTCGTATGGGCTGCCGATTTCGATGCCCAGTTCCTTGAACTGTTTCATGGCCTCGTCGTACTGTTCGAGCTGCTTGAGCGTATAGGCGTATTCCCGGAGGGCGTCGGTGCCGTAGCCGTCGTCGTAGGCTTTTTTGTACCAGTCCGAGGCGCTGGCGGGCTTGTTGAGCATCCGGTAGCTTTCGGCAAGCTGGAAGGCGATTTTGCCCTTTTCTACCCGGCTTTTTGCTTTTTGGTGTTCTTTTTTGAGTAAATCAACGGCCACAGCGTATTGTTTCCGCTCGACGGCGAAGTTGCCGTCCTTCACTTTTTGTGTGTAAGTGCAGGCGGCTAGGGCAAATATTGCGAAGCAGAAAAAGGCGTATAAATTCTTCATCAGGCATGTTTTTTTGAGAAAAACGCTTGTCTTTGGGCTTTGTTGCCGGGGAATGGACGGCTAAATTACCGAAACCTATTTTGGCTTGCGCAATTTTTGCACACCGCCTCACTAAAGCCCCCTAAAACTCATAATTTTCATTGAAAAAACCGTTTCTTTGTTGCGGCTTTCGAACTACACAACCTACAAATTCAAACTACAAACTTCTATTACTATGAGAAATTCATTGCTTGTCACTTCCGACCTTCGCTCCGTTGTTTTGGTAGATACGATGCAGGATGACCAACGCCTTGCCATCGGAAAACGGGGCGTTTTGCTTTCTGTGCTCGGCTGCGAAATCTGCGCCACTGAGGTGCCCTCCAACCTTGAAAAATTCGTGGAAGCTGCCGTGGGCGGCAACAAGGCGTTCTATGAGTTCGATGCCGCCGATGTCACCAAGAACCAACTTTGCATCACCTACAATGATGTGAACAATACGGTTTTTATTATTGGGATAACGGATATTGTAGCAAATCTTGCAGGCCCAACCGAGGTGCCTCAAAGTAAGGTCAAGACAATGGCAGTTAAAATGAAGAGTAATCCAAATACCGGGTTTGCCTCACCCAATGTAATTTTGGTTCGACTTGAAACAATTGGGTGAAAAAGCTAATTAGGTTTTATTACTTGCCGATACAAATAATACTAGGTTATTTAAGTTTTGATTCTACCCAAATCAATAATTCATCCAAGCCCAATAGGTTTTCTGTATTGGGTTGTTGTTTTATTTCAGTGAGGTATTGCTTCAAATTCCGAACTAATGGTTTAAACTCTGAAACAGGGGCATTAAAAATTTGTCTCAAATAAACATTCAAACAATTTCGTTCGATTGATTCTTGCCTCCTTCATTTGACTTATAAAATCGGTTTGCAGAACGGATTTCTAAATCAGTTTGTTCAATTTCATCTAGTTCATAAAATGAAATGATTTTATAAAGCCGCATTATGCGTTGAATATCTAATCGGCCACTTGTTTTCATTGATTTTATTATATGCTCAACCCATTTAATACAGTTTTATAATCACCAACTAAAAATAAACAGTAGCTATGTTGCCAGCTAGTGCTAATGTTTTTCTTTAAGCCAAACTTGTTCATTCCATCAATTATTTCTGGCAATAGTTTGTTGGCATCAGAAAATTCATTTTTATTCAAATGGTATAATAATTTTGAAAGGAAAAGTACTTAAATATTACTTTTGATTGTGGACACTTCCACTTGATTTCTCATTTTTAATTGTTCATACCATTCTTGTGCTTCTTCTTTTTACCCTTCTAATTTATAGCAAGTGTTGACTAAGTTTGGAAACTTCATTAATATATCTATGGAATTCTTCTTCTTTTAAGGTCGGAAAATCTTCCCACCATTCTACGGCTTTCCTTGAATAATGGTAAACTTTTTCCAAATCACCTAATAAATTGTAAATACACCATATTGCATTGTAAAAACCGTCGCACAGCTTGGGTGAATCTAGGTTTGTTTTTTTTCTTCCAAGAGGTCAAGTGGAAGTTGCTTTTTTCATGGATTCAATCCACTTTTCATCATTTAAGTTGAAATCCTTGTGAAGTTCCAACAACAACCGATAGTACAAATCCAAATACCGCAGCTCCTCATCTATCGCCCGCAGCGTCCGCTCCCGCTCCTCGTTCAGTTTCTCGATGTGCTCCAACTGCACCCTTGCCCGGCGGTCGAAGAGTGACACCTGCTCTTCCCGGTTGATTTCTAGCAGGGTAAACTGGTCTTCCAGTTCGGCGGCCATGGCCTTGGCCTCTGAGATGCGCTCGGTGCTCTGGTCGTATAGCCCCCGCTCGTACAGGTAGCGGGCATCCATCAGTCGCTCCTTCACTTGGGCGGCCTTGGAGGACTGGCTTCGGTAATCCCTCATGCTGCGGAGGATGGCCTCGTAGAGGTACGCCTTGTCGGAGGAGAGGTTGGCGGCGAACCGCTTCTTCAGCGGCTCCTCGTCGTACTCCTCCATGTCGTTGACGGCGTCGAAGAGATTGAGGTAGCGGCTATCGGTGCGGCCACCTTTCTTGGCATCCAGCACAAAGTAGCGTTTCTCCGATTTGGACATGGCCTGTACGAGGTGAAAAAGGTCTTCTTTGCTGCGCATGGTTTGGTGTTTGTTCCGGCCCGTGGGGTGTTTTGGGCGAGCCGATTTTCTCGAAAAAAGGCTTGAAAGTAAGTAAATAAAATTTTTTTAAAAAATTTTCAAGCCGTTGGGAGTTCCAACTTGATAGAGTTGGTGGGGCTGTTTTTTTACCATGACAGGATTCAATTTAGCGAATAGCAATTTTCTAAAGCACTGTAAAATAGTGTTTTATGATAAAATATTTTAATAATCGAACTACTGCTTTTTCATTACTCATGCAAAACTCCATCGGTAGGAATCCCAACTGCACTGAAAAGTGGATTGTAGCCGCCTTGGCACCGCATTACTTTTGTATCATCAAAAATGATTAAGTCAAAGGACGAATCAAGAAAAGAAAAAGCAGATAGTATTCCACGTAAGGAACAAGACGATGAACAAACATATCATGGGATTAATTTGAGATGGCGAGTGTTGGGTGATGAGACTTCTTCGAAAGACCCTGACCTCAATGACCCGCCCTTTTTTAGTTCCTAGTTCGACAGTAGGCAGGTGGCAGTCTTAGTAACTGCTAAACTTTGAAGGACAAAACAATGAACAAACCCTTTTATAACCAATAAGATTGGAGCGGTTATAAGTAGTTATTTTCTGTAGTCGGGTTTACCCGGAGCTTGTTGGTAAACCCTTTTTTTTGAACTTCCTATTTTCTAGCGATACCCGGCAAAAGCGACCGGAGCATTAAACAAAAGGGTGAAAACTACCCCCCCGGCGAGGAAGCACAGCCCGGAAACAACTGGTAAAGGCTTCGCAATCTGATGAGTGTCCAAATGGATTTCCCTTGAACCGGAAAGGCATCAAAAACCCATTCTCATCAGCAAAACAAGGGCGCTTCCTTGCCTCTTTGAGCTAATTGGTTATTGGGATATTGAGTTATTGGGTTATTGAGTGCTTCACTCAAAACCTGAAACTCAAAACTCAAGACTTCAAGATTTTATATTGGGTGTTCTCATAGTGTGTGGGCTACCCCTGTGCCGAACGAGGTGCGGGGAGTAGTTTAAAACTCCAGGGTTTGTTGAACGTGAGTTCGGCAGGCCCTTTTTTTGTATTGAGTTATTGGGTTATTGAGATATTCAATAGCCCAATAACTCAATAGCTTAATAACCCAATAGCTCAATTCAAAAACACCCCAAATGGCTGATTTTCAGCTATTTGCACATCAATATCTTCGAGTAGGGTAGTGGCCAGAGAGATGCCGAAGTAGTCCACTTTAACGGGGAAGGATTTATGGGTGCGGTCCACCATCACGGCGACCTCCACTTTTTTTGGCAAGGTTTCGAGGATAGGCTTGCAGGCGTAGAAGATGGTGCGGCCCGTATTGGCCACGTCGTCCACCACGATGAGGGTTTTGCCCTTCACGTACTCAATGGGGATTTCGAGCTGCACTTCCGTGGCGAGCGGGTCGGCGGGGTTCACCCGCAGGTGGGTCAACGTTATTTTCTGGTCGGAGCTGGCGGTCAATTCGGCGTGGAGCAGCCGGGCGAAGGCCATTCCCCGGTTGTTGATGCCAGCGAGAATGATTTCAGGCTCCTCGTAGTTGTGCTCTCGGATTTCGATGGCGAGACGCCGTATTTTTTGCCGGATTTGTCGGTCATCAAGTACTTGCATAAGCCTAATTGTTTATAGCCACGTATTTAACCAGTATCCAATTTCCTAATTTCCAATTCCTCTTATGCTCCCGCCACCTTCGTCGTTGCAAACAGCCGTTTCACGCTAAACCTGCCACTCCCGTTCACCATCACCATCAGTAGGCCGCCGATGATAGCCAGGTTTTTCATGAACATGACCCCCTCCATCCGCCGGAAAACCTCCGAGCCATTCATCTGAAGCTGCGGGCAACTGACCGCCATTTTGCACTCAAAAGGTACGTTCCAGAAGTCGTGAACGATGAACGTCACTGGCACCCAGTAGAGCAGTAAAAGAAAAGACCCCAAGCTCGACCGGTAGCCCGACAGAATCATCAAACCACCCAGCACCAACAGTACGATGGCGCTGTAGAGCAGGAAGTCGGGCTGCCATTTTAGCCCATAGAAGTCCATTTTGGCCTTGGTTTCCTTGAAAAAAAAGATGGAATCGTAAGCCTCGTACAAAAAAATAAAGGACAATAAGATCCGTCCCAGCAGGTCAATAAAATTTTTCAATTGCTTTTGTTTGTGGTGAACGATTCAAATGGGGCTGCAAAGTTCTGTTTAAAAATCCGAAAGAAACGCACCTGCACTATTTAAAATAAAGCACCAGCACCTTTCCACCCTCCAACGGTTTTTTCTCGTTCCGCCAAATCATCTCGCCATTCAACCCAGCGGGAAGCATCACCACAGCCTTGTAGCCATTGGCTATTTGTTCCAGTTTTAACGAAATATTGCCCTTCGGGTGCGGCATTTTGCCTTCTGCAAAAGTCAGGTTGCCCAAGTTCGGCTCGATGCGCACCGTGGCGAAGCCAGGCGAGCCGGGATTGATGCCCAGCACCGTGCTCAGGAACTGGTAGTTCGGAGCGGCGCTCCAAGCATGGCAGTCGCTGCGAGTAGGCTCTGGTTCCTCGGCGAAAGTGGTCAGGCCCATGTCCAGCATCGTACGCCAGTCGTTAAGTTGAGCGTTGAAAGCCGTGCCCATGCCATGCTTTTTCAATGCTTCCAGCAGGTAGAAGCGGAAGTAGAGCGTGGTCTGCGTGATGCTTTTGTCGGCCATTATTTTTTCGAGCAAACTGGGCTGTTGCGCCTTCGGCAATGCGTCCGTCAGCACTGCCATGATGTTGGCGTGCTGGCTGAAACTTGTCTTCGCCGGGGTGTCCGCCAACAGGCCACGTCCAGCGTCCCAACAAAGGCGGTAGGTCGCCTCCACGAGTGCATCAGCGGTGCGGGAGTAGGCCGCAGCCTTGTCTTTTTCCTCATAAAAATCGAACAGCGCCGCCGCCTGCCGCAGCGTGTAGGCGTACTGCAACGTGAGGATGCTCGACCCGCCCCGTGCCACGCCCGGCGGCACGCCGCCGATGCGTTCCTCCTCGCTCCACGGCCATGCCCAGTCCACGAAGTTCCACCACTGCACCGGGCCGAGCATTCCGTTCGGAGCGATGCGGGCCTCATGCCAAGCCAGTACACCGGCTATGCCTGGACTGAATTTTTTCACAAAAGCATCGTCCTGCCGGAGCATCCAGTAATCGTAAATCATGCTGACCCAGAACATGGAGTAGGTCGGGATGATTTGCATGTCGTTGCAGGGGTAGCGGCTCTGCGTGAGGCCGTCGGGGATGCGGCTGTTGTCGAAGTCCTCGATGGACTTGCGCACGAGCCGGTCGTCGCCGCTGACGTAGAGCGTGATGAGCGCTTGGATGCGGGTGTCGCCGACATAGCTCAGTTGTTCGTAGTACGGGCAGTCAAAGTAGGTCTCCCCGGCGCAGCGTTGGGCGGTGCGCCAGCCCACTTCCCAGATTTGCGAGTGGCTGGGGTCGCTGCTCTTGAAACTGGCTTTTTCTTCCAGCGGGTAGCCATAGCTCATGCCGTGTAAGTCGTTGATGGTCAAGGGTTCATCGCCTGTTTCGATGTCGAGTTGCAGCCAGCGCCAAGTGCGGAACCACAGGGGCCGGAACGTGCGTTCCTTGCCGCCATCCGCTGTGAAACGGTCTTGGATGCCCATGATTTCCTTGCCCTCCCACTCGTTGCGATTGCCTTTTTGGCGGTTTTTGTCGAACAGCGCCTCGGCGTAAGTGAGTGTAATTTTAGCGCCTTTGCCGCCCGAGGTGGAGAGAGTGGGGTAGGCGTTCGCAAGTATTTTTTGGTCAATGAGAATCGTTGCTTTCGTCTGCGCTGGCACTTGCAGCGGTAGCGTTTTTGCAGCTAGTTTTTCTTCATTTTTTTGGGTAAAAATGGCTCGCTTCACATCGCCCATTGGTATTTTTTCTTCGGTAAACAGGGGGATGCTCCTCGGCACGAGCATCCAGTTGCCATCAGACCCGAGGGTGCGGGGCTTCCCGGCGAACCAAAGCTGCTCGGCGTTTTTCCATTTCGAGTCATCGAAATCGGGCTGCTCCCAGCCCCAGGGGTAGCGGCTGCCGTCCACGTCGTCGCCGTCGCCGGTCACGAGGTAGGACTGCAATTTCGCCCGGTCAACTGGCAGTGGTTTGTACGCCTCGTTGCGCAGCACCTTCCAGGTTTTGTCGGTGTTCACGAGGTCTTCGGCCTCCGTGTTGCCTTGCAGGATGAAGCCCGTTTGGTAGCTGATTTGGGCAAACGGGGCATGTTCCGCTGCGTTCCAGACGAGGGCGGCGAGCGTGTTTTTGCCCTTTTTCAGTTGCTTCGCAATGTCCACCGTCTCGAAGTTCCAGTGGCCAAGGTCGCTGCGGGCGGGACCGGAACTGACCGCTTCGCCGTTCACGAAAAGCCGGTATCTGTTGTCGGCGCTCACGTGGACGATGAAGCTGGCGGGCGTTTCCCCTAACTCAAAAGTCTTACGAAAGTGATACACGCCGTACCGCACGGCCGACTCACCAGGGCATATCACCCAGCGGGCTTTCCAGTAATTGTTGAGGATGCGGGGGCGATGGTGGCAGTCGGCGGGTTCTGGTGTCGGGCAGTCGGCAGTTGGGCGAGCAGGGGCAACAGGAAGAATAACGGCAGTATTTTTGAAAGAATCGGTGCATTTCCTTTAGGTTTTGTTTTTCCCAAAGGTAACCGGAAGGATGATTTTTTACTCCCCAATTTACTTGCGTGAGTCTTCAATTTCCTAATTACCCAATTTCTCCAATATCGCCCTCCGCACCCTGTCCGACAGGTCATCCACATCGGCCATCGTCAGCCCAGCCGTTTCGATGGGCTTGCTCCAGACGATGCGCACGGTACCTGGCCAAAGGTCGAGGCCAGCCGCTTGGTTGGAGATTTTTTTCACACCGATCAGCGTCTGGATGGCGATGGGCTTGCCCGATTCGATGGCGATGCGGAAAGCCCCTTTGTGGAACGGTAACAATGGGTCGGCGGTGGTGTTGCGGGTTCCTTCGGGGTAAACGAACACAGAGTAACCCTCCTCCAAAGTCCGGTGCAGGTACTTCATGCTCGAAGAGCGGGAGGAGGCGCTAGAGCGGTCCACCAACACGCAGAGCTTCCGCACGATGAAGCCGAACAGTGGAACCTTCACCAGTTCTTTTTTCGCCAAAAACTTGTAAACGCTGGGGTAGGCACGTGCATTTATCATAAAATCAAGTGCCGTCAAGTGGTTGCTCACGATGATGTACGGCTGTTTGAGGTCAATATTTTCAAGTCCTTCTATCTTGAACCGCACCAACGTCAGCCCGAAGTACAGCCGGGTGTAAACATGGTGGCTGAACCAGATAATGTACCTTACCCACGGCCGTGGGAAAAGCAGGAAAGCGAGGTAATAAAAAGGAATAAGGACCAACCAGAGTAGGAAAAAAACGAGGATGCCGTAGATTGCCCAAAGTTTTCGGTGTAGTGTCATCATTTATTGAAATAAGCCGCAAATCTCTTATAATTTAGACTTTAGACAAGAGACTTTAGATATTAGATGGGGTAACTGGCCGCTCTGATGTCTCATTCTAATGTCTAAAGTCGCTTGTCTAAAGTCTAAAAATGAAAAACATCGTGGTACTCGACGGGCATACAGTCAACCCCGGAGACCTTTCTTGGGAAGCACGGTTTCGGTACTCGGGGCGCTTACCGTCCATGCCCGCACCCCACCCGAACTCGTGGCCGAACGTGCCGCCGAGGCGGACATCGTGCTGACGAACAAGGCTGTGCTGGATGCTTCCACCCTCGCCCAACTACCTCGTCTGCGCTGCATCAGCGTGTTGGCCACCGGCTACAACGTGGTGGACGTGGCTGCGGCACAAAAACAGGGCATCACTGTTTGCAACGTGCGTGGATATGCCGCAAATTCAGCAGCACAGCACGTTTTCGCCCTCGTCCTTGAGCTGACCAACCAAGTTGCGAAGCACGCTCAACACACCGCCGATGGAGGTTGGACAGCTTCGCCCGATTGGAGCTACACGCAGTCACCGCTCACGGAACTGGCGGGCAAGACGATGGGCATTTACGGCTTTGGGCAAATCGGGCAGCGAGTGGCCGACATCGCACTGGCCTTCGGCATGAGGGTGGTGGCGCACCACAAGCACCCGGAGCGTGACCGCCGTGCTGGCGTTGACTTTGTTTCTTTTGAAAAATTGCTGGCGCAAAGCGACGTGTTGAGCCTTCATGCGCCATTGACTGCTGATAACCAAGGGATTATAAACAGCATTTCGCTGGCGCAAATGAAAGGGACTGCGCTGCTCATCAACACCGGGCGGGGCGGGTTGGTAATGGAGGCCGACTTGAAAGCTGCATTGGAAAACGGAACAATCGCCGCTGCTGGCTTGGATGTGCTGTCGGAAGAACCGCCAAAGAGCGGTAGTCCGTTGCTGGGCTTGCCCAACTGCATCGTCACCCCGCACAACGCTTGGGCAACTCACGAGGCGAGGCAGCGGTTGATTGAGGAATCAGCGGAAAATGTGCGGGCGTTTTTGGCAGGTGCGCCGAGGAATGTGGTTGAGTTGGTAAATTGAGAGGTTTTGAAATTGATGGCAATCGACTGTTTGAACCCAATTTCTCAATTTCTCAATTTCCAATTTTACCGTCAGGCGATAGGCGGGATGCGAAGCACCTGGCCTGGGTAAATCTTGTCCACGTCCTTCAGCATCGGCTTGTTTGCCTCGAAGATGGTCGGGTACTTGTTGGCGTTGCCGTAGTGTTCCTTGGCGATTTTGGAAAGCGTGTCACCTTTTTCTACGGTGTAGAAAACTGCCTCTGGTTCTGGAGCAACCTCTGGAGCAACTGCCACCGTCATCCAGTCGTCAACACTGGCGATTCCAGCCACGTTGCCCACGGCAAGTATGACTTTTTCCTTTTCGGACTGGCTGGCTGCCATGCCCGTGATGGTGGCCTTGTCGTCATCCACCACAATGTTGAGGTTTTCCACTTTCAAGCCGAGCGAGGTCACATGGTTGGTGAGGCGCATGGCCAATTGTGCGTTTTCGAGTTGGTCGAGTGCACTTGTAGGAGCAGGGGCAGTAGGTTTGGCCTCTGCTTTTTTTCCACCAAAAAGGGCTGTGCCTGCGTTTTTCAAGAAAGAAAAAAGTCCCATGATTCTATTGATTTAGAAGTGTTATGCTGCCCTTTATCTGCATGTTGCATCCACCGGACAGCGTTGTTTTATGTAGCTTAGGCAAAGGTATGATTTTCAGGGTTCATCAAAAACTGGACAGAATGACTTGCGTCATCAAGACGATTTTTTTTGTGAACGTCACTTTCTGCGACTTCGAGGAACGAGATGTAATAGATGGTTTCGAGGATTATCCTATCATCGTTCTGTTGCTTGATGCAGTGAAATAGCGGCTTTTTTGTCATTGATTCAAAATAGCCCAAAATGACGAACCACTTACCTCCAAGTGGGTGAAACAAAACCAAGCTAATTGAGTAAAAGGCGTATATTTGCGCAGTTTTTTCGGAAGGGGTTTAAAAATTTGTAATTTGTCTGTATAAATTATTGATTTATAAGCCTTTAATAATCATACACCAACACTTTCTACGAGGTTTTACCACTCGAAAAATGTGAATTTGGGTCAAGCAACATGCCGGGTTTGCATCGGAAGGTGCCTGAAAATAGGCCTTTCTGGAAGCTGAACGGCAGTTCCCCAAGTATCACAGCTAAAAAAATCGCTTGTCATGCAAGGAAAAGGTTTCATTAAGTTCTTTCTCGCGGCCTTTGCCGTGGTCTCCGTTATTCAATTTGCGTTCATGATTCCCACTTGGAGGGTGGAGAAAAAGGCGGACAATTATGCCGCTTCGAAATGCACGGATGGCGAGGGCACAGTTTGTTACAGGCTACAACGAGCCAGCTACCTGGACTCCATTTCCAGCGAAACAATTTTCAAGATTCCGTTGCTCAAGTCCTATACCTATCAGGAGTTGAAAGGCTCACAGCTTGGCTTTGGCCTTGACCTGAAAGGCGGCATGAGCGTTTTGCTGCAAGTTGACCTGCGCGACTTCATACGTGCGATGGCTGGTAATACTACCGACAAATCGGTGGAAGATGCACTGACCCGTGCCACCCAGCTTCAACAAAACACTCAATCTGATTATATTTCTCTGTTTGCACAGGCTTGGAAGGAAACTTCGGGTGGCAAACAGCTGAGCACTATTTTCAAGCGCAACGAATCGCTTAAAAACGAAATCAATGCAAGTTCTTCCGATGCGCAGGTGGTTGCCCTCCTTCGCCGTGAAGCTGACTTGACGGTTGGCCGTACCTACGAGATGCTCAAGCAGCGTATTGACAAGCTCGGCGTGGTTGGCCCAACGGTTTCGCTCGACAAGGGTCGTGACCTCATCCTCGTGGAGCTACCTGGTATCGAGAACCCGCAGCGCGCCCGTACCTTCCTTCAAAGTGCAGCCAAGCTTGAGTTCTGGAACGTTTACCGCATCACCGACAGCGACATTGGTTCACGCTTTGCTTCCGCAAACGACAGGTTGGGGAAAATGGATGCTGGCGAAGTTGATGCCCCATCCCAGGACAGCGTTCTACGTGATTCCAGTGGCAACATTATCGTTGACTCAACCAAGCTTGCTCAAAAAGAGGATACAAGCAAGGTTAACCTTGACGCTACGAGCGGCCCTTTGTTTGATATTTTTACACCAAACAATGGTACCCGTGGCTATGCCGTAATGGGTCAGGCTGAAAAGAACAAACGGGACGATGTGATTGCCATGCTCACCAAGCCCGGCATCAGGGACTTGTTCCCATCGGATGTTACCTTCCTGTGGTCACGCAAGCCAGCAAAGGACGAAGAGGGCGTTGCTACCAAAGATATTTACGAACTCTACGCCATCAAAAAAGAACCGGGCAAAAACACTGCTCCACTTGAAGGCGACCATGTAACTGACGCTTCTGCCAGCCCTAACCCAACCACTGGCGAATTGGCCATCAGTCTTCGAATGAATCCAGAAGGTGCGCGTATTTGGGGCGCAATGACCCAAAAGGCCGCCACAGATGGCAACCGTGAAATCGCAATCGTGTTGGACAGCGGCGTGGTTTCTGCGCCAAGTGTACAGAACCCGATTCTCAGCGGTTCTTCGGAAATCACGGGCAGTTTTTCACTCGAAGAAGCCAACGACATTGCCAGCATCCTTGAGATAGGGAAGCTGCCTGCGGGAACTAAAATTATCCAGGAGTCACTCGTTGGCCCGTCACTTGGGAAGGAAAACATTGATACAAGTATGAAAGCGCTTTTTGGCGGCTTCCTACTTGTACTTGCGTTCATGTTATTTTATTACGGTAGCGCAGGGGTTATTTCCATCATCGTTCTTTTCCTCAACGTGGTATTTTTGCTTGGCACCGTGTCTTCCATCGGCACAGTGTTAACCCTTCCAGGCATTGCAGGTATCGTGCTTACGATCGGTATGGCAGTGGATGCAAACGTCATCATTTTTGAGCGGATTAGGGAGGAACTACGAGAGGGCAAATCGCTTGCAGTCAGCATCAGGGAGGGTTACAGGCACTCCTATTCTGCCATCATTGACGGCAACTTGACCACGTTGCTCACCGCTATCATCCTTGCCGTTTTCGGACTTGGCCCTATCAAAGGGTTTGCGGTCATCCTGATTTGGGGTATTATTTTCACATTCTTCACAGCCGTTTTGGTTAGCCGCTTGATAATTGAGTGGTGGGTAGGCAAAGGCAAAAACCTCACATTCTGACAGAGCCAACTAAGAATGCCTTGGCCAACCTGAACGTGGATTGGATGGGTAAGCGTAAACTTTTCTACGGCGTCTCCATTACAATCACGGTGCTTGGCATTGTTTCTTTCTTCACAAGGGGCTTTGACCTCGGTGTAGACTTCAAAGGAGGATTTTCCTACAACGTAGTGTTTGACAAACCAACCGAAACAGAAGCCATACGGCAAGCATTAACTGCACCGTTTGGTAAGACGCCTATTGTGAAAGCAGTTGACACCGAAAACACGTACAACATCCTCACCGACTATATGGTGAAAGAAGAGGGTGAAAATGTGCAGGAACAAGTAATAGCCAAATTGCACGAAGGCTTGGGAAGCTTGGCCGGTGGCGCAAGTTTGGAAGATTTCAAAAGTCCAGATGGCAAGGGCACGCATGTCATCTCTTTCAGCAAGGTGGGGCCAACCGTTGCCGACGACCTTCGGAACAGCGCATGGAAAGCCATTGTCTTCGGCTTGTTGGGCATCTTCCTTTACATCTTGGTTCGTTTCAACAAATGGCAGTACAGTCTTGGTGCAGTCATCGCAACGGCCCACGACGCTTTAGTGGTGGTATCGCTGTTCTCTCTGTTGCATGGTATTCTGCCCTTCCCGATGGAAATTGACCAAGCATTCATCGCTGCTATCCTGACCATCATAGGTTACTCTGTGAACGATACGGTGATAGTTTATGACCGTATCAGGGAGAATGTGTCCAAGTACCCGGAGATGAATACCTATACCCTCATCAATAAATCCATCAATAGTACAATGAGCCGGACATTGCTCACATCCATGACCACCTTGTTCACGGTGCTTATTCTATGGGTATTCGGTAGTGGCAGCATCAAAGGCTTTGCCTTCGCACTGGTGGTTGGTATCGTTGTCGGTACCTACTCCTCCATCTTCATCGCATCACCCGTGATGGCGGACTTGGCAAAAGGGGACATTCGTATCCCTAATCGTCCGGTAGTAGGAGATGGTAAGGATGACAAAAAATCTTTTACTAGAGCAAAATCAAAAGCTTGACAATCAAGCTCTTAGCGTAAAAATTAAAGTCCCTTCGCCAGTAGTTCTGTGCGAAGGGATTTTTTTTGAAATGATTTTTCAATTTTGGCATGGTAGTTGGCTAATGTGAACTACGTAAGTTTTGGTTAATAATTGTAAGAATTGTCAAAATCGCCTGAAGTAAGTTCAGGCTTTTTTTTGCCAAAAGCGAAGGGGGAACACGGCACACGCCATGTTCCCCCTTCGCTTTTGGGCCGTTTATTCTACACCGGTTTTCTCCATCCAAAATGAAGAATATCAACCATCAATCCGAAACAGATACTCATCAGGTAGTGGCCATTAATGAAATCTGTAAAATCGGATCAAACTGTTGACAAGAAAAAGGGGAACCAACGGCGGCACCGTTGATTCCCCTTTGCATTGCATTGGGTGCCGAAAAAACTATTTTCGCAGCACTGACAACCGCCTTGAACGAGTCAGGGTGGTTTAGCGCAAGGTCTGCGAGCGATTTCCGGTTGAGGTCAATTTTGTTGGCAGAAAGCTTGTGCATCAACCTGGAATAGGTTGTGCCGTTGATGCGGGCACCCGCATTGATACGGGCAATCCACAATTGGCGGTAAGCCCGCTTTTTCAACTTGCGGCCTACGAAAGCGTAGCCCATTGCTTTGTCAACTGCGTTTTTGGCAACGCTGATGACGTTTTTTCTTCTGCCGAAGTAGCCTTTGGCTGCCTTCAGGATTTTTTTGCGTCTTGCACGGGACGCTACCGCATTGACTGAACGAGGCATAATTTCGAATTTTTAGTACAGCTCAGGGAAACACGCCGTGGCGTGAATACTTGCAGCCTGGACTCTCGTTAAAAAATCTGTTTGTTTATCCGACTGCAAGCAAGCGCTTGATACGGGACTCTTCTGATGCATCCACTACCGTGGTGCCAGCATGGCGCAGCTTGGCTTTTGCGCTTTTACCCCAAAACCTGTGTGAGGTGTTGGCGTGGCCACGCTTGACCTTGCCGGAGCCGGTCACAGAGAAGCGCTTCTTAGAGCCGGAATGAGACTTCATCTTAGGCATAATGAACGTTTTGTGTTAAAAGGAGCGCAAAGGTAAGCAACTCCATTGGTTATTTCCAAGTGAACGGTAATATAAAAAACAGTTTGAACGGACTATTTCGGCAAAGTTTGCTCAGGCCTTCTTTTTCTTCGGTGTCAGCACCACAATCATCCGCTTGCCCTCCAATTTGATGGGGGCTTCAGGTGTGCCGACTTCTTCCAGCTCCTTCACGAAGCGCTCCAAGAGGTCACGGCCACGGTCTTTGAACACGATGGTACGGCCAAAGAAGTGTACGTACGCCTTGACCTTGGCACTTTCTTCCAAGAAGTTCTTGGCATGTTTGGTCTTGAACTCAAAGTCGTGGTCGTCCGTGTTGGGGCCGAAGCGGATTTCCTTCAACACCGTCTTAGCGGCCTTGGCCTTCATCTCCTTTTCCTTCCGTTTTTTCTCGTAAAGGTATTTGTTGAAGTCGGTGAGCCTGCACACGGGTGGAGCAGCATTTGGAGAGATTTCGATGAGGTCGAGTTGGGCTTTATCGGCCCAAAACAAGGCTTTTCTGGTTGGTACGATGGAGCCTGGTTCTATTGTTTCGCCTACGATGGTGCTGACCTCTTCCAAGTTTTCACCCACGAGGCGGATTTCGGGTATCCGAATTTGCTCATTGATGCGAAACTTAGGCTCTGGCGGCCTTGAGAAGTTGCGGTTAAAATGTCCTTTTGCCAAATGAAAATGGATTTTGTTAAAAATTATATGGTTGCTTCAGAAATTGACCCGGGTTTTCGCCTTGGCCAGCTTCCAAAAATTCTTTTGTGCTACGTTAATTCTTTTGCTTTCGTTCAGTCGTTGCGCCTCAGCTTCAATTGAATACCCAGAATACTGCTACTTTCTGAAATTTTCCATCACAAACGTAGAAAACAAACGGCCAATGCCCAACTACCAGTTGAACATTGGCCGGATATTTATCAAATAAGCTAGAAAAAAGCAGGTTTCCTCACGTTATGCGTCGGTTTTAACTGCTTTCGCCAGTGTAATAATCAATCCTGAGCTGTCTTCGTTAAGTGTGGCTTCGAGGATGGAGCCTTCCGCAGGGTTCTCGTTTAGCAGGAACTCCGCCAGTGGGTCTTCGATGTATTTCTGTATTGCCCGGTTAAGCGGCCTTGCCCCAAACTGTGGGTCGAAGCCTTTCTCCGCCACAAAACTCTTTGCAGCCTCCGTTAGGGTAAGCTGGTAGCCCAACGACTCCAACCTTTTGTACACCTGCTTCAACGAGATATCAATGATTTTGAAAATCTCCTCCCGCTGCAAGCTGTTGAAAATGACCACGTCGTCAATACGGTTGAGGAACTCTGGGGAGAAGGTCTTTTTCAAGGCATCACGAATTACCGTTTTGGCGTTGTCCTCAGCGGCCTCTACCCGTGATTTAGTAGCAAAACCTACCCCTTGTCCAAAATCTTTCAACTGCCTCACACCGATATTGGAGGTCATGATGATGATGGTGTTTTTAAAATCCACTTTCCTGCCGAGACTGTCGGTCAGTTGGCCGTCGTCAAGTACTTGCAGCAGGATATTGTAAACGTCAGGGTGGGCCTTTTCGATTTCGTCCAACAAAACCACGGAATAGGGCTTGCGGCGCACTTTTTCGGTCAATTGCCCGCCTTCTTCATAGCCCACATAGCCCGGAGGCGCACCAACGAGGCGGCTGATGGAGAATTTCTCCATGTACTCGCTCATGTCAATCCGAACGAGCGCATCATCGGAGTCAAAAAGGTATCGTGCCAGCGACTTCGCAAGCTCCGTTTTTCCAACACCCGTAGGGCCAAGGAAAAATGAACGAGCCAATGGGCTTTTTCGGATCTTTCAACCCTACCCGGTTGCGCTGAATCGCTTTGACAATTTTCTTGACTGCTTCGTCCTGTCCAATAATCATCTTGGTGATGTCATCGGCCATGTTCACGAGCTTCTTGCTCTCGCTCTGGGCCACCCGGCGTACTGGTATGCCCGTCATCATGGACACTACCTCTGCAATGTCTTCCTCATCAACGGGGTAGCGCTTGGTCTTGCTTTCTTCCTCCCATTGCATCTTGGCAAAATCGAGTTGGCGGAGCAGTTTGCTCTCCTCGTCGCGCAGGTCGGCTGCCTTCTCGTACTGCTGGTTCTTTACAGCAAGGTTCTTTTGCTCCTTGATTTGCTCTATTTTCTTTTCGTACTCTTCGATATGCTTAGGTACATGGATGTTTTTCAAATGCACCCTTGCTCCCACTTCGTCCAGCACGTCTATGGCCTTGTCTGGCAAAAAGCGGTCGCTCATATAACGGTCGCTGAGGCGGACGCAGGCCTTGATGGCTTCGTCGGAGTAAACCACGTTGTGGAACTCCTCATATTTATCACGGATATTCAACAAGATATGGATGGTGTCGTCTGCCGAAGGCGGCTCCACCAAAACCCGCTGAAAGCGGCGGTCGAGTGCACCATCCTTTTCGATGTACTGGCGATACTCGTCGAGCGTAGAGGCGCCAATGCACTGTAACTCGCCACGGGCAAGTGCAGGCTTGAAGATGTTGGAGGCATCCAGGGACCCCGTTGCGCCACCGGCGCCCACGATTGTATGGATTTCATCAATAAACAGCATGACGTCCCTCGATTTTTCCAACTCGGTCATGATGGCCTTCATGCGCTCCTCGAACTGGCCCCTGTATTTGGTGCCTGCCACCATCGCTGCCATATCGAGCATGACGATACGCTTGTTGAAAAGGGTGCGTGGCACTTTTTTCTGGTGGATGCGGAGTGCGAGACCCTCCACGATGGCCGTCTTGCCCACACCGGGTTCGCCGATGAGGATTGGGTTGTTCTTTTTGCGGCGGCTGAGTATCTGAGATACCCGTTCTATTTCGCTCTCCCGACCGATGATGGGGTCGAGCTTGCCTTCTTCTGCATGGCGGGTCACGTCCCGCCCGAAATTGTCGAGCACCGGGGTGCGAGATTTTTGCTGGCCTTTGCGCTGTTGCTGCTGGTAGCGGGCGTTTTCGTCCTCGTCGAACGAATCGTCGTCGGGCGGCGGCGCTGCATTGTAGATTTCGGGGCTTTCGGTAGCGCCCTCCTCTTGGCGCACGTACTCCAGTTCCGTCCGGAAGATTTCGTAATCAATATCGAAATGGTTCAGGATGCGGGAAGCAGGGTTGTCCTTGTGCTTCAGGATGGACAGTACGAGGTGCTCAGGCGTCACTTCTTCGCTCTTAAAAGCTTTCGCTTCCAAGAAGGTCACTTTCAGCACTTTTTCCGCCTGTTTGTTGAGCGGCAGGTTGCCGATGTGAATGGTCGAATTGGCAGAAGGTCGCCTAGGCACGGTCTCCTCGATGATTTGCTGCAACTCTACAGGGTCAACATCCAGCGAATCAAGCGTCTTGAAGGCGAGTGTGTCAGCCTCCCGAATCAGCCCGAGCAGCAGGTGCTCCGTTCCGATAAAATCCTGCCCCAACCGTAGCGCTTCGTCACGGCTGGCAGAGATTATCTTTTTTGACTTTGTTTGAAAATTTCTTGTCGTTCATATTTGATTGAATCGGTGAAATTTTTTCTGATTTAGGGGATTTAAAGCAATGTTAAGATGATTTGAACAAGTTTCAAAATGCCGGGAAGAAAAGTTGCTCAATCGGTCAAATTGACTACCAATCATTTCTTTTATGTTTTCTCATCCATGCTACTTACCCTGTATCAGCCTTTTTGGTAAAAACAGTGCCAGCATTTTTAGGATGGCAGTTCTACCGCTTTTAATAATGAAAAAAACGGAAGTGGCCAAACAAAATTCTAACCTTAAATATAGTGCTTCGAATGCTTTTTTCTAAAAACCAAGTTTTCCTAAGTCAGCTAATTTTCGGTCTGGCAAATGTCAGCAAATAAACGTTTAACCCCAACCTAAGTTTGGGTGCAATGGGTTGAGACGCATATTGCATAGTGAGAAATATTGGATAAGAGGGATTCAAGCGCATTAAATAATTGATTTCCAGTATTTTAACTCAAAAAACCTTTTTCCGGTAGGAACACTTCATTTCGAAGAATTGGAAGAAAAAACGTCCATTTTGCCTTGCGAAGACTTGGTGCTTTGAAAATATGGTGGATAAAATACTAACTTAGCGCCTCAATCAGCGGATGCTGCCCGGCTACCGGGACACTTTATCAAAGCGCAAAAAAAAGTATGAGATATTCAATAGACAAACAGGAAAGATTTGCTGTACTCCATCTCCACGATGAGAACCTTAATTCCGTGGTGGCTCCCAACCTGAAATCGGAGCTTGTAATCCTGTCCAACGAGGGCGTTCCAAACCTCATCCTCGACCTCTCAGAAGTGAAATACGTTGATTCTTCCGGCCTCAGTGCCATTCTTACAGCCAACAGACTTTGGAAAAATCTCGGTGCTTTTGTCCTCACAGGTATCAAGCATGATACTGTGCGCAAGCTGATTGAAATCTCCCGGCTCGATTCCGTTCTATCCATACTACCCACACTTGAAGAGTCGAAGGATTTCGTCATTTTGGAAGACATCGAGCGGTCACTGAGTGCGGAGCGCCTATGAGGTTTGCCCTGACGATATTGGGGGTCAACGCTGCTACACCTGCTTTTGGGCGCTTCCCAACTTCACAGGTTCTACAATTTCAAAATCAGTTTTTCCTGCTAGACTGTGGGGAGGGTGCTCAAATGCGCATGAGCGACTTCAATATTCCCCGCCACAAAATCCATCAAATCTTCATCAGCCACCTCCACGGCGACCATGTGTTCGGCCTACCCGGTCTGTTGTTTTCATTTGACTTGAACGGGAGGCAGGAACCTTTGGAAATATATTCACCCGCAGGATTGAGGGAAATGATTTTGGCGCAGCTTCGACCCGGCGTTGCGCTTTCTTACCCCATACAATTTCATGAAATTGACACTCCATACCGAAACTTGTTTTTGAAAACCCGACCATTTCCGTAGAAAGCATCCCGCTGAAGCACGGCATACCAACTGTTGGGTTTGTTTTTCGGGAAAAACCAAGACCACTGAATATACGGCCCGAGAAAATCGTCGAATACCACCTCACCATCCAGCAGATAAAAGCGGCCAAGGCTGGGGAAGATGTTTTGCTAGAAAATGGAAAACTTGTTGGAAATCAAGAACTTACATTGCCGCCTGCTCCGCTCCGTTCCTACGCTTTCCTTACCGACACACTTTGTGACGAAGCCGTTTTGCACCATATTCAAGGCGTCAGTACGCTTTACCATGACACCACCTTTTGTGATGACCACTTCGAAAATGCGGCTCTCACCATGCACAGTACCGTCCGTCAAGCTGCCCAATTGGCCAGGAAAGCAAAAGTGGGTAGGCTTATAACCGGCCACTATTCATCGAGGTACAAAGATTTGGATGTTTTTTTGGAGGAGGCACGGCCAATTTTCCCCAACACCGTGCTTGGTCTTGAAGGCACCACTTACGAAATTTGACGGCTTGAGATTGATGGGTTGAGAGCTTGAGAATTTAAGGGCGGGGGTGGCCCCTCTCAAACCCTCAATCTCTCAAACCCTCCTCACAACAACTTACCCATGTCACGAATCAGAATCGTGTTCCGGTTAAAATAAATCAGGTTGTCCTTGCGGAGGTCGTTCATCACCGAGGTCACCGTCTGGCGGGAAGTGCCCGTCAGGTTGGCGATGTCCTGCTGCGTGAGGCTGTGCTTGAACAACATTTCATAACCAACCTTGCGGCCTCGCTGGTTGGCGCTGTCCTTGAGGAAATCAATGATGCGAGAACGGGCATCCTTGAAAATGAGCGCTTCCAATTTCGCTTCGGCCAAGAGCAGTCGGCTACCTGTGAGCTGCAGCACATTGAAGCAAAGCCTGTGGTTGGCGCGCATCAATAACTGAAAATTTGCATTGGAAATGGTCATGTACACCACCTCCTCGTTCATGGTGAAGGCCGATTCATGGCGTTGCTTTTCGCCGACGAGGCCAAGTTCGCCGAACATTGCCAGTGGGTGCAGGATGGTTTTGATGACCTCCCGTCCATCACTCGACATGGTGCAGGTCTTTACCGTTCCTTTTAGCAGAAAGTAAACACGGTCGGATGCATCCCCGGTTTCGTAAAGTTGTACCTGTTTGGCCTTGGAGTGGTGTTCTGCCATGCCCTCGAGCTTGGTAAAAGTTTCTTCGGACAAGCCCTCGAAGAGGGGGAAATGGCGCAGCACGTCAACTTTGATTGCAGATTTCATAAGCCATGATTTGTTTTTGGATGAAGGATGAACCCTGAACAGACTTTTACACTGCAAAAATGAGGGAAGCACTGTCAAAATAAATGTACAATCTTGAATAAATGTACTTAGTTGGTTTTGGAAGGCAGATTTTTTAAAATATTGATTTACAGCTAAATAGAAGATTTCTGAATTGATGCTTTGTACAAATAAAGGACAAATAAAAAAGGAGGCCAAGGCCTCCTTTTTTATTCCCAGATGTAAATCTTTTTTCGAGCATAATCTATGGAAACAATTTTGTCCTTGAAAAATGGGACGCCTAGCAATCCATCAATGGGCATGTCAAAATTCTTTCGCAAGCGGCTAAAATCTGTAAAAACATACCGCATTTTTGGCAAAGCTTCTCGCCTCAGCATCGTCTCCCGCACATCGGCGGAGATAACGTCCTGCGGGACATTGTCAAGTCCGGTAAGCAGCTCTGGCTTTACGTTGGAGCAGCCCGCTCCTATTTTGTCAAAATACTTTTTGTCCAACAGATTTACCTCGGCACCGCTGTCCAAGCCAAGGAACGCCCGTTTTCCACCGATTTTGGCAACAACAACAGGCACATGACCACAAAGGGTGAAAGGAATTGTTATGGTGGGAGCGAGTTGCTGCCCTGGATGGGCCTGACCCGACCGAAACGCTTGAATCTTTTTGTTGGGAAAGTCAAAAACCAGCTCGTAATTTCTGAACACATCGTAACCCACAAGCCCCATGATGTCCATGCCACAGGCAATTTCGAGATGGTGTACATCAAGCACGTTGCCCTGCGTTTTTGCTTTTTTTATGATTCCCAACTGGAAGTTCTTCACCTCTACTTCGCCCAGGTCTAGGCCGCCACTGATGGCCCCTCCCTTGCGCACAGCTTCAAATGCTCCATTTTGGGCGTCGAGCACAATACCGGGAGCACCAGTGTCAAGGATGAAATTGCCCATATTCCCGTTCACACTGGCCCGAACGACAATCATACCACCCGCTACTTCAAAAGGAATTTCAGAGAAATCTGCTGCATCCGGCAAAGGTTCGTTAGCAATGCCTCGCTCCAAATGCAGCAGCGCAACATTACGTTGGGCAATTAATAATTGTGATGTAAAAAGCAGCAAGCACAAAAGTTTTTTCATGGCCGCTTCGCTGTTTAGGCGGCCGCTCGCTGCTCAGGCTGAAAGATTTTCAGTCTGGGCGGGGCAGGCAGCTCGCAGGTTGAAACAAATTGAAACCACTACTGTCGGAAACCATAAATGTGAAGATTTCGATGAGTAAAAATAAGGGAAGCGGCAATGAAAGTCAACTCAAAATTTACAATCAGTTAATATTAAATTAACATTGGACAGGTTAACACCATTTTGAGGGGCACTGTGAGCTGCGTAGGTTGGGTTGTTTAGCTTTTTTAGCTTCTTTTTTCAAAACAATCAAACTTTGCGTCCGTTTGCAAAATTTAACTGTTGCTTTTGCGTCTTTCAATCCCGAAAGCCCGGATTGGTCGGCTTTGATGGCGCAACAGGTATTTTCGCCGACTTTAAAACGGAGGTGGAGTTGCGGCAAGTAATTGATTTTCAATCAGTTCCGCCATTTATCATTCATTATTTATCATTGATTAGATGTACAGATTTTTCACTTTTTTTCTTGTCCTTTTTGCAGCAAAAAATATTGCACAGGTTCCGATGGAGGTCATCCGCACCAAGGCCGTAGATCGCTACACCCCTGTCACCAACATCCATATTGATGGAGAAAACAAATGGGTGGGCAACCGCAAAGGCCTTTTTCAAGTCCACTCCCCGGAACAGTCCACACCAGCCAACATCGCCCCAACCGAGTGGTCGTTGCTGCAAACCCCTTCGGGCAACCGTGACATTCGCCTGCCGCTTGAAGAGCTGCTGACGCAAATGGGCGCCGACGGCCAAAGCATCCGCACCAAGGAAGACCGCATCACTGCCGCTATTTTTGAAGAAAAAGGCAGCCAACTCTGGGTCGGAACCCGCAGCTCCGGCCTGTTCCAGTTCAAGACCCAGCCTAGCCTAAAGCTCGTTGCCCGCCATTCACCTGGCGGCTCCGACGAAATCAACACCCTTTTTCTCGACACGGAAGGGCGGCTTTGGATAGGTACGGCGGAGGGCTGTGCTTTCGGTAAAGACGGCAAGTGGCGACAGGAGGAAAAGGTCTTTAGCATTCGTGCATTTGCCCAAAGTGGCACCAGTATCTGGGTCATGGGCGACGACCTGCTCTGGAAAGTGGATGCCCGTGAGAAATGGCAAAACGTGGACATTGACGCCAAGCTCACCGAGGGTGAGGTCGTGGACATCGCCGTGGACGGCAACGGGATGCTCTGGGTCGCTTCACAAATCATCGCCCGATTCGATCCGGCTACTGAGGATGCAACCGTGTTCGGCCCGGCGGAGGAGTTCACCAGCCAGGACGTGTCGTGCATGGCCATTGATGCCGAAAACGCTGTCTGGATTGGCACCAACGACAAGGGCCTCTACCTCATCCAAAAGGCCGACGCCATCGCCGTCACCTGCCTACTCGACAAAATGCTGAGTTGCGGAGCAAACAAAAAAGACGCCTCGCTGAAAGTAACCGTAAGCGGCGGCGAAGCGCCCTACACCTACGCCTGGGCAGGGGGACTTGCTGGCACCAACCCTCAGAACCTCGGCCCCGGCGAGTACTCGCTCACCGTCACTGACAGCAAGGGCAAAACCAAGTCCTTGAAAGTCGAAATCCCCGACCCAAACATCACGCTTGCCACCACTCAGGAAAAGCCTGCGGGCGAAAGCGGCGCTCCAGACGGCGCAGCATCGGTTAAAGTAACCGGTGGCAACCTAGTGTATTCTTTCAAATGGGACAATGGTGAGACGGCAGCCAAGGCCACTGCCCTTGGCGAAGGCACGCACAACGTCACCGTCACCGACAAGGCGGGCTGCACGGCCACTGCGAGTGTGGAAATCCGGCGACTGGTCAGTGCGCTCACCGTTTCCATTTCACAGACAAAAGCCATCGGATGCGCTGGGGCAAAAGACGCTGCCCTCAAGGCCGACGTCAGTGGCGGTAAAACGCCCTATCAATACCAGTGGAACACCCCCAGCCTGATGGCTGGTGCAAATATCACGGGGCTTCCCGCTGGCGGCTACGCCGTCACTGTCACCGATGCGGCGGGGCAGTCGGCCTCTGCCACTTTTGAGGTAAAAGCAGCTGACGCCATTACGGCAACCATAAAAGTGGATACCCCTGCCAGCACGGGCAACTCGGACGGCAAGGCTACCGTGAAAGCCACAGGCGGTAGCGGTAATTTTACCTACAAATGGGACAACGCAGAGGCGGCAGCAACTGCCACGAAGCTCGGTCCCGGCAGCCACACCGTCACCGTGACGGACGCAGCGGGCTGCACGGCCACGACTACCGTAAGCATCCCGAGAACATTTTGCCACTATCGGTGAGCATTGCGCAGCAAAGTGAAATCAAGTGTTTTGGTGAAAAATCGGCCATCCTCCGAACCACCACCAACGGCGGCAAAGAACCCTACAAATACCAGTGGAGCATTGCCGAAACGGCCAGCGAGCTGGCGAGCGGCCTGTCGGCGGGCAGCTATTCTGTCACAGTGACCGATGCCACCGGGCAAACGGCAACCTCCAGCATTCAGGTTGCGGAGCCGAAGCCGATCATGCTCACCGCCAAAGTGGATGCCCCTGCCAGCACGGGCAACTCGGACGGTAAAGCCACCTTGAAGGCGACAGGCGGCACAGGAACTTTTACTTTCAAATGGAGCAACTCAGAGGCGGCAGCCACCGCCAGCAAGCTCGGCCCCGGCAGTCACACCGTCACGGTGACGGACGCAGCGGGCTGTACGGCCACGGCCACGGTGAGCATCTCCGAGAACGTCTTGCCGCTGGCAGTCACCATTTCGCAAGAAAAAGAAATCAAGTGTGCGGGTGAAAAAACGGGCGAACTTCGGGCGGAGGCCAGTGGTGGCAAGCAACCATTTAAGTACCAGTGGAGTGGGGGCGATGCCTCCGGCGAAAGGGTCGCCAGCCTGTCCACCGGCAGCTATTCTGTCACGGTGACAGATGCCACCGGGCAAACGGCGACTTCCATTATTCAAGTTGCGGAGCCAAAGGCCATCAGCCTCGCTGCCAAAGTGGACGCCTCTGCCAGCACGGGCAACAGCGATGGCAAAGCCACCGTGAAAGCCAGCGGTGGCACGGGCAATTTTGCTTTCAAATGGAGCAATGCAGAGGCAGCAGCCACCGCCAGTAGGCTCGGCCCCGGCAGTCACACCGTCACGGTGACGGACGCAGCGGGCTGTACGGCCACGGCTACGGTGAACATCACGGAGAATATTTTGCCGCTGGCAGCCTCCATTTCGCAAGAAAAAGAAATCAAGTGTGCAGGCGAGAAAACGGCGGAACTGAATGCGGAGGTCAGCGGCGGAAAAGGCCCGTTCCGGTACAATTGGACGGGCGGCTCGACGTCAGCATCTGCCAATGCGCTGGGCGCTGGCAGCTACACGCTGACCGTCACCGATGCTACCGGAGCTACCACTACCGCCACCAAACAAGTTGCTGAACCTACTCCTGTCAAGGCCGAAGTTGTGAAAATCCGCCTCGCCACCACGGACAAAACGAACAACGGAAAGGCCACCCTCGACGCCACTGGCGGCAAGGGCAGCTACCGCATCGCATGGGACAACGGGGAGACCGTTGCCAACGCCACCACATTGCCCGCAGGGCAACACACGGTCACCGTCACGGACGAAAATGGCTGCACGGCCACTGCATCTTTCGAGGTTAAAACCCGCATAATTCCTGAACTTTCAGTCAACAACCTGCGCAGCGGCGAGACCATTAAACTGGAGAAAATCTACTTCCAGCCGGACAGCACAAACATGGAGGAAACCTCCCGTCCCACGCTGGACGAATTGTACGAATTCTTGCAGGAAAACCCTGCCGTGGTCATCGAAGTGGGCGGCCACACGAACGGCATCCCTTCCCATGAATTTTGCGATCAGCTCTCCTCGGCGAGGGCAAAATCGGTGGCGGAATACCTCGTGAGCAAGGGCTTGCCTACCAGTCGAATCACCTACAAGGGCTATGGCAAGCGCAACCCCGTGGCCAGCAACTCGACGCCGGAAGGAAGGGCGAAAAATCAGCGGGTGGAGATTAAGATTGTGAGGGTGGAGTGAGTGAGCGTGGAGATGAGCTGCCAAAAATTGCGGACAAATAGCATTACCCAATTGAAGTTTGGGTAGTGCTATTTGTCCTTCACATGTTGTGAAATTGCCTGCAAATAGTCGAGCGAATCCGTGATTCCTTATGGGGTGACTTTCTCCTAAAACTGAAAAATACGCTTTTCATGCCTTTGAAAGGCAGCGCTCTTTTCCAGAAACTGACGAACTGCGAGAATATTTGTCGAATTTGACCACCCCCACCTACTACCACCCCGAACCCGTTTTTCGTTTCCAATCATATTCGTCCATTACCCCTTCAGAGTCCATCAACATGAATGGTAATGCAATCAGCAATTGCGTCCCAGAACACGGCTCATCGTAGTGCAAAACAAAGCGTTTGGCCAGTCCCTGGCCGTACTGTCGAAGTTCCCAGTCGGGATAAGCCAAAGTCATTCAGGGCTTAATGATGCCGCCCCTACTGTTCATAAATAGTGAGTGCGGGTATCCAGAAATCCAAAATTTGGCCTTCGTTGTCAAAGGTTTCGCCTTGCTCCAGGCCTACTTCGATAATCATGCCTTCGTAGAAAACACTCACTTTTCCATTTGGGTCGTAGGTATGGAAAGGTTGCCGGCGGGTGTTGCCCAGCACTTGTTCTTCGTTTTTGGCCAAGCGGCAGCAACTGAGGGTTAGTCCCTCGACTTTGCGCACCAGTTCTTGATAGGCTTTCAGGCCATTGGCCGGATCGAGGTGACCGGGGAACCCGGCATGGAAACTGGTGGCAGCAGAGAGCAAGTCTTCGTAGAAATACAGCTCATCGGCACCATCCAATGGCACTCGGGTGCCGTAATAAATGACAAGCCCATCTGCATCTTCCTGCAATACCTGGTTGGTGACGTTCATAAACCCGTTCTGGAAGTCTTGGGTGATTTCCTCCAGTTGTGCGGCGAACCCATCGGTAGTAGATGGGGTAGGGGGATAAGTCGCCGTGTCGATGTCTTTCACTTCAATGGCGTGGCTGTTGATGACGAAATAAATGTCGCCGACCGGCTGCATGTCGGGGCCATCCAACTGTTCTCGACGGCTGGCACGAAAAGTATGGCCCGGTGTTCATCCAGTGCGGTGAGGTAAAAGGTCGTGTAGCCTGCCATCAGTGACCTGTTTTGGTTGCGAGCGCCCAGCGAGGCAATGCCTGCTGGCCAGGCGGATTCGACGGATTTTTTGACCACTTTGTTTGCCATGTCTTCGCCAAGGTTGGCTTTTAACGCTGCAACATTGGCGGTCTCCCAGTTGAAGGTGGAGTACATCTCCCCAAAGTCCTTGATTTTGATGAGGGAGCCAAGGGCAAATTCTTGCCCAATCACGGTGGAAATAGCGATGAGCATTACGACAACAACATTCATCAATCGCATAAAAAGTAGTTTGGAAAAATGGTGTGGCAAGATTGCCGCAAATTGGGAAGTGTGGTTCAAGGTTGTAAAGCTACCCTTAATTAGGTGCAGTGGTCGGAAAGGGGAAAATAAAAAGCAGGGCAAGCGCCTTGCTTGATAAATGGTTTAGCGTGAGTACGGTGCTTGATTTTCTGTACCTCAAACATTTGGCAGCAGCGCTGCTGCCATGTCTGTAGGAAATCGAGAACCCAGCAGCGGTGCGGTAATAATATTCTCGGTCTACAGGGTGCGACCCCAAACATCGTCCCTGCGGCTCAATCTTCAGGATCCGTTCTGCCTATTTAGCAGGGACCCCCGGCGCAACACATATTGCCCTTTTCGAAATCTTCGGATTCACGTTAAATGCTAATAATGACTATCTATGCACTTGCAAATTATCCAATCATGAGAAATTCAGTGATCAATCTTTTGTTGAGTGCCTTTTTTGTCGGGATGGTTTTTGGCAGTTGCGCACCGGTATATGTGGCCAACCGCTTGAATTCGCCATTGTTTGACGATGGAGGGCAGGCGAATTTTGGCGTAGGCTATGGCGAGGACGGCGTCAGTCTCAACGCAGCCGTCAGCCCGGTCAACTCCATTGCGTTTATCGGAAACTACAGTACCTTAAACCGTGACAACCAAGAAAATGCTAGCAAATTTGACCATACTATTAAAGAGTTGGGGGTTGGTTATTTTAATGATATCCCATTTAAGGGAGAGGACGAAAACTTTTTTTACGAAGGTTTTATTGGTGTGGGGTTAGGAAATAGCAAATCAGATGATTATGGCAGTGGGAGTTTTTATGATGAAAAAAGTGAGAGTGAATACAGGCAGTTATTCATCCAACCCAGCGCGGGATATAGAATCAACCAATTTGCCCTGGCCGGGAGTTTTAGAATGAACTTCGTCAATTTCAACCAATTGAAAATCACAAAAGACAACAGCACCAAAAGCTACAATAACTTAAATGCATATTCATTTGCCCTGGCCGGAACCCTTTACGGCTGGTTCGACCCTGTCAGGATTGGTTTGCAAGCTGGTTTTGCTGGTTTGGGGCAAAATGAAGATACCGAAGTAGTGCTTGATTATGACCCCTTGATTTTCAATCTTTCCATTGAATATACATTCCGGAGGAGAAAGGAGAAATAGGGGGAGTTCACCAATAGAAACCATCCCAGTTCTAGCGCATATCGTTTTTGCGTGAAAACATTAAAATCCGTGCCATCACGCTAAAACGACATGGACCAAAAACGCAATGATTCAAATGAAAGGTAACTACCGAAAAAATATCCGTCCCGGCCTCCTCGTCCGCATCGTGATGAAGGAAGACCAGCGCAGCGGCGACCTCACCGAGGGCGTCGTGTCGCAGATACTCACCAACGCCCCGCAGCACCCGCACGGTATCAAGGTGCGGCTGGATACAGGCGAAGTGGGCAGGGTGAAAGAGATAATTGAGGAGGAGGAAATTGATTGGCCGGAGTAGCTTCCTTTTTCAGTTGCCGCATTTATATTTACCCAAAAAACGAAAAACAGCATGAAACAAGCCGCCTGCCTGTTGGCCATTTGCTTCACAATCTGCCTTGCCGCCTGTCAAAAAGAACCACCCACCAGCACCGCTTGGACACAGTACAAGGGCAGCGACGACGCCAATCAGTACAGTTCGCTGGCGCAAATTGACACCTCAAACGTCGTCAACCTGCAAGTCGCCTGGACCTACCATACTGGCGACGCAGACACCGTCAATAGCTCCCAAATCCAATGCAATCCCATCGTGGTGGACGGCGTGCTGTACGGCACCACGCCACAGTTGAAACTGTTTGCGCTCGACGCAAAAACGGGAAAGGAACTGTGGGTCTTCAACCCGATGGACTCGCTGCCCGCCGCCAAGCGCATGTTCTTCATCCTCAACAACAGCCGGGGCGTGGCGTACTGGACGGACCCCAAAGGGGCAGGTGGCAAGGGCGACTCCCGCATCTTCTACACTGCTGGTTCCGACCTCTACTGCATCAACGCCAAGACCGGAAAGCCCGTTGCCGACTTCGGCCTCAACGGGGCGCTCGACCTGCATGAGGGCCTCGACCGACCCAATGTCTTCGACCTTTTCATCACCGCCACCACGCCGGGCATCATCTACAACGACCTCATCATCATGGGCAGCCGGGTGGACGAAGGGCCCAAAGCAGCCCCCGGACATATTCGTGCCTTCGACGTGCGCACGGGCAAGCGGGCATGGATTTTCCATACGATACCTCACCCCGGCGAGGCGGGCTACGAAACCTGGGAAGACACCGCTGCCTATAATTTTATCGGCGGGGCGAACGCCTGGAGCGGCTTCAGTTTGGACAAAAAACGGGGCATTCTCTTCGCCGTCACTGGCTCGGCCAGCTACGACTGGTACGGCGGCAAGCGGCTTGGCAATGGACTCTACGGTAACTGCCTGCTCGCCCTCGACGCCGCCACGGGCAAGCTCCGCTGGCATTTCCAGAGCATCCACCACGACGTGTGGGACCGTGACCTCAGCTCGCCGCCCGCACTGGTTTCCTTCAAAAAAGACGGCAAAATGGTGGACGCCTGCGCCATGACCACCAAGACGGGATTCGTCTATCTGTTCGAGCGGGAGACGGGCAAGCCCATTTACCCCATCGAAGAGCGCCCCGTGCCAACGACCAGCGGGCTTTTGGGCGAACAACTTTCACCCACGCAGCCCTTCCCGACCAAGCCAACCCCGTTCGTGCGGCAACTCATGACCGAGCAGGACATTAACCCGTTGCTCTCGCCCGAATCGCAGGCGGACATCAAGCAGCGATTCAACGGCTACCTGCACGACCACATGTTCAATCCGCCGAGCCTGCAAGGCACGGTCGTGCTGCCCGGCCTCGACGGCGGCGGAGAGTGGGGCGGCCCCAGCTTCGACCCCACCACGGGCGTCTTGTACGTGAATGCCAACGAGATGGCCTGGGTCATCCGCGCCATCGAACTGGAAAAGGAAAGCGACGCTCCGCAAACCGTCGGGCAGGCAGGCGAGCATTTCTACAAAGCCAACTGCATGACCTGCCACGGCCCCGACTTGAAAGGCTCCGGCAACAACCCAACGCTGGTGGGCATGGAGAAAAAATACAGTCCGGCCAGCTTCGATACACTGATGCAATCCGGGCGGCGCATGATGCCCGCTTTCAAGCAGTTGGGTGAAGCAGAGCGCAAGGCGATTGCGGCTTTTGTGCTGGATTTGCCGAAGGAAAAAACCAAGCCCTACACTGGCCCAAAGCCAGCGCCTGACCTCACCAAAGTACCGTACTCCATCGCTGGCTACGACAAGTTTTTGAGCAAGGAGGGGCTGCCAGCACTCAGCCCGCCGTGGGGTACGCTGAACGCCCTCGACTTGAACACAGGCGAGTGGATTTGGAAAAAAACGCTGGGCAGCGACCCTGCCTTCCCCAACGCCAAGGAGCCCACCGGCACGGAAAACTACGGCGGCTCGGTGGTGACGGCGGGCGGCCTGCTGTTCATCGGCGGAACGAAGGACGGCATGTTCCGGGCCTTCAACAAGCGCACGGGGGCGCTGCTCTGGGAGACGAAGCTGCCCAATGCGGCCTACGCCACCCCCGCCGTTTACGAAGTGGATGGAAAGCAGTACGTGGTAATCGCCTGTGGCGGCGGGAAGATGGGGACGCAGAGCGGGGATAGTTACGTGGCGTTTGCGCTGCCGTGAGTGGGAGCGGCTTCGGGGTTCGCATTACCTCCTCAATTCCCAATACCCAACAACTCCACCGCCCGCAGCTCCGCCGCCTTCTCCTCCGGCATCGTGTCCGCCATGAAGTTCCCAGCCCCGATTTCCGGGCCAGCGAGGTACTTGGGCAGTCCCGGCTGCCGCAGCGGCGGCTGGAAGTGGACGTAGAGGTGGTAATCGGGGTAGCGCTTGCCATCCACGGGGGCTTGGTGGATGTTCATCACGTATGGGAAGCTCAGGTTGAAAACCCCATCAAACCGCCGGATTACCTCCTGATAGGCGGCAGCCAGCCCTCGCAACTCCTTGTCCGTCAAGGTGATAAGCGTGGCGTGGCGGTTTTTTGGAAAAACAAGTACCTCGTAGGCGTACCGACCGAAGAAGGGCACGAAGGCCACGGCTTCCTCGTTTTCGGCGACGATGCGCAGCCCATCTTTTTGCTCAGCAGCGATGATGTCGGCGAAGAGATTGCGGCCTGTGCGGCGCTTGTGCTGCCGGGCGGCGAGTTGCTCCCGCTCGATGAACTGGAGCGGGAAGTCCACGGCATAAATCTGGCAGTGCGGGTGCGGGTTCGACACCCCGACGATTTCGCCCTTGTTCTCAAAAATCAGCACGGAGTGGATGTCGGGATTTTTGGCGAAAGCCACCATCTCCTCCCGCCAAACCTCGAAGACCCTCGCCATCCGCTCCGGCGGCACGTCGGACAGCGTCAGGTTGTGCTCCCGTGCGTAGCAGACCACCCGGGAGATGCCCTTGGCGCTGACTTTTTGGTAAAGCCCGTCGTGCATATTCTCGTGAATATCGGGCGCTTGCAGGCCCACCACAGGGAAGTCGTTGTCGAAGACGAACACATCGTGGTAGTCGGGATTGACGTGGCCAGCCGCCCGGTGGTTGCCAGGGCAGAGGTAGCAGTTTGGGTCGTATCCAGGCGCTTCGGCCTGGTGTTTTTTAAGGTCAAAGCTCCAAGGCCGGTTGTTTCGGTGGGCAGAATAAACGACCCACTCCATGCGGAGCGGGTGGTAGCGCTTTTGCCATTTGTCGTGAATTTCGTTGGTCATTTTATATTGGCCTTGTTTTCGGAAAAAGGTACCGAAAGTGTGGGCCAAGAGGGGGGTTTTCGTGGTTCGTGTTAAGAAAACGTTGGGAAGGGCACCACCAAAAACCTCCCCCCCCCCCCCCCCCCCCCCCCCCAACCCCTGTCCCCCCCCCCTGGTCCCCCCCCCGGGGGGGGGCCCGGTGGCGGGGGCGAGGCCGTTGATGAATGTGCTCCGAAAAGTGCGCAAGCTCCACGAGTTCGGCACGGAGAAAATCATCTGGATTTTTACCAAGAAGACCATCATCGTCGCCACGCCGGGCATCTTGGGGCATTTCGACCTAAAGACGATGTGGAAATCATGGGGCATCAGTCAATGGGCAAATACCTCGAAGGAGGGTATCGAGGGAGAGGATTTCACTCACCGTGGTGAGAAAAAGGTCGGAATGCCTCCCCACCCTCCCCTCACCTCACCAGCGTCACATCCCCCTTGTACAACCGCCTCGTCCCATCAATAAACTCAATATCGGCAAGGTACACGAACACCGCCACGTCCATTTCCTCTCCCCCGGTGCGTACCATCCCAGCCGTACTCAACGGCATCGGGCTGGCTGTGAAAAATCTGGTAAATGGTTTCGCCCCAGCGAGAGAAAACAATGAACGAATGGATTTCCTTCACGCTGCGCCCATCGCTGAATACCATGAACACGTCGTTGATGCCGTCGTCGTTGGGGCTGAAACTGTTCGGGATGTACACGCCCCCAGGGTCAACCTCCACGACGACCGAAGCCGAAGCCGTGCAACCGCCCAAATCGCTGACGGTTAACGTGTAGGTGGTCATTGTCAGCGGCGAAGCAGAAGGTTTTGGGCAGTCTAGGCAACTGAGCGTGGGGTCTTCCAGCCAAGCGTAGGTCAGACCGCTGGGCGGCGTAACGACTGGATTCAGCACTACCGACGCACCAAGTCCAACCTCTAAGCTGGCAGTGGGGAAGCTCACCGATACCGTGTTGACGATGGCAAGTGTGACCGTGTGCGTGGAGTCGCAGCCGTTACTGCCCGTGAAGGTCTGCGAGTAGTCGCCGGGAGCAGAAACGGGCTGCCCGAAGATGGTCGCCGTGCCGCCTTCGCAGATTTGCAGTTGCTCACTGGTGCTTACGGTCGGGATGGACGGCAGCGCCGTCACCGTCACGATGCTGTCGCAGCCGTTGGTGGAGCTGAACGTGAAGTTCGTGCTCGTGCCCGGTTGGAGGGTCGTGCCGTTGTAGGTGAGCGGCTCGCCAGCGCAGCCTTGCAGCGTCACTGAACCTGTCAGCACGGGAAGTTCCTGCACTGTGACCGTCACCGTGGAGTCGCAGCCCTGCCAAGTTGCCAAGGTCACATCCGTCACGCTGCCAGGTTGGAGGGTTTGGCCGTTGTACGTCACGGTGCTGCCCGTGCAGGCTTGGAGCGTCAGGCTGGATGTTTGCGGGAGCAGCTCCATTACCGTGACGGTGACGGTGGAGTCGCATCCGTTTTGCGCAGCAAAAACAAATGGCGTCACACTGCCGGGTTGCAGTTGCTGGCCGTTGTAGCTGGCGGTGCTGCCCGTGCAGGCTTGGAGCGTGATGCTGTTGGTCACGTTTTGCAGTGCTTGTACCGTCACCGTCACCACCGAGTCGCAGCCCTGTTGCGAAGTAAAAGTGAACGGCGTCACGCTTCCCGGTGCGAGTTGTTGGCCGTTGTAAGTGGCCGTGCTGCCGGGACAAGCCTGGAGGGTCAGGCTGCTGGAGAGTTGGGGCAAGCTCATCACTGTCACCGTCACCACGGAATCACAGCCGTTGGAGGCGGTGAGGGTAAACGGCGTGATGCTACCGGGTTGTAGTTGTTGGCCATTGTAGGTCACCGAACTACCCACACACGCTTGTAGCGTGAGGGTGGTGGCAAAGGTGGGCAGGGCCGAAACCGTCACGGTCACGGTGCTGTCACAGCCTTGCAAAGTGACAAAATCAAACTGGTTGATGCTGCCCGGTGCGAGCTGTTGGCCGTTGTAGGTCACGGTAGTGCCGGGGCATGTGGTGAGGGCAACTGAGGTCTGGTAGCCCTGCACCTCGTTCACGATGACGTTCACGACGGAGTCGCAGCCATTGGCAGCGGTGAAGGTGAAGTCGAGGTCGGTGCCTGGTGGCAAATTGAGGCCATTGTAGCTGACGGTATTGCCCTGGCAGGATTCCAGTACCAGCGAAGAAGCGTAGGTTTGGAGGGCCGCCACCGTCACCGTCACCACCGAGTCGCAACCGAGGGAGGAGGTAAAGGTGAAATCAGTGACGCTGCCCGGTTGCAGGTTTTGACCGTTGTAAAAAACGGTTTCGCCTTGGCAAACCTGCAACGGAACATCGGAGGTCTGCACCTGAATTTCGTCCACCGTCACCGTCACCACCGAGTCACAGCCATTTTGCGAAGCAAGCACAACCGGCGTCACGCTGCCCGGCTGCAGGGTCAATCCAGCATAGCTGACCGGCACTCCCGTGCAAGTTTGGAAGGTGAGGTTGCTGGCAAATGTCGGCAGTTCCACTACCGTCACTGTCACCACCGAATCGCAGCCCGCAGCGGTGGTGAAGCTGAAATCCGTCACGCTGCCCGGGTGTAACGTTTGGCCGTTGTAGCTCACGGTCGTGCCGGTACAGGCGTCAAAGCTCAGGCTTTCCAGGAAGGCGGCGACTTCCGTCACGGTCACGGTCACGACGCTGTCACAGCCGTTGGTGGTGGTGAAGTTGAAATCCGTGATGCTGCCCGGCTGCAGTTGTTGGCCGTTGTACGGGAAAGTCGTGCCCGTGCAAGCCTGCATGTTGAGGGAGGAGGTGAGCACGGCCAGTTCGTTCACCGTCACCGTCACCACGGAGTCGCAGCCGTTTTGGGCGGAGAGGGTAAATGGAGTGGTCGTGTTGGGCTGGAGCTGCTGTCCGTTGTAGCCAACGGTAGTGCCCGTGCAGGTTTGAAGCGTGAGGCTGCTGGTGTAGTTGGGCAGCGATTGCACGGTGACGTGCACGGTGCTGTCGCAACCGTTGGCTGCCGTAAAGACGAAATTTTGGTTGGTACCTGCCGGCAATTGCTGCCCGTTGTAGCTCACGCTGGTTCCGGCGCAAGCTTGCAGGTTGAGGTTTGAGTTGTAAACGGGCAGGCCGGTCACATTCACTGTCAGCGTGGAGTCGCAGCCGTTGAAGGCCGTGAGCATGAACTGGGTACTGCTGCCGATGGCGAGGTTTTGCCCCATAAAACTGACCGTATTGCCTTGGCAGGCCGTGAGGTTGAGTGTGGCGCTGGAATTGGGCAGCGAGGCCACGTTGACTTGCACCACCGAGTCGCAGCCAGCATAGTTGGTGAAGGTGAACGTGCTGCTGCTGCCCGCAGCGAGCGGGATACCGTTGTACATGACCGTTTCGCCTGTGCAGGCAGCCAGCTGCACCATGTTGGTGGTGTTGCCGGAAACCGTCACCACGACATCGGCGGTGTCTGTTCCGCAAAAATTGGCGACCGTGGCCAGGTAGGTCGTTGTGGTGTTGGGGCTGACGGTGATAGAAGTGCCAATTTGGTTGGTTGGGCTCCAGTTGATGACATTGGTACCCGTGGCATTGGCCGTTAGTGTGGTGGATTCGCCTTGGCAGATTGTCACGTCGTTGGTCGTGTTGACCGTCGGAAAAGGCAGGGTCGTGACGGTGAAGCTGAGGGACGTTTGCCCACATTCATTAAAACCCGTGGCCGTGTAGGTGGCTGGCGACGTCGGTGGTACGACCACCAGCACAGGCCCTGCGCCGTTGCCGGGGCTCCAGGTGATGTAGTCGGTAGCCTCTGCATTTACCACGAGCACCGCCGGGGTGCCTTCGCAAATTTCCACGTTCTCCTCCTGCGGCGAGAGGTAGGGCAAGGGGTCAATGATGACGGTGATGGTGGTCGTGGTTTCGCATCCGGCGTTGGAGCCTGTGATGGTGTAGGTTTCATCCGAAAAAAGCGTGACAGTGATGCTTGTGCCCGTTTGTCCGCCGGGCTGCCAAACGATGTCCTCGACGAGGTGGTTGGGCAGCACTTGGAGCGTCACCGTTTCGCCGGGGCAGATGTGTACCACGTCCGGCACGGGCGTCAGCACGGGTTCGAAGCAGGGGAATACGCCATCGTAGGTGTCTCCTGTGCCGGGGCCACCGGGGCACTGGTTGGCCTCTTGACCACCGCCCCACCACTCCGTAGGGATGCCGGAGACGACCATCGTGAACGGAAACATCTCGTCGTTGGGCTGCGTGTTGATGTCCAAGAACACCGGCCCAGATCCGGGCACTGGGTTGCCCCATTGCACGTTGCCGCCAGTGATGACAGCATTGAGGGTGGTGCCGTTGGTACTGGTGAAACTGCTCGGCGTGATACTGAGAATCGTTGCATCTATGTTGAGGTAAAAGCCCCAAGTGGAGCCTACACCAGTGGTGGTGCCGCCCGCCACCAACGCCGTCCAATCTATCGTGAAGGTGCCGTCGCCGTTGTCGGTGATGCCGTTCATGTGGTAGCCGGAGGTGTCGCAGGCCAGCGAAATGCCCGGCAGCGACAGCAGGGCGAGAAAAATGAGGGCAATTCTTTTGCTAAATGTAAATATTCTCTTCATGTGTTTATTTTTGAAAAAAAGCAAACTTGGGAGGGGTAAAACAAGGCAGGTGAAGATAGGGCGAAATTCTGGAACGCAGAAAAACAACAATGTAAAACCTTCAAAATGGCGGGAATTTGGCAAATGAAGCTGGGAGGTTGGTATTAGGGATTGGAACGAACCCCCTTGGCTTTCCTGCTAAATCCCTATGAACCAAATTGAAAAAGCCCTGCGAGAGCAAGGCTTTTCAAAAGATGCGGAGAGAGAGGGATTCGAACCCCGGTACCTTTCGGTACAACGGTTTTCAAGACCGCCGCATTAAACCGCTCTGCCATCTCTCCGGGGGCAAAGGTAAATTCTTTGCTGAAAAAGCAAACTGTCGGAAATTTTTTATTCAAACTTCGTGCAGCGGCGATAAGTTCGTTGGCTGTCAGTTCTTTCAATTTAGGAAGCTGAGAAAAGCGGTGGATTCACGGTTTATTTGCCAACCATTACGTCGGCGTTCAGTATTTGCTGGCGCAAATCGGTCAGCTCCGCCCAGGTTTCTTTTTTGTTTTTAGATAAAAAATCGGCACGGCAACTATCTCGCCAACGCTTCCATTGTTTCAGCCACCACTCGGCCAGGAGGCCCATGGGTATCACGGCCAGGAGGTAGACCCATTTCACCCAACTGCCCAGGTCGAAGTGCAGTGCCAGCTTACCCACCAGCCAGGTTTGCAGCCAGATGAACAGCGGGTACATGACCACCCCAGCAGTGAACTTGTAGGTGGGCACCCAGTGGTAATCGGCGTTGAGGGCATCCGTTATTTTTTTTGCAAAAAAAGTGGGTAGCACGTGCGTCAGATAGCTGGGTAGGAACACTGGCATTAGTGCTGCCAAACTCCAGGTTGGCGATTGGCCTCCACCAAACTGGAGTTTGGCGGCACTAATCTGCAAGTCGCTGATTTTCAAAGACTTGGTTTTTTCAAAATAAGCAAAAACGCTTTTTGAAAAAGCCTCGTAAGCTGCTGCGTCACTTGATTTCCATTGCCGAAGGTGATTTAAAACGACCTGCGAGCGATGTAGGCGCTCCACCGGTGGCAATGGTTTTTCATTCTGCAAAATAGTTTCCAGGCGGTGCAGCAACTGGTCTTGGGCTTCGTCCTCGCAATCAATGATGAGCGAGGAAATCTGTTCACTCATGGCCTCGGTGAGGCAGTTCACAGCGTTGACAGGGTCGGCCAGGTAATCCTCCCGGAAGTCTGCCACTCGGATGGGGTTTCCGAACACCGTGACCAGTTCACTGCGGAATTTGGTCGGGTCGGAGTAGTTCAACCCAACGGGCAGGATGGTGAGTCCGAGCTGGAAATTGTTGGCGCTCTCGGCGGCGAAGGCGATGCGGGCGGTGCCGGTTTTGAGCTTGCGCAGCCGCCGCTCCACGAAGCTGGTGCCTTCGGGCGCCACGTAGAGACAACCACCCCCGCTGAGGAATTCGCTGGCCTGCTTGAAGCTGTCAACATTGTTGAGGGGCTTGCCGCCCGTGTCTTGGTAGCGCTCTACGGGGATGCAGTAGAGCCTGCGGAGCAGCCAATCAGTGATGGCGTATTTGAACAGGCTGGCGTTGGCCAGGAAATTGATTTCGGCATTGACCCTGATGGCCACGTTGAGCGGGTCGAGCAGGGTGCTGGGGTGGTTGCTGACGAGGATGCAAGGGTTGCGGCTGCGGTGGTGCGGCTCGCCGGTTACGGTTATTTTAGCATAGTACACCCAAGTGCATAGCCGTATGAAGTACTTAAAAAAATAGTAAAGGATGTAGAGAATTGGGTTCACGGATGCCAAGTAAAAAGGAGAAAGGAGAAAGTAAAAAGTGCAAATGCGTTGAAAATCAGTACGTTGTACTTGCCTCACGGCCCTTTTTACTTTCTCCTTTTTACTTTATGTCTTTAAAAAGTGGCAATATCGTTAACCAATCGGAAAATTTGAAAAAATCGTTGGTGTTGTGATTGACCGCTATTCCAAATTCATCTGTTCTTGGCAGCATTTCGTCTATCCACCCAAAACAAGCAGACTGGTCAATGCGTTTTTTGTCCACTGAACCATTGTTCAATTTTTTCCAAAAACAATAATTTTACCGCAAAAAGATAAAAAATGAAAAGCATTTCCATCCTACGGTTCATTCTCTGGACAGCGCTTCTGATTGGCGGGTTCTTCATCGGCACTGCCTGGAAGTCGAACTTCAACCAACAAATCGCCCCCCAAATCAACGCCGACGAAAACCCGTACAACACCAACGAGGACGAGCAAGGCACGGCCACACAATCGCCCATCCCTCCCGGCCTCAACGAAGACGAAAAAGCGACGATTCGCCTGTTCGAAAGTTCCGCCCCGTCGGTGGCCTTCATCACCACCTCGCAGCTCCGGCAGGACTACTGGACCCGCAACGTGATGGAAATCCCACAGGGCAGCGGCTCTGGTTTTGTTTGGGACAAGGACGGCCACGTCATCACCAACTACCACGTGATTCAGGGAGCCGACAAGGCGCAAGTGACGCTCGCCGACCGCACCACTTGGGACGCCACGCTGGTGGGCGCTTCGCCCGAAAAAGACCTCGCTGTACTGAAAATTGACGCCCCAAAATCGGCGCTGCGGCCCATCCCCGTCGGCAGCTCGGACAACCTGCTCGTGGGGCAATCGGTGCTGGCCATCGGCAACCCCTTCGGCCTCGACCAAACGCTGACCACGGGTATCATCAGTGCCCTCGGGCGGGAGATAAAATCGGTGAGCGGCATCCCCATCCGGGATGTGATACAGTCCGACGCCGCCATCAACCCCGGCAACTCCGGAGGCCCGCTGCTCAACTCCTCCGGCGAACTGATCGCCGTGAACACCGCCATTTACAGCCCCAGCGGTGCTTCGGCGGGCATCGGGTTTTCCATCCCCGTTGACGTGGTGAAATGGGCCGTGCCCGACCTCATCCAGTTCGGCAAAATCAACAGACCAAGCCTCGGCATCGAGCTGGCAAATGCGCAGACCGTACAACGGCTCGGCCTGCGTGGGGCGCTCATCACCCACGTGGCAGAGGGCAGTGCCGCCGAGCGGGCTGGCTTGCAACCCACCTACCGTGACCGTTCCGGCCGCATCCGTTTCGGCGATGCCATCGTGGCCATCAACGGCGAAAAAGTGGAATCCGGCAACGACCTGATTTTGATACTGGAAAAATACAAGGCTGGCGATAATGTGAAGGTCAAAGTGCTTCGGGATGAAAAGGAGCAGGAGGTGCAGGTGAGGCTGGATGGGAGCAAATGAGGGATTTACGATTTACGAATGACGATTTACGATTGGTCCATTTGGGGAATGTTTCAAATCATGCTTAGTATAGCCTTGGTAGTTTTAAAAGGGACAGTACCTGCTCGAACTTATGCGGAATTGGTGACAATTTAAGCACTGCTGACGTACATTTGATTCTGGGGGTTTACCTTTCAAACAGGAGGCGAAGTGGACAAAAAGAAGTGGACATCGGGCTGACAGAAGAAGCCCCGGACGTTATTTTATAGGATTTTGGAGAAATTGTAGTGGCATTTGATGTGGGATTGTACCTTTGGCTTGCACACGGCGGAAGCCTTGTGTGGTCGGCCACGAGCAGGTGGTGCGGAGCGGCAGGGTAACTTGTGCCTTCTATGGGTTTAATTGTAAGTAGAAAAATGAAAATTTTAAAGTAGGGTCTGCTGGCAATTCAGGAATGCGAATTTTTTAATAAAAATCAAGATGATGCACAATAAATTTTAATATGGGAGCAATTTTCTTGGGAAAATAATTTCCAAAAGATTTTTGTGTATTTTGAAGAAATTGATGGGAATGATTTTTATTGGTGCAATGATTTCAAGTATTTTGGAAGGAATGTACCAATGGAAGCTGAACATTTTCAAGAAGAGAATGAAATTACTGTAAATCTGGAAAATCTAGTTGAATAGCCACATAGTGCCTGAGCTTCGTAAATTTAATAGTATGGGAGATTTGAAAGTAGGTCAATTGGATTGATTATAGTGTTCTACAGACAAACCTTTGCAAAATATGGGATGAATATCGGTCACAAAATCAACAGATTTTAAGGTGATGATTAAATCACCAAATTTAATCGTTCAAACATTATTATTTTGAAATAATACAGTTTCTTGTTTGTTTTAAGATAAGTTAAATGCTTGGGTCTGTTGTAGGTGTGTTTTTTATTTAAAAATAGGAAATGGAAATCAAGAAAGAATTTGTTACAACTCTTTTTGACAATGAAGTTAGAACTAAGGCATCTCAAATGTTTGGGGATGGATTTGAACATAAAGGCCATAAAGACCGGATGCCGATTGATATGTACAACATAAGTTTTCGATTGTACAGACCTTCAGAACAAAATGTAAATCTTGAATTTATGGCGACATCTCCTGTAAATGGTCGTTACTATCAACCATGGTTTTTGAAAAGACGTCTGATTTAACGAGTTTGCAAATGAATACAGAGCGCTATTGGCCGAAGGGGTAGTTGGAAAAGGCTAAAATTGCTAATTTAATAACTAATGCAGTAATTGCGGCATTTTTAATTCAGTCAGTTAGACTTGCAACAAACGGATGGAAGCCTGAATTAAAGAATGGGGTGAGATTTCTCCTATGACTAGATATGATAAAGGTTTGGAACAACGGTCTTAAATGCGAATTGCTACTTTGTAATTTGGGGTATCCTCAATTTTGCTTAGATGATGAGCACGGCCTTAAAGGGCCAGTTGGAGCATATACCCAAGATGATGATGGTAGCATTATATTACACCCAACTGTGGATTATGAAAATTTGTTCAATGCATTGAAGAGGTTCAGCCTATTGACAGCTTTCAAAAAACTATAGAAAGCAAAAGTGGCGACGAACATAGCTTTAGTAAGGAAAGCACTTATTTTTTAACTTCCTCCCCCGCTGGCGCACCCACTTCCCGCTCAATACGACCCCTGCTGGCGCATCCCCTGCTCGATACGAGTCCCCTTCCTGCTCGATACGACCTCCAGGTCGTATTCGCACTAAAGTGTACGCAGGTCTATCTGGCCAGTGGGTGTCCACCGGGAAATTCATCAAACTGGAATAGTCCTAGCCCCAACCTCCATCCCTACTACTCCCTAAAATTTACAAAAAATAAAATGTAAAAAACCCACCCTCACCGCATACACCGAATCGAACATCTGCTATCTTTGCCATGTAAACTGAATTTTCAAGGGCGTTTTTAAGAAAGCCCTTTTCCAAAAAACTGTTGTCCCATGAACAAACGATTACCTAAGCTGACCGTCTATTTACGTCTGACATCACGTCGCACCTCGTTTAATTTTCCGATACATTTTGAGGGTAAAACAAGCCGAGCGGCATCGCCACTCGACGAGCGTTTTGTGCCAATGCCATAACGGCAGCGGCAGCGTTTTGCCCGTATTCCATCTACCCACCCACACACACCTAAGGCCAGGAACAGGCAGTAAGCAGCAAAATTTGATATTGAGTTATTGGGTTATTGAGATATTCATGGATTAATCCATTGATTATCAATGTCTTGAATTTGCCCTAATACCCCAATACCCCAATATCCCAATAACATTTTTCAAAACCGATTTACAAACACTCGTCCCATGTTCCGATTTACTTACACCTTGCCCACGGGCTGGGCGCAGTTTGCGTCACGCTCGCCCCTTTGGGGCCATTTTACCACCAACTTTTACTCGCTGGCAACAGCTTTTTGGCTGCTGCTACTACCACAATTTGTTACTGGACAATGCACCACGCTGATTTGCGCCCAAAACGTGCAATTCTCGCTGGGCAACGACTGCACGGGGTCGGTCAACCCCGTGAACATGCTCACGAACTACTGGTCGTGCCAAGGCCCGCTCACGCTGAACTACTTCGATGCCGGGAACAACCCCCTCGGCACCACGCTCACCAGTGCCCAACTGGGCCAGACGGTGAACGTTCACGTGAAACACAACTGGACAAACCTGACCTGCTGGGGTTCGGTGTACGTGAAGGATGGTAAAAAACCGACCATCACCACGGCCAACCTGACCCTGAACTGCACCGAGGACACCAGCGCAACGGCGCTCGACCCACCCTCGGTGACGGACAACTGCAGCCCAGTCGGCAACATCACGCTGTCGCACCAGGACACGGTGATTGACTTTGGCTGCGGCTACACCGGCTTCGCCGGATATTTTGACCCAAGCAACTGGAATATATGCTTAACGAGTAATGGGGATGGTGGGGTAGATGTCACGGGAGCTCCCAATTCGGTGTTGGTCGAAGGGGCCAACAGCTCACCGATTAGCAACACGTCTTCGTACGTGACGAGGTTCAAAATCGTCATTCCGACGGAGGGTTACGTGAGCTTTGACTGGAGTAGTTTTGGGGGCTCCTCTTTTTCAAACGAGGGATTCTACCTCACCATCAACAACTGGTGCATCCGCCTGTCGAACGACACGACGCAGGCGGGCACCTACACCACGGGGCTGCTGCACCCCGGCGACGTGCTGTCTTTCGAGCAAACCTCCAACGGCAGCTCGAACGCCAACAGCACCATCGTCTCCAATTTCCACTTCAGCACGCTGGCCTGGCGGGTCATCCAGCGCAAATGGACAGCCACCGACGAGTGGGGCAACACCGCCACCAAAGTCCAGACCATCACGCTGAACCGCACACAGCTTTCGCAAGTACACTTCCCGCCAAATCGGGACGGGGTGCAGGCTCCGATGCTGCCTTGCGGCTCGAATGCCACTGACCCCAGCGTCACGGGCAGTCCGTTCATTGACGAGGACGGCAACCTCGCCACCGCCACCGACCAGTATGCTGTGGACAACGGCGACTGCTTCTTCAACCTGGCTCACACCGACCAAGTCATCCCGACCTGTGGCGGCAGTGTTTTGATTCTTCGCAAATGGACGGTGATTGACGACTGCACGGGACAGTTTGCGGAGCACACCCAACTCATCAAGCTCTTCGACATCACGCCGCCGACCATCACCTGCCCGCCGTCCGCTACCGTCAGCACTGACGATTTCGGTTGTTTCGGCATCATCAATCTGCCTTCGGCAAATGCGGTGGACGACTGTTCCGCCCCCATCACCATTACGCCGACGTGGAGTTTTGGCAGCGGTTTTGGCCCCTTCGGGAACGTCCCGCAAGGCACGCACACCGTCACCTACGAAGCCAGCGACGCCTGCGGCAACACGTCGAACTGCACCACTACTATTACGGTGGAAGACCAGATTGCCCCGACGGTCATTTGTCAACAGTTTACCGTGGCCTCCATCGCCAGCACTGGCGAAGCCACCGTTTACGCCAACCTCCTCGACGCTGGCAGCTACGACCACTGCTGCATCGAAAGCTACGAAGTGAAACGAGCCAATCAGCCCAACTCGGCCTACGCACCCAGCCTCGTTGTTTCTTGCGCAGACCTACCGGTCAGTTCGGTAGTTGTCACCCTTCGGGTAATGGATTGCCACGGCAACTCCAACTCCTGCGACGTGACGGTAAACGTCCACGACGAACTGCCCCCGGTCGTCGTTCCTCCCAACGATGTGGTGGTAGACTGCAACACCGACCTCAGCAATCTCTCGCTCTTCGGGCAGGCTGCCGTGATGGACAACTGCTCGTTTATCCTCAATGAAACTGTCACGCCGAGCATCAGCAGTTGTGGCGATGGCATCGTGACGAGGGTTTTCACCGCCACCGACCCCAGCGGTAACGTTACTTCGGCGCAGCAGGTCATTCACCTCGTGAACCAAACCCCTTGGAACTCGGCGGGCAACCAAATCATCTGGCCGTTCAACTACCAGTCGCAGGCTTGCAGCGGCGAGTCGCTGGAGCCGTTCGACCTGCCGTACCCCTACAATGGCCCGACGCTGTTGGGGCAAAACGGCTGCGAGAATGTTGCAGTCAATTACGAGGACGAAATCTTCTGGATTGCGGAGCCTGCCTGCTACAAAATCGAGCGCACTTGGACCATTCTTGACTGGTGCCAGTACCAAGCAAACTCAGGCTCCAACTTGGGCATGTGGACGCATATCCAGCTCATCGAAGTGGCTGATAATCAAGCGCCTATTTTTGTAAATCCACCCGCCAACATCATGGCTAGCAGCGGAGCTGGCTGCTCCGGTAATGTGAATTTGCCGCTGCCGCAAGTGAGCGATTGCAGCAATCACGTGACCATCACGGCTTCGGGTTCGTTGGGCAGTGGGTATTCGTTCCAGAACGTGCCTGCCGGGGTTTATCCGATGATATTCACGGCAAGTGATGGCTGTGGGAACAGCTCGCAGCACAGCTTCACCGTCTCCGTCGGCGACACTGGGGCGCCAACGGCCTATTGCGTCAGCGGCGTCAATGTGGAGCTGAACGCACAAGGCGAGGCTTCGCTGGCTGCGCTACAACTCAACTTCAACAGCTTCGACAACTGCGCCCCGGCGAGCAGTCTTCAGTTCAGCTTTTCGCAAAACGTGGCAAATAACACGCAGCTTTTCACCTGCGGAGATGTAGGCCCGAACCTCGTGCAGCTCTGGGTCACCGACCCTGGCGGCAACTCCGATTTTTGTGAGACAATCGTGACGGTGCAGGACAACCTGTCGGCTTGCGGGGCAAATATTGATTTGGGCGGCATGATTCAAACCCCAGCAGGTGCGCCAGTCGGGCAGGTGATGGTAGACATCTCTGGTGCGTTAATGCCCACCGTGACGACGCAGGCGGGCGTGGGCAGCTACGCATTTTCGGGCTTGCCAGCAGGTGGCGATTTTACCATTACCCCCACGAAAGACATCGGGCAGTCGAACGGCGTGACGGCTTTCGACTTGGCGAAAATAAATGAGCACATCTTGGCGGTGACGCCGTTCACGCAGGCTTGGCAGGTCATCGCCGCCGATGCCAACAACTCCGGCTCGGTGACGGCCAGCGACCTCGTGGCCATCCAAGCGGTCATCCTCAATGCTGCTCCGGGCTTCCAGAATGGCACGCCTTCATGGCGTTTCGTACCAGCGAGCCATGTGTTTGGCAATCCAGCCAACCCTTGGCCGTTCTCGCAGGAGCTGTCGCTGAACGACGTAGTGCAGGACAACCTCAGTGCTGGTTTTATCGGCATAAAAACGGGCGATGTGAGCGGCAATGCGGATCCGGCTTTTGTAGTTGGTAGTTCTGCAGTCGTCAGTTTGCAGTCAGCCTGCCGTGGAGGGGCGAAATATTGGCATTTTCAGCACTGAAAACAGAAAAAAGGTTGATAAAAAAGGCGAAGTAGCAGAGGTCAAGTTTGACTTGGAGGCCATGGCGGCTTGGCAGTTCACGCTGGCCTTCAATCCACAATTGATTGAATTCCAGGGCTTTGTGAAAAATGAAAGCGATACTCCAACCCCGATTTTCAATGCTTCCAGGAGCAATGAAGGCTTGGTTTCCATGCTGTACTTTGGCAAGCAGCCAATCACGCATTTTGCCCTAAAAATGAAGGCGCTGGCCGATGTCAGCCTTGCTGATGTAATACAAATCAGCTCCGAAATGACGCCTGCCGCTGCTTGGAACCATGAGGACGAGCAGTTGAAACCCGTGCTGGAATTCACGGGTTTCGCAGATGCCGGAGCTACTTTGCAACTTATCTGTCAGCCAAACCCGTTCAGGGAGCAGGCAGTGGTTTCATTTAGCTTGCACGAGGCAGGCGAGGCTCGGTTCTCGTTTTTTGATGCCACTGGCAAGGTGCTGTTTACCACCTACGGTCAATTTGAAAAAGGACGGAACGAGCTGCCATTGCGAAGCGAAGACCTTGCAACAGCAGGGCTGGTTTTCATCAAAATGGAAGCCGCTGGCCGTGTTCTGACAAAGAAATTGGTTGTTTTACCATAAGCGATTAGCAATTTAGAGAGAGAAAGATTTTTTGCGCAAAGTGTTGATGTACAACGCTTTGCGCTTTTTTTTTGAAAAAGATGGGAAAAATGAGGGTAATTTCGAAAATATGACTAAATTTGTCTTGATAAAAAAAGTCATAAAATGAATAACCTTCAAACGCTACTTAAGGATGGCCGTCAGGCCAAAGACCTGAAGCACAAAGATGTCGTGACCATCACAGGCATAGACCAAGCGTTGCTCAGCAAGTACGAAAGCGGCAACAGGCTGCCAACCGAGGTGCACCTCATGCGGCTTGCCGAAGCTTACGGTTTGAATGTCAAGCAGTTGCGAGTGTTTTGGGTGGCCGAGAAGGTCATTGGGTTGGCGAGACAGTACGAGATTCCGATGGAGGAAATCATGTACTTGGCCGAAGGCCGGGCCGAGTTCCTGTACGGGGAGCGGGCGCTCGAAGTGCCGCCAATCCCCACGGAACTGGAGGCAAAGCTCGCCGTCATTGACGACCTAAAATCCAAGTGGCAGGCCACCAAGCCCCTCAACATCGAACAACTCCGCAAGATGCAGGAGTACTTCAACGTCGAGTACACCTACGAAAGCAACCGCATCGAGGGGAATACCCTCTCGTTGCAGGAGACCAGCCTCGTGGTGAACCAAGGGCTGACCATCGGCAGCAAATCCATGCGGGAGCACCTGGAGGCCATCAACCATGCCGAGGCCGCCGAGTTCATCGCCGATCTGGGCACCCGGCACGAGGATGTGACCAAGCGCACCTTGATGGAACTACACGGTCTCATCTTGAAGAGCATTGACCGGGAGAACGCTGGTCGCTGGCGAACGGTGCCTGTGCGGATTACTGGCAGCCAACACGAGCCGCCGCAGCCATTTATGCTGGACAAAATGATGGAGGACTATTTTATCCATTACAGCCGCCAGCAGGGGAGGATGCACCCGGTCATTTTGGCGGCAGAGATGCACGAGCGGCTGGTGAGCATCCACCCGTTCATTGATGGGAACGGGCGCACGTCGAGGCTGGTGATGAACCTGATTTTGCTCCGCAATGGCTATACCATCGCCAACCTGAAGGGCGACAATACCTCCCGGCTGGCCTACTACCAAGCACTCGAAAAAGTGCAGGTGGACAACGAGCCGGAGGCGTTTTACCATATCGTGGCAGATGCGGTGGAGGCATCTTTGAGGGCGCACTTGGCGCTGGTTTGAAAACAAAAAGGGCAACCGGAAACGGTCGCCCTTTTTGCATAAAAAGCACTAATGTGCTGCTATTTTTGAACAACAAACCGCTTCACAACTATCTGATTGTCAATCATTATCCTCGCCAGATAGACTCCTTCGGCATTGGAGGAAACATCCATCACGAACATGCCGGACGACACGTCAGCATGGCGGTAGCTGACCACCAATTTTCCCGTCACGTCGAACAGCTCGATGTCGGCTTCGAGGGCGTCAATTCCATCAAATGCAACCGTCACGAGACCGCTCGAAGGGTTCGGGAAAAGGGCGATGTTCCTCTCCAACTGCTGCAGCGATGTGCTTGAAACGGACTGTACAGTGAACGTGTGCAGGAAGGAGCATCCGTTGGCGTCCGTCACTTCAAGGGTGTAGTTGCCTGCGGCGATGTTGCCGATGTTTTCCTGAGTGCCCACAACATTGCCGTTGGCGTCCGTCCACTCGAAGCTGTACGGGCCTGTGCCGCCTTCGGCGGTCACCTCAATGGCGCCGTTTTGTTGGCCAGCGGTCTCGGGCGTTATCTGGACAACTGTGCTGATGAGCTGCAAAGGTTCCGTGATGTTGGCCGATTGGGTGGCGACGCAACCAGCGTTGTCCGTGACGGAAACGGTGACTGTGCCCGGGCCGAGGTTTTCAATTGCAGGCGTGGTGGCTCCATTGCTCCAAAGGTAGCTGTACCCTTGGCTACCACCGCTGGCGCTAGCTGAAACGCTGCCGTTCATTTCCCCAAAACAAGCAACATCCTCGGCGGTCAAATCCACCTGCATTGCCGGAGGCACCTCAATGGTAAACGAGCAGGTATTGTGATTGCCGTGGCCGTCGTTTACCTCGAAAGTCTGCACTGACGTGCCAGTTGGGAAGGTGGAACCACTGGCTAAACCCGAAATTTGGTTGGGCGTGAGGCCCTGGGCGCAATTGTCGCTGGCTTCGATGGCGAAGGTGGCGACCGGGTCGCAGTAGGCCAGCACCATGTCGTCGGGGCAGGTGATAGCAGGTGCGATATTGTCCTGGATGGTAATGATGGCCGTGCCCGTTGCCACATTGCCATTGGCGTCCGTGACAGTCAGCACGACGGCATTTTGGCCGAGGTTGGCGCAGGTAAAGTTGGCTAGGTCAATCGTTTGCTCCGCAATGCCGCAGTTGTCGGTGCTGCCGTTGTCGAGCATTTGAGGAGTGATAATGGCCGAGCCGTTTTCATCCAAGGAAACTACCACATCTTGCACCGAAATGACCGGCGGCAAATTGTCCACAACCTCGACGGTTGCAGTGCCGACGCTGATGTTTCCAGCTTCGTCCACGAGGGTCAGCGTGACTTGGTGCGTGCCGAGGTCGCTGCAAGTGAAGCTGGTTTTGTCAATCGTCATGCTTTCGATGGTGCAGTTGTCGGTGCTGCCGTTGTCCACTTGCGAGGCGGAGAGACTGGCCGAACCGCTTGCGTCGAGGGCGAGGGTGAGGTTTTGCGTGAGTACCGTTGGTGCCTCCAAATCATTCACTGCAATCTGCACGACGAGTGCCGCTTCGCAACCATTGAGGTCGGTGACGGAAACCGTGTAGCTGCCTACCCCGAGGTTGCTGATGGATGGGCTTGTTTCGCCATTTGACCAAACAAAATTGTAACCTGGGTTGGAGGTGCCGCCCGTTGCGGCTACCGCTGCGAAGCCATTGTTCGTTCCGCAATCAGTGTCTGCAAAATCGCTCAGTTCCAGTTCGAGCGGCGCTGGTTCCACAATGGTCACTTCCACGATGGCCGGGCAGTTGACGGCGTCGTTTATTGACACAGTATAGTTGCCTGCTGCGAGGTCAGAGATGGTCGCTGTGGTTTTCCCGTTTGACCAAAGATAGGTGTATGGGGTCAGGCCGCCCGAGAGCGTGACGGTGGCTTGGCCATCGGCAGCGCCGAAGCAACTGATGTTGCTGGAAGCAATGTTTGCAATAGTTGAGCAGCCGAACGGAGCCACTGGCACCGTCTGAACGGCCACGCACCCATTGGCGTCCGTCACGCTGACCGTGTAGTTGGCGGAGGGCAGCCCTGTGATAGTGGGCGCTGTGCCGCCATTGCTCCACGCATAGCTGAACGGCCCGGTGCCGCCGGTTGGGTTGGCAGAGGCGGTGCCGTCGTTGGCGTTAGTGGCGGTGAGGCCAGTGGTGGTGGCATTGGCGCTGAGGGCGTTGGGTTGGTCAATTTCGACACTGGCCACTACTTCGCAGCCGTTGCCATCGGTGGCTGAAACGGTATAAGAACCTGGGGCAAGGTCTGGATGGCTGGCGTTTGCGCGCCATTTGACCAAATGAAAGTCTGCGGCATGGCGGCATTGGTGAGCGTGATACTGGCCGATCCGTCGTTCGAGCCGTTGCAAGTGGCGTCTTCCGAAACGATGTTTGCCGAAACGGCGCAGCCAAACACGTTCACGGTGACGGTTTGAGTTTTTTGGCAGCCGTTTCCGTCGGTCACACTGACGGTGTAGTTGCCAGGAGCCAAATTGGAGATGGTTTGGGTGCTGCTGCCGTTGCTCCAAAGGTAGGTGTAGCTGCCCGCCCCTCCCTGAGGGTTTGCAGTAGCCCCACCATCATTGACGCCCGGTGCCGATTGGGCGGTGGTGGTGGCGTTGACTGAGATTTCTGTCGGCTCGGTGATGGTCACGGTTTTGGTTGCTTCGCAATTTTCGCCGTCCTTCACCACCACGGAATAAGTGCCAGCGCCCAAGCCGGACACGGTCGCCGTGTTTGCCCCCATTGACCAGGTGTAGGTGAAAACGCCGTTGCCGCCGCCGCCCGCCGCAGATGCGCTGCCGGTGGCGCTGCCGTTGCATAGCACGTTGGTTTGCGAAGCAATGCTGGCGGTTACTGGCTGGCGCTGAACCACGACTGTGGAGGCGGTGCTGGTGCAGCCGTTGATGCTGTTGCTGACGGTTAGGGTGTAGCTGCCCGCCTCGTCAACGGTGGGTGTGAGTGTGGTCGCCCCGGAGACGATATGCCCGTTGGCCGTCGTCCAGTTGTAGCTGAACTGGTTGCCGGAACTGGACGAGGTGCCGTTGAGCACCACTTCGTCGGCTTGGCAGTTCAGTACTCCGCTGGGGCCTGCGTTGGTGGTGGGCGGGGTGGTGTTTTGTGAAACAATGCCCGTGGCCGTGGTGGTGCAGCCGTTTGTTGCGGTGACAGTAAGGAGGTAGTTGCCAGCAGCGCTCACCGTTGGGTTTTGTTGGTTGGATGTGAAATTGTTGGGTCCCGTCCAGCCGTAGGTGACGCTGGGGGTGGTGGAGCTGCCGCTCAATGCCACGTTGGTGTTGGTGCAGGTGATGGTGCCGCCCTGTGCCGATGCCTGTGGGGCGTTGGTGTTTTGGGTGACTTGTGCCGTGGCCGTGGCTGTGCAGCCGTTGGCGGGGTTGGTGACGGTGAGCTGATAGCTTCCCTGGGCGGAAACGCTTGGGTTTTGCTGCGTGGACATGAAGCCGTTAGGCCCAGTCCAAGCGAAGCTCACACCTGGCGTGGTCGAGTTGCCAGCGAGGTTGATGTTGGTGTTTGTGCAGGTAATTGCACCACCGTTTGCGCTCACATTGGGCGCTGCAATGTTGGATGTGACGGTTGTTGTGGATGTACCGGAACAGCCGTTGGTGGTGTTTGTGATGGTCAACGTGTAGCTGCCAGCGGCATTCACGACGGGGTTCAGCGTGGTGGCCCCAGAGACGATGTTCCCACCGACCGTCGTCCAGAGCAGGTTGAAGTTTTGGCCCGTGGGGCCGACCCCGTTCAATGTTGTTTGGTTGGTGGTGCAAGTAATGAAGCCTGGTGGCCCTGCCGATACCACTGGTTCCACTTGGTTGGCTGTCACGATGGTCGAAGCAGTGGCAATGCAATTGTTGTTGATATTGGTAACGAACAACTGGTAGGTGCCTGCGGCTGTCACGACGCAGTTGTTCAAGGTGTTCTCACCGGAGTGGATAAACCCGTCGGTGGTTGACCACAAATAAATAAACTGTTGTCCGGTGGATGTTCCGCTCCCGTTGAGGGTGACGGACTGGGTGGTACAGGTTAGTATGGCTGGGGAGGAAGCAGCGGCCACAGGGTAAGTCGGTGGATCCACCACCATGTTGTTTTGGTTGATGGTACAACCGTTTGCGTCGGTAATTGAAACGGCGTAGGTACCTGCCGTCAGGCCCGAGTTGATAGGCCCGAAAGCGCCGTTGCTCCATTGGTAGCTGTAGCTTGGTGTCCCGCCCGCCGCCTGTATTTCGATGATGCCGCCCATGCCTGCGCAGCCTTCCGGCTGAATGTCGAAGCCGCTGACGCTCAATGACGCCGAGGGCTGGTTGACGGTGATAGGCCCGAGCGTTTTTGTGCCACCCAATGATCCCGTGACGGAAAGCGTGTAGGTCCCACCTGGCAGGTTGGAAATGTTCTGCGTGGTGGCGCCATTGCTCCAAAGGAAAGTAAACGGTGGCATCCCATCCGTTACATCCACGGTGATTGCGCCGTTGGTATTACCATAGCAATTTATATGGGTCACGGTGTTCAGTGTCAAGTCTGGAGCAGAGCACCATTTGGCTACTTCCCACAGGTCATTTGACCCCATTTGGGCTACTTCATAAATTTTCTTGTTGGGACAAACCGCATACAGGGTCGGGAAGTAGTTGATGTTGTACGAGCCGTTCAAGCTGGCGTTGTTAATGATGGGGTAGGGCGTACCTGTTACCCAGTTGCCCCAAGTGCCACCGCCGCTACAGTTGGGCAGGTCATAAAGGCAGGCCAAGTTGGTTGCCGCATCGGCCTCAATCATGAAGGCCATCACGTTGTCGGTACCAGGGGGGCCGTGCGCTTCGTACAGGTTCTTGAAAGCGTGGGAGTTGTGATAGTTCCAGCAGGGGCCGCACCAAGTGGCCGAGAAGTCCAGGAACACTACTTTGTCGTTGTTGAGGTAATTGTAAAGTGTATGGGAGTTGGAGTTGATGTCCGACAAAGTCCAGTTGGGAGCGGTGCTACCGTCCTGCAATTGAGCCATGAGTGAATTCAAACCAAGCAAGAGGGCAGAAAGTAGGGATAAAATTCGCTTCATAAAAATTGGGTATTTCGTGAACCTGTTTGAGTCAAACCGGGTGTTGCGGAGCGCAAACCCGCATAAAATTAATGCTTTGGGGGATAATTAGAATTGGCAGGCATCAGAAAGGTTCTCAAACCCGCTGGTCAAAGGTAACTTTGGCGAACAGGCGGGTTTGCGGGCGCCCCCCCCGCGGGCCGGTTCACTCCTGCACGTACACCCGCTTTACCCGCTCCGAAATGGTCGTAAAAATCTCGTAGGGAATGGTGCCGAGGCAGGCCGCAAGCTCCTGCACGGGCAGGTCTTTTCCAAAAATAATGGCTTGGCCACCTTCCGCTGCATCGGGGATGTCCGTCACATCGGCCATGGTCATGTCCATGCACACATTGCCGATGAGTGGCGCCCGGCGGTCATTTATCAGTACACTGAACTGTCCATTGCCAGCCCTGCGCAGCAGCCCGTCGGCGTAGCCGAGGCTGATGGTGGCGATGCGCATGGGCCGTTCTGCCTTGCCCAGCCTGCCGTAGCCGACCGTCTCGCCCACTGCCACATTTTTGATTTGTGAAATGGTGGCCTTGAGGGTGTTCACGGTCTGGAGGCGGTCTTCCAGCAAGCCGCTGCTGTCCACGCCGTACAGCCCGATGCCGAGCCGCACCATTTCCATTTGCAGTTCAGGGAAGCGCACGATGCCGCCGCTGTTGAGGATGTGCCGCATCGGGCGGCTTGTCCCTGTGGGGTAGCCGAGGCCATCGGCTAGCTGAGCGTACATTTTTTGGAAACGGGCAAACTGCTCACGGGTAAAGTCGTCGTGCTGCGGCGCTTCGCTAGCAGCAAGGTGCGAGAAGATGGTCTTTACAATAAAAACAGGCTGGGCTTCACCAGCTTTTAGAAGTTCGAGCAGCGGCTCGATGTCAGCTTCTTCAAAGCCGAGGCGGTGCATACCTGTGTCGAGCTTGAGGTGGATGGGCAACTGGATTGCGGATTGCGGATTGTGGATTGCGGATTGGGGCAGCTCCGTCCGCAATCGCAAATCCGCAATCCCTCGGGCTTCCACATTTTGAGCAAAATGGTTTTGCAGAAAATCGAAAAAATTGCGGAGCAACCCCAAACTGTAAATCTCTGGTTCCAGTCGGAAGCGCACGAGGGCCTCGAAGGTGGCCTCCTCGGGGTTCATCACCATGATGGGGAGTTGGATGCCCGCCTTGCGAAGCTCCACGCCCTCGTCGGCATAGGCCACGCCGAGGTAGTCCACGTTCTGAAACTCCAGCAGCTTGGCCACCTCGGCACTGCCGCTGCCGTATGCCCCGGCCTTCACCATCACCATCATCTTGGTGCCGGGGCCGAGCTGGCTTTGGTACACCCGCAGGTTGTTCAGCAGGGCGCTGAGGTTCACTTCCAGCACCGTTTTATGGAACTTGATGGCCAGCCGGTTGGCAATGCGCTCGAACTCAAACTGGCGGGCGCCTTTCAGCAAAATCACTTCATCCCGAAAAACCAGCTCCTGAAAATCGTCCAAAAATGCTTGTGTGGTGGGGTAAAAACGTGCATCGAAGCCCGTTGGTAGGTATTTTTTCACGTGCTCCACCTTTTTCCCGATGCCGATGAGGCGATCAATGCGCTTTTCGATGAGCAGCCCGGCCACCGTGCCGTAGAGTTGCGCAGCCGATTGGCCGCTCTGCAAAATATCGGAAAGCACGAGGGTCGTTCGTTTTTGCTCTTTTGCCCTGGCTGCTCCAAAAGTTGAGGGCGATGGCGAGCGAGGTCAGGTCGGAGTTGTAGCTGTCGTTGATGACCGTGCAGCCGTTCACGCCTTCCTTGAGTTCGAGGCGCATGGCCACGGGTTCGAGGCGTGCCAAGCGTTCTGCGATGGTCTCGTCGGGAATGCCGAGGTGCAGCAGCATCGCCCAGCAGTGCGTTGCGTTCTCGATGCTGGCGGAGTCGGTGAATGGAATTGCGATTGACGATTGACGATTGACGATTGACGATTGGCGCACGACCGCTTCGAGGTGGGTGACATTTCCAGTTTGTCGCTGCGCAATGATTTGGAGGTCGGCGGGTTTTCCGTTGGCTGACCAAGTGACAAACCGGGTGTTCGTTTTGCCGCCAGCCCCTTTGGGGAAGGCGGCCTCGATTTCTCTTGTAACCAATTCATTGTCAACGCAATAAACCAGTGCTTCGCAATTTTTGAACAACAGCAGTTTCTCCCGGATTTTGGTTTCCAAGTCAGGGAAGCCCTCTTGGTGCGCTTCGCCGATGTTGGTGAAGATGCCGAGATTGGGTGCAATTATGCGGGCCAACTTCTCCATCTCGCCGGGCTGGGAGATGCCCGCCTCGAAGATTCCGAGGGTGTGTTCTGGGGTGATTTGCAGGACGGAAAGCGGCACGCCGGTCTGCGAATTGTAGCTCTTTGGGCTGCGCACGATGTGGAAGTCCTCGTGCAGGAGTTGGAAAAGCCATTCCTTGACGATGGTCTTGCCGTTGCTGCCCGTGATGCCGATGATGGGCAGGTTGAACTGCCGCCTGTGCCATGCAGCCAGTGCGTGGAATGCTTCGTGGGTGTTTTTTACCAAGATGAAATTGGCCTGCGGGAAAGCGAGCGTGGACGGGAGGTTTTTAGAAATGACAAAGTTGCGGATGCCACTGTCGTAGAGTTCCTTGATGAACTCGTGGCCATCGTACCTTCTGCCTTGCAAGGCGATGAACAGCGAGCTGGCCGGAAAAATGACCTGTCGGCTGTCGAGTAGCAGGTGCTCGATGACGGCGTCGTGTGGCGGTGCGAGGAAGCTGCCCGTCTTATTTTGGCATTGCAATGTAGCGTTTGCCGTGATTCGGCGAGTTGTTGGACGGGTAGGCATTGGAAGCAAAAGTAAAGCAAAGCGTCTTGGGCAATAAGTTTCCATGCAAAAAATTTGTGGTCAAAATAGACAAAACCCGCAACATAGTCAACCCATCCAAAATTCTTACCTTCGCCGCTCGATTTCACCAAACATCACCAGTATTGATCACGCACATCAACGGCACGATTACCCACAAAACGGCCACCTACATCGTGGTGGAGGCCGGGGGCATCGGCTACCACGTCAACATCAGCCTCAGCACCTACGCCAAGGTCGAAAAGCTGGAAAAGGTTAAAATCCTGACTTTCCTACATATAAAAGAGGATGCGCACACGCTCTATGGCTTCGCCGAGGACGAGGAGCGGGTGCTGTTCACGCACCTGATTTCCGTGTCGGGCATCGGGCCCACGACGGCGCAGGTGATGCTGTCGCAAATGAACCCCGACGAGATACGGGCGGCCATCATTGGCGAGAACGAGGCGGCGCTGCGCAAGGTGAAGGGCATTGGCCAAAAAACGGCGAAGCAAATCATCCTCGACCTGAAAAGCAAGATGATGAAGACTGGCGGCGACGTGACCGTTTCGCTGCTCGCAGCGGACAATACGATCCGGCAGGAAGCGTTATCTGCCCTGCTGTCTTTGCAGGTGAACAAAATACAGGCGCAAAAGGCCCTGAACAAGGTACTGGAGGAACAACCCGGCGTGAAAACCGTTGAGGATTTGATCAGGTTGGCGCTGAAGCAGTTGTCTTGAGAGTGTTGAGAGAGTGTGAGCGGTTGAGGAAATGAGGTTCCCATTCTCAATCTCCCAATCACCCACTCTCTCACCCGCTGAACTGTTAAAAACCTCCACTTGCGAAGACCAGTAAAGCGTTTATCGTTTAAGCGCAAACCAGCGAGGCGAAATGATGATTTTTGGACACTTACGAAACTGATTCACATTAATATTTTTTGCAAGAACCCAACTATTCCCTGAGCTTTTCGTAAACCTGCTCTTGGCCGACGTTGGCCAAAAATCAATCCTTCTTTCAACTCGCTACATTTTCTCAAGCTGATTGTCTTTCAAAAGAAATCGCAGTTATTGCACATGCATCTTATGAAGAAGAGAATAATTCTACCCGGTATTTTGACGGTTATCGGATTTTTTGCACTCACCACCCCCATGCGTGGAAGCAATCATTTTCCTGAGAATCCCTATTCCCCTGAGTATGTACTGGCAGCCGAAACCCCCAGCCCAGCAAAGCCTGAACCCTTGGCGACGACGTTCCTCACCGTGCCACAGGACACCATCCCCATCGAAGACCGGACGGGCGATTTCTTGACCACACCCAGCTCCAACCCCTTCGACCTGAAAGACCCCAAGGACGTGCAACAAACCGTGGAGTATGACCCCATCAGCGGGCAATACATTATCACGGAGCGCATTGGCGACGACTATTACCGACCACCGACCTACATGACCTACGAGGAGTTCATGGACTACCAGGCCAAAAAACAGGAGCAGGACTACTTCAAGGAACTGAACGGCTCCGGCCAGCGGGGCGTGAACGGCAAGCTCGACCCCATCGGGAAAATTGACGTGAAAAACCAGCTCATCGAGCGCCTTTTTGGTGGCACCAAGGTGGACATCCAGCCCCAGGGCAATATAGACCTCACCTTCGGGGTGGACTACTCCAATGTGCAAAACCCAAGCTGGACCAAGCGCCAGCAAAAGCGGGGCGGCTTCGACTTCGACATGGACATCCAGATGAACGTGGAAGGCTCCATCGGCGAGAAGCTCAAACTCAGCACCAACTACAACACCCAGGCCACCTTCGACTTCGACAACACGATGAAGCTCGACTACAATACCGATGCATTCGGCGAAGACGACATCATCAAGAAAATAGAAGCGGGCAACGTGAGCCTGCCCCTCAAAAGCTCGCTCATCCAAGGCAGCCAAAGCCTTTTTGGTTTAAAAACGGAACTGCAATTTGCCAAGCTCCGACTCTCCCTTGTGGCTTCGCAGCAGCGCTCGGAGCAGGAAGACGTCACGCTCAAGGGCGGCAGCCAGTTTCAGGAGTATGAGGTTTTTGCGGATGCTTACGACGAAAACCGCCACTTCCTGCTCACGCACTACAACCGCAACAATTTCGAGGAGGCGCTGTCCGACCTTCCGGTCATCAAGTCGCTTTTCAAAATCCAAAAATTGCAGGTTTGGGTCACCGACTCCCGTGGCGAAACCCAGAACATCCGTGACATCGTGGCCATCGCCGACCTCGGCGAAACCACCCGCATGACCAACACCAGCGCCGACATGCAGCCGCCAGCCGCTCCCGTTTACATGGACAACCAAGGCGAAGCGCTGCCGGACAACTATGCCAACCCCATCTACGGTGCCCTGCTCGCCGACCCACGAACCAAGCAGGTGGAGCGCATCGTGAACGTGCTGAAAACCCCGCCGTTCAACTTCCAGCAGGGTCGTGATTTTGAGAAAGTAACTGCCCGTTTGCTATCGCCTACCGAGTACACGTACCACCAGGAACTTGGCTTTATCTCGCTCAACCTCAACATCCAGCCCGACCAGGTAGTGGGCGTGGCCTTCGAGTACACCTACAAAGATTCCATTTATCAGGTAGGGCAGATGGCCGAAGACGTGGCGCAAAACACGGGGCTTACCAACAACAGCAACCCCGATGCCGCCCCCAACCAGAACGTGCTTTTTGTAAAAATGCTGAAAAGCACCGTGCAGCCCGTGAACCTGCCAACGTGGGACCTGATGATGAAAAACGTGTACAACATCGGTGCCTACAACGTGTCGAGGGAGGACTTCAAACTGGACATTTTCTACGACGACCCCGGTCAGGGGAACAAGCGTTTCTTGCCCACAAGCAACCTTGCCGGCGTGCCGCTGCTCCGGGTGTTCAACCTCGACCAGCTCAACGTGCAGAACGACCCACAGCCCGACGGCGTGTTCGACTACGTGGACGGCCTAACCATCCAGTCCCGCAGCGGGCGCATCATGTTCCCAGTGTTGGAGCCGTTCGGCAGTGCGCTGGAGAAGCAGATAACCGACCCCGTGCAGGCGAAGAAATATGTGTATAGCCAACTGTACTCCAAGACGCTTTTCAACGCCCGTGAATTCCCGGAACTCAACCGGTTCACCATCCGGGGCACTTACAAGTCCAGCGTTTCGAGCGAGATTTCGCTGGGTGCGTTCAACATCCCACCCGGCTCGGTAATCGTGACGGCGGGCGGTGCGCCGCTGACGGAGGGCAAGGATTACGAAGTGGACTACTCCATCGGCAAGGTGCGCATCCTCAACGACGCCATCCTCAACTCTGGCACACCTATCAAAGTGTCTTTTGAGGACAACACGCTGTTTGGCTTCCAGCAAAAGACCATGCTCGGCCTCCGGGCGGATTACGAAGTGAACAAGCACCTGACCATCGGCGGCACCTACCTGCGCCTGTTCGAGCGACCCTACACCCAAAAGGTGAACATTGGCGACGACCCCATCAACAATCGGATTTTCGGCCTCGACATCAACTACAGCAACGAGGTGCCGTGGATCACGAAAATGATAGACAGGCTGCCACTTATTTCAACCAAAGCCCCCTCCAACGTCACGCTTTCCGCCGAAACGGCGGCCATAAAGCCCGGTCATTCCCGCGCCATCAACGAGAAATCGGCAGATGGCGACAAGGGCGGCGTAAACTACATTGACGACTTCGAGGGCAGCGCTCAGCCCATCAACATCCAGTCGCCGTTCATTGGCACCAATGGTTGGGTGATGTCGAGCATTCCCCAGAACGAGTTTTTCCCAGAGTCTGGCTTGAAAGACAACATCCTTGCAGGCGTGAACCGGGGGCACCTGAGCTGGTTCCGCATTGAGTCGGGCGGCGACATACGGGGCACTGGGGACGACACCAACCCCTACACGCAGAACATCAGCCAGCAGGAGATTTTCCCCAATTTTACACCACCCAACCAATTTGGCAACTCGTTCAACCAGATTCTCGACGTGGTCTATGACCCAACTCGCCGTGGCCCCTACAATTTTGACGTGCCGGGCGGCACGACCTTTTCCGCTGGCTTGAACAACAGCACCGGCAATTTGCTCAATCCAGAAACCCGGTGGGCTGGCATGATGCGGCAGTTGACCACCAACGATTTCCAGACGGCCAATATCGAGTACGTCGAATTCTGGATGCTCAGCCCGTACCTCGACGAGACCGGTGCGGATGCTGGCAACCCTGCCGCCGCCAACGGCGACATGGACGGCTACATCTACTTCAACCTTGGCAACGTTTCCGAGGACATCATGCCGGATTCCCGCAAGTTTTTCGAAAATGGACTCCCCGGCCCCAACACGCAGGGCCGGCGTGCCACCAAAACCGGATGGGGGCGGGTGCCGCTCACGCAACAGATCACCAACTCATTTGACACCGACGCCGAGAACCGGGCAGCGCAGGACGTGGGCCTCGACGGCCTCTCGGATGCCCAGGAGTTGGAGCATTTCAAGGCATACATTGACGCCATCAATGCTTCTGGCCTTACGCCGGATGCCAAACAGGCGATTTTGGACGACCCCTCCAACGACGACTTCATTCACTTCCGATACGGCTACCCAAGCGGCACCAGCTTGCTGGAGCGCTACGACCGCAACTTTGGGACGGAGGGCAACACGCCGATTTTGCAGGGGGAAGAAACCTCCCCGGCTTCCACGCTGCTGCCCGATGCCGAGGACCTCGACGGCGACCGCACCCTGAACGAAACCGAAGGCTACTTCCAGTACCGGGTGCCCATCAAGTACGACGGCAACAAGGGTATTGACCTCGACAACCCGTTCATCACCGACACTGTGGCCGGCGACAACAACCGCATCTGGTACCGCTTCCGAGTGCCGCTCGACCTGCCTGCCACCGATGAAAACTTCTCAAAAGTTGGGGGCATCGAAGATTTCCGCTCCATCCGCTTCATGCGGATGTACTTCAAGGACTTCAAAGCGCCCATCCAGTTTCGCTTCGCAACGCTCGACTTGCAGCGCAACCAGTGGCGCCGCTACAAGCAGGACATTGGCGAGCCTTGCGTTTCTGTGACCCCGCCCGATGATGAAAACCAGACTTTGTTTGAATTGAACAAGGTGAACATCGAGGAAAACAGCCAGCGTGACCCGTTCAACTACGTGCTGCCGCCGGGCATCACCCGTGAACAGGCGCTCGGCGTCAACCTCCAATCCTACCAAAACGAGCAGGCACTGACCATGCGGGTCTGCGACCTGGCAGATGGCGACGCCAGGGGCATGTTCAAAAACCTGAACCTCGACATGCGCTATTTCAGCAAGCTGAAAATGTTCGTTCACGCAGAACCGACCGAATGTGGCGTTGGCCCGGAGCCGCTTGAAGATGGCGAGCTGACAGTGTTCGTGAGGTTTGGCAGCGACTTTAAGAACAATTATTACGAGTACGAAATACCGCTGATACTATCCGACCCCAACTCCACGGTGCCGGAAAACGACGAAGACTATCCGCGGGTGGTGTGGCCAAAAGAGAACGATTTGAGCGTGGTGTTTGAGGAACTGAAAACACTGAAGCTGGAGCGAAATGCAGGTTCAACAAGTGTAGGGCAGGAGTATTCAAAACCCGTGGCCCGTGACAACGGACTTGGCGATGCTACAATTAGTATAAAAGGCAGCCCCAACCTCGGCAATATCAAAGTGCTGATGATTGGCATCCGCAACCCGAAACAGGGCGAAGACTGCGACCCCGGCGACACCAAGAGCGTGGAAATCTGGGTCAACGAGCTTCGGACTTTCGGCCTCGACGAAAGGGGTGGGGTAGCTGCCATCGCCCGTGCCGACATCCAACTGGCCGACCTTGGTACGCTGTCTTTGTCGGGCAAGGCGAGCAGCATCGGCTTCGGGGCGCTCGACCAGAAATTGCAGGAGCGCAGCCGGGAGCAGATAACGCAGTACGACATTGCCACGCAAGTGGCACTCGACAAGTTCCTGCCAGAAAAAATCGGCTTGCGCTTGCCGTTCTACTTCCAATACTCCAGCGAGGTGAGGAATCCACAGTTCGACCCCTACGACCTGGACATCGAACTGAAGGAGAAAATCAGGTTGTCCGACAACCCGGACGAAGTGAGGAAGCAGGCGCAAACTGCCACCAAAATCAAGAGCTACAACTTCACGAACGTGCGCTGGGAGAACCCCAACGCAGGCGGCAAGGTGATGCCCTGGAGCCTGTCGAACTTCAGCTTTACTTATGGTTTTGATGAAACAACCCGGCGTGACCCCATCATCGAGAACGACGTACTAACCCGCCGCCGTGGGGCCATTGACTACGGCTACCAGCGCAACGTGAAGTACATCGAGCCTTTTAAAAAGGCGATAAAAAAGGACAAGTACCTGAAATTTATCAAGGAAATAAACTTCAACCCACTGCCGAACTCGTTCAGCGTTTCCACTGACCTGGACCGTCGTTTCAACAGCACGAAGTACCGTTTTTCGGGCGACCTGCCGCAGTTCAACACATACTACAACAAGCAGTTCCTCTGGAACCGCCGGTACGACTTGGCTTGGGATTTCACCAAAAACCTGAAGTTCAAGTTCAACGCCGACAACATCGGCGTGATAGACGAACCGGATGAGATAGATATGTTGGCGCAAAGCCAGCTTGACCCCGGCGACCCGAATTACATCTCCAGTGTCAAGGATTACCGCCGGGACTCCATCCTCGATAACATGAAGGACTTCGGGCGCACCAAGAGCTACCGGCACCAGTACTCGGTGACCTACAACGTGCCGCTAAAAACGCTGCCGTTCATGGACTGGACGAACATCAAGCTCTCCTACGATGCCGACTACTCGTGGGACGCTTCGAGCCTCGCCATCAATGCACAGGCGCTTGGCAACGTCATCACCAACGGCCAGCGCCGCCAAGTGGAGGGGGACTTCGATTTTGAAAAACTGTACAACTACTCGAACTACCTCAAAAAGTCAACTCCAAGCAACGGCCAGCAGTAAAGGACGCCAAAACCAAAAAGGGCAAGAACGACGTGGATGCCAGTGATGTGGAAGGCAAAGGAAAAGCTGGAAGAAAAGACAAGAAGAGCAAGGACGCCGCCGACGCTGAAAAGGACGCTGCTGCCGGCAAGGGCAAGGACAGTAAATCGGGCGGCAAAGATGACAAGAAGCAGGACAGGGAGCCTTCCACCATTGAGCGGGCGCTCATACGGCCGCTGATGACCGTGCGCAAACTCAAAGTCCGCTACACCGAGGATTACGGCACGGTGATACCCGGTTATTTGCCTCAATCAAAACTGCTGGGCATGAACCAGTTCACCTCACCGGGCTGGGATTTCGTGGCGGGCAAGCAGCCCAACATCAACCCAGACGACTACTACACCAACAAGGATTGGCTGCACAAAAACTGGCAATGGATAACCCCCGACCTGGAGTACGCCCTGCCGAAGAACATCACCCAATCTTACGAGCAGGTCATTGACGGCAAGCTCGACCTGGAGCCTTACACCGACTTTCGGGTGACGGTGGAGGCCAAGCGCTCAAAGGGCAGAAACCATGCAGAGGAGTTCCGACGCTACGAAGATTTCGGGGGCGACCCAATTCAAGAAGAGTTCAAGCATGCCAACATTACCGACTACGGTCAGTTCACCACGAGCTATTCGGCACTGAACACTTTGTTCGACAAAGATTTGAACGGCTTGTTCCAGCAGTTTGAAGACAACAAGCTCATCGTGGCGAACCGCCTCGGCACAGGCGTACACGAAAATCCTGACTCGGCGTACCTCGGCTACCCGAAAGGCTACGGCCCGTTCAGCCAGAACGTGCTGCTGCCCGCCTTCATCGCTGCCTACACGGGTCAAGATGCCAACACGATGAAAGTTTCGGACAACTTCGTGGGCGACGTCATCATCAAAACGATACCCCGCCCCAACTGGCGCCTGACTTACAACGGACTGGCGAAGCTTGGCGGCCTGGAAGATATTTTCCAAAGCATCTCCATCACGCATGGTTATCAGGGCAAATTGGTGGTGAACAGCTTCGACACCGACCGCCAGTTTGACCGAAACGACCTGACCAAGCTCAAGGAAACCACGCTGGACTACTACTCCCGTTTCGAAATTCCCGACATCCAGATTGACGAGCAGTTCGCTCCGCTCTTGGGTATTGACGTGCGGCTCAAAAACGAGATGTCGTTCAAAACGGAGTACAAAAACAGCAGGCAATTGCGATTGGAGCTGATTGGCACAGGCCGTTTGCGGGAGACCAAGGCGAATGAGTACACCGTCAATTTTGGATACAAACTCAAGGAAACCAAAATCGGCTTCCTGCAACCTAAGAAGAAAAAGAAGGGAGGTGCAAAAAAGGACGACGCCAAAAAACCGCCCATCGGAGGCCGACCAGGGCAGCGTGCCAGCCAAAGCACCCCAGGCGACATGGACTTCACATTTGACCTTTCCGTGCGTGACGACGTGACGAACATCCGGGAACTGATAACTGGCCTCGTTGAGCCGGACCGTGGCAGCCGCCGGGTGTCCATCGCCCCGGCCATCACCTACCAGTTGAACAACCAGCTCTCGCTGCGCTTCTTCTTCGACTACACCAAGAACACACCGAAAACCTCGCAGGGTTACCCGACCACCAATATCCGTAGTGGCGTAACGGTCAGGTTCTCGTTGTGACATTGGTTACAAAAACCAATGGAAAAGCCCCGAAGTCTGACTTCGGGGCTTTTCTTTTGGATAAAAAACGCAACTTTGCAAAAAGCGCTGACCGTTTTCATTTACAACCTACGCAGACCTTCTAAAGTCTAAAGTCTATTGTCTAAAATCTAAATGCTCTACGACAACCACAACCGCCCGGTGAACTACCTCCGCCTCGCAGTGACCGACCGCTGCAACCTCCGCTGCTTCTATTGCATGCCGGAGGAAGGCATCCAGTATTTGCCCAAACAGGAGTTGATGAGCTACGAGGAGATGCTGCGCATCGTGCGGATGATGGTCGGGTTGGGCATTGATAAGCTGCGGATCACTGGCGGCGAGCCGTTCATCCGGCGGGACATGATGGATTTTTTGGGGGAAATGAGCAGGTTGGAAGGACTCCAGCAAATCCACATCACCACCAACGGCGTGGTGACTGCCCCGCTGGTGCCAGAACTGAAAAGGTTGGGCATCCGCTCTGTCAACCTCAGCCTCGACACGCTCGACCGGCGGCTTTTTCACGAAATCACCCGGCGTGACGACTTCGACAAGGTGATTCAGACCTTTGAGGCGCTGCTCACCCACGGCATTACCACCAAAATAAACGCCGTGATGATGGAGGGCAAAAACGACAACGACCTCGTGCCGCTGGCCATGCTCACCAAAGACCACCCCGTGGGCGTCCGCTTCATCGAGGAGATGCCGTTCAACGGCGGCGAGGCGCACTACGACCAGCTCTGGTGGAGCCACAGGCGCATTCTGGAAGTGCTCCAAGACCAGTTCCCTGGATTGGAAAAACTGCCTGACCCGCCATCTTCCACTTCGTACAACTACCAAATTCCGGGACACCGAGGCACGGTGGGCATCATCGCTGCCTACAGCCGTACCTTCTGTGGCACCTGCAACCGCATCCGGCTCACGCCGCAGGGCATGTTGAAGACCTGCCTCTACGACGACGGCGTGTTCAACATCAAAAACCTGCTCCGTGCCGGTGCCAGCGACGATCAGCTCGGTGCTGCCGTGCTTGAAGCGCTCGGCAACCGCGCAAAGGACGGCTTCGAGGCAGAGGGCCGCCGACTGTTTGGGCTGCGAGTGTCGGAGAGCATGGCCACGATTGGGGGGTGAGGAGAATTGAGAATTGAAAATTGAGAATTGAAACACAAGCACTGAATATTGTAGTTGAATCCGTACCGTTCACCGTTCACCATTCACCGTTCATCGTTCACCCTTCACCCTTCCATAAGTTGAACCTCGCAATAGATATTGGAAATACCCGCACCAAAATCGCTGTTTTTCAGGGCGACTCGCTGTTGCACCAAGAGATTTGGGGCGAGCTGACCGTGGAAGCGCTAAAGCTGTTGGCATACAACCAAAAGGTCAAAAAAATCATCCTTTCCAGTGTGTCGAAGCAGTCGGAGGAGGTGATGGACTTTTTGAGAAGCCATTTTTCCTTCCTCGAACTGGCGACCGACACACCGTTGCCCATACGCATCCGGTACAAGACGCCGCAAACCCTTGGCAAGGACCGGATAGCGGCGGCGGTAGGCGCCTTTCACCTTTTTCCGAGGAAGAATTGCCTGGTGATTGATGCCGGGACTTGCATCACGCTGGATGTTTTGAGTGCCGACGGGGAGTTTCTCGGCGGCAATATTTCGCCAGGCATCGAGATGCGGCTAAAGGCCATGCACCACTTCACGGCGAGGCTGCCACTGGTAGCCAGCGCCTCCGAACTGCCCGCCGACTTGGGCGACAGCACCGAAAATGCCATCCGAAATGGTGGTGAACTGGGCGCTTTGCTGGAGGTGGAGGGCTTTATTCGGCACTGTAAAAAGAAATTTCGGCCACTTCGTGTTGTTTTCACGGGAGGAGACGCTGATTTTTTTGTTAAACACACCAAAACCAAGATATTTGCGCACCAAAATTTAGTCCTGATTGGACTGAATCAAATTTTACAACATAATGCCAAACTTTCAGAAGGATTTTAGAGGTTGTTTGAACACGCTTGTTTTCATGTTTTTCAGCACTGTGCTGTTGGCGCAGCCCAAGGACAACTCGCCCTACTCCCGTATTGGATTGGGGGAAAATATTTACAACTCGCTTTCTTCGTCCGGCTTCGCCGGGCTTTCCGCAGCCTACAACGATGCCCTGCACATCAACTTGCAAAACCCGGCGGCCTACGCATGGCTGGGCACGGCCACTTTTGAAGCTGGCCTGTACGCCGAACACGCTACCCTCAAGCTTGGCGACGAGTCCTCCGAAAACTGGTCGGGCAACCTGAGCCACCTTGCGCTGGCATTCCCCATACACAACTCGCTCAACGACGTGCTGACGAAGAAAAAGCGGAAGCTCCACTGGGGCATGAGCTTCGCCCTGGTACCAAATTCGACCGTGGGCTACGACATCGAGACGACAGCCATCAGCGCCGAAGCCGATACCACCATCAATACCTACAAAGGCTCAGGCGGCACGAACAAATTCCTCTGGGGCAATGCCGTGCGCTACAAGAATTTTTCGGCTGGCGCCAATGTCGGCTTCATGTTCGGGCAGTTGGAAAGCACCCGAGAGCTGGCTTTCGTGGATTTGCCGATTTCCTATTCCGATATTTTCAAGGACAACATCAGTGTGCGTGGGTTCATTTGGTCGCTGGGCGCACAGCAGCAAATAATGCTGGAGCCCAAAAAACCGGACGAAGCATTTTATACCGGCAAGTCGCTGATTATTGGTGCCTACGGCAATGCGGCAACCAACTTTGACACCAGGAGCAACTTTTTGCGCATGAGGTACAACCCGACGATAGGACACCGCGACACGTTGGCTTACGAAGAAGACCAAGAAGGCACGGGCAAGCTCCCAGCCGAAGGGACGATTGGCGTGATGTACCAAAACCCTGGGAAATTGCGGCTTGGCGCCGAGTTCAACGCGGGTAAATGGAGCAACTACGAGAACGAGGCAAAACCGGAAACGCTTTTAGACAGCCGCCGGGTAGCCGTGGGTGCCGAGTATATCCCGGACATCTCATCGTACAACAGCTACCTGAAGCGCATCCGCTACCGGGCCGGTTTTTACCACCGCACCGACCCACGCCTCGACGACCTCAAGCAATATGCGCTGACGGTGGGCTTCGGTTTGCCGGTCATTTTGCCGAGGCAGCAGACCTCGTTTGTGAACCTGGCATTTGAGTTTGGCAAGTACGATACGGCCAATGCCATCAAGGAAAACTTTGTGAAAATGTCCCTTGGATTCACTCTAAATGACAGTAGTTGGTTCTTCAAACGCAAATTCGGATAGAACCCGCTGGGCAGTTTTGGCAGCAGATGGGTGGCTTTTTACGAAGTAGAAAACAACTGTCCACGCCTTGGTTGCTCAGGGCCAATTATACAAAACTTAATCGTAAACATCTGACTATGAAGAATTTAGTAAAGCTTTTTGTTTTTGTTCTTGTTGCAGGTTCCTGGATGTCGCCTGCTTTTGGCCAGTGCGAAACCTGGTTGAAGTCGCCCCAGAAGGATGCACTGGAAGAAGCGCACGTGCTTTACCGCCAGTATATTAAAACGGAGGAGTACGACAAAGCCTTTGAGAATTGGGAAAAGGCTTACAAAGGCGCTCCTGCTGCCGATGGCCAGCGTTTTATGCACTACGTGGATGGTCGCAAAATTTACCTTCACAAATTCAAGAACACGACGGACGAAGCAAAGAAAAAGGAGTATGCTGCCATGGCGCTACGCTTGTTCGACGAGCAGGGCAACTGCTACCCCAACGAAAAAGTCACGGCTACTGGCTTGAAGGCGTACGAAATGTTCTACACCATCAACTCGCCATACCCCGACACGAAAAAAGCTTGTGAAGACGCCATTGCCGCTGGCGGCAACAACACGAGCTACGTGATTTTCCAGCCGTACACTTCCATCGCCGTCTGGCAGTACCAGAACAAGCAGATGACTGCCGAAGAGGCTCGGAACGTTTACACCAAGCTGAATGAAATCGCCGACTACGGCATTGCCAACAATGCCAAGCAGTCGGAGGCATTCCAGCAGGCCAAGGAGGCGATGAACGCCACTTTCGCCCAAATTGAAAATGAAATCTTCGACTGCGCGTTCTTCAAGTCCAAGTTGGAGCCAGACTATCGTGCGCACTCCGACGACACGGAGGTTATCAAGTTCGTTTACAACAAACTCAAGCAGCAGGGCTGTCCCGATGAGGACGCATTTGTGACTGAGTTGAAAGGCCGTTACGAGACCATCGTTGCTGCCGAGAACGAAGCCAGGCGAGCAGAGCACTACGCCAACAACCCAGGGGACCATGGCATTGCACTTTTCAAAGATGGCAAGTACAGTGAGGCACTTGAGAAGTTTGAGAAAGGCATTGCCAAAGAAAAAGCGGGAGAAAACAACAGCGAAAAATTGGCCAACTACTACTTCTACATGGCTTCCATCGAGTTCCGTCAGTTGAACCGCTATTCAGCGGCTCGTGAGGACGCCCGGATAGCGGCTAAGTACAAGCCGGGATGGGGCCAACCGTACATGCTCATTGGCGACATGTACGCCACCACAAGCAACTCATGCGGTAGCGATGGCTTCGAAGCAGCCTTGGCTGTGCTGGCAGCCATTGATAAATATGCCTATGCCAAGTCAATTGACAGCGAAGTGGCGGGTGATGCAAACAGCAAAATCGCTCGATACAGCGCCTACTACCCGAACAAGGAAGAGGCTTTTATGCGAAAAATAAATGAAGGTGACTCCATGACCGTGCCGTGCTGGATCGGCGAGACGGTCAGGTGCGGTTGAAATAAACTCCTCTTAAAGCATTAACAGGAAATGAACTTTTCCGAAGCCCCGTTTTTATAAAAGAACGGGGCTTTTTTGTTTTTGAATAAAAAACCCCCCCGTGAAATTCTCATTTGACCTCTCCGACCCCCTTTGAAGCTCAAAAATCAACCACTTATGACAACCAGAATTTTTTCCGCAATTTTCGTTTTGGCCTTGCTGGCAGGCTGTACGCCAAAAACGCCCCAGGCCACTACCGAAACTGAGACCCCGGTCAAGCCGACCAAGGATCCGAACAAGCCATGCAAGACCTTCGACGACGCCGTCAACCCTGACAAAGCGCTGGAGGAGTTCGTGCTGTACAAGGATTTCTTGAAGGCCAATGACTGGAACGGGTCCTGGACGAAATGGCAGTACGTTTACAACAACGCTCCAAATGCCGACGGCAAGCGCTCCACGGTTTACACCGACGGTGTCAAGTTTTACGAACATTTCATGGAGGTGGACTCCACCAAAAAAGAGGAGTACATCACGGAAATTTTCAAAATCTACGATGCATTGGAGAAGTGCATGGGCGAGGGCGGATACGTGACGGGCCTCAAGGCGTTCGACTACTTTTTCAAATACCCGACCCGCATCTCGAAGTTGGAGCAGTACAACCTTTTCAAGAAATCCATCGAAATGGACGGCGGCAAGCCACGCTTTTTTATCCTAAACCCATTCACCTCGCTGCTGGTGGACTTGGCTCAGGAAGAAAAAGTGCCGGTGGCCGAGGCACAGAAATACGAAAAAATCATTCGGGAAGCCATCACCAAGGGGCTGGCCGAATGTGAGGGCAAGGAATGCGAGAACTGGCAAATCATCAACGAGTACGCCCCGCTGCGACTGGAGGCAATGGAATCCATCGAAGATTTTTACCCCTGCGAATATTACAGCAACAAATATTACCCGCTGTTCCAGGCCAACCCAAAGGACTGCGAGACCGTGATCAATACTTACAGCCGCATGAAGTGGGGCAAATGTGCCGATAATGACCCCAAATTGCAGGCGGTGAACGCCGCTTACCTCGCCAACTGCAAGGAAGATGAACCTACCACAGGCCCATCCTGCAACGAACTTTTGCGGAGCGGTAAATATCGTGACGCCGTGAAATGCCTGGAAGATGCCATCCCCAACATCAGCAGCAACACCGACAAGGCGAAGTACAACTACCTGATTGCCCAGATTTACTACGCCTACCTCAAGAACTACCCCCGTGCCCGACAGTATGCCCGTGAGGCCGCCCGCCTGCGGCCAGGGTGGGGCGACCCGTACCTCCTCATCGGTACCTTGTACGCATCGAGTGGCCCAATTTGCGGCCCCGGCAGGGGATGGGACAGTCAGGTGGTGGTTTGGGCAGCAGTGGACATGTGGCAGAAGGCCAAGTCGGTTGACCCAAGCGTATCGGGCAAAGCCAACAGCCTCATCAACCAGTACAGCCAGTACATGCCGGATGGTGATGAGATTTTCCAGCGCTTAAAAAGCCCGGCGACCCCTACTTCGTGCCTTGCTGGATTCAGGAATCAACGACCATCAGGGCGAAGCCTTGATTGGGATTTGCCCTGCCAGGAAATGCAGGCGCAAACAAAGGTGACACCTTTCAAAAAGGTGTCACCTTTGTTGTTTACCGCCAATTGTTTGGAAAAAATCAATGCAGGGATAAAAAAATATTACAAAAACTTAATAATTCAAATACGGCTGTTATTTTTGAGGCGAGAACACAAAA
>JADJYH010000041.1 GCA_016719855.1 Saprospiraceae bacterium | reverse complement strand
TTGGCGATCTTGATTTTGTGCCAAGCTGGGGTGCTGGTATTCATTTGCGCAAGGCCATTGACTATGTTTTCTCTGTCCGTGGAGAAGCTTTTACTGGCAAACTCGAACAAAAAAACAATATTGATGGAACCTCCGAGTCCAATGTGCAGACAGGTTCGTTGCAATTGATGGTTTCCATCAACAACCTTGTATGGAACAATGTACCACGCCGAAAGACCAACCTGTACGCATTTGTGGGAGGTGGCATCACAAGGTTTGAAGTAGCTGCCGTTCAATCGCTTTCGTCTTACCTCAATACGGTTGAACCCACCGTCCAAACCCACCTGGACGGCGGAGTGGGCATCGCTTTCCGTCTCTCCAACCGATTCAACCTGGGCCTTGAGGCCAAGGCGCTCACCATCTTCGGCCACGATGCCGACCTGCTCGACGGCGTGGCCCGGCGGGAGAACGACGTGATGGGCTATGGCTCCGTCCGCCTCAACTTCAACCTCGGAAACAGCAACACCAAAGCCGAACCGCTCTACTGGGTAAATCCCATGGACATCATCATGCAGGACATCACCGAGCTGAAAAACCGCCCTGTCTTCGACCACACCGACAGCGATGCTGACGGCGTCATTGACCCGCTCGACCAAGACAACGCCACCCCACCAGGTGTCGTCGTGGACACCCGTGGCTTGCCCCTCGACAGTGACGGCGACGGCACGCCAAACTTTCAGGACGATGAACCATATTTGCCAAAAGGCAGTAAAGTGGTTACACGACAGGAGGGTCAGACGCCCGTTACCAATGAAGAAGATGTGCGAAAGTTGGTGCAGGATGAGATTGACAATTACATCAACAACAATAGTGGCAAAACTGGTAACAACGGAACTGGCAAGACAGACGACGGCAAAACTGGCAAAACAGACGATGGCAGAACTGGCAAGACAGACGACAATAAAACAGACAAAACAGACGACAGCAAAACAGACAAGTCCGGCAGTACCAGAAAAGGGCTTACACTTGGAGGTGGCGGCATCACCGATTGGTTCCTGCCCATCGTACACTTCAACATTGACAGCCCCAAAATCCGTTACGCTGAGTACGGCAGCCTCGCCAGCGTTGCCCATGTGATGAAAGCGAACCCAGACCTCAGCATCTTGGTCACTGGGTTCACCGATAAAACGGCCTCCGACCAGTACAATCTCGACCTTTCGTACCAACGGGCAAAGGCCGTTATCGAGCACCTGGTGAGTGTCCACGGCATCGCTCGAAGCCGCCTCCTGCTCAATTACAATGGCGAAGACTACCCGCTAGTACCTTCCACCGGCAGCACCTTGATGAACCGCCGCGTGGAGTTCCGTGTCGCCAACGACGAGGACGTGGAGATGGAAAATCCCGCACCTGCTCCTAAAAAGAACGGCAAGAAAGACGGCTTTTGAACTCCGTTTTTTTCAAAAAGCCCACTCCAAGTTTTGGGGTGGGCTTTTTGGTTTAAATTTGGCGCTCAATGTAGCCGCCAAACTTGTTTGGCTGGCTGTGAACCACGACTACGAGCCAGCCAAACAAGTTTGGCGGCTACAATAACTATGATAAAAATCGGCATCATCGGCTCCGGCTCCATGGGCGCTGGCATCGCACAAGTAGCGGCCACCGCCGGGCACGAAGTCTTCGTTTTCGACAGCAACCCCGTTGCACTGGAACGGGCGCAGTCCAACCTCCTCGCCACCCTCAACAAGCTGGCCGAGAAGGGCAAACTGGACGACCGCACCGCCAAGGCCATCTTCGGCAGGACTTACTACCTCAGCGAATTGGCTGCTTTTTCTGAAACGGGGCTGGTCATCGAGGCCATCGTGGAGGATTTGGCAGTAAAAAAATCGGTGTTCAAGCAACTGGAGGGCATCGTCAGTGCCGACTGCCTGTTGGCCACCAACACATCGTCGCTCTCCGTGGCCGCCATTGCCGCCGCATGCCAGCGGCCAGAGCGGGTGCTGGGCATCCATTTTTTCAACCCCGCCCCACTGATGCAATTGGTGGAAGTAGTGCCAGCCATTCAAACTTCCCCCGACATTGCGAAGCAAGCGAAACTGCTCATCGAAAGCTGGGGCAAGCTGGTGGTGCTGGCCAAGGACACGCCCGGCTTCATCGTGAACCGGGTGGCCCGGCCCTACTACGGCGAGGCGCTGCGCATCCTCGAAGAGGGCATCGCCGACATCGCCACGATTGACTGGGCCATGACGGCGCTCGGCGGCTTCCGCATGGGGCCGTTCACGCTGATGGACTTCATCGGCAACGACGTGAACTACACGGTGACGGAGACGGTGTTCCAGTCGTTTTTTTACGACCCCCGGTACAAGCCGTCGTTCACCCAAAAGCGGCTCTGCGAGGCGGGCTGGTTGGGCAAAAAAACGGGACGTGGCTATTACGATTATTCCGAAGGGGCCAAAAATCCCGTTGCGCAGCAAGATGAGGAATTGGGAAAAATCATTTTTGCCCGCATTTTGGTCATGCTCATCAACGAGGCGGCGGATGCCCTGTACATGCGCATCGCCAGCCGCGATGACATTGATTTGGCCATGACGAAAGGCGTGAACTACCCTAAGGGCCTGCTACAGTGGGCCGACGAAATCGGCATCGAAAACTGCGTACACATGCTGGATGCACTGCATGGCGAGTACCTCGAAGACCGCTATCGTTGCAGTCCTTTGCTGCGCAAAATGGCCAAAACAAAGCAGACTTTTTTTGAGACAGGAGACCAAAGACATTAGACTTTAGAGTGGCATTGGCGCTGCGCAAAGTCTAAAGTCTATCGTCCCCTGTCTAACGTCTTTTTATGGAGAACATTGAAAAAAACCTCGCCACGAGGGTCGTGGATGCGATGTACGAAAACGACGCCTTCAGCCAATGGCTCGGCATCGAGCGGCTGGAGGATGGCCCCGGCCGCTCCGTGCTGCGCATGACCGTTCGACCGGAAATGACCAACGGTTTTGGCGTGGCGCACGGTGGCATCACCTTCTCGTTCGCCGACAGTGCCTTCGCTTTCGCAAGCAACTCGCACGGTCGCAAGTCAGTCTCTATCGAAACGTCCATCTCGCACACGGTCGCCGTTCATCCCGGCGATGTGCTGACGGCCACGGCGGTTGAGGAGCATTTGTCCAACAAAATCGCCAACTACCGGGTGACGGTGACGAACCAAAATGGGGTGGTGGTGGCGCTGTTTAAGGGGATTGTTTACCGGATGGGCGCGGCGTGGGAGGTTTGAGAGTGTGAGAGTGTGAGAGGAGTGAGCAGGTGAGCGGGGTGGGTTGGGGGAATGATTTTGATGGCAAAAAATTGGAAAATGAAACATAAATTTTTGTGGGTAGCAATATTGCTGCCGTTATTTTCGCTGGGGCAAACCTTCACCCACGCCGATACGCTCCGTGGTTCCATCACCCCAGAACGGGCTTGGTGGGATGCCCGCCACTACGACCTGCACGTGGCTTTCGACATCGAAAACCAAGGCATCAGCGGCTGGAACACCATCACGTACGAGGTGCTGAAAAACGAACAAGCCCGCTTGCAAATTGACTTGATGGCCCTGCTCTTGCTCGACAGCGCCGTGCAGGACGGCAAGCGACTGGTTTGGCAGCAGGATGGCATCGCTTATTTCATCCAACTGAACTCGGCGCAGAAGCAGGGGAGCCTCCGAAAAATCAGCCTGTACTACCACGGCAAGCCCACCGTCGCCAACCGTCCACCTTGGGACGGCGGCGTCATCTGGGGCAAGGACGTGGAGAGCCGGCCGTGGGTCTCTGTGGCCTGCCAAGGCGTGGGGCCGAGCATCTGGTATCCGAACAAGGACCACCAATACGACGAGCCGGACAGCGCCGCCCTGCACATCACCTGCCCGCAGCCGCTGGTGGGCGTGGCCAATGGCCGCCTGCGCAGCCGCACGGACAACGGCAACGGCACGGCCACCTACTCCTGGGCCGTGGTGAACCCCATCAACAATTATAACCTGATTCCCTACGTCGGATTTTACAAGCACTTCGAGGATTTTTATATCGGTGAAGCGGGCAGCCTGCCCTTGATTTTTGGGTGATGGACTATAATTTGAGAAGGCGAAGTCCCGGTTTTTGACAGAAACACCGAAGATGCTGCGCTGCTTCGAGCATTGGTTTGGCCCATACCCATTTTATGAAGACGGGTATAAACTTGTCGAGTCGCCGCACCTCGGCATGGAGCACCAAAGCGCCGTGGCCTACGGTAATGGCTACCAAAACGGCTATCGGGGGCGTGACCTCTCGGACACGGGCGTAGGACTGAAATGGGACTTTATCCTCGTACACGAGTCGGGGCACGAGTGGTTTGGCAACAATATTTCGAGCAAAGATGTCGCCGACATGTGGGTACACGAGGGCTTCACCAACTACTCCGAAACGCTTTATACGGGTTGCGAGGTGGGCGAGGAATTCGCCACCACCTACAACGTCGGCTGCCGGGCGCTCATCGGCAATCGGGAACCCATCATCGGCCATTACAGCGTAAACAAGGAGGGCAGCGGCGATATGTATTACAAGGGCGGCAGCATGTTGCACACCATCCGTTCGGTGATTGAAGACGATGAAAAATTCCGACAGATACTTCGTGGGTTGAACAAGACTTTTTGGCACCAGACCGTGACTACCAAACAGGTGGAAGACTACGTTTCGAAAGAAGCGGGAATTGATTTTTCCAAGGTATTCGACCAGTACCTGCGCACCACGGACATTCCCTTTTTGGAAGTCAGCATGGTGGAAAAAAAGGCAAAAAAAGACCGTGAAAAGCAGCTTCAATATCGCTGGATAAATTGCGTGAAAGGATTTGACCTTCCGCTACTCGTGCAGCTCGAACCCGGCAAATGGAGCTGGATACGCCCCACCACAGAGCGCCAATCGGCTGCTTGCAAACTGAGCTCGTTGGACGAGTTTTCCGTGGACAAGCGGTTTTATGTGAAAGTGAAGAAATAGCAAATTGGAGAGTTGGCGTGTTGGCGTGTTAGGTATGGCCTGCCCCAATGCGCCAACTCGCCAACTGCCCAATACGCCAAAACCCACCTTTAACAATTTTTTACAGCCGTTCGTCTGCCCAGACCGTGCATTATTCAAAAAAAATTGGCTGTTTTGTAGAATAACCCGCTATTGCTTTCGGTTTTCCTTTTCCAAGAAAAATTTTTTTGCTGAAAAAGCAGTTATAAGGATGCCTTTTATGTTACGGCATCGTTTTGTTTTGATAATAACTGTTTTAAAAACCTGGTTATCAATCTTTTACACCTCCAACGGCCAATCAGTTTCAACCCAATGTTAATCACCCGAAACTTTGTGACTTCATGAAAAAAATTGGAATCGCCATCGCAGCCACGCTGCTGCTCAATGCAGCATTTAGCCTTTTCCTCTTTAATGGACTGAAAGGCACTGTGCAAGCAGAACTTTCAGAACAAACAAACCCCAATGTCAAGCTGGCCAGCTACGACTTTTCTGCGCCTGTAAACGCCAAGCCTACCGGGAATTTCTATATCCCTGAAGATTTCGTGGAAACGGCCAACACCGCCACCCAAGCCGTTGTGAACATCACCGTTACCAGCCGCAACACTACTGAGCCAACGGCTGGCGGGTCAGGCGTCATCATATCCCAAGACGGCTACATTATCACCAACAACCACGTAATTGAAGGCGGGGGCAAGGTGGAGGTTTCACTGCAAAACAAAAGGATTTACAAGGCGACCGTTGTCGGCAAGGACCCCTACACCGACCTAGCACTGCTGAAAATTGAAGCCAACGGCCTCAAGCCCCTTGTCTATGCCAACTCCGACAACGTGCAAGTGGGGCAATGGGTGCTGGCTGTGGGCAACCCGTTTAACCTTAGCTCCACCGTCACGGCGGGCATCGTGAGCGCCAAGGGTCGAGACATCAACATCCTACAAGGATTATATACTATCGAGAGCTTCATCCAGACTGATGCCGTGGTAAATCCCGGCAACAGCGGTGGCGCCCTCGTCAACATGCGGGGCGAACTGGTGGGCATCAACGCTGCCATCATGAGCGAAACAGGCGCTTACGAAGGCTATTCCTTCGCCATCCCGTCCAATTTGGTGCAGAAAATCATGCGTGACCTGAAGGAATTTGGCATGGCACAACGTGCCCTACTGGGCGTCCGCATCAAGGACGTTGACAATGAAATCGCTGCCGATTTCAACCTCGGCGACGTCGAGGGTGTGCTCATCCGAACGGTGGACGCAGGCAGCGGTGCCGCTGAGGCTGGCCTTGAAATGAACGACATCATCATTGGTGTGAACGGTATAAAAACTGCCTCCGTACCAGAATTGCAGGAGCAAATCGCACGGTTCCGCCCTGGCGACACCGTGGCACTGGATATCATTCGGAATGGCCGCAACATTCCGAAAGGGCGAAGTGAAGCTTCGAGGAATGGAATCCGAAGATTAGGAACGCGCACCGTTACCTCACTGCCCAAAAACATTCAAAAGGCCGATGCAGCATTTGCATCGGCCTTTTGAATTAAATTTTACTGGCATGTATTTTGTACCCAATAATTGTATTGTCACAATTCTAATTGTTAAAGCAGCATCTTATTGTCGTTCACTGCCAAGAAGGCACTATCCCGTATAATTTTCGGTGAACGAAGGGCTTTCGCCTAACAGAACTGAACAAAAATTCACCTTAGCGTCCCGAAGCAAACCTGAGTTTTCAGCTTGCTTCGGGACTTTTTTTTTGTCCGCTTCGCAATGCTTCCTACTTCGGAATCTTAATGTCGTATACCTTCCTTTTAGGGTTCGTGAGCTTGTTGTCCTTGAGCCAAGGGTTGAACACTTTTAGCATCCGGTAGCTGGTGCCGTACTGTTGGGCAAATTCGCCGAGGTTTGCGATGGAGCTGTCCACCGTGACGAGGGCGAAGTTGTCGAGGGGTGGGTACATTTGCTCGTTGCGCAGGTCGAAGCCATATTGTTCTGGATGCTCCATCACGTGCTTGATGGCCACGAGCCGAAAGATGTAGCGGTTGGTTTCCTCGCTGAGGTTCAGGTCGTAGAAGTTGTCGGTTTTTTGGCTTTCCATCTCGTTGCGCAGGCCGGTCGGGCCCATGTTGTAGGCGGCAGCCACCAGCGACCAAGTGCCCAATTGCTCCTTGTACCGCTTCAAGTATTTGCAGGCGGCACGAGTTGATTTTTCGAGGTGCAGGCGCTCGTCCACCTCCTTGCTCACCTCCATCCCGTAGTCACCCGCAGTACCTTCCATGAACTGCCAAATGCCCTTCGCCCCTGCGCTGGACGTGGCGTTGCGGAGGTCGCTCTCAGCCACGGCGAGGTATTTGAAGTCGTCGGGCAATCCGTTTTCCTTCAATATTTTTTCCATCACCGGGAAGTACCGGGCGCTGTTTTTTAGGTTCAAAATCGTGTGAGAATGGCGATAGGAATTGATAATCAGCTCTCGTTCCAGCCGCTCCCGCACATCGAAGTTTTCGACCGGGATTCGTTCTCCGGCAAACCAAAACTCGTCCGTCGGCTGCACGTGCGGGATGATTACGGCCTCCTGAGTACCAAAAACGGGCTCAGGCGTGTAGGATGTGAAAATGGCCACCGTGGCAAATGCTACGAGGATGGCGAGGTAGTATTTTATAGAATTTTTCATAGACGGTGTGGCTTGCTGGCGTTTTGGCTTGCTGGCGTTTTGGGCGGGTCAGGTGTTTTTGCACAGTCCCCAACACCCAACACCCAAGTCGCCAACACGCCAAATTCACGATTTCGGTTTCTTGTAAATAGGCACAGTGGAGCAAGGCTCGCCGAACATGATGCTTTGGGCGTGGGGTTGCAGCTTGCGGGTCAACTCAACGTAGGCCGAGGGTGGCACCGGGTGGTCACTGCACCCTTTAATGACGATGCGTTGGCCGGCATATTGCGCAGCGTCCACTTCGTCGAGGGCTTTTTGAAAAATATGCTTGTGAAACTCCTCCGGCGTACCTTGGAAAATATCAGTGGCAAATGGCGCAGCGTACGCCGTCACCAGCATGTACGCCCATACGGGGATGATGGCATCTGCGGAGCAAAAAACAGCAAGATTTTTGCCATCATGTACTGCGCCCAGTCGTGGTTGGTTAGTGCCTCCCGAAAGTCTTTTTCCTTCAGAATCAGGCCCATGAACAGATAATCCTTCAGGTCAAAACTGGCCATTTCCTCCTTCGGAAAAAACTCCTCCAACTTGAGCGTCACCAGTCCGCTGGATGCCACTCGGTTTACCAAAGGTTGTTCGACTGTTTGCATTTTTTAAAAGTAAAAAATTAAAGGGAGAAAGTCAAAAGTAGAGACGGAATGACCATGCCTACTCACTTGGCACCAATCCCGAATCACCACCCACCTCTTCCTCAATCGGCGCCCGTTCCCCAATCTCTTGGTCGGGGTCTTTGAAGTCTTTGGGCTTTGGCAGGTCGCTGAGGTCCTTGAGGCCAAAGTAGTCCATGAACTTAATGCTTGTGCCGTAGAGCAGTGGCCTACCCGGTCCGTCGCTGCGCCCGGTTATGGAAACAAGTTCTTTCTCCAGAAGTTTTTGCAGGGAGTAGTCGCTGCTAACGCCCCTGATTGCTCGATTTCGGTCTTGGACACCGGCTGCTTGTAGGCAATGATTGACAGTGTTTCAATGGCAGCCTGCGAGAGGCGCTTTTTGGTCGTCTGTTTGAGCCAAGTGCCGATGACGGCGTGGTAGGCGCCCTTGGTCATGAACTGCAGGCCGCCAGCGATTTGCACCAGCTCGATGGCGAAGTCGTCGTCGGCATAGCGGGCCTTCACCTCGGCGATGGCAGCGGCCACGTCTTCGGGGGTGAACTCGGTCTCAAATGCCTCGTCCAGCACCTGCCGGATGTCGTCGGGCGAGAGCGGGGAGTCGGCTGCGAAGACCAGCGCTTCGATATGTTGGGCTAGTTTCTCCAAGGTTTGAAGGATTAGGTCCCCTTCGGGAATGACAATTTTGATTGAAGGATTCAAGATTTCGGAGGGCAAAAATAGGTAAAAAATCGGGGCGATGCAGCCTCAGTTTTGCGGTTTGAGATGCCCACACTTGGCCCATTTTTGCCAAAAAGCCATTGTCGGCAGTTAGTTTGGCGTAAGTTTCGAGGTTGTGCTCCAAGTTATAGCCTGGTTTGGTATCCTGAAAATAGATGTCGGCCAGCGCCCGGAGGCTGTCGTGCTCAAAGGCTGTTTGCACAAAGCAACTGGTCATGCCGGGCGGGGCGTCGGGGTTTAGTCGGTCATGTTTGGCGGCGGCCCGCTGCTTGTACACTTCGATTTGGTGGGGCGTGGGTTCGCTGAAAAGCATTTGGTTAACGTGCGGTTTTTTGGTGGCGTAACGCACCCGGAACTCGTCGCCCGGCTCCAGCGGCATTGGGTTTACCAACAAAATCAGCGGCTCGGACTGCAACATCGAAACGGTGGTAATGGTCTGCGAGCCAGCCACGAACTGGTAGGAAATTTCGGATTGGTCGTTGTCCAGTTTTTTTATCAAAACCCTGCCAACGGTTTCTCGGCTGCCTTTTGCCAGCATTTCTTCGAGCCGTTCAGTTTCGCTTTTCCTGGCATTGTTGCCCCAAATAACAATGGCTGTAACGAGCGCTGCAAGCACTCCCACAGAGATTAGCAGTTGAATGAAGTGTTTGCGCTCCAACGCATGTCTGAAACGGTTGCGGGGAGTGTCGGCTTTTTTGTCAATGTTGAAGGTGAAGTACATTTCGTTGCCCCGCCTTTCAAGGTTGATGTGCACCAGTTCTTCTTCGATAAAAAAGCTGTATTCCTTCGATTCGAAAACTTTGAAGTCAACCTGAACGATTTTGGAGCCGATGTAAATGAGCAAATGCCCAGTCTTGGGGCTGTGCATCAAGCCGACCCGGTAGTTTCTGCCGCCGTCCCCGAGGTATGTCCAGGTGTAGTGGTTCATGCTTTTTGAGACGATAGATATTGGACGATAGACATTGGACGACCACCCATCTCAGGTCTAATATTTCTGGCCTGATGTCTGACTTATAATAACTTGCCTAAAGGTAAAAGGAACGGCGAAAACAGCGGCGTCCGATTTTTTTGTCACTGGCGTTAATTCTAAGTTAAAACAGGGGATTGGCATTTGCCATTGTTAAATTTGTCATGTTTGCAGTATGGAAAAGGCCATTTAGTCATTGACCCAAAAAAATGACTCAATGGCCAATGACCATTTTTTAGGAAAATGAACAAAAAAGTAATCTGGCTAATCATCGGCCTGATGAGCGCAGCGCTCATCGGCATCGCCGCCATGCAGGCGAAGTGGGTCGTGGACTCGCTCCAGGCCAATGAGGAGCAGTTCAACAACCAGGTGGTGGCGGCCCTGAACAAGGTGGCCGACAAGCTAGAGGAAGAGGAGGAAATGGAAGCTTACCGGCATGTTGACAACGGATTTGCACAGGATTTCTACCAGTCAGAGGTGCGGCAACAGATTGAAATGGGCGGCCTCACTTTCTCCATTGAAGACGAAGATGGCTCGGGCGGCCACACCCACCTCACCAAGCAACAGCTCATCGAAATTACCTTAGCGGCCACTAACTGCACCTGCTCCGAATGCCAAGCGGACCGGGCAAAAAAGCTTTCGCAATTCGTCAGCATCACCCAGGGCCTCGACCTCGCCCCTATCACAGAGCGTATCGAGCTGGATATGTTGAGCTCGTTCTTGAGGCAGGAGTTTCAGGACAAGGGCATTAAAATCCCGTTCCGTTACGGGGTGTTCGACAACCGCAAAAAGAGCTTCGTCATCGCCGACGGGCGCTACACCGTGGAGGACAGCCGCTCGCAGCCCACGCTGGAAGGCTACAAAAACCTCAACAACAGCGAGTACAGGGTCGGCCTGTTCCAACGGGACAAGGAGACGCCAGGCTTACTGATGGTATTTTTCCCCACTAAAAGCAGCTTTCTCTGGAGTTCTGTTTTGAAGAACCTCATCGGTTCCATCATCTTCACGGGCATCATCCTGTTCTGCTTTTTCTACACGATCTCCGTCATTTTCAAGCAAAAAAAGGTGTCGGAGATGAAGAATGACTTCATCAACAACATGACCCACGAGTTCAAGACGCCCATTGCCACCATCTCGCTTGCTTCCGACAGCATTTCCAGCCCGATGGTCATCAACTCGCCGGACAAGATCCGCCGCTTCACCGACATCATCCGCCAAGAAAACAAGCGAATGAACAACCAAGTGGAGAAAGTGCTGCAAATGGCTCAGATTGACCGCCAGGATTTTGACATAAAAACTCAGCGATGTAAATATCCACGACGTCATCACCCATGGCGTAGGTTACATCGGCCTCCAAGTGGAAAAACGGGACGGCAAGGTGTCCACGAACCTCCATGCCACACAGCCTACTGTGCAGGGCGACATGACGCATATCTCCAACATAATCAACAACTTATTGGACAATGCGAACAAATATTCGCCCGAAAACCCCGAAATTTCGGTTGCTACACGCAATGTGACCGGCGGTGTCGAAGTTATAGTCAGCGACAAGGGCATCGGCATGAGCAAGGAGGCGATGAAGCATATCTTCGAAAAATTTTACCGGGTGCATACAGGCAACCTCCACGACGTGAAGGGCTTCGGCCTCGGTCTCAGTTACGTGAAGGCGATGATGGATGCCCACAAGGGCCGGGTGGAGGTGAAGAGCGAACTGGGGAAGGGGAGTAGTTTTGTGCTGTTTTTTCCAGCGAAGGTCGAAGCCTGATTTCCAAAAGCAACAATTCAAAAACCACTAATAAAATGTCAGCAACCACACGTGGAAATATCTTGCTGGTCGAGGACGACCAAAACTTCGGGGACGTGCTGCGTTCCTACCTCGAAATGAACGACTACGAGGTGACCCTCGCCAACGACGGCATCAAGGGCATTGAAAGCTACCACAGGGGCAGCTTCGACCTCTGCATCCTCGATGTGATGATGCCCCGCAAAGACGGCTTCACCGTGGCCCGTGAAATCAGGGAAAAAGACCAGAACATCCCCATCATCTTCCTCACCGCCAAGACCTTGAAGGAGGACGTGTTGCAAGGCTTCAAGATTGGGGCAGACGACTACATCACCAAGCCGTTCAACTCTGAGGAACTGCTGTTCCGCATCGGCGCCATCCTGAAGCGCACCAAGCCGAAGGAAGAACCAAAGGAAGAGGCACGGGAGTATTTCATTGGCAAATACCATTTCAACTACCCGCTTCGCATCTTGACTTTCGACAAGGGCGGTACCAACGAACCGCAGTACAAGCTCTCACCCAAGGAGGCTTCCTTGCTCAAGATGTTTGCCCTCAAAATGAACGACGTGCTGACCCGCAACGAGGCACTGACCAAAATCTGGGGCGAGGACAACTACTTCACTGCCCGCTCGATGGACGTGTTCGTCACCAAGCTGCGCAAGTACCTCGCCGAGGATGACAACCTCGAAATCGTGAACATCCACGGGAACGGGTTCCAGTTGCTGGAAAAGGACAAGGCGATTTGAGGTTATGAGAGATGAGTTATGAGTTCATCAGGCACAATTCATAACTCATCACTATCGCAAGAGTTTCCTCACTGTTTCTTGGAAAACGGGGTTGAAAATTACCCCACGATGCCCCTCCGGCAGGCTGACCAGCTTAAACAACGCTGGATTGATGGCCTGCAATTTTTCAGAACAACTGAACGGTATCACCTCATCAAACTCGCCGTGGAACAGCGTGACGGGGAACTTGACTTTCTGTAAAAAAGCTTGGCTCCTGAGTGGGTATTTCAACAAAAAATCGGGCAGGAAAGGCGCCATGCCATTTTTCAAATCAACAACACTGGTGTAGGGGGCCAGTAGCACAAGCTGCTGCGGATGGTTGTTGGCGGCAAGGTAGCTGGCCATGCCCGACCCGATTGAGTAGCCCACCACCACGATTTGGTCTTCTGAATAGTGTTTTTTCAAAAAATCATAGGCTGCCTGCACGTCACCGAACAACTGTTCCTCCGAAATGATATCGCCATCGCTTTTGCCGAAGCCCCGGTAGTCAGGCATGAAAATGTCATAACCACCACCCGCCATCGTCTGCGCCTGGTGTGAGCAGCGGCGGTTGCTGCCCCGGTTGCCGTGCAGGTACAGGATGGCACCTTTCGAGTCAGGTTCCTTCATCCAAAGGCAGTTGAGCGAAATGCCGTCACCAACGGGCAGTTCCACCTCCTCGCCTTCACTGAAAACATAGTCCTCGCTGAGCTTGTCCGGGTGAAAAATCAGGCGCTCCTGCGAAAAGTACAGTACGCCGCAGGCCAGTGCATACCCCAAAACCAAAACGATTCCCAATCTTTTTAACCACTTCATTTGTAAACGGATAAGTACAAAAATTGCTGACGATTCATCAGCAACTACAACACTTGCCAGCCCGAAGGGTTGAAACCTCCCACATCAACGGATGATAAACGCCACCCGCCTGTTCTCCTGGTATCCCTTTTTGGAGTTGCCGGTGACTAGCGGACGTGAACTGCCGTAGCCCGTGGCCTCTAATCGGCTTTGCTCGATTCCCTTCGTAACCAGGTACTCAGCCACCACCTTGGCCCGCTCTTCCGACAGCGTTTTGTTCATGTCCATATCGCCGATGATGTCAGTGTGGCCCTCAATCTTGAGCTGCAGCTTGGGGTTGCGGAGCAAAAAACCGGCGAGGTTGTCCAGCCCCGGCTTCGATTTTTCCAGCATGATACTTTTCCCTTGCTCGAAAAGCACGTTTTTCGGCACATACCGTTCGAGGGTATCCTTCGTCACGACCACGGCTCCACCGTCGGTGGCTGGTTGTTGGACGGCCTCTGGTTTTGGGTTGATGGGGGTTGGTTGTTTTTTGGGTTCTGGGTTGGACTTGGCAGCGGGTGGAGTATCTTTTTCGCTTCGGCCTTGGCGGGTGCTTGCTGTGGGGAAGGCTTGGGTTTTTCGTTAAAATATTTGCTTTCCACTACGACCGGGCTTTGGACGTTTGGCAATGTCCAGAGCAGCCGAACCTCCCCTTCGATGAGTGCGTTGAAATATTCCACTTTCAGGTCGTAGGGCGTGCCTTTCCGCATGATGACCTTCCCGGTGAACCGCCCGTCGTCGTTCAGTTGCCAGTTGTCAATCACCATCACGCCGCCCACCCAGACCCGGATGCCATCGTCCACCTTGGCCGAAAAAGTATAGGTGCCTGTTTCGGGGGCAGTCAGCCGACCCGTCCAGCGGATGGAGCAGTCGTGGGGGTCGAGGCCGGGGACGGGCGGGATGTCGTTCCACGATTTGTCAATATTAGGCTCGGTACGGGTGGCAACTTTTTGGTTGAAATTGGTGCCGTTGTAGTAATCCGCTTTCAGGCCCTGCTGCGCAATTAGGCTGCCGACCAGCAAAAGATTTAGCAAAATTGAAATTACTGGCTTCATATCCAAGTTTTTAGAATTACCTGAATCGGTGGAAATTTTGCTTCGAAAATAAGGCCGGTTGCCAGTGCCTTGGCATTGATTTTCGACGGCATGGCGGTGTTTTGAGATTAACCACGAGCCATGGCTGGCAGGGTCACCAATTGGGATGTCGCCCTGAAACGCCTCCGCCATTATGGAAATTGAATATGACGGAACAAAAAGGCTTGTTTTTGACAAATATCACATGCCCGGATGACATTTCTTCATAACGTCTTATAGCTATTATTTCGTTGTTTGTAATACCACAATTCGGAAAAAAATTACTTGCTTTACAGCCACTAATCGAAGTAGTGAATTGCCCTTTAAATGGCGTTTTTTCATAAAAAAATAATAAAATGGCACGACTGATTGTTCCAACCGACTATTCAACCACCGCTGAAAAGGCGCTCGACCAGGCATTTTTGCTGGCGAAAAAGGACAACGACGAGGTCGAGCTGCTCCACGTTGTGGTGATGTCGCCTACCTCGGATTCTCCCAAAATCTATGATTACATCATGAGTGGAAAGAAGGAGGAGGAAGGTCGCCTGAAAGCTTTAGCCGCCGAACGAATAAAGGCACTGGGCCTACCCGCCACTACCCGCTGGCGGGTGAAGGTGCTGTACGCCGAACACTTCCTCGTTGCGATTACCCACCGTTTTGAGAAATCAAAGGCTAAGTTGGTGGTGATGGGCACTACGGGCATTTCGGGCCTTGCCAACAAAATCTTCGGCAGCAACACCGCCAACCTTATCAGCAAGGCAGAACTGCCAGTGTTGACCGTACCGCCCAGTTGGAAGCCAACCATCTTGCAAAAACTGGAGTTCTGTCTTCCGCCCGAAGAAGTGCCCGCCCACAAAAAGGAAATAAACAAGTGGGCAAAATGGATGGGGGCAACCGCTTCCATCGCCTATTTCACGAATATTGCCGACGCAGTTCCTAATCAAAGCAAAAGCCCTTTCCCCATCAAAACCATCGTCACGCTGCCGGAAGAGCCGCTCTATGAAGACCTCGTGGAATACAGCGCCAACTTGAAAGCTACTGCACTCTGCATGTTCGTGCACGAGCGGCTGACTGTATTTGAGCGAATTTTCGACCGAAGCGTGACAGGGCAGGTGGCCGGACGGGTGCATATCCCGATGCTGGCGCTGCCCATTAAGGCAGCGTGAGAGGTCTGGCTGACCACGCAAAATTTTTCCAGTTAAAGTCAAGGCTTATTGAAGGCAGGTTACAACCCGCTGAAGGCAAGATTTTATAAATCGAAATCAGCCTGATCAAGCATTGGTGGAAGATTTTGAGAGCTTGTCCTCGACCTTAAAAAAAATTCGATACTTACGATGTACGAGGGTGTAACGTTACCAGTCTTGTCCCTACTAAACAAACATCTTTTCGAGCACACTCCCCGCAAAATAGGCAAGCATGGCTGCTCCGCTGCCGAGTCCAAAAGTTTCCAGTGCACCTCGCCAGAGCGGTTGCTCGCCGACGTAACTTTTCAGCAAACCAACGCCAAGGAACGAAAGCCCAGTAAATATGCTCGACACCAAGAACAGGTCCCGATGGATGGGAGCGAAGTAATCTACCAAATAAACAATCATGGGAATAAGGCCAACGGCATTGAAAGAGATGAAGGTAATCACCGCCCTTGAAAGTGGGGAGCGAGCGCCAAGCGTCAGGTTCAGTTCGTCCTTCATCATGGTGTCCACCCAGATGTCCTTGTCGGAGGTGATGGCTTTCACTACCCGTTCCAGCGATTGACCACTTAGGCCTTTTTTAATGAAAATCTGTCGGATTTCTTCCCTGCCTTCTTCTGGGTTGTGATCTACTTCGAGGTACTCCAAGCGGCGGTATTTTTCGTAAGTATGATTTTCAGAATGGTGGGCGAGGTAGCTGCCGACGCTCATCGAAAAGCCGTCGGCGATGAGGTTGGCGAAGCCCAAAATGATGACCACCGAACTGTCAAGCCCTGCCCCCGCTGCCCCTGCCACTACTGCGAAGGTGGTAACGAGGCCATCCATGCCACCGTAAACAAACTCGGCGAGGTAGTCTTGGATTTTCATTTCTAGAGGGTGAGAGGGGTGAGAGCGTGAGCGGGTGAGCGGGTGAGAGCGTGAGCAGATAGCTTCTCTCACCCGCTCACTCGCTCACTGCAATAGGGCTGGTTCCATGAAGGCGAAATTCAGCATGTCGAAGGTGGTGAGGATGCCAACCAGCTTCTTCTGGCGATCCACAACCGGGATGGCGTGGAAGAGGTTCTCCCGGAAATACCCCGCGGCAATATCCACGGTGTCTTCGGGCTGCAAGGTTGCTACTTGTTTCGTCATGACCTCGCTCACGAGCAGGGAGCGGAGGATGGCCTTGTTGTACTCCACGCTCTTTTCCGTTTTGAAAAGGGTAAACCCGTGCAGTATTTTCAAGTAGTCCGACTTGCTGACGATACCCACGACGCGGCTATCATTGTCTATGACAGGAATGTGGTGGATGTTGTTGGCTGTGAACAACTCGTCCACCCGTTGCATGGTATCGTCCGGATGGGCGAAGAATACATCACGCGTCATGATGTTGGCGATGGTGGTGGTTCTGTCAAACATGATTGGTGCGTTTTAGAAGGTGCGTCAACCTGCTGGCCTTTGGCTCAGCACGTTGGCACACCTGTTTCTTTATGCTTCTTCAAAGTTCTCCAGTTCCAGCTGCTCTCCAACTGGGGACGAAAAGGCGTATGATAATAGGTCGTGAGAGGTAATGATGCCCACAAGCCGACCATCTTCCACAATAGGCACCGCATGGAACTTGTTGGCAAGGAAGATGTCCGCTGCCAGCCCAATGGTGTCATCGGAACTGAGTTGGAGCGGGTACTTCGTCATGATGTCCTCCGCCATGAGGTGCTGAAAACGAGACTTGGTATTGGCCGCTCTTGTCGCTTCCACGGATAACACGTAGGCCACCTTGAAAAAATCTTCACGGCTGATGATGCCCACCAGTTCACCGCTAGGCCCTGTCACGGGCACGTGGTGAAAGCTGTGCTTTGAAAAAAGCTCCCGTACTTCGCCAAGGGTTGTATCTGGCTGAACGGTGACCGGATTGGCGGTCATGATTTCCTGTACGGTGATATTCGGGTTCATTTTTTATAGGTTTAAATGCATGAAAAAATACGTTGAAAAAAAAAACCGGAAGCCACCTTGCGGCCGGCCTCCGGGATACACCTCTCACATTGAAGAATGAGTTTTTGTGCCCAGCGGTCAAGAAACCTTAACCACCTTGGCCGGTTCTTCTTTTTCGACTTTAACTTTTGGCACCTCAATTTTCAGGATGCCGTCATTATAAGTAGCCTTTACACTGTCAGCTTTTACGTTCTCTGGTAACCAGAAGGAACGGCTAAAAGCCTGATAGTTGAACTCTTTGCGTGTGAAATTCTCCTCTTTCTCTTCTTTCTCCGACTTGGTCTCAGCAGCGATGCACAAATGGCCTTCCTTTATCTCCACCTTGAAGTCGTCTTTTTTCATGCCAGGGGCTGCTACCTCCAGCTTGTAGGCTTCCTTCGTCTCTTTGACGTTGACAGAGGGCGTCGTAGTTTCAAAAGCAGGCAACCACCTTTTGTCGAAGAAGTCGTCGTCTTTGAAAAAATTCATAGCCCAGTCTGCCATGTTTAATGCAGGAAGCAATTCGTTCCGATTTTTCCATTTTACGATTGACATAATGTACCTCCTTTTGTTGTTGGGCTTAAAAAACCGGGCAAATGAGCAGCTGACCAAACCATCCAAGTTTTGGCCTTCGGGGGCAAGTCCATCGGGGGCTTGGATGCCCTGACCATTGTCCATTCGCCCTTTCCTTAAACCCGGTTTTTATCATTCACTTGATTTATGCAACAAAGGTAAATTTGTTAACCTCGGGTCGAAATGACTTCCATCAACCACTTGGTTGACTTATGTCAAGCGCACTTTTTTTCGGATTTTCAAAATGACTGGACAAGTTCTTTAACTTGCCATTTAACAGTAGTCCGCATGTTCTACTCTCTTGCTTGCCGATAGTTATGAGCCTGCACTATTCGACTTTTACATGGTGCACCCTTTTATGCACCTCTGGTTTATTGTCAATAAAACTGATGTGCAGCACACCATGCTCGCACTTTGCCTCCATGTGGTCAGCGGAGATGTCGTCCGACAGCTTGAACTTCCGTTCAAACGAGTCCGTTGAAAATTCCTCCACGATGTATTCCACGCCTGTTTTTTCCAAGTGGTGAGGCTTATCACCCTTCACGGTCAGTACATTTCCCTTAATCGTTACTTCGAGGTCGTCCTTTGTGAACCCAGGCACGGAAACATCCAGCACCACCTTTTTTTCTTGCTTTGAAACATTGGTTGGCGGCATCTCGTGCCAAGGAAAATCAAAAGAGGAACGCCCAAGAAAGTGACTGGAATCTATGAGTGGCTTATAGCTCTCGCCCATCCAGTCGAATGCATGGTTGCGAAGATTTGGTCTCCATCTCATGGCGATAAAATTTTGAATTTCGGCGGGTGGCATTTGGTCTTGGATATCCCATCCACCAACCACCATCTCGTGCGAAACCTGTTATTTAATGGTATAAAGTTCCCTTTCTCTAAAATCCAAATCATTGTTTTCTGTCAACCAATTCAGGTGATTTTTATCAGCGATAAATAGTGGGAACGGCCTCTTCGGCGCTCTTTACCAACCCATTTTTCAACTGGCCTCGAAAAACGATTTCACGTAAGCCACTTTTTGGTTTTCGGTCATGCTGTCCGCAGTCAATACGGCCCTCAGGGTTGAATCAAAATGACTGGGATGCTCCTTGATGGCATTTACCAAAAGGTCTTTCGCCTCGCCCGGTCCGAAGATTACTACCTCGTCGGCGCCTTTGACGTTTTCAATGATTTCTTTGAAGTAGCTGTGCTCCTCGTTTTGCCGACGATTTGCATGGGTCTTCTCCGAGCCGCCCTGCCCAGGTGATCCGCCCTTGAAATGGGAGGAACCCATATCAGAATCAATTTTGTGAATGCGAATCAAATCGCCATCCTGCAATTCGATAAAGTTGGCTTCCTTGGAGTCGAGCCAGATGCCTGTTTGTTTTTTCATGACTTAATTTATTTAATGATTTACGAAACTACCCATAGAAAGCCGCCAATGCCAATGAGTCGAATTATGGCTGAAGATGACTTTCGTCATGGCAACAGATAAACGTGTGTACAAGCGATTTAAGGCTGGTAAATGGTCGTCGGCTAATTGTCAACTTTCGTTAGTGAGTTCTTATAAATATCCTTAACCTGAACGGTGTCCCCTTGTTCATTTACCACTTTCAAATCGTACCGGATGACGACCCTTGTGCCAATGGGAGCGTAGTAGTAGATGCGCCAGGCATCGGCCTCCTTCGTGCCGATGCAGCCGTTGGAGTAGGCTTTGCCAACGGATTTTGGGTTGGAGGTCGGATGGATGAGCTGCCCCGTGCGATGCCCGTTCAGTTTCGGCTCCATCCACGGGATGATTGGCATCCGGGTCTTCTTTTTGTCGTCCCGTTCGGTGACGGTGAACATCCGTCCGTCCACGGGATCCCTGAAAAATGGATCTTTCGAGTGCCGGACAATGGTGCCTGTGCCGGTCCTCGTGCGCAAGTCGGTCACCCTATCGGTGGCGAGGAGGTAGCGCTTGCGGTTCTGCCCGACTCGCACGGGAAGGTGTAGATGGTGTCCCCATTTTCAACAATACGCAGCTTGAACTCCGGGATGTTGATGTCAATGACGGTGCTGTCCATTTTGGTCAGCAGCTCCAGCGCATCGGCTTCGTTGGGGATAAAAAGCGTGTCGCCCTCCTGCATCACCACCAACGAGCGGTTATCGTAGTTGAAAATGCCCCGCTCTTTCAGGCGGTAGTAGTCGGTGTTTTCGAGGCTGTCAATGAGCCAAGGGTTCGCCCGCACCAGCAGGTGCTCCGACACCGGGTAGGGTGCAAGCGTGTCGTAACGCTTCACGAGCGTGTCCAAGAAATCGAAAAGGCAGCCAATGGTAACATCGTAAGTAAGCACGACGGTGTCGAAGGGCGGAGGCGGTGGAGTCGGGAGGGTGTCTTGGGTGGCAGCTACTGGCTCAACTTCAATTTGGGCATGAGTTTCCGCCTTGTTTTGGCAGGAAAAAATGAGTGCCAACAACACGCCAAAAGCTAAAATGCCAATGTCGTTTTGAGGTATATTTTTCATAATTCCATGTGTAAAAATTGCCGGGCGACGACCCATCGCCCGGCAATTTATCGCGATCCGGCTTACCTCACAATCACAAACCGCTTGCCCACGGCCCTTCTGCCGGGCTGCATGGCAAAGAGGTAATAGAGGCCGTCCCGGAAGTCCGTCACGTCAATGCGGTACGGGAACTGGGCGTCCGGGGCAATTTTCTGCGTCCAAACCACCCGCCCGTAGGCATCGTTGATGTTCCATTGCATCTCGCCTTCCGGCGCTTCCGTCAGTTGGATAAAGACCTCCGACGTGGCCGGGTTCGGGAAGATGGTGTAGTCCATCGGCTCGTCGTAGGAGACCACCCGCACGGGGCTGTACACCTCGTCGCCGTTCCCGAACAGAACGAGCATCCGGTAGTAGTTGAACCCGTCGTTGGGTTGCTCGTCACGCACTTGCACCACCTGCGAATTGTCGGCGATGGCCTTGCCCTGCAAGGTTTCCATCACCTCGTAATCGTTGCCGTCCACCGATTTTTCCACTTCGATTTGCACCACTGGTTCCCCAAAATGGTAGGCTCCGGCGAGGTTCACCCAAGTCTTTTCGGGCACTGCCTCGAAGGAGAGGCTGGCGGCCCGGTTGTCGGTGTCGTCGCCGATGAGTGTGTTCACGATATTCACCGTGTAGTCCTCGACTTCACCGAAAGGCAGTGTTTCACAGGCACTGGCGTAGCCGCCCCGTTTCATCGAAACCCGCATCCGGGTAGCGCCAGTCAATGCGCCTTGCGAAATGTTGATGCTGCCAGTGACGCTGGCAGTTTGGGTGCCGTTGGCGGGGGCGGTGAGGATTTGCTGCTGCACCACTTCGTCTGGTGTCGAGAACACGCCGTCGTGGTTGTAGTCAATCCACACCCGCCAGTATTCGTTCCAAGTGAAATAGCTGTAGCCCGCTGTCAACGTGACCGGGTAAGCCTGCCCCTTTTGAAGGGTCGTGCTCAAACCCGTGAAGTCGCTGTATTTGCTCTTGCCAGACTGGTTGTCAAGCGTACTCAATTTTACTCGTGCAATCCATTCGTGCCAAGGGGAAGTCGCTGGTGCTGGCGCAAAGGTGCTCGGTGCGGTGCAGGGAGCGGCCATTGGCACCGATTTTATCAGCTTGCCATCCCTTGTACCAAGGAACGCCCCGCCCGGCACGGCTCGGAAGGCCCTGAATAGCGTGGCATCTAGGCCGGACAGCGTTTTTGTCCAAACAGTGTCCAAGTTGCTGTTGAGCCGAATGATGAGGGACTGGCTTGGCAAACTGGTATATGGGAAGTAGCGGGTGAAGCCCGTGATGAAGCCGCCATCCGTTCCTCGCATGATTGGGCTGACGTCCGAGAACGGCCCGTGCTAGCTGCTACCGGAATTGGAGGGGCCAGTGTGGCCATGTCCTTGTTGAAGACTTCGTTGCCGTTTGCGTCAATCTTGTAAAAATTGCCGTGGTGGGTGGGCGAGCCACCTGGAGGGCCAGGATTGAAGGCCGTCACCAAGGTGCTGCCGTCAGGCATTTCAGCCACCCCGCGCACTTTCGTGAACGTGCCAAGGTCCTTAGTCCATTGAACGCTGCCATATTGTCCACCGATTTTCACCAAATAGGCCGTATGCGTAAAACCATACGTCGGCACTTCCACAACGAGGTATGTGTTTTGATTGTAGCCTTGGAACACGGTGGCGGTAGTGCCCGTCTTGGCGTTAGCTACGTCAAAAAATCTGCTGGAGTGTTTTCCCATTGTAGTCCAACCGCATATACCATACCCCTGCGCACATCGGCTGGGTATCCGCTCTCGTTGTAGGTGCCAGCCAGCAAAATATCGCCGTTGATGGCCTCGCCGATGGACACGTTTTCGATAATGGTAGCGATATAGATGCTGTACTGTTTTACCCACAGCACCGTCCCCGATTTATTGACCTTTTTGAGGTAAATAATGTTCGGCTCGCCAATGGTGGCGCACAGGAAGTTCTCGTCGGAAAGCGGCGTGACCTTTTCGTTGAGGGCAAAAGTCTCCGTTCCGGTAAGGGTGCCATCGCTCCCAACAGTATGGTTTCTGAAGGTGGAAACGTTGGCCGTTGCGTCGTATTTGCTCATCCTGAAAACGTGGTGGCCGTTGATAGAAGCCGCACCGTAGGTTGTAAAGCCGTCTTGGCTGACCGCCGTTTCAAAGCCGCAAAGTTCGTCCGGCCCTGCCGAAACAGCGATTTTGGCAGTGGTGGCCAACACGTTGTTGTTCTCGTTAAGTTCGAGGATGGCCCCCGTCACGTCTGCCTTCAAGATGAGAAAATACTGTCCGTTGGGCTGCTCGGCGGGCACGGTGATACCGCCCAACACGCCAGGTATGGTACCCACCGGAGTATTGCCCGTGTTGATATAGCCGGTCAGGCGGTCTTCATAGCTCAATTGGTTGTCGTTGCTCAGGTAGGCAGCGATGATGTACTCCCCAGTGGCAGTGGCATTGCCCGTGTTCTTCAGGTCGAAATTGAACCAAACGACAGCGCCGGCGTGGTGCTAGTGCTTTGCAGCGTCAGGTTCGCCATTGACAAGTCAGGCTGTTTGGTGCCTGGGCTGCCGCAATCGGGGTTGAGTGCCCAGTTAGGGCCAAGAAATAAAACCGTCGTATCGCCCGTCTGAAGGATATGGTTGAAGTCAATTAAAGCAGGTCGTTTTTGGAATATGGTTCCGTCCGCCTTTCTTAAACTGATGGTAAACGGTGAGATATACTGCTGGGACACGACGATTTGGTAATTGGCCGTCAACGTGTCGCCAAACAGGTAGGAGTTGTAAGACTCTCTGTAATAGCTGCCCATATAAGCCACAGTACCTGATTCGGAAGTCCTAGTCGTTTGAATTGACATTGTCTCGAAGTCGTACAAAATGCTAGTCGTGCGAGCCGACGAGCTTTTGATGGACGGGAAGTTGAATTTGTAGCCAATGGAGTAGTATCCGCAAGGTGTCGGCCTCCAGTGGAGCAGTTCCGTGAAGGCGAACCCTCCGCTTGCCACTTGCTGTAGTTGCGGGGTGTACTTGATAAAACTGTAACCATAAATGGTGTTGAAATAGGTATTGGCGGAAAGGAACACCACAACCACGTTGCCATCGGAGGTCTTTACAAATCCCTTCAATAAGTCGTAGTTCAAATTGTTGTTGAACTGCCAGACCCGCACGTAGGACAGGTAGTTCAGGTTGTTGTCGGTCTTGATGAGCACCAATGAATCAGCCACCACGTTGCCTTGGTTGTACTCCCGCTGAAAGCCGCCCAAGATGAAAGTGCCATCGTTCAGCTCCACTGCCGCTTCGATAGTTGGGAACTTGCTCAACACATTTACAGGGATTGTCTTTTGCCACGCAATGCTGCCGTTGGCGAGCTTGCGGACGACGGTGTTATTTTGAACTAAAGTGCTGTCCTCCAATATGACTGGAATCGAAGTTTGTCCCAAAATCTCGCCGTCCTTGTTCACGGTGTAACGGGTTTGTGTGCCTTGGTTGGCGGAATAGAGGTAAAACTGCCCAGCCACAGGAGCCTCTTCGTGGCAAAAGGATTGTGCCGGGAATGTCTTTTTTGCAAGCGCCCTGCGCTGCGATGTTGACGGAATAGTCCTCGATTTCACCAAATGGAATATTCTCACAAGGCGATGCAAAAGCGCCTCGTTTCATAATAACCCGCATTCGGGTTACGCCTGGCAAGGTTACGGTTGGAATGTTGAAGCTGGTATTGACGCTTTGCGTGGGCACACCGTTGGGGCCTTTGGGCATGACGGTACTCAAGACCAACTCGCCTGCATCCACGAAGTCTCCGTCCCGGTTGAAGTCAATCCAGATGCGCCAGTATTCCTCGAAACCGAAATAGGAAAACCCACCTGTCAGTTTCACGGCGTTGCTGCCTTGCGAAAGGTTGAAGTTGAAGGTGGGGGAGAAATCGCTATAAGTGCTTTTCCCGCTTGTTTTTTCCTGAGAGCCTATTTGCACCGCAGCAATCCAGTCTTCCCAAGGGAAGTTCGAGTGGGCGGCGCAATAATTGGCCGGACCACCACCGCCTGTGACCTCAAATACTGCCGACACGATGTTGTTGTTCTCGTTCGACTCTTGAATTACGTTGCCGTTGTCGGCCACGCAAATCAGGAAATAATTGCCCGCAGTAGTACCTAGCGGGATGGTGATGGAGGCTGGAACGGTGGTGTTGTAGTTGACGGGCGTGTTGCCAGTCGGCACGGTACCGGCCAGCACGTCGTTGGCGCTCCAAGTGTTGTCTGTGGAGAGGTAAGCACCGATGACGTAGTTGCCCGCAACGGTTGCTGTGCCGATGTTGTCCAATTTGAAGGTGAAGTTTACCACCGAGCCAGCCGTTCCGGAAATTGGCGCTGATAGATTGGTCAGCGTCAGGTCGGGCAGGGTCTGCACGATTTGGTTCACTGTCACCGTGAAGGCACAGTTTGCCGTGTTGTTGGCGGCGTCGGTTGACGTGTAGGTCACGGTCGTTGTGCCAAAGGAAAAAGTAGCACCCGGCTGGTGCGTCGAGGTCAGGGTGGGCGTTCCGCAGTTGTCGGTGGCAGTCGGCGACGTCCAGGAGACGCTCGCCGGAGTTGCCGAGTTGACAGAAATATTGGCCGGGCAGCCAGCTATTACTGGTGGTGTCACGTCGGGAGAGCAGCCAGGACCACCTGCGACGTTGCCATCTGCATCCGTCCGAACCACCAGTACCAATGACTGATTGGACGCACCATCGCCGACATAGAGAAACCCGCCATCTGGCATCATTCGCAAGGCACGGGGGTAAACACCTAAATCGTCCTTTTCATATACCTTCGACCAAATCAAACTGCCTGTGGGGCTGAATTTTTTTAAGGACAAATCTTGCCCTGCTGTATTGTCAACGCTGCCTAGCAGCAAGTTCCCATCCGCCGTCCCAATCAAACGGATGTATCCGGCGGTTTGGATTTCACCGGTTTTATTGCCATTGAGGTCAAATTTGTGGATGGTAGGGCTGGCCTGTGGCGTACCCACGAAGTAGGTATTGCCGATTTGGAGCGTACCAATGTCATTGTACGATGTGGCAGCTATTTTTTTGAACCATTGCTGGTTGCCATTTCCATCCAGTTTCAACACGGCAATGCTATCGGGTGGAGCTTGGAATGCGACCAACACGCCACCATCTGCGGTCTGTATCACATTTTGATGGTGCGAATTGCCGACCGGAAAATTGTAGTTGAATATTTTTTGCCAAAGCAATGCCCCGCCACTTGAAATCTTCAACAGCTTTACCTGGGTACCCAAGTGCAGCACATTGATGACGTAAAAATCACCCGTTGAAGATTGGTAAACCTTGCCCGTGTAGGGCGTTGGGGTCAAACCGAGCCATTGTGTGGAGTTGTCGTTTTTGATTTTTACCCTGAAAAAATTGGCACCTTCCCACATGCCCACATAGAGGCCCTCGTTCCCTGTTCCAGGAAAAAGGTTGTTGTTATAGGTCGTGTAGGAAGAAAGGTTGACGGCAGGACCCTCCATATCGCCCATTTGGTTCAGTTTGACAGCCTCATAAGTGAATTGTGAACCTTGATTTTTTCTGATGCCTATCAAGGCTTTTCCGTCGTTTAGGGCTGCGGCTCCCCAAGCTTCAATTGATTGCCCTAGCGGAGCGGGCAGTGTTTTTATATAGGTCTGCGCTGAAACGAGTAAGGAAAAGAAGAGGAAAAAGGCCGTTAATAACCCTATTGATTGAGGAAGTTTATTCGGTTTCATGTTATTCAGGTTTTTGAAAATAGGAGAAAAAGCGGGCTTCCGCAGAATGATGCTGGAAGCCCGCTTCACAAGTAATCACCTCGAAATCACAAACCGCTTGCCCACGGCCCGCTTGCCGGGCTGCGTGGCAAACAGGTAGTAGAGGCCGTCCCGGAAGTCCGTCACGTCAATGCGGTACGGGGACTGGGCGTCCGGGGCAATTTTCTGCGTCCAGACCACCCGCCCGTAGGCATCGTTGATGTTCCATTGCATCTCGCCCTCCGGCGCTTCCGTCAGTTGGATGAAGACCTCCGACGTGGCCGGGTTCGGGAAGATGGTGTAGTCCATCGGCTCGTCGCAGGAGACCACCCGCACGGGGCTGTACACCTCGTCGCCGTTCCCGAACAGGACGAGCATCCGGTAGTAGTTGAACCCGTCGTTGGGTTGCTCGTCACGCACTTGCACCACCTGCGAATTGTCGGCGATGGCCTTGCCCTGCAAGGTTTCCATCACCTCGTAATCGCTGCCGTCCACCGATTTTTCCACTTCGATTTGAACGACTGGTTCCGCAAAATGGTAGGCACCAGCGAAGGTTCACCCAAGTCTTTTCGGGTACTGCCTCGAAGGAGAGGCTGGCGGCCCGGTTGTCGGTGTCCCCAGGTGTCAGGGTGTTGCTGATATTGATGGTGTAGTCCTCCACCTCACCGTTGGCAAATGTCTCGCAGGAACTTGCGAAGCCGCCCCGTTTCATCGAGACCCGCATCCGGGTAGCACCAGTCAATGCGCCTTGCGAAATGTTGATGCTGCCAGTGACGCTGGCAGTTTGGGTGCCGTTGGCGGGGCGGTGAGGATTTGCTGCTGCACCACTTCGTCTGGTGTCGAGAACACGCCGTCGTGGTTGTAGTCAATCCACACCCGCCAGTATTCGTTCCAAGTGAAATAGCTGTAGCCCGCTGTCAACGTGACCGGGTAAGCCTGCCCCTTTTGAAGGGTCGTGCTCAAACCCGTGAAGTCGCTGTATTTGCTCTTGCCAGACTGGTTGTCAAGCGTACTCAATTTTACTCGTGCAATCCATTCGTGCCAAGGGTAGTCGCCTTGAGAAGCGCAGTAGTTGCCAGGCGTTACTCCCGTGATGTTCAGCGACGGCCCAATTAGGGTGTTGTTCCCGTAGTTCGATTCGCAGTTGGCGTTGACCTTCAAAAGCAGGAAGTACGTGCCAGGGGCGATGGTTCCAGCTATCTGGCCTGAAACGTTTATGGTTGCAGTGCCTGCTGAAAATTGGCTGTAATTCACTGTTTGAGTGGTGAAACCAATGTCGTTCCCGTTGCCCAAAACATTGTCTGTTGAAAGCACTACATCAACCGTTAGCCCACCCGTTAATTCATTGAGCGGAAAGTTCGCCAAGTTTTTAACCTGCAACGAGAAGCTGAGGTTGCCACCAACAGGCAGGCTTGCCGGAACTCCCATCAGGTTTTGCAGTGCAAAATCAGCCGCACCAATTAACTGGTTCCCCGCGCTGAAGATATTGTTGCTTTCGTCGGACTCATCCACTGCGTTGTTGGCATCTACCATTACGAGGATGTTGTACACGCCTGGAGGGGTGGAGACAGGCACGGCTGCGTTGATGTCTAGACCCGCCACGGCATCCGATCCGATGCCCGTGTAGTTTAGTGTTTGCCATAAGATGTCGCCAGCACCAATCACACCATCCTTGGACAACCAAGCTTTTGCAACAAATGAGGTTGTTACAGCAATTTGCGACGGATTGCGCACCAGCCCACTCAAATTTCCATACGGGCTGCCCGGCGGCGTGAAGCAATTGTCGTTGGAAGGTATGACCTCCCAAGCGACGGTTGTCAGGTCAGGTTTGGCTGCATTGGTGCCGATATTCACCGTGTAATCTTCCACCTCGCCGAAAGGCAAGATTTCGCAAGCCGATGCGTAAGCGCCCCGTTTCATTGAAACCCGCATCCGCGTCGGGCCCGTCAGTGAGCCTGCCGGAATGCTGACGCTGCCGGTGATGCTGGCGGTCGCTGTGCCCGCGGCTGGAGCGGAGAGCACTTGCATCTGCACCACTTCATCAGGCGATGAAAACACGCCGTCGTGGTTGAAGTCAATCCAGACTTTCCAGTATTCGTTCCAGGTGAAATAGCTGAACCCGGTGGTCAGCTTGATGGGGTACGACTGCCCAGCCGTCACGTTGATTACCTGGCTGGTGAAATTCGAGTACACTGACTTGCCGGAGGTGTTTTGAAAACTGCCCAACTCCACTTTGGCAATCCAGTCTTCCCAAGGGAAATTGCTGTATGACTGGCAGTAAGTGCCGGGGGATCCTCCCGTGATTTGAATAGGAATAGCGCTGTAAAGGTTGTTGTTTGCAAGTTGCTCGCAGCCGCCAGTCAGTTGGACGAAGATGAAATAATTCCCCGCCGCCGTACCGCCAGGAATGGTCACGGAGGCATTCACCGTGGCGGTTCCGTTCTGGTAAAGCGGAGGATTCGAGAACTGGTTGTAAAGAATCTGGACACTGCCGACTTGCGCATCATCCACAGCATTGAACTGGTTGTTTGTGGACAAATAAATGCCTGCTGTCAGGCTGCCTTGCAGTTCCGACAAGGGGAAACTAACGAGGTTTTTTGCCTCGACAGTGATGTTCACGCTGCTGCCTGCGGTCGCTGAAGCGGGCACGCCGCTCACGTTGCTGACTGTAAAATCGGGCGCTCCAATCTGCACTTGCACTGCCAGCATGTTGTCCGTTTCATTCGACTCGGCGACGTTGTTGTCCGCATCCGCTTGCAGGATGACGTAGTACAATCCCGGCGCAAGCGAAGCGGGAACTGGATTGGTGAAGCTCCAGCTTGCCACGTTATTGGGAGTCACTCCCGTGTAGGCGAAGCTTTGCCAAAGCACGTCGTTCGCACTGAGTTGTTGGTCTTTTGAGAACCAACCCTTTACGTTAAACGCCCCCGCCGCAGCCGCTCCGTCGTTGAGCACCAAGCCGCTGAAAACGTTGAAAGATTGCCCCGGATTCGTGAAGCAAGGTGACCCGCTGCCGGGTATGATTTCGTAATTGGCAAACCGCAGGTTCGGCAATTGTACCGGCCCCGAAGTAATGTTCACTGTGTAATCTTCCACCTCGCCAAATGCAAAGGTCTCGCAGGAACTGGCATAGCCGCCCCGTTTCATCGAAACCCGCATCCGCGTCGCACCCGTCAGCGCACTGGCCGGGACGTTGATGCTGCCACTCACGCTGGCGGTTGCCGTGCCTGCCGGAGGGGCAGTCAACACTTGCTGTTGCACCACCTCGTCGGGCGTCGAAAAAACGCCGTCGTGGTTGAAGTCAATCCAAACCCGCCAGTATTCATTCCAGGTAAAATAGCTGTACCCGGTGGTCAGTTGGATGTTCGTTGGAACGTTTTGCGTGAGGTTGATGGTCTGACCGGTGAAGTCGCTGTACTTGCTCTTGCCGGAGGCGTTTTCAAAATTTCCAACTTTTACTTTGGCTATCCAGTCCTCCCAGGGGAAGTCTCCTTTCGAAGCGCAGTAAGTTGCTGGGGTGCCGCCGCCAGTCAAGGTCATGTCGTAGAAATGGAACGGCTCGTTCATCGAAATCATGTTGCTGCCCCGCCAATCGTCGGTTTCGTTGGCATTTGCATTGGCCAGCGGCAGCGCCACGATGTTGACGCCGATGATGTCGCCCGTGGTGTAGGATTGGGTAGCGACCACCGGCGCAGTCGGCGGTGTGTAAGTATAGCCGAAGCCAGGACCCAAGTTGTGCGGAATGCGTACTTCGGTGGTGTAGGTGCCTCCAGCGGAAACGGTGGAAACTTGCGAGCCTACCACGGCTGCATTTTTCAAAAAGACCTGCGTGGCATCTGATCGAATAACGAGCACCGCATTTTCATAATAACTATCTCCATAAGCCGCCTCGTTCATGTCGTTGTAGCTGCCGCCAGGAAACCGGATGGGCGCAGCGAAAACACCGTCTTCGCCACTGCCGTCCATGTACAGGTAGTATTTCAGGGGCGTGTTGCTCTGGAAGGCAAAATACAAATAGGTGTCGTCCCAAGTGGCGGAGGCGCTCAAACTTGCTCCCGCCGCCAATGAATAGAATGGGTTGGAAACCAACGGCTGCCATCCCTCTCCAGCGGCCATTGCTCCATTGATGTTGACGGCGGTGGTGGTTTTTTGCAAGGTTGGCCGGAAGTTGGAAATCGGGTAAGGGTCGGTGCCATCAGGGGTGCCGTCGCCGTCGGTGTCTGCGATGTTTGGGTTGGAGCCGCTGTAAATGCCGGTATAAAATTCCTGTGCATCGGTCAAGCCGTCGAGGTCGCTGTCGTCAGTGAAGGGGCTGGAACCGAAGTCAGCTTCGTCCATCGGCAGGCGGTCGTCGTTGTTGGCCAGCTTGTCGCCGTCGCTGTCCGTCACCTCGAAATACCCGTCCCAGGGGGCTGCGTAATCGAGGTGGTGGTCGAAAAGACGCAGTATCAGCGCCATGCCGTCGAAGTCGGTTCCAGCATCGAATTTGTCAATGCCCGCTGGCAACGGGAACGCCCAGGGGAAGTGGTTGAAAAGCATGTCGGGGTAGCCGCTCACACCGGCGATGATGCCGTCGAGCGAGTGCCCGAACTCGTGCGTGAACACCCAGGCATCGCCCACGGTGTAGTGGTTGTTCGGGTCAAAAGTATAGCCAGGGAAGTGCGCCATGGAGGCGGCAGTTTGCCCCAACCACATGCCGCCGCCATACCAGCCGTACAGCTGATACGCCTGGATGTGGATGGCATCGTACTGGTTGTCGAGGATGCCCCGGTTGTGCAGGTCAGTGCCGATGGTGCCAAAATCCGCCACCCCATCGCCATTGGGTGGCGGGTAGCCTGCATATTCCACGTAGTGGTATTTCAGGTTGAGTTGTCCTTTGGAGTTGCGGAAGAAAAACTGCCGGGCAAACTCAAGTGATTGCCGGATGTGGTCGGGTTCACCCGGTTCCATGCCACCCGTGTAAATGGGAATCAGCAGGTCGAGGCTCGCTACCTTCAGGTAGTTGTTGCTATTCGTGGAAACCGTGATTTGGTTCGTCAGCGGACTCTCGTTGCCTGCCGCATCGAACGCCGAAACCTTATAATAATAGGTGGTGGAGGCGTTGAGGCCGTAATCTGTGTAGTCGTTGTATGCGCCGACTCGCCTAGCTGGCGCGCCGAAGCTATTGCTCACCGTGGAGCGGTAAATGTTGTAGCCAACTGGTGTGAAGGCCGTGTAGCCGTCCCATTTCAGGTGGACGCAGTGCGGTAGCCTGTGCCCAAAAACCCCGTTGGGGCTTGCCCGAAGGCGAGGCAGGATACCAGCAGCAAAAAGATAAGGGAAGGTAGTCGCCTGTTCATAGCGGAAAATTTAAGTTGCAACCCAAGTTGTAACCCTCGTTAACGAAGGAGCCACAACTTGAATTAAGAAATTAAAGAAGTCTCATTTACCTGAACCGTACCCCTAATGACTTGTTCATAGCGGGAATTTTTAGGTAAACGATTGGACAAAATTCCTTGGGAAAAGAGGCTAGTTAATTGATAATAATCAGCTATTACGGTGAATTTTGTCAAAAACAAGGGAGCAACTTTCTGGCGATAGCGGGCAGGCATCCATCTTCAATCGCCCAAATTTATTCATCCTCCCTCAGCAGTTCCGCAGTGATGTTCATAAAATCACGCTCCGTCACCATCCCAGCCAATTTGTTCCCATGCACCACCAGCAGACAGCCCAAATGGTTTTTTTTCAGCATTTCCAGTGCCTCCGTGGTTTTTGTTTGTGGCGTAACCGTGACCAGTTTCCTTTCCATAATTTCCCGGACGGCCGTGTTTGTTCCGTCCACATGATGGGTACTGTAGTACAGCATGACGAGCCTGCAAGTGATCAGGCCCGTTAGTTCGCCCAGGTTGTTTTCGACGGGAATATGGCGGATGTTTCGCCAGTACATCATGTTGGCGGCAAGCTGCACGGGGTCATCCTCCGTGACCGTGAAGAGGTCGGTCTTCATTATCTGCTCGATGGTCCAGTAGCGGTTTTTCCAATGGCCTGCCTCGGTTCTTTCCGGTAAGTCCCAGGTGTGCACGGGAAAGCCCTCCTGCTGCCGACGTGACATGCCAGCGGTGAGGGCAATCAGGGCTTCGTCCTTGTTCCCCTCCTTGCCAAGTTTTTGGTAGGCATCCAGTATCCACTGCGAGCCGGTCTTGCCGGTTTTCACCCTTTCTTCGATGATGCCGAGCAGGCGGTCAATATCCGCCACATCCACCGCCGCTTTGGCGAGACCTTCCCTGGCTATGGGCAACAACTCCTTGATTATCAACTCATCAGACCTGATTTGTTTGTCGCTGCCGGCCCAATAGAAATTGGCACCCAAGCCCAATCGGGCGGCACAAAGGAAGTTTCGCTTCGCAACATCGAAGTCCATGCGCTGGTCAATGTTGGCGTATTCCGGTGGCATGCCCTTCATCAGGCCGAGCCAGAAGGCGGCATTGGCCACCTCGTCAATGATGGTCGGGCCTGACGGCAATACCCGGTTTTCGATGCGCAGGTGCGGTTTCCCTTCGGTAATGCCATAACATGCCCGGTTCCAGTTGTACACCGTGCCGTTGTGGACGCAGAGTTGGTATAGCTTCGGTATGCCGCCTTGTTCCAATACCTCCAGTGCATCCTCTTGGCGGGTGGAAGCAAAAAACGGCTTGTGGCGGGTCGCATTTTCCCGGTAGATATCGAGTACGGAGTCTTTTATCCAACGGGTGCCAAAATCCACCCTTGGCGCCTGTTCCCGGTACTTGCCCGAAGTGCTTCGCACGTCCGTAGATTGCTGGAATAGTGCAATCCGGGTTTCCCGCCAGAGTCGCTTGCCCAGCAGGAGCGGCGAGTTGGTGGCACATGCCAGCACCGGGGCCGTGACGGCGAGTGCCCAATTGTAGGAGGCAACAAATTCATCGGGCGGCAATTGATAGTGTACCTGAAAGCTCGTGTTGCTGCTTTCGTAAAACGAATCTTCCGCCCGTGAGATCCATTCGTCCTTGCCATCAATCCTGAACTCAAAACTGTCCCCCCGCATGGCGTGGAGGGCGTCAATCAGGTATTTGTAGCGGGGCAACGGGGTGATGTTTTTAAGGTCGAGGTCGCTCTGGTGCAGTGTTGGAAGTATGCCGACCAAGAGCAGGTGGGCTTGGAAGCGATTGGCCGTTTTTTCGCCTTTTACCAAGAGGCGCCAAAGGTTTCTTTCCAATTGTGTAAAGCAGTCGCCTCTAAAAACAATGGGGTCGAGGTTGACCTCCATGTTGAACTGGGCAAACTCTGTGGTAAAACGGTCGTCGTTTATATGCTCCAGGATATTCATCAACACAGGGGCGGGCTTCCAATCCGTCCCAATCAGGGAGATTTCCTGTTCTGCGCCGATGCGCTGTACGCCCGTTTCAAACATGCCCTTTTCCAGCATGATTTCCATGGCCTTCAGGTCACGCAACAGATGGGCTGTTGCTTTCATGCGTAGGTCTTTATCCTTGATGATGGCGACCTTTTCTGCTCCCATGGGTCATAAATTATTACCGCGATCGCTGGCAATGCCAGCTCGAATTGCACTGGGCAAAACTGTGCATTTCCAAAGACCCTTTCAATGACGAACCACAAGTAGTTTAGGTGAGATTTGTCAACTGGCTACGCAAATTTTTCCAGTACCCCCTTCAGTTGCGGCCCTGAAATCATGCCGACGTGCCGCCAAGCTTCCTTTCCTTTTTTGAACAAAACAAAGGTCGGTACGCCCTGAACGCCCATGTTGCCAGCGAACGCCGAGTTGCGGTCAATGTCCACCTTGACGATGGTGGCTTTTTCGCCCACCTGTTTTTTCACGTCTTCGAGCACGGGCGCCATCATGCGGCAGGGGCCGCACCAACTGGCCGTGAAGTCAATGAGCACGGGCTTTTCGCCATTGAGCAATTCTTTGAAGCTTACTTTATTCTCCATGATTTAAATAATAGGACATTGATTTGCGCTGATTCCACTGATTATTCCATTTAAATATAATCCGTGCAATTTGTGAAAATCCGTGCCTGGTTCACACTTATTTATTGGTGATTTGGATGCTGATTCACGCTTATTCCACCGGTTATTTCTTGCAATATAAATCAGTATAATCCGTGAAAAATCCGAGGCTGTTTAAACTTAAAAAAGAGCGCCAAAATGGCGCTCTGAAAATATTTAATCACCCGAAATATGAATCTATTTGACTTCTATTTACACTACAAAAGAACGCCCATCCTACCCCAAAGTTGGTGACTTAACTCACTAATCTCCATGATGTAACTCATCTCTTTCATCTAGTATTTTAGACATTTTTGCATTGTAAAAATTATTTTTTCACAAAAATCAAATAGCCATGACACTTCAAGATGAACTGCTGGACATCGGCAAAGAACGCCTTACCCAGATGAAGGTGCTGCTGGACGAAATGCAAGTCCAAATGGCGCTTGGCAAAGCCGAAGCCAGGGACATATTTGACCGTGAGCGCAAAAATTTTCTCAATTTCGTTTCGGAAGAGAAGAACGTTTTGCGGCGGTCAGGCGAGGCAGCCAGCACCCACAGAACGGTGCTGATGGAAAAGTTTGACGCACTGGATGCACGGCTGGCAAAGGTCGTGGCCGAAAACAAGCGGCAGTACGATGTGCAGAAGCGGGAAACCCTCCATGCCATCTACGAACTTGAGCTGGCCATGAAAGAAGGCTACGGCGATGTTGGCATGGCGCTACAGGCCAAGCTCGATGTCTTCCGTGGCAAGCTGGACAACTACCGCATCAAGTTGGCCCTAGGTGAGTTTGAGACCGAAAGTGAGCTGGAACCGCTGAAGCCAGAACTTGTGAACGCCATAGCCGACATCCGTGAAAGGCTGAAAAAAGAAACCGGGGCTAGCGAAAAAATTGATTCATTTTCAAACGAAATTTCTACCTCGTTTGACCACATGAAGAAGGCATTTTCCAACCTGCTTTCGTAGTATGTTTGGTTATTGTGCTATTGAGATATTGGGTTATTGGGCTTCCAAATAACTCAATATCTCAATCACCCAATCTTCAACTCACCTCTCATGTCGGCCATAGATGTACATAAGCCTACCCTCATTGGGCGCTATGAGAAAGTCATAGGCGTACTTGTCAAATACGGCTTTGCGGACATTGCCACGCACCCGCCTTTCAGTCGGTTTATTCCAAAATGGAAAAAGCTGATGCCTACGCACGACGGCCATCCAGTGACCGAGTTTACCCGGTACGAACGTATGCGCATGGTCTGCGAAGAACTCGGAACTACCTTCATCAAGTTTGCCCAAATTGCCAGCAATCGGCCAGACATCCTGCCAGAGGAATTGGTGGAGGAGTTCCAAAAATTTCAGGATCATGCAGCGCCTTTGCCCGTTGAGGATATTCGTGTTGTGCTGGAGAAAGAACTGGGCGACAAGCTGGAAAAATCATTTGAAAACATTGATTTCCAACCCATTGCATCCGCTTCCATGGCGCAAGTACACCGGGCTACGCTGGTTGGCGGGCAGGAGGTGGTGCTGAAAGTACAGCGTCCCGGCATCGGCGACACGGTTGAGTTGGACATCCATATCCTCAAGAGCTTGGCTCGGTTGCTGGAGCACCGTTTCCCGCAATTTGACGCCTATCAGCCGATGGAACTTGTCAAAATGTTTGAAACAAGCATCCACAAGGAGCTTGATTTTAGGTTGGAAGGAGCCAATATGCGGCGCTTCGAGGAGCAGTTCAAGGGCAACCTCGAAATCTATGTGCCGACGGTCTACCCAGAGTTCAGCACCGAAAAAGTGCTTTGCATGGAGTATATCGAAGGCATAAAATGTACTGACCTCGCCGCTTTGGAACGTATCGGAATGACAGGTGCCCAACTGGCGCTAAAGGGCATCAACCTCTACTTTGAGCAAGTGTTCGACCATGGCTTCTTCCACGCTGACCCCCACCCTGGAAACATCTTCGTGCTGAAAGACCAGCGGGTCTGCTTCATTGACTACGGCATGATGGGCACGGTGATAGAATCTGACCGTGAACTCCTCGCTGACCTGCTGCTTGCCGTACACGACCACGAGGTGGACGGGCTGAAGACGGCCCTGCTCCGCTTTTCTTGGGATGATGCAAAAATTGACCATGCCAGCCTGGAGTACGACATCAATGAGTTTTTCCAAAACTACTCGAACATAGGGCTGGAGGAAATTGACTCAAACGAGGTCATGGCCGCCCTCAACTCGCTGTTTTTCGATTATAAAATTCGGATACCCTCCAACCTGCTGTTGCTCCTGAAAGCCCTCGTCATCATTGAGGGCGTGGGCCTGATGCTCGACCCCCGTTACAACATCATCCAAAACATCCACCCGTTTGTGGTGAGGCTTTTTCGAAGAAAATACAGCCCTGCGAAGTTTACCAAGCGGATGGCCAAGACCTTTGGAGAAATCTCCAAACTTGCCACCTCACTGCCTGAGGATGTTGAGGACATCATCGAAAAAATAAAGAAAGGAAAGTTGCACATAGAGTTCGAGCATCGCGGCTTGGAGCCAGTTGACAATGCGCTTGATGTAGCTTCGAAGCGCATTTCGTTTGCGCTGGTACTGGGTGCGCTCATCCTCGGCTCGTCGCTGTTGGTTATTGCCGACGTGCCGCCGCACATAAAAAACGTACCCGCACTGGGAGTCTTCGGATTCGTCATTTCCGGTATACTCGGGCTACGGTGGTTGCTTTCGATTTGGAAACAGGGCAAATTTTAGGCTATTCACTCAAAATGCCAATAATAACGGTGTTTTTTCCTTCCAATGCCATTGCAAGGCTCAGATAATTGCAGCAATTTTAGGCGGCAATTTCCTTCCATTTCTCACCTAAATTTTTCAGATCATGAAAAAAAATCTTCTACTGGCGGTAGCCATCTGTTTCACCATGTTGGCAAGCTGCGACCTCTTCGACGATTCGCCTTGCGGCCCCAACCAAACCTATGATTTGTACCTGCTCGGCAGTTCGATTGTGGACTCGGCTACGGGCGTTTACTATTCCTACATGGATAGCGGCAACCGTGTTTTTCAATGGAGCAATATCGTGGAAAATGTTTGCTCCCAGGAGCATGTGAAGATTGATGCCAGAGTTGCACTGCTCGATGAAACCACCACCGGCATCAGTGCCAGATCCAGTGCAAGCTGGCTGTTTTTGTTCGAGGAACAAATCACCATGACCAAGAACGGAAGCGACATCAAAGGCAAGGGCGAGGCCGGATTGAAGCAGGCTTTCGGCGAAGACCCAGCTTGGTTCGTCCCAACCTTGGAAGTTTTCTTTCAGACGAAAGGCAGCTACGGGGCCGATACAGCCTTTTTGAAGCAAAACGTCATTTCCGTGGAGATGATGGCGAAGTACCGGAAACATTGAAACATGAAATGGAGGAGAGCGACTGGAGCCTAGTACTTTGACCCTTAAATTCTAATTGTTTCAATGTGGTACAATGAGTACGGGAGTTTTGGACTTCTTCACCACGGTTTCCCAAACGCTGCCGAAGAGCGTTTCAAAAATCTTCCCATGGTGGGTGGCTCCAAGTATTATCAAGTCGGCTTTCACGTCGCTGGCCTCCTCCACCAGCGATTCAGCAGTGGTTCCTTGAATAAGCAATGCTTCTGCATCTATACCTTTCTCCGTAAGGCCCTTGGCCATTGCTTGAAGGTCACGGTGTTCCTGCCGAAGCTCTTTGGCTAGGTTGTCACGGATGTACTGTGGGCCTACTTCGTACCCAACGAAGTCAGGGTCTGGTTCTGCGACGTGTACCAGCCATATTTTTGCATCGAATTTTTCTGCCCAAATAGCTGCTTTTTCCAGCAATTGGTTGGAGAGTTCAAGAAAATCAATGGCTACCAATATGTTTTTCATGTGGTCAAAGATTTGAGCAAGGAAGCTTGGCGCCTATGCGATGTCCAATGGCTTCAAAATTCCTTTTGTTGCTATGTCGGAAGTCCTTCCAGTTTCTTTTTGTTCAAAATGCGGATAGCTCCATCCTTGATTTCGATTAACCCGTCGTCCTTGAACTCGGTGAGGGTTCGGATGACGCTCTCCTTGGCCGTGCCGACGATATGGGCGAGGTCTTCCCGCAGGATTTGAATGTCTACCTTTCCTTCCTTGGAGTAGCGGTCATGGAGCAACAGTACGGCTTCGGCAACCCGTTTGCGCACAGAATTGTAAGCGAGCTGCAGCAGTTGTGCTTCCTTTTCGGCCACGTTGTCGGCCAACATCTTGATGAGGCGGCTGGCCACGTCGCGGTTGGCGTAAAGCAGTTTGAGGAAGTCTTCCTTCGGAATGAGGCTGGCCGCCGAGTCTTCAAGTGCTGCCGCCGAGAAGCTGTACTGTTCGTTTTTGATGAGGGCGGTGTAGCCGATGAATTCGCCAGCGTTGCGGATGTTGATGATATATTCCTTGCCGATGTCGTTGGTTTTATAGATTTTGACCTGGCCCTTGGTGATGAAGTACATGTACCGTGGCGTATCGCCCTCCTCGAACAGCGTGTCCCGTTTTTTAAATTCCTTGCTACGCTTGTCAATGGACAGTTTTTTCAAGTCTTCATACCCTTTTGCCTCGTTTATGAAGCTGAGGAGGCTTTCTTCGGTTCGGTTGAATTTCTTGAGCCGCTCGCTTTTCCTCAAACGAGTTTCCACCACGTCAATCAGTTCGTCCTTGTAGAACGGCTTGGTCACGTAGTCGTCGGCGCCGAGGTTCATTCCCCGACGGAAATCATCTTTTTCGGTTTTGGCAGTAAGGAAAACGAAGGGGATGTCGGAGGTTTCGGGTCGTTTGCTCAGGATGTTGAGCACGCCAAAGCCATCGAGCTTGGGCATCATCACGTCGCAGAGTATCATGTCGGGTCGCTCGGCCAGGGCCAATTCCACGCCCACCGTTCCGTCCTCGGCCGCCAACACTTGGTAGCCTGAGATTTCTAGTATTTCCTGTAGGTTTTCACGTACTTCAAGGTTGTCTTCAATGACGAGGATTTTTTTCATTTTGCTTTGCTTTGGTTGAGTGGTATGTTTACCATAAAAACAGTGCCTTGGCCTGGGTTGCTTTTAAAAGATATGTCGCCGCCCAGTAGGCCCAAGTATCGCTTGACGATATTAAGCCCCAGGCCAGTGCCTTGTATGTTTTCGACGTTGTTCGCCCGGAAGAACCGCTCGAACATGTGCGGTTGGTCTTCCTCTGGTATGCCGATGCCCTGGTCTTCGACTTCGATGTGAAGCATGTGGTCGGCCACCCGGAAGCGGCAAAAAATCGGCTTGCCTGCCGCCGAGTATTTGCTGGCGTTGGAAACTAGGTTGTAAATGATGTTCTTCAGGATTTTTTTGTCCAAATGTACCGTTTCTTCGCAGTTTTCATACTCATGTTGGATATTCTGTCCAGGTTTCAGCATGCCATGCATTTCATCCTCCACTTCTTCGCAGAAATTCTTTAGCAGAAAAGCTTCGGCTTGAGACTTCACCTTGTCCTCTTCTAATTTGCTCAAAGAAAGGAAGTCGTTGAGGATGCTGGTGAGGGTCCCCACGGCTGTTTTGATGCGCAGGAGGTGCTTGCTTCTTTTCGCTTGGTGCTGCTCTTCCCCGCCAGTGTATGCCTCGGCCAGGTCAGCCGATGAGAGCACGGTGCTCAACGGTGTGCGGAACTCGTGAGAGGCCATGGATACGAAGCGGGATTTCAGCTCGTTGAGCTGTTTTTCCTTTTCAAGTGCTTTCAGCAGGTCTTTCTCGGTTTTGCGAAGCGCCGTCTCTGCCGCCTTGCGCTCTTCCACCTCCCGGTGCAGTTGCTGGTTGACGCTCAAAAGCCGGTTGACGACGTCCGAAAGCTCCTCCGTTCGCTGGGTCACCTTTTGCTCAAGGCGGTCGTTCTGGCGCTCAAGGTCTTCGTTCAGTTTGCTTATTTCGGCTTGCGCAAGCTTCATCCCCGACAAGTCGTGCAGGATGCCGGTAAAAAAGCGCCGCCCATTCAGCATCGTTTCACTGACGGCAAGCCGGAGGGGCATTTTGCTGCCATCCTTTCGCACACCGACCACCTCCCGCCCGATGCCGATGATGCGGGGTTCACGGGTTTCGAGGAAACGGTTGAGATAGGCGTCGTGGTTTTGCCGGTCTGGCGTGGACATGAGCATGGAGATATTGTTGCCCAACACTTCCGAGACATCGTAGCCGAAGAGCTTCTCCGCTGCGGGGTTCATGCTCTCCACGATGCCGCGTTCGTTGATGGTAAAAATGGCGTCAATGGCTGTCTTGAAAATTGCTCCCAGATAGGCAGCCATTTCCTCCGGTGTTTGATGTGGCAACTGGTTCTCCAATGCGGTGCTTTTATAACTAATAAGTGCTGATTTTCAATGAGTTATCAGCTAATTGAACTATTCAGTGCTGCAAAGTACCGAAGATGCTCCGTTCGGCCAAATGTATTTTATCACAAGAATATAGTGACAAAAGTCATCGCGCATCGTTCGGGCTGGTTGGAACTTTGCCCCGAAAGACAACCTATCACAGCGACCAAAATGCAGTTTGAGTTCTTAGCGATTTGAAATCCAAATGCATTTGCGGAGCAAAAAAGAATGAAAAATGAACGTCTTAGCACCAATCTCCACAATCATGACGGCCAAGCTTCATACCGTCAACCCTGATGATAGCCTAATGATGGTTAAAGAAATCTTTGACCAGCACAAGATCCACCACATCCCAGTTGTGCGCTTCAAGCATATCGAGGGCATCGTGAGCAAAACGGACTTTTTGCACTTCTTGCGGGGCTTCAAGAGCAACGAAATGGACAAGTTCATTGACGAGACCCGCCTACGCTCCTGGAAGGCTGAGGAAATCATGACCAAGGGTTTGGCCAAAGTAGAAAGCACCGACCCCATCCGCACGGCCTTGGAGGTATTCCTTGTCAACCGGTTCCATGCAATCCCCGTGGTGGACAACAACGAACTCGTGGGCATCGTGACCACCTTCGACATCATCAAAGCCATTGAGGATGAACCTATTCCGCTCGAAAATTACAAAAAAGCGAAAGCCGTCTAATCCCATTCATAGCACATGACCACTATTCAAATACTCGGGGTGGAAGGCAGTACCCAAACCCACCAACTTCGCGCAAACTTGATAGAGGCTCTCGCTTCATTGGGAATGAAGGCTGTGGTTGAAAACGTGTCGGAAATGGATCGGCTGATGCAGTATCACATCACCGGTATTCCGGCAATGGCTGTGGATGGTACGGTTGTTTTGCAAAAAATAGTGCCCCCTACCGAGGATTTGAAAATTTTGCTAAACGCCTTTGTTAAAAAGGCTTTCAAACAGTTTGCCATGAAAATCATCCTCGTCCCTACCGACTTTTCGCCAGCTGCTAAGGGCGCTTTTCAGTTCGCCCTTGACCTCGCCGAGCTGCAAGGCGGCAAGGTGGAGGCTGTGCATATCTACCACCCAGAGTTCGATCCGGAGAGCAACTGGCTGAACAACAGCTTCTTGGAAGGCGTTGGCTTCGCCAAGGAACGGCTCGCCGCTTTTGTGGAGGAAGAACTGAACGCCGCCGCCGTTGGCCACGTGGCCACGGCAGTAGAGGTGAAGCAGGAGGTCATCACCGGCTTCGCTGTGGACGAAATACTGGATCTGTCAAAAAGAAAAGACGTTGAGATGATCGTGATGGGCAGCACCGGAGAGCGTGGCTTTTTGGAAAAAATGTTCGGCAGCGTGTCCACCAACGTTACGCAGCGGGCCGAGTGCCCAGTGATGCTCGTGCCACAGGGGGTACAGTTCCATGGCTTCAAGCACATCATGTATGCCAGCAACTACGAGGCCGCCGAGCGACCAACCCTCCACAAACTGGTCGACGTGGCCAATGCCTTCAACGCCGACATACACTTCGTGCACGTGGACGAAGAGGGTGATTCAAACACTTATCAGGAAATCGAAAACCGGCTTTTCAGCGTGTTGTTCAACGGTAGCGAACCTTCGTTTGCCTTCAACCTGACCAAGATAGAAGGCCAATCGGTGGTGGACGGACTGAACGATTATGCCATCAAGCACAATATTGACCTCGTGGTGATGGTGTGCCCGCACCGCAAATTTTGGGAACAGCTCTTCCATAAAAGCATGACAAAAGCGATGACACTGAACACCAAGCTGCCGATTCTCGTGCTGCATGGGTAGGTAGTTATGGGTTATGAGTTATGAGTTTTTCACGGCGAACTCATAACTCATCTCTCATAACTCAACAACGCTGTCCACCAGCTTCACCAATTCCTCGTAGTCGGCCATTTCGCCCAATTTCACCATTCGGCCATTTTTGTTGTAAACAAGCGTAAAAGGAATGGCGCCGTCCCACTCGGTGCTCACCTTGTCAATCCAGGCATTGTAGTCCAGGTCGCCGAGCGCCACCACGTGCTGCTCCAGTTTTCGCTCCGCAACGAACGGGATGAGTTTCTTCATGATGTCCTTCGGAAAATCCATGCTCACTAGCAGCACTTTGATGGGCTTGCTTGCCCCATTGGGGTTTGCTATGGCAGTAATCAGTTTCTCAAAAAAAGGAAGCTCCTCCACGCAAGGCTTGCACCAGGTCGCCCAAAAATTGACAACGTAGGTCGTGTCGTTCGAGTGCAGCAGGTGCGGCTCGAACTCGCCGTAGCTCATGTACACCGGGAACGGGATGGAGTCGTTGACCGCCGCTGCCGAATTGACCGCCGCTGCGGAGGAGGGTGCTTCAGGCGTCTTTGCGGAGCAACCAAAAATGACGGCCACGACGGCCAGATGGAGGATGATTTTCATGCTACAAAACTTTAATTTACTGTCGTGAATCTTCGATTTCTCAATTTCAAGTTTCAAAATTTCTACCTAAACCTCACCGCCAACTCCCGCCTGTCCAGCGCCAGATTCCCAGGGTCGTCGAAGAGGAAAAACACGAAGACCGTGCCCTGTCCCTCCTTGCTGAGGGCCAGCATTTTGCAGTTCGGCGCTTGCGCAAATGCAGGTTTCGGACGAAAAAAATAGGCCATGCCCCAGTCGGCGTTGAAGTCACGAATCAGCGCCTCCCTGTCTGGTTGGATGGCCGAGATAACGGCCTCGTCGGCATTGGAAGCAACGGAAGTCAGCACTCGAAAAGTGGCCACGTGCGGGTTGACGGTAGCGTGGTCGGTCTCGTTCCAGGGCAGCACGTAATAGCAGATTTGCAAGTCCTCTCGGTTGGAATGGATGGCGTATTGGCAATTCAGGTACTCGTTTTCAAGCGGCTGGAATGCCCGGTAGCCAGCGTCCAGTGGCTTGAAAACCTCCAAGCCAGCTTGGTCAAGTAGTTGGGCAAAATTTGCCGTTTTTTGCCCAAATAAAAACTGCGGAAGCAATAGGACGACGAAGGCTGTCGGAAGTATTTTCCAATGATTTTTCATGACAGAATGGTTCAGCAGGCGAGCCTGAGCGAGGTTTTTTTACAAATATTGCTGGATGTCAATTCTTTCCAAGTCAAAAAATACGCCATCCAAGTGGTTGAAATCCATGTCGGTAGTGAGTAGGGTAGCTTGCGTGGCGTGGGCAGTGGCGGCAATCCAAAGGTCGTTTTTGCCCATATTGCGAGCGGACAAGCTGGCAAGGGTTGTCGGGCAGCTGCCTTGACTAAAGGCGTCAAACCATAGGCGTCAATCACGGTTTGGACCTTTATGGGATAAATAGGCAGGGCTTGAAGCAAAACATGCAGCTTTTGGATTTTGGCATAGCCCCAATCCCATTGGATGGCGAGCGACTGAAGCTCACCTTGCACGACAACAGATATTAGGCTATTGGTGGGAAATGGATAAGATTTTTCCAAGTTAACTGCGAAAGCTTGGCTGCGAATGATAGCCACGATGAGGTTTGTGTCCAGCAAGTTTTTTCATGCCGTGAGGGAATTAAGGAGTTCCTCTAAGGGCTGGTCTTCAAACATGCGGTAGTCCCAGTTTTTAATACCTCCCAATCGTGCGGATCATATCCTCTCTTTTTCAGTTGCTCTAAATCAAGGGACCTAGCCAACGCGCAAACTCGGCCTGTCCCATTTTTTGGCACCCCCCCCTTTCTTTGGTGAAGGCAGTAGGGCAGCGGCCAACTCTTTTTCCTTTTGCCTAAAAAATTGTTTCACCTGCTCCAATAGACTTTCGCTCTGCACGTCGGCTATCAGTTTGATGAGTTCCAGCTTTGTTGACATCAAGTCCATTTGATAGATTTTTTTCAAAGGTAGAAAATTCGACTGAAAAGAAAAAGGGGGCTTCTGGCACTGCTTTTCAAGCTGCTTTCAGAGCTTGCCCACACCACACCCCCGCCAATATTTTACTTCGATACCCTTCGCAAACTCATACCTTTGCCCTCTAATTTCCAGACAATGAAGAAAATAGCCATTCTGATTTCGTTTTGTATCTTGTTGAAAATCAGCGCTTTGGCGCAATATGAACCAGTGCTGCCCGGCCAGTCGGGGCAAGAATTGCTGGACAACTTGGTGAGCGACTACAAGCCGCCCCTACTGCTTTCACAGGCACTCGCACGTGACACGCTTTTTGGCAATATCTACAACTACCACGACTCGCTCACCTGCGTGTACACGGGCTACCGCATTTGGCTGAACCCCAACGAAGACCCCACCCAAGCTGCCTTTGCCAAGGGCATCAATACCGAGCATACCTTCCCGCAGAGCCTCGGTGCCATGAACCAAGCGGAGGGCGACATGCACCACCTGTTCCCAACCCGTGAGGACGTGAACGCCGACCGGGGCAACTCTCCCTTCGCCGAAATCCCAGACAGCCAAACCGAGGACTGGTACTACCTCGGTCAGCAGTCGTCGAGCATGCCCACCTCAAATATTGACCTGTACAGCGAGCGCAAGAGCGGTTATTTCGAGCCACGTGAAGAACACAAGGGCAACGTGGCGAGGGCCATGTTTTATTTTTATACCATGTACAAGGCGCAGGCCGATGCCGCCAACTCCACCTTCTTCGAGTCGCAGCGCCAGACACTCTGCGCCTGGCACCTGCTCGACCCCGTGGATGAGCCAGAATGGAACCGAACCTGGCACATCGCCCAGTACCAGAGCGGAAAACCCAACCCCTTCGTGCTGGACTGTACCCTGCCGGAGCGCTGCTTCTGCGCCGACTTCGGGCAGGCCTGCACCCCGGCGGCAACCAATGAAGCCACTGATAATCAGCCGTTTACATTTGAATCCATTGCTCCAAACCCATTTGCCGAAACAGCCGTCGTGAGCCTCACACTGCACGAACCCGGTCAGGTGCGATTGGAGGTGTCCAACGCCTTCGGCCAAAAGCTGGACGATATTAATCTTGGCTGGCTGCCCGCTGGACAGCAGCAATTTCGCTGGACAAAAAAAGCAGATGCCGCCAGCGGCATCTGCTTTTTCAAGTTGGTTTTTGAAAATGGAAACCAAGCAGGTTCGGTCATCAGAAAGGCGTTGGTGTTGCGGTAACATACCTCCCCCAGACCTCATACCTCCCAAAACCTTATTTCAGCTCAAAGTCGTCCGATCCTGCGAAGAAGCCTTTGTTGTAGATTTCCACCTTGTACTTGCCGCCCTGGAAGGCCATGTTGGGCTTCCAGATGAAGCAAAGCTGCGTCTCGTCATTGGCGTAGTCATATTCCTGCACTTGGGTGAATCGTACTTCTTGGCCGTTTTTGTCCACGGTGGTGCCGCTGCCAAGGTCGTCAATGGCCAGCGTCTCGCCCTTTGGGTTGATGACCCGGATATAAAATTTCTCCTTGCCCGGCTGCACGACGTCGTTGGCGATGGTGGTGAAACAGATTTTGAGCTGGTCAACCCGCTTGGCGGATTCCTTTTCGGAAGTTTTGCCACTCTTGCGCACCTTCATGCCCGTCACTTTGATGTCCTTCACTTTGATGACAGAGCCTGCAGTCACCGACTTCGTAAGCTCTTCCCGTTCACTCACGAGTTGGGCTTTGGCGGTGCTAAGTGTCTCGTTTTCAGCTACTTTTGATTGTAACGTGTATGAGAGGCTGTCCTTTGCTTCCTTCAGTTGCATATTGTCCTGGGTGAGCTGCTCTTGCTCCGACTTGAGCTGCTCTATCTGGGCGATGTACTCGTTGACCCTTGCCTTGAGGCCAGCGATTTCGTTGCGGGCAGCATCAAATTTTTTCTTGTCGCGCAGCAGCCCGGCTATTTGGTCTTTCTGGCCCTCCAACTCTGCTTTTTGCTGGTCAATCAGGGCATTGATTTGCTCGTTTTCGCCCTTGAGCGCATCCAGTTCGGCAATGGCTTTGTTGTATTGGGCTTCTAGTTCGGCCTTCAGCTTTTCGGATTCTTCTAGTTCGGCCACTTTTTGCTCCAATTGGCGGGTGGCGTTCATGCTCTCGTAGGTGAGCCAAGCCGCAACGCCGAGCAACAGCAGCCCCGCCACGATGATGATGGGCAGCCACGGGGCAGATTTTTTCTTGGGCATTGGTTGCGGAGTAGGGGTTGTTGGGGTTGGGCCTTGTTGGCCTGGCTGATTTGACGGATTCACTGGTACCATATTATCTAATTTTTGTTTGTTCGAAATTTGTTTTTGAGAAAAAACCTTAGTTAAGATTTCGAACTAATAAGGTGTTTGCAGGAAAAAATGTTCGCAAATGCACTTTTGGCAGACCGGATTGACTTGCCGTGGCAGGGCAGGTTCATTTTTGTAAAAATCTGTAAATCAATGTTTTATGAAGAATATTGGGTTTTGGGTTGCTAATATTTTTATTTTAAAACAGCCTTCCCAATGCCAAGCATCGCACCACTTTTAGCTCCAAACTTTCTTTACCTTTGCCTCCCCGCTTGGCGGATTTTTCAACGAAAAAACAAAAGACAACTACCATGTTCACCATTCATCCATACCTCAAGTTTGCGCTCATAGCTGTGTTCCTTATCGGCGGCATCGTCATGATGGCCACACTACCCTGGGGCTACGGCCTGCCTTTCGTCATCATCGGATTGATTTTGCTGGCTTCTTACATCTTGTTGGGCACCATCCAGCACACCGCCAAGGTCATGCAGGCCAACCAAAACTACCTCGAAGCCGAAAAATGGCTCAACCTCACTTGGAACCCAAAATGGCTATACGTCACCAACCGGGCCTATTTTTACATGATGAAGGGCACCATCGCCCAGGGTCTTGGCCGCACCGACGAGGCTGAGACCTGGTTGCAAAAAGCCCAGACCATCAACCTCCCCACCGACAACGAGAAGGCCGCCGTGCAGCTACAACTTGCAAGCATCGCCATCCAGCGCCAAAAGATGAACGTGGCCAAAAATTACCTGAAAAACATCAAGGAACTCACGGTCACCGAGCCTACGCTGAAGGACCAAATCAAGCAGTTCGACAAGGCCATGGGACAGCAGGGCCAGATGAAAATGGCCAACCAAATGGGCATGATGCAGAAGGGCGGAATGCCCCTCAATCCCCGCTCCAAGCGCCGTAGGCCAACGGGACGGTAGTTTTTTAGTTGGCAGTTGGCAGTCCTCAGTTAGCAGTCAATAAGTCGGCCAGTTCATAAATTACGAGGTGACTGCTTCCACCTCCGTTGATGCATTCCCAAACAACTGCTAACTGACTGCCAACTGCACACTGTCGAACTGCCAACTCACTTCATCGCATCGTACACCACTTGCTGCACCCTCGGTCGGATGTTCAAATCGGACAGCCCCGTGTGCGAGCGGTCGGGATAGACCCGGTTGCTCAAAAAAATCACCACCAAATTGTATTTCGGGTCGGCCCAAAAGAACGTGCCAGTGTACCCTGAGTGCCCGAAACTTTCCGGGCTGGCCGACTTCGCCACGTAGCTCAGTTCGGGGTCGTATTCGATGAGTGGCTTGTCGAAGCCAAGGCCCCGGCGATTGCCATCGGGACAAAACTGGCAGCGGGTGAACTCCCGCACCGCCGCTTCGGGGATGAAACGCTCACCGCCGTACTCGCCGCCGTTGAGGTACATTTGCACCAGCTTCGCCAAGTCGCCCGCCGAGCCGAACAGCCCCGCATGGCCAGACACTCCGCCCAGCATCGCCGCCGTCTCGTCGTGTACCGTGCCTTGCACTTGTATTTTTCTAAAAAAAGTGTCCCGCTCCGTTGGCACAATGCGTTCCGCAGGGAAGCTGCTCAGCGGGTTGTAGGTCAGGGTAAACGCACCAAGCGGTCGGTAAAAAGTCGCTTTCAAATAGGACTCCAGCGGCTCGCCCGTCAGCCGCTCCACCACCGCCGGGTAGAGGATGAACGAGAGGTCGGAGTAAACGTAGCCTGGCTTCTGACTGAGCGGCAAGTCACGTATTCCCCTGTAAATCCGCTTTTTATAGTTTTTGAACAAAAACAAGCTGTCCGTGATGCGGATGGGGTAGCGCCGTGATTCGACTGTGCGGAAGCTGCGTTTCTTCCAACCACCATGTTCGTTCTTCGCCTCCCGCCAGAAAACTATGCTCGGTTTCAAGCGGCCATTGTGCGCAAGGAAATGCCGATAGGTCACATCCGCCTTGTCTGTTTTTTTGAAAAAGGGCAGGTACTTTTTGAGCGGAGCGTCGAGTTCGAATTTACCCTCCCCGTACAGCTTCATCAGGGCAGGCAGCGTGGAGGTCACTTTGGTCACAGAGGCGAAGTCGTAGAGGTCGTCGGGGCGGACAGGCCGGAGGCTGTCGTAGGTATGGAAGCCGTAAGTCTCGTGGAAAACAACCATACCGTCCTTGGCCACCAGCACCTGCGCTCCAGGAAATGCCTGCGCCCGGATGCCTTCCTCCACGATGGCCCGGATGCTGTCTTCGAGCAGTTGGGCATCGAGGCCAACGAGGGCGGGCGGGCAGTAGCCGAGGCGGGTCGCTTGGGTGGTGAGGCCATTGTACTGCCTCAAAAATGGGGGTAGTTCGCTTTGCATCCTGCCTTCGTTGGTGAGGCCACTCGCAGCACAGCCGCCAAAAACCAATTGCGCCGCAAGCGATTGACCAAGGCTGTCGGCTTTGGGTACGAGCATCAACGGAAAGCCCTCCTGCACTATTATCAACTTGAAAATCGTCATTGGGTCGCCAAAAATGACCACAACACAGCGTTTTGGCCCCAACAAAATGAGTTGTTTTTCAAAATCCTTTAACTCGGCACTACCCTCCTTGGTGCTATCACCATTGATGCCTATTACGATTCCGGGCAGTATTTATTCAGTGTTTCCTCAAAAACGTTTCGCTCGCCAAGCCCAAAGCACTGCCACGTAAGCCACCGCTCATTGAGCTTTTTCAGCGGCAAAAGTCCATCGCTATTGCTGAACAAGATGATGGATTGGCGGGCAAGCTCCCAAGCCTCCGCCTCGGCGGTTTCCCCCGAAAACACCCGCACGTCGGGGGCAGGCTGTGCAGAAAGCTTGTCCGCCAGCGCACAAAAAATCAAAAAGCAGAAGAGGTAAGGTCGTTTCATCGTTACAAATGTCCTAATTTTGGCAGCCGCTACCAACTTTCGGGGACGGTGCGGCGTCTTAAACTGAGCGTTTGAGAATTTATGAGATTGAGGGATTGAGGAGTTTGACAAATGTGCATCTCCATTCTCGAACAGAACCTTGAAATTTATGAAAATCAAAATCTTCGGCCTGCTTTTTTTCAGCCTCCTTTTTTGTGGAACACTTGCCGCCCAGCGGGTGGTGCAGGACAGCAATCTCGTGCAGTTCTCAGGCATGGTGCTGGACGGCAGTACCGCCGAGCTGATTCCCGTTCCGTACACCAATATTGCGGTGAAGGGCAAATCACGGGGCACCTACACCGATTTTAGCGGCTTTTTCTCTATCGTGGTGGAGAAGGGCGACGTGATTGAGTTCACGGCGGTGGGCTACAAATCGGTCGAGTTCAAAATACCGACCAACCTCAAGGACAGCCGCTACTCGCTCGTACAACTGATGTCCCAAGACCTTATCAACCTACCGGAAACGGTGGTGTTCCCGTGGCCGAGCAAGGAACATTTCAAGCTGGAGTTCCTCGCCATGGACGTGACCTCCGAAATGGAGGAGCGGGCGCTCCGCAACGTGGCAAACGATGCCATGGAACGCATGCGCTACACCGTGCCCTCCGTCGGTGCCGAGCACGCCAACTACTACCTGCGCCAACAAGCCCGCAGCTACTACTACATCGGCCAGCAACCCCCAATGAACATCTACAATCCCATCGCTTGGAAGCAGTTTTTCGATGCTTGGAAAAATGGTGATTTTAAAAAGAAAGACAAGAAATGAGTGGAGGATAGGAATATTAGAGTCATTCTACGCCACCTCCCCCGCAGCAAACCGTCCGCCGCAAGGCTTTCATCAGTTATTTTTTTGGGGAACTTTGTTCTCCTATTTTATCTTCCCTAGCCCCACCAAGTTCGCAAACAACCGGTACGCCCCTGGCACCCCCGACGGCAGCTCCCGGAAGAACGACAGCCCCGTGTACACGTACCAGCCTTCGCCGTACTTTGCCACCAAGAGGCTGCCGTCACGGGCAGGCTCGCCGGGGTCGTTGCAGCTCAGGATTGGGGTGAACTCAGGTCCCCATTCGCTGGGGAAATAAAGCCCCCGCTCCTGCACCCAACCCTCGAAGTCCTTCGCAGTTATTTTATTAGGCGAGTTCAAAACCTGGTGTTCCGCAGCCAGTAGGCGCACCTCGGTCTCCTCCACCGTCACCCGGTCACGGCCCAGTTTCAGCTTGTAGGGCGTCAATTCGGCATCGGGAATGAGTGTGCCAGTGGTGTTGTACTGCACGACCACTACGCCACCTTGCTTGGCATAATCAAACAGTTTCGGCTGTTGGAATTTCAGGCGCTCCACCGTGGTGTAGGCACGGATGCCGATGACCACGGCGTCGTATTTTTTCAGGTTTTCCAAAGTGATGTCCCGGTCTTCCAAAACGTCAACGGTATAGCCCGCTTGGCGGAGGCTGGCAGGCACCTTGTCGCCAGCGCCCATGATATAGCCGATGCGGTCACCGCCCCGTGTGAGGTCGGTGCGAGCGACCTTGGCCTCGGCGGGCAGCAGGATGGTCTGCGCCGGGATGTGGTCGTACTCGATGCTCACCAACGACTTGGCATAGCGCTGGCCGTTCACCGTGGCCACCGGCGTGATTTTGCCCTCGCCGTTTGCCGAAGGCGCAAAAACCTGGAACGTTACGTTCTGTTCCTCGCCCTTTTAGTTTTAAGGGCAAAATCAACAGCTACTGGTTCGGCCCGCCAGCCCTTGGGAGGTCGAGCGAGGGTTTGCCGCTCAGGTTTGGCACACCGGACTTTACCACCACACCCACCGTGCGGGGCTTCGTGTCGGGGAACAAAATCGCCTCGTCCGCCATGTTTGCGAACACGGGCGGCGTCACCTCGAAAGGGCGGTAAACCTCTCCATTCACGTCGTCGTCTTTTTTGTAAACAACTTCCCGTTCCAGCGTAAATGGCTGATTTTCAACCATAAACAAAAATTCCACCTTGAGCGTCCGGGGCGTTTCTGGAACGCCACGTAGGGCTTGTTCCGGTACGGTGTACATGCCGATCGCCCAGTTTTCATCGAGCCAGTAGGAGTTGGTGTAGTGCAAATCGGTAGGTAGTGTGAGTTTCTTTTTGAAGGAAAAATTCTTGTTGTTGGCCAATGTTGCGTTCAGCGTCGAGTCGAGGCCAAGCGGCAGGTAGCGCACCGATTTCAGCACACAGTTGGCGCTGCTGCGGTTGATGGCCTCCAAGGTCAGGTTCACTTCTTGGCCGGGCGTGGCGGAAGTCTCACTCGCCACCGCCTCATAAAACAGGCCGAGACAGTTGGCGATGATCCGTTTGGTTTCGAAGAGCTTTGCCCGCTTCCAGTAACCGTCGGGCCCCACGGCAGCTTCGATTTTTCAGCACCTCCATGAGCAACGGAACACTGCCGCCGGGGTTGTTGAAGTCGTAATTGGCCTGTACTTTTTTCACCAAATCACCGATGGGGCCTCCGCCGGACACCCTCGTCCAAGTAGTATTGATGCCAGCAAAAAGGTCGTTTTTGTCGGCGGGAAAGTCGCCTTTTAGCAGGTTGAGGTATTCCATCGTCTCGCCACGGCTGCCCACCGAGCCAAAACCCTGCGACTTGTGCATGGAGCGGCTCTCGGCGCTTATTTCACCGATGGATTTTCCCCGGAGGGGCAAATAAGTGCCTGCGTCCACGGCCACCATTTTCGACTTGTCGGCGGCGTCGAACTTCTCCTGGCTGCCATAAAACCACCACGAAGTGTTGAAGAAAAGGCGTTGTGGCTGCCAGACTTGCACGTACTTCAATTGTTCGGGGTAAACATTGGGGTCGGCGGCCAGCTCGAACGCCTCGTAGGCGAGCATGGCGGAGGCTGTGTGGTGGCCGTGCGTCCTCCCAGCCGACTCGTGGTCGAAGCGGTTGACGATTACGTCGGGTTGCCACTTACGGATGGCCCAGACCACGTCGGCCAGCACTTCGTCCTTGTTCCAGATTTTGAGGGTCTCGTCGGGGTGCTTGGAGTAGCCGAAGTCGTTGGCCCGGCTGAACATTTGTGTGCCGCCGTCGGTGCGGCGGGCGGCCAGTAGCTCCTGCGTGCGGATGACGCCGAGCAGCTCCTCGATTTGGGTGCCGATGAGGTTTTGGCCACCGTCGCCGCGGGTGAGCGAGAGGTAGGCCGTGTTCATGTGCTGGTCGTTGGAGAGCCAGGTGATGAGGCGGGTGTTCTCGTCGTCGGGGTGGGCGGCCACGTAGAGCGCCGAGCCGAGCACGTTTAGCTTTTCGATGGCTTGGTAGATTTCGGCGGCGTTGAGGCGTTCGGGGCGCTGTGCAGTGAGGCTGGTGGCAACCAGCAGGAACAACAATGTGAGGCGGCAGTATTTCATGTCGAAGATTTTTTTTGAAAGGCGAAGATAATGGAAAGGAAAAAGGACAACGTGAAAAGGAAAAAGTTTGGGGTGCTGTGTACTTATTTCTTGAACCCGATGCGCTCTCGCTTTTCCCATTCTTTTTTGTCCTTGCGCTCGTGCATGAGCAGGGTCAGCGCCTGCTCCACATCTTCGAAGCGGATTTCGAGTTCGCCGAGGCGCTGTGCGAGTTCGGTGTAGGTGAGTGCGTAGTTGCGAATGGCCACGAATGCCCGCATGATGGCGATGTTGACGGCGATGGCTTTGTCGCTGTTCACGACGGAGGAGAGCATGGCGACACCTTGTTCAGTGAAGGCGTAAGGGAAGTACCTCGTACCACCACGCTTTGAGATCACAATTTGTGATCTCAAAGCTTCAAACTCTTGTTTGGTCAATTCAAACATGAAGTCGGAAGGGAAGCGCTGGATATTGCGATTGACCGCTAACTTTAGTAGCCTAGTTTCGGTTCCGTACATCTCGGCAAGGTCAAAGTCAAGCATGATTTTTTGCCCCTAATTTCATGTATTTTCTGTTGGATGAGTTGTAGTTCCATTTTCTCATAGTTTTGGTTCTGTTGCCAAATATAGCGCTTCCACCTATTTCAAGTGCCAAGCGGTCAGAACCGCTTGGCACTTGAAATCCCAATAAAACTTAATCCTTGCAAAATGTTAGGCCGCTTTTGCCATCTTCCCCATCCGCTCGAAGCGCATGTTCTGGGTGCGGCAAGCAGGAATGATAGCACCCAAGAAATAGGTGCGGAAGATGAACCACAGGAAGCTCTTTTCATTGAGGCGTGGGTCAATTTGGCTTTCGATTTCCTTGTGCTTCTCGGCCAATTTGCTCCAGTGGATGCCGGGCGACATGTGGTGTGCCGTGTGGAAGCCGTTGTTGGGCAAGGTGAAGTTCAGTCCCCAGCCGGTGAAGTTGCGGGAGTGGTTGATGGGCGACTCCTCATCGGCGTGGATATGCTGCACGTAGTTGAAAATCAGCACACTGAACAAGGATATCTGCTGCGGGATGATGACGTACCATATCGCCTTGCGCCAGTCGATTAGCAAGGCGACAACAACAACAGCCACCATGGTGATCACCTGAAGCAGGTGGAACCAGAACTTGCGCCTGTTTTCGCTCCAAAGCGACACCATGTAGTTGAAGATTGCTTTTTGCTGCTTCATGCCGCTGAGCGATGGATAGGTCATCAGGGTGAGCAGGTTGTTTTTCTCTGTCACCTGGTAGGTGCGCGTATAATCCTCCTCTTTGTTGATGTGCACATGGTGGTTGGAGTTGTGCGTGGGTATCCAGCCAAAGACCGGGAAGCCGTAGAAAGCCGTCAGCCAGTTGTCGGTGAGGATGTTGAGCAATTTGTTCTTCCACATGGGCAGGTGCTGGTGGTTGTGTACCATCACGGCGACGACCACGGCCATGTATAGTTGGAGGGCGTAAAGCGGGACGAACATCAGCGTGCTCATTTCACTGCCATTGCGCCAAAGGTATACCAACAGAAAGGTGGTGAGGAACATGAAAAAGACGGAACGAATATCGGCTTTGTATCGAAGCATTGTTTGAGAATTTATGCCTCCATTTGTCACAACCCTATTGTTGTTCCCTGTGGAAGGCACTACAAAGAGAAGGTAATTTTTTGTTGGAGTTGAGGATTTTGTAGGATAATTATTGATCGGGCTTAAAAAAGATGGAAACAGGCGGGTTGGCCTAGTTCGACTGCAAAATATATTCCCGATAATCCTTCACCACCCCATTGGCGGAAACCCCGTCGAAAGTATCAATCGCCTGTTGGTTGCTCATGAAAAATTGCTTTTCGCCGATGGTCTCGGTCAATTCCCAGCGGTTCAATGTATCCCGCACCGGGCCGATGACGCTGGTGAAAAACACCTGTACGCCCCGGCTTCGGTTGTCCAGCACCCATTCTTCGAGGGCGTGAATTGCGCTGCTGTCGAGGTAGCTGATGCTATCGGAGTTGAGGACGATGAGGCGCAGCGCTTCACCTTTTTGGGCAATGAGTTCGCCCATTTTATCCTTAAAATAATTCACGTTGGCAAAGTACAACGGCCCGTCGAAGCGCACCACCAGCACGTCGGGGCGCTGCTCCAGGTTGTTGAAACGCTGCACGTTGCGGTAAAACGGCGACCCAGGCACCCGGCCCAACAGTGCGACGTGTGGGCGGGTGGAGCGATAGACCACCATGCCCAGCGACAGCACCACGCCAGCGCCGATGCCCGTCTCGATGCCCAGCGACAAGGTGATGGCGAACGTGGCCAGCAGCATCCAAAAGTCGGAGCGGTCGTTGTGCCAGAGGTGCTTGGCTTCCTTGAAATCAATCAACCCAGCCACGGCCACGAGGATGACCGCCGCCAGCACCGAATTGGGCAGGTTGTAAAAAAGCGGCGTCAGGAACAGCAGCGTCAGCACGATGAGCGCTGCGCTGATGAGGCTCGCCATGCCCGTTTTTGCACCAGCTTGGTCGTTGACAGCCGTGCGGGAAAAGCCGCCAGTGACGGGCATTCCCTGAAAAAAGGCTGCGCCTACATTGGCGATGCCCAGCCCGACAAGCTCTTGGTTGGCGTCCACTTGGTAGTCCTTGTGTTTTGCCTGGATGGCTTTTGCTACCGCAAAGCTCTCCATGAATCCCACCAACGAGATGGTCAGCGCTGCGGTGATAAGCGATTGCCAAGCCCCAAAATCGAACGACGGCATGGATAGCCCCGGCAAGCCCGACGGCACTTCCCCGACGATTTTCACGCCCTTTTCCACCAGCCCCAAACCCCAAACCGCCAGGATGCCCAGCACCACGGCCACGAGCGCACCGGGTATTGCTTTGTGTATTTTCTTGACGTTTTTGATGACGATAATGGCGGCAATGCCGATGCCGAGCGCCAGCAGGTTCGTCTCGCCGATATGTTCGATGGTCGCCAGCACGATTTCATTGGCATGTTCACTGTTCGGTATCTTGATGCCCAACAGGTGCTTCAACTGGCTCAGCCCAATGATGATGGCCGCTGCCGACGTGAACCCGCTGATGACCGGGTGGGAAAGGAAATTCACCAAAAACCCCAGCCTGAAAACGCCCATGAGAAACTGGAGGGCACCCACCAAAAACGCCAGCGTCAGTGCCAGCAGCAGGTAAGCTTCCGGCGTCTCTGGCTTCAGCGCCCCGATGCCCGACGCCGTCAGCAACGCCACCATTGCCACCGGCCCTACCGCCAACTGCCTCGACGTGCCGAGCAGGGCATACAAAACCAGCGGTACGGTCACGGCGTACAAACCGTGGATGGGCGGCAGCCCCGCCAGCATGGCGTAGGCCATGCCTTGCGGGATGAGCATGACGCCCACCGTTAGACCCGCCGAGAGGTCGCCGGAAAGCCAGCCTTTTTTGTAGTTGGGGAGCCAGTCGAGGGCAGGGAGGTATTGCTTGATATTCATCTTTTTAAATTTGAAATCCTTTAGGAAAACAACCGCCAAGCCAATAAGATGGCCGATGAGGCAGAAATTAAGGCACAAAGGAACGGGTTTGCCGGGAGTAGGTCTGTGATTGATGTTACACGTTGGATTTTGTACAAAACTGGGGGTTCAGTGATTTCCGATTCATTTTGTAAAGCTATTTCAGGACGGGACAACAATTAAATAAAAAAAGCCCAGCAAGCCTCTTCGCTACCGGGCTTTCTTTTGAAAACTAAAACCACTTACACCACTGCCGTCACCGCTTCATCAATCACCTCTTGGGTAATGGTCGAAGGACAAACGTGGTCGCTCTTCGGCACGGCGCTCTCTTCGATGGCCTTCCAGCCTTTGGTGATATCCACGAGGTTGTGATAGCCCCTCGCTTTCAGGATGGAAATGGTGATGAGCGAACGGTAGCCGCCAAGGCAGTGCAGGTAGTAAGTCTCGTTGCCGTCGAGGCGGTTGAAGTTGCGGTTGATGTAGTCCAGCGGGAAGTTGGTGGCACCGATGACGTGCTGCGACAGAAACTCCGTCGGCTTGCGAACGTCGAGCACCGTACCGTCCAGCCCAGCATCCATGCGGATAGCCAGCTCGTCGGCGGTGACGGACTCAATGCTGTCGGTCTCCTTGCCAGCTGCCTTCCAGGCTTCGATGCCGCCTTCTAGGTAACCGATGGTGTTGTCGTAACCGACCCTCGCTAGGCGAGTCACGGCTTCCTCCTCCCTACCCTGCGGCGCAATGAGGACGATGGGCTGCTGGATGTCCGTGATGAGCGCACCAACCCAAGGAGCAAACTGGCTGTCCATGCCGATGAAGATGGAACCGGGGATGTGCTCGGCACTGAATTCTTCCTCGCTGCGGGTGTCGAGCATGAGCGCCTCCTCCGTGTCCACCAGCTCCTCGAAGCGGGCGGGGGTGAGTGGCGTTGCTCCTTTTTCCAGCACCTCGTCGAAGCTCTCGTAGCCCGTTTTGTTCATCATGGCATTTTTTGGGAAATAAGACGGTGGCGGCGTGAGGCCGGAAGTCACTTCCCGCACGAACTCCGCTTTTGTCATGTTTTCCCGAAGGGCATAGTTGAGCTTTTTCTGGTCGCCGAGATAGCCCCAGGTGTCCTTGCTAAGGTTTTTGCCGCAGGCAGAACCAGCGCCGTGCGCTGGGTAAACGATGACGTCGTCGGACAGGGTCATGATTTTCTCACGCAGGCTGTCGAAAAGGAAACCGGCGAGGTCTTCCTTCGTCAGTTCACCTTGCTTGATGGCGAGGTCAGGGCGGCCCACATCGCCGAGGAAAAGCGTGTCGCCGCTGAAGATGGCGTAGTCTTTTCCACTTTCGTCACGCAGCAGGTAGGTCGTGCTTTCCATTTCCAGCTTCAACTCCTCGCCGTCTTTGGCCGAGTAGATGTCGTAGCTGGTAGCGGCGTTGGGGCCGTACACGATGGTAGCACCCGTTTTTTTCGCAAGGTCAATGTGACCGGACACGAAGTCGGCGTGGAAGTGCGTCTCAAAGATGTACTTGAGCTTCACGCCCGCCTCTTCGAGCTTCTCCAGGTACGGCTGCGTCTCCCGCAATGGGTCAATGATGACTGCCTCGCCGTTGCTTTCGATGTAGTAAGCGCCTTGTGCTAGGCAGCCGGTATAAATTTGTTCGACTTTCATTTTTAAAGAAGTTTTTTTCTAAAGAATTTGATGTTGAAAATTTGATGGTGCAAAGATGCGGGCGTTTTACGCCCTCCACAGTGAAGCGAATCACACAAGGAAAACGCTCCAGAAATCCTTGCCGTGGAGGCATAAAAAAAGCCAGCACCCGCAGTGGATGCCAGCTTTTTTGTGTTTAAAAGTTTGCTGATTAAATAACCAGACATTAGACATTAGACATTAGAAGTCACGCAAATAATTGACCATCAATGCCTTATCTAAAATCTATTGTCTAATTTCTAAAGTCTTTCTACTTAATTCAGCGCAATCTCCTTTTTCATCAAGTAGAAATCCACTTTTTCGTAGGTCGTGTTGGCGATGCGCTCGTCCATTTCCACCAGCGTTTTTGGCGGCGGCACGATGGCCTTGTCGCCGGGACGCCAGTTGACGGGAAGGGCGCATTTGCAGGTGTCCACCGTTTGAAGGGCGATGAGCACCCGCTGAATCTCGTCCATGTTGCGGCCCACGTTGAGCGGGTAGTACATGATGAGGCGGATGGTGCCCTTCGGGTCAATGAAGAAAACGGCTCGCACTGCTGCCGTCTCGCTTTCGCCGGGGTGGAGCATCCCGTAGAGGTTCGCCACCTTCATGTCGAGGTCGGCGATGATGGGGAAGTCCATGTACACGCCGGTGTTTTCACGGACGTTGTTCACCCAAGCCAAGTGCGAGTGGATGCTGTCAATGCTGAGGCCAAGCAGCTTGGTGTTGTGCTTGGCGTAAAAATCCTTGTCCACGGCAAAGGCTGACATCTCGGTGGTGCAGACCGGGGTGAAGTCGGCGGGGTGCGAGAACATCACGACCCAGCTTCCCTTGTTGTACTCTGAGAAAGTCATGTCGCCAGTAGTCGTTTTGACCTTGAAATCCGGCGCTTTGTCGCCGATGCGTGCATTGTCTCCAGCTACTACTTGATTTTCCATGGTATTCTTTAATTAATTTATAAAAATAGTGGCAAGCCAAGGAAAACGGAATCGTTTTAGGCTGCCACGGTAGTTGCCTTGTATTTTTTTACAGCACTCGCCACCGACTGCCAAGGGCCGCCGTTGACGGCCTGGACGCCAGCAGCCCGAAGTTGCTGCGCCGCAATGCCGCTCCTGCGCCCAGAAACGCAGCAGGTGATGACGGCCTTTTTTGTTCATGATTTTGGGCAAATGGCGGTCAAAAGCTCCTGCAACGGCACATTCTTGTGCTCCCTGCGGATGCCCTCCCTGAACTCCTCCCTGAGCGCACGTCAAGTATGATGGCTCCCTGCGCCAGCATCTCCGACAGGTTCGATGAGCTACCGCCGCCAAATAGTTTTTTCAGAAAATTGAACATCAGTGGAATTGTAAAAGGTGAACGGTGGATGGTTAAGCAGCAGCCTGTTTTGGTGCTTGCGACTGGGTACAGCGTCACCGAGGCCGCCGCCGTTGTAAACCCCATGCAATCTTTGGCTTGCAGCACGAGTTTTGCGTGTTCGCTGCGGTTGCCGCTGCGGCAATACACGACAATCGGTGCGCTCATTTTCTTGAATTCTTCAATGCGCTGGAAGATGCTACCGAGCGGGATATTGATGGCACCGGGAGCATGGCTGGCCTGGAATTCGTAGGTTTCACGAACGTCCACCAGCGTGGCCATGGGGTTGTTGACGATTTTTGACAAGTCCATTGTTTTAGAATTTTTTTAGTTAAACAATGGTGCAAAGTTACGCCCGCCGGGAGGGGCCAATCAGTAACCCACATCACACTCGGAAGCGCCGCCAATTAGCAAAAAAGGTGGGCTGCCCAAAGGCAGCCCTCATATCTAATGAAAATCGAACATAAATCTGTCTCATAATTGGGCTAAAGCACAGTAGAGTGCGACGTAATTAATTTCCCAATTCCTAATTTCCCAATTTCCCCTTAAAGCTCTGTCATTTGCTCCACGTGCTCTGTGCGCTTCAAGTTGGTTTCGGAAAGGGCTTTGTAGCCACCCTGGATGTTCACCAAGTTGTGGAAGCCCCTCGATTTCAGGATGGAAGCGGCGATGACCGAGCGGTAGCCCCCTTCACAATGCAGGTAGTAAGTCTTGTCACGGTCCACCTCGCTCATATTGCTGTTGATGAAATCGAGCGGGAAGTTCACGGCGCCCACCAGATGCTCCGTCTGGAACTCGCTTGCCCTGCGCACGTCCAGCAGGTTCAGGTTTGAGCCATTGTACATTTTGGCAAATGTGGTGGCGGACACCTCGTCGAGGCTGTCCATTTCTTCGACTGCTTTTTCCCAGGCATCGAAGCCACATTCGAGGTAGCCAATCGGGTTGTCGTAGCCGACCCGTGCCAGGCGGTTCACCACTTCTTCCTCTTTGCCCCCTTCGCACACGAAGAGGATGGGCTTTTTCAGGTCGGTAATCAATGCTCCCACCCAGGGAGCGAAGGTGTCGTCAATGCCGATGAAGATAGAACCGGGGATGAAGCCTTTGGCAAAAACTTCCTGCGGGCGGGTGTCAATCACGAGCGCATCGTTGCCCTCCCAGGCAGCCTTGAACGCCCGTACGCTGAGTGCCTGTTCTCCACGGAGGCGCACCTTGTCAAGGCTTTCGTAGCCCATCTTGTTCATCACGGCGTTTTTGGGGAAATACTGCGGCGGCGGCACCAGGCCCGTCAGCACTTCCTTGACAAACTCCTCCTTCGTCATGTCGGCACGCAGGGCGTAGTTGAACTTCTTCTGGTCGCCGGTGGCCCCAAGTTTCCTTGCTCATCTTTTTGCCGCAGGCCGAGCCAGCGCCGTGGTTCGGGTAGACGATAACGTCGTCGCCGAGCGGCATGATGCGGTTGCGGAGGCTGTCGAAGAGCATGCCAGCGAGGTCTTTTTCGGTCAGCTCGCCTTGCTTGATGGCGAGGTCGGGACGACCCACATCACCGAGGAAGAGGGCGTCGCCAGTGAAGATGGCGTAGTCCTTCCCGTTTTCGTCTTGCAGCAGGTAGGTGGTGCTTTCGAGGGTGTGACCGGGGGTGTGGAGGATTTTGATGGTCACGTTGCCCACCTTCATCAGCTCGTTGTCCTTGGCGATATACGCCTTGAAGTTGGGCTGGGCAGTTGGGCCGTAAACGATGGTGGCGCCGGTTTCCTTGGCCAGGTCGAGGTGGCCGGAAACGAAGTCGGCGTGGAAGTGTGTCTCAAAGACGTATTTCAGTTTTGCGTTGTCAGCTTTTAGCCTTTCGAGGTAAGGCTCGGTTTCCCGCATGGGGTCAATAATGGCGGCTTCGCCGTTGCTTTCTATGTAATAAGCGGCCTCGGCCAAGCATCCGGTATAGATTTGTTCTACTTTCATAATGACAATTTTCTTTTGAAATGATGTTGAAAAATGATTTGAAAAACGATTTTGAAGCGCTTCAAGACCCATGTTTTCCAAATATTGAACAGTGCAAAGATGCAGTAGATGGCGGGCGGGTTTGTGTGAAGCAAATCACACGGGCGGGTGAGTTAAGTCATCGGAGCGGGGTGACTTTCGTCAACGAGGAATGATAAAAACGGGAAAACAATGCGATGGGTCGCTGACAAGCGATGCAATGGAGGAAAGAAAAAATAGGCGGGAGTTTATACTTCCACCGCCTCATGCTCCAGCACTTTCACTTGTCCGTTCGAGAAGTCATAGACCCAGGCATGAAGGCGTAACGACTTGCCACGCTTGGTCGCTTGACGAAAAACGCTGGTCTGCCGTAAGTTCTTGATTTGCGTCAGCACGTTCAGTTCCACCAACCGGTTCAGGCGGTCTTGTTCGTCGGGGATGGCATCCAGCTCGGCTTGGTGCGTGGCCATCACATCTTTGATGTTGGCCAACCAGTTGTCAATCAGGCCGATGGCCTCGTCGTCCATGGCAGCACGGATGCCGCCGCAACCGTAATGCCCGTACACGATGATGTCTTGGATGCCAAGCACATCCACGGCGTATTGCAGCACCGAAAGGAAGTTCATGTCGGCGTGGGAAACCACGTTGGCGATGTTGCGGTGGATGAAAATCTCGCCCAGGTCGCCGCCCAGCACCACCGATGGCGACACCCTGCTATCGGAGCAGCCGAGCAACAGGGCGATGGGGTTTTGGCCCTTGGCCAAATGCTCGAAAAAATGCGGATCTTCCGCTTGCTTTTCGCAAGCCCAATGGCTGTTGTATTCGAGGAACTTGCCAACTATTCTTTGCATGCGGTTGATTTTTTCAGGCCCTACTTCTTGAACAGCAACTGGTTCCTGCCCAATTTCACGATGCCTTCTTTTTCAAGGTTTTTCAGCAGGCGGGAGACGGCCTCACGAGTCACGTTGAGGTCGGTGGCGATGTCCTGGTGCGAGGCGCTGATGACCCGGTTGCCAGTGGCAGCCACCCGTTTTTTCAGGTACTCCAACATGCGCTTGTCGAGGTTCTTGAACGAGATACTATCCACCACTTTTACCAAGTCCAAAATCTTGCGGTCGTAGGTGGTCATCACAAAGTTTTTCCAGCTTTGGTAGCGGGTCATCCACTCGTCCATGTAGCGGATGGGAATGGCGATGAGCGAGGTGTCGTCCTCGGCCTCGGTGCGGATTTCGCTCTTCTTGTTCAACATGCAGCAGGTGAACGACATCGAACAAGCCTCGCCGGGTTGCAAGAAATAAAGCAGGATTTCACGGCCTTCTTCGGGGTCTTCCCGGGTCACCCGGATGGCGCCCTCCACGACGAGCGGCACGAGCTTGATGTAGCTGCCGTAGTCCATGATGACCTCCCCAGCTTTGAAGTGCATGAGCTTGCCTGCATTGGCGATTTCTTGTTGGAGTTCCTTCTCCGCAAGTTGCGGGTAGTATTTTTGTACAAGTGCAAGGATGTCAGCGCTTTCGGTTATCATTCTTCAAAATTGGAGTGTTATAATGCTGGCCGTTGGCTTTTAGCCGTTAGCTGTTGGCCAAAAGCAAATGGCCAAAACCTGACGCTCGAAAGTATAGTGCGGTGTCGCTTTTGTTTGGAAAAGCATACCAACGACCGCTCATCTGTAACGCTGTAAAGTTTGAAAAAGATTTGATGATTGCAGCTTGTCAGCATGGCAATTTCCACTCAACCATCCCGTCGGCAAACATCTCCTGCGCAATCCCCAGCCTAGCATCAGGCAGGTACTTTCTCCTGCCCAACGGCTTGCTCGATGACGTGCATCAGCGCATTGGCGGATTGCATCCCCGACTGCCGCCAGATGGTTTTGCCTTTTTTGTAAAGGATAAAAGTCGGAATGCCCATGATGTTGAGTTGCTGGGCAATGCCGGGGTTTTTGTCCACATCAATGGTAACGATGGAAGCTTTGTCGCCCAACTTGGCAGCCACATCCCGCAGGATGGGGTTCATGGCCTTGCATGGCCCGCACCAATCTGCGGCGAAGTCCACCAGTACGGGTTTGTCGCTGTTGATAAGATCGCTGAAAGTTACTTGCTTGTTTTTCATGATAATGATATTTATGGGACAAAGTTACTGGGTCAGCAAGGACAGGTTCAGTGATGCACTTCACATTGGGAAGTGCCAGCCCTAAAAGTTTTGTAAACAAATACCGTGTATGTAACCACCAGTGGAGTGCCGTTGGCAGCGATGATGAGCATGATGCCCAGCGATTTCTGGGAAGATGCGGCGTTGTAAACCGTCACGTGATTGAGTGCCTCGGAATTGGATAATAGCAATTCCAAGTGCAACTCAATAGACACCAGCGTGAGCCATCGTTTTGAAATCTAAATTCCTTTAGAAGAACAACTGCCTGGCTAAATAAGATGGCGGATGAAGCAGGAATTAG
>JADJYH010000040.1 GCA_016719855.1 Saprospiraceae bacterium | reverse complement strand
TTGCCCTGCCGCATCCGACAGGTTGAAAAACAGCAGGCAAAACAGCATGCTAACCCCGATGATGATATGTTTCGATTTCATTGTTTTAAAATTTAGTAGTGAAAAAATGGTGATTTATTCCGACCTTTTGAAACTTTTGAGCGCCATCAAAATATCGTCGAAATGCTCCATCATGCCCTCGTGGAAGCCGTAGGTGGCAATGACCACAATGGCATTGTCGCCATCCACGGGTGTTTCAAGTATGTCAATGGCCACGTCAATCGGCGTTTCTTCACCTTGCAGTTTGGCGGTTCCTCCAGTGTAAAGCAGGGTCAGGCCGTTGACTTCCCGGTTATCCTGCGGGTCGGTCAGGGTCAATCCATCGCACCAAGAACTGAACTCCCGCTGTAGGTTGGCGACCGTTTCCTCCACCGTGTGGAATTGTGAAATGATTGCAGAGATACGCACTTTCCCGTCCGGCGACACGCCCACCATAGCGGTTGCATCTTCGTGGGTTTCCCAGCCTTCGGCAAAGCCCATCGTCAGCCCAGCGCTGCTCATGGTGAGCCATTTGGCGGGCTGTGGTGGTTGCCAATCGGAGGTGGTTTCTCCGTCCTGCGCTTGCAGGGCGACGGTGGCCAGCAGCAGGCTGGCGAGGAAGAAGATTTTCCTGATTTTCATGTTGAAATGGATTTTGAAATGAATGGCAATGGATTAGTCTTCGATTTGGACATGGTACTTTTCTTTGAAAGCATCAAAATCAGCGATTCCCTTCGTGGTCGAGCGGCTGACTTTTGCAAGCATCAAATCAGCGCCATCGAGCAGCGTGCCCGTTAGGTTGGCCCCAACCAAGTTGGCGAATTTCATGTCCGTACCACGGAAGTCGGCCCCGCTCAAATCGGCACCCGAAAAGTCCGCATTGGGAAAATCCGTACCCCGGAAAACGCCTTTGCTCAGGTTTGCCTGGCTTAAAATAGCACCGCCAAGGTCTAATCCTCTTAGCTGCTCTCCCCGCAAATCAGCATTGGGTATTTCTATATGTCCAAGCTTTAGCATGGACGCATAGCAACTTGTTTTTTGGGGATATGGCATTTTGCTGCAATCTTGTGCGGTTGCTTCTTGCAGACCTAAAAAACTGAGGCAAAAGAGGATGCCTGCGAATTGGATTAAATTGTTCGATTTCATTGTTGATTGGTTGTTTTAAAAAAAATTATTGGTGAAAAATTATTGGTGATTATCTATCGGGCGTTGCCCGATATGTACCATCGGGCATTACCCGCCATGTACCATCGGGCGTTGCCCAATGCTGACATATTCCGCCCTTTCAGGGCTTTATCTATTGCCGCTCAAAGCCTTTGTAGCCAGCTTCGCCTCGCTTTTTGGCGAAGGCCGCTTCGATGATTTGGCGGAAATCTTGCGGTGTTGGGTCGAAAATGATTACGTCCTTTGGCGGGTCGGGCACTCCATCTGAGGTGCTGGTGGAATGTTGCTCAACTGAGCGGCGGATGTTGGGCAACAATTTAAGGATGTCCTCTTCTTCGGTCTGGATGCCGTGCAAGATGTTCGGATTTTGCTCATCCAGTTTCAGTGCAAACACCGAGTAGTTGTCGCCGCCGGAAGGGAACTGCGACTTGCGGGTGCCAATCACCCAAGGCGACATGCTGCGCACGGTCAGGCTGTCGCTGATGAAGGAGTGCATGGACGCTTTGTTTTTGTCCACCCAAAACTCAATTTTGTCGTGGCTGATGACGAGCTTGCTGTCGTCGTTGAGGTAAGTCCCCTGCATTTCTTGTGGGAACTCGTTCAAATCGGGAGCACCTGCTGGTTGTGGGCCTTTGAAATTGGTGCAACTGGTGAAAATTACCAGCAGCAAGGCAATGCAAAACAGGTTTTTCATGTGAATAAAAGTTGTAGGTGAAATCAATTTCTTTGAGCAATGGTCATTTCAACCGTTCCAGCCGCTTTTCCAATTGCGCATCACGGTACTCGAAATAGCAGTGGAAACCGTAGGCAATGGCGGCGAGCAGCATCGCCCAAACCAGCCAGTACCTCACGGCAAAGGAGGTTGCTACCGACCGTTTTTGACATTGCTTTTTCATTGCTATACTGTGAAATTGTGTGACCATCGCTCCAATAAAACTGATGATGCAAAGGAGCGGGCAGCGGCGGGAAAACCCTAATTTTTGGCGTTACAAAAACGTTACAACAGGTAAGTGATTGAAATTCAGGGAATTAGGAAATTGAAAAATTGGGGTTGTAGGTTCATGAAAGTAACAGATTGCACTGGCATTTTCAATTCTCCATTTTCAATTCTCAATTACGCTTCCCCTGTCTTCCTTTTCATCCGCATCTTCGTTTGGCGGATGGTGCCGTCGGAGACGCCGAGCATGTTGGCCATCTCGTGGGTGGTGAGTTGCAGTTTTTCGAGCACGAGGTAGCGGAGTTCAGCCTGTGTGAGGTCGGGGTATTGCGTCTTTTTTTCTTCGATAAAATTGGGATGCACCTTTTCAAATACGCTGCGGAACTGTGTCCAATCGTCTTCGGTGAGGATGGTGCTGCGGGAGAGTTTCTCCAGATATTCGCTTCGTTCGCCAGAGCGGGAGAGCTTGTCAAGTTCGAGGCGGAGGTTTTCGGCCAGTTCCGATTTCTCCCGGAGGTTTTGGGTAAAGGAATTGAGTTCGCCCTTGGCAGCTTCCAGTTCTGCCATCGCCTGTTTTCGCTTGTACTGCAAGCGGTGGTAATTGCCGAAGGCCAACGCACCCACCAACAGCATGATGACGATGGCCGCATTGCGCAGCATCTTCTGCAACTGCTTTTCGCTTTCCACTAACTTTAGTTGCTCGGCATACTTTTCGGCAGCGAGGCGCTGTTGAATCTTTTCCAAGGTACGAGCATCGTTGCGACGTTCAAGACTGTCCTGCAAGGGCTTGGCGAAATTGGCGTAACGCACGGCAGCGGCATAGTCGCCCTTCAGTTCATAGTAGCGGGCGTACGATTGGTAAAACTTGACATGCTTAAAATATTCTGGCTCTTCTTTTTGGTCCAAAATCGGAGCAATGTCCGCCGCACGTTGCAGCAAGGCCCCGGCCTCCTCCAATTTGTGCAACTCCAATTTGATGGAAATCAGCACTTGCAGCATGTCGTACTCCGCCCGCAATCGTTGCTCATTTTCATCCAAAGGCACTTTTAGTAGTGCATAGCCGTCATTGGCATATTGCTCAGCCTCCTCGTATTTGCCTCGCCCCAAGTACATGGAGGCAATGTCAACAGAGGCGATACCCAGCCATGTCTTGCAAAACAGTTGCTGATTGGGTACTTGGCTGGGGCAATTCTTGGTGACCCAGATGATTTCTTTGGCATATTGGATGCCCAAATCAACGTCCTTTTGGTGTTGGTAACTGCTTTGGATATGGTTTTTGATGAACATCCAAATTTGCAGGCCCTTTTCCGTTGGCTCCGCATACTGCTCAGCGGTAAGCAGTATTTTCAATGCCTTTTCATAGTCCTCCAGTTGAAACATAAACCTGCCGGAATGGAACAGCAGCCGGGCAATATCAAATTGCTTGAAGTTCTCAAAGCCCAACTCGTCCATCCGCTCATATTCGAGCAGGATATGGGCATACAGTTGCTCTGGTGGCTCCAATTGGTGGTTGTATTTTCCGAAATTGACATAATGCTCCGCAACGATTTCCTCTTCTTTCAACCCAAGTTCCTTTGCCTTATTCAACAGTTCCGTTTCCAATTCTATGGCATTGTCGCTCACGGCGTATAAAAGATGCCGCTGCTGAAAATGCTCGTAATGCAATGCCCAAATGGTCTTTTTGTCATTTTCTGATTTAGCAATGCCAAGCATTGGGCGGTACCAGTCCATGAACGAACTGGAGTCTTTCCATTCCATATTTAGTTCATAGAGATAGGATTGACGCTCGGCGGGGGACATGGCACGGAAGGCTTTTTCGTCCAAGCTGGCTTGGGCGAGGGAAATTTGCTGCAAGCAGCAAAAAAACAGGAGGATGAACGAAAGGAAGTGTCTCAATTTCAATGCAAGGTATCGGGCGAAGTTGGGGATTTTTCTGCATAAATTGAATCTGTACTGCTTTATGCTGGTTGGACCAATTCACTCCGCTCCCGCCACAGCCTTGCTTCCACCACGTCCGCCATCGCCTCTGGCCGCAACTGTCCGTTAAGGAAATCATTGATTTGCATGGCTGCCAAAAAAGGGCTTTCCACCGCTTCGGAATAGGCCTGGTACATTACTTCGGCGTTTGGCTTTTCCCTAGCCCAAGCTTTTACTTTTTCCAGCGTTTGCTCGTAAGATTTAACCAAATGAAATGGCAGTGTGTCTTCCCGTACAATCCTGCCTCGTTGGGCTGAACCGTTTCGGGCGAGCATTTTTTGCTGCGAGCGCACTACTTCCAGCACGTCCCGCTCCATGAAAATAATTTTGTAGTGCCAGTTCATCGGCAAGTGCGGCAGCAGGTGGGCAATAACTTTCACGGCTTTGCCGCTCGCCTGTGGCAGCCAGCTTTTGTTTTTTGCAAGGTTTTTAACCGCTTCATGTTCGTAATAGCCTTTGAGGTTGCTCTCGTCCGGCTGCCTTTCCCGGTCGGTGAAAATCGCCATGCCGCCCGCTTCCAGCATTTGCATCATCATCGAAGTGCCGCTGCGGGGCAGTCCGCTCACTATCACGATTTCGCCCTTGATGTTTTTTTCAAAATCCAGCCGGTACTTGTTGGCCTTGCCGGGCTGCTCCAAAAATTGCGAGTAAATGGAAATGAGCCGCTCCCGCGCCATGTTCATGCCCGGTGCGAGGCGAAGGCACACATCGTAAGCGTTGGTAGCGTCCTCATATCGTTGCATCGCCAGCAGCGTTTCGCCGAGGTAAAAATGGGCGGCAGGCTGGTAGTACATCAACCCGATGGCCTGCAATAACGCCGCTGCTGCTTCCTCGTGGTGCGTCATGCGGTGGCGGCAGACACCGAGGGCGTACCATGCGCCAACCTCCTCCGGGTCTTGCGAAACGGCAACTTCGAGAACGGCTTCCGCTTCCGCCAGCTTGTTCATTTGCAGGTAGGCGTTGGCTACCCGCTGGCGTAGGTGAGGCTGCCCGCCCGCTTCCTTCTCCACTTTTTGAAACAGCGCCAGTGCCTTGAGCGGGCGTTGTTCCGCCAACAGCAGCGTGCCTTCCAGCACGTCCAGTTGCGGGTTTTCCCGGTCGAAGGTCTCCCGGATATGGTTGACGACCTGCCTCGCTTTTTTGAATTTCCCGACGGTTTGGTAGGCATTCGCCAAGTACGTTGCGAAGCGCAGCACGGACGGGTTTTCGTCGTGAAGCTTTTCTAAAAGCTTAATGCCATCGTCCCACTGCTGCCCGTCGAGGTAAGCACGGGCGAGGTTGAAGTTATTCTCGTCAAGGGTGCTTTTCACTGCTTTTTCCAGGTCATCGCCAGGGTCGGCGACATAGCCGAGGTCAATGAGTTGCTGCAATTCCGCCTGCATTTCCTCTTCATTTTGCCCAGCATCTACATTCCGCAATCCGCAATCCGCAACCCGCAATCCTTCGATGTTCTCCCAACTTTGAATGGTCTGGATTTCCGGCTCATTTTCAAATGCCTGGACAAGCACTTTTCCGTCCATGTCGGCTGCCACCGGCAAGCCGAACAGGGTGAGCAGGGTCGGCGTCACGTCGAGCAGACTTGCGCCGAAAAGCAGCTCGTCCTTTTTTGATGCCGGGGCCGTGCATCGCAATAATGCCGAACGGGCTGTGTTCGATGGCAGGCCCGGCGGGTTCCTTCGGAATGGATTTCGGGCGGTTGTGATCGGGGTGGAAGCCGTGGTCGCTGATGAGCATGACCGTCGTATCGTCTCCAGCAAGTTGGAGCAGGCGGCCAAGCATCATGTCGTGGAAACGGTAGCCGCTCGCCACCACGTCCTTGTACAACTCAAAATCCTGGATGGAAACATGCTCTTGGCGAGGCGGATGGTATTTCATGAACCCATGACAGAAGTGGTCAATGGCGTCATAATACACCGCCATGAAATCCCATTCCTCATTTTCCAAAATATAGGTGGCGGCGCTGTGAATGGTGGAACAGTCGGCGATGATTTTGGAAATGGAGCTTAGCCGCCGGTCGTGTTTTTGGTCAATTTTTTCAAAATCCGGCACGAAGGGCTGGATGTGGTTGCCCGTCAATTCGTGTGGATGCACCCTCAGCTTGGCAAAAAAATCCCCTTTTTCAGCGGGATGCACGGTGCCTTTCACCAAGTCCCAGGGCTGACCAGGGCGCATATCCGAAGGAGCACGCTGGTAAAAATTGGAAATCATGGTGCCATTGACCGGCTCGGCGGGGTGCGATGGCCACCAACCGACGACGTGGGTTTTCAGCCCATGCTGCGTCAGGATATTCCAGATTGCCTTGCACTTGCGGTTGGTGTTGTAAATGGGACGGATCCCCTTGCCGCTTGGGTCAGGTTCGGTGAAGCCGTGGATGCCGTGCTTGTAGGGCCGTTTGCCGGTGGCGATGCTCGTCCACAGTGTGGGCGAAAGGGGCGGATCGAGGGTCGCCATTTTGCCCTTGACGCCACCTTCGACGAGGCTTTGCAAGGCAGGCATCAGCCCCGCATCCATGAGCGGGTTGATGACTTTCCAGTCAGCGGCGTCCCAGCCAATGAGAAGGACTTTTTTCATGAAATTGGGAAATTAGTAAATTGGAGAATTGGGGAAATTGGAATTCAGGTGGTTGGAAATGGAGTTGGGGTTGTCTTTTGAGCCTTGCCAGTTGTTGTGCGCCGCTTCCCACGCCAGAGCATCAGCCCAGCGTAGCCCAGCGCCAGCAGGCCCAGTGACCCTCCCTCCGGGATGTCATAAACCTCGCCCGTTTCGGATTTGAGCACGGGTGAGGTCGTATTTTCAGCTTGTTTTTCCATATTGACCGAATGTTTGGAAATTGAGAATTTAAAGATTCAAACCAGTATCCCTCAACCCCTCAATCTCTCAACCTCTCAACCACCAGTTTGCGATAAATCCGCTCCGCCCCGTTGTCCATTTTCACAAAATAAACGCCGGACGGCAGCCCGGTAAAGTCGAACGACAAAGTGGTGCTGCCTTCGGCAATGTTGATATTTGACAACTCTTCAAAACTTGTCAAATTTCCAACGGCATCGAAAACGGATACTTTCCACTCACTGTCTTCCTTTGCTGTAAAATCGAGGCGCACCGTTCCCCCCTCCGTAGGATTCGGGTAAAACTCGCCCGCCACTGCGCCCTTGCCACCGACCGTGACCGTGACGACTGGGCTAAAATCAAACTGCCCGTCATAGTCCACTTGGCGCAAGCGGTAGTAGTAGGTCATGCCTTCCCGCAGGTTTTTGTCGTCGTATAAATATTCCTGCAAGTCGGTGGTCGTACCCTTGCCTTCCACCCAGGCGAGGGAGCGGAAGCTCGTACCGTCCTCGCTGCGCTGGATGTCGAAACCTGCGTTGTTTTGCTCGGAGGCAGTTTGCCAGCGAAGCTGCACGTCCTGTACTTGCACCGATGCAGCGAAGTGGGTCAATTCAATGGGCAAGGGCGCTTCGCCCGCTGTGATGCCCACGTCGGGGTTGCTTTCATAAGCCCAGTCGTGGATGACGATGTGGTTGACAGAATAGAAAGTAATTCTAACCCAGGCGTAGTGTGTCCCACCTCCTGCCATCGTTCCCTTCACGCCCAGAAAGCGAGTTGTCCCAGGGGCGAGGGCATTCCAACGCGCAAATGGTGCATTGCCTGGCATTCCGTCCGCCATGAGGTTTCTACTCCCTATTGCTTCATTCCAAGGACCACCATAACCACCATTGAAGCTGAACCCACCAAAACGAGCATAAGGAAGCACGTTCGTACCACTCATATCTGCATTAAATCCATCTACATTAAAACCATTACCAGAATAGCTCCCGTCATTTACATTCAAATTGACCATCTATACTCGTAAAGGAAAACCTGAGGTCATTGCCCCAGGCATTATTAATATCTATGTTCTGAACGGGATGCGCGGCATCCAATGTAATGTCTGGCGGGTTTGTGTAAATAATCGCTCCTTCCGCAGGTGTCATGCCAGCCAAAAAAGCAGCGCCCAGTGGCAGCAACACGGACGAGCTGGCGACAGGTTTCAGCAGTGCTTTCGACTGCTTGGCGTAGGTGCGGAGCATCCGCTCCAACGAAGGGTCGCTCCTTTTTGAAAGTGTGACTTTATTCATAAGTAAAGATTTTGGTGCTGTCGGCGCTGGCCCAAAAAGCCAAGCATTACTGTCACGTGGGGAGACTTTTTCAAGCACTAGGGGGGAGATTGGTATTTAAACAAAAACTGCACCGTAACAATCAAGCGGCGTAAAATCCTAAAAAACTTACACCAATTTTTTATAAACATTCCTTCATTTCTGGCTAAAATGTATGGTAGTGTTAGTTGCCCCGTCGGGGTAAAATGTGGGTAGAATTGACAAAAAAGTGCCAAAAAAAAACGTTGCGGCGTTGTGTGAAGCCTTTGTCACACAACGCCGCAACGTTTCTTATTCAACCGCCAGTTTGCGGTAAATCCGCTCCATTCCAGTCGAAATCGGGTTTGCCATCCTGCAACGACCCGTACATGCACCGGCCAGCCTCTTACTTGTTAAACGCCAGCACCACCCGCTCGATGATGTCGCAGCACTCGTGCAACTGTTCCTCCGTCATCACGAGCGGCGGCGCAAAACGAATGATATTGCCGTGCGTCGGCTTGGCGAGCAGGCCATTTTCGGCAAGTTTCAGGCAGATGTCCCAAGCGGTATGGCTGTCCTCCTCATCGTCAATGACGATGGCGTTCAGTAGGCCCTTGCCCCGCACGAGGGTCACAAGGGAGGTCTTCTCCATCATCCAGCGCATCCGCTCCCGGAAGAGCTTGCCGAGGTACATGGCATTTTCGGCAAGTCCTTCGTCCTCCACCACTTTCAGTGCTTCGATGGCCACCGCGCAGGCCAGTGGGTTGCCCCCAAAAGTACTGCCATGTTCGCCCGGCTTGATGGTCATCATGATTTCGTCGTCGGCCAGCACGGCGGAGACAGGAAACACGCCACCGGACATCGCCTTGCCCAAAATCAGAATATCGGGGCGGCTTTCGTAGTGGTTTTCACAGCTTTTGGCGCAATCGCAGTTGCCGCAAGTGGCCAGCAGTTTGCCCGTCCGGGCAATACCCGTCTGAACTTCGTCAGCGATGAACAGCACGTTGGCCGCTTTGCAGAGGCGGCGGGCTTCGGGCAGGTAGTTTTCATCGGGGACGTAAACGCCCGCTTCACCTTGGATGGGTTCCACGAGGAAACCAGCCACGTTCGGGTCTTCGAGCGCTGTGGCCAGTGACTTCAAGTCGTTGTAGGGCACGATTTCGATGCCGGGCAGGTATGGCCCGAAATGCGTGGTCGCTCCCGGGTCAACGGAAGCGGAGATGATGGCCTGAGTGCGGCCATGGAAGTTGCCTGCGGCAAAGATGATTTTGGCGTTTTGCTCCGCAATGCCCTTGACCTTGTAGCCCCATTTTTTGCAAAGCTTCATGGCAGTCTCCACGGCTTCCACCCCCGTATTCATCGGCAGCACCCGATCGTAGCCGAAGTAGCTGGTCACGAACTTTTCGTAAGGGCCCAATTGGTCATTGTAAAAGGCACGAGAGGTCAGGGTCAGCTTCTCCGCCTGATTTTTCAATGCATCAATGATGCGAGGGTGGCAATGCCCTTGGTTCACTGCCGAGTAAGCAGAAAGGAAATCGTAGTAGCGCTTGCCGTCCACGTCCCAGACGAAAACGCCCTCCCCACGAGAAAGTACCACGGGCAGCGGGTGGTAGTTGTGTGCACCATACTTGTCTTCGAGTTCCATGAGTTCGGCAGCGCCGAGATGGGTTGCTTCCTGTACCATTTTCTTGAGTATAAGTTGTGAGTTTTGAGTTCGGGCTTTGAAAAGCACCTGACAAGCCCAAACCGTCAAATTGAGTAATTTCCTGCAAAGTTAATGGTCAGATTCTGATTCTACCATGCTTTCGGGCAAATCAGCGTTCAATCAATTACAAGCCCTTATCAAGATGCAATCTAAATTAATTGCAACGAAATGACAATCTATCCAAAAAGGCGCATTACTTTTGCCCAACGTTTTCAACCACAACTACATGAGCAAGCAAAAAAAGTTGTTTGATGAAGAAGGCGGGACGCCCACCAATGTCCACCGCCACCTGCCGTTCTGGCTACCAGTGCTCCAGTCCAAGAACAAGAAGAAATGCTGTAAAAAACACAAGGAAGGCAAGCGCTGCAAGAAATGCCCGGGCAGGTGATTGGTTATTGGGTTATTAAGATATTGAGTGATTACGATAGCCCAATAACTCAATATCCCAATATCCCAACTACTTCCTCACCGTAAAAACCCTCGACACATTGAAGCCGAAATGCACCCCGCCATTGCGCCAGTTGCCAATGGTTTCGGTGACGTACCCTTTTTCAATCATGGAAGTAGAATTGGTGAAATGCAGTTGGAACACGTGCCCGCCCGTTTCAATATCAAAGCCAATGGAAAGCGAGTTGCGGTAGCCGTCGGCCAATTGGTCGGGCAACACGTACACGTACTCGGCATTGATGGCGACCCGTTTGGTGAGTTTTTGGCGAACAGCCACCCCAAGTGCCAGCACGTCGTTGCTTTCTGACTTGGTGCGCACGAGGTTGCGGTGAACGAGCGTCGGTGAAAGTTGCAGGCTGAAATTGTCGCTGAACTTCCGCCCTACCATCAACTGAAAAGTGTAGTACATGCGGGAACTGGCGTAGTTTTCCCGGTCGGGGTTGGCCCAAGGAATGGTCTTGATGGCCGTGGTGGTCAACAGCGAGGCCGTGACAGGCATCACTTTCGCCCCACTACTTTGCCGGAATATCTTGTATTTCAGAAACCCATCGTAAGTCTTCTCATAGCTGCTGCGGCCAAAGCCAACCGTGAACCTTTTGGTGACGCCATAATCTGCCCCAATGCGGATGGAGGCTTGGTCTAACCCAAACAACTCCGAAAAGCCGCCATTGACGAAGCCAAATCGGTGCGAAATCTTGATGTCCAGCACCCCGCCCGCCGTGCTTTCGATGGAGTGTAGGTTAATGACACGGTTGGTTTTAAAGGCTGCAGTGGCGTACTCCGTGGTAGGCTCGTCATTGCTGAGGAGTGCCAGCAAGTCGTCTTGTGCGGACAGCACGGCCAGGTTCAGCAAGCTGAACACGATAATCAAGGTTCTTTTTTTCATGATTGAAAATTATTTCTCCACGCAGCGCACCAGCACTACGTCCATCAGAATGCCTGTGCAGGTACATTTAAAGGTGACGGGGTCTCCCGTTTTGAAGTCGGTGCGTTTGTGCTTGGCTTGGTCGTCCAGCTCGCAAGTGACCCCAGCCATGGAGTCGCCAGCATCCAGGCGGACGATGGTCTTGCCATCGGTCTGGGTAGCTTCCCGTACCTCGCCAGTCACTTCAATCACTTTGTCGTTGTACTTGGCGTTGGCTTCCTCCTCCCCCGTTTGAAAGGCAGTAAGGAGTTCATTGGCCGAAATGGTCACGTCTGATTTTGCATTGGCATTGCTTTCATGGCCCCGGCTGAACTCGTAAATGCCGTAGATTCCTGCTCCAAGAATGAGGATTCCAGTGATGATGAGTAATTTTTTCATAAAACAAGGTTGTGGTGATGGATGGTTGGATTTCGGGTTGAAGGTAAAAGATAAACGCTTGCTAATTCTGCAATGCGCCTTCATTTATCCAAGATTCAATCTTTTGGATGTCGCAATCAACGAGTTGCCCCTCGTTCTTGGGCATTTGCGAAAAACCAGGACTGTGCTTGATTGCGCCTATCAATTGGCCGCTGTCCACGTATTTCTTCAAATTGACATAGCCCTCCAGCGTGATGTTGCCGTTGTTGTTGGCGGCATCGTGGCATTTGTTGCATTTGCTACTAATGAGCGGCTCCACTACCACGTTGTATGTGACGCCCGTTGTACTGCATTCGAGCGTTGGGTAAAGCGTTTCCTCCACATCGTAGTAACAGGAACCAAAAAGGGTCGTCGTGGCTAAAATGCTGACTATCAAGTATTTTTTCATAAAGTTATTGTTGTAACTGTCTAAGCTGATGCCGCCGGAAGGGTTCGTTCCGCTGTGGCAGCCCTTGCAGTAGGTATTGATGATAGGGTTCAGCGTCTGCGAAAAGCTGACATCCGTAGTATCGCAGCCCCCGGCGTTGGGGTCGCATTCGAGGTTCTGCGCACCTTGCAAAATCCAATTGCTGATGACCTGTATCTGGTCTTGGCTCAAGGCAGCGTTGGGCGGCGGGGGCATTTTTTTATCAGGGTCAGTTTCGGTGATGGCCTCGTATAGTTTGCTTTCGCCAAGGTCAAAAGGCGCAACCTCTGCAGTTTGCATCACGTTGGCATAGCTGTCCAGAATGACGTCTTCTTGGTGAGAAGTAGCGTTGTGGCAGCCGGCCATGGCACAGTTGGAAATCAAAATCGGCAGTACTTCCGTCTCAAAATAGACCTTGTCTGGGTCGCAGGGCGTGCCAGTGGGTATCGTGTCAATGATACCTATCGTGTCCAATGTGTCGGTGGAGTCAATGGGTATCAGGCCGTCGTCGCCGAAGAGTGGCTCGTGCTTGCACGATGTACCTAGCATAGCTAGGAAAGCCATGAAATAGCCAAGGATAGCAAACACGATATATTTTCGAATTGATTTACTCGGAATCATTTTTCAAAGTTAGGTGGGAAAGATGGAGGATGAAACCTATCCGTTCCGAGCGGGAAGAATCCCTAGCTGAAGCCGTCAAATGGTATTTTTTCCACTTATCTTATCCAGTTGATTGCAAAACTGGACCACTGGATCCGACGCAGCATCTATAAACCGAAAATATAAGCTTCTTTAGCACTTCAATTTGTTCATCCTTTTTCTTACTTTCATTTTGGAAAAATGCCTGGTATTCCAAATCAATGTCAATCCTGTTTTCAGCTTCATACTTTTCATATTTGGCAAGCATCTGGGTTATTTCTTCTTGGGTAGTAGATTTTAGGGAGACCTTCAAGTTGGGTGTTCCCGTGGTAAATTGCTCCGAACCCATGTATAACAAATCGCCTTTGTAACCAATGGCAATCACTGATGCTTGCTTTTTTCTGGGCATACTCATCATGCGTTCATCTGCATTTCCGACATAAAATACTTTATTGTCAGTGGAGTTCAATCGGTAAATACTCTTAATGGAATTGTACACAACGTAGGTATGCACCCTTTCGAATGAGACATCACTTTCAACTAAAACTTCTAAATTCTGTTCTCCCCAATCTTTTGGCTGGATACCCGTGTCTATATTTATCCAGCCATTATTTGTCCATTCAAAGCCATAGGAATCCATTCGATATTTTTCCCGTTGCCAAAGCAGTTCCTTGTACTCTGCTACTTTTTTTTGAGCCGCTGGCGATATTTCTCTAAAAGCTTTAATGGCTTCTTCTTGTTTTGCTTCTAACTCGGCTTTTACTTCCATTAAACGATTCTTATAGAATCCATGCAGCAATGCAGCATATCTTCCTCCATCCTTTATTTTTGTTAAACGCTGCTTCGCAAATGCTCGAAATTGTTCGGCCACATGTTCATTTTTAGTAGTTGGGTGAAAGAATCCGATTATATCTGATTGTATTGAGTCTCTCATCGCCTCCCAAGTGGGGAATTTTAAAATTGCCTCCGCCGCCATGCTATCGAGTTCCCAGAGGTTGCGGTCAAGGTTATTCACGTAAATTTCCAAAATTGAGGTGTTGCAGGCTTCATGAATCCATTTCATTCGGGCCTCAAATTCACGGGTGGCAAGTAGCGTATTTTGATACTTGTCCGACCAAATAACCTTGATGCTAGCAGGATCAACGCCACATTCCGGCAAATCTTTAGCTACTGCTGAAGTATCTTGTATTGGAATGGCTTCGTAAAAATCATCAGTGTACTTGCCATTTTCAATGCGCTTGTGCTTGTTGTGGTGAGGCTCGTTATTATTAAATTCTACCCGTTCTATGGTTTCTATCCATCTTTTTAAATTGTCAAAAGATAGGCTGTAGAAAATGCTGTCCTTCAACGCTTTATCTGCGACCTTATGACCATTAAAAGGCATGACCGACTCTACAGTGGTTTCAAATCCCTCAGGATAAAAATTCAGCGAATGAATGTCCACCGGCATCAAATACTGTTCGATTGCTTTCGGCTCCACCCAGTCCATATTGCCGTCCTCGTCCCGAACACCCTTGTATGCCATCATGCCCGGTTGGCGTTTGTTGGTTGGTATTTCGATGTAAATGGGATCATCTTTATTCACAAAAAGCTGCCTACCGTCCGCCGTCGTTGCATTCCAGTAAATCATGCCATCGGTGATAATTGGCTTACCACCGGAAGTAGTGGTCAGGTTGGATTGAAGCATATCCTTCAACGAAAAAGCTTCTGCCAGTTCAATTTTTACATTGCCACCAAAGACCTTCCCAGCGGAGTCGGTGAAGCAGCCTTTAGGCAGCACCATCAGTGTACCTTGCTGACCTTCAACCACGTTGTCAGTCTTCGCCTTGATATCGAAGAATTGGCTGGGCACCATCGTGGATTTAAAGGGGTCGTTGGGGTGAAATTTTTGGGCTACGGACTTTTGGGTATCTGAGTTAAGTTTGCAGCCTACCCAGCCAAAGTAAACCGAAAACACTAAAACTATAAAAGAAAGTGAATTTTGCATTCATGTTGAAAATATTTTGAAGTGAAAAGCTACGTCAAAGATGTGATAAATGCCCTATTAGGTGGGTTAGCGTCAGATATTGAACTGTTAAGGAATTCAACTAAAACAAATATGCTAAAGCAAGCCCTACTACTTGTCTTGTTTCCCCTCCTAGTCGGAGCTGCCATTTACCGTTTCTTCCGGCCAAAACGAGCCGCTTTTTTTGGGGATGGGGCTACAATTGAACTACCTATACCAGCTCTAATTTTGCATTCCCTGCCAAGTTTGCTGTGGTCATTTGCGATGGCTTCGGCATTGATTTTGGTCTGGCACCCGAAGGCCAAAGCAGGCGTTTGGTTGCTCGGTATAATTGCCTCAGTGGTGTCACTGCTTTTCGAAGCTTGGCAGGCCGCAGATTTTGGCATCGGCACGTTTGACTGGAACGATTGCCTGTTTTCCGTGACAGGCTGCTTGTTTTCCCTGCTCGTTTTTCAAAAAATGATGGTCCATGAAAACCACGACTAAATTGCTCATTTCAATTCCCGTGTTGGCTTTTTTCCTGTACTTGGCTTGGGCTTGCTCCTATGAAAAGGACTATATAAATCCAGCTTTTGTTGAGTTTTTGATAAAAAACCAGTCCGACAGTTGCACTGTCAATGGCCTTGAACTTACCTACCGGGTACGGCGTGACAATATTGACACGATCCGATTTACGTCCGAGGAAATACTGCCTGGTGACTCCCTTTACCGTTATGAAGAAGCATTAAAATACCTCAAACTCCACTATACCTGCAATTGTCCAGGCAATGTTTTTTCACAAGTTGTTTCCCTGCAAATTGACTCGTTTGCAATCAACGAAATCGTACTGGATTGTGATTAGGCAGGAACAAATGGCCAAATAAAAACTCATTCCATCTCCTTCAAGTCCGGCGGCACGTAGCCCCCCCTCGCTTCCACCGACATCATTTTTTCTTTGGAATAAAACTCCGTCCAAAGGTTGCGGTCTGCCAGGGTTTCATCGAAAATGAGGTCGTCAAGGGCGTCCTGGCTCCAGTACACCTTGCCATTGTCATCAGCGAACAACTCCCGAATGGCCCAGAGCCAGAAAACAGTCATGGTCTCGTGGTAGCCGTTGTGGTCGTCGTTCACCCCACCGACGGATTCGTTGTAGCGGAGCAACCGGGTGCGCATTTCGGGCAGGGCCTTTTCGCCGTGGCGGGCAAGGAGCCAAAGCCCTGCAATGAGGTGCGATTCGTGGGTCCATTCTTCCTTCGGCAAGGTGCATTCGGTGAAGCCCTTCATAAGGTTTTCGGCGTCGGCGATGGCGTAGAGGAAATCTTTGTTTGACATAAAAAACGGGCTGATGATGGCTTGAATTTAGCGGCCCAAAAGTAGGAAGCTGTTTAGACTTTGGAGCCAGGTTTTGTCCATTTGAAATTGCTTTTGTCCTTTGGCTATTGGCTGTTGGCCAAAAAATGCTAACGGCCAGAAGTATAATTTGCGCTTGAAATTCATCCCTCCTTTCCCAGCAACCATTTTTTGAAGACAGGGGAACGTTCCGTGCTTACGACCGTCTCCTTGTCAATGGGCGGGTCGAGGATGAGCTTCACCCTTGATTTTGAGTAGGAATACATCTCCTTAATGCACTCGATGTTGACGATGAACTGCCGATTGATGCGGAAAAACGACCTGGGGTCTGCAATTTCCTCCAGCTTTTCCAGCGACGGCTCGATGGGATAGCGCTTGCCGCTCTTGGTCATGATAAATGTGATCTTGTCCTCCGTGTAAAAATAAGCCGCCTCCCGAAACTCGACCACTTTGATAGTTTGCCCAAAACGGATGAGGAACCTGCGGTTGTACTCGTCACGCTGCATGGCGCTGGCGAGCGCCGTGTAGTTGATGTCGCTCGGTTTGTGCAGCTTGATGTATTTGCCAATGGCCTGTTCCAGCTCTGCTTTTTTGATGGGCTTTAGCAGGTAGTCAACGGAGTTGACCTTGAAAGCCTGCAAGGCGTACTGGTCGAATGCCGTCGTAAAAATGATGGGACTTGTGATTTCCTGGTGGTTGAAAATTTCAAAACTCAGCCCATCGGCAAGGTTGATGTCCATGAAAATCAGGTCGGGCATCGGGTGCTGGGCAAACCAGTTGAGCGATGCCTCGATGCTGTCGAGTTGGTCGAGGATTTCGATGCTCGGGTCAATCTCCTGGATGAGCTTGGCCAGCCTGCGGGCCGCCGTTGATTCGTCTTCGATGATGAGTGCCTTCATTTTTTGATAGTCTCAGTTCCAAGTTCCAGTTTTAGGTTTCACGCCGTCAATACCACATTTTAAAATGACTTTGCCAGCAATCGTCCCTTAAAAATGGGAGCAGACTTTTCCTGAAACTTGAAACCAAAACCTCCGAACCGAGTCGTTTTTAATGAATAATCGGAATGCGCACCTTGAAATGGGTCGCCGTTTTTTCTACTTCCACCCCTCGACCGTTCAACATTTCGTAGCGGCGTTGGAGGCTAGCCAGGCCAAACTTGGTCGAGGCTTCGGGTTGTACTTTTGGTTGCAAGTTGTTTGCCACGGAGATGCAATCATTCTCCTCCATTCTTATATCAACAACCAAGGGCTTCAGCTTCGAAATGACGTTGTGCTTCACGGCATTTTCCACCAAGATTTGCAGCGTCAATGGCATGATATAGCCCGTTTGGCCATTTAGGTTGACGTTTAGGTTGAAATTATCGCCGTACCGCTTTTTCAGCAGGTAGCCGTAGTGCTCAATCAGTTCCGCCTCTTCATTCAGCGTAATCACTTCTTTGTCACGCAGTTGGAGCATGGAGCGATAAAAATCCGAAAGCTTCTCCACGTACTCCACCGCCGCTGATGGGTCTTCCTCGATGACGGCAATCAGCGTGTTGAAACTGTTGAACAAAAAATGCGGGTTTATCTGCGCCTTGATGACGGCCAATTCGTTTTCCACTTTTTCCTTTTCGAGTATAACCACCTTTTGTTTGCGCTTGTCCCTCGTTATCAAATACCAGTAGAACAAGCCGGCGCCGAGCAAGATGCTGGTCAAGATAAACCACCACCGCCGCCAAAAAGGGGGCATGATTTCAAAGGACCAGGTAATGACGGGTTCGTCCAACCAAGCTTCGTTTTCCGTGCTGGTCACCATGAAAGTGTAGTTGCCCGGTGGCAACTGGGGATAGTTGGCCTGCCTGTCTTTCGAGAGAATCCAATCGGGGTTGTGTCCGCTCAACTTGTAGCGGTATTTCACGCTGGTGGGGTCGGTGTACCACAGGCCCATGTAGTTGAACGTGATGTCGTTTTGGTCGTAAGCAAACTGCGTAACTTGTTGAAAGTCAATGGGCACAAGCGAGGCGGACACCGCTTCCAACCTAGTTCTTGGATCTATTTCGAGCGCTTCGCTCAACGGGGTGTACTTGATGATGCCCTTTTTCACACCAATCCAAATATTGCCCCATCGGTCGGAACAGGTGGCGTTCAAGTGCGGCTCGATTTCACCCAAGCCCAGCTCTTCGTCGTAATAAATCAGGTGGGTGGTGCTGGGGGTGAGCAAGTCAATGCCTGAAGGATGGACAATGACTATTTGGCCTTTGGCATCGGTCACGAGGCCGGTGATGGCCAGGTCACGAAGCCCCTCTTTCATGGCCAAGTGGGTGAAACCCGTTCCGTCAAACTTGAAAATACCATCTGCCGCAGTGCTTACCCAAAGGTTGCCATCATGGTCTTCAGTGAGCGAATACACGGCTTTTAGGCCGCCGCCCTGCAAATTTGAATTGCTCGTTGGCCGATTGCCAAGCATGGAGTAATTGCTGATTTTTCCGTTTTCGAGCTTGCTGATGCCCTGTCCGTCGGTGGCGAACCAAGTCCGTTTCTTGCTGTCTATCAGCACTTTGTAAATGTAGTCGGTACTCAATCCATCCTTTTTCTGGTAATTCCTGACGACAGGCGGCCCGCCGTCCAGCAAGTTTGCCGAGTTTTCAATTTCCGAAACGCCCCCCAGCGTTGCCAGCCACACTTTCTCGTTGGCCCCAGCTATGGAAAGTACATTGTCGTTGGCGAGGCCGTTCTTTTCCGAAAACTGCCTTATTCGCCCGGTCTTGGGGTCAAAACAAAAAGCCCCTTTCCCAAAACTGCCTATCCAAATCCGGCCAAAACTATCGCTGAACAAGCTGATGATGTTCAGCCCAAGGTTGCCAAAGTAGGCTTGAAACTTATCCAAGTCGTCCTCGCCCAGTTGTCCAGAAAATAGCCCTTCGGGCGTACCAATCCAGAGCCTGTCTTCCCGGTCAACTATCATCGCCTGCACTTCGTGGTCACTGCTTTGAAGAAACTCAAATTGCCGGTTGGCATACGTGATGCCTTCGGTGTTGCTAACCATCCAAATATTCCCCTCGATGTCCCGGTGCAAATCATAAATCTTTGCCCGTTCGAGGTTCTTGCCGCCTTTCAGTTGCCTCAACCGCTCGTCCTGCAAACTGTACCGCCAAAGTCCGTTGCCCTCTGTGCCAATCCACAGTTCCTTGTCCTTGAACAGCGCCAGCCGGTTGACCGTGCCGTGGTTCCAGTCCTTGAGCGGGAAGTCGAAACGCCGCTCCTTTATTTTGTACAGGCACACGCCCTGGTCAAAACTGCCAATCCACATGTTGCCGCTTTCGTCCGGCATTATTTCCCGGACAATCTCATCGGGCAGGCCGTCTTCACGGGTGAGGTTTTCGACCCGTTTTTTGCCGTCCTTCACACTGCAAATGCTGATGCCACCGTCCGTACCAAGCCAAATCCTGCCCTGCCCATCTTGCGCCATCACGTAAATTTCGTCGCCCGCCAAACCATCATCCATGTTGAAATTGTAAAGCCTGCCATCCTCCGTGTAATAGACGCCCTCCCCGTAGGTGGCCATCCAGCGCCTGCCTGTTTGGTCTTCAGCGAAGCCCATTATCGGTACTTTTGGCGTGCCTTCCTCCGGCATCCATTGCTGGAGCTTTTTGCCTTGGAGATAGTAAATGGTACCATCCTCGTACCCTATCCACAGCTTCTTTTTTTTGTCTTGGTAAATGGCCCGAACGTGCTGGCTGGTGGTGTCGCCTTTCAAAAATTGGATGAACTCAATCCCATCAAAAAGAAAAAGCCCCTGGGTGGAGCCAAACCAAATCAAGCTGTTCCTATCCTCGTACATCAGCTCCACCTTCGCATTCGGGTAGGCTTCCGTGATGCGGCAGGTTTTGAAGTTGGGCGACTGTGCCCTCATCGTCACCGCCGTAGCAACCAGCAAAAGGATTTGAACCGTCTTATTTTTCATCAAAAACTTGGGATTGTTTGGGGGTGAAGCACGCTTCAACCTCCCATTTCCACAAAATCCGCATCCACCTCGACGGATATTTCTTCGGCAATTTTTTGGTAAACAATCTTCGGGATGGCGATGCCGTGCTCGTCCAGCAGCACGGTAAAGATTGAGCGCACCTGGATTTTACCGTTCTTGGTCGTCACTTCGCTTTTGATGATGCGTTCTTTGGAAATGCCGTGTACGGTCAGTTTGCCTTTGGTGCGGATGGTGTAACTGCCATCCTTGGTGAAGTCGTCTTTTTCGATGATTTTGCCCGTAAACGTTGCCGTTTTGTACACCCTGCTTTCCATGTAGTTTTCGTTGAAATGCTCTTTCTGCAACGGGCTGTTGAAGCCCTCAAAACTGCTCATGTCCACCGAAAAAGCGAAGGCCCGCTCTTCCATGTCAATCACGCCTTTCAGCATTTTTGACTTGGCCTCAATGAGTTCCAATGGTGCGTCAGACTTGAAACTCACCTCGCCACGCTGAATGGTGTACTTGGTGCCTTGCGGAAACGCAAAACCCAATAGAAGTGCTGAAAACAAAAGCAAAGACAGCCGAGGAACCATACAAGGGTATTTAGAAAAATGAAACCAAAGCTATCAAAAAACCAGTCCACCCCACCCCACTCGCCATTTGTTTTCGCCAAACCCGAAAAATTGCCCGCTGAAATGGCATGACCCAGAAGCTTGCGACTACACACCTTTTTTGAAAACAAAAAAAAGGTGGGAGCAAACACGCTCCCACCCTTCAATCTAAAAGAGGTTACTTAACTTGTGATTATCTTCGAACTTGAACGTACCCCGAATAGTTCTTACCCTTTCCATCCTCCAGCAAGTAATAATAAGTGCCATCTGGCAAATTGTTCTGTCCCCACGAGCCGCCCCAATCACTCAGGTAGTTGCCCGTTTTGAACACCATTTTGCCCGAACTATTGTAAATCTTCAACTCGTGCTGTGGGTACAGCTCAAGCCCGTCAATGCGGAAATAGTCGTTTTTGCCGTCGCCGTTCGGCGAGAAGCCGTTGTACACCAGGATGCCCGATGGTGGTGTCTCCTCCTCAACCGCTTCCGTTTCTCGTGCCTCCACTTCCTCGCTGGCAATGTTCACCAACAACTCATCCGAGCAGCCAGTGGCCAGGTTCGTGAGCGTTACCGTATGGCTGCCAGATGGCAGCGTCATCAGCGTGCCAGAGTTCGAGGTGGTAGCGATGATGCCCAGGTTCGTCACCACACCAGTCGAGTTTTGGCGAACCGATAGCTGGCCGTAATCGCCATAGATTTTTGTCGTCAGCAGTTCCTTCGCCGCTGCATCAATTAACCAATGGCCGTTCGGGTCAACGGTGTTCATCGCTGCGCCCAGCTCCGACAGGTTGGCCACGAGCGTGTAGAACGTCGCCCCGTCGTGCTGCCAAACCACCGAGTAGTTGCCACCAACAGGCACTGCCGTGTAGCTGTAAAGCTTCACCGGATGGGGGTCGCAAGGCTCCAGCATCCCGCTGAACAAATGTCCATCCACCCTGATTTCGTACCCAGAAGCCAAACCGAACGGCACAGGCAGGCAGACATCTGTCGGGCCTTGCGGCGACGTCAGCGAAGTCTCGGCTGCCGTGAAAATCGGCCCGCAGTCGGGGCATTCGTCTTCGATGTCGAACGAAACCACGGACACGCAGCTCGCCAAACTGTTGGAGGCGATGGTCACTTCGTAATGCCCTGCCGGAAGGCTGTTCCGGGCATTGCCCACGATGTTCGGTACACCCAGGTTGGGCGACCAAGTGTAGTGGTAATCGGCCACGTTTTGAATCAAATGAATCACTGCCTTGCCCTTGTTCACGCCACAGGCCGTGGTATTTTTCCTGACCTCTTTCACGATGGCCGCATCGCAGTTGCAAGTCGCTTCCACTGTCACGGTCATCGTGGCCGAGCACCCGTTGGCGTTGGTAGCAGTCACGATGTAGTCGCCAGCGGCGAGGCCAGTCTGCATGGCTCCGAACCCACCGTTTTCCCAAACAAAATCAAGCGTGGCTGGCGTAAGCACCACCGAACCGTTCGAGCTGTTGCAGGAGTCGGCGGTAATGTTCGCCGTGAACTGCACGTGGTCCGTCACCGTGATGGTCTGCGTCTCCGTGACCGTCGCACCGTTCAGGCCAACTGCTGACCAGCGGCGTTCGATGACCGAGTTGCAAGGGTCAATTTGTTGGCTGTTTTCTTCGTAAATGAACGGCAGCGCATCCCCACTGCAATTGTCAATCGCCGTGACGGGGGCGACCGCCGGAATGGTTTCACCGTTGCTGAGGTCAACTGTCACGTCCGCTGGGACACCCAGCAATTGCGCAGCGCCAATGCTGTAAACATGCATGGTTTGCGAAGCCGTGGCCGTGTTGCCGCAGTAGTCCGTCGCCGTCCAGGTGCCCACGAAGTTTTGGCCGAAGCCCGTGCTGAACGTTTGCGAAGCAAAAGCAATCGCCACGTCGCCACAGCCGTCCAGCACGTCAGGCGTGGTGAATCGGGGCGGCTTCGCCGCAATTGACCACCACATCAGGCAGACTTGGGAAAATGGGCGGCTCGTTGTCCTGCACCCGCACGTTCAGCGTCAGCGAGGACGAGTTGCCGCAGTCGTCGGTAGCCACCCAATTGAACTTGGCAGCCACGAGGTAGCCGTCCACGAGGCAGTTGCCGTAATTGAACCCGGCCATGTCCATTTGCACGGTCACGTTGCTGCAATTGTCGGTCGCCTCCACGTCCAATTTATTGAATATCAATCCGTTAGCGCAGCTTAATATCATTGTGTCGCCATCGGAGAAGCCCATCAGTGCCGGGTTGGCGAAGGTCAAAACAGGCGCTGCCAGGTCAGTGACGTGGATGATTTGGTCAACCACCGTGCTGTTGCCGCAGTCGTCCGTGGCCGTCCAAGTGCGCAGCACGTTCTTGCCACAGGCCACCTGAGTGGCTATCTCCGAATATTGGATGGTCAATTGCTGGTCACAGTCATCCGAGAAAACTGGTGTCGCAGCCGGGAGCTGTTCGCCACAGTTCACCGTCAAGTCCACCGGTTCTGCAGCAGTCGGCGCCTGCTGGTCGGTCAGCGAAATAAGCTGGCTGACCGAACTGTTGTTTCCGCAATCATCCGTGGCCGTCCAGGTGCGCAAGATTTCCTGCCCACAGGTTGTGGCACTGGCCGTTTCCACAAAAACAACCTGCACGTTGGCCGTGCAATTGTCCGTGGCCGTCAGGGCAACCGAAGCGGGAATCTGGTCGCCACAGTTGAGTGCCAAATTGGCCGGAGCGCCAGCAATCACAGGCGGCTCGGCATCACTGACTTCGATGGTCTGGCTCGCCGTGGCCGTGTTTCCGCAGGCATCGGTGGCCGTCCAGGTGCGCAGGATGGTCTTGTCGCAAGCTCCACTGCCCAGCACGGTTTCGTTCATCGTCACGGCGGTCAAGCCGCAATTGTCAGTGGCCGTCAGTTGGGCGGCGGCTGGTACGTCAGCACCGCAGGTTACGCTCAAATTGGCCGGGGAGGCGGAGAGCACGGGCGGCTCAGTATCACTGACCTCGATGGTCTGGCTCGCCGTGGTCGTGTTTCCACAGGCATCGGTAGCTGTCCAGGTACGCAGGATGGTCTTGTTGCAGCCCGTACCGACCACGGTTTCGTTCATCGTCACGACAGCGGACAAGTCGCAGTTGTCGGTGGCCGTCAGTTGGGCGGCGGCTGGCACGTCGGCATTGCAGGACACGCTCAAGTTGGCGGGTGCGGCGGAGAGCACGGGTGGCTCGTTGTCCACCACGGTGATGGTCTGGGTGGCCTCGGCCTGCTTGCCACAGTTGTCCACTGCAATCCAGTTGCGGACGATGTTGTACGGACAACCTGTGGGACTTGGGACGACCGTTTCTTTGAAAATCACCTCCACGTCGGTGTCGCAGTTGTCGCCAGCCAGCATCGCCGGGGCAGCGGGGATGCTCCCGCAGTTCACGGTGATGTCCGCTGGAATATTGGCCAGCGTCGGCAGCGTGTTGTCCGTCACGTGGATTATTTGCTCCGCAATGGCCGAGTTGCCACATGCGTCAGTCACGGTCCAAGTGCGGTGCACCGAGAAGCTGCAACTGTTGCCGGGCAGTATCGTTTCCACCAAATCCACCGAAGGAGAATCATCGCAATTGTCGCTGACGACGTTGTTCGGCACTGGCGGCAGGGCCGCATCACAGCTCACGGTCAGGTTGGTTGACGGGTTGGTAGCGATGGTCGGCGCCGTGTTGTCCGCCACCCAGATGTACTGCTGTTTGATGTCCGAATTGCCGCAGGCATCCGTGGCTGTCCAGGTGCGGGTGATGGTGTATTGGCAATTGCCGCCAGCAATGGTTTCCGAAAAAACCACGGGCGTAGCACCCGAACAGTTGTCCGTGGCGAGCACGTTGGTCGGCACTGGCGGGACGTTTTCGCAGGAAGCCATCTTGTTGGCTGGTACGTTGGCGATGACAGGGGCAGCATTGTCCGTCACCGTTATTTTTTGCTTCGCAATGGTTAAGTTGCCGCAACCGTCGGTGGCTGTCCAGGTGCGGGTGATGATGATTGGGCAGCCGGGCAGTTCCGTTTCGCCAAAGTCAACGGACACGATGCCACTATCATCGGATGCGGAAAGTATGGCCGGGGCAGGCACGTTTCCACAGTTCACGCTGAGGTCTTGCGGGAGGCTGGCAAAGCTGGGCGCCTTGTCGTCCACGAAACTGGCGGTGGCAGTGAAAAGCGCTGGGGCCACATTGCCACAGGCATCCAGCACCTCGAACGACACCACGAAACTGTGCTCACAGCCGCTGTTAACTTCCACGATGTTCAACACCCGGAAGCCGATTTGGTCGGGTGCTGTGCAGTTGTCGGTGGCCACTCCAGCGAAGTTGGGCATCGTTTGGTTGCCGATGCTCCAGGTCTGGTTCGCCGTCAATTTGTCCCCAATGGCCAAGCTCACGCCGCCGTTTGCGGATGCATTTTGCGAAGCGAAAAAAGCCAAAGCAGACCCACTGGTTGGGTCGAATACAGGCGCTTCGGTATCTTCCAAGGTGATGTTTTGCGTAGCAATGGCCGTGTTCCCACACTCATCGGTGAATGCCCAGGTACGCAGCACATGGTAGCCGCAAGCAAGTTGGGTGGTGTCGGCGGTGAAGGTCAGGGTCAGCACATCGGTGCAATTGTCCGTGGCGCTGAGTTGCGGCATCGGCACGTCGCTGGAGCTGCATGTGCCCGTTACATCGGCCACAGCGCCAGCAATCACGGGCGATTGGGTGTCCGTGACGGTGATGGTCTGCGTGGCTTGGCTGCTGTTGCCGAAGTCGTCGGTGGCTGTCCACGTGCGGGTAACGACATAGCAGCAGATGCCGCCCGTGCGCTCCTCCACGAAGCTGATTTCGGGATGTGCGTCAAGGTCGTCGGTAGCAGTTACCCCATTATTGTCAGGCAGGTTGGAAACGGGGCCTTCGATGGTCACGTCCGGTGGCACGTTGGCCAGCAACGGCGCTGTGATGTCGTTGGTTATCAAAATCGTTTGCACGGCTATCGCAATATTGCCGCAATCGTCGGTGGACGACCAGGTGCGGGTCGTGAGCTGGTTGTCGGCAGGGCCGGAGGTAGTGGAGTTGTAGCTCACGGGCACCGAGTTGTCGCAGTTGTCCACGGCGAAAACGATCGGCGGCGCAGGTAGCGGGCTACCCACTGGCAAAATCAGGCTGTCCGGTACGCCGTAAAATAATGGTGGCGTGTTGTCAATCACGTAAACCGTGAAAAACAGGCTGTCCGAGTTGCCGCAGCAGTCCGTGGCAATCCAGCCGCAGTGCATCATGGCCATGTATCCATTGGCTTGGCAGTTGCTACCAGCCACGGTCTCATGGAAGGTGATGTTCGGAGCACCGCAGCAGTCGGCGGTGGCCGTGGCGCTGGCGGCGCTCAAGGCCACGAGGTCGTCGCACTCCAGGTACAGCACGTCTCCGTCCTGAACACCCACCATTGCAGGCTCGACGATGCTGATGACTGGAACGTCCGTGTTGCTCAGGTTAAAGGTGCGGGATGCGATGCGGATGTTGCCGCAGTCGTCCGCTGCTGTCCAGGTGCGCACCACTTGCGTCACGCAACCGAACACACTCGATTGGATGAGGTCCGAAATCGTGATGTCCACCGTGGCGTCGCAATTGTCCGTTGCAGTCACGTTTTCTCCGGGAATGCTGTCGCAGTTGGCCGCACCGTTGGCTGGCAATCCCACGAAATTGGGGGCTTCGGTGTCTATCACCTGGATTTGTTGGGAGGTCGTGTCGGTGTTGCCGCAATCGTCGGTGGCCGTCCAAGTGCGGGTAAGGATGTAACAGCCGGAAGCCGGGTCGCCGAGGTAGGTGGAGTCCATCGTCACGGCTACGCTGGCATCGCAGTTGTCTGTGGCGGTCACAATCGGTGCTGCCGGGATTGGCAAGCTGCAATTCATCATGAGGTTCGCCGGAACGGCGCCAAGCACGGGCGGCACGGTGTCGTTGACCGTAATGGTCTGCGTCCAAACCACTACGTTGCCGCAATCGTCGGCGGCAGCCCAGATGCGTGTGATTTGCAAGTTGCAGCCCAACGGATTGCCATTGGAATTTTCAAAGTAAAAAACCGGGACATTGGAATCGCAGTTGTCTGTGGCCGTAATGGTCGGTGCAGTTGGAATAGCGCTCACGCAGTCCAGTGAGAGGTCGGCTGGCTGTGCGGACAGCGATGGGGAAATGGTATCCTGCACGGTGATGGTGTGTGAAGCGGTGGCCGTGTTGCCGCAGTCGTCCGTGGCCGTCCAGGTGCGGGTGATGACATAGCAGCCCGTGGCCGGGTTGCCGCTGATGTTCTGGTTGAAAATAGTCGGAACATCTGCATCGCAAAGGTCGAAAGCTACCACAGCGGCAGGTGCAGGTATTGCTATTTCGCAGTTAATGGTAGTATCTGCTGGCACGCCCGAAAAAGCTGGGGCAGTTGAGTCATAAATGGTGATGGTTTGCGATGCGATGGCCGTGTTACCGCAGTTGTCAGTAGCTGTCCAAGTGCGGATAATTGAGTAGCAACCAGTTGCGGAGTTACCCATTGTGCTCTGGTCGAAAGTCACTGATACGTCCGAATCACAAAAATCCGATGCCGTCACAGGTGCTGCGGCAGGTATTTGCGCAGAACAATCAATAGAAGTGTCCGCTGGGACATTAATAAATGTTGGCGGCGTGGAGTCCGAGATGGTGATGGTTTGCGAAGCGGTGGCGGTGTTGCCGCAGTCGTCTGTGGCCGTCCAGGTGCGGGTGATGGTGTAGCACTCATCAGCAGGGTTGCCAGCGGTGTTTTCGTCAAATATCACTGGCACGTCGGCATCACAGGAGTCGGTAGCCGTTACCAGCGGGGCGGCGGGAATGGCGGCGTTGCAGTCCAGGTTGGCATCGGCGGGAACGCCCACCAGCGTTGGGGCTGTGTTGTCGAAGACGGTGATGGTTTGCGATGCAACGTTCGTATTGCCGCATTCATCCTCCGCAGTCCATATCCGGAGTATTTGGCTGATGCAACCGTTGGCGTCCGCAGTCGGCACCTCGGTCAGCGTCAATGTTGGCGAGGCGTCGCAGTTGTCGGAGACCGTGATGTTGGCTGGGGCCGGTATTGCGGTACAGCTCACTGTCACATCGCCAGGTACAGGCGAAAGCACTGGTGCCAGGTTGTCATAGATTACCACCGTGAAGAACAAGCTGTCCACATTCCCACAGGAATCGGTGGCCGTCCAGCCGCAGTTGCGCAACTGGTAAAAGCCGTCCATCGTACAACTGCCGTTGGTGATGTTTTCGGAAAAAGTCACCGTAGGCACACTGCAATTGTCGAATGCCGAAAAACCGATCGAATCCAGCGAAGGTATCATGGAACAATCCGCATACAAGGTATCCCCATGGAGTATCGCCCCAAAGAAGGCGTGGCTGGCAAACATGGTCGGTGCCAGAGTGTCATAGATAATAACAGTGAAAAACAGGCTGTCCACATTGCCGCAGGCGTCGGTGGCCGTCCAGCCGCAGTTGCGCAACTGGTAAAAGCCGTCTATCGGACAACTGCCGTTGGTGATGGTTTCGGAAAAAGTCACCGTGGGTACACTGCAATTGTCAAATGCCGAAAAACCAAGGGAATCCAGCGAAGGAATCTGGGTGCAGTCGGCGTACAAGGTATCGCCATCCAGGATTGCCCCGAAGAAGGCGTGGCTGGCCGCCATCGTTGGCGCCAGGGTATCGTTCACAGTGAGGGTTTGGCTAAATGAGGTAGAATTGCCCTCGTCGTTCGTTGCTATCCAAGTGATTTCCTGAACAAATCCGCAGGGTAATGGCGTGGTGGTCGTATCGGCCACGATGGTCAGGTCGGCATCGCAATCGTCGGCAAAAATGGGTGTTTCCGAAGGAAGTGGGGCGCACTGCACGAACGTGTCCGTGAAGGGCATATTGGTCAGGTACGGTGTTGATGTGCCCACATTTACCACAATCGTATCGAAGTCCACGCAGCCGAAGCCATCGTTGAAACTGACTTCGTAACTGGTCGTTGCTGCTGGCGAAGCCACGGGGTTTTCAATAGTTGCGTCGTTCAGTCCGGTGGGGGGCGTCCAACTGAAGTTGCCAATACCATGCGAGAGGTTGGCGTCCAGTTGCGAAGAATTGGCGCTGGAGCAATGGTCAATGTCAGGTCCAGCATTGATGGTCGGACAAGGGTAGATGCAGAAAGCCTTGGTGGTGTCACATTCGCCCCAAGCCAGCGACATGCAATCGGAGAAGCCCGATTGGTTGATGTTTCCGGTGGAAATGAAACGGGCGTTGGCGGTAGTGGGTAAGCCCACCACGTAGTCGCCGGGTAGCAACCCGTCAAAGCTGTAGCGTCCTGTAGCGTCCGTGATGGTAGTTGCAATCGGTGTGGTCAAATCGGCGCAGTCGTAGAGGTAAACCGTGACGCCAACCTGCGGAGTGTCTCCACCGTCAAAAGCGTCGTTGAGGTTGGTGTCATCCGAAACGATGGAACTGATGAACACGCAGCTCACGGGCAGGTTGTTCAGGTGGATGTTTGGGTCGCCCGGTTCAATGTCAAACGACAGGTAGTAGGGATTGCTACCGCATGTGGTATCGGAAAGGTACATGGCGTTGAGGGTGTCCACCCCAAAAACGATAGGGTCGGGCAAACCGGTTGGGTCAAATGGGCCTGCTTGCTCGATGCAGGTCAAACTGAGTGGGTAGCCGTCGGGGTGGGTATAATTGATGGTGTAAACGCCCGGAGTTCCATTGGTATAAAACTCGTAGTAGCCGTTCGAGCCATCGTTGATGATGAACACCTGGTCGTCTGGGATGCCATTCGGACCCGTGACGCTGATGGTTCCGCCCGTGATGATTTTGCCCGTTTTGTCGCAATAAATCCAACCAGTAGGGTCGTGCGGAACGAGTTCAATTTGCACTTCGTCCATATCGTCCTCGTTCGGTGCGGCGTTGTCGGGCGTGGAGTCCACGTCCGTCACCACGTCGCCGTTGATGTCCTCCACGCTGGCCACTTCGGCCTGGTTGAACAGCGTGGCACCCGAAGCTGCGTACTGTACCGTCATCAGGATTTCCACCGATTCGGATTCCCCAGGCAGTATCGGCCCAGTGATGATGTACTCAGCGGTGTGCAGGTCGAGCTGGTTCCAGCCCGTGTTGCCCGCACTCAAAATCAGCCCGGCTGGGATGTGGTCAACCAAGTTTACGGCATAAACGGGGTTGTCACCTTCGTTCGTCACGGTGATGGTGTAGGCAATTTGGTCTCCGATGTCAACCAGTGTTGACTGGCCGGGGCTGAGTGTTTTCGTGAGTGAGAGGTCAAAATTGGAGGAGTAAATGCCTAAATCCACGCTGTTGTAGGTCTGTCCAGCAGCTAGGACAAGGATTTCGGTCATGCCCATTTGGTTGGCGTCGCTGTCTTCGTCATCGTTGCCGCCAGCATCTTGGGCTGTTGATGCAAAACCCTGAGGCAAGCTTGTTGGGTCGAACACGATGTAGTAGCTGCCGGGATTGAGGTTTGTAAAGCCGTACTCGCCGTTGGCGTCGGTGATGTCGGTGGCGATTTGGTTGTCGTCGTTGCCCTTCAAGCCGTCGTTGCCAAGGTCGAGGAGGTAAACATGGATGCCAGCCACGCCGGGTTCGCTAGCGTCCTGAACCCCATCGCCGTCATAATCTTGCCAAACAAAATTGCCGAAGCTGGCTGGTTCGGGTTCGATGCCAAAATCCACCGTGACATTGACCTCGCCCGGTTCCAACGTAATCACGTCCGTCATGCCCATGAGGTCAACATCGCTGTCCGTCAGGTCATCGCCTTGGTTTTGGACGGTGGGGTTGAAGTTTGCCGGAAAGCTTGACCCGTCAAACTTCAAATAATAATTGCCCTGCGGAATATTTTGGAAGTAGTAGATGCCGTTGGCCGGGGTAGTTTGCGAAGCAAAAAGAAAATCGTCCCCGCCACCTTTCACGCCATCGGGGCCAGTGCTCATTAGGTCCACGATGAGGTTTTCCACGCCCGGCTCACCGGGGTCTTGTTGGCCGTTGTGGTTGTTGTCGTACCAAGCAAAGTTGCCCAGGGAAGCAGGTTGCACTGGTGCGTAGAGGCCAAAGTCAACGGTCAGGTTCACGTCGCCGTCCGGCTCATCACCGAGGGTCAATTCGATGACCTCGGACATAATCATCGCCCCCATCTGTGTTCCATCGTCGGCACCGTCCACGTTAAAGTTCGTGCCCGTAGCTGGCTCGTAAGCACCTGCTCCGTCCATGTCGTAAACGCCGTCACCTGTTGAGGAAACATGGTTGGCGGGGATGCCGTTGCCGCTCAATTTTACGAAGTAAAAACCTTCGCTCAGACCTGTGAACAGGTACTCACCGAAACCGTTTGTGGTTTGATTGGCAAGGAGTTGGTCATCGGGAGTGCCTTGGGTTTGGTCTGGGCCTGCGTCGTACAGCTCCACCTCCACATCCTCAATGCCAGCATCAGCGTTGTTAAAAATGCCATCGTTTTCGGCATCCAAGAACACGAGGTTGCCGAGGCTCAAGGTCGGCTGGATTTGCGGCTCGTACAGGCCAAAATCCACGGTCAGGTTTACGTCGCCAAATGGCTCTGTACCAAATGCCAACTCGATGACCGCTGACACGACCATCGCCCCCATCTGCGTGCCGTCGTCCGTGCCGTCCTCGTCCAAGTCCGTGCCAGTGGACGGCTCGTAAGCACCTGCGCTGTCCATGTCGTAAACGCCATCGCCCGTGGAAGAAACGTGGTTGGCGGGGATGCCGTTGCCGTTGAGTTTTACGAAGTAAAAACCCTCGGCCAGCCCCGTGAACAGGTACTCACCGCTGATATTAGTGGACTGATTGTCAATGAGTTGGTCGTCGGGAGTGCCTTGTGTTTGGTCGGAGCCAGCGTCATACAACTCCACCTCCACATTCTGGAGGCCAGCGTCGAAATTGTTGAAAACGCCATCGTTGTCGTAGTCATAAAACACGAGGTTGCCAAGGCTCAAGGTCGGCTGGATTTGTGGCTCGTACAATCCAAAGTCAACGGTGTAATTCACGTCACCGTCTGGCTCAGTGTCGAAGGCCAGCTCGATGACCTCGGACATGACCATCGCCCCCATTTGGGTGCCATCATCGGTGTTGTCCACGTCCAAGTCTGTGCCAGTGGCTGGCTCGTAGGCACCGCTCCCGTCATTGTCATAAACGCCATCACCCGTTGAGGAAACAAGGGTAGCGGGAATGCCATTGCCGTTGAGTGTTACGAAGTAAAAACCCTCGGCCAAGCCCGTGAACAGGTACTCGCCGAAGAAGTTGGTGCTCTGATTGCCAATGAGTTGGTCATCGGGAGTGCCTTGTGTTTGGTCGGGGCCTGCGTCGTACAACTCCACCTCCACATGCTGGATGCCAGCGTCGAAATTGTTGAAAACACCGTCGTTCTCGTAGTCCAGAAACACGAGGTTGCCTAGGCTGAGTGTCTGTTGCTGCGGCTCGTACAATCCAAAGTCAACCGTGTAATTAGCGTAGCCGTCCGGCTCAGTGCCGTAGGCCAGCTCGATGACTTCTGACATGACCATCGCTCCTATCTGCGTGCCGTCGTCGGTACCATCCACGTCCAAGTCCGTGCCGGAGGCTGGCTCGTAAGCACCTGCTCCATCCATGTCGTAAATACCATCGCCCGTGGAAGAAACGTGGTTGGCGGGGATGCCATTGCCGTTGAGTTTTACGAAGTAAAAACCCTCGGCCAGGCCGGTGAACAAGTACCCGCCAAAGTAGTTAGTGGATTGATTGTCAACGAGTTGGTCGTCGGGCGTACCCCTCAAGTGGTCAGGGCCTGCGTCATACAGCTCCACCTCCACATACTGGATGCCAGCATCGGAATTGTTGAAAACGCCATCGTTGTCGTTGTCATAAAACACGAGGTTGCCAAGGCTGAGTGCCGTTTGCTGTGGCTCGTATAGGCCAAAGTCAACGGTGAAGTTATCGTCGCCATCAGGTTCTGTCCCCAAGGCTAATTCAATAACCTCGGACGTGACCATCGCCCCGATTTGGGTGCCATCGTCGGTACCGTCCTCGTCCAAGTCCGTACCGGTGGCCGGCTCGTAAGCACCAGCACCATCCATGTCGAAAGCGCCATCCCCTGTGGAGGAAATATAGTTGACGGGGATGCCGTTGCCGTTCAATTTCACGAAGTAAAAACCCTCAAGCACGCCCGTGAACAGGTACTCGCCGAAAAAATTAGTGGATTGATTGGCAATGAGTTGGTCGTCGGGGGTGCCTTGGGTTTGGTCGGGGCCTGCGTCGTACAGCTCCACTTCCACGCCCTCGATGCCTATGTCCGAATTGTTGAAAACGCCGTCGTTGTCGTAGTCCAAAAACACGAGGTTGCCAAGTCGAAGGGTCGGCACCGGTACCGGTTCGTACAGGCCAAAGTCAACGGTGAGGTTATCGTCGCCATCTGGCTCGGTGCCAAAGGCCAGCTCGATGGCTTCGGACATGACGGTTGTTCCCATCTGGGTGCCGTCGTCCGTGCCGTCCACGTCCAAGTCCGTGCCGGTGGCTGGCTCGTAAGCGCCTGCGCCGTCCATGTCGTAAATGCCATCGCCAGTGGAGGAAACGTGGTCGGCGGGGAAGCCGTTGCCAGTGAGCATTACGTAGTAGGAACCCTCGGAGAGTATGGAAAAGGAATATTCGCCATTATCGTCAGTGTACTGAACATCAACGAGTTGGTCGTCGAAAGTCCCTTGTATTAGGTCCAAGCCTACGCTGTAAAGTTCAACTTCCACGCCTTGGACACCCTCATCCAAGTTGTTGAAAACGCCGTCGTTTTCGTAGTCCAAAAACACGAGGTTGCCGAGGCCAAGCATCGGCGTGTTGACGAGGACTGCCGCACCGTCATGGTCGTCCTCGTCCGTCAACGGGTTATTGGAGCCGGGCGCTCCAGAGCCGTCGCCGGTGATGATGTTGTCCGCTGGGCTGCCAGGAAGTCCCCCCGGGTCGTCGAGCTGGAACGCATTTGGTTCCGAATCAACATCGGTAGGAGGGTCAGCAGTGTTGGGGTCAGCATCGTCGGCTGCACTGATTTCCGCATAGTTGTTGAGGATGCCATTGGGGGCAGAGAGGCTTACCTGTAGTTTGAGGTTTTTGGAATAAGATGCTCCAGGTGCTAGTGAGGAAATGAACAGCGTTGGCCCTGCCCCGAAGTTGACCCAACCTGGGTTTTGCGCAGCGTTGAAAGTCATGTTGGCGGGCAGGTAGTCAATCACGAGCATGTTCGTGGCGGTCAATTGGCCTTGGTTGAACACCGTGACCGTGAACGTCACGAGATCGCCCGGCAGGACGGAATAGGATTGGCCGGTGGCCAATGTTTTACGAAGCGCAAGGTCAAAAATCAGGGGGTCGGCCACCGTGAAGCTTTCGGTTCCCGTACACAAATTGGCGTCCGTCACCGTCACCACATAGGTTCCCGCCACCAGGTCAAACAGGTCTTCGGTATCGTCGTCGGGTGTTTCGGCACCGTCATTGTCCCAGTCAAACGTGTAATTGGGTGTGCCACCGCTCACGGTGAGGTCAACGTACCCATCGTTGCCACCTACTGTGGTTACGTCGCCGACATTACCGGCAATTTGTATCGCCGTGGGTTGCTCGACCAGTACCATCAACACCGCTTCACAACCAAAATTATCGGTCACCGTCACCGTGTAGCTGCCTGCCGGGAGGCCGCTCAGGTCTTGGGGGTCGTTGTCGGGCACATCAGCGCCGTCGTTCGACCAATCGTAGGTGAATGGCGCACCACTTCCGCTCACCACGAGGTCAATGGCACCATCGGCGACCAGTTCGCAGCTTGCATCGGTGACGTAACTGGAAAGCACAAGGTCGCAGCTCGGTTGGTTGACCTTATTGGAAACCATTTGACAAACCTTTGCGGCAAAATGGTGGGTGTGAACGGGCTGAAAACTCAAGGCCAGCAATTGGACTGCGACCAATACAATAGCCTGAACCCCTTTGTGAAAAGTAATCCTCTTTTTCATGCTGCTTGATTTAATCTTCCAGCTTGCACGTTTGTCAAAGCCCCGATAGGCTGTACATGGTGCAGCATTTTTTTTGCGAATGGATGGAATACGTCGAAGGCTGAAAGCCAGTAGGGGGGATTACTTTCAGTTAAGGGTGAGTTGTTGTGGACTTAGTAGAAGGTTTGCTTCGAATAGTGCTTGATTGGAAACGGCCCGCTGCTTATTTTATGCAACCAGGGCAAAGGGGGGAAGTAATTCGAACTGAAGGATTGTAGCCTAATCCGCCAAAAACCATTCCAAACAAAAAATGACACGGACATAAAAAAGCGTGACAAGCTTTCGCCTGCCACGCTTTTGGCACAAAAAGAACATTAGAACTTAGTGTTTTGTCCAGTTAATCCTGACGTGTTCAGCTAAGGGGCTTGGGGCGGCGCAGCCGCCCCGAAAACTCACTTCACCCCCGTCCCCGCCGCCGGAGGCGGCGGGGACGGGGGTGTAGCTCCTTGGGGGCAAAGCCCCCAAACCCCTTTCGCTAACTGTCAAGATTAACTGGACAAACCACTTACGGCAAATGCTCCCTTACAATGAAGTTTGCCAAGAACGAAGTGTTGGCCGGATGGCTCAACACAGTGTTGTACAGTTGCATCGCCCGCTCATTGCCGGGGCCTTGGTAGATGATGTTTCCATCCAGGTCCATGTCGGTCCTGTCATAGCCGATACTGATGAAATTTGCCAGGTTGGTGGTGTTCAGCGGGTCGCTAACCACTTTTGAAAACAGGTAAAAAATGTCATTGTTCGGGCCTTGGTAGATGACACTTCGGTCGCCGTTGAAATCGCCCGCCTAATGCGTGCGCATTCCACTGGCCAGTTTTCCGGCCTCGTTCCAGCCTTTGACGCCCAATTTGGAGTCCGTAAAATCAACCAATGGTGGGGCGATGGAGGTCAACAGCACGGTGGCATCCGACATGATACCGAGATGGTTCCGGTGACGAACGGACACGTAGTATTTGCCTTCCGGCAGTGTAGGGAAAACGAGCAAGTCCGAGCCTTCCACAGTCACTACATCGCCATCCCGTTGCAGCAGCGCCGACTTGGTTGCCAGCACTGTGCCACTGGCAACGGAGTCTCGGATTTCGACAAAAATCCAATCCACGATGGCATTTGGGCCGGCTACTTCCAGTAATGATGGTTGCAGGACCTCTCCCCCACCCTTGCCTTCGTGGTGGAAATTGGAAAGTCCAGTGTAGGGTTCCAAGGTTGGCAATAGGTTTTTTGTGCGCAAATCATCACGCATCAAATTGGTGCCACCATTGCCAAAGAACGGGCCGTGGAGTATCGTTTTCAGCCGTAAGGCTGCAATGGTGCAAGTGTCGTTGCGGCTGTTGATGGTGGTTTTGCCACAATCATCCATCGCCAGCCAGGCACGGGTTGTCAACATGCCGGTCTCTTGCATTTCCTCCAGCTCCGTTTGGCCGAAGTTGACTTGGTCGTCGCAGTTGTCGTGCGCAAAAATGGTCTGTCCCGGCACGAGTTTCGTCGCTTTAATAGTAGCCTTTGTCGGCAGGTATGCCACCTTCCACGATGAGGTAGCTGACCTGCTCCACGCCATGCGTACCATCTTGGTAGGTCCATTCTTGCAGGCGTGCCTGAAAGCTGGTTGGCGTCACGTTCTTTGCCCGGATGGTCACGGGGTCGCCATCGCTCATCGTAACACCGCCCATGATTACAATTGGCTTGGTGTATTTGTGCCGAAACGGGAACGAGGCCCAGGTATTGGTCAGGCTCAAAGTGCCAGTTTCACCAACGAATTCGCCATTCATATCCGTGATGTCCACCCCAGCCGTCACGGCCAAGTAGGCCAGCGACTCGGCAGCATGGGTGGTCTCGCCGTCTTTCGACGATTCCTCGTCAATGAAAACCTGGGCACCAGCATTGGACAGGCTTTGGAAACGGGGCGTTGCAGCGTCCACCTCATTCGTGGTTTGCAGGCTGGCCATCAAGGCAGGTACGGTCGAAAATGACAGGTTAAAGTTTATCGTGGTTGGCGAACTGGATGCATTGGCTATTGAGCTGGCATCCAATCCAAAGCTGCTGTTGTAGGTAGCGCCCTTCTCCATCGCCAGCCATGAAACTGTTTCAGGCAAGTGAGCGCCTGTGGAAGCTTCTTGTTCCATAAGCTTTAGCTCAAATCCTTGGGTGGTAATATTCCGCAGTTGAACGGTGGCAGCTTGGTTTTCGACTTCGGAGGTCAGTTGCGGGAAAACCACGGGAACGGTGCCGAACGTAATCGGAAACGACACGTATTTCCAGCGCTCGGAAGTCAGTGCGGCATTGCCAGAAATCAGTTTCTTACCGTTGGACAGAGTGTAGAGTCGCTGAATTTCTGGGCCTGTCAAGTCCTCGACCGTGATGATTTGGTCGCCAATTGTCGAGTTGCCACAAAGGTCGGTGGCCGTCCATGTTCTCGTGATGATGAATGACTCGCAGGCCCCATTAACATACTGGTTGGTGGTTTCTTCGAATGCCATGTAAATACCCGGACAGGCATCGTAGGCCAAGACCTGAGAAGGCGATGGCACCTCGTCGTCACAACTGATGGTCAGGTCGGCAGGCAGGTTCAACATGACTGGTGCCTGAGCGTCACCGAAGAAAATGGTCACCGTAGCTTGGCCGCAGCAGCCCGTTGCCTGGTTACAAACCTGATAAACGAAGGCATCCATTCCACAGTACTGAACAGAAGGGGTGTAGGTAAACTTCCCGGTACCGTCAATGGTGACATTGCCGTGTGTAGGCAATGAAAAAATGCTGAAAGCAGGGTCTTGAAGGTTGCCGTCGTTGTAGGTAACTCGGTCAATGTAAACCGTACCGGGACAGGTCGTATAGTCATCGTTCGCCAATTGGGGAGCACCAACCAAAGCGCAATCCGGGTCTTCACAGTCAATCAAACCATCAAAATCGTCGTCTAGGCCATTTGAGCAATCTTCCGGGCAATTTGCCACCACCACTTGGATTGTCTTGGTTCCCGTACATCCGACGGTAGGCGTAACAGTAACGGTATAATTCGTAGTGACCAGCGGTGAAACCGTCTTGGTCTGACCCGTTCCCAAGCCATTGTCCCAAGCATACGTATACGCCCCGCTGCCGCCCGACGCGTAAACGGTGAACGTCACTTGGTCGCCGGAGCAAATGCTGAAATAAGTGTCTGACTCGATGATGATGCCGCAGGATGAGTCGGCGCAATCAATAAGGCCATCGCCGTCATCGTCAATTCCATTGGTACAGTTTTCAACACAACTGGCCACCGTGACCTTCACTTGGTCGGTGGAAATGCAGCCATTTCCGCCAGTAATGGTTACGGTGTACGTGGTGGTGCTATTGGGGCTGACGGTCTTCACGGCACCGCTGCCCAACCCGTTGCTCCAATTATAGGTGAATGGGCCAACACCATTGCTGCCAACGGCAGTAAGTGTTGCGCTCCCGGTGGGGCAAATGGAGACATCCGCCCCAGCGTTTACGCTTGGTGTTGGGTTTATATTAACCGCCACGTCATCGGTGGTGGTGCAACCGTTTCCAGCCGTTACCGTCACGATATAGGTCGTATTTATTATTGGTGTGACGGTTTTGGAAGCGCCTGAGCCCAGGCCATTGCTCCAAGCATAAGTTAAAGGGGCAGGTGCATTGGAGGCAAGTGCGGTGAGGGTGGCACTCGTACCCAAGCAAATGGCAATATCCGACCCCGCATTGAGCGTGGCCGCTGGATTTACGACTATCGTATATGCGACCAATGGGGCACAGCTTGCCGGAAATTGCGGCGCTGGTTTTACACAACCATAGACATAGTAGGTCTGGTTGGTTAAAGTGCTATTTGGAAAATTATTTGATGACACAACCCCGCTCCCATTGGTATTGGCAAATTCACCAAGCCATGTTTTGGAGTCGGTTGACAAATATGGATTTGTCTGCACCGTATTGAACCTGTAATACTCGATATAAGAATATGGCGGGTTTGGCGCATTGGTATTTACGTTGAACGTCACCGTTTCGCCTTCGCATATTGTGCGGGCGGTAGCGTCAATGGGCGTAATTGTTGGGCAAAGACAGTACTGGTCTTGGTTATCAATATATCCATCATTGTCGTCATCAAAGCCATTTCCACAAATTTCCAAAGCTTGTGGGCAGTTAATTGGCCCAGTTAAATCCCATATTTTTCCACCAAAATTAATAATACTCCCATAGAAATAGCCGGTTGTCCGGTTTATCTTTTGAACCATGCCACTGGACAAACTCCCGGCCCATGCATCCCCATTTATATCCACTCCGATTTGCATTTCTGTGGGCAAGTCATTTCTTATGAGCGTATATTGAGCAGTATTGACATTGTATTTAAAGAAAAAGCTCTTGCTGGCTGCTGCCATGCCATAAATAACGGTTTGGCCTCCCTCGGCAGTAGCTATCATATCGCCCCAAGAAAGTTGGGCTGGAATGGGTACGTTCAAATTGATGGGAGGTCCCGACGCCGACTTCCCATCGGCAACAAGTGGCAAACGCCATATTTTGGGAGAAGTGCCTGGATTTCCAGCCTCTGTACCAAGGTATATGTAACCGTTAAAATACTCACCGCCACCACTGCTCAACGATTCATTGCTGCCGATATACCCCGTCAAGTCGGTAACCTGCCCGTGAGTACCGGATGAAGGCGACCAATAGTAAACCTTCTTGCCACTGCAATAATAAACAAGGTTGTCATCGGCATTGGCCGCAAGGGCATTCAGATTGCCAGTGACATAAGGCGAAGAAGTGGCGACGCTGCTGGTGCCCCCTGTAGAGAGGTTGACGCTCAAAATCTGTCCATTGTCCCTGGCCACCATCATGATGGTTTGCAGGCAGCCGCAGTCAGGGTCGGCACCGTCAATGAAACCATCTCCGTCATCGTCAATGCCGTTTGAGCAGTTTTCAGGGGCGAAAAAAACTGCCTGCCTTTCCTCGTCAGTGAATCGCTTGATTGGTGAAAAAAGCGATGATTACCGTTCAGGCATTCGTCTATAACACCCTTCAAGGTTTCAAACATGTGGTAAGAGAAACTACTCTTCCCGGTAGATGTGGGCAAATGGCTTGCAGGGGCAGACGCCATAGCCAGGGTTATGAGGCCAAAGCTGAAAACCAGCGTGTAGCCGAATAACCAAAATTTTGAGTTCAGTGCTTTAACTTGTCTCATCGGAACGTAATTAAAAAGTTTGAAAATAATGGCCGATGAGTGAGTACCAGATGAGAAGGAAATAAAATATCAAAACACCTGTCGGAGCGCCACGATTATCAATAGATAATCCCAGACAACCGCCAGATGAAATCTTCGAAGTTCGTAAAATGAGAAATATCAGGCATCGCAGGGTGCCTAATTAATTTTGGTGAGCAAGTCCAGACTTGAGGAAGGACTTTCCAGGTTTTTTATGCCTGGAAAGTCCTGAATATCAAGGTATTAAATCCAGCACAATATAGTTGGCCAGCAAGGAGCCATTTCCTGTATGTGCCAGTATTGAATTGAACAGCAAAAGTCCACGGTCGTTATAAGGGCCTTGGTAAATCACCAACCCGTCCAGATTGAAGTCGTGCGAATCATAACCGGGAACGATAAAATTAGCCAGGTTTGTCATGTTGTTTTCATCCGCCAGCACTCGTGAAAACAGATAAAAAACATCGTTGTAGGGGCCTTGGTAAATAATCTTGCCATCTTCATTGAAGTCGCCGCCCCACATAGTTCTTTTGCCGTTGACCGATCTACCAGCCAGTGAGCCACCTTTTACAGGGAAGTTAGGGTCGCTGAAATCAACCAAAAGCGGGTCATTGATGGTCAGGTTTACCGGGGCGTTGGTCATGATGCCGAGGTGGTTGCGATGCCGGATTGAGACGTAATAATCGCCATCATTGAGGCCAGGGAAAACGATGACAGAATCGCCATCTTCGTTTACGACGTCGCCATCCCGCTGAAGTATGACCGTTGAATAACCCAGCACCTCACCCGCATTGTCGAGACCCCTCAATTCTACCAACATCCAGTCCACGGCTGCTTCTTCGCCGGTGATTTCAAGCATTCCTGCCTCGATTTTCCCGTCGCCAAGGCTTTTACCTGGATTCATTAACACGTTACTAACCGTGCTGACGACTTCGGCGATACCGCTCCCCGAATTGCTGGTACCACCCTCACTTTCGTAGCAATCGCAGGGCGTGAATAGGTTGGAAATATTGTTGCAATCTTCAACTGCTGGTAACAATGCAGTAGGCAATGTTACTGTACCCGAGACACAGTATTGCGCTACAGAAGCCGTCCAGGTACCACCGTCATTCAATAAATCGCTATTCTCCACCAAAAAGGTAATATCGGAGCCAGCCACTAGACCTTTGTTTCTGAATTTACCTTGGGGCATCCGGATGCTTGAATTTTGAATAAACAGCGTGGCATCGCTATCAATATCAAAATCTTTTCCAATCGTTCCACAGACATTGATGAGTGAATCTATCCCTTTTTTGAGTTTGAAGTCATCACCAACGGTCAGGTTTACGTTTTCCATTTTGAGTTTCCCTTCATCAACTAGAAGATTCTGACCTATTGTTACTGTGCAATCCTTGAAACGGAGCACACTCTCATTTTTCTTTAGTTTGACAGTCTTGGCAGCAGACATATCCAACACCGACCGCTCGAAATAAGCCTCGCTTTTTTCAATCTCAAAGTCCTTGTCATTTAAGGTAAGGCTTCCGCCAGTCACATACAACTTCGAGTTGTCTTTCAGTTTAATATCATCATTCTGAACGGTCACATTGTGCTTGATGCTGATGGTCTTATTATTGATGTTGCTGGTAGGAGGTATAAGCCCACCCTGCCAGGTAGCCGCATCCGTCCAGTTACCATCAGCGATGGTTTGGTACTGCGCATTGGCTGCCCCATTGCTCAAGTCGTTGCCGCTACCAGAACAAGCACCTATCACATCGCCATGTGCCAGGTGGGAAAGCAAAGCCAATAGTGAAACGTTAAGTGTCATTTGCTCAGACGTACCAGGCTTGTGGCAGATAGTAACCATGCCAGTGCTATTGCTTGCGCAATCTCCCACATAGTCGCCAATGGAGAGGTAGTATGCCACTTCCGAAAGCGGAACAGAAAGGGTAGCTTCCCCAGATGTACCGTATTTGTGACAAACTGTGACCATCTCCTCCGTGGGGTTGCCATTGCCCAAATCTTCATTCGGGTCAATGATTTCGTAGTCAATATTGGGGAATCCCGGCAGTGCGGAGTATGGTTCTTCGAGCGGCATGAAATCCTGTTCGCGGAGGTTGTCCCGCATTGTGCTGCTGCCACCGTTGCCGAAAATTGCGCCGTAGAGCATAGCCTTCAACTGAACTGCGGCCACCACGCACGTATCGTAACGGCTGACCAAAGTGGTGTTCCCACAGTCATCAATGCCGGTCCAGGTTCGGGTGGTCGTCAGGCCGGTAATTCCCTGGCTGCTGCTTTCGGTGAAGCCGAACGACACGAGGTCGTCGCAGTTGTCCACCACAAAAATGTTGATATTGGGCTTCAAATTCACGGCCTGCCCTGAGCAGTAGTAGCCTGCGTCGCCAGGGATGCTTCCTTCGACAACCATCCAGGATACATTTTCTGCATCGTGGTTCCCGTCGAGGTAGTCCCATTCCTGGAGCCGGGCTTGAAATTTATTGTTCGCAATATTTCGTACCCGAACGGTCACAGGTTGGCCGTCCTGATTGGTCAGGCTGCCCACGATGACGACGGGTTTTGTGTAGTTTCGGGTGAGGTTGACGGTCGCCCAGGCGTTTGTGAGTTTCAGTTTTCCGGTTTCACCGAAAACCTCGCCCAGCTCGTCCACCAGTTCCATGTTCGGTTCGATGGCCATGAATCCAACGGTTTCGTTCAACCTGTCCACCTCCACATCGACAGACGCTTCTTCCTGCGCAAATATTTCGACCGATTGGACGGTCAGCGCATTGTGCCGCAGCGTGGCCGGGTCTGTTTGCCTCGTTGTCATCATAGACGACAGAAATATTGGCGCTTCGGTGTAGTCCAGTGCAAAATTTATGGTATCCAACTGATGGCTGACGTTGGCAAATGTCGAGGCTTCCCACTTCAGGTCGCCGGTGCCGGTGCCGGGGTCAACGGCAATCCACGCTACATTTTCAATGCCATGCTGGCCGTCGGCCAGTTCTTCTTCTTTTACCCTGACTTCAAAGCCCTGCATTGAAACATTGCGAAGGTAGGCAGTGATCGCTGCCCCGTCGCTGTTCGTGGCCACCTGTGCCAGCACGACCGGCGTGGATTTGAAAGTAATGGGAAAACGGATGTATTTCCAGTCATGCGTTACCCGTTGAGCGACACCGGCAGCGAGTTTCGACCCGTTTTCCAGGGTGTACACCTGAAAGATTTCCGGTTTCGTCTGGTCAAGAATGGTGATGACCTGGTTATCAGTGGCCACGTTGCCACAGAAATCTGTGGCCGTCCACGTCCTCGTAATGGTGTAGGAACCACAAGCCCCCACGTAATTCTGGCTGGAGGTTTCATCGAACTCAATGAACAGGCCCGGACAATTGTCAAAGCTCGTCACGATTGGTGGAGAAGGAATTTCATCATCGCAACTCAACGTGAGGTCTGCCGGTACGTTCGTGAGCAGCGGCGGGGTGTTGTCGCCAAGGATAATTGTAACCGTCGCTTGGTCGCAGCAGCCTGAACTTTGGTTGCAGACTTGATAGGCGAAAACGTCCGTCGTACATTCAAACGAATTTGGGACGTACACAAATTTGCCGGTCCAATCAATCGTCACGCTTCCGTGCACTGGGTTGGATGTGATACTAAATAATGGATTGTTCAGGTTGCCATCGTTGTAAGAAACCCGGTTGGTGTAAGTCATGCCTGGGCAGGTCGTGTATTCGTCGTTGACTAAAACCGGGGCAGTCACGCCCGCACAGTCCGGGTCGTCACAATCTACCAGCCCATCGCCGTCGTCGTCAACACCATTGGTGCAGTTTTCAGTGCAGTTTAAAATCGTCACTTTCACTTGATCAACCCCAGTGCAGCCAGAAGCTCCTGTCACCGTGACGGAGTAGGTGGTGGTAGCACTTGGACTGACTGTTTTGGTTGCCCCACTGCCTAGGCCATTGCTCCAGGCATAAGTGAAGGGGCCAGTGCCTCCGGAAACCCCAACGTTCAAGTAAGCAGTTGTACCAGGACAAATGGAAACGTCGCTTCCTGCATCCGGTACGGGCTTGCAGTCAGCGTCCGCACAGTCCGTTTTTCCGTCGCCGTCGTCATCAATGCCATTGCCGCAATTCTCAACGCAATTCTGCACGGTGACCACCACCTGGTCGGTGTTGTTGCAACCGTTGTTGCTGGTGACGGTGACGGTGTACGTGGTGGTGGACGAAGGGCTTACCGTTTTGGTGGCACCACTACCCAATCCATTGCTCCAGGCGTAAGTGTAAGGCGAAGACGCACCTGAAGCGGAGGCCGTCAGGTTAGTGCTGAAGGTATTGCAAATCGTGACATCCACACCGGCGTTGGCAGTGGGCCGGGGATTCACCGTCACGGCCATCTGATCAGTTGCTGAACAACCGCTCAAAGAAGTGACGGTTACCGTGTAGGTCGTGGTAGAGGTGGGGCTTACGGTTTTGGTGGCACCGGTTCCCAGGCTGTTGCTCCAAGTGTAAACCAGTGGTGCCGTACCTCCTGTGGCCGAAGCGGAAAGAGTGGTACTTGAACCGGAACATATCGTTGCATCAGCGCCTGCGTTGAGCAAAGGGATGCCCCCGCAATTGCTATCAGCGCAATCCACCAGGCCATCGAGGTCGTCGTCGGTGCCGTTGTTGCAGATTTCAATGCAAGTTTGCACAGTGACGGCGGCAGTGCTGGAAGTGACACTGACGCATCCATTGCTGGAAGCGCTTACTACTACGCGGTAGTAAGTGTTGACAAGTAGTGCGGGTGTGGTGTACGTGCTTGAAGTTGCGCCCGAAATATTGGTGAATACCAGATTGGTCAGGCTGGATTGCCATTGGTAGGTCAGGCTTGGTGTGCCGCCAGTGGTGGCCACACTCAGGGTATGTGAAGTTCCGATACAAATATTTTTGCTGACTGGTTGCGTGGTGATGGAAGGGTTGGCGACCACTGTCACCGTTGCTTGCCCGGTGGAGGTGCATCCGGTGGCCGTTGTGATAGTTACAATGTAGGTCGTGGTCGTGCCAGGGGTGACAGTTTTGCTGGCACCATTGCCTAAGCTGTTGTTCCAAGCAAAAGTGTACGGACTTGTTTCCCGCCGGAGGCGGTGGCATTGAGGGTAAAACTGCCGCCCGTACAAATTGTTGCATTGCCGCCCGCATTGGCTACGGAGCGCCACCACAATCGGAATCGGCACAATCGGCCAGGCCGTCGCCATCGTCGTCGAGGCCGTTGTTACAAATTTCAAGCAGACAAGTAATTCGGGTCACTGCATCAATTACAAAATCGTCATCAGTGCCACCATTGGTTTTCAACCGGATGTACCGGGTAGGCACACCAGTGGTCATGGTGGTGGTGACGAAAGTGGTTTTTGAACTCGTGGAAGGTTTGACGGCGTTTTGAGTAAAAGTGGAGTTGTTGGCTGATTCTTCGACTACCATGTTGGCTGCCACCGTGTTGGTGTAGGTTGATTTCCTGCGCCAGGTAATGATGTACTTGCCGCCAGCAGGAATGGCGACCCCGAAGTCCAGGACAAGTCGGTCTCCAGTTTCATACAGTTTGGCAAAAGTGCTATTTGGTGCGCCCAGCGCATTGTTTGGGTTGGTGATGCCGGTTTGCGATGTCACCGCCGTGGCATACCCTCCCGTAGTAGTACAATCGGGGTCGGCACAGTCAGTCAGGCCGTCGTTATCATCGTCGAGGCCGTTGTCGCAGATTTCGGGACAAACCTGCACCGTCACTGTCGCCTTGCCGGAAGTCAGGCTGCATGTACCATTGTTGAGCAACACCTGATAGTAGGTCGTTGAAGTCAGGATGCCAGTGTTGTAGTTACTTGATGTTGCCTCAGAAATATTGGTGAAAGTTACGTTGTTCGTGCTGCTTTGCCACTGATAAGTTGCAGCGTTGGCTGCTAACACGCTAAGGTTGTAGGCGCTACCTGAGCAAATTGTACCACCCCCCGGTTGAACAGAGATGGTTGGTGCATTGTACACCGTGATGGCGGTAGCTGGAGAGAAGCATCCGGTAGTTGCGTTTTTGACAGTGACATTGTAAGTGCCTGCGGATACTCCGGCAAACGAGGTGCTTGATTGGTAAGTTGTACCATTGATACTGTATTGCAGATTAGCACCGGTGGGGGCCGTGACGGAAATCGTGGCAGTCGGATTGGCACAAGTGGCACTTAAGGTAGGTGCTGGTGGTGTCAAGACTTGCTTGGCAACTATATCGTCCAATGTCAAATCATTGCCTTCCCCGCCAGGCCCGTTATTGACCAGGACAATTTTTACTGAAGTTAAATTGCCGGGATTCAGGCTGAGAGAATATTTTTTCCAGGTATTGTCTTCAGGAATATCACCTGTGGAGATGGAACCCAGCACCGCGTTCGAGCTATTCAACAGCTTGAATGTCACATTGGGCTTCAGCAAATCGTAACCCGGCATGATCGTATTCCTCAGCCAAAGCTCAACGGTAACATCTGCATTGGGATAAACGCCGGTGATGGTCCTTCTGTAAAATTCACCGGGTGTCAGGTCGGCATTTACCACCATCATCCGGCCTCCAGCATCGCCCGTGTGGTCGCCGGAATAGGTCCAGGTCGGGTGGCCGCCGATAGGGTTGGGAGCCTGTGCAATGGCATATTCCCCGTCATTGATTTCGGTGGAAGGAGCGAACTGAAGGCAGTCATTTCCACTTCCATCTTCATAGCAAAAGTTCGTGTAAGAAGTTGTGGTCCTCCCACCTGTTCCGAAGGTTTCGGTAAAAAAAACTGTGGTGGAGCAGGGAGCACAATCGGAGTCAGCAAGGTCAATCAGCCCGTCGCCGTCGTCGTCGATACCGTTGTTGCAAATTTCCGGGACAAATAAAACAGGTGGAAATGCACGGTGGTCGTCCCCAGCCCAAGAGAAGGAAGGCATCAAAAATGCCGAAAGAAAGGCAATCGCCAGTAGCGGTAAGGCGAAATGACTCCAGATTGAGTCATGGGCGTCCAGGAGCGGGATACTTTTACAATGCCTCTGTTTTACACAAGGCATCTGCCCAAAAGCGTTCTCGATTGTTTGTAAAAAATTCATTTCAATAGTGTTTGTTAGTGTTTTTCGAATATTCCCGTTAGTATCTCGAAGCCCTGGTTACGGGAGATTGAATTTTGAGCAAAGGAGCCAACAGTTCAAAACAACGATAACAACTCAAGGAAAACCTGTACAGGTATCCTTGGGGATTTGGAGCACAAACCAGTTTTCTTTCGAAGTGGAAAATCGAGGAAAGGCAAAAAGTGCTTTGTGTTTGTTCTGCTCTCATTTTTGCAGTCGTTTGTTCTTTGTCAATTAATAAGACTGGCTTTCCGGACTGGGTCAGTCTGGAAAAAGTGGTTTGTTCAAAAAAAAATGTCTTATAGAAAGGGAGAAAAAAAATGGAGGAGGATTAAGAACTCAATAAGGAGGCATAATTCATGCCAATTTTATTGGTGGATGCAGGTAAAAGCCTGCGTTCACCAATAAAATCAAGGTATTGCTTCCATAGCTATGAAATTGGCCAATAACAAATAATTTGCTGGATGAGAAAGCACGGTATTGAGCAATAACATCGAACGGTCGTTGTTTGGCCCTTGATAAATTGCATACCCATCCATGTTTATGTCAGTATTGAGGTAGCCTTGTTTAATGAAATTCGCAAGGTTGCCCACGTTGTTGTAATCCGACATCACCTCGGAAAACAGGGTAAACACGTCGTTGTGAGGCCCTTGGTAAATAACCCGACTATCACTGTTGAGGTCGCCCGACCACATGCAGCGAGTGTTGTTCAGTATTTTGCCAGCAGTGGAACCACCGTTCACGATTTCATTTATCAACTTGAAATCGAGGAGTGGAGGGTCGGTAAGGGTGAGGAATTCAGCGTTACCGAACATCAAACCCAGGTGGTTGCGATGGCGAATGGAGACATAATATGCCCCTTCCTGCACACCCTGGAAAAAGATGACGGGGTCGCCTTCGGCTGTTACAATGTCGCCGTCCCGCTGAAGCAAAGCAGAACTCGTGGCAACCACGATGAGCGGCTCTTGTGCATCTCGAATTTCGATAAAAACCCTATCTACGATGGCATTACCTCCAGTCACGGCCAGCATTTCGGGCGTGGTCTCCTCTCCACCACCCGCTCCCTTGTGATAGAAGCCAGACAGGTTGCTGTAGGGTTCAGTGAGCGGAAGGAGGCCCTTTGTACGCAGATTGTCCCGCATTAGCGGGTTAGTGTTGTTGCCGATGAAGGCACCGTACACGCCGGTCTTCAATGTTACGGCAGCCAGCAGGCAGGTATCTATACTTGTTATTTTAGTTTCATTGCCACAATCGTCCAAGGCCGACCAAGTGTAGGTTGTCAACTCACCCTGGGAGCTTATCTGGCTTTCTTTAGAATAATCAAATGCCAAATAGTCATCACAGTTATCGACCGCAAACACGTCCAAATCAGGGAGGAGCTCAACGGGGTTAATGGCACAGTGATTTTCCACACGGGCAGGCACGCTTCCTTCCACCACGAGGTAGGAGACGGTTCTGTTTGGAAAATTGCCGTTCAGGTAGTCCCATTCCTCAATCCTCACCTCAAAACTGCTGCCGGTCACATTCCTGACTCGGATGGTGGCGGGGTCGTTGCCCGTTGGCTGTCCGCCAAACAGCACCACAGGCTTGGTTAAAGACCTGCCCAAGTTGATGGTTTGCCAGTTTCCGCTAAGTGAAATCTTGCCAGCAACGGCAATAAAGTCATCGTTCTCGTTCACGATGTCACCGGCATTGACAGCCAGCCAGGCCACATCTTCGCCGGTGTGCGTGGTTTCGCCGTTGGCGGATTGCTCTTCTTCCAACTTCACTTGAATCGAACTGTTCGTGGGGTTGTTGTGGCGGATGCCGAATGGGTCGTCTTCATGGGTGGTTTGCGCACAGGCAAGGAACACTGGCGCTTGTGCAAAACTTTGCACGAAGCTCAAAGTCTTGTAGCTGTTCGATACACCAGTTGAAAGCATGGTTTCGAGGAGGCTGTTATCCGCCACCACTCCCTCTTCCACGGCCATCCAGGCTACGCTTTCTGGAGTATGAATGCCATCTGCGTCTTCTTCCTCCTGTAATTTCATTTCAAAACCTTCCAGATTGACATTCCGCTGGCGAACAACGATGGGGGCAGCATCATTCGTTGACACCACCTGCGAGAAAACGAGCGGGGGAGCGTCGAAATTGATAGGGAATTTTACATCCTGCCATACGGTCGTTGTATTTTGAACGATGCCGGCCAGCAGTTTCTTTCCGTTTGACAGTGTATAAACCCTAAAAATCTCTGGCCCGCTGAGGTCTTCAACCGTGATGGTTTGAATACCTGTTGCGATGTTGCCGCAATTGTCAGTCGCCTCCCAGGTTCTTATGATGGCGTAATTCTGGCAGCTACCTGTGTTTTCCCAGGTGTCGGATTCTTCGAAAGAAAGAAAAATACCGGGGCAATCATCCACTGCATACACCAACGGAGCATTAGGAACCGGCTCGTCACAGCTGATGGAGATGTCGGCAGGCAGGTTTTTGAATTCAGGCGGTTCGTTATCGCCTATCATCAGTATCACTTTGGCCTGGTCGCAGCACCCGGAGGCGACGTTGCAAGCCTGGTACATGAAGCTGTCAATGCCGCAAGTCGAAATTGAAGGTGTATAAATGAAAACACCCTGTTGATTGATGGACACGTTGCCTTTCACAGGTTGCTGATAAATGCTGTACTGCGAGTTTTGTAAATTATTGTCGTTAAAAATGGGCTGTTCCGTGAAAACGGCTCCGGGGCAAGTTTCGAAAATGTCATCGGCCAATTGGGGCCGACCAATCAACTGACAATCGGGATCGTCACAATCAATCAAGCCGTCACTATCATTGTCAATCCCATCGGTGCAGTCTTCGGGGCAAGGAACGACCGTCACTACTACGTTATCAACGGAGGTGCAGCCAGAAGCACTTGTTACGGTGACATAATACGTTGTGGTCGAGGCCGGGTTTACTAAGTGGCTTGTGCCAGCACCAAGGCCATTGCTCCAACTGAAAGTGTAAGGTTCAACACCACCGAATGCAGCAGCAGTGAGGAGTGTGCTGGATGAAGTGCAGATATTGACATTCGAGCCAGCATTTGCGTTCGGCCCACATTGTGAATCATCACAATCCGCCTGGCCATCGTTGTCGTCATCAATGCCATTGTTGCATATTTCAGCGCAAGTGGTCAATGTCACCGTTCGGGTAGCAGTGGCCGTGCAGCCACCGGTGTTCGTCACTGTCACCGTGTAGGTCGTAGTAATAATGGGATTGACCGTGATCGCCGCCGTTGTTTCGCCAGTACTCCAAGCGTAGGTGCCTCCACCGCTCGCTGTCAGTGTGGCGCTGCCACCTGAGCAGATGGTGTTTGTGCCGCTGATGTTGGCCGTCGGATAAGAATTAACTGTTACCGTCCGACTGAAAGCGGCAGTACAGCCATTGATGTTCGTCACCGTTACGGTATAAGTAGTGGTGGAAGCCGGGCTGACCGTGATGGCCGCCGTAGTTGCTCCTGTGCTCCAAGAATAAGTGCCCCCACCACCCGCTGTCAGTGTCGTGCTACCGCCCGAACAGATGATGTTGGTGCCACTGATTCCAGTCGAAGGCAAAGCGTTAACCGTGACAGTTTGGGTAGCAGTGGCCGTGCAGCCGCTGGCATTCGTCACCGTCACGGTGTAGGTAGCTGTTGAAGCAGGGCTGACCGTGACGGCTGCCGTTGTTGCGCCAGTACTCCATGAGTAAGTGCCGCCACCACTGGCCGTTAAGGTTGTGCTGCTACCCGAACAGATGGTATTCGTACCGCTGATGCTGGCCGTTGGCAAAGAATTTACCGTGACAGTTTGGGTAGCAGTGGCCGTGCAGCCGCTGGCATTCGTCACCGTGACGATGTAGGTCGTAGTTGATGCGGGACTGACCATGATGGCCGCCGTCGTTGAGCCCATGTTCCACGAGTAGGTGCCGCCGCCGCTGGCAGTTAATGTCGTGCTGCCACCCGTACAGATGGCGTTCGTGCCGCTGACGCTGGCCGCTGGCAAAGAATTTACCGTGACCGTTCGGGTAGCAGTGGCCGTGCAGCCGCTGGCATTCGTCACCGTGACGGTGTAGGTCGTAGTTGATGCGGGGCTGACCGTGATGGCCGCCGTCGTTGATCCCATGTTCCACGAGTAGGTGCCGCCGCCGCTGGCAGTTAATGTCGTGCTGCCACCCGTACAGATGGCGTTCGTGCCGCTGACGCTGGCCACTGGCAAAGAATTTACCGTGACCGTTCGGGTTGATGTGGCCGTGCAGCCACTGGCATTGGTCACGGTCACCGTGTAGGTCGTTGTGGTTGCAGGCGTGACGCTGATGGCAGCCGTTGTAGCCCCGGTGCTCCATGCGTAGGTGCCGCCACCGCTCGCCGTCAGGGTCGTGCTGCCGCCAGCACAAATCGTATTGGTTCCCGAAACGCTGGCTGTGGGCAATGTATTGACCGTCACCGTCCGGTTGCTAGTCGTCGTACAGCCGCTGGCATTGGTCACGGTCACGGTGTAAGTCGTGGTGGTTGCAGGCGTGACGCTGATGGCAGCCGTGGTAGCCCCAGTGCTCCATGCGTAGGTGTCGCCGCCGCTCGCCGTCAGGGTCGTGCTGCCGCCAACGCAAATCGTATTGGTGCCTGAAATGCTCGCTGTCGGGTTGCTGTTCACCGTTACGGTCCGAGTGGCAGTTGCTGTGCAGCCATTGGTGGCACTCGTCACAGTTGCAGTATAGGTTGTTGTGGAGGCTGGCGTGACAGTAATGGCTGCCGTAGTCGCTCCTGTGCTCCACAAATAGGTGCCACCCCCACTGGCTGTCAATATGGTATTTGCGCCAGCACAAATGGTATTTGTACCGGAAACGCTCGCCGTTGGAAGCGGGCATTGGCTATCTGCACAATCCACCAAGCCATTCCCGTTGTCATCCACACCATTGGTACAGTTTTCCAAGACGCAGGCAACGGCTGTAACTGCATCCAAATCCGTGTTGTAGGTATTGGTATTGATAAACCGCAAGTAGCGGGTACTTGCGCTCACGATGACATTTTGATTGAAAAAACTAGTCGTACTAAAGGTGAACGGGCTACCCGTTACGGCTGTGAATGTAGTTCCATTAGAAGATCGCTCCACTGAAACGGTTGGATTGGAAGAGGAGGCTGCATCCCTTCTCCAGCGAATGGTGAAGACTGAACCTGATGGTTTGGCGGTTCCAAAATCCAGTATCATCTGGTCGTTTGTGTCGTACAATTGCGCCGCTACATCGTTCGGTGCACCAAGGGCGTTGTTTGGATTGACAACACCTGTTTGACTGTAAACAGCGGTAGCATAACTGCCCGTGGTACAGTCAGAATCGGCACAGTCCGTCAATCCGTCGCCGTCATCATCAAAACCATTGTCGCATATTTCTGTGCAAAATAATGGTCTGAGATTGGTTCCTGGTATTATCGTCCAGGTCGAACTCGATGGCGTCTTCCAATACACTTGGAAATGGTCGCCCCCTCCTTCTTCTTTTTGCAGCAATTCGAGGTAGTATTTTTGTCCAGCTACCAGGTAAATCCCCGAAGAAGTTTGAGTTGCATATTTTGTGTATTCGGTAACATTGGTCCATCCCGGCACAGAAGCTATCTGCATTTTGGAAATTGGGTCCGCACTTGTACCAAGATAAAATTCACATCCATCGTCACCTGTAAGGTTAAAGGAATAATTCCCCGTCAGGGTAGGACTAAGAAACCCCCGAACCCTTGTTCCGTAGTTGTCGCCATAATTATCAGGGCCATCAAAACTGGTCAGGGTGCTTGTTTCCGTAGGGGGAGTTTGGGTAGTTCGCATTACTGGTCAAGTTCGAAACGTTAGTCCCTGCAATTCCTAGCCATCGTTCCAATGACAAGTTCCCAGTTGCACAAAAAGTGCTGCAGTCCCTATCTGCTGCATCTATTAGACCGTCACCGTCATCGTCTGTCCCATTCCCGCAATTTTCTGAACATGTTATGGGGCACAAATTTCCTCCTGGAATTATCGTCCAGGAAGCATTGGAAGGTGTCTTCCAATAAACTTGGAAATGGTCAGCTCCACCTCCTTCTTTTTGCAACAATTCCACATAGTAGTTTTGCCCAGCAACCAATGCGATATTGGAAGAAGTCTGCGAAGCGTATTTTGAATATTCTGTTGTTCCTGTATAACCGGAAACTGAGGAAATCAAAACTTTATTGACTGAACTGGCATCAGTGCTAAGATACAATTCACTGCCGTCATCAGAAGTGAGATTGAATGTATAGATACCTGTTTGTGAGGGTCTAATAAAACCCCTCACCCTTGTTCCATAATTGTCGGCATAATTGTCTGGCCCGTCAAAACTTGTCAGCACTCCAGTTTCTGATGGATAATTTGGGTAATTGGAATTGGAAGTCAGGTCTGAGACAGCATTGCCACTTCCAATCCCTGTCCAGCGTTCAAGTGATAGCCCCCCAGTGGGGCAGTATGATCCACAATCGGGGTCAGCACCGTCTATCAAACCATCGGCATCGTCATCAATACCATTTCCGCAACTTTCTACCAATGCATATTGGATTACCAACAACGGGGCAGCCGTGGCTTCCCCTTCATAAGATTCCGCTTCCCTTGTGCCGGTTCCTTGTATCAACATGGCAATGCTGTTGCCACTCGCCCAGCCTGGCCTGTTTACGATTTCTTGGAGGATAGCCTTCAAATCAGGCGTCTGCTGCTTCTCGTCAATGGTGTTCCAAGCGGCAGGCGACCAGGCCACTGAGGCAGTGGTTTTAGTCCGAGTGGACAAATTGTTTGCTGCCGTGGTAAATGTCGTAGGGTTGTCCGCAGCCTGACGCTGGATGGTGAGGTTACAGGCGTTGCTCCACACCGCATCTGTTTCAAACTCTATGTATGCATTGGTGATGATAGCTCCAGCCGGTATTGCCATTCCATTGAAGCGCATCCCAATTAATTGGCTGGCCGAAACGTCCACTACCAGTTCCAGGTCGTTGCTGTTCACAGTTACTGCTCCTGTAGACAGATTCTGCTCCGCATCATCGCTCCCAACATTGACCCGAACAGAGACCGTGGTGGGCGGAGAAGGAGGCAGAACCAATAATCCACGCTCAATGCCAAGCAAATTCAGCTTCAGGTTCACACTTGCTTTAAGTCGAATAATGGATTTCTCGGCAAAAGATAATGCCGATGCATTTGCCACAAAAAGAAAAAGACCAAGGGCAATAGTAGCAAGGAAGGTTCTGTGTTGTAGTATTCGCATTGGTGTGTGTTTGTTCAGTTTGAGTGCTAGTTGGCGTGGGTTCTATCAAAAAAAATCATTCTGCAACTATCGGATTGCAGAGACGAGGGCGGAATAGCAAGAGGGGGAGAATTATGAGGAAAATTGCTGTTGGTTGCAAGAAATTTTTGCACAAACAACCAAGTGTAGCATTGTTTCTAATTTTTCCAGTAAAAAACAATTTCATTGCGCTATTGGCTCACTTTACCAAAATCATTCCAATCACTGCCTTTGCAACCTACGCCTGCGGCAACGTCAATAAACTGTTTGTGTTAAAAACAAAAATAGGCCGGGCTGCCCATGGGCTGCCCGGCCTTTAATCCACTTATCGTGATTGTCTTCTTTGTAACTACCTCAGTATCACCACGTACCCCCGCTTGGTGCCACCGCCGTCGCCAAGCTCCAGGATGTAGAAGTAGGTGCTATCTGGCAGTTTTTTGTCCTTCCAAGTGCCGTCCCAATCGCTTTGGTAGTCCGTGGCATCGTACACCAGCGTGCCCCAGCGGTTGAAGATTTGTAGGTGGTTGTTCGGCCAGTTTTGCAGGCCATTGATTCTGAAAGTCTCGTTCATGTCATCCCCGTTAGGTGAAAACCCCTCGAAAATCTCCAATTCAGCGCACAAGACCGTTACAAAAACAGTAGCCGTGTCGCAGCCAACCGGGTTGCAAATGGCATAGGTAAAACTGTCCGGCACATTTGCGTCGCAGTAGCCTGGGTCTGGCACGTAGTTGATGGTACCGTTCGGCAATGCCTGTGCCTCACCGTGCGAAGGTTGGTCAACGATGGTTACGCTCAACAGGAACTGAACCGTGTCGTTGTCCAACACCTGGATGATGGTCGGGTCGCCCTCCTCGGTGAGGCCGTCGAGGTCGTCCACCGCTATCGGCAATGAATCGTTCGTGAACTGCACGGTGATGTAAAAATAGGTGGTATCGCAAAGCCCGGCATCGTCGCAGACCACCACGCAGGCTGAGTCAAGGCCGGGTTCATTGCCTTCATAAATGACGCAGAAGCTGCTGTCAATCGTGAAGGCTACCGTCTGACCGTTCGAGCCGGGGCAAATGTTCGTGGCGCTCACCACATTGCCCACCAAGTCCGAAAGGTCGAGGCAGAAAGTATCCTGTGTGCCTAATAAAATGGTATCCTCCACCACATCCGAGCTGATGCAGACCAACTCCACGACGGCCGTTTCACTGCAAAGTGTCACCGTGTCCGTGATGGTCAAGAAGTAGCCGCCAAGCGGCACTTGGATTGCCACGCCGGTCGGTACAGTGATGGTGTTGATGCCGAGCACCACTTCCACCCCAGAAATATCCTGTTTTACGGACATGCCGCTGTAAACATTCATCGGGTCGCCGCCCTGAATCACGTTCACACCGTTCACTGGGTCAAAAATAACCAACCAGTTCCCTGTCGGGTCCCAGCCGTTCATCAAGTCCGCCAGTTCCTGAACCGTGTTGAAAACGCCCGTGAACGGAGTGCCATTTACGCTCCAAGATTGGATGGTGTACGGCCCAATCAGGCCTTGGCTCGGCAAGGCATTGTAATTTAGGATAAATGTGCTGTCAATGCCGCAGGGCAGCAGTGGCCCGGTGTACGGCAGCCCATCTAGTTGGAGGGTTTTGTTCGTCAGTTCAAGGAAAGTTATCGGCAAGCAAATCAGGCCGGTGTCCACGGAGCAGGGAACGCCGGTGGCCAATATCCCACCGGGAATGAAGATTGGGCAGGGTGTCGTCACCTCAATATTTGCCGTAAAAATAGCGGAGGTGTCGCCGATAAAAACCTCAAAACAAGCTGTGTCGAGGCCAACCAGCTCGCCCAATATCGTGATGCACCAAGTCGTGGTGTCCACGCTGATACTGGTGTTGCCATTGCCCTGGCATACCGACGCCACGCTGTCAATCGTGGCTGCGAGGTAGCCAAAATCTTCGAGGCAAAGCACCAGCGATCCGCCCTGCTCAACCGTGGTGTCAATCGTTACGTCGTCAATGATGCTGCAAAGTACGTTCACCTCGAAGGTGTCCGCACAGCCTTTCACCGTGTCTTCGAGTATCAGTACGTGCAGCCCGGTGTCAATCGTCAGGCCGATGGTGGTGCCGTTCAGGTCGCACAGGCCAACCGTTCCGCCGAAGGCGGCCCCATTGTCCGTGATGAGAAAATTGGGCAAATCCGTGGCAAGCACGGACACACAAAACTGGGTCGCTTCGTTGCAATCGTCCACGCTGAGGGTCAGTGGGGAGAGCGCCATGATACCGCAGCCATCGTCCGAAGTGCAGGTGACATTTGCAAGCAGCGTGTCCTGGCAGCCGGTGCTCATCTGCACGAACACCATCTGATGGAAGCCAGTGTCCAGCGCAATTTGGGCAAACTGCCCGTTGCACAGCACAAAGCCGCCCGTGTAGGGGAAGCCGTTGTCCAGCACCCCGTAATTGCCGATGGAATCGAACAAAATGGGCGTACAGTACGCCGCAATGTCCGCACAATCGAGTACCTGAACTTGCTGCGTGGTGGCCGGAAACACGTCGAACAGGCTGCAAAGTGCGCCAACCGTGATGTTGAGTAAAGTCGTATCGCAGTTGCCGAGGTTGTCGCAGGCGACGACGCATCCGGTATTTGTGCCAACAAAACCAGGCGCTGGGGTGTAAGTGAAACAATTGCCAACGATGGCAATCGTACCGTTTTGGGGCTGCTGGCAAATCGCCAGCGTCTGAAAAGTACCCGGCAAGCCAGTGATATCAATGCATTCTACGTTGCTCGGCAACTCTTCGTAAGTGAAAATATCGAGCTGGCTCACGCCGTTCAGCGCATTGATGGTCAGCGTGTCGGAGCAGCCGTCCACTTGGCTCTCGACCACGAGTTCGTGCTGGCCAGCACCGTTGATTTGCACCGCCGTACCGAACGGGATGCCGTTGAAGTCAGGCGCAATGGTGCTCAAAATGCCCGTGACGATGTGCGTGATGATGAGGTTTCCGTACACTCCGTTGTCGTTGGTGCTGATGATGGAAAAGGTGGGCTGTTCAATGTTCCAGTTTCCGGCGAAGTCCCAAACGTTCATCTGGGCAACCAACTCCTGCATATTTTGTACCACACTTGCAAAATTTTGACCATTTGCTTGCCAGCTTACCGAATATGGCCCGTTGGCGCCCTGGCTAAACACCTGTGCGAAGTTGTAGATGAACACCTGGTCCACGTCGCAGGGTGTCAGTGTTCCGCCGTAGGGCAGGCCGTCCAGCGTTATCTGGTAGTCAATTATTTGCGCTGGCGCAATGGGCAGGCAAGCCTCCCCTGCCCCATTTTGCAACGAAACAAAATTTCGTTCGGGTTAAAAATTTCAGGGCAAGGCTCCGTCACATTTATCACAAAGACAAAAGTGTCGCAGACGGGCACGAGATTGTCGTCGCAAAAGACCACGCAAACCGTGTCCGAGCCAATGAAGTCGAGGTTCGGGGTGTAACTAAAGCAGGTGGCGCTGGTCGGCACGAAGCCGCCGTTATCTGGTAGCCCGCAGAAGCTCACACTGAACAGGTTGCCGAGCAGCTCAGAGGTGTCGCCGCAAATCTGGTTGACGGTCGTGTTTGGCGTGGTGTTGAACACCAGTGTGTCGGTCGAAAAAACATGCCCCACGAACGTCACTTGCACCGTGTCTGCACAGCCGTTCGCTGCCGTCACGATGACCTCGTGGCTTCCGTAACCGTCAATGCCCATCCCTGAGCCAAACGAGAACTGCACCAGGTTCACCGTCAATGTTTGCGGAGCGCCACCCGCTGGCGTGATGACGAGGTTGCTGTAAGTGCCGCCTTGTCCGCCTTGAATCGTCTGCGTTGCAGCGTTGACGACCCAATCCCCAGTGGGGTCCCAAGTGTTCATCGTGGCCACCAGGTCGGCAATGTTGGAGACAGTGCCGCTGTGGAGCGTACCGTTTGCCGTCCACGAGTTGACGGTGTAAGGCCCTGCGGGCAAATTTGCGTAGCTGTAAACCACCAGGTTGTCAAACCCGCACGGGGTGAACGATTGCGGGTAGGCCACGCCATCCAGCGTCACATCGTAGTTGAAGATTTCATTGGTGGGGATGGGGATGCAAAGTGAATTGTTCGCCGTAGGCGTGTTGAAACTCAAGGAGTCTTGGTCAAATATTTCATCACAAACCACGGGCGGCACGATGGTCACGATGATGGTATTTTCGTCGCAAAAGCCGCCACTGCAAAAGCTTGCGCAGACGGTCGTCGTGCCATAAAATGTTCCGTTTGCGTTGAAAACCAAGCAGTTGCCATTCACCGTCCCGCTGATTTCCGTCGAATTTATGCCACAAAAATCAGCCGAGGTGATGCCGCCCGGTAGCTCGATGACGAAGTTGCCGAGACAGGTGTCCACGGAAGTCTCGCCCGCTGGGATGGTCAGGTACACCGTGTCATTTTCCGGTAGGACGTTGACGATAAAAAAAGTCGTGTCGCAAACCTGTGGGAAGCCGCCGTCGCAATACACCATGCAAAACTCGTCCTGCCCCGCAAAATTTAGGTTTGGGATGTAGTAAACGCAGGTCGGCGACGTGAGCGGAGCAGCACCATTGCTTGGCACGTTGCAGTAGCCAACGTTGACGATAACGCCACCGGGCAGCTCGCTGCCATCGAGGCAGGTGGCGATGGTCGGGGTGTTCACGGTCGTCGTCAAAAAGACGGTGTCGGTTGTCGTCGGGTTGAGCACGGCGTTGATGTACAGCGTATCGGCGCACCCGTTCGCCGGGTTTTGGACAATCAAAACCGAAACGCCGGGGTCGCTCAAACCCACCGTGAAGCCGGTCGGCAAGAAGGTGGTGTTCGTGTTCAGGATGGACTCTGTGCCGCTTGGGATGTGCGTCACCTCCATATCGTCATAGGTAGCATTCGGGTCTCCGCCGAAAATCAAGCCGGAGGCAAGGTTTATTTGCCAGTTCCCCGTTGGGTCAAAAGCCAGCATCAACGCCAGCAGGCCGTTTGCATCGTTGAAAAAACCGGAGTAGGTAATGTTGTTCACCGTCCAAGCATCCAGCGAATAAGGGCCACTGAACCCGGCCCCTGGCAAAAAGGTGTAGGAGTAGGCAATGGTCGGCTCGTAGTCGCAAGCAAACGGACTGATGAGCGGCGTAACGTTGAGGTACAGGTCGAAGCCGAGCAGGTCGGTCAGCGGCACGGGAACGCAATAGTTGGTGGGGTCGCCCACATAGTCGAGGGTCACGGTGTCCGTGGCAAAAACATCGTCGCAGTTCACCACGCCCTGCACGGTCACTTGCAAGAAGGTCGTGTCGCAGATGTTGCTGTTGTTGAAGCAATGAACCGTGCAAATCAAATCTGTGGAAACGCCCGTGAAGCCAGGTGCTGGCGAAAGCGTCAGGCAGTTTTGGTTGATGGAAATGGCGGCTACGGTGAGAACGCTGCCGGGATCGCAAATACCTGCCCCGGTGATGGTTCCGAGGTTGTTGAACACCGCTGGGTCAATGCAGTAGTCGGTGTTGGCGTTGCCGGGGATGGTCACTTGCACCGTGTCGGTGCAGCCACTGTAAAACAGGTTTGCCGACCCCGTAGTGGAGCAGTTGCTGCCAGTGAGCGCCACCACTATTTGGTAGTCGCCAGCAGACAGGTTGTTGAAAACGTTGAAGGATTGGAAACTTGCGCCGCCGTTTATGCTGTATGAAAGTGGCCCACTGCCGCTGGCGGCGATGGAGATGGAGCCATCCGTCACACCGCAACTGGACGGCTGCGTTTGGTTGATGGCACTGATGACTGGAACGGCCCCTGGCGCATCCAACACGACCGGGTTGGAAGTGTAGCTGACCGGGCAGCCACCACCGACAAACTGCACCCATACTTGGTAGCTGCCTTCGGCAAGGTTGTTAAATGTAGATGCCAATTGCCACGATGCGCCGTTGTTGATGCTGTACTCCAGCAGCCCCACCCCAGTGGCCGAGATGCTGATGGCGCCGTTCGTCAATCCACAGGCAGTTGGGTTAGCAGCGTTCACGGCACTGATTACCGGTGGCCCCGGCTCGGTCAGCGTGACCGTGCCATCTGCCGTGAAGCAGGAACCATCGCTATTTTGCACAGCAATCGAGTAGGTGCTCACAGGCAGGTTGGTAAAGGTGTTCGAGCTATACCAGGTCGTGCCACCATCAATGCTGTACTGTAGTGTGCTTGGCCCAAAGGCGAGGATGGTGATGTTGCCCGATTGGCTGCCACAGCCCTGCGGATTCACGGTCGAGACGCCGTAGATGATGGGGCGGTTGGGGCTGGTGAGTGTGACGTAACCACCACTTTTGGTACAGGTTCCGTCGGTGCGACGAACGATGACGTGGTAAATGCCCTCGTCGAGGCCCGTGAAGTTGTTGCTGGGCTGGTAGTCAATGCCGCCGTTTATGCTGAATTCAAATTGGCCACCGTTGTTGGGAACTACGACGGTAATCAGGCCATTCATCTCGTCGCAATTGGTTGGGCTGGCAACAAAAACATTGTCAATAATGGCTTCATCAGGTGAGCCAGTGAGCGTGACCGAACCACCGCTGATTGCGCAGCTACCGTTGGCATTGCGAACCCTGATTTGGTAGTTGCCAGAGCCAAGGAGTTGGAAGGTGTTGAGCACCTGCCAAGTTTGCCCAGCGTCAATGCTGTACTGCAAGGGACTGATTCCACCATTTGCCGAAACCACGATGGAGCCGTTTGACACATCGCAGAAGGTGGGGTCGTTGGCGAGAATGTTGAGGATTTGGGGAGCCGTAGGATAGTTGAGGGTAAAATTGCCGCCATTTACAACACAGATACCATTGGAACCGCGTACCTGCACTGAGTAGTTGCCTGGCCCCAATGCCGTGAATACGCCGTTGTTCTGCCACACCATTCCACTGTCAATGCTGTATTCGTAAGGGTCGAGGCCCAGGGTCGTGATGGAGATGGAGCCGTTGTGCAGGTTGCAGTCCGTGGGCTGGTTTACGTCCACATCCAGGATGACGGGTGGGCTTAGCACTTTCACCACTACTTCGTCCATCGTTCCATCATCACCAGTCACAAAATAGGTGGTGGTAACGTTCGGGGAGGCAATTGGGTTGGGGCAGTTGGTGCAACTCAGTCCCGTTGCCGGTGCCCAAATGTAGCTGTTTGCCCCAGTGGCCTGCAACTGGGTTGCATTGCCAAAACAGATGGAAACGTCGGGGCCTGCACTAACCGACCAAGGGTTCAGCCAGTTTGGGTGGATGCCGTCACGGAACGAATCAGCAGTTGCCGTTTGCCCAAAAAGACAAAAAGCTGCTACCAGAATAGTTGCAAAATGAGGAAAGGATTTTATAGGTTTCATGTGTTCTTTCAGTGTTTGCTCAAAGTGTTCATTTCTTTTTTCCATAATTGGAGGTTGTTTACATGACTGCTTATGCGTGATGCTGATGTTGGGATTATCGTGATGCCTCCGGTTAATTTTTTTGTAAATAGCTGTTTTCCAAGCCATTGTGCAATGCCTAAAATTAGTTGTGGTGAGTTTTCTCAAGACCAGCGTTTTCTAAAACGCCATTGGACAGACAATTGTCGAACAAAAGATTCCTCAGAAACTTCTGGGTTTCTGACCCTGAAGCACCTGACATGGGCTAACCATTTTTATTGAATGAAGGTGTTCTTTAGTGCCTAATCAAAAGGCCGAAATTGGATGAGCAAGACTGACGAGTTGCGTCAAAACGTGTGCAGGAGGGAATACAAGTCGCAAATATATTGTCTTTGGAGTTATTTTTACGCTTTGGTTATGTTTTGTTTGTAAAAACTATCCTCTCCAAATTTCGGTTTTTGAATTTTCTTGCAATAATATCAAAAATGGAGCAATCAAAAATTGCTCGTTGTCAATAATTTATCCAGAAAAATGGAAGCATCTTCGAAAATTACGCTCACTGACACCCATACTCACCTCTACCTTAAGGAATTTGATGGCGACCGGGCAGAAATGATTGAACGGGCATTGGAAGCCGGGGTCGAGAAGTTTTTTCTTCCAGCAATTGATAGCAGGGTAATCCAGGAAATGCTGGCACTGGAAGCGGCCTATCCCCATCAAGTACATGCCATGATGGGGCTTCACCCATGCTCCGTGAAAGATGATTTCCATCAAGAGCTGGAAATAGTAGAGGGTTGGCTGGAAAAAAGGCCATTCTGCGCCATCGGCGAAATCGGCATTGACCTTTTCTGGGACAAAACGACGCTTGACCTCCAAATCGAAGCTTTCAGGACCCAGATAGCTTGGGCAAAAAAGTACGACCTCCCCATTGTTATCCATTCCAGGGAATCCACCGAGCTGATTTTAGATATCCTAGAGGACGAAAAGGACGAACGCCTCAGAGGTATTTTGCACTGTTTCACAGGTTCCACCGAACAGGCTGAAAAAGCTTTTGCCCTGGGTTTTTATCTTGGCATTGGCGGCGTGGTGACCTTCAAGAACGCCGGACTCGACAAAGTTGTAAGCGAATTGCCGCTGGAATGGCTGGTACTGGAGACCGATTCACCCTACCTCGCCCCTATACCCTACCGTGGCAAACGCAATGAAAGCGCTTATATCAGGCTGGTTGCAGAAAGGGTGGCAGCGATAAAAAATGTTGATTTACAAACGGTTGCGAAGGTGACAACAAACAATGCGAAAAATATTTTTGGAAAAATAACATGGCCTTACACAACTCTTTCTTAAACTTGCCCCATCTTTTCTACTATCGAGTAAAACTTGCTTGGCCTTTTCCAGTCCCAAATTATTATTTTAAGAACTGTCGCTTTTAAAAATTTTTGAATTGTTATTTCTTTTTACAATTTTTGCGGCGTCAAGAAAACAGCAGGGCTTTTTCCTGTTAAAGAAAACACACGGAGAGATGGCCGAGTGGTCGAAGGCGCACGCCTGGAAAGTGTGTATACCTCAAAAGGGTATCTAGGGTTCGAATCCCTATCTCTCCGCTGATTTTAATTCTGGAGGGAACAAACAACGGAGTTCAAAGTCAATTAAATCGGGAACATTCCCACAATTAATTTTCAGTTAACGATTAACTCATTTTAAACGTAAAATCTTACGACTATGCGCAAATTATTAGCTCTTTTGCTCGTCTTCGGCTTGGTGACCTTCACTACTAACATCGTTAGCGCCCAAGACACTACCGCCCAATCCACTACGGATACGAATGCAGTTCAGGAAACCACAACTGCACCTGCTGAGGAAGTTGCTCCGCTAAGTTGAGGCTGCTTCCGGTGTTCAATTGCTCAAGGAGAAGTTCATTCAAGGTGGCTGGGGCTTTATGCTTCCCATCCTTTTCTGCTTGATTTTGGGCGTGGGTCCTTGCATCGAGCGGGTTATCACGCTCAACCTTGCATCCGTCAACACCGAGAAACTGCTTACCAAAATTGATAACAACCTGAAAAATGGCGATGTTAAGGGAGCAATGGAGGTTTGCCGTTCTACCCAAGGCCCTACCGCCAGCGTTCTTTTCGAAGGCCTTCGAAATGCGCCACATGGCCCTGACGCCGTTGAAAAAGCCATTGTTTCCTACGGCAGTGTGCAAATGGGCTTGCTCGAAAAAGGCCTTATTTGGATTTCGTTGGTAATAGCCTTGGCACCAATGCTTGGCTTCTTGGGTACTGTAATCGGTATGGTGGAAGCTTTTGACCGTATTGAACAGGTTGGTGACATATCTCCCACCATCGTTGCTGGTGGTATAAAAGTGGCTTTGTTGACAACGGTTTTCGGTCTTATCGTGGCCATTATCATGCAGATTTTTTATAACTACACTGTGTCGAAGATTGACGGCATTACCAATAAAATGGAAGAAGCTTCCGTCACATTGGTTGACATGCTGTTTACCAACAACATTTTCAAAAGATAAAATAAAGATTATGTCTGCATATAAATTCCTTTCAAAGAGTGGCACAACTGTGGCATTTCTAGTCGTAGTTGTACTTTTCGTAATTGCGCTGATACCCATCTTTGCGGGGTTATCCGCATTCAATGAAGTACCAACGGAAAAGCAAGCATATGCTGCTGAGGGCAGTATTTTCAGCTTGGGTCTTTGGATTTCATTAGGGCTATTAGTTTTGACCATTGCAGTTACCCTGTTTCTTAGCTTGGTTCAGATTTTCACTAATCCAGGGGCCGCTAAAAAAGGCCTAATTTCATTCGGAATAATACTGGTTCTCTTCATTGTATTTTACGCAATGACGGATACCAATGTTGGTGGTTCTCTGGGTACCACCGTGGAAACTTTCAAAATTAGCGACAGCATTTTCAGTATAATCAGCGGGGGAATTCAATTATCCTTACTGATGCTTGTTGGGCTTGTAGCACTTGCCATCATCATGGAAATCTGGGGCTACTTCAAAAATCAATAACCATCATGGGAAGCAAAAAAAGACCAGCTACAGAAATCAATGCCAGTTCGATGGCAGATATTGCCTTCTTGTTATTGGTGTTCTTTCTTGTTACGACAACCATTGATGTAGAACGGGGCATCACGGTGCGTTTGCCGGAATGGTCTGAAGAACCGCCGGAGAACATTCAAATTAACAAGCGAAATGTGTTTACAGTATTGGTGAACGCCCAAAACCAACTTTTGGTTAGGGGCGAACAAGCGAACGTTGATGAGTTGCGGGAAAGAGCCAAAGAGTTCATCATGAATCCTTCAAAAAAGGAAGACTTGGCTGAGTTCCCCAATGCAGCAATCATTTCCTTGAAAAATGACCGTGGCACCAAATATGGCACCTACATCGAGGTTTACAACGAGCTTAAAGCTGCGTACAACGAACTTTGGGAAGAGGAAAGCATGACACAATTTGGAGAACATTATTCAGATGATTTGCCGAAAGCAAAGAAAGATAAGATAAAGGCAAAAATTCCTTTTGTTCTTTCTGAGGCTGAGGCAACATCCTACGGCGAAGAATCCAAATAATTCCTATAACCACAACATTCAAAGTTTCTTAAACTGCATAGTTATGGGTAAATTTAAGAAAAAACGTGGGGACACAACGCCAGCAATTTCCACTGCGTCCCTTCCTGATATCGTGTTCATCCTTTTGTTTTTCTTCATGGTTATCACCAAAATGAGGGAAACAGACCTAAAGGTAAAGGTACAAGTACCACAAGCTACTGAATTAGAGAAGCTGGAACAGAAGTCATTGGTACATTTCATTTATATTGGTCGGCCAATGGAGCGATTTCAGTCCATCTATGGTACTGCACCTCGCATCCAGCTTGACGATTCCTTCAAAACAGTGGAAGATATTCCGCTTTTTGTTGAAAACCACAAGCAAACAGTCCAGCCTGCCCTGCGCAATAGGATAACCTCATCATTGCGGGTAGATGGCGATATTACGATGGGCATCGTTCAGGATGTTAAAACTAAGCTTAGAAGGATTGGCCAGTTGAAAGTAAACTATGCCGCTAGGCGTGGTGTAGTCAAAGAAAAAGCTGATTGATTCTTTCCTTTTGCGAAAATCAGAAGGTCGTTACCAGCATTGCTAGTAACGACTTTCTTGTTTTATAAACTATTGTTTGTTACCTGAGCCTGTCAGCTGACCTCACCAAAGCCTCGTCCTTTTTGATGGCCCTCAACGCCAACCCAGCGAAAACGATAAACAAGGCTGGCAAATAGATGCCAAATCCGTCATCTACTTCACTGCTGCCAATATTCGACAAATCTTGCCAGAAAAGAATGATAGCCAGTACAATCCCCAAGATATTGGCAATTAGCGCTATCCTACCTATTTTCATCTGCAATTGCCGGTTGCTGTAAAGAAAGATGGACGCAATTGACAAGGCCCCCGCCACGGCAAAAAGCACCAGCAACCCAATATTGTCGCCAATGGAGTACACCTTATCCGCGAATAAGGCAGAACCTTGAACAGTTTCAACGGTAGATGCGAACGGCAATGCCAAAACCCCAAACCCTGAGGCTGCGGCAAGCAGCAAGAAAATGGATTGAATTCTTTGAATCATTTTTTCTAAAGATTTAGAAGCTGTTTAGTGTAAAACTCAGTCTCGAAGTTGTTGGTGCTGAAATCCCAGCCTTCCACCCCTCCCGCCCCGAAACTTATCGCAAATATAGAAAGGCTTCCAGAGGTACGAATGAAGATAGAAAGAACTAAGCTTCAAGAAAATTAGAAATAATATATCCGATACATTGTCACAACGATAGGACGAATCTTAGCTTCATAAATCAGGCTTTCTTATCAAAAAAGCATACAGAACGGTATTTTTGAAAAATACGAGCACTGAAGAAGTGTCACAGTTTTACGAAAATCTTCAAAAAATCCTTTCCCATCGCCGCCATATTTGTAGCATCAAACAGAACAACGGTTTCATTCACAAGTAAAATACAAAAACAATGAACACTTTCCGCACCATCATCGCCAGCTTCGCCCTTCTTCTGAGCTTCCAGGTTTCAGCTCAAATGGAAAACGCTATCGCTGACTTGAACTTCAAGTTGAAGCTGATGGACGACCAAATTACTTGGGGAGTGTTCGTGGTGCCGGGCGAATCCATCGCTCCTACCAAGCGTTCCAACACCGGTTCTGGCCAGGTTACCATTGTTGCTCCAGTAGGCTTTGCTTATGCTGGCCTCGATAATGTCAGCGGAACTTGGATCGAAAATGCAAGGGTTGACGGCCCGATGGAAGCTCCAGACAAAGCTTATATTTCCTTCGGATTTGTCACTGACGAGCCACGTATCAAATATTTTGCTGGCAAAGAGACCCTGCTTTTCACTTTCATTCCAGAGGACACTACAATGGGAATCAGCCTGATTAACAATGAAAACGACCCTTTTTCTACGCCAAATACCTACGGCTCAAACCCAGGCAACGACCTCGGTGTGCTTGATTTCGGACATAGTGACGGCACAATGGTTTACACCTACGGCACAAACTTAGTTACCGAAGGTGCAGCAGCAAATGCAGTTTTCGCAAGCCAAAAGACAACCGAAAAAAATCAACAACCTGAGGGAGCATACAAAGTGATTTTTGCTTCTGAAAAAATCTCCACTCCCAACAATTAATGCATTATCCAAACAAATAACCTTTAATCTCTAACTAAAACTAGGGGGCAGAGCGACCAGCTCTACCCCCTTTTTCATATACCCAACTCATAAGCTTCTCCGTAAAGCACGAAAACAACCCAGAAATCCACGAGCTGCTTTCCAAATTGCTCCTTCAAAATCTGCTTCTCAAACCTCATTTCCTGCACCAAATTTTTCAAGCTCCGCTGCCGGTTTTTTCCATCGCCCACAAACTTGCTCAATTTGAGCACCACCAACCTATCCGCTGTTTCCAACAACAGGTCAATATTGGCTTCAAATAACTTTCCATCAAAGAATTTGCGCACGGGGAAACAAGCCGAAATCTGCAAAATTTGAAAATGAGATTTCAACCAGACATTGAAAGCCTTGGATTTTTCCAAAAAATCCGCTGGCTCCACGAGGTCTTGCACTTCCAACCGAGTAATCAATTGCTCCGAAATTTCGGCTTCCTTCCATTGCGCCGAACCCTGACTCGTGGCTACCAAAAAATCCTTGAACGCCGCCGCAACCCGTTGCCGCTCTGGCACTTCTGGTAGTGAAAAAGCGCTAAAACAATTGACTTGGCTCAAGACAGTCAACTGATTGCCGTTCGAATCAGCCTCTGAGATGGCCGTCAACACAGGAAATTCCCTCCTTCCGCTCCGCTCAGAAATCTGGTTCCAAGTGGCTTCCTGAAGCGTAGCATGTGGGAAATCATTCGGGAAATGGCTGACCTCAGTTGAAATCATTAGGGTTTTGCCCTCCCAGTCCCAATATGTTTCGTTGGAGTTGGCATCCAAGGCGGGCTGCTCCTCTTGCCCATTGTTGCAAACACGGTTCAGCCAAATGGGCTGCTTTTCACGGGTTGGGAAAACGAGATAATCCCTGGCACGGGTCAGCCCAACGTACATCAAGCGGTTGTCCTCGGCCAGTGCAGCCACTCGTTTTTGAGCTTTTTCTGGAGAATCGGCCATGCGCTCCTCCAGCATTGTGCCCTTGAACTGGTCTGCGTAGGGGTTCACCCAAAGCCGCACCCAGCGATTGCCCAAGAGGTTGTCGAGGTCAATCACGGCTGAATCCGGCACTAGCGAAATGCCCCAAACGTCCTCCCTCAGCGACTGTTCCAAGCTATGGCAAATCACGATGGGGTATTCAAGCCCCTTGCTTTTGTGGTAGGTCAGAACATTGACCGCCAGCGGATTTTCTCCTGAGCCTTGCAGGTCATTTTCGTTTTGTGCCAAATCATTTGCCCACAACAAAAAACCACCCAACGAAGCGGCACTGTGCAGGCGGTTGCAAGCCTGTTCGTATTGCAAGGAAAAATGAATGAGCATGTCCACATTGGCGAGGCGCTGCTCCACATTGCCCCAAGTGACGATGATGCGCTGAAGGTCAAGCTCTTCCAACAGCAGCGACAAGATTTCGGAGCCGGAAAGCTCGGCCACCTGGGGCCTTAGCGCATTCAGTTGCTGAACGAACTCGTACTGCTCACCCCATTTGTAGTCTGGCTTGGCCTCCTCGGAGGCTTCAAGGTAGGCCAGCCGGTCTTCCACGATTTCGTGCAGCTCCAATCGGGCTGCCAGCAGCAAAATCTCCGCCACGGAGAGCGAATCGTATTTGTTGAGGATAAACTTAAGGCAGGCCAAAATCAGCTTTGCCTCGGCAGTGGCCATCAACCCCGCCCTTGAAATGGCAGCCCTCAACCCTGCCCGGTGCAGCGCCCCAGCCACGTCACGGCAATCGGCGTTGGAGCGGCAGAGAATCGCCACGTCGCCGGGTTGCGCCAGCCGGTAGTTCTTTTCGCCTTTCGGCAAAATGGAAATGCCACGCTCCAGGTTTATCCTAAGTGCCTCAGCGATGCAATGGTGGAGCCATTCTTTGCCCGGTTTTCGACCTTCACCGTCGTAGTTGAAGTACCAATGTACCAGCGCATTGCCCATTTCGGGCGGCTCATGCTGTTTGTTGGCAGCGTCAGGCGTGGCCAGCTTGCGGCGCTTGGGTTGCAGGGCCACTTGTTCGGCGGGCAAGTTTGAAAATGCTTTGGTAAAAATCGCATTGGTTGCAAAAACCACATCCTCCCTTGAGCGCCAAGAGTGGGCCAGTATATTCTCTGGTTGCAACCCACCTTGCCCTTCGATGATGGCCTGCATCAGCAGCGGGTCGGCTCCCCGGAACCCATAGATGCTCTGCTTCGGGTCGCCCACCCAGATGGAATGGCGGGCAAATCGGGAAAGTTTCAAGAAAATTTCGAGCTGCAACGGGTTGGTGTCTTGAAACTCGTCCACCAACAGCAGGTCGAGTTCCTCAGCCAGCACCTCCTGCACCGTCGGGTCGTCGAGGAGGCGCTTGACGTAGCTCTCCATGTCGTTGTAGTCAATGAGGCCCCGGCTTTTCTTAAAGCGCTCGAACTCTTCTATGGCCGCCGCCGCCAGTTCGAAGATGTTGAAAATGAACGACTTAACATCGTCACGAAGGCCTGCATGGCCGAGGTGGGTGTTGGCAAATGCGACCAGTTCTTCGAGGTCGTCCCGACTTCTTGCACCCACTTTTGTCTTCGAAATTTTTGCCCATTGATGCCAGTTCAGGCTGCCACGAAGGCGCAAATCGGCCTTTATTTCACGGAGTGACTTGGTGCCATCGGCGGTCACTTTGGTGGTGTCGCCGTTGTTTTCGAGCCTCGAAATGGTGGCCACGATTTGCTCGTTTATCAGTTCGTTCCAAGCCTCCGGTGTCCGGTCAATGACGGGATCCAGAAACCGGGCAAACGTCTCAAACGAGCGTTGCTTGCTGACCTCCAAGACTTCCTCGCTAAAATCGTTGGCACGGACGACTTCAGCGAGGTCCTTGAGCAATTTGCGCCAGTCCGTTTTCCCAAAAACTGATTTTGAAAGGCCCAACCGATCGGATAGGCGCTCCATTTCCTCTACCCGCTCATTGGTCAGCACCATCGAAAGCGACTGGTTGAACAGCATCTGCTGGTCCTCGTCGGCGATGATGTCCACCTGCGGCGATACCCCGGCCTCGTAGGCAAAGCGCTTGAGCAGCTTCACGCCAAGTCCGTGCACCGTGCCGATGAGGGCGTTGGAAAGGTCGTTGGCAGCTTGGGTCAGCCCCTCTTCGAGCAGCCGCACCCGTACCCGTTCCTGCAACTCGGCGGCGGCCTTGTTGGTAAACGTGGTGGCGATGATGCCGCTTGCCCGCACATTGCCGGAGGCCAAAAGCCCAACCAGCTCCTGCGTGAGGCGGTAGGTTTTGCCGGAACCAGCCCCGGCGGATATTATTTTGAGGTTCATTTTCTTAAAAAAGTCTTTGTCTGTAAGAAAAAAGTGCAGCAGCGAAGGTAAGCAGCCGTAGGCGTTTGCTGTTTCCAACATTTCAAACTAATTTTACCCCTGAAGCTGCCGTCTATTTTCTTGAAAATCAAATGCAATGACGCTTCGCAACTTATTGATTATCAAATCATAACTTCTGATACCATGTCGAAACTTGACTACGTTACCATCGCCATCGTTGGCATCTGCATCATGGCCATCCTTTTTTTGGTTTATAAAATGACCAATGTCTTCAACGGCGACAAACCAAAAGACAAGACCGAAATAGCCGCAGACTCCGTCGAAATAGAGGACGGCGATGTTTACGACTACGAAATAGACGAAAACGTTGACTCAACTGGCGCTGCAAAAGGCAATGCCACGACCGACCAAGCTTCGACCACGAAGCCTTCCACCAGCACAGCTCCCGGTAATAATGCTGAAACTTCGGCCAATGACGCACCCGCTGAAGATGACGTTGACGATGCGGCAAAAGAAGCCACTGGATCGAAATCCACCCCCAAAACAGGGACAACTGCCTCGGATACCGCTGAAAAAGCAACCTATTCCGAAGGCAAGTACATGGTACTGGCTGGTTCTTTTTCCAAGAAAGCCTTGGCTGAATCGCAGGTGAAAAAGTTGAACAAAATGGGCTACGACAATGCCCGTGTGGAGCTATTTGACCGTGGAAAGTATGCGGTGGTGCTGGTTGACCGCTTTGACAACATGGCCGATGCCGAGCGTTTGGTCAAAAAATTGAGTGGCGACAGTGTGAAAAGCTATGTGAAATCCAAGTCCTGATATTCCTTGAAACAATGTGGTCGCCAAATTTTTTTGGGCGGTGTTTTTTGGGCCGGCCGGCAAGGGTTTTTAAATGGACAAAATATTAACTTACTTTTTCCCCTCTTTTTCCTCCTTTCCCCCCCCCCAGCCTCTTCTTGAAAACGATACGATTGCTCGGAGCAATCGTATCGTTTTTCCCAAATCCTACCCAAAGCTTGCTTGCCAAGCCAACATCCCGCCCGTCAAGTTCCTCGCATTTGTGAAACCCGACGCTTCGAGCAGTTGTTTGGCCATCCCGCTGCGATTTCCAGAGCGGCAATAAATCACCACCTCTTCATCTTTGTGGGCCGTCAGTTCGGGGATAGCCGCCATGAAACCGCCTATTGGAATCAGCTTCCCGCCGACATTGAATTCTTCATGCTCATACGGCTCACGCACGTCAATCAGCACGAAATCCGAGTCTCCGGCATCCATTCTTTGCTTTAGTTCTTGTATGGTAATGTCCATTTTGAAAGAATAAGTAAAAAGGCAAAAGTAAAAAGGCAAAAGTTGTCGCAGATGCCTGATTTTCAATTATTTGACAACGAAGGTTCGATTTGATTTTGAAGACTTCACCGCCATTTACCCGCAAAATTAATCTTTTGCCAAAATTAACCGCTCACTGAAAAGCTCGCCCGTTTTTTCATTCACCAACCGGACGTGGTAAACGCCATTGGGCAGTGCGCTTAGGTCAAGGCTGCGCTCCAAGCTGCCTTGGCTGACTGCTTGGCCGAGGTTGTTGAAAATGGCAACCTGGAAATCTTGGTAATTGCTTTCCTCCAGCAAAAAGTTGACCTGGCCAGTGCTTGGGTTCGGGTAAATATTGACCCCGGAAGCTCCGCTAGCTACTTCGCCTGCACCACTGTTGGTGTTGGTGGTTGCGCCAAAAACCGGGCGAATCATGAGCGAGCCGGGAAGGTTGGATGAAAACTTTGACCACCCGTTGCCAGTGAGGTTCGACCAGTTGCAGTCGCAGGCATTTTGCAGGTCGAAGCCAATCGGTATGCCCAGCACTGCCGCCGATGCCTGCTCAAAACCCACGTAGAAATCGCTTCCTGCCGGAATGGTGACGGGCATTGGCGTACCCTCAAAATCGTCGAGCACGTAGGTGGTGAAGCCTTGCAGGGTGTCGTACACGTTGCTAGGGTAAAAGGGTTTGAGCAAGGAACGAACAAACACAGGGTCGGTGTCCAAGGAGCCAACCCAGATTTTCAGGTTGAAAAGCTGCTCCTGCACATCACCGTTGACTTGCGGGAACATGATTTGAACAGCCTCAAGGTCATCTTCCACGTTGGCGTGGAATTTTGATGCAAACTGCTCGCCCTCCACCGCATGGGCGATGTACACCTGCCACTCTGCGGTGCCGTCGTCGTGGGCGAAGTAGTTGAAAAAGGTGTTTTTCAACTTGACCGTATCATTGGTTTCAAAGATGACACCCTGGCTTGTTTCGGCAAAAGCAAACGTAGTTTCCAACACCCGCAGGCCACCAACAGGTATGCCGTCGAGGTCATTTTTTATTTGGGTGAAATTTCCAGCGGGAATGGTTCGATTGCGAATCGAATGCTCTTTTGGTGGCATGTTGTTGTCCGTCCCGCTCTCAACAACGGTGAAGAAACTGCCAATATCCGAACCCGTTACAAGCTCCTTGTATGAAACACTTGAGGCCGAAAGCGCCCTGGTATCGTCAAAATGGTTGAAAAAATGCGATTGCAACTGGTCTTGCGTTTCGTCAGCAACATGCCCCTTGAAATGCTCCCAAGGCATGGCGGTGTAGTTTTTCAAAATAGAGGTGGGAAGTTGGGTAAAGGCGATGTCCGGGAAATTGTCGTCCGAGCCTTCATTTTTGCTCAACTGCACATAATCCAAATGCCACAAATCCACGGAGCCGCCCGGCGAAGTGTTGGCGGAAAAACGGAACTGGAACGCCTCGTGGAAAAACTGCGGGTCGTCCACTTTGATGGCATAAAAAAGGAACGGTGGAAATGAATCAATCGGAACCTCGCCAGTGCCAAGGTAAGTGCCAGCCAGCACCCACACCCCGTCGGCATTTCTGAACTCCAGCGTCATTTTATCAGTAACATCTGGTGGCAGGCCGTAGCCCTTCGGTGACAAGAAAAAACGCAGGAACACGTTGCTGCTGGCAGTGTAGCTGCTCAGGTCAATCGCCTTCGAGGTCAGCCTGTCCCCCACCCCACTGACGATGTTGTAAACATCGCCCCGATGGTTCAGCCCATCGAAAGTCACGAGGCCGACCGATGGCGGATCCTTCGCCAAGGTGTAGTTGAGATAGACGCTTCTGTCCAGCCAAAATTCGGCACTTGGGTATGGCCCAGCATAGGAAGAAAAATCATCGAAAAAAGGCTTCGAAGCAATGGAAACCGTGTCACCGGGGATGATGTACGGCACTTTGAACACGTCGCAGACACCCCACTCGTCGCAGATTCGGATGCAAACCGTGTCCACGCCGGGGAAGCGACTGGCGTAGTAAACCAGACAAGTGTCCGGGTAATCGTAGGAAGAAAGGTGGTAAATCGGCAAGCCAGCACCATCGTAGTCATCCGGGCAATCGAAGGAACGGCTACATGCTTTTGGCTTCGCAAAATCCAGCTCGTTGCCGAGGCAAAAAGTCGTAATTGTCTCAGGCTGAACGGTTTGTGGCTGTGTAATCACCTCCCGTGCCTTGCGCCGCACAAAGATTTCAAATACGATAATGGTGTCGTAGCCAGGTTGCGAGAGCTTGATTTTCACGGTATCAATGCCCGCTCCGTTGAAGCCTGGCGTGGCTTTGTAGGTAAGCAGTAAAAATGTATCGTTGAACGTTGCGGCACCGAATTGCAGGCTGTTGGCGTTGTCAATGGTCAGTGTGGCTGGGTCCAGTCCTTTCATCAAATCCAGCGTGTCAAGCGTGATTTCAAGACTATCGCCAGCAGCTACAAAGTAACCGTCCAGGTCGGGTGGACACTCGTCGCTCCGGTTACCAGCGGGCTGTTCAGGCGGCTTGTGGCCGGTGAGCTGTTCCACCAGTAGGTCGTATTCGGCGGCTTTTTGCGCAGCAAAACTTCTCAAAACGGGGTTGCCGGATGCGGGCGCTACTTCGAGCGATTGGGAACGGAGCATGGTTGCCACGAAAAGCAGCAGAAAAGCAGTGTGTAAAAATTTCATCGTCTGATGTTATTCTCTTTTTTTTTAAAACTGACTTGAGGTTTTGAAAACGACACATCGCCGATTTTGTTGCCGGGGGCAAAATCCTTACTGGTCATTTGAATCATCGGCGGGAATATCCTGGCCTTCGTCACAGCCGGGCGGCGGTGCTTGCGATAGCCAGACGGTGATTTGGCCGCCCATCTGCACGGGCTGCCCAGCGGCGGGGTCTTGGCGGGACACGTAAGCGGTGGCTTGGCTGCTGATGTCGCCCTCTTCGTTCACTGTGCCGATGATGAGGTTGGACGAGCTGACCAGGAACTCTGCCGCCGAGTAGTTCATGCAGACGAGGTCTGGCACTTGGAGTTCGTTGCTCAGTTGCTCTGTGACCACGAACTCCAACACGTCGCCGGGCATGACGTAATAGCCCGATTTCACTTCCCTTTCCGTGATTTTTTTTCCATTGTGGTAAAAATAAAGGATGGAACCTTCGGCCTGTTTGCGGTCGTAAACCCGCTCTTTTACCCTTGATTTTACGCCGAAATTGGCGATTCTTTTGGCGTAGCGGTCAAACTCGTAGGCACTCAACTTGATGTCAGGCAGTCGGTAGGATTCTGGTTCGCCAGTGACGGTGACATAGATTTTGCGGCCTTCCTTCACCCTCGCCAGCGGCTTTGGCGTTTGGTTCAAAATGATGCCGCTCGGTTTTCCTTCCTTCCAAACGGAGTCGAGTACTTCAAAAGCAAAGTCTTTGTCCCTGCCTTGGCGCTTGGCATCGCTGAGGTCCATCCCCGTGAAATCGTCCACCTGCACCGACTCGCCGTGGTTGGTGAAGCAACCGAGAAACCAGTTGGATAGAAGTACAAAACCTATTACCACGCCCAAAATCATGGCGAAGTTTTTCAGAAAGATGCCGCTGGACAAAAACAACCCGACCTCTTTGGCGAAGGCTTTCAAGTTTTCCATCAATGGTTGATTAAAAATTTCGGCAAATATAGGGAATCAGTTCGGCAGTTCGACAGTTGGCAGTGGGCAGTCAAGACCGGGGAAGAACCACAAGCTGAGGAAAAGGCGTGTAGTCCCTAATCCAAGGCTCCTTGCCTGCTTGGAAGCTGTTTAATAAAGCGATTTGAGCCTTGCTAGTGCTCAAATCGCTTTCTTTTGGTCATATCAACCAGTTGGCGCAAGTGTTCCACATTTCAAAGTCAGCAGCGCCCATGTATCTATGAAAAAACCACGATTTTCAGCTAGGCGTTAATCTTTTGGAAATCAATGGGTTGGCCGTTGGTCTCCAGCAGAACGATGGGCAGGTTGGTGGCGTTGAGGGATTGTGATAGAAGGAGTGTTTCTCCAAAAATTGCGAAGCAAAAGGTGAGCATGAAAAAGTGGATTTTATGCATCATAGGTTTGATTTGGAAAACGTCGGCGGGGTAAGCCCCGCCGACGTTGATTTCCATAATTTACTCCAAAACGATTTTCTTGCTGCCAATCGCCTTTTCCGTACGCACTTCCACGGTATAAAGCCCCTTGGGCAGGCCCTCCAATGAAACAGTGGTTTGGCCAATGCTGTTGCCATCCTTCACCGTGCGAACCACTTGGCCGACGCTGTTGTAAACCGTTATCCCCATTGCCTCGCCCGTGTTTTCCAGCAGGATGTTCAGCTTGCCCGTGGTCGGGTTAGGGTAGGCCGTGAACGCCAACTGTTCGAACGCAGGTTTTGTGCCAAGCACCCCGCCAGCTTCGATTGGCGTGTCGCTGTTGGTGATAAAATAACAGGAAACAATCAGGTGCGGGTTGAAGCCGTCGTTGCAATCGCAGGTAGCGTTGGTCACGCAATCTGGGTTGTCGGCGTTGCAGAGGTCAACATAGTCCTCATTGAAAACATAGTCGAGGGCCACACCGCTTTGGTTGATGTACGCCGCCATGTCGTAGTCGAACCAAGGGGCGATGGAGCCGGGGCACCAGCCCGCCCGCGAGTGGAACCAAGTGCCGTTTTGTGGCGAGCAGCCATCGGGGTTCGGGTTGCAGGTTTGCCAGTTGTGCTGCTCAAAAGTCTGAACACCATCCACCCAAATATGGTGGGTGTCCTCGTGAAATTCGGCGGCGTTGCCCGTGTTGTTGTCGCCCCAGCCGTGGCCTGTTGACACCAGTTTCAGCTTGGCCGCCTTGGTGTTGGCGGGGATGGAAATGGCGACTTCCGGTACTGGCTGCAAATCGGCGGGGTTGCCGAAATTAAAGGTCTCTTCCCAAACTGGCGTGATGGAGCTGTACGGATTGGCTGGAATGCCTTGGTCGTAATCCAGCGTGAGGCTGTAAAGGAAGCCGTTGCCGAGCGTCCCGAGGTTTACCCGGAACCTGATTTTGCCCTGCAACGCCGACATGAAATCCGTCACGTCAATGCTGTGCGAGCAGGCCACGCCGTAAGGTGTGATGTAGCGGAAAAGCTCGTACCACTCGCCGTTATGCCCTTTTATTTCGATGCCGGAAATACGGTCCCAAGGATCGCAGCCGCCCGGTGGACATTCAATGTTCAGGTAGGCCGTGATTTTGTTGAAAGCACCGAGGTAGCTGGGCAGTTCGGCCTCCATTTCCACCACGCCGTTGTTGATGTCGGCCCAAACATCCTCGAAGGCCGACACGCTGAGGCTCGGCGCCGTGCTGACAATGTTGATGTCCACCGTCTCCGTGGCGGCTGCGCCGTAGTTGTTGGGGGAAATGATTTTTACCTGCTTGCTGCCATAGGCCGTTGGCGTCCACCAAGCGGTATAATGGCCGTTGCCCCAGTCCTTGGCAGGTATTTCGGTGCCGTCAATTTCAAACTTCAACCCGTCCACGCTGAACAGCGGGTCATAACCGATGGTCGAAATGGCCGCCAATTGAATGGGTTTCAAGGTTGGCACAAAACATCGCCAGCGAGCGGGCTGCGGGCATCAATCGTCGGCACGTAGGTGTTCGGGTCGAGTACGGCAAAGCTGTTGAACAGGTCAACGGCTGGGTCGTAGGTGCCGTCGCCACCTTGGCTGGCCTTTACGGTCACATCGCCCGGCACCCCCGTCAGGGTGATGGTGTTGCCGTTCAACGTCGCTGGGCCAGAGACAAGCTCGTAGGTCACGGGCAGCCCTGAACTGGCTGTTGCTTCCAATTGAAACGGTTGGTCGCTGACCAGTTTGGTCGGTATCTGCGGGAAGGTGATGGCCTGAAAGCTCACGTCGAGCACCCCGCCAAAATTGGAAGTGTTGCCCGTCAGTGCAAAGTTCAGCAGGTTGCCGTCCTTGTCATCGCCCGTTTCGCTGTCCAATTTGCTGATGGAAGTATTGTCGCCGTCCGGCACGCCTTGGTTGAACTTGTAGTAAAGTTGCAGCCCGGTCTCGTCGCCGTTCAGTTCGTTGTCCATCAAGTCTTGGATTTCCTGTTCGGTAAGCGCCTTGTTCCAAAGCGAAACCTCGTCGGCACGGCCCCCAAAAACGAAATCGAAACCGCCGAGCAAACATTTGCCAATGGTGAAAGGCTTGTTCGTGGCGGTGAAAGTGCCGGAGGCCACCTTCGAGCCTTTTAGCAAGCCGTCAACGTAAAGCCGTACTTGGCTGCCGTCGAACACCCAAGCGAAGTGCTGCCAAACCTGCGGCACGACTGTGAAGTTCGGCGCCACGTACTCGTGGAGGCCCGTGCTCGTTACTAAGCGGCATTCGATAGTGCCGTTGTTGAGCTGAATCAAATACATCTCGCCCGTGCCGGTGCCACCGCCACGGATGCTCATCGTCCCCTGGCCGTAGCCGAGGGCATCGTGGTAAAACCAGCCCGCCATCGTGATTCCCGGCGAATTGGCCACGTAGCCGGAACCGTTGGGCGTCTCCACGTAGTCGTCCACTTGGTCGAAATGTAGGTACTGGTTGCTTTGGGCCATCAGCCCTGACAGTGCTGTGAAGAGCATTGCCACCATGAAATTGAGTAAAAATTTATTCATGCTATATTAATTGTGAACTGTGAATTGTGAACGATGAATTGAAAACATAGCAGTTCGTTCAATTCACAGTTCACCATTCACAGTTCATAGTTCAAAAATTCATTTCATCCACCACACCTTCACCGCCCTCGAATCTTCGCCCATCTTCGCTACCTGTCCAGCATAGTTTTCCGGGTTGTTTGCGCCCTCGGTAGGCGGATAAGGGAAGCGGTAAAATTCTGGTGCATCGCCCTCCCGTGGTGTGGCCCCGGTGCGCCGCCAAAGCGCAAATGCCTCCCACGGCTGGCGGAAAGCATCGAGCCATTGTTGCTTGTAAATCAGTTCCAGCTTGTTGCCGCTGTTGAAGAAAATACTGATGTGCGGGTTGCTGTTGGCGATTGCATTGATTTCACCTTCGGAAAGTATCGGTGGCTTGTTTTCCCAAATTGCCGAATTGACGGCCACGTTTTGCCAAAAACTGAGCGACGACACAACGCCTTCCGTGTATTCGCCTTCGGCGGTAAATGTATTGGCGGCCACGCCTAGCCCCCGCTCGTAAGCCTCGGCTTTGATGAAACTGATTTCGGCTGCCGTCAGCAAAATCTCAGGAATCGTTTTATCGTCCCGTATCAGGTAGTAATTGAACGGAGAGAACAGGTTCGCAGCGCCTTTGATGGGGTAGTTGAAATCCCGGTGCTGCTCGTAGGGGATGCCACCCTCGGCAGGGGTGCTGGCATCCGGCAAATTGGGGTAGGCGACCCATTCGTTGGCGTTGTTGGTCTCAAAGAAGATGCGGGCACGGGGGTCGAAAATGCCGCTTCCGTCCTTATTGTCGTTTTCCGAAAGCTCGTGCCAGATGGTGCTTCCCATGCGCAGTTTGTTGTGCTCTGCAAACGACCAAACCACGCTCTCGTTCACCCAATCTTGTGCCTGCGGCAACATCACCACATCTTCGCCCTGCTCTATCACTTGCAGGTTCCCTTCGATGATTTCCTTCAAAATCGGGGTTGCAAATGCCGGGTCTTTCTCCACCATCCGCATGGCATGGCGCAGCCGCAACGAGTTGGCAAACTTCTTCCACAGCAGCATGTTCCCGTTGAAGAGGTTGTCAAATTGCCCAAAGGATTCGTAAGGCACGCCCGATGACGTCACGGGGTTCAGGTCGAGGTTGATATGCTCCTCCACCCATTTCAAATCCTCCAACAGGTACTTGTAAATATCTTCTTGCGAATCAAATTTTGGCCGCAGGTATTCCAAACCCTCGAAGCCCTTGCCCGCATCGAAAAAAGGCATGTCGCCGAACATGTCTGTCACCCGGAAAGTCTTGTAGGCCGTCAGCACTTTGAGTTGTGCCCGCATTGTCGAGCGCTGCTTCGTCGGTCACGTTCAGTTCTTCAACTTCTTTTCGATGGCTCGGATATGTGCCAACGCTTTGTAGTAATTGTTCCAAACTTCCTCCGTGCCGATGTTCGGGTTGTCGAAGCCGACACCCGTTTTGGCGGCCAGTTGGGTCACGCCGTAGATGTTCTCGTTGTGCAGGTAAAACTGCTCGTTCCAACCCAGTTTCAGCGACTCGACCACGGTGTTGAACAGCGGCCCGATGTCCGTCTGCGTCGGGAAATACGGGTTGCGGTTGATGTCCTCGAAACTCCTTGGTGCAGGAGGCGAGGAAGGCTATTAAAAGGAAAGTGATGAGTTTATATTTCATTGATAGTCAATAGCTAGTGCCTTTTTTTGTCATTGCCGCAGGCAACCTCTGCATCATGTTGAGTCGCTCGTCATGACGCAGATGTTGCCTGCGCAATCTGATCCAAAACCACGTACGGTCTTATAATGTCACATTACCTCAAAACGACGCATTCACCCCTAGCGTAAAGCTCCTCGTACCGGGGAACGCCGCCCATTCCAGCCCCTGCGCATTGCCAGCGCCGTTGGAGCCTTCCGGGTTGATGCGGTCAGGTAGGGTGGTGTAAATGTAAAACAGGTCACGGCCCGTCAGCGAGAGGGTCAGCCCTTGAAAGACCTTGGTTTTCTGCGTAAGCCGCTCAGGTACTTGGTAGGCCAGCACGATTTCCCGCATTTTCACCCAAGTGTTTTCCTTGATGCCGGGCGTAGAAATGAACCTGCCCCAGCCGCCTGTATTGCCGATGTATTTGTAGTAATAATGCACCACTTTTTGGTTCGGTGTGCCATCGGCGTACACCCCATCGAGGATGACGCCGATGTTGCGGGTCTGGCCGCTGGGGTCGGTGAAAGGCAGCCCCTCGCCGAGGCGCTCCGGTAGCGTTTCAGGGCTTTGACCAGTCTGTAGGCCGATGACGTAGAGCCAGCCGGCGTAGATGTCGCCGCCCCATTTGGTATCAATTAAAGTGCTGAGGGTCAGCCCCTTGTAGCCGAGCCGCATCGTCCAGCCGCCGATGAAGTCCGGCGATGCATTGCCGATGGGCACCCGCTTGTCCGAAATCTTGTACAAAGTGCCGTCGTCGTTGAGGATGGGCTTGCCCGTGTTCGGCTCGTACACGTAATCGTAGCCGACGATGGTGCCGTAATCCTGCCCTTCCTCCACCACGATGGCGGGGCCGTTTTCGCCCCAGATATTTGCGAGTTCAAGGCTTTTCGCACCATCGCCGAGGCTGGTCACGTAGTTGCGGTTGCGGGCGATGTTCACGCCCGTTTGCCAGAATAAATCCTTTTTCTGCAAAACGGTGGCGTTCAGGATGGCCTCGAAACCGTAGTTGCGAAGCTCCCCAGAGTTGATGCGTATGGTGGATGCACCCGACGAGCCTGGCACGGGCGAGTTCAGGATTTGGTTGTACGATTTGATGTCGTAGTAGGTCAAATCGAAGTTGATTTTATCATTAAAAAAACCCAGCGTCGTACCAAATTCCAGCGAATTGGCCTTCTGTGGCTTCAGGGCGATGGGCGGCACGGTGGTCGGCAAGCTGGCCGTTTGGCTGCCGCCAAATGTGTTCGTCGAATAGACAAAATCGAGCTGGTAGGGGTCGGTGTCGGAGGCGGTGAGGGCATAAGCCCCCCGTATTTTCCAAAAAGTGAGCACGTCGGTATGGAAATCGAACGCCTGCGTGGGGATGAAGCTCAACGAAGCCGACGGGTACAGGTACGAGTTGGCGTTGGTAGGCAGCGCCGAAGTCCAGTCGTTGCGGGCGGTGAGTTCGAGGAACAAGAAGTCGTCGTAGTTCAGGTTGAGGAAGCTGTAAACGGAGTTGATTTTCTTCTCGAACCAAGTTTCATTGGGCAATTGGTCTTCTGTCAGGTTTTCATAATTGCTGAAACTGTAAAGCCACGGGTTCACCCACCTGCCCGATTGAGCCTTGAGGCCGTAGGCGTTCCGGCTCCATTGCGTAGCACCCAAAGAAAGCCGAGCGCCAAATTTTGACCCCAAAAGTTTCTCCTTGAAGACGGTAATCAGCACATCGTTGTTCTGCACGTTGTCCTTGCCGAGTTCGTTGGAATAAAAGCCGTCGAGCAGGCCGAGGCGGTCGGCTGGCTTCTTGCGGGTCTCGAACTGGTTGATAGTGAAATCGGTGCCGAGCCGCCCGGTGATGTTGAGCCAGTCCGTCACGTCGTAGGTCAGCGCCAGCGCCCCGATGATTTTGTTGCGGCGCAATTGGTGTTGTGGTTGTAGGTGTTCCACCACAAGTCTGTGGGGAAAAATCGAACGGGTAATTGCCGCCGTAGTCGTTTCGGGTGCCGTCTGGTAATATGTTGATGTCCTTTTCCAGCCCCTTGTAGCTGCGTGGCCAGGAGTAGAGGATGCCTTTGCCGAAGGAAGCATCGTTGTCGTCGCCGAGCGAGGGCGAGTTCAGGCGGTTGTAGTTGATGTACGAAAGAGCGATGTCGGCGTGGAGCTTCTGCGAGATATTGAGGCGGGAGCCAATGTTCACCGAGGTTTGGTCGTAGTTGCTGTTCGGCACGATGGCCTCGTGGTTGGTGCGGTTGAACGAGACCCGCATGGTGCCAGCCTTGCTTCCGCCAGAAAATGACAGGTTGTGCGAAGTCGTGTGTCCGTCGCCGAAATACAGTTTCAGGTTGTCCGGCTGGTGGGTCGAAGCTGCGCACTTCGCCGTCCCACCAAAGCACCTGCTGCCCCTCCATCCTCGGCCCCACGAAACGCCCGTGGAGTAGTAGCCGAACTGCGATTGCGTGGATTTGCCGTAGGCCCGTTCTCCGCATGGGTTTCGGCGGGGTAAATGAAGTTACCGTTGGCGTCGGTCGGCAGCGTCGGTTCGTTCAGGCTGATGGGGCCACCCGCCCCGAAGATGTTCTGCACGTCCCGGTAGTAGTAAGGTTGGATTACCTTGTGCGACACGTTGTAATTGATGCCGATGCCCTTCTGCTGGCTGCCCCGTTTGGTGGTGATGAGCACCACGCCGTTGCCGCCCCGTGAGCCGTAGAGCGCCGCCGCTGTTGGACCTTTCAGGATATTGATGTTCTCGATGTCGTTGGGGTTGATGTTGTTGATGGCCGAGCCCCAGTCCCTGCCCCGCCCGATGTCGTTTAGGCCAGACTCGTTTTCGAGCGGCACGCCGTCCACCACGATAAGCGGCTGGTTGTTGGCGCTGATGCTGTTGTTGCCCCGGATGGTGATGCGGGTCGTGCCGCCGTCCACGCCGTTTGGCGTAGCCACTTGTACCCCAGCGGAGCGCCCACTGAGGGAGCTGACCACGTTGGGGGCATTGGAAAGCAGCACTTCGTTGCCATCGAATCGCTCGGTGGAATAGCCGAGTTCCCGCTTCTGCCGCTTGATGCCGAGCGCTGTCACCACCACTTCGCCGAGTTGTTGGGCGTCCTCTTCGAGGGCAGTGTTCACCTTGTCGAACCCAGCGCCGACCTGCACTTCCCTCGTTTTGTAGCCTAGAAAACTGAACAGTAGCACCACATCGCCAGCGGGTACGTCGAGGCGATAGGTACCGTCGAGTTCAGTGGTGGTGCCGGACCGGGGTCGCTTTTCAGCACGACGACGCTCACGCCAAGCATCGGCTCGCTCGTTGTAGCGTCCGTCACCGTGCCGCTGATTTGCGCTGCGCAAACAGGCCGCAAGTGGTGAGGAAAAAGATTGTGGGGAATAAGAAACGTAAATGTCTTGCCATCCGAGGAAGTTGTTGGTTAGGATGCATTTTGTCGGAATCACGGATTTGAGGGATTAATGGATTTCGCTGAACATGTCGTCACGCATCCGTTGAATCCATTAATCCGCTTAATCTGTGATGCTGACAATGGACGTGCCGTTGGCAAACATAGTGAAGAATCCTACTTTTTTTCCTCGATTTCTTTCGGCTAACAGAAAATGGCCGCTTGCTGACAGTTTGATAGAGGCTGGGCGGCTCAAAGTCGCCCGGCCACCGACATTGCGGCCGCAAAGTGCCGTTTTGTCGTTGCAATGCTGATTGATGTTGTGCCTTCCATTTACCGAGCTTTTGTGCCAGAAAGGTGTAAGGCTATTTCAGGAATGGACAGCCTATGGAATTCCACTTATCACCAGCGGACGTTTATCAACAGAACCAGGTGACTTTTGTCACCTACCTACGGTTTTGGCAGCCCGCATCTTTGCCCAGTCAAAAAAAGGGACAAGCAAAAAACACTTTCGGGATATGCGTTTTATCATTGGCTACATAAAAACAAAGCTGCTCAACTGCCACCAAGCGTTCCAGTTCCCTCCCTCTTAGTGTGGTATTATTCGCTGCCGATGTTCCGTCGTTTGCTGCCAGAATTGAAAACGTTTTCGTTAATTTCTGGCAGCGATACTGAATGCGGATTTGAAATCAAAGCGCGGCAAGTAAGAAGATTTAAAATTCGCTGGCCCAAGGTCTTCTTTTTCAAAATTAACAATGGCATAGCTGGTTCCCTCCCATGTCGCATATCCCGCCACCGCCTGTTGACATTTTCTGCCACACGCACCCTTTGGCCCCTCCCGAAAAAAAATCGGGAAAGAGGAATTGGTGGCTGCTGTTTGCGGGGTCGTTGTCGGGTTGGAAGTCATGGGGCTGGCTTGAGCGCTCAAGCCCAACAAATGCAATAATGTTGTGGAGTTAATTTGGCATGATAGATGAGAAGCCTACAGCATACATCCTCTCTGAATGGTATCAAAACTTTGTGCTGATAAATAATCAAATAACAGGCGGCATCGTAGTTGACCCGGTAAAGCATTGTTCCCCCTACTGCTGAATTCACAGCTTCCACTGCCCTGTCTTCTACTGATTATAATCACGCCAATAGGTTTTGTGCAAAATTGTATTTTCCCTCCCTCACTGCCTCCGGCGGCTCGTCGGTGGAGAGGTGGTTTGGGGCTTCGCCCCAAACCCTGTTTGCACAAAAACCTATTAGAGCGAAGTATAATAAATATTCCAATACCCCTTTGTCAAACAATCATTCATGTTTAATTCAGATTCTCATCGGGAAGCATTTGGCAACAGCGCATCTGACACATCTATTGGATTGCCGCCATTCAAAAGCAAACTTGAAGGTCAGGAACTCAGGGACAGTGAGTTGCTTTTTCGTTCCATGATTGAAAACAGCGGCGATGTCATTGCCCGGAAAAACATGGAAGGCATCATCACTTACATCAGTCCATCCGTGGAACGTGTGATGGGTTACACGCAGGAAGAACAAATCGGACATTATCCATCGGAGTTTTTGTGGGAAGAAGACCTTGAAAAAACAGCAAAGGAATTTGCGGTCGCTATCCAGAATCCAGGACTCACGGTCTCCTTTGTTTTTCGGGTGAAGCACAAAAACGGAACCCCACTGTGGATGGAAGGGTCAGCCGTCAACCTGCTGCACGTGGCCGGTGTGGAGTCGGTCATTGTGAACATGCGGGACATCACCGCCCGAAAACTGGCAGAAGAAGCACTCCACCAAAGCGAAGTGCGTTTTCGCTCGCTGATCGAAAACAACGCAGACATGATGACCCTTGCCTCGGCGGATGGCAGGTTGCTTTACGCAAGTCCCAGCCTTACGCATGTTCTTGGCTTTTCTACGGAGGAGCTACTCACCCTGCCTGCATCTCAGCTTATTTATCCCGATGACGTGCCCCGTCTAATGGAAAACATGCTGCGAATCATTGAGAAGCCTGGCGAATCATTTTATAGCAGCCATAGGCTGATGCACAAGGACGGCTCGTACCGATGGTGCGAAGGGGCACCAGGTCATGAATAGCCCAGGACCCAGCGTTGGGGCGCTTGTGTCAAAACCTCCGGGACATCACGGAAAGAAAACACGACGAGGAAAAAATTGAGGGAAAGCATCAAGGAAATTTCCTACAAATATGCGCTTTGATCAATCGAGTATCGAGGTGATAACAGACCAGAAGGAACCATAAAATATGTCAACGACAATTTTTGTAAAATATCGAAATACACGAAGGAAGAGTTAATCGGGCAGGACCACCGCATCATCAATTTGGTTCCATCCAAAATCTTTTCAAAAATTTATGGGGAACGATCGCCAACGGCAAAGTTTGGAGGGGCGAAATAAAAAACAAAGCCAAGGATGGTACCATCTATTGGGTTGACACGACTATTGTACCATTCCTGAATGAAATTGGGAAGCCTTACCAGTACGTTGCGATAAGGGTGGACATTACGGAGCAAAAAGAGGCAGAAGCGCAGCGTGAATTCGACCACCAAAACAGGGATGCCCTCATCAACAGCACAGACGGCCTGATGTGGAGTACTGACAAAAAACATGCGGCTGATTACCGCCAACCGCTCTTTTTAAGGATGGTGAAGCTGATGATAGGAAGGATGTTAAGCCTGGGGACGATGTATTGTTTGATAGTTTTCCGAAGGATGTTCTCGACCGTTGGAAAAGACGGTATGAAAGGGTATTGGCTGGAGAAACATTCATGGAAGAAGAATATAGTGAAATACCTGTTGAAAACTGGGAAGAAATAACTTTTAACCCTATTTTGGAAAACGGAAAGGTCATTGGTGCTGCATGTTATTCAAGGAATATTACCGAACAAAGACTCAATATAGAGCACCTGCGACAAGCGAAACTCCTGCTCTCCGAAGCACAGCAACTTGCCAAAGTCGGCAACTGGAATGTGGACATGGTAAAAATGAAATCTACTGGTCTTCGGGCACAAGGTTTACTTGGCGTGGATGCTGATTTCGAGCCAAGTTTCGAAGCTTTTATTGCGATGCTGCACCCAGATGACAGGAATCGAATATTGGAAAGAATTAAGAAGGCTCAGGAAGAAGGTGGGGTGACCGAAGACGAATTTCGCATTGTGAGGCCCGATGGACAGGTGCGCATACTCAACGGCCAAACCAGATGCGTGCTGGATGGTGAAGGGAAGCCCCTAAGAATGTACGGCATTTCACATGACATCACCGACAGGAAACTTGCCGAAGCATCGTTGCAAAAATCCGAAGCCAACCTTTCTACCATTTTCAACAATACCGATGAGGGGTTCCTGCTGCTCGACACCCACCTCACCATCTTGTCATTTAATGCTGTAGCCAATGATTGGGCAAATCTTTTATTTGGCAAAAGTTATCAGGAAGGAAGTAACATGGTTTCCTATTTTGTAGAGGAGCGGAAGGAGGAGCTAACCAGGAGGATAAAGACTGTACTTGATGGGAATGTCGTTGATTATGAAACTTATTATGATGTTGAGGGGGGAACCATTAAATGGTACAACGTGAGGGAATATCCCGTTCGCAATGAACAAGGGGAGGTACTTGGCATCTGCATAGCTGCCAGCGACATTACCGAAAAGAAAAACTCCGAACTGGAAAAGGATAAAATGACCGCCGAGATTATTCAGCGCAACAAAGACCTTGAGCAGTTTGCCTATATCGTTTCGCACAACCTCCGTGCGCCCGTGGCGAACATTATTGGCTTTGCTGATGTATTGCAAGAAGGCGGTATGGACTACGAGGACACAAAAGAGGTAATGGAGGGTCTTGGTGTTTCGGTAAAACGACTCGACAACATTATTGGGGACCTCAATCAGATTTTGCAGGTTAAGCGGGAAATCAATGAAATAAAAGAACATATCCGCTTTTCGGAAATTGTCAACGATATTACCCAGAGCATATCCAATCTCATTGAAAAGGAGAAAGTTGAAATAATAACCGATTTCACCCAGGTTGACGAAATGTGTACCTTAAAAGCTACCTCAACAGCATTTTTTACAACCTCATTTCAAACAGCATCAAATACAGGCAGCCCGACCTGGCACCTGTCATTGAAATAAAAGCCCGTTTGGTCCAAAATAAACTTACCCTTACCTTCAAGGACAACGGCCTGGGAATTGACCTTGACAAGAAGAGCGAACAGGTGTTCGGGTTGTACAAACGATTTCACCCGGAAACTGCGGAAGGTAAAGGAATGGGCTTGTTCATGGTCAAAACGCAGGTAGAAACGCTGGGCGGGAAAATCAACGTAGCCAGTGAAGTACACAAGGGAACAGAATTCAATATTGAGTTCGACCTGTAAATTTCAAAAAATAAAAGCCTATGAGTACCCCAAGGTTCATTTTGATTGACGACGACCGACTCGTCCTTACTTTTTGCAGGATGTTGATTAAAAACGCATTAGGTACAGTGGGTGTCAAAGCATTTGCCAGCCCTAATGAAGGATTGGAGTACCTTAGAAGTGAATTTTCAAATCATGATGACCAAGCACCTGTCCTACTTTTACTCGACATCAACATGCCCGATATGAATGGCTGGGAATTTCTCGAACATTATGAAATGCTCGACGATGGAATAAAAAACAAAATCAGCATTTTCATTCTCTCCTCTTCTGTTGACGATCGTGACAAAGAACGTGCAAGCTCCAATAAGCTTGTGGTGGATTACTTGGAGAAGCCAATTACGAAGGCAACCATTCTTCGCATTGGAATGAATGCCAAATCATAAATCCAAGATTTCGTAGGTGGCGACGCAAGGGTCGCCCCGCTGCCGTACATCCTGCCCACCGCTCGTTGATATTTTCGCTACCACATATTCTAAAGTGGCCGGTTCCCCAATGGGTAAACTATCCCGCCGCTAAAGGCCGTGCAAGGAGAATTTACTAGTCGGGAATCCTTTAGCGCACTTGACTTCTGAACTCATAAAACTGTGAACTGACTGCCAACTGACAACTGCCAACTGCCGAACTCTACTTACTGTACCGTTCCCGCAGCGTCTTCAGCATGTAAACATTGATGTCCCACTGGTCGGCCAGCGGCTGGAAGGTGTAGGTACAGTGGGCAGGTAGGTCGGCGGCCAAATTCCGTGAGGATGGTCATGCGCTGGCCTTCGGCAGCTTTGCTTTTCACCACCTTGTCCCACCGGCGTACTGGGCGCTTACGGCGTCCTCCCATTCTGGTGCTCGGGGTCGTTGACCTGCGGCCCTTCCAGGCCGATGCGGGCGTGGATGTGGTCGGTGCGGGAAAGCGCCATCTGAATGTTGTCCGCCTGGTCATCGAGCAGCGACTCGTGAACGTTGCCCAGTGCGAAATGTCGAGCGTGGTGCGGAGGCCAGGGTATGCCTCCATGAACTGCCGAGTGACCGGGCCGGAGTACACATGCGGCCTCGTTGCGTCTTGGTGAAACCGGAACGCCGCTCGACTTTGGCCACCTCGACCCAGTTCGATGAACTTTTTGTTTTGGTCAAAATCAACCAATCTCGCCCGGAATGGCAATTGAAGTACAACGGTTTCAGGTCAACGCCATCCTCAGCATTTTTCAAACTCAGCAAAATGCTTACCGTACACCGAATTGCCGCTCCGCAAAGAAAACCCAAAGGACAAGCCGTGCTTTTGCCTACTGCCTCCAGAAAAACTGGGCGATCCTTTTTCGCGGGTAGCCAACTTCCCTCCATCGTGGCCAGCGGCCTTGCTTTTCACAAAAGGCATCCCAACTCCCGTTGAAGCCCCAGTTGGTGCAAAACGGTGAGCTAAGGCAAACCCGGCATGGCCTTGAATTCTGGCTTTGACAATGGCCAACGGCGTGAGCGCCGTAGCAGCAGTGGTGGTGGCGAGGAATTTCCTTCTAGTCATTGACATGGTTGATTAATTTACGATTGGCGATTGACGACAGCGCCCTGAATCGTCAGTCGTCAATCGCCAATCGCAAGTTGTTTAGTACAAGGGTTATGCTACAATGCTGCTAATCACCTCCCCGCTCACGTCCGTCATCCGGAAGGGGCGACCCTGGAACTGTAGGTCATTTCCTCATGGTCAAATCCGAGTTGGTTCAATATCGTGGCATGAACATCGTGCGGTGTGACTTTTCCTCTCACAGTCGAGTACCCAATTTCGTCCGTCTCCCCGTGTGTGACGCCGCCCTTGATCCCGCCGCCGGCCATCCAACTTCTGGGCACTCCGTGTGGTGGTTCCGACCTTTGAAAGGCATTTTGGGCCGTTGCGGTTCTCTTGCATGGGCGTCCTGCCAAACTCACCGCCCCAAGCGATGAGGGTTTCTTCCAGTAATCCCCGCTGCTTGAGGTCGAGGATGAGGGCAGTCATGGCCTTGTCCACCGACTCACATTTTCGGCGCATCCGCGTGTCACTTGCCAGTGGCTCGTCGGTGCGTGGGCATCCCAGCCCCAGTCGAACAACTGCACGAAACGCACCCCTTTTTCCCCAGCCTGCGGGCGAGCAGTCGTTGTTTGCGAAGCTGGTCTTGCCCGGCTCGGTGCCGTACATTTCGTGGATGTAGGCGGGTTCGTTGTTGATGTTCATCACCTCTGGGGCACTGGGTTTGCATCCGGTAGGCCATTTCATACTGGGAGATGCGGGAGAGGGTCTCCGGGTCGCCCGACTCGGCATGGTTCAGTTGGTTGATTTCGTTGATGGCGTCAATGCTGGCCCGGCGCAGTTCGGTGTCCATGCCGTCGGGGTTGTTGACAAAAGACGGGTCGCCCTCGGGAGCGGCATTCACGCCCTGGTAAACCGGAAGGCAAAAGGCTGCCCCAGACGCTTTTCAGCGTCTGGTTTTGCCCCCAGAGGTTAGCACGACGAAACCAGGCAGGTTTTCGCTTGACGGAGGCGAGGCCGTAAGTCACCCACGAGCCAATGCTTAGGCGACCGAGCCGGGACGAACCTGTGCATCAAAGCTGCGCTGGAGCATGGTTTAACTGGTCGGTGGTAAGCGACTTGGTGATGGCAACATCGTCCACAACTTGCTGAAAATGGGGTAAGTAGTTGCTGACCCATTGCCCCGATTAGCCGTATTGCCCGAAGGTGGCCTGGAGGCTCCGAGCATCTTCGGAACGCCCCGGATGAGTCAACTGGTTGCCCTCCAGCAACGAAGGCGGGCAGTCCTGACCATCCAGTTTGGCCAGTCGGGCTTGCTGGTCAGCAACAGCCAACTGGCTGGGCGCACCGGCCATGTGCAGGTAGATAACGGATTTCCGCCTCCGGCAAAAAAATGGGGCGATTTCAAGCCCATCGGGTTGGCGAGTCGAAGCGGTTGGCGCACGGAACGCTGGCAACTGCCAGGTTGCCCAGTGCTATGGCCCCGTGCCAAACATGGACTGGCGTAGGAAGGCCGCCGGGTGGCCAGCTCGGCCTCGTTGCTTGCAGGAATTGTAGTCCGCTTCATCGTAATTTCCGCCCAAAGTAAGGCAGATATGTAAAATAAATTTTACACCAAGGGTTGGTTTTACCCACCAATTGTATTTTAGCCGTAAATAACCTCACCCAGTGGTCAAGTTCTCTTCCAGCTTTTGGGGATATTGAACAATCCAGTGAACTTTGACTCAGTTGCCAGCGCAAGATTGGTTTCCTGATTACGAAGATGAGGAGGAGGGAGGAAACCAGCATGGTTGCCACCAGAGTAGGAACTTGCGACATCTACGACATTCCCTCTCGAGGCATTTCCCACCTAAAAATTGCTTTCCGACGTGCAGGTTATCCTTGTTGCTGGATGGCATCCAGCGGCTGTGGTCAAGCTGGCATCCTCGGTGCGACCTGCCCGCCAACTGACCGATGACAACATTCACAGCGCTATTGCTCCACGCCATGCAGCACGAGCTGGTGGCTTGAACGCGAATAAGGGCGGCGATGTGGCACTCTTGCCGTTTCGAGGAAGGAGCTTTGCCCGTTCGGGAGGATGGCCTTCTGCCAATGCGAGGAGCTGGACGGAACGGTGAAGCACGACATTGCCATTTGGGAAGAGCACGTGCGCTCGCAGCCCTCGACCGCTGGGAGCTATCGGAGGAGGAGTGGCCTTCGAGGAAGAGATGCGCATACGAAACTTGCGCAGGCACTTTGGCGATGATTAGAAAGCATGACCGATACGAGCCATACTTTGAATTTGAGGCCGATGACGAGGAGGGGTTGGGCGATGAGTTGGGGAAACAGACAGCTTTGATGATTGGATGGAAGGGTTTATTTGGGAAGACGAACAAAGCCAAGCGCCAAGTGACGGCCTTGAAGACAATAGCCCAAAGGACTATGATATTGAAAAACCGAAGGGCAGTATTTGGGATGAAAACAGTTTGACCTTCCATTTTTTGACCAGAAAATAATGCTATTGGGCGAAAACCAGAATAGAAAGAAATAATAGAACTAGTCAAAAACTAGAAAGTATAACCACCTACCTTTCCGCCCAATGAAAAAAATGCTCAACCATATTCTTTGCATTCTTGGGATTTTGGCGACTTCCCTCGCCGAGCAATCAGGGCATTCAGAGCAGCTATCAAATTGGGCGAATTTTTCCCATCACTTGCCACATCACGTGGCATGTCACCAGGAAAAAATAGGCATCCTTGATTTTGTGCAGTTGCACTATTCTGACCACGAACACCACGAGAAGACCACGCCGAAACATGGAAAACTATTTTCAGCACCATCATGAACAACAAAACCTGACCCTCAATCCCTGGCCTACTGCCTCAGCACCAAGAAATACTTGCTTTTGGCAAACAGGACAATTTTTCAAACCCTTTGATTTTCCACTCGCAGCAATGGCATTCCTCGCCTTTTTTGGGCGACATCTGGCAACCGCCAAAGGCGTAATTTCCGCAATTTCCCTGCCTACCGGCAGACAAGCAATTTCCTAATTTCTTAATTTTCCAAACCATGCCCGTCGTTGCTCCTGCTTCGCCGGGCTTTGCGGTTTTTTTCATTCAAATAAACACCAATGAAATATTTGATGCTGCCTTTCGCAGCGCTATTGTGCATCCTGTTTGGCTGCACCCACTCGCACGATGCGGAAAGCGGACACGCCCACGACGCAGCGGGCAACCCCATCGCACCTGCCGAGCCTTCGCTCGAACCACTTGTTTTCACGGTTTATACCGATAAAACCGAACTTTTCGGTAGAGTTCAAACCACTCGTCGTGGGGCGGGAAAGCCGTTTTGCTGCGCATTTCACAGCACTCGGCGACCTGTTCAAAGCCATTGGCGAAGGAACTATTACCCTTACTTTGACTGGAAATGGCGGCACACAATCCATCACCGTCGACAAGCCCGAAGTGCCGGGCATATTTAGGCTGCGCATGACGCCCAAGCATGCAGGTGTTTACAGCCTCGATTTCGATATAAAAACCCCGGCATTCACCGACAAAATCACCATCGAAAACGTGGAGGTTTTTCCCGACGTAAAACGGCACTTGCAAAACAAGCACCCGAAGAAGGCGGTGGCACCGACATTCCTACCTGAAAGAACAGGCGTGGAAAGTTGAATTGCCAACCCCGGCACAAGTGCAGCCGTTCAGCGAGGTCGTCAAAACGAGCGGGCAATTCGCCGCCCCAGCGACGAAGCTTCGGTACGACCGCACAAATCAGCGGCATCGTCTCTTTTCGGGAAACATGGTGGCTGGAACTGCCGTTGGGGGGCACAACGCTTTTCATGGGTGAAAGCAACGAGGTCGTTCAAAGCAATCTGGGTGCAGCCGTCACAGCGCGAACGAGTTGGCTACCACAAAACAGCATGACCGGGCGAGCGAACTGGTCAAGGACAAAATCATTTCCGAAAAGGATTTTTTGGAGGCAAAGCTCCAGTCGAAAATGCCCAGGCACAACTAAAGAATGTTCCGTTTCGGGCAGTTTCAATAAAAACAGGCAAAACGTAACCGTCCCGATTGTGTATTTTTGAAAACGTTTTGGTCGAAAAGAGCAGTTCATCCAACACTGGGCTAGCCGCCGACCATTTCCAAAACAAACGGCTTTTGAGTATAATGTTTCCAAAATATTTTCCCGTAAAGCTTGCCCGTTCACTGCCGCCAATTTCAAGACCGCCACGGCGAAGCAGGTTTTCGGCACCGGAAAAACCTGAACGGGCGGGTCCATTTCCACGGAAAATCGGCTGAGGCGGGTTCGCCTTTGCCCATCCATTTCGAGATTGACAACAAAAAACTTTTCGTCCCCGGCTCGGTGGTCAAGTGTGTTTTACAGTCCGGCACGAAAACCCGCTCTGGTCATTCCGACCTCTCGGCACTTTTTGGAGGAACAGGGCATTTTTATGCCGTCCAGACGGAAGCGGCGAGAGTTTCCAGAAACGGGAACTCAAAATTGGCGCATCCGACGGGCTGAACGTACAGGTGCTTTCCGGCGTCGCCGAGGGCGAACGGGTGGTGACGAAAGGCGGCTATCAAATCAAATTGTCCACCGCTTCCGGCACCATGCCTGCGCATGGCCACGAGCATTAAAACCCCAAACCAATGCTCAACAGAATAATAGATTTCTCACTGCAAAACCGCTTGCTGGTGATAGTGGCCACCGTGCTGCTCATCATATTCGGTTCCATCGTTGCCTCCCGAATGGAGGTGGATTGTTCCTCGACTCGCCTCTGACCCTGTCGTCGCTGACCGAAGCGCATGGTACCAGAGGATATCGAGTATTGCCGTTCTACTCGAAACCGCTGTTTAACGGTGCGACCAACGCGCTGGGTGCGCTTCGTCCTTCACGCCGGCGGTATCTCGATTGTCTGGATAGAACGAGCGTGGAACACCGACATTTTCAGCGGCACGGTGATTGTCAAACGGAAAAATCATCGCCAGCGGCCGAACGCCTGCCGACGGGCGTGGGCAACTGGACTGATGGCCTCCGCAGGCGAGCATCATGGGCGAAATCATGCCCATCAGTTTGATTTGCGGACTGGATTTTTGCAAGTGGATTTGCGGACGATTGCCGATTGGTCGCTGCGACCCTCGATTGCTCGCAACGGGCAAGGTGGCGCAGGTCATTGTCATCGGGGGCGAGTACAGCAGTACCAGATTTTGCCTCGCCGCAAAAATGGCGGCGTTTGGCGTGTCGCCCTCGAACTTTTGAAGGCTTGCGAGGCCCAAAACGGCAATTCGTCGGGCGGTTTTTTTGAACGAGTTCGGCAACGAATAACTCGGTCGGGGCATCGGCAGGACGAGCGATTTGGCGGAACTTGGAAACTTAGTCAATAAAACCACC
>JADJYH010000039.1 GCA_016719855.1 Saprospiraceae bacterium | reverse complement strand
TTGGCGGCGTAGATGTCGAAGCCGTAAATATTGGTGTGGTCAACGGACTGTGCGGAGGCGTCGGGGAAATAGTGGACTTTTGGGCCGTTGAAACTCCACGTTGATTGACGATTGACGATTGACGATTGACGATTGGGGGTCGTACTACGCTCGCAATCCGCAATCCGCAATCCACAATCCGAAATCAAAAGGCTGCCATTGGGCTGGGAGTATGGCCTCGCCCACTGCATCCAGCGCTTGTAGAATTGGGTGTAGCGGGTCTTTTGGAAAGGCCGCTCATCGTGGTAGGCTTTGTACGCTGCTTGGATATTGCGGACGTTTGGAGCATCTTCGAGGAGCATCAGCGCCCAAGCTGGGGCGTCGGAGTCGAAATGGGGTGGTGGGTTTTTGCTGCGCAAAAAGCAGGGTACAATAAAGCAGGTGAAGATGATGGTGTGGATGAGTTTGCGCATGTTAAAACAAGTTGAAAATATCATTTTATTTTAAAATTTTCCCAGTCCAATGCCCACTGTTGGAGCAAGCGGCGGAGCAGTTCTTTATTTGGCATTTTGGTTTTATAAGCCGCTACCAAGGATGGGCTGAGGCTGCGGCTCATGGCATATTCTACGACCTCTTTGTGCTTGGTCTTGCAAAGTATGACCCCGATGGAAGGATTTTCCAGCGGTTTACGCACGTCACGGTCAAGGGCTTCGAGGTAGAAGTTCATTTTGCCCAAATGCTCCGGCTGGAATTTCTCCATTTTCAAATCGAATGCAACAAGGCATTGCAACTCCCGGTGGAAAAGCACCAAATCTATGGCAAAATCGTCCATCCCAACCTGCAACCTGAATTCTTCGCCGACAAAGAGAAAAATCACGTCCCATCTCCAGCAGGAATTTTTTCAGGTGGGATGCAATCCCCGTTGCAGTTGCCGCTCGGTGTAGGCTCCGGTAGTCCGAGGAATTCGAAGGCGTAGTGGTCTCCCGGTAAATGTTGGCTGGCTGCTCCATGTTTCAAAAAACTCCTTCAAACGATAAAGCCCACGGCGGTCAAACCCTTTCAATTCCGGCGCATGCTCACGAAGCCAGTCGGCCAGCTTTTCCACGACCTTGTCGCCAAAAGCGCTTTCTGACAGGCGAAGGCTGAGATAGCCTCCCACTTGCCAATTGGCATTTATGAGGTGAGAATTTGCTGCTTCCCAAGCATCGCTTTTCGCCTGTCGGATGAGCTGCCGGATGTTTTGAAAATGTTGGTGCAAGTCCATCGTGGTAGTTTTGGTTGAAAAAACGGTCAAACTTACGTTGTATGGCGGTGGTTTTCAAATGGTGACTAGGTGGGATTGGCATTCGCGTGGAGGTGTTATTTAGGTACATGCCTACGCTGTGAAAGTCGCCCCACGAAATGGATTATGGTCGGCTAAATTTGACTGGTATTTTCGCTCCAAAGCTATTTATGCTTAAACTTGTAAATCGAATAACAGTCCTAGCCTCCATTTTTCATAAAAATTCAACTTCCTTCCATGCTGAAAAGGTATTTTTTCCAACATTTATGCTGCTCTTTGCTCTCAACCTCCAAGCCCAAACCTGGGCCGATGACATCGCCTGCATCGTCTATTCGCACTGCTCCAATTGCCACAGTCCCGGCAACATTGCCCCGATTTCGCTGATGAACTATGCTGAGGCTTACGATGCCCGATACGACATTCAGGGCGCTGTGACCAACCGGGAAATGCCGCCTTGGAAATCCGACCCAACCTTCGCCCATCATGTTGGGGAGCGGCTGCTCACCGACGAAGAAATCGCACTGATTGACGCTTGGGTGAACAACGGCGCACCAGAGGGCATCGCCGGAAACGCACCCCCATCGCCAGTTTTCAGTAGCACGGAAGAAATCCAAAACCCAGACCTGACCGTGAAAATCCCCACCTACACCATCCCCTCAGTGTTGCAAAACGACCTTTACCGGGTCTTTGCCATACCTGCCAGTTTGCCCGGAAACCGCTTCATCACGGGCATCGAGGTCATCCCCGGCAACCGCAGCGTGGTGCACCACGTGCTTGTTTACCAGGACAGTACGGGACAGGCGCTTGCGCAGGATGCCGCCGACCCACTGCCGGGCTACACGGCATTTGGTGGCATCGGCGTGTTCGGGGCGAAGCTCATCGGGGCTTGGGTGCCGGGCAGCGGAGCGGAGTTTTTCCCGACCAACATGGGCATCCACCTACCGCAAAACACCGCCATCGTCTTGCAAATCCATTATCCTGTGGATGGGGCCGGGCAGATGGACAGTACCCGCATCAACTTCCAGCTTTCGGACGGAAGCTTGCGGGAAGTTGCCATTGCGCCGGTACTCAACCATTCCACTTCGATGACCAACGGCCCGCTCACCGTGCCCGCCAATCAGGTGAAGACTTTTCAGGAGCAATACACCGTGCCGGTGCAGGTGACGCTGCTGGCCATCGGCCCACATGCCCACCTGATTTGCACGAGCATGAAGGCGTTTGGCGTCACTTTTCAGGGAGACACCATCCCGTTCATTGATATTCCGGAGTGGGACTTTCACTGGCAGGGGAGCTATAAATTCCAGAAGCCCATCAAGATTTCGCCGCTGACCAAACTCTACGGTTTTGCCACCTACGACAACACCGAAAACAACCCGGACAACCCCAATTCGCCGCCGCAGACCGTGAACCTTGGCGAAGCCACCACGGACGAAATGATGCTGTTCTATTTTTCCTACACAGGCTACCAGCCAGGGGATGAAAACATGGTGATTGATACCACCAGCCATACGCCGCACCATCTGGATTGCGAGACGATTACGGTTATTTCAGCGTTGGAAAATCCCGTGCAAGTGTTTGACTTTCAGGTCTTTCCGAATCCGGCAGGCGACTACTTGACCATCGAAAAATCATTCGAGGCTGCCACCCGGCTGCGTCTAACCAACTTTTCCGGCCACGTAGTTTTGGATGAAAAATTGACTTTTCCTTCGGAAAAAATCAGCCTTGCTGCCCTGCCGACGGGCATCTACGCTGCCAGTTTGTTTTTAGAAAATGGGCAGTTCGTGGGCAGCCGCAGGGTGTTGGTGGTGCGATAAATGGCTGAGGTTTTGAGATTTGGTTCACGAGTTTCGAGCAGACTTTGACCAAATAAAAAAACGAGCATCCGAAGAATCGGACGCCCGTTTTTTTTATCAAAAAATTTGTCAAATCAAAACTTCACCACCCGTTCCGCAAAATGGCGGTTGCCCGTGCGTCGGTAGCTGTCAGCAAGTAAACGCCTTGCGGCATTTCAGCGATGTCGAGCTTGGCAACGCCGCCCGTGAAGTCAAGCGTTTGGGCCAATTGGCGGCCACCGTCGGTGCGGAACACCTGGACGTTGAGCTTGCCAGTAAACTCGTACTGGATGTTCAAGCTGCCCGCGGTTGGGTTCGGGAACAGCTTCCAGCTTTTGCGGGCCACGTCGGTGGTAGCGCTGGTCTCGTCAACTTCGCCGTCACAGTCGTTGTCAACGTTGTCGTTCGGCACTTCAGTGGCATCTGGGTTGATGCCAGGATTGGTATCGTCGCAGTCGCCGTTGTTGGTCACGTAGTCGCCCGGTGGCGTTGTTTCGCAAGAAGACAAAAACGAGGCTGCATCACCAAATTCGTCGCCGTCGCCGTCAAGGAAATAGGTGAAAAAGGTCAACCCATCGTCGGCCTGGCCATCGCAGTCGTTGTCAATATCGTCGCAGATTTCAACATCAGCCGGGCTGATGGCAGCGTTGTTGTCGTCGCAGTCGCCATCGTTGGTCACGTAGTTGTTCGGAGGCGTTGTTTCACAAGAGCTGATGAACGAGGCTGCGTCGCCAAAACCGTCGCCGTCGCCGTCGAGGAAGTAAGTTGTGAAAACAAGACCGTCGTCGGCTTGGCCGGAACAGTCGTTGTCAATGCCGTCGCAGATTTCCGCTGCATCAGGGTTGATTGCAGCCACCAGGTCGTCACAGTCGGTGTTGTTGGCCACATAGTTGGTTGGCGCAGATGCTTGGCAAGATGACAAAGATATAGCCGCATTGCCGAAGCCGTCACCATCGGAATCGAGGTAGTAGTCGGTGATAGTAAGCCCATCGTCGGCTTGGCCGGAGCAGTCGTTGTCAATGTCGTCGCAGATTTCGGCGGAACCCGGATTGATGGCGGCGGCGGTGTCGTCGCAATCGGTGTTGTCAGTGGAATAGCCAATAGGAGCGGCAGCCAGACAGGAGGATAGTGCTGAAGCTGCATCACCAAATCCGTCGTCATCAACGTCGAGGTAGTAGTTGGTGAAAACGAGGCCATCGTCAGCTTGGCCAGAACAGTCGTTGTCAATGTCGTCGCAAACTTCTGTTGCGTCGGGGTTCACGGCTGCGTTTTGATCGTTGCAGTCCACGTAGTTGTAAAATCCATCATTGTCCTCGTCTTTGAAGAAATAGGTCTCGGCATGGATGACGGCGTCGGCGGCAATTTCCATTCCGATTACCCTGCCCGGAATGTCGTCGGCAGGTGGGTGGATACCGCCCCAGATGCGGGAAAGACTGCACTGGTCAGAAGCGTCACGGTAGGTGGCCCACTGGAGCGTGACGGTTTGGCTTGGGCCGTCCTCGAAGACGAGGAACTGGTTTGCGTTGCAAACAAACTCGCCCACGCCGCCGGGGAAGTATTCATCGCCAGTGAGGGCGGTCAGCACTTCGGCGGCGGTGCGTGAGAAGGTGGAGTGGCCGGAAATATAGCCAGGGAACGGCGGCGTCACAAAAGTTGGCCGCTGGTAAGGCCACCAGTATTTGGCCAAAATCCAATCTACGCCCGCCTCGTCGGTGGCTGGAAAAACAATGTAATTTGGGCCACGCCATGCGAGTACTTTGACCTCGCCGACATTTTCGTTGTTCATGCCAGCGAGCGGGTCGCCCATTTCCACCATTTCAATGAACCCTGGGATCAACGGTAGGCCTCCTACATGGTAGTTCGGCAGGCTTGAGTCGCTGCTCTGGCCCAGTTCCGCCATGCCACGGATGGCCGAAATCGGGCGGATGCCGTCGTAGTAGCCCTTGACGCCCCAAGCCGTCACCGCTGCATCGTGCAGTGCGCCGCCGAGCATGAAGTAAGCCTTCACGTCGTATTCGAGCAAGTCAATTACTTCGCCCTGGCCACGGTATTTCCTTTGAAAATCAGGGTGGTCCATCACGTAGTTCAGGATTTCGTACCAGTGGCCGGGAGGGGTGTCAGAGTTGGGGCCGTCTGCCCAAAACTCCGCCAATACCCTGGCATAATCGCCACGGGTGACGAACTGTGGAGGGTACGGCTGGCCTGTCTTCGGGTTGATGGGCCGACCAAGGCTGACGGCGCCGCCCTGCTCCAAGTTGTAAAATGCCTGGTACTCGGCAAAGGTGGTGGGCAAGCTTTGGGTATTGCCGATGGAAGCCGGGGAGATGTCCCAGACGGCATTGTCATCAGGTGCGAGGTGGCTCGACCACGCCGAAACCAAGGCAAAGTTCCAGATGTACTCAGTGGAAGATGTGTTGCCAGTGGTGTCCAAGAGTGGTGGTGTGCCCGGGTCGTGGTAAACGTTCCAGTCGTGGCCGGCACGTTGGAAAGTGGTCAAGTCGCCTGCATCCATGGCAAATGGTACGACGTTGCCCCATTCAGGTGTGAGTGCGGGCGGGGTGTTGAACCCAGTTGGGATGCCGTTCTGGTCAACGAACAAGTCAAGGGTCAATGGCTGCCAGCGGTTGAAATCCAAAAGGTCGGGGTTGCCAACGAGTTTGGTCACCAGCGGTGGGTTCACCGGGGCATAATACTGGTTGGCGTAGTTGAACTGCTCGTTGGAACCGTCCTGGTAGCCGAAGCCAATCATTTGGCTGGCGATGTAGTTGCCAAGCGCAGCAGGGTCGCCAGTGGAATAATCTGTGGAGATATTGCTAATGTCGTAGCCCAACTGCAGCATTTTGAAGTCCAATTGCTGCGAGGTGAAAAAATTCGGGTTGTTGTTGCCGGGAGAGTTCAGGAAGCGGTGCTTCAATAGCCGGTAGGCCGCAAAACTGACAGCTTGCTCCCGTGCTGCCTGTAGGTTGGCGGGCACTGGCACACCGTTGAATGGGCAGGTGAAGTTGCCCACCGTTTTGCCCAACAAATAAGGTGTAGCAACGGTGTCGTATGCTGCCCACGCATCGTACATGACGATGGATGTGTGAAACAGGTTGCGGGCATGGACGGTTGGCCGCCCTAAGTCGCCCTTGATGGCATAGAGCAGCATTTCGTTCCAAGTACGTGCAGCGGAGTGCTGTGCTTGCACCGCGCCGAACATGGAAAGCAAAAGGAAGATGGATGTAATGATTCTCAATTTCATGTAAAAGGATTTAATTACCGCAAAGCGGTATGTTCATTTGACAAAAAAAATGGTAGTGTCGAAGTTCCTAGTGATTGTTGGAAGAAATAGGGCTGGCGAATGATATGCTTCGGTAAGTGTTACGGGCAAAGGTAAAATGTGGGCTATTTTTACTCCTTAGAATCCCCTTAAAACTTGAATTCAGCCAGCAGAAAGCGAGTATTTGTAGCTTGGCAGTCATTTTTTGCTATCCAGAACTTGAAAACACAATCCAATATGACGCCATTTATTCGAATTGACGAGCACCTGAGCCTCCATCTTGCAAGGCCTGAACTGGCCGAAGCCGTCTTTCAGGCAGTGGATGAAAACAGGGCCTACCTCCGTAAGTGGCTGCCTTGGGTGGATGACACTCGCTCTGTGGAAGACACAAAAACGTTCATGCGGGAAAGTATGAAGGACAACAGCGACGGCAGCCGCCTAACCACGTTCATTTTGGCAAATGGGCAAGTGGCTGGCTCGCTAGGCGTTGTGCATTTCAACAAAGAACACCGCCGCTGCGAAATCGGCTACTGGCTTCGGGAAGACCTCCAGGGGCAGGGCATCATGACCCGGGCCTGCGCAAGTTTTATCGAGTTCTTGTTTAAAAAGAAAGGATTTAACCGCCTTGAGATTCTCGTGATACCCGCTAACGAACTGAGCCGTGCTGTGCCGATTCGCCTCGGATTTCAGTCGGAAGGCATCCTTCGAAAGGCGCTCCGAATGTACGGCAGCTTTCATGATGTAGAGGTTTTCAGTCTCCTGAAGGACGATTGGGCAGTCCGCAAACAAATTTGAAAAAGAATCAAAAAATTTAAACAAAAAATTTTGAGATAAAATAATTTGTTTTAATTTTGCCTCCGTATCACTGATTAATTGTTTAAACTTCAAAATCAAAAGTCATGATTGGAGAAGACCGCCTCGAACTCAACGACCGTTTCATCCGGGTCTTTCAAATGCTCGAAGACCGTGGCGCCATCGTCAAAAACGACCGCAGCGGCAAGGGCATCGGCGACGTAGCAGAAAAAATCCTTGGCAACAAAGGCTATGGCCACATCATCCGGGCATTCCTCACCGGCGACGACAAACGGGTCGTCAGCTACTCGCAGGCCCGCAAGTTCTGCCGGGAGTACGGCGTCAACGAGGACTACCTGCTCGACGGCACCGGCACCCCGTTTGGCGTTGACCTGCCCAAGCGCACCTCCGAATTGGGGTTGATTACTCCCAAAGGCAATATTCTTTTCACCACCGTTGCAGCATTTGCAGGTAGTTCCGTGGATACGGGCAGCTTCGCCACGGAGGAAAGTTCCTGGTTTTCGCTACCCGGCTTGCAGGGTGGCGGCCTCGTTGCCTTCCAAATCAATGGCAACTCCATGGAGCCAGTCATCATGGACGACGACATCGTGGTGTGCCGGGAAGTGGAGCGGATGGACCAGTTGAAGGACAACGAAATCTACGCCGTGAAGAATAACGGCTCCATGTGGGTCAAGCACGTCCAACGGATCAACCACGGCGGGCGAATCACCCATCTCAAACTCATCTCCGCCAATCACCTGGAGCACGACCCGTTCATCGAAGAGGTGAACGTACACACACGGCTGTACAAGGTCGTGCGCAAAATCAGTGATTTTTAAGGCAAATTTTCGGCAGTGAAATGTTTGTTTCGGAAACAAAGCCGTTCAAACAAAGACGGGTAGCTTCACGTCCGTGAGCCATGCCAGTTGACTTGATGGTGGTTCCAACCGCCGTCAACCGTCCATCGTCTGCCATTTCAAAAAGTCATTTCTCTTTACCATGCGTCCTAGCATGGAATTATCCTGCTGTTTTTAAGTTCTGTGCTCCCGGCCTTGCAAGAAGGTACGGGAGTTCTTTTTTGAGACATTAGACGGAAGCTTGTAGATATTATCCGGCAGTCGGTGAAAGCCCAAGGAGGGCATACTTTTTGCCAATGGCGGTAGTAATTTCAAACAAATGAAAGTCCAAGCGCCGATTCCCTGTTCCTTGCTGGTGGAAAGCGGCACAGATTCCCCCCTTAAGTTTAGAAAACAAACGAAGACCCGACCAACTCCCTCAAAATGCTGACCGCTGGATGAAGCCAAACATACCTTTTTCCTGTTTTCGCATGTTGCTCAAGCTGCCAACACCTGGCGGTCGGCTCTGCAATTTGGTTTGGGCGGTTCTGTTCGTCGTAGTGCTACAATCGCCTGCACGGGCGCAGCAGGAGCCGCAGTTTACCCACTACATGTTCAATACGCTGGTGTACAATCCAGGCTATGCCGGGAGCAGGGAATACCTGTCGGCGGTGGCCGTGTACCGTGACCAATGGGCGGCACTCGGCGACAAAGCAGGCTGGCAGGGTCGCCCGCTGACGCAGACTTTTTCCATCCACAGCACCTTCAAAAAGCGGGTGGGGCTTGGCTTCAACCTCGTGAACGCCAGCGCTGGTGCCCGCCAAACGACCTACCTAAACGCCATTTATGCTTACCGTATAAACTTCGGCAAAGGCACGCTCTCCATTGGCCTGCAAGGCGGCGTGATGAACTGGAAGGCCGACTGGAGCAAGCTCGATTTCCAGCAACCACAGGAGATTGACAATGCATTTGGCACCCAGACGCCCAACCTCTGGCTCCCTGATTTTGGCGCTGGCTTGTTTTTTTACACCTCCAACTTTTATGCTGGCGCTTCGATGCCACACCTCGCCAACTTCCAACTGCGTGATATTGCCCCGGAAGAGCAGGATGCGATTCGAAAATGGGCACGGGTACACCGACATTTTTACCTGACCACGGGCGGCGCCATCCCACTCAACGGCGACAACCTCGTGTTCCGACCCTCATTTTTACTTAAAAGTGTGGGGCTGTTCAACAACTTTTTCCGTCAAGGCAACCTCGTGCGGGAGATTGGCGCTCCATCCAGTTTCGACCTTGATGCCTCCCTGTTTTTCCAGAAAAAAATCTGGCTTGGCCTTTCTTTCCGGTCGGCCTTTGCCGCCTTCAACACCCAAGGCCCGAAGCAGAGCAGCTACGATTCCTTCGACCTCTGGACGACGTTTCACCTCCGAAATGGCCTACGCCTTGGTATGTCCTACGATTACCCACTCGGCAAGCTGCAGTCGGCTGCCTCCGGCTCCTTCGAATTGATGCTCGGTTATGACTTCGACCAGCGGGTGGAAAAGGCGAGCCATATCCGGTATTTTTGAGGATGAGTTAAAGCCTTTGAGCCTGAAATATAGTTTGACCTGCGCAAATTCAATCGCCAGGCCAATTTTTAATTCTCCGATTTTCAGGTAAAAGGCTATCAATTCCCTATCGCCTACCTTCGCCCCATGAAAATACACCGAACATTGGTTTTGGCCGTGACCCAGGCGCTCACCGACATCTTCCGGGACGGCATGTACGCCGACAAGGCCATCGAGCGGATGCTCAAGTCCGACCCACGATGGGGCAGTCGTGACCGTGCATTCATCGCCGAAAACACCTACGAGATGGTGCGGTGGTGGCGGTTGGTGGTGGAGATAGGATTTGGGCATTGGGAGTTGAGGAAGGTGCCGAATGAACCGTCATTGATACGGCTCGTGGGCGTCAACCTGCTGCTCAAGAACCTCCGCTCCCCGATTTTCAATTTCGAACTGCCCGACTGGCCGGAGTTTGCCGGGCTGGATGCCAAGTTCGTACAGGAGCGAAGGGATGCGCTGGTCGCCGACCGCAAAACCACGCAGTCCATCCCCGATTGGCTCGATGAGCTTGCAGTTGCCGAATTGGGTGAAAAATGGGACGCAGAGCTGACGGCGCTGAATATCCCGGCTGCGGTGGTCATCAGGGCCAATACGCTGAAAACCAACAAGTTGGAATTGAAAAAACTGCTGGCCGCTGAGGGTTGGGAGTCCACGGAAACGCCCATCGCACCTGATGCACTGGTGCTGGACAAACGGGGAAACATCTTCCAAAGTCCCGTTTTCCTAAAAGGTTTTTTCGAGGTGCAGGATGCCGGGTCGCAGTGCATCGGCGAGTTCCTGCGAGCCGAGCCGGGCATGAGGGTGGTGGATGCCTGCGCCGGCGCCGGCGGCAAGTCGCTCCACCTGGCTGCGCTAATGCAGAACCGGGGCAGCATCATCGCCCTGGATACCGAGGGTTGGAAGCTGGAGGAGCTGCGCAAACGGGCTAGGCGCAACGGTGCTCACGTCATCCAGACCCGCACCATCGAGTCGTCCAAGACCATCAAGCGGTTGCACGGCACGGCTGACCGCCTGCTGCTCGACGTGCCCTGTTCTGGCCTCGGCACCCTCCGCCGAAACCCCGATGCCAAATGGAAACTATCGCCCGAATTCCTGGATACCGTGCGGGAGAAGCAAGCGGAAATTTTGCGCAGCTACTCCAAAATACTGCGTCCCAGCGGCCAGTTGGTTTATGCTACATGCAGTATTTTACCTTCGGAAAATGAGCGGCAGGTGGAGCGATTCTTGTCCGAAAATCCAGGATTCAAACTGCTGGAGGAGCGCAAAATCTCGCCATCGGAGCATGGATTTGATGGATTTTATATGGCGAGGATTGAGCTGGTTAAAGAATGAGAAGTGCGCAGTAATGCTAATGCCCGCTTGTTTTGAGCAAGGGTCTGGGCGGCCCCCATCGGACACTTCAACTCGAGAATGCAGGAAGAGAGAGTTTGGGGCCGCCCCAAACTCTAGATTGGCAGCATTACATTTGATACACCGCCAAAAATTAAACTGCGCTTTTCAACGCCGCCAAGTACAATTCTACATACTCGTCCACCCGTTTCCGGCGGTACTGCATGATGAAACGGGGGTGGGGCAGCGGCACTATTTTTTCAAAAAAGCCCTCCTGCTCGTTGAATTTTGAGAGGAACTTGAAGTTCTGACCCTCTCCCAGACAGAAGCAAACAGATGGGTTCATGCCCAATGCCAGTAGGCTGCGCAGGTGGTGCTGGATGAGCGGCTTCATGGCTTCCTGCAAAGATTTCTCATCATAATAATTGTAATTCACGCCATTTTTCACAAACCCAAACGGCACCACGGAGTTGACAAAGAACTGGGCATAAAACGCCTCCAACCCGCCGAAGGCATGCACCACTTTGTAAACGAACTGTGCGGAAAGTTCCTCCCTTTTTTCAAAATCGTTTTCGATGCCGCACTCCCGCACCAGGTGTACGGGGTCAGTGAAAGCCACATTGGTCACGCCTGCCCCGAACCGCCCCGGGTTGATGCCCAAAATCAACGTCCGGGGGCGGGCATCATCATAGTATTTTTTCAAAAAAGCCTCGAAAACTCGCCCCGTTTCTGGCAGTTTGGCGAGCGGCAGCAGCCACTCCACGCCCGTTGGCAGTGCGGGCAGGTGCTGGTGCAGGTCGGTGAAGTGTTTTTGGAGTCGCTGCGCAATGGTGTCCATGGTGTTGGATTGTTAAATTGTTGAATTGCTGGATTGTTGTCGTATTACGGGCAACAATACAACAATTCAACAATCCCAAGCCCCCGTTCTTCCATGAAAACCAGACAATCGTCAAGTGCTGTGCAATCGCAAACGGGAAATATTTACATTTGCGGGCATTTTGGCGAAGGGCAGTATTTTGGTTTGAAGTTAAAGGGCTACTGGAACCTGAAACCACAAACCTGAAACCCCGAGTTGCGCCAGCAAAAACAACATTGATGGACAGAAATACAGTAATTGGATTTGTTTTGATATTTGGCCTTCTCATCACCATGCAATTGGTCATCGGGCCGGAGCAGAAGAAAATGAAAGAGGCGACGGAAGCCCGTTTGGACTCCATCCGCCAGGTGGAACAGCGTCGGGCCGAACAGCCTGACTAGGGCTCCAAACCACTGCTATCAGCGGGGACACCCTACAACTCGACTCGCAATCCATTGCCAAACAACAGGGCGAAATGGTTGGGCAGTTTGGGTCACTTGCGCCAGCGGCCACAGGCTCCGAGAAAGTGGAAGTGCTGGAAAACGACGTGATGCGCATCCTGTTCACCAACAAGGGCGGTCGCATCAAGGAAGTGGAGCTGAAAAAGCACTTCAAGGTCGAACTGGACTCCAACCACAAGGAAGTGAAGCTCCCGCTCAAATTGTTGGAGGATGAAAAGAACAAGTTCGAGTACCTGATACCGATGCCGGGCGTGGCAGCTGGGCAGGTGGGCACGGGGAATTTGTATTTTCAAGCAGTGAAAAAGGGCGAAAACGCCATTGTTTTTACTGCAATGGGTGCCAACGGCGCTGCTTTTGAGCAGTCGTACACCATAGAGCCTACCGGCTACGGCGTGGAGTACGGAATAAGGCACCAGGGGCTGAACGTGACCACGCCCATTCGCCTAACGTGGATTGATTATCTCGACCGCCTCGAACAAAACTTCAAGTACGAGGTCAACTACTCCACCGTTTACTACAAACCCGTTGAAGACGACTACGATTATTGCTCTTGCACCAAGGCGGATGAAGTGGACAAGTCGAAGGACAAACTGAAGTGGGTGGCGCACTCCAACCAGTTTTTTGCCACTGCGCTGCTGGCCAAAGAAGCCCCGTTCAGCGGTGCTTCGATGGCCACCGAGATAGTTGGGGAGGGTAGCGATGACCTTAAAAAACTCACCTCCGAAATTAGCTTTCCAACCGATGCCCAGTCGTTTGCGATGCAACTGTATGTTGGGCCAAAAGACTTTGATGCGCTGCGCTCATACGGCTCCGATATGGAAGACATTATTCCTTTTGGGCAAAGCATCATGGGCACGTTCAACCGCTGGGTTATCCGCCCGCTGTTCAATGGGCTGATGGGGCTAGTCGGCTCGCAGGGCATCGTGATTTTGCTGTTGACGCTTATCGTGAAGCTGCTGCTGTACCCGCTGACCTACAAAATGCTCCATTCGCAAGCGAAGATGACAGCGCTCAAACCGCAGTTGACGGGCATCCGGGACAAGTTCAAGGACGACCCGACCCAGTTGCAGATGGAGACCATGAAGGTTTATCGGGAGTTCGGCGTGAACCCGCTGGGCGGCTGTTTCCCAATTGCGCTTCAGATGCCAGTGTGGTTGGCGCTCTACCGGTTCTTCCCGGCCAGCATCGAGTTCCGCCAAGCTGATTTCCTTTGGGCCACCGACCTTTCCAGCTTCGATGCGGCGTTCTGGCTGCCATTCGAGATACCGTTTTATGGGCAGCACGTGAGCTTGTTCACGTTACTGTGGGTGGTCACCACCATCATGTACACCTACTACAACATGCAAAACATGGACATGGGTAGCATGGGCGGCGCCAATGCCACGATGATGAAGTGGATGCAGTACCTGATGCCGGTTTTCTTCTTGTTTTTCTTCAACAATTTTGCCTCTGGCCTGACCTGCTATCTGGTGTTCAGCAACGTGCTGAACATTGCGCAGACGCTGGTGACAAAGAACTGGATAATAAACCACGAAAAAATAAAGGAAAAGCTCGAAGCCAATCGAAGTAAGCCGAAGAAGAAGGGCGGCATCCAATCCAGGCTGGAAGAGGCCATGAAGCAGCAGCAAGCAGTTGCCGCACAGCGGGAAGCAGCTTCGAAGAAGAAGAAATGAAATGAAGTAAAAAGTAAAAAGGATAAAGTAAAAAGTGGCAAACCGGCTTTCCGATAGAGTCAACCCTTTGACAAGGATTGGATGCTCTGCCCCTACTTTTTCCTTTTTCCTTTAACCTTTTTACCTTAAATAAAGATGAAACTCCACCTCATAACTGCCCTTGGCCTACTGGCCGCCGTCGTTCTTTTAACCGCCTGCCACCGCAAAGCAGCACCACCGATGCCTGCTGAAAAACCCGCAATGCCTAGCACCGACCGCCCAGGGAGCGAGCCGAAACAGGAGGCTTACCAAGTGGTGGGCTACCAAAAAACGGCCTGTTTTGGCAAATGCCCGGTTTATCAGGTGAAGTTTTTCTCGGATGGCAAGGTGACTTGGTACGGCCAGCACAACGTGGAGCGAAAGGGCTGGTACGAGGCCAGGGTCGAAAAAACCGTGCTGACCGCAATTCGTGACAAGGCTCACGCCGTCAAATATTGGGACTTCTCCGGGGTGTACCCCCAAGGCCAGAAGGTGGCCGACCTGCCCAGCACTGTTACCTACATCCGAGCGGGCGACATGGAAAAAAGTGTCGTGAACACCCACCAAGCGCCGCCCGAACTGGAGGCTTTTGAGGATTACCTCGAAGGCATCATCAATGGACTCGACTGGCGACCCACGGTGGGCAAATGATAGGGAAGTGTTTGAGGGGTTTGGAGTTTGAGGGTTTGAGGGGGGGACTGTGCTGACCTCAACTCCTTGCAAATCGGTTACACAGAATGCCGGAACGGCGCTAATTTTTGCCGGAAATGTTAAACTTTAAATTTTTTTCCCAAAAACAACCATATTTGGACTTGCAAGCGTAGGCAGTTCAACACCGATCGCCCATTCTCATTCCCTAGGCTAAGCAGGATTTATTTACCACCTGTTCAATCTGCTAAACTATCAGCGTTGACAGGCGTTTCAATGTCATCGAATCGCCCATTTGGCACCAAAATTTAAAGATGAGAATTAAGTATCGGCTCAAAAGGCTTTATATCAAGCACGGCAAAAAGGCTTTGATTATTTTCCTGGTCTATTTCGTTACGAAATGGACGCTTACCATTGTGTTCGGTGCCAAGATTGTAGCAGCCATCAGCAACTGGTTTGGGTAAAAACGCTCCGCTGATTATTCCTTCACCAATCTCAACACAAGTTCGGCAAGCGCTCCCTCCGAAGGCTCCTCCGCTGTTACGGCATTCGTGATTTCCAGCTTCCGCAATTCGGTTGCTGTGGTATTGCCAATGGCCACCACCTTTTCGCCTTTCCATTTGTATTTTGAAAAATAGGCCCCAACGTTCAGTGGGCTGGTGAACACCAGCACCTGGCATTCTGGCAGGTCGAAATCTTGCTTTGCAACGTTTTCGTACACCACCATGTCCAGTACAACAAGCTGGTCGGCAAGTAGCCGTTGGATGGACTGGCGGCTGTCCCTGGCACGAGGGAAAAGCACCCGGCTGCCTTGCGCCACTTTCAGGAAATCCGCAGCCGTGCGCGCTGGGTCACCATCGCCGATGAACTGTGGCGGGTGGCCTGCGGTTGTCAAAACCTTGGCCGTTCCAGCGCCGATAGCGGCAATTTTGACCTGAGCCAGTGCTGCTTGGCCGACATTTGAAATAAAAAATGCGACCGCATTTTTGCTGTAAAAAAAGACCCAATCGGTAGGTGGAATCTCGGGGACTGGCGCAGGGGCAAAGTTCACCAGCGAAGCTGCATGTACTTTAAAGCCATTGATAGTCAATGATTTATGAAATATGCTATCTTCGCTCAAATCCCTCGAAATGAATATTTTTTGCATCAAAAATATGGTCGGTCGTTGATTGGTTTTTGTGGATAGTTGCGGCAATGCAAACAACGAGATTTTGAAACATGTTTTGAGGAAACGGTTTTGATTATTTTTGCGCTGGTTTTGCGTCATTACCACAATTGGTGGCTGGCCTAAGCATCAAAAAAAATTAGCGACAAGCGATAAGTATTCTCAAAAAATGAAGGAAGCGACTTTGGATTTGGTCAAGGAAAGAAAGCTGACAGGCATTCTCCCCAAGCACCTGGCTTACTTGGTGCGGGTATATTTATTGGGGATGTTGGGTTTTATGATTTTCCGGGGTATTCTGTTGATACAGGAGTTTCACCAGCTCCATTTTTTACCAACCGACGAGGGTATTTGGCTGGTTTTCAAAGCGTTCTTGATGGGCTTTCGCTTTGATACCGTGGTCATGGGCTATCTCCTCACCCTGCCGTTCCTATTGCTGATGCTTGACGCCCTGGCTGGCTGGAACAGCAAGCTGCTCTATCGCATTGTCTTCGGTCTAGTGATGCTGGGCGTGGTGGCGACGCTGTTCATCCATGCTACCGACCTGCCGTTTTTCCACCATTTTTATACCAGGCTGAGTACCTCCGTCATGATTTCGGCGGACAAGGGGGATTCGGGGAGTATGCTCAGCGGCATGATAATACAAGAATGGCGCTATATGTGGCCGCTCATCCCGTTTTTTATCCTCTCTTGGCTTTTTTACAAACAGAACAAGTCGTTGCTGCGCAATATTTTGTTCAAACATGGAGAAGGCTCGGTGTCCAGCAATGTGAAGTGGTTTGTGGTGTTCGGTGCCTTGATTTTTTTCGGCATTTGGGGGCGGTTCTCGTTCCAGTCGCATTTAGTTGCCAGTACGGCCTACTCCTCCGACTACGGCTTTATCAACATGCTTGGCCTGAACCCGGCCTTTACGTTTACCCAAAGTTATGTAAGCTCCAAGACCGACGCCAAAAACGTGCGGCTGATGGGCGACGGAGAGGCCGTGCGAAACATGCAGCAGTACCTGAACATCCCCTCGGCACAGGAATTCAATTCGCCGATAGCCCGGCAGGTGAGCTTCGCCGATACCCTGGCCTCCCGCCCCAATGTGGTGCTCGTCATCATGGAAAGCATGAGCGCCAGCAAGATGGGCCGCTACGGCAACCCCAACCACCTGACCCCTTTCATGGACAGCCTCGCCACCCAAAGCCTTGCTTTCGACAGCGTGTTCACCGCTGGCATCCATACGTTCGCAGGGGTGTACGCCACGCTGTTTTCGCACCCGGTGGTGAAGCGCAAGCACCCGCTGGAAAGGGTGGTGCCGATGTCCGGCATCGCTTCGACCTTGAAAGGGTATGACTATTCGACCATCTATTTTACCACCCACGACAAGGGTTTTGACAACGTGAACGCCTTCCTCACGGCCAACGACTTCGACCAAATCGTGTCCAAGGATGACTACCCGCCCGACCGCATCCTCAGTGCGCTGGGCGTCCCCGACGACTACCTCTACGAACACGCTGTCGGCGACTTGGACCGCCTGAGCAAAAAGGGCAATCCCTTCTTCGCCGCCATCATGACCGGCAGCGATCACGGGCCGTTCATCATCCCGAAATACTTCAAACCCAAGCACGAAGACCCCATAATCGGCGTGGTGGAGTACGTGGACTGGTCGGTGCGGAAGTTCCTCAAAATGGCCTCGCAGAAGCCTTGGTTCGACAACACCATCTTCGTGTTCGTTGCCGACCACGGCTCCTCGCTTGACAAGCGCTACGACATGCCGTTGAGCTACCTCCACTCGCCCCTAATTTTTTACGCTCCGCAATTGTTGGGCGCTCCGCAAAGCCTGAACCAGCTTGGCAGCCAAGTGGACGTGTTCCCAACCATCATGGGCATGTTGAAGCTGCCTTACGTCAACAACACCTTCGGCATTGACCTCTTCCGGGAGCAGCGCCCCTTCGCCTGTGCCTACGCTGACGACAAATTCGCCGTGCTCAACTCCGAGTACATGTACGTGGCCCGTGACAACGGCGTCACCAGCCTCTATCGCTATCGTACTGGCGATGTGAAGGACTATTCTGATTCCCTGCCTGAGCTTACGCAGCAAATGAAAATTTACGGGGAAAGTGTTTTCCAGACGACGCAGTGGTTGCGACATAATGGGAAGCAGGCGCCGCAGTAGGGTGGGTTGGGGAAAAATTGATTTTTTTCCTGCTGGCCTTGTTGGGTTTGACAATTGAAAAACAGCACTGCTGGTTCATATCGGGTGAGGAACCAGCAGTGCCGTTCTTTGATTGGAAGACCTTGGTACGCGTTTTTTGAAAAAATGGACGGAACTCATGCCCGAAAATCAGCCGGGGTTTTTCAACACCCCCCATCCCTTGGTATCGCATAAATCACGTTGCCCGAAACGGACAAATTGAACACCTTTTTTCCGATGGCGGGAAGTAGGAGTTCCCAGGTTTTGCCCCGGTCGGCGGAGCGTAAAATGCCGTCGGGGTGGCCGCAAAAGAAGTATCCGCCCACCTGTTTGATGGAGGCAATGAGCGGGTCTGGCGCAAGGCCCGCATCAATGGGCTGCCAGGTTTTGCCGCCGTCGGCGGAAGTGCGCACCCTTCTGGTCTTCGACTCGGTATTGTAGGTGATGGCAGCAAACCCGCCCTCGATGCGCTCCACGGCGATGCCCACGCCGCCTTCGCTCAGCACCACATCCCAGTGTTCGCCGCCGTCGGTCGAGCGCAAAATCCCTTGCTCGTTGGTACAAATGAGCACGCCACCTGACTCCACCATGTGTATGACCCAGCCATCCTCAAAGACGTGTTTCCAGGTTTTTCCATGGTCGGCGGATTTGAAAATGCCGTTGTCGCAGCCGACGAAAACGGAACCGTCCGGGGTTTCAAAAACGGTGCGCACTGACTGGTCCTGGAAGTTCGTGAATATGGGCAACCAAACCCCCGTGCCGTATAATTTTTGAAAAAAATGGCCTCCGTTGTTGTAGGCAATTACCCCAGCCGGGCCAGCGGAAACGGCAGTGCTACGGTCGTCAATGGAAAGCTCCTTTTCCCAAACAGGGGCTTTGGAAGTAGTGCTGCTGCGGTACATGCCATGTTCAGCTCGCAAATAAAGCTCGCCATCGCCAACAAAAAATCCCTCGGCCTGCAAACCTCCGGGCAGCCCTGCGCTGATGTCCTGCCATGTTTGCCCGCCGTCTGCGGATTGAAAAACGATATTGGCAGCCCCTGATTCCGATTGCTGCTGGCTGGCAGTGATGGAATTAAAAACGAGGTTGGCAGGATATGGCTGGCATTCTTCCGACACCTGGTTACAGGCAAAGAAAGATTGAATAAAGAGCAAAAAGCAAAATTGTAGCTGTGCATGACTTAAGATTGGTTGGTGAAACAATGCGGCAAAGATGCAGGCCATGCAGGTATCATGCGGCTTTTGCTTGTAAAAGGATGTAAAGGATTTGTAAAAGGGTGTTTTTGGGGGTGTGCTAGCCTCTACTGGCACATAATCTTCCTCATCCTCAGCTAAGCGGTGCCGTGCTTTGAAGGGAATACCTTGGGCCAGCGGCGTAAGATATTCACTTCTTACTTAGTAAACTTTCTAAAAGCACGAACAGTCTGGAATAGAAAGTAGGCTGCAAAAAGCCTCATCAAGGTATTCCAAATCATACCCGGTGTTCTTAAGAAGTTCTGGCATAAAATGGATTAGCTGATGCGTCGGGTTTAAGAAGTTGAAATATAAATGAAAGGAAGACCATACCTTTTCAAAAAAGCGAGGAAATCCATAAATTCAGAAGTGCAGCAAAAAGTTACTTCCTCATCTAAACAAAATAAGATTAGAACATAGAATACAAAAGTTGAAATCAAATATAGACTAAGTGGTTTTACCCAATTCAACCCAAAATTATTCGAGCCATTCGTCCACAAAATGAACCTGTCATTACAACGCTTCCACCAGCTTAAATGCCACCACTTCCAATGAGTTTGCATTATTGAATTACGAAACTCTTGCCATTCCCTCCGCTCAAATTCAAGAAATTGAACAGAGTCTCCCTGTTTTTGCATTACCAGCTTCAACTGCCTGTAGTTTTCCCTGGCTTTGGTGGAGTTTAGAATTGGATTGCCCTTTTCGTCTGCCTCATTCGAAGTAAATACGTTGTCTGTCCACACAACGTTCGTGGGAACTATTTCAAGAACCTGGCTGTCGGTGATTACCAGGTTTTTGAATTTTTTAAAGTCAATATCAAAAAGACTGGTCGAGCCTAAAACAGAGCGGTCAAAGGAAATAGTGCTTTCTTGGTCTAAAGGAGTAATATTGTGAAGCTGCAGTTTAGAATAATTAGCGAAATCCTTCAATTGCAATTCTTTCACAGCTACATCATGGAGAATAATCCGACCGCTGTAATTTGCACCTTTTAACAGGAAAGTATCTGTCTTCATGGAAGTGAAGCTCATTTCTCCAGTTAAGTTCTGAGAACAATGAACTGATACTTTTTTTACCCTTCTATGTTCAGGCTTGGCAATTCCTTCGTAGCGAAACCCGCCTTCAAACTTTGAGTTCCAGAGGTTGATTTCTTCGGGCGGGTCGGATTCTATGGTTTCTATTGAATCATCCCTTTTACTCGCTGTTGATGAAAAAGAGATTTTAGCTTCTGATTTAATGGTGACTCCGTTAAAAGATAGGCTTTTTCCAAATTTAACACCTTCGATGATGAAGTATTTTTCAAATGTCCCATTATTGAATATCATTACAGAATTCACCTTTCCTGCCCATATTCGCAATCCACCTTTAAAATTTGAATCAGTAAAGTAATAATGACCATTGTTCTGAACATTCAAGAATCTTACCTCATCACTAAAGTTACTTTTCAAAATTTCTATTCCATTTGAACCCACAATTGTATTGCAGTTAAAAAATCCACTTTCTACCTTAACTACTTTAATCTCTCCAGCCTCAATATGCAGGCTTTCTAGGTTGACTGAGTGAAAAGATGAATTTTCAAAATTCAAGCCTTTTTGAGTATTACAAGTGTTTATTATAAGCGGCTTGGCAAACTTACTTGAATTGACATTGACGTCAATCATATTGCACTTATGGAAAGTTAATTCGTGATTAATTTCAGCGTTGGAAAACTCAATGTTTTCAAAGTCACATCCAACGAATGTAACCTTATGTCTGACTCGTATTGAAGGTCCGAAAGTAAGTTTTCCTGAAACTCTTGTTTCCACAAGCTCAAAGAAATGGGTTGCGCCATCATGTCTGTCAATTAATTCTAACAAGTTATCAGCTGTGATAATTTTCTTTTCCATTTTTATCTACGATTTAATTCCCCTACTCGTTGAAAACTTCGCTTTCACACGAGCCTTTGTTGCGGCCTCCAGGCCGCTGTTTTCAAACCCAGCTGGTGTATCGTTGGTAACTTTATATCACTCCATGTATGGCCTCATTTCCTCTAAAGGGGCGTCGAAATCCGACGCTATTCCCATTTTCCCTTTTAGGCTGCCATAAGCGCCACGTTTCGCTTTGCTTTTGGTCGTCGGAACTTCCCCGGTCACTTTGTAATTGGCAATAATTGCACTAATTTCCTTTCGGTCTTCTTCCGAAAAAGGCATCGGTGCAACTGCAAGGTCAGCTTCTTTGGATACTTTTTTACGTGCCATGTCCTGCTTTTTTATTGAACCACCAAACTCTCCATCCTGAGCACTTTCCCCAATTCATCTGTCAAAATTACAAAATAACTCGCAGCACTCGACCCCGAAACAGGAAATTTAGCTTGCCGAAAACCCCCGCCCTCGCTCATTTCTCTCCTCAAAACCTCCCTCCCCATCAAATCCACCACCCCCCGTGCAAGCCCCAATCCCCCTTCACCGCCACGTTCACCACATCATGCGCCGTGTTGGGATAAACGGCCAGTTGCAAGTCCTGCTCCACTGCTGTCGTAGCTGAAACCACCGCCACTTCGCCCGGTGAACCGCCAACAGCTTGCACTGATTGCCTGGCGGTCTTCCTCTGAAAAGGCATTGGTAATACGAGAAGGTCCTTATTCGCATAAAGAACAAAAATGCCCGGCGTGTTTGCGCCGGGCATTCTTGTTATAAGTCAAATCCCCCATCAATACCCTTGGTTCTGTTCGAGCATCGGGTTGGCCTCCATCTCACGGAGCGGGATGGGAAAGACCAATTCGGGGGCGTTGTAGGCATAAGGTCCTGCGTCCAGCTTCAAGCGCTTCAGGTCGTGGATTTTGAAGCCCTCGTGTGCCAGTTCCCGGCGGCGTTCGAGCAGGATGTCGTCCACACTGACCGAGTTGGCAGCGGGGAGGCCAGCACGGGTGTGTACGGTATTGTAGTCGTCTAAGGCGGAGGCACCGGTGGCCGTGCCGAGGCGGGCGTTGCACTCTGCCCGGATGAGGTACATCTCTGCCAAGCGCATCAAGCCGATATTGCCAAATTGGTTGTTCCATTTGCCGGAGCGTGTTGCGCCGCTGGCATCAAAAAACAGGGCAAGCCTTGTATCGGCAGGGTCGTAGAGCGCCAAATGGTCGGGCAAGATTTCGATGTCCCCGTCACGCCCCCCAAAGTCGGGAATGGAGAAGTAGGTGTTCATCGAGTTGGTGCCATCTTGGTTGCTCACCTGCACGGCGAATATGTCTTCCGACGAGTTGTCGTCCCGGTTGAAGAGGTCGGCGTAGTTGCCCATGAGGCTATTGACGCCGAGGACAATTACACGGTCGGCAGCGTCACGTGCATTAGCGTAGTCGCCCATTTGCAGGTAAACCCGTGCCAACAAGCCAGCGGCTGCGCCCTTGCTGGCCCGCCACTCGTTTTCGTCGGGCAATAGTCCTTCTGCCGAGGTCAGGTCTGCAATGATTTGCTGATAGCCTTCCTCCACCGACTTGCGCGGAACGTTCTGCTTGTCGCTAATTTCTCGGGTTGGTTCCAGCACGATGGGCACGCCAAGCTGGGAATTGTTTCCGCCCGATTCGTACGGCAGTGCGAAAGTGCGAACCAGCTCGAAATAGGCGTAAGCCCGCAGGAATTTGGCTTCGCCTTCCACCGCACCCCTGTCTTCCTCGTTCACCACCGCCAGTGAGCTGAGCACGTTGTTGGTGATGTTGACGGTGTTGTAGCCATTGACCCACATTTCCTGTGCGTCGAAATTGGATGCGGTCATGGTCTTGTTGAAAATCTCCCTTGGGCCTACGAAGGTGCCCACCCAAATGACTTCGCCATCGCCGCCTTGGAGTTCCGCATTGCGCAGCACGTCGGCGCCGAGGAAATTATCGTCAGAAAAGGCGTCGTAAGCCCCGTTCAAAACGGTCTTGACGTTGGCATCGCTGTTGAGCGCCACGCTTTCGTCGAGCGATTGGTGTGGGAGCAGGTCGAGTTTGTCGTCGCAGGCGGTGAAGGACAATACCGTCATGAAGGCCGCCAGCAAAAGGATTTTATTTTTCATAAAGCATTTTTTTATTTTAGTAAAAATTTGTGGGTCGTCAGGTAGTTTGGAATATCCCAATATCCCAATATCCCAATTCATCAAAACCCAACACTGATGCCGAAGGCAATCACCTTGGGCTGTGGGGCCGAGTAAAAATCAACCCCCGAAACGATGTTGTTCGTGAAAGCATCGGAAGACACTTCGGGATCCCATCCATCGTATTTGGTAAAAGTCAGCAGGTTTTGGCCAATCACGTACAAGCGGGTTCGGGAGATTCCGAGCCTTTCCAGCACCGATTTGGGCAGTTCGTAGCCAATCGTCAAGGTCTTCAGGCGCAAGTAAGAACCATCGGCAATGTAGCGGCTGTTGCGGGTTTGGTCGCCGTTTTGGTACCAAAAGCGTGGCTCGGGCACACTGACCACGTCGCCGGGCTGGTTCCAATGGTCGAGCTGGTCGGTGGTCTGGTTGTCGAACCAGCAACCTTGGCAGGCCATGAACCTGTCGCCATCTTTGTAGATTTCATTGCCATAGACGCCTTGGAACATGATGTCGAGCGAAAGCCCTTTCCAGGAAAAGGAGTTGGTGATGCCGCCAATGAAGTCAGGGTTTGGGTTGCCAATCACCACGAATTCCGCTTCCGCATAATCGTTGGTGGTTTCACGGCCCGTGCCCTCCCCGTTTTTGTACCAAATCGCATCGCCATTTGCAGGGTCAACGCCTGCGTACTCTGCACCATAAAATGCGCCGATGGATTCGCCGACCTTCACCACGTTGGTGTTGCCGTCGTCAATCAAGTCCTGTCCTTCGGACAAGCTGACCACGTTGTTTTTGTTGATGGCGATGTTGAACGAGGTGTTCCATTTGAAATCGCCGACTAGGTTGTTGCTGTTCAGCACAAATTCCCAGCCCTTGTTTTCCACTTCGCCGACATTTTGCGTCTGGGTGCGGAAGCCAGAAGTTGAAGGCACTGGCACGTCGAGCAGCAGGTCAGTCGTGTTTTTGATGTAGTAGTCAATCTCGCCACTGAGCCGGTTGTTGAACATGCCGAAGTCAATCCCGAAGTCGGTCTGGGCCGTTTTTTCCCACTCAAGGTCAGGATTGGGTATTTGCGAAGGAGAAAGGCCGGATTGACCGCCATAGGCAGCAGCATCGTAGAGGCCAAGGTGCCGGAAATTCCCGATGGCGGCATTGCCCGTCTTGCCATAGCTGGCCCGCAGTTTTAAGAAGGAAATCAAGCTGTTGTCCACCAAGAAATCCTCTTCGGAAAGCACCCAACCTGCCGAAATGGATGGGAAGAAACCGTAGCGGCTGTTGCTGCCAAACCTGGAGGAGCCGTCAATCCGGGCGCTGGCCGACAAGAGGTACTTGCGGTCGAAATCGTAGTTTGCCCTGGCGAAATAGGAAAGGAAGCTGAACTCCGTAATGGTGGAAGAACCCAATGTGATGTTTGCGGCGCTCGCCAGCGTTTTCAGGTCATCAACTGGGAACTCACCCCCCTCAACGATGGTGCGGTCAGTGCGGGAATGCTGGTATTCCGTGCCCAGCGTAAGGCCGAGGTTGTGTACGCCAAACGATTTGTCGTAGTTCAAAAATGCTTTTGGCGTCAAGTTGACGGTTTGGGCATAGACCGAACTGCCAAAGCCGTTGCTGGCATTGCCGGCATCCGTGCGGGAGCCGTAGAAGGCATTGTCGCGCAGCGTCCACACATCGGTGCCAAGTTCGCCGTTGAGCAGCAGGCCGTCCATCAGTTTCCAGCGGGCATAGCCATTGGCCAAGCTGCGGAAGGTCGTCACGTCCCGGTTGGCTTCTTCCATGTCAATCAAGCCATTGTAGTAGGTCGTTGTTGGGCGGTCGTACAGTACGCCGTCTTCGTCCCTCATCGGCGTGAGCGGCGATAATGCCACCAACTGCATGGGCGTGGAGAAGGCGTTGTCGTCGGACACCTGGTCGGTGAAGGTGCGTGCCAAGCTCATGTTTACGCCAAAATTGATGCGCTCCGTTGCCTGTTGGTCGAGGTTGAGGCGGGCGCTCATCCGCTCAAAATTGTTGCCCTTGAGAACGCCCTCTTGGCGGTTCCAGGCGGCGGCGGCATAGTACTTGGTTCGTTCGTTTCCGCCAGATGCAGAGAGCGAGGCTTGTGTAGAGACGGGTTTGTCGGCAAAAAGCTGGTCTTGCCAGTTTGTGTTGGTATTGGTGGTGGTGTAGTCCGTTACATCTGGGCCAGAGTAGCGGTTGAGGCGGCCTTTCACATATTCGGTGTACCAATCAATGGCATCCTGTTCGTTGCCGCCCCATGCATCTGGATCCAGGGCGTACTCGTAACGTGCTGCACCCTCCGCAGAGCGCAGGAACAATTGGGTATATTCGTCCCGGTCGAGGAATTCCCGCTTGCCGGTGGGCTGTGAGGTGCCCGTTTGGAAATTAGCTTCGATATAGGTCTTGCCCGATCTGCCCGTTTTGGTGGTGATGAGCACCACGCCGTTGGCGGCACGTGAGCCGTAGATTGCGCCAGCAGAAGCATCTTTTAGGATTTCCACCGACTCGATGTCGTTCGGGTTGAGGTCGGCAAGTGGGTTCAGGCTTGCGCCCGAACTGTTTTGTGCGTCCACGGAAATGGGTATCCCGTCCACGATGTACAGCGGCTGGTTGCTGGCCGTGATGGAGGCTGCGCCACGGATGCGCACACGCACCGCACCGCCGGGCTTGCCGTTCACCGATTCCACGAAGACCCCAGCCGTCTTGCCCTGGATGCCCTGTTCCATCGAAACAATGGGCAGGTCCTTGAGCTTGTCGCCGTCCAGTTTGGCGATGTTGCCCGTCAGGGTGCTTTTGATTTGTGTGCCGTAGCCTACCACCACGACTTCACTCAGCGATACCTGGTCGGTCGCCATCGTAATGTCCACGACATTGGAAGCGCCCACGGCCACTTCCAGCGTGGCATAGCCCGTGAAGGAAACCACCAAGGTGTTTGCGCCCGAGGGGAGCGAAAGGCTGTAGTTTCCATCCACGTCGGAGATGGTACCAGCGCTGGTACCTTTGGCAAGGATGGTTGCTCCGATAAGCGGTTCCCCGCTACCAGCATCCAAAATCTTGCCCTTGATTGTCCGGGTTTGGGCAAAAGCCATCGCTGCGCCAAACACCAGCAAGAGGGTTAGCAAAGTTTGTTTCATACTAATTGATTTTAAGATTATTGAAAAAGAGTAATGATTGCTTTTGAAGAATAGCCAGTTCGTTTTACAGCTACAACGTTAGAAAAATCTATTGGAAACTTGGAAACTATTTGCAAATGAACCAATTCTTGGCTCATATTCTCCTTCAGCGAAACAGCGGCTTGGTATCGAGGAGGGCTTTCTTATAAAAATTGTGGGTTCAGGTTTTGGCAAACAAGGCTGAATTGTAGCCGCCAAATTTATTTGGCTGGCTATTAGTCAATGAAAGTTAATACCAAACAAACCGCTGCATTTATGAGGGGCCAGCCAAACAAGTTTGGCGGCCACAATGGAGCACTGACTTTTAAAAAAGCACGACAAAGTGGGGCGTCGGCAGTCGTAAATCCTCAATCAAACCAGTTCTTCCACCACCTTTTCCGCCAACCCAAAACTTGTACTCTGCGACAACCGAATCCGGCGCACTGGCTGGTCCCAAGCATCGGCCATGGCGGCCCAGACGTGGTAGTTGCCGCCGCTGTCCTGCTCGCAATAAACACCAAGGGGAAGGTGGCAGCCGCCGCCGATGAGCTTGAGCACTTTGCGCTCCACGTTGGTGATGGCAGAGACCTTCGGCACATGCAGGTGCTGCTGGATGATGCGGCGGGTTTCGAGGTCGTCGGCACAGCACTGGAAGGCCAGCACGCCCTGGGCGGGGGCTGGCACAAATTCACGGACGTTCAGGTTTACCTTTTCCACGCCATCCAGTTCGAGGCGGAGGCGGGCCAAGCCTGCTGCGGCCAGCATGATGGCGTCAAAGTCGCCGGAGCGCAGCTTGTCGAGGCGGGTGGGCACGTTGCCCCGGATGTCCACCAGGCACAAGTCGGGGCGGTAGCCGAGCAGTTGCGCCTTGCGCCGGGCGGAGGAGGTGCCGACCACAGCGCCTTCCTTCAGCTTGAACAATTGGCCCTCCGCCAACTCGCCCTGCCGGATGAGCAGGCAGTCGGCGGGGTCTTCCCGGTAGGAGACGCCAGCCACCACGAGGCCGTCGGGCTGGGTGGTGGGCAGGTCTTTCATGGAATGCACGGCCATGTCCACGTCGCCACGAAGCAGGGCGTCTTCGATTTCTTTGGTGAAAAAACCCTTGCCTTCTATTTTGTCAAAACTGAGGTGCTGCACGAGGTCGCCCGTGGTCTTGATGATGATTAGCTCGGCCTCAATGCCTTTTTCCGCAAGGGAAAATTGGGTGTAGTTGGCCTGCCAGAGGGCGAGTTTGCTACCCCGTGTTCCAATCCTGATTTTTTTCAAAATGCGATTTTTTCGCAAAAGTAGGTAGATGGTTTTATTGCCGTATTGCTAAATTGATGTCGTCATGCGGGCAAACAATCGTACAATTCAACAATATAGCAATCCGATGCTCCCGTTTTGCCAACTGCCAACTATCTTTGCCGCCATGCAAATCGCAGCCAAAGAAATAGCCCGAATGCTCGGCGGCACCCTGGAGGGCGACGGCGAGGTTTTGGTGAGCAAGCCAGGTAAAATCGAGCAAGGAGGCCCCGGCACCCTCACTTTCTTGGCTAATCTCCGCTACGAGCACTTCGCCTACACCACACCGGCAGCGGCTGTGCTCGTGCCACGTGATTTTTCTCCAACACAACCGGTGGCCGCCGCTGCCCTGATTCGGGTGGACGATGTGTACAACAGCCTGCGCATTTTGATGGAAAAGTTTGATGGGCAATTGCAGGCCACAGGTGGCATTTCTGACAAGGCATTCGTGCACGGCACGGCGGGTTTGGGTAAAAATGTGTCCGTGGGCATGTTCAGTGTGGTGGAAGAAGGGGCAAAAATTGGTGAAGGCACCCAAATCCATCCACAGGTTTTTTTGGGCAAAAATGTGGAGGTGGGCGCCAACTGCGTGATATACCCCGGCGTGAAAATCTACCATGATTGCGTCATTGGCGACAACTGCATACTGCACAGCAACGTGGTCGTCGGCAGTGACGGCTTCGGTTTCGTGCCACAGCCGGACGGCAGCTTCCTCAAGCTCCCACAGCTCGGCAACGTGGTGGTGGAGGCAGACGTGGAAATCGGCGCCAACACGACCATTGACCGGGCGACGATGGGCAGCACCTACATTCGCCAAGGCGCCAAGCTCGACAACCTCGTGATGGTGGCGCACAACGTGGACATCGGCGACCACACGGTGGTGGCGGCGCAGGCGGGATTTGCGGGCAGTACCAAAATCGGCAAGCACTGCCGAATCGGTGGACAGGCGGGCTTCGTCGGGCATATCGAAGTGGCCGACGGCACACAGGTACAGGCGCAGAGTGGCGTGGCATCCTCGGTGAAGCAGCCAGGGACTGCGCTTTACGGTTCGCCAGCTTTGCCCTACAACGACTACCTGCGCTCGTATGCCGTTTTCAAAAAATTGCCTGAACTGTACAAGAAAATAAATGAACTGATGAAAAAGGGATGAGGAATGAGGGATGAGGGATGAATGCCGAGCGAGCTTCATCCCTCATCCCTCATTCCTCATCCCTGATGATGACCTATGAATCAACATACCATCCAACAGCCAGTGACGATCAAAGGCATCGGCCTGCACACTGGCCACGACGTGACGATGACCTTCCGCCCAGCGGAGGCGGGACACGGCGTCAAGTTCCAACGGATAGATTTGAGCGAAAAGCCGTTGATAAAAGCCGATGTAAGCCAAGTGGTCTCCACGCTTCGTGGTACGACCATCCAACAGGGCGAGGCACATGTGAGCACGGTGGAACATGCCCTTGCGGCGCTGTTCGGGCTGTGCATTGACAACGTCCTGATAGAAATTGACGGGCCGGAAGTGCCCATCCTCGATGGGAGCGCTGCGATGTTCGTGCAGGTGCTGGAAGAAGCGGGACTTGCCGAGCAGGCCGAGGAGCGGGAGTACCTCGAAATTACGGAGCCTATCCGTTTTTATGATGAAGCGACCGGAACGGAGCTGGTGGCCATGCCTGCCGATGATTTTCAGGTCACGACGATGATTGATTTCAACTCAAAAATACTGGGGCAGCAGTACGCATCAATGTCCCGTACGGAGGATTTTTCGGTGGAAATAGCGCCTTGTCGCACCTTTGTCTTCCTGCACGAGTTGGAGTACCTCGTTGACCACAACCTCATCAAGGGCGGCGACCTGAGCAATGCCATCGTCATCGTGGACCGGCTGATGAACCAAGATGAACTGGACGCATTGGCCAAAAAACTGAACAAACCCAGCGTAAAAATTGACAAGGAAGGCATCCTGAACACCATCGAACTGTACTTCAACAACGAGCCTGCCCGCCACAAACTGCTCGACGTGCTGGGCGATCTGGCGCTGGTAGGCAAGCCCATCAAGGGCAAAATCGTGGCAACAAAGCCCGGCCACACGGCCAACGTGGAGTTTGCGAAGCTGCTAAAAAAAGCCTGGATGGAACAACGTCGCATGAAAGGAGTACCCAAATACGACCCCAACGCCGAACCGGTTTACAACACGATGGAAGTGGCCAAGTACCTGCCGCACCGCTACCCATTCCTGTTGGTGGACAAAATCATCGAAATCTCAGACAACCACGTGGTTGGGGTGAAAAACGTGACGTTCAACGAGGCGTTTTTCCAGGGTCACTTTCCGGGGAACCCAGTGTTTCCAGGGGTTTTGCAGATAGAGGCGCTGGCGCAGGCTGGAGGCATCTTAGCCCTGTCAAAAGTGGGCGACCCCGGCAATTGGGACACCTACTTCGTGAAGATTGACGGAGTGAAGTTTAAGAACAAGGTCTCGCCCGGCGATACGCTGATTTTGAAAATGGAGCTGACGGCGCCCATCCGCCGGGGGCTAGTGCAGATGCACGGCACAGCCTACGTGGGCAACAAGTTGGTGTCGGAAGGAGAACTGACTGCCCAGATCGTGCGCCGCACCGAGAAGCAGGAAGCGGTGGCTGAAAAGGAAGCGTGATTTGACATCCGCCTTCCATTTTTAAAAAACATGATTTTAAGGAACAATAAAAGGAAGCGTATTTAGTTAAAATGACGTTAAGAAGAAACGCAGAACTAAAACCGGGGAGTAATTGACCAATTTGAAAGGACAAGATAAAAAGCACTACGAACCCTGCTAGGTGTCAATTGAGATGGGAAAAGGCAAGTGATTGGTTTTTAACTTGCTGAAAAACAATGATTTACTAAGCCTTGACCAACTTTGTTTTGACAAAATAATAGGAGATTAACCTGCTTTTTTGAAAAAAATATTAGCAAATCAACGATTTGCATCCTTCATTCTGCCACATAATTTTCTCTCCGAACCAAACTCCATGCTGACTGAACAATCAGGAAATCGTTCATGTTGGTTTGTTTTCTGGTAGTTCCGGTTTTTTTGATTGGTTACGCCAAGAATTAGTTTCGAGAACACCACTTATAACTTTTCAATTCTACAGATGAAATTTACTACTGAACAGCCCGCTGTTTTTCCACACCTCAACGGCAGTAGCCACATAATGCGTTACATCCACCCGGAAGCCCAAATTGGCCAAAACGTTACCATTGAACCTTTCACCACCATCGGCAGGGACGTTGTCATCGGCGACGATACTTGGATAGGTCCAAATGTGACCATCATGGACGGCTCCCGGATTGGAAACGGCTGCAAAATCTTCCCAGGCGCAGTCGTGGGCGCCGTACCGCAAGACCTCAAATTCAAGGGAGAATACAGCCTCGTGGAGCTTGGCAACAACGTCATCGTGCGGGAGTACGTGACCTTGAACCGTGGTACGAAGGCCAGCCACAAGACCACCATCGGGGCAGGTTCGCTGCTCATGGCCTACGTCCACGTTGCGCACGACTGCCACATCGGCAAAAACTGCGTCATCGCCAATGGCGTGACGATGGCTGGGCATATCGAAGTCGAAGAATACGTGACGTTGGGTGGCCTCTCCGCCGTTCACCAGTTCGTGAAAATCGGCGCACATGCCTTCGTTGGCGGCGGCTCGTTGGTGCGCAAGGATATTCCACCCTTCGTGAAGGCCGCTCGTGAGCCGCTTTCCTATGCTGGCATCAACTCCGTCGGTCTGCGCCGTCGGGGCTTCACCGCCGAGCAAATCCACGTCATTCAGGACGTTTACCGCATACTTTTCGTCAAGGGCTACAACACGACCCAAGCTGTTGAGCTTATTGAAACGGAAATAGACGCCACCGACGAGCGTGACTATATCCTCGAATTCCTCCGCAAGGCCGACCGAGGCATCATGCGTGGCTTCCAGGGATTGACCGGCAAAAAGGGGTGAGGAATGAGGAGAGGGATGAACAAACCTTGCCTCATTCCTCCATTCCTCATCCCTTTTCTTACCTTTGTCCTGCAAATTTGCGGGATTTCATGCACCAACAGACGGAACATTTGGCCAGCCAGACTAGGAGCTACCGACGGTTACATCGGTTTGTGGCAGTTCCGTTGTTTGCGTTCATGTTTATCATCGGCTTGTCCGGGGTGCTCTTGGGTTGGAAAAAGCAGGGTGGGTTGACGCCACCTACCCAGTTAGGTTCGAGCCTCAGATGCTGCTGCTTGGATTTCCATTGACAGCCTGCAAAAAATCGCCGTTCAATATGCCAAGGACAGCCTTCTCCTTGACCCAGCAGGTTGACCGGATAGACATTCGGCTCGAGAAGGGCATTGCGAAGGTGATTTTCTTGCGCCATTATACCGAGCTACAAATTGATTGCGCCTCCGGCCTGCTTTGTCAGTGGAGAAACGGCTTCAACGACTTTGTGGAACACCTTCACGACGGCACCATCGTTGACCGACTGCTCGGCACCGAAAATGAACAGGTTAAAATCAGTTACACCACCATTACCTCCATTGGCCTCATTTTGCTTTCCTTCAGCGGATTTTGGATGTGGCGCAACCCGAAACGGATGCGAAAACTGAAATCTGACAACCAATCTTAATGCCTGCGACACCCGAAAAAAGGCTGGAAAAAATAGAACGGCTCGCACGTGGCAATGTGTTGGGCAGGTTCCTCAACGACCCGATGCGCTACGTGTCGGCAATTGGGTTTTGGCGGCTGGTTTATCCGATGACAAAACGGGGAAAATTTGCCCGTGCCCGCACGTTTTTCGACGCTGAAATGGAGGTGGTGCTGCCCTCGGCCACCGAGATATTTCTCTTTGGCGCAAAAACCCACGACTCTGAAATCCGGCTCGCCAGGTTCTTGATGAGGTACCTCCAACCCGGCGATACTTTTTGCGATGTCGGGGCGCACTTTGGCTATTTTTCTTTGTTGGCTTCGCAATTGGTGGGACAAAATGGGCGGGTGCTTGCCTTCGAGGCCTCCAGTTCCACGTTTGGCATTTTGCAAAAAAATCTTTCTCAATGCGTCAATGCCAAACCAATCCACCGGGCTGCCTCCGATGTGGATAAACCATTGGTTTTCAATGAGTTCCCGCCGCTTTTCTCCGAGTACAATTCGCTAGTATTGCCCGAAACAAAAAATGCTGCGTGGATGAAAAACAACCCTGCACAGCGCACAGCGGTAGCTGGGGTGCGGTTGGATGGGTTTTTCGCCGAAGGCAAAATCAATCCAAACATCATTAAGATTGACGTGGAAGGTGCAGAGCCGCAGGTGCTGCGGGGCATGGTACATTTTTTACAGGAAAATTCGCCGACCCTCGTCATGGAGTACCTCACGGGCGGGGGGCAGAACGAGGCGCACAGGCAGGCGGTTTCATTTGCGCAAGCAATTGGCTATCAGGTTTTAAGGATAAAAGATGATGGCGGGCTGGAGCCTTGTGGCAATGTCGAACAAGCGATGGGCGCACTTGGCTTGGATTCTGATAATATTGTTTTGAAAAAATGAAGGCGCATCTGCCAGATATGCGTCATTCTGAAAAAAGATAGCACTACTTGACCCTGTTATGCGATATTTGCAGGACTTTTCAAAGTCTTTGATAGCAGCACCGAAGTTCAATCGGATGAAATATTTCACCACTATCCTCTTTATTCTGTTCTTTTCCGCCGTGTCCTTGCAGGCACAAGGCGTTCGCCGCTTGCTGCTTTTCGCTGGCGACACATCCAACACCGACCTAAAGCTCCAGCGCCAATGGCTTCAATCCGACTCCGCCGGAGTGGTGCAGCGTGACATCTGGATTGCCATTTTTGCCGATGCCCGCACTTTTCGGCGCATGTACGACCATCACGACGTTGACCGGGACGAATTTACCCTTGTTTTAATGAAGAAAGACGGCACGGAACAGTTTCGCTCAGAGAAGCCGGTGCCAACGAAGGAGTTGTTTGAATTGATAGACAGCCCACCAGCAAAAGCCATAGAAATTGGCAACAGCAAACCCCGGAACAATCAGAATTAAATGAGGATTTGAGTAAGGCTTACCTTCAAATCCCACCATCCTTAACTGTTCATCAGTTCTTTGCATTTCATTCAATTTTCATAGGCACTTTCATCAGGCGCACCAATCTGCCCGGAATCATCCGTCAGTACATTCTTTCATTTGTATTTGATTTTTTTCTCCCCAGCCGTATGATTTTCTGTGCTTGAACTGGAGCAAAGCATCATAACTGTCTTTGTTAAAATTATCTTCCGGCATTTTTTGGGAGTGGAGATATAGCTCCCGTTCCGCCCAGCCAGGGCTGTACTCCCAGGGTGAGTGCAGCAAATCAACCGATAACTCACTGATTGTCTGGTCATTGTGCCCAATGAAATATTGTGTGGTCAATGGCATTTTGTCCAAAACAAGCTGCAGGGCCTCCTTTGCGATGCGTAGGTAGTCGGGGTTGTCGAAGTCTTCGAGCACCTCCTCGATATTGCCAAGCACAAACTCGGCCACCGTCATGTTTTCTTTTTCGTCGTAAATTTTGCCACCAGCCTCCACCCAAAATTCGCACAATATCCCGTTCTTGGAACTCGTGGCCCGACGTGCGGCGAGGAGGTTCGAAAGCCAAAGGTTGGCCAATTTCAGGCGGTGCTTCAGTCGGGAACTCGCCATCCTCGGGTACGATGTTGACCCTCACCTCTTGCTTCTTGCGCTTGTCGAAGTCCCGTTTTTGGAGGATTTGCTGGACTGCCTTGTTGGTCTCAGTCACCAGCACTTGCTCCTCCAACTCCATCACCCTCGCACACTCCTTGACATAAAATGAGCGCTTGAAGGGGTCGGGTACTTTGGCAATGCTGTCCACGATGTCCCGCACGAGGCCCGCTTTTTTCACAGGGTCGCCCTTGGTTTCGGAAAGCAGCAGGTTGGTTTTAAAGAGGATGAAGTCCTTAGCTTGCTGGTCAATGAACACCTGAAACGCTGCAGCGCCCACTTTTTGCAGGTAGCTGTCGGGGTCGTCGCCATCGGGCAGCAGCACCACCCGCACGTTCATGTCCTGCTCCAGTACCATGTCGAGGCCACGCAGGGCGGCCTTCACGCCAGCAGGGTCGCCGTCGTAGAGTATTTTTATGTTCGGGGTAAAACGCTTGATGAGCGCAATCTGGCCATCGGTGAGCGAGGTGCCGGAGGAGGCCACCACGTTCTCGATGCCCGCTTGGTGCAGCGAAATCACGTCGGTGTAGCCCTCCACCAAGATGCACTCATCGGCTTTGCGGATGGCAGTTTTGGCAAAAAAAGCACCGTAAAGGTTCTTGTTTTTGACGTAAATCTCCGTCTCTGGCGAGTTGATGTACTTGGGCGCCTTGGCGTCCTTTTCCATGATGCGCCCAGCGAAGGCAATGGGCTTGCCGCTCAGGTTGTGGATGGTGAACATCACCCGGTTGCGGAAGAAATCACGGTCGTATTGCGAAGCGAGGCCGAGTCTTTTCAAAAAATCGAGCTTGTAGCCCGTCTGGGTAGCTTTTTTAACAAAGGCGTCCTGCTCGTTGGGCGCATAGCCCAGCCCAAACTTTCGGATGGTGTCTTCCCGGAATCCCCGCCCTTTGAAATAGCTCAGGCCCACACTTTTTCCCATGTCCGTATCGAAAAGCTGGTCTTGGTAAAACTGCCGGGCGTAGTCGTTGATGATATAGAGGCTTTCCTCGGCCTGCTGCTGGGCCACGGCCTCGGGCGTGAGTTTCACCTCCTCCACTTCGATGCGGTACTTGCGGGCAAGGTAGCGCAGCGCATCGGGGTAGGAGAGGTTCTCGTGCTCCATGATGAACTTGGCGGGGTCGCCTGCCTTGCCACAACCGAAGCATTTGAAGATATTCTTGGCCGGAGAAACGGTGAAAGAAGGTGTTTTTTCGTTGTGAAAAGGGCATAGGCCAATCATGTTCACCCCCCGGCGCCGCAGGTTGACGAAGTCCTGGATGACATCCTCGATTTTGGCAGTTTCGAGGATTTCCTGCACTGTTTTCTGCGGGATCAATAGAAAATTGGTTTGTTTTTAGAAGAATTTTGAACTCAAAATATGCCTCGGACAACTTCAGCGCTTGGCAATTCGTTATTTTGATAGCATTTTTTGAGCAACATCCAGCGTCAACAAAAGTAGTTTATTTTTAAAAATTGAATTGGAAAGCATACTTGCCGACGCTGCTTTCACGGCCTTAACAAATCCTTAATCAGAAAGGCTGTCCACACGAACCGGAACTTACCAACTGAGAATCAACCATTTACAAATACGGCAGAATTTTTTTTTGCGAAAGTTGTGCTTTCGGTGTGTGAAGTTTTTGCGGTTTTTGCGTCTTTAGGTTGTCTTTAACGATGAACAAACTGTAAGGCTAAAAAGCATCAAAAGGCGAAAAACAAAAACTGATGAGAAGGCTTAAAAACGAATTTTCTCCAGCCCAAAGGGCAAATTCCTTTTCTACTGCACAACAAAATTTTACCAAAAGATATAATTGGGTGTTCTCATAGTGTGTGGGCTGCCCCGCTACCTTGTGTGGTTGGGGCAGTTTTTTTGAGCTATGAGTTAGCAGTTGCGAGTTAAAAGTAGCTCGCAGGTCTCCACCAGCAAATTTGAAATTGAAGCATGGTAAATGAGTTTTGATGAAAGTTACGAGCCTCCCAACTCCTGCCTACCGGCAGGCAGGCACAACTCTTAACTCATAACCAACGAAATATTGGGTGTTCTCATAGTGTGTGGGCCAGCCCGAATCCCTTCGGGGTGTAGGGCTGGTTTTTTCATGAATTGCTGAATTGCTTGATTGTTAAATTGTTGTCGCACTACGAGCAACAATCAAACAATTCAGCAATCCAACAATTCTATTGAATCGTCTAAATAGTGGGTGTTCTAATAGTGTGTGGGACTACCCCGAAACCTGCGGGCGGTAGGGGTAGTTTTCTTTAACTTTTGGGTCACCTTTGAAGATATTACTGAACATACACAAAGCCCCGGTCAAGTCAATGGCCGGGGTTTTTTCGTTTGCTATCTTCAGTTTCTTTTTCCTCAAACCGCTACGCCATAATCCCTCAAAGCGGCGTTCAGCGATACCTTTTTATCGGTGCTTTCGGTACGTTTTCCGATGATGAGGGCGCAGGAAACGCTGTAATCCCCTGCCGGGAACTGCCGGGAATAAGCGCCAGGTATCACCACAGAACGAGAAGGTACTCTTCCCTTGTAAGTTACTGGTACTGCGCCTGTTACGTCAATGATATGCGTTGATTGGGTAAGCACGACGTTGGCGCCCAGCACCGATTCCCGCTCCACCCGGACGCCCTCCACCACGATGCAGCGGGAGCCGATGAAACATTCATCTTCGATGATGGTGGGAGCAGCCTGTGGTGGCTCCAACACGCCGCCGATACCCACGCCACCGCTCAGATGTACGTTCTTGCCGATTTGGGCACAGGAACCAACCGTGGCCCAAGTGTCCACCATCGTTCCGGCACCGACGTATGCACCGATGTTCACGTAGCTCGGCATCAAAATCACGCCTGGCTCCAGAAAGCTGCCGTGCCGTGCGATGGCGTGGGGCACTACGCGAACGCCTTGGCTGGCAAAACCTTTTTTGAGCGGAATCTTGTCGTGAAACTCAAACGGTGGTGCCTCGATGGTTTCCATTTTTTGGATGGGAAAGTAGAGAATGACGGCTTTTTTCACCCAATCATTCACCTTCCATTCGCCGTCGGGTGTTGGTTCGGCTACCCGCAGCTTGCCAGTATCCAACAGCGAGACAACGTGCCGGATGGCCTCCTGCACAGGCTTGTCGTTGAGCATGGTGCGGTCTTCCCACGCCGAGTTGATGATTTGTTCTAACTGATTCATGTTAGGAATGAGGGAGGAGGGAGGAGGGTTGGGAGTGCTTGTTTTTCATCCCTCATCCTCGTTCCTCATACCTATTTGATAAGTTCTTCCGGTTTGATTTCGTTGTCTTGAACAGGGTAGGCCGTTGGGTAGTCATATTTGAGCAGGTATTGCGCAGCGATGGCGTCTCGTTTGGAAGTATAAGCGCCTGCCCGAAGCTTGTAGTAAGGCTTTGACTGAATCCAATCGGCGGAGATGTTGGGGTAAAGTGACACGAATTTGTTCAAAGCGTCCTCCACCCGCTGGCGGTCGGTGGTCGCCAATATCTGGATACGCCAACCAGAGATGGTCTTGGTGCTTTTGTTGGTGTCAACATAGCGCCTCATCAATGCGGTAATGGCAGGGTCCACCTTTTCGATGACATTGCCCTGTGCTTTTGAGGCTGTGAAGCAAATGGCCAGCAAGAGGAACGAAAGGATGTATTTTTTCATGGCCTTCTTATTTGATTGAACATCAACTGTTTACAATGGTAGCACCTGCTGAGGTGCCGATGCGGTCAGCGCCAGCCGCAATCAGTTCTTCAGCAAATTTGCGGTCACGAATGCCACCGGATGCTTTGATTTTAATAGATGGCGGCAGTTTTTTGCGCAGCAATTCCACGATTTGCACCGTCGCTCCCTTGCCATTGACGCCAGTTGAGGTTTTGACGAAATTTACTTTCACCTCCGCGGCCATTTCACAGAGTTTGGTCACTTCGGCCTCGGTCATCAAGCCAGTTTCGAGGATGAGCTTAATGGTTTTCCCTCGCATTTGGCAGGCCATTGCCATGGAATCAATTTCGTTGCGCACGTAATTCCACTGCTTGCTTTTCACGGCGCAGATGTTGATGACGCAGTCAAGCTCCGTGGCACCTTCGTCAATGGCCTTTTTGATTTCCTCGACCTTGGCCGGGGTGGCAGAGTAGCCCATCGGGAAACCCACCACCGTACTGGTAATAACGGGGGTTCCCTCCAATGCTTTCACGGCGTCCTTTACAAAGAAAGGAGGTACGCATACTGCCGCAAAACCGTGCTTTTTGGCGTCTTCGCACAGCTTTTTGATGTCGGCGAGCGTCGTGTCGGGTTTCAGAATTGTGGCGTCAATAAAACGAGCTAAGTCCATAATTTTCTTAGAAGACAACGTGGAGCAGCTTGAGGCGAATAATTCTTCGCTTTTCAGTTGTTCCGTAAGCGGGGGCAAGGTAACGCAAAAAAAATAATTTCAAGTTGAGATAAATCGCTGGCTGTGCATTTTTTCAACAGTTTTCCAAGGTCTAAAAACATGGATTTCGATTTATGAACATCTTTGCTTCTCAGGTTAAAAAATTGATAATCAAAGAGATGTGGTCTTTTTAATAAAAATTTCCCAAGCAACGACACGATTGTTTTAAGTTGAAAAATGAGGTTTCCACAAGCCTTGCCCAATTTTCCACACAAGGCCGGGAAAACAGGCCGCAAGCCTTTGGGATAATTCTTAGTAGCTTTGTGGACTCGTGCCCGACCATACTTTTGAGTGAACTGCCGGGAAATAAAACAAATATGGCTGACAACAACCCTGCAAAGAAAAATTCGGAAATTAAATCCAAGCTCCGCCGCCAAGAGGGCGAGCTGTCAGATTATGTGTTTGGCAAGGTGCAACCACAAGCCCTGCCCCTCGAAGAAGCAGTGCTCGGTGCCCTCATGCTCGACAAGGACGCACTGCCCATCATCCTCGACATACTGCGTCCCGAGAGTTTTTACACTGATGCCCACCAGCTCATTTACCGGGCCATTTTGCGGCTTTTTGAAAAATCGCACCCCGTTGACCTCCTCACCGTCACCGAAGAACTCAAAAAATCCGGCGACCTTGATTCCATTGGGGGCGGTTACTACCTAGTGGAAATGACCAACCGGGTTGGCTCCGCTGCCAACATCGAATTCCACGCCCGGATTGTGGCTCAAAAGCACATCCAGCGGGAACTCATCAAGGTTTCCACCCAAATAATCCGGGATGCCTACGAGGATACCACCGACGTGTTCACCCTGCTCGACGACGCAGAGAAGGGCCTGTTCAACGTGACGCAGAACAACCTCAGCCGCCAGTACGAAAGCATGGGCGAACTGGCCAGCAAGACCCTCAAAATACTCGAAGAACTCAAGAACAAAAAGGACGGCCTCACGGGCGTCCCGACTGGATTTACTGCCCTCGACCGCCTCACCAGCGGCTGGCAGCCCAGCGATCTTATTATCGTGGCGGCAAGGCCGGGTATGGGCAAAACCTCCTACGTGCTGGCCCTCGCCCGCAACGCTGCGATGGACTTCAACAAGGGCGTGGCGCTGTTTTCGTTGGAAATGTCCAGCACGCAGTTGGTGCAGCGCCTTATCTCCATGGAGGCCGAAATAGCGGGCAGCAAGCTCCGCAACGGCAAGCTCGAAGAATATGAGTGGCAACAGCTTCACACGACCATCGAGCGCCTCAGCGAGGCCCCGATTTTCATTGACGACACGCCCGCCATCAACATCTTCGAGTTGCGGGCCAAGTGCCGCCGACTCAAGATGCAGCACAACATTTCCATGGTCATCATTGACTACCTCCAGCTCATGAGCGGCGGCATGGAATCCAACAAAAACGGCAACCGTGAGCAGGAAATCAGCTCCATTTCACGGGCTTTGAAGGCAATGGCCAAGGAACTGAGCGTGCCGGTTATCGCATTGTCACAGTTGAGCCGGGCAGTGGAAACGAGGGGCGGTACGAAGCGGCCACAGCTCTCGGACTTGAGGGAATCTGGTGCCATCGAGCAGGATGCGGACATCGTGACCTTCATTTACCGGCCCGAATATTATCAGATAATGGAAGACGAATCCGGTCAATCCCTCAAAGGCGTCGCCGAAATCATCATCGCCAAGCACAGGAACGGACCGCTTGATACCGTGAAACTCCGCTTTACCGACCAATACGCCAAGTTCGGTGACTTGGAGGATACCAGTTTCGACAGTTTCCCGAGCAGTGATCCGTTCGCCACGCCGGTCGAACCATCAAAAGTGAGGACCGTACCCTCGAAAATGAACGATGACGAGGATATACCGTTCTAGTATCAACCGATTGAACTGATTGTTCCGAAGGGAACAAAATCCTTTGAAAATCTGGGTAAAAAATTGAATCTTGCGCCGCTTTTAGAAAAGCGAGCTTTCAGAATTTCAACCTGCCGTAAATAATGAGGACGTAATTGAGGCTTTTTTACAAAAAAGCTCGATGAAAATGCGACGACCATGCACGGCAAACGGAAGATTTTTGACAGGATTTTTATCAAATAAATAGTATAAAATTGAAGTTTGCCGACTTTGGATTGGCGCCAACGCTTTTGGAAGGCTTGGAAGCCATGGGCTTTGAAAATGCCACACCCATTCAGGAACAAGCGATACCAGCCCTGCTAAATGGACAGGACGTTCTCGCTTGCGCCCAGACTGGCACCGGGAAAACCGCTGCCTTCCTCCTCCCCATCTTAAATCGCCTTATCTCCGAGCCTATTGCGGGCATTGACACCATCATTTTGGAGCCGACCCGTGAGCTGGCCGTCCAGGTTGACCAACAACTGGAGGGCTTCTCCTATTTCACCCCCGTTAGCTCGGTGGCGATCTACGGCGGGCGTGACGGCCACTCCATGGAAATGGAAATGCGTGCCTTGAAAAAAGGCGTGGACGTAGTGGTGGCAACACCCGGACGCTTCCTCGCCCACCTCCAAATGGGCTACGTGGACCTGAGCACCGTGCGCCACCTCGTGCTCGATGAGGCCGACCGGATGCTCGACATGGGCTTCGTGCAGGACATCATGACCATTGTTAACAAGATACCGAATTCCCGGCAAACCTTTCTGTTCTCGGCGACCATGCCTTCCGAAATCCGAAAATTTTCGCAGGCATTGCTCCGCAAACCGCTGGAAATCAGCATTGCCATTTCCAAGCCAGCCGCTGGTATCATGCAGGGTGTTTACTTCGTGGAGGATGAAAAAAAGAACCGCCTCATCGAGATGTTGCTCCGCAAAGAAGACCCCACCAAACGGGTACTCATCTTCGCTGGCACCAAAAAAGCGGTGAAAGAACTGAACAACCACCTGAAAAACAAGGGATTCAAATCCGCCGACATCCACTCCGACCTGGAGCAACAGCAGCGGGAAGACACCCTGATGGCCTTTAAAAACGCCTCCGTTCCCATCCTCGTCGCCACCGACGTGCTATCACGGGGCATTGACATCAAGGCCATCGAAATCGTCATCAACTTCGACGTGCCCAGCGACCCCGAGGACTACGTACACCGCATTGGCCGTACCGCACGTGCCGACGCCACGGGCATCGCCATCACGTTGGTGGGCCGCATGGGTCGCAAGAAATTCGACCGCATCGAAAAACTGATGGACCTGAAAGTGAAAATTCTGCCTTTGCCCGAAGGGCTTGAAGGAGGTGGCGGCGGTGGCTCGTCTTCACAGCGAGGCGGCAGGCCGCAACGTGGTGGCCAACATTCGGTAGGCCACCATTCCGGTGGGCAACGCTCGGGTGGCCAACATTCGGGTGGTCAACGTCCGCCTCGTGGCCCGCACCCTTCCCGTGCCGAAGGCCAAGGTGGAGGAAGTGAGGGCGGCGAACGCCCAAAACGCCGCAGCCGGGGCGGCCGCAACCGAGGTGGTGGTAGGGGCCAAGGCGGGAATCCAGAGGGCAGCCAAAATCCGGGCAATAATACTACCAATCACAACCCACCCGCTCCGCCAACAGTTTGATGCAGTTGGTGTCTAACATGGGACTTTTTACAAATAATTGATAACCAATCAATTATTTGTAAAAGTCGTTGTGCAACTCCCAGTTCCTAATTACTAGTTCCCAATCCACCAACAATAAATGGAAGACAAACAGCCAAAACGACAAGCGGCAACAAGCAAAAAAACGGCTGCGCCGAAAAAAGCAGCTCCGGTAAAAGCGGAGACTGCTCCGAAGAAAGCGCCCCGCAGCACAAAAGCGGCAACCGTGGATGCCCCCAAAAAGGCAACTCGCATTGCCAAGCCCAAGTCCGAGGCCGCTGCTCCGAAATCGGCAGCGCCCCGCAAAGCTGCTCCCAAGCCGAGCGCTCCAGCAACCGTTGATGCCCCCAAAAAGGCTGCCCGCACTGCCAAGCCCAAGGTCGAGGCTGCCGCTCCAAAAAAAGCAGCGCCCCGTAAAACCGCCGCCGCCAACCCGAGTGTTCCAGCAACTGTAAGCGCTCCAAAAAAAGAAGACTGGAGCAGCCCCAAGCCCAAAGTCCAGACCGTGGCTCCGAAAAAAGAATCGCAAAGTGCGGCGAGCAACCGCAAGTCGAAGGTAGCCTCAAAGCCACGACCCGTTAAAAAGCCTGTCAACAAGACGCCGTTTTGGGCGCCATTTGCCAAAAAAACAACGCCCAAGTCCGAGCAGCAGGAAGAGCGCAACGACCGCAGCCGCCCCTCTCGGCCCAATCGCCAGGAAGAGCGCCCTGACCGCAACGGCCCCTCTCGGCCCAATCGGCAGGAGGAGCGCCCTGACCGCAACAGTTTCTCCAGGCCAAGGCCGCAGGAAGGACAATCTGACCGCCAACGGTTTGCAAAGCCGAGGCCGCAATCCTCCCACGTACCAGCACCCAAGCCCGCCACAGCAGAAGAGATGGATGAGCCGATGCGCCTCAACAAGTTCCTCGCCCACTGTGGAATTGCTGCGAGGCGGCAATCGGCAGAGTTCGTGAAGAAGGGCCTCGTGACCGTCAACGGCGAGGTGGAGCCGAACCCCGGCTACCCCGTGCAGCCCAGCGACGAGGTCAGGTATAAGGGCGAGGTCGTGAAGTTGGAAGGGCGGAAAGTGTACATCCTGATGAACAAGCCGAAGGACATCATCACAACCGCCAGCGACGAAAAGGGCCGCAAGACCGTGCTTGATATCATCGGCAAAAAAGTGGAGGAGCGCATCTTCCCCGTTGGACGCCTCGACCGGATGACCTCCGGCCTGCTGCTGCTCACCAACGACGGCGACCTCGCCAAAAAGCTCTCGCACCCTAGCCACAAGGTTCAGAAGGTCTATCACGTGACGCTTGACAAGCCGTTCATCAAAAATGATTTTGAAAAGGTGCAGAAAGGGCTAAACCTTGAGGACGGCCTCGCCGTGGTGGATAGCCTTCATTACGTGGAGGGCACGAAGGACGAACTTGAAATCGGCATCCATATCGGCAAAAACCGCATCGTGCGGCGAATCTTCGAGCACCTCGGCTACGAGGTCATCAAGCTCGACCGCACCTACTACGCCGGCCTGACGAAAAAGGACATTGGCAGGGGACACTTCCGGCACTTGACGGAGAAAGAGGTGATCATGCTGAAGCACTTTAAGTAATGATGAATGATGAATGGTGGAATGATGAATACGGGACAAAATTCATAATTCCACCATTCATCATTCATCATTTTCAAAACTCCTTTTTCACCACCGCCATTTCCTTCACTTTCGCAAAATCGGGAATCGCACCCAGCGCCCTCATCCCCACCAGTGCAGCACCCAAGGCTGGGCCGCCTTCGTTTTCAAACGTCAATACTTTTTTACCGAAAATATCCGCCGCCATTTGCACCCAAAACTCCATGCGGGTGAAGCCGCCGTTGGCGTAAATTTCGTGGAAAGTTCCGGTCACCTCCTCCAGCACATCCCCAATCAGTTTCATGTTCAGAAGGATGCCTTCCAGCACCGCCCGGTGGAAGTGCGCCAGCGTATGCCCTGGCCGGATGCCCTGAAAACTGCCCGTGGCCGAGGCGTCCCAGAGCGGTGCCCGCTCGCCGTGCAGGTGCGGCAGGAACCGCAACCCGTCGCAGCCGAAGGGTACTTGCTGCATGGCAGCCCGGTGGCGCTCCATGCCTTTTGCCGAAGGCGACATGCCAAAAAACCGGCGGCAAAACCAGTCGTACACCACCGCCCCGTTGTTGCTTGCCCCGCCCGTGACGTAGCTCGCAGGGCTGCCCTCAATCGGTGGCAAAAGCAGGTAGTTGAAGATGCGCTCGCCAGGGTCGTACACGGGCTGCGGTGTGGTGATGCGCAGCGCCCCGCTCGTGCCGATGGACAGCACGGCCTCGCCCGGCGATAGTGCCCCAGCGCCAAGGTTGGCCAGGCAACCGTCCGATGCACCGATGACCCAGGGCGTTTCCAATGGGATGCCGAGGTAGCGGGCGAAGCTTTTTTTTAGGTTTTTAAGGATAAAAAATGGCGTGACGTGCTGTGGCAACTGCGCTGCTGTGATGCCCGCAAAATCGAGCGCCGGGCCATGCCAGTCCAGCCGTTCGGCATCGAAAAGGCCAGTGGCGGAGGCGATGGACTGGTCGGTAAAAAACTGGCCGAAGAGCCTGTAAATCAGGTATTCTTTTATCCCCAGAAATTGGTGGGTTTTTAGAAAGAGAACCGGTTCATTTTGCCGTAGCCAAGCGATTTTGGGCAGGGGCGACATGGGGTGGATGGGCGTTCCGGTATGTCGGTAGATGTCCTTGCCGAGTGTCGTGCCTTTGAGTTGGGCGGCAATGTCGGCGGCACGGTTGTCGGACCAAAGGATGCTGCGGGTGAGCGGCTGACCCTTGTCGTCCACGGCGATGAGGCTGTGCATGGCGGCGCTGAGGGCGATGCAGGTGGGCGGTTGACCAAGATTTGCGACGAGTTGTTTTACAGCGGAAAGCGCTGCCCGAATGACCCGCTCCGGCTCCTGCTCCTGCCAGCCTGGCCTCGGCGACAGGGTGGGGTAGTGCTTCGTCACCTCGCCCAATGACCGACCCAACCCGTCGAACGCAACGGCCTTGGTGCTGGAGGTGCCGATGTCGAGGCCGATGTAGGGCATTGGGTTGTTGAGTTATTGGGTGTATTGGGGAATTGGGGAATTGGGGAATTGGATGAATTGGGGGTCAATGCTCGCTGGAACTGCTGTGCTTGTGGCTTGACTTTTTGTAGTCGAAGCCTGCCCGGAACAGCGCCAGCCAACCGCCCATGAAAAGCACCCCGCCGATGGGCGTCATGGGGCCGAGGATGGAGACACTGTCCCCCATACCGAATGCTTCGGCCACGGCCAGCAGGTAGAGCGACCCACTGAAAAACGCAATGCCCGCCACAAACAGCCACCCAGCGATGGCCGTCCAACGATGGCTCAAGTAGCGGCTCGTGATGGCCACTATCAACAGGGCAAACGTGTGGTAGAACTGGTAGCGGACCCCGGTCTCGAAAACCTGCACTTCTTCTGGCGTCAGTATTTTCTTCAAAATATGCGCCCCGAAAGCGCCGAGCGCCACGGCAAAAAGACCGGAGATAGCAGCCAAGAGTATAAACCTTCTGGTATTCATTTGGGTAGTTGTTTTGCGTGAGTTGTAGAAATGACGGGCAAAACTAATATTTTGGCGGTAAGTTGATAGCGATTCAGCGGTTGTATCTTTATGCCCTACGCACGGCGGCCTGAAGCCGTCACCTTGGTGCATGTGCGGCCACAGGCCATAACGAGCAGGGTGGTGCGAGCGGGTACCTTTTGACAATGCCATGTTGGGAAATGCGCTGCAGTACTTGACTGAGTACGGCTATTTGTAAAGCAGGTATTGCTGGATGGTTTTATTGTTGTATTGTTGCATCGTTTGAGTTGGGCTAAACCACCTTAGCCCGCTAAACTTTCTAAACCTTTCAACAAAAGCATGAATTTATGATTAAGAAGAAGCATTTTTTAAGATTGGTTTTAGTTTGCTGTACGCTTGTCTTGCTGATAGCAAGCTGCAAGAAGGACGACGATACTGCCACAGACGAAACTACACAGGTCACGGGCACCTACCTGGGCACTTATGTAGAAACTACCGATGGCGGTGCTGTGACTGTGGATGATGTAGAGACATCCGTGACCAAGGAATCAGCTACTGAAATCAAGGTCAATATCAAGGTAATCCCTGGATTGGCAGGCGTGGTCTTCACGGCAACCATGACCGACGAGACCCATTTTTCGGTGTCTAAGTTTACTTTGAACGATGCCGAACTAGAAGGAAATGGCAGCCTGACCGGCACCACGCTGAACATTGACCTTGACAAAGTCGGCACGGCATCGGACAAGGTGACTTTTGAAGGAACAAAACAATAACCAACAAAATTTTAATTCACATGAAATTATTTACAACCTTCTTTTTTTCCCTTTTCGTTTTCTCATTTGCTTTGGCACAGGTGCCAGAGTTGGTGAAGGATATTAATCCGGGGACTGATCCGGCATTTAATCCTAATTCATACACTGGAACAGAGATAGTTGAATACAACGGAAAACTTTACTTCACTGCTAATGGAGGTAATACAACGACTGGCCACGAATTATGGATGACAGATGGCACGAACGCAGGTACTTCACTGGTGAAAGATATAAACCCAGGCCCTTCAAGTTCTTCTGGGAGGAATTATTCGATAGTGAACGGCAACTTACTTTTTTTGGCCACTGGATCGGGTACTGGCAAGGAACTTTGGCGAACAGATGGGACAGATGCCGGAACTGTAATGGTCAAGGATATTGCATTGGGCATGGCAAGTGGCATACCAACTTATAACAACACCTTGTTTGAAGCAGCTGTATGGAATGACGTGCTTTATTTTACTGCAGATGATGGCACCACAGGGCCTGAATTGTGGCGTAGCGATGGCACAACAGATGGCACTTACCTTGTTAAAAATATCAACACTTCAACTGGGACAGGAAATGGCTCGTATCCTTCTTATTTTGCAGCGCACAACGGCAAATTGTATTTTGCGGCTCAAGATACAATTATTGGTAGGGAACTATGGGTTACGGACGGAACAGAACTTGGTACCCACTTGGTAAAGGATATCTCCACTGATTTTCTAGGAAGCTATCCATCTGATATGGTTAGTTGCAATGGCTATTTGCTTTTTATTGCCAATGGTGGTTTTAGCAATGGAGGCGTGGAACTGTTTAGGACTGATGGCACAAACGCTGGAACAGTGAGGGTGAAGGATGTATATCCTGGCTTTAACAATGGCTTGTCGTCAAGCCTTACCAATGAAAAAGAACGCAAGTTGGTGAAAATAGGCAACAAAATATATTTTTCCGGAAGTAGCACCGATGGGCGGGAACTTTGGAGCAGCGATGGAACGGAGTCTGGTACAGTCATGGTTGCCAACGCTTCCACTTCTAACCAAACCATGGGAGCTAGGAATTTTGGGGTAATAGGCAATGTCATTTACTATAAATTTGACGACGGAGTACACGGAGAGGAATTGTGGCGCAGCGATGGAACAGCAGCCGGTACTTATTTGGTGAGTGATGTTGTGACAGGAAGTGGCAGTTCATTTACCTTCACTACCTATCTCTCTACTTTCAATGGCTATGTTTTTTTCAATGCTAATGATGGAACTACGGGCGATGAACTTTGGAAGTCTGATGGCACCGATGCTGGTACTGTATTGGTAGGGGACTTGAATCCTGGTTCCACCAGCGCTTTCCCATTTCAATTTACTTCCTTGAACGATGATTTCTTTTTTGGTGTCGAAACGCCAATCACGGGAGTTGAACTTTGGAAGCTCCATGTTGAACCATTTGTACCATTGGTAGCAGCTTTGCAACAAACGCATATCGTCTCTTGCTTTGATGGTGCTGATGGTGCATTGTCCCTAACGGTTTCTGGTGGTTCGACTCCATACAGCTATGCATGGACGCCTTCAACTGCCCAGGGCCAAAACCCAACTGGACTTTCTGCTGGCATATATACCGTTACGGTTACGGATGCGAATGGGGCTACCATTACGGCCACTTTTGAAATTACGCAACCCCCAGCGCTTTCCACTTCCGTTTCTTCAGTAGCCGCCACCTATAGCAATGCCAATGGTTCTGCATCGGTAACGGTGACAGGGGGCACCTCTCCATATACCTATCTTTGGAACAACGTGCCGCCATCCACTACTGCGGCTATCAATAATGTCATTGCTGGGGATTATACGGTAGTCGTCACGGATGCCAATGGATGCACTATCTCGGCAACCGTCATGGTTGATATGGAAACAGCCGTGGATGAAATCTTTGCCAACAGCATCATCGTTGCTCCAACCTTCTCGAACGGACAATTTATGGTGCTCGCAAACAGCAAGTTGACAGAATTACAACTTGCATTGACAGACACCCAAGGCAAGATGGTGAAGTATTGGAAAAACGTGTCCACCGGACAATCGCTGTCCATTGATGAACCACTTGACGGTGTTTACTTTCTGCAAATTTCTAGCGAAGGCAAACAGGCTGTCAAAACTCTTGTTTTTAGGAAATAACAAATGGTTTTACGAAAAAAGTCAAATAGTGCGTTAGCCAGGCCGCTCCCGACCTAAGTCAGAAGCGGCCTGGCTTCCCACCCATTTCCTCCAAAAAAAAATCCCTCCCATCCCCTACATTTGCCCCGCCAGTCGGCACCGCCACCTTATGAAAAACGTCATTGAGCAATACCGCAGCATCGTCATCCAGATAGCCACGCCTTACAGCACTGGCACGGGCTTCCCTGCTGCGGGAGGCTGTTTACCCCCCTTTGGGGGTCATCGTCACCAACGACCACGTGGTGCAGGGCAACCGGGAGGTGGTGGTGGACGGCACGCTGCTGCCCCGCCAACTGGCCAAGGTGGTGTTCAGTGACCCCGGCACGACCTCGCTTTCATTGCAGTACCACCATGCCCGGATGCACCGGTAGCAGGGTTGGGAATAGGTGGCAACGTATCTGTTGGGGACAAGGTGGTGGCCATCGGGCATCCATTTTGGATTGAAGTTCTCGGCCACGCAGGGAATCGTGTCCAGCACGGGAACACCTCCAGGGCGACCTTCCCTACATCCAGCATGATGCGGCGCTGAACCCCGGTAAGCGGCGGCCCGTTGGTCAACGAGCAGGGAGTGGTCATCGGCGTGAACACTTTCATCGTGAACGGGGGCGAGCATGGGTTTTTTTCGCTGCCGGTGCGCTACCTGGCTGAGTCGCTGGCGCTGTGGCAGCAGGGCAAGGGGAGGTTGGCACCCGCTGTGCGAACTGCGCCACTGCCGTTTTTGAGGACACGGTGGAGGGCGGTTTTGCCCCAATTGCGGAGCGCAAATAGACCTGCCTAGCGATGCCGAGGTGTACGAACCCGCCGGAATCGCCCGTACCATCGAGGAGATTTTTGAGAAATGCGGCCACGATACCCGCCTCGCCCGCCGTGGTCCGAGCGTTTGGGAGGTTCGCAACGGCAGCGCCAACATCTTCCTCAGCTACTATGAACCCAACGGCCTCATCGCCGGGGACGCCATTCTTTGCGACCTTCCTCGACCAATATCCAGCCTGTGCAATGTACCTGCTCCGCCAAAACTACGAGATGGAAACGCTCAGTTTCAGTGTGCGGGGCCAGAAATCGTGCTGTCGCTGGTCATATTCGACCGCTACCTTACCCTCGAAACTCGCATGAAGCTCTTCCGCTACTTATTCGAGAAGGCAGACTACTTCGACAATGTGCTCGTGGAGCAGTTCGGGGCGGGATGGAAGGAGAGGGATTGAGATATTGAGTTATTGGGATATTGAGTTATTGGGTGATTATTTGACACTATTTATCACCCAATAACTCAATATCCCCCCCAATACCCAATATCCCAATATCTCAATATCCCAATAACCCAATAACAGTTCAACAATTCAAATATGGATACATCAACAGCGCACCTCCGATCAGCAACCATTGACGACGTGCCGCTCATCCTGCAGTTCATCCGGGAACTGGCGGAGTACGAGCGGATGCTCGACGATGTGGTGGCCACCGAAGACATGTTGCGGGAAACGCTGTTCGGGCCACGCCCGGCGGCAGAGGTCATACTTTGTCACGAAGGGGAAGTCCCGGCGGGTTTGCGCTGTTTTTCACAACTACTCCACCTTCCGGGGCAGGCCGGGCATTTACCTTGAGGACCTGTACGTGCGGCCGCGTTTCGTGGACGGGGCTACGGCAAGTTGCTGCTGGCAACGCTATGCCCAACTGGCCGTCGAGCGCAACTGTGCCCGCCTCGAATGGGCGGTGCTGGACTGGAACACCCTCCATCAATTTCTACAAAAGCCTCGGTGCCTGCCGATGGAAGAATGGACGGTGTACCGCCTGACGGGGGAGGCGCTGAATAAGTTGGCAGTTTGACAGTTGGCAGTCTTGGAACTCGCTGGGGCTGTACTGAAAGCTGGTAAAATTCGGTTTGATTAATATTTGCCCTAAACCGTCAGTCTCTCGTCTAATTTCTTTTAGTCTAATGTCTCATGTCTCAATACGCAAACTTAATCGAGTTCAGCGACCCCTTCAGTTCCGGCTTGCCGAGGTCCACGGCGATGTTGAGCGGGGTTTCCTTGATTTCCCGCTTGAGCTGCCCGGCGAGGCTGAGGAATTCATACCCAGCTGAAGTTTTGTTGAAGGCGAAGCCCCGGAACTCAAAGGAAAGCGGCTTGCCGTATTCCGGCTCAATTTGGGTGCAATATCCCTCGAGGTCAGCCGACTTGCTGGCGCCCATCACCACGGGGTCGAACAGGGCGTAGAGGCCCTCGAAATCGCGGAGATGAGCATTTGCGAAGCCTTCTCGATGGCCGGATAGCGTGCCTGGAACGATGGCGAGGTCGGACATTTTGTAAGAGAGGTTGACGGTAGTGTCCTTGAGCTTGGCCGTAAGGTCGAGCCTTTCAAAGCTTGGCTTGTCGGTGCCCATGGGTTTTTGTAAAAACCCAAGCGGCACGGGAGGCGTGAGCGGCAGCAGGTCCGGATTCCTGGTCAAAGACGGCGCTGTTGGCGATGGTCATTTCCAGGGCCTTGCCGTCAGCAGAAAGGACGCCCGTGGCCTCGCCGCTCATGGCAGTGCCGGAGAGCAGCACGGCCTTTTGTTCCTCGGCAGATAGTGCTGCGCCTGAACCGGGCGTGCTTTCGCTGGCGGTTTCGGAGGTATTAGCTTGCAGCCGAGCAGGCAGGCAAGTAGGCAAAGGAGGATTGTATTTTTCATGGACAATTTTTTATTGATAAAATGGACATTTCCAAACTGGCTCGCAAGATTACAAATTGGGGGGTGATAAAATTTTCTCATTTTATCAAAAATCACATACCTTTCCGCTCACAACCCAACAAGACAAACCTACAGGCTTCCACCCAATATTTTTCTTATCAAACATCAATTGCAATGAGAGCAACCGTTACATGCTTGCTGACCTGTTTCGCCCCATTGCCAACTTCTTTCCCAAACCTCACAGGACGCCGTGGTAAAACTTGCCGCCACGGTTGACGTCGGCGAGCCAAAGGTGACGCCGACTTGGGACAACCCCGCCCCTCCGACCTCGTGCTTTTCAGGAGGGACAAAGGTACCTTTACTTGGTACGCCCTGTATCAAGGAACCGCCACCACCGCAAGCCCTTTGAGGATGTTTTTGTGAGTGGGCCAAACTTACGAGTGCCGGCATCCAACGGCTCATCAACGGCGTGTACGCCTTCGGCTACATTACCGTGCAGCCGGTGGAAGCACCTCGTAGGGGACCAACGTGGCACCATGTCCGTGTTCGTGGAAGCTGCTCCTCGAAGCGCCCTTCGGCGACCGAACTGGAGCGCCTTCGCCTCGACCTCGTCGGCGATGGCTGGCAGTTGCTTTGGCACAGTGCGCCAAACATCCCCGACGGTGGCCAGCATCAAGTCCCAAATCGTGGACGACTACAACAGCATGGGCAGCAATGCCGTGTTTCTTTGGTGAAATCCTAGTGCCCTATTCCGGCAATACCGTCGGGGACGGCCACTCGGACCAATTGCGCGCTTGGCCTGCCGACTCCTATTACGGAGACATTGAAAGCGCGACTGCCGGGACGGGGACAACTCGGTGAACAACGTCAATGCCAAGCCGCACGGAGAACGACAACGTGCCGGGCGACGGCAAGTTCGACGTTAAAAACGTGCCAACCCACGCTGAATTGGTGGTGGGCAGGGTGGATTTTTCTTAACCTCTCGGAAGCCACCTTCTGCACCACCTGCGGGAACTCTACAACCGCCTACTCCTCGACAAAAACCACAACTGGCGCTCGAAGCAGTACATCGTGACCGAACAGGCGCTGGTGGACGACAATTTTGGCTACTTCGGTGGCGAGGCTTTCGCTGCCAACGGTTACCGCAACGGCTACCCGCTCGTGGGCGTCAGCAACGGTGGCTGGCGATTTTTTCAACGACACCGATGACCAAAGCTTTCTCTTTGCGTATGGCACAGGCCCCGGCTCCTACACCAGCGCCAGCGGCGTGCGCACCAGCGCCCAGTTCGCCAGCGATACCGTGAACGCTGTGTTCACGCAGCTGGGAGCTAACACGGCGACCGGGACTACTCCCCAACCTGTTCATGATGAGGGCGCTGGCCTCCAAGGGCGGCATACTCACTTGTGCCTTAAAGCGGGTCGCCCACATTGGTTCACGCACCATTTGGGTGCGCTGGCGAGACCATCGGCTACTGTTACAAAGAAACCCAAAATTCCCGCGAAAACCCCGGCTATTTTGGCACCTCCGCGACGTGGCGCTACATCTTACCCCGCTCGGCGCCTCCCAGTGTGCGGGCGCAAATCGTGGCACCAGTGAGCAATGTGGCCGCTTCGCAAAATTGCAACGAAGTTGGTAATCATCAGGGCCGCTTCGACCCAAACGGACGTGCTGGGCTACTATGCTTGCCGCTCCACGAGCCTCAATGGCTACTACGAGCGCCAGTCTGCCGACCCAGTGAGCGGCCCGCTCTTCACCGACGTGTTCCCGGAATCGGGCACCAATTTTTACTTGCAAAAGCGGTACCGAGAAGAAACGCCGAGCGGCATTTTCCGAACACTCAGCACGGGCGTTTCGGTGAACCTGAATTTTGTGCTCGGCGTTACCGCTCGACATCAATGTTCCTGCGACGGTTACGGTCCAACTTTGCGCCAACCCCTGTGCCATGAACCAGATCCTTGTGGCCCCGATGTTTCTTGTGATCACAAAGGCCCTACCTTCATGGATTTGCCTCCTGTCACTATAACACAACCCGGCACCTTCATATCGCATGTCACATCGTTGGTTACGGGTTGTACGGCCTCCGAAATTAAGTGAATGTGACATTGAACAACATACCAAAGGCGGGGCCAACGGCCACTCCTCGGCAACATCAATTGCACAGCACAAACCGTCCAACTGATGGGCAACTCCAGCCCAACGGCGTAATCCCCATGCTTGGGGGGGCTACGAACAATTACACCTCGAACCAACAGAACCCGACCGTTTCAATGTCTGGAACCTACACGCGACGCTACCAGCACAAGCAACGGCTGCACGTCCACTACCT
>JADJYH010000038.1 GCA_016719855.1 Saprospiraceae bacterium | reverse complement strand
CGGAGAACTCGGTGATGGCGCTGATTGGGCCATCGGGAGGGAAAAGCACGTACCTGCGGCTGTTCAACGTGGATGAACGACCTAATCCCGTTCACCCGCATCACGGGTCGTATAAAGTTGCTGGACGGCGAAGATATTTTACGCAGATAAAATCCGAAATTGACGCCCCTTGCGGCGGAATGTGGGCATGGTTTTTCAGAAGCCAAACCCATTCCCGAAGAGCATTTCGAGAACGTGGCCTACGCCTGCAGAACGGGCATCACGGACAACAGTTTCATCGAAAACCAAGTGGAAAAGACGCTGCACCAGGCGGCGCTTGGGACGAGGTGAAGGACAAAACTGAAAAATCGGCCTTCGAGCTGTCCTGGCGGTCAGCAGCAGCGGCTTTGCATCGCACGGGCGCTGGCCATCGAGCCTCTTCGATTCCTGATGGACGAACCAGCCTCAGCGCTCGACCCATCTCAACAGGCAAAATCGAGGACTGTTTTTGAGCTGGAAAGCAAGTACACCATCATCATCGTGACCCACAGATGCAGCAAGCGGGCGTAGTGAGCGATCACACGGTTTTTCTACCTTGGAACTAATTGGATCGACAAACGAAAAGATATTTTACCAATCCTTCAAAGCAGGAGACGGAAAACTATATCACGGGGCGTTTTGGGTAAACCTGATTACGGATTGCAGATTGCGGATTGCGGATTGCCACGCAACCCCAATCCGCAATCCGCAATCCCAAATCCGTAATCGAATGACTCACTTAGATTCCGAATTAAAAATGCTCAAAGCCGACATCATCGAGATGTGGCGGCTGGTCATCAACCAATTGGCGAGGCGAAGGACGCCCTGAATCAATGGTTCGACCGTGACCCTGCAGAGGAGGTGTTGGAAAATGAAAGGGTCAATTCTTAGGATCGAAGATTGACCGACTGTGAGAATATTTTCGCACTGGTTCCAGCCAGTGGCCACGGACCTGCGGCTGGGTGCTGGCCACCATGAAAATTCGCAACAACTTGGGCGCGTCGGCGACATCGCTGCCAGCGTTGCGGATTTTGTGCTGGATGCCGACACGGGATTTCAACAAGTCCATTCTGGAACATACCAAAATCCTGGAGATGTACGCCATTGCCAACGAGATGATAGCCGACACGCTGGAAGCGTTTGGCAAAGAAGACACCCGCCCGGCCCGCACGATGTTCAGAAAGCGGGACAAAATTCTCGACAAGATTGACGGAAGCCGCCCTCGACCGGGTGATGGAGTGCATCCAAAACTACCCCGGACAGGTCCGAAATTCCTTGTTGGTGATGTCCATGATCCGCAACCGGAGCGCGTCGGCGACCGGTCTGAAGAACGTAGCGGAGGAAATCATTTTCTACTTCGAGGTGAAGTTGCGAACCACAAAAAGAAAAACAGAAGGAAGGGGATGAGTAGGTGATGAGATATGGGGTGGGGTGAAAGATGCGGAACTAAGTCAAAAAAATAGCCCACAAGTTTTAACTTTGTTGGAGACACCTTCTGCTGATTGACAGCCCATACAGCCCAATACATCGACCAGCTGGCAGCGAGAAACGCTACCCTGAGGGGAGGCGGTGAGGCAACTCCAGTTTCCAGGGTCTAATGTTGCCAGGTTTCAGGTCCTATTTGCCTAAACCAAGTCTGATCAATCCCGAATACCAATCTCTCTGGCACTAAACTTGCCTTCTTCCCGTTATTTCCATTTTTCACCCTCCTCGAATTTTCAAAAACTCCAATCGTGGTTTCCACAAAATCACTTGCCAGTGTGGCTTTGTCGGCCTTTTGCCTTGCCGCCACCCCTGCTTTCACAAACCAATTCAAAACTCCAATGGCTACAGGACAGCCTCGCAGGGGCGTTTTCGCCACGCCGAAGATGGTGTCGAACCGTCCGATTACCTCATCATCGGGTCAGGCCAAGTGACGTTGGTGACGCCTCCTGGCTCGCAGTTTGGCGCCCTGAAGTCGTTCAGCGGCGCTTGGGAGCAAACGCCCAGTGCCCACGCCAAAGGAAAACCCAGGAAAGGATTATGTCTCCTTTGGGCTGGTGACTGCCGACCCACCGATGTTTTTCATGCTGGAGAGGAAACGCTGCTGTTCACGTTCTCCAACAAATCGCCGGACTGCCGGAGAGTCGCTGTACCTGATGGCCAACGAGGATCCATTCAACCATTTGCCAACTCGTTGAACTCGAACCCTGGCAACGATATCAGCGTACTCGGCCCCGGCAACGAGAAAACGGTCTATTTTTTCCAAAGTTTATGCCCCAGAAGCCTGGGACTGCCAATCCCAGGCAAGACCGTTACAAGGCCCATTATCCACGGCTACGAAAAGCGCCGCAACCGCAGGATTAACAGGCCATGAGCAGTTCGGCGTTCGACAGTCGGCAGTTCGAAGCAGTAGGCCGGACCGCCCACCGGCGAACTGCCGGACCCGAAACTGACTGCCAACTGCCAACTGTCGAACTGCAAACCTAAAACGACTGCCACTGCCACCGTCGAACTGCAAACTAAAGGCTCCTGCCAAACGTCCCACCTTTTTGCAAAACCTGCAACCCGTCATATTTTTCCTTCCGGTACGAATTGTGTAAAACTTTCCCACCCGACAGAACCTAAGCTTGTTCTATCTTTGCACCTTTTTTTGATTTTGGATTTCAGATTTCAGATGCCGCCATCCCGCGTGCCCCAAGCCGACGGTCGAAATCCGCAAGTCTCTCAATCTGAAACCATGCTTGGTATTTTCAAATCGCTTTTCAAATCAAAACACGAGCGGGACTACGACAAGTACGCTCCCATCGTGGACGCCGCAAACGAGGAATGGGAAAAACTCCAAGACCTCAGCCACGACCAACTCCGCAACAAAACCCTCAATTTCGCCAGCGCATAGCCGACCACCTCGCTGGCATTGACCAGGACATCGAGAGCATACTCGTGCAGGCCAAGGAAACCGAGGACATCCACCAAAAAGAAGACCTTTTCAAGGAACTGGACGAACTGAAAAAGAGCGGGACAAGCACCTCGAAGACATCCTGCGGGAACTGATGCGAGGCATTTGCCGTTGTCAAGGAGGTTTCCCGCCGTTTCAAGGAGAACCCTACCATCGCCGTGATGGCCACGCACCACGACCGTGAACTGGCCGCCAGCCAGTCGAAAAGCTACGTGAAAATAGAAGGCGACATGGCCATTTGGAAGAACTCCTGGGTGGCCGCCGGTGGCGAAATCACCTGGAACACGGTCCACTACGACGTGCAGCTCATCGGTGGCTCGGTGTTGCATGAAGGCAAAATCGCCGAGATGGCAACCGGGGAGGGCAAGACCCTCGTGGCCACGTTGCCCGCCTACCTAACGGGCTGAGCGGCCAGGGCGTACATGTCGTGACAGTGAACGACTACCTCGCCCGACGGGACAGCGAGTGGATCGGGCCAATTATGGAGTTCCTGCTGCTCACCATTGATTGCATTGACAAGCACAAGTCGCACTCGGAAGCACGTCGCAAGGCTTACCTCTGCGACATTGTTTACGGCACCAACAACGAGTTCGGCTTCGACTACCTGCGCGACAACATGGTGCGCTCCCTTGACGAGATGGTGCAGCGCAAGCACCACTTTGCCATGGTGGACGAGGTGGACTCCGTGCTCATTGACGATGCCCGTACACCGCTCATCATCTCTGGCCCTGTGGGCGAGGGCGAAGAGGAACAGGAGTACAAAACCTGAAACCAGAAAGAAAAACTGTTGGCAGCCCAGCAAAAACTGGCCGGCCAATATTTGGCCGAGGCCAAAAAGTTGTTTGCCGAAGGCCAAACAGGCAACGAGGAAGGCGAAGCCGGACTCGCCCTGTTGCGGGCGCACCGAGCATTGCCCAAGTACCGACCACTCATCAAGTTCCTCAGCGAAGAAGGCGTGAAAGTCATGCTGCAAAAGGCCGAGAACCAATATATGCAGGAGAACTCGAAGCACATGCACCTCGTGGACGAGCCGCTGCTTTTTACCATTGACGAAAAAAACCGAGGGGTGGAACTCACCGACGGCGGGGCCGAATGGCTCGCCCGAGGCAAGGATGACCCCAGCTTTTTCATCATGCCTGACCTAGCCGCCCGCATGGTCGAGATTGACAACAGCGAACTGGACAAGACCGAAAAGGAAGAGGTAAAGGCTGAAGCTGTCGCAGGAGTTTGCGGTGAAATCGAGCCGCCTCCATGCCATGCACCAGTTGCTGAAGGCATACACACTTTTCGAAAAAGACGAGGAATACATCGTCATGGAAGGCGAGGTGAAAATCGTGGACGAGCAGACCGGCCGTATGATGGAGGGCCGCCGCTACTCCGATGGCCTCCACCAGGCACTGGAAGCCAAGGAAAACGTGAAAGTTGGCGAAGCCACCCAAACCTACGCCACCATCACGCTCCAAAACTACTTCCGCATGTACCACAAGCTCTGTGGTATGACGGGTACGGCAGAAACGGAGGCAAAGGAACTTTGGGACATCTACAAGTTGGATGTGTCGGTCATTCCGACCAACGTGCCTGTCCAGCGATTGGACAGCGAGGACGAAGTGTATAAAACCGCACGTGAAAAATACAATGCTGTCGTGGACAAAATCGTGCAACTGAGCAAGGCCGGACGCCCGGTGCTGGTTGGTACGACCTCGGTGGACATTTCCGAAAAACTCAGCCGGTTCCTCAGCCTCGGGGGCGTGAAACACGAAGTGCTCAACGCGAAACAGCACCAGCGGGAGGCGGCCATCGTGGCAAAAGCAGGCCAACAGGACGAAAACGGCCACGGAAACGTGACCATCGCCACCAACATGGCTGGTCGGGGCACGGACATCAAGCTCGCCCCTCCACCCTTTTCGACGTGGTGAAAGTGGGCAGCGGCAAGGCGGCTTCCCGTACACCATCAAGCAGCGTGGCACGGGCAAGGAGCTAATAATAGACGAAAAGCACGAACTGGTCTCGGCCTTCCAGCTTAAGCCTGATGCAAAAACCGTGGGCGGCCTCGCCATCGTCGGCACCGAGCGGCACGACAGTCGCCGGGTGGACCGCCAGCTCCGGGGCCGTGCAGGCCGCCAGGGCGACCCGGGTTCTTCGCAATTCTACGTGTCATTGGAGGACAACCTCATGCGCCTTTTCCAGAGCGAGCGCATCGCTGGCTTGATGGACAAAATGGGCCACCAAGAGGGCGACGTCATCCAGCACTCGATGGTGACGAAGAGCATCGAGCGGGCGCAACAGAAGGTGGAGGAGAACAACTTCGGCATCCGCAAGCGCTTGCTCGAATACGACGACGTGATGAACATCCAGCGGGAGGCCATTTACCGCAAACGCTACAACGCCCTCAGCGGCGAGCGCTTGCAAGTGGACCTCGATATGATGTTCCGGGGCATGTCCGAGAGCCTAGTCTCCTCCCACAAGGACAACGGCGACTTTGAGGCTTTCCGTCGGGACTGCATCAGCACCTTGGGCGTTGACCCCAACTTCACGGAGCAGGAGTACAACGCTGGCAAAGTGGAAGACCTGACCGACCGCTTCCAAGAGCAGTTCTACGATTTTTACCACCGCAAAGAGCAGCAGCTCATCAACCAACTGCTGCCCACCATCCAGCAGGTACACGAGCGGGAGGGGCAGCGCTACCGCCGCATCGCTGTGCCCTACACCGATGGCCGCAGCCGCATGTTGCCCATCGCCGCCGAGCTAGAGGACGCCGTGAAATCAAAGGGCAAAAGCATCATGCGGGATGTGGAGAAGGCCGTGACACTGGCCATTTTGGATGAAAAATGGAAGGAGCACCTACGCGGAATGGACGAACTGAAAGAGTCCGTGCAGTCGGCCAGTTTCGAGCAAAAAGACCCGTTGATCATTTATAAAATGGAAGCCTACAAGCTCTTTGAGGAGCTGGTTTATGTGATAAACGAGGAGGTTTCCTCGTACCTCTCGCATGGTACGCTGGCCATGCCCGCCAACCAACAGGTGCAGCAGGCCCGTGAGCCACAGCGGGTGGACATGAGCAAAATGCGCATCAGCCGCGATGGCGGCGGCGCACCGATGACAGAGGAAGCTGCCCGGGTACGTGCAGCGGCAGAGGCTGCATCACATCCCGTGCGTCAGGAGACCGTCAAACACAGCGAGCCCGGGTAGGCCGCAACGATCCCTGTCCCTGCGGGAGTGGGAAAAAGTACAAACAGTGCCATGGGAAATGAAAAATGGAAAATGGAAAATAGAGAATTGGGAACTGCCGGTATTCGCTTTCAATTCTCAATTCTCAATTCTCAATCAATTTGATTGGCCATTAAAACAAAAACAAAAGAATTATGAAAAACCTGTCCCTTATTCTCAATATCGTCCTGCTAGTTGCGGTCGCATATTTGTTTATTGACAAATTCTCGGGGCCGAAAAAAGCAAAGACCGCTTCGGAGGCCATTCCCAGCGACTCCACAGCTATTGAAAAACCATTGCGAATCGTACACGTGAACATTGACACGCTGCACGAAAAAAGCACCGCCTACCAAGCTATCAAAAAACAACTTGAAAAAAATATGCAGACACGGAGGATCTCTGGAGCAGAGCGCATTTGAAAAAGAGTACAAAGAATACATGACCAAGGCGCAGTCCGGCACCATCACGCCAAACGAATCGCAGAAGTACGAAGAAAGCCTCGGCAAAAAGCAACAGGCCATTGCCAACCAAGAAGAAAAGGCGAGCCAGGAACTGAAGGAGCAAACCAACAATTTTGACGAAAAATTTGTCGGTGACATCAAGCATTTCGCCGACTCGCTCCAGCAGGCAAATGGCTACGACTACGTCCTCATCCACGGCGGAATCGTAAGCCCCATGCTCACTGCCAACGAAAACACGACATCACCCAAATGTTGGTTGACCTCCTCAACGCAAAGAAATAGTGCTTTCGATTGTTTGATTGCAGGTATTGCTGGAAGTGTTGTGCAATTTCCCTCAACAGTCATAACTATCGCAAGTCCGAAAGACAAAGGTCATCCCTCAGACTTAATCCTTGGGATGAAAAAAGCACTTGATTCAAGCGGCATCACGCCAATGATTGGCGAGAAAAACGTGAAATCCATCTCCGGGAAGCCAACAATCGGATACAGGAATTGAACTGATTTTTTATTTTTTGAAAAAACAGTTTGGTAGAGCGGAAGTTAACTGTATCTTTGCGCCCACATTCAAACAGCAGTGTTTGAAAAAAATTAAATCGCGGGATGGAGCAGTTGGTAGCTCGTCGGGCTCATAACCCGAAGGCCGCAGGTTCAAGTCCTGCTCCGCCACTAAAAAGTTAAGACCTTGCAAATCGCTGAGTCTTGTCATTTTTTAACACCTGCCGCTAACAATCCCTCATTATCTAGCCTGCAAATCGTCTTCAACTTGCCTATCTTGCAGCACATTCAAAATCATCTAGAATGTAAATAAATTCTGCACATGAAAAATACCACCCATCGCTCGTTCTCCTTATTGCTCGCCCTACTTTGGTCAGTCTTCTGTTTAGTCAAAACCATCAACAGCCACCGACCACGGCTCAAAACGTCACCCGCTGCTACGAACTCCGCATCTTACACCGCTGCAAAGGGCAAGCTGAACGAACTTAACAAGCGCTTCCGCAACCACACCACCAAGCTGTTCGAAAAACACGGTATGACCAACGTGGGTTACTGGACGCCACTTGACAACCCTGACGAAAGCTCTGCTACGTGCTTTCGTACCCCAATCGGGCCGCACGGAGGCTGCTTGGGCTGGCTTCATGGCCGACACCACTTGGCAGCGGGTCTGGAAAGAAAGCGAGGTGGAAGGCGCTATCATTTCGAAAATAGAAAGCATTTTCCTGAAAACCACCGATTTCTCTCCCAATAATTTCACGGCCAACCCAGGGTGGCGTCTGGGAATTTCGCATCTACCACTGCACCGAACAACCTGGAAAACCTGCTGGCTCGTTTCCCGTGGGTTCACCGTGCAACGCTTCGAGCGGTACGGCATGACGAACAAAATCTACTGGACGCCCACCGATGCCGACCAAGGTGCCGACAATATGCTCTACTATTTCCTCACCCACCTCCAGAGCAGCCAAGGCCACCTTCGACCTTTTCCGAAACGACCCGAATGGATTACCCGCAAAGCATCGGAAGTGAAGGGCGCGGCTCGCTAACTACTTGTGGAGTCCATTTTCATGTGGCCAACAGATTATTCTCCAGCAAGGTAGGTGGTGCATTTCTCGTAAACTCAGAACCAACTTCATGACAATTATCACTCCGCCGAATTGATGAAAATCATCCACGGCACTAAATTCCACTTCTACTTTTGGGCGGTTAATTTCCTTTTTAAAAAATCCGCCATGCCCTACTATCACCACCTTGGTAAATCCACGCAAGCGCCACGTCCAGTTCCGGCGAAAAAGGCAATTTTACGCCGAGAACTGGTCGGGACGCAAGTTTTTCGGGCGTTTCGTCGCTCGTTTACCACCTCCCCCCGCCCACCATCGTCAGCAAAAAGGCCACCCCCTATTCGGTGGAGCCTGAAAGTCGCCATTGACAAAAACCTCACAGCACTCAGCTTCAAGGGCTTTTCCGTGGAGCCTGCGGCAACTACCTAGACAGGCGGAAAACGCTCTTCGTGAACAACGACCTGCACATCGGCCTCGCAGCGCCGGAGAGAGAGCATGAGCGACTATTTTTCAAAATGCCGATGCGGACGAGGTGTTGTTCGTGCACAAGGGCAGCGGAACTTTGAAAACGATGTACGGCCAAGTGGCCTTCGAGTACGGCGACTACGTGGTCATTCCCCGTGGCACCGTTTACCAATTGGAGTTCGACGACGCCGACAACCGCCTGCTGTACATCGAGTCGTATAGCCCGGTACGCACCCCCCGGCGCTACCGCAACGACGTTGGCCAGTTGCTGGAGCACTCGCCGTTCTGCGAGCGGGATTTCCGGGCACCGCAGGACCTGGAGACCCACGACCAAAAGGGCGAGTTCCCGATTTTCATCAAAAACAAGGCCTGATTTACCCTACACCTACGCCACACACCCGTTTGATGTGGTAGGCTGGGATGGCTTCCATTATCCGTATGCCACCTCCATCTTCGACTTCGAGCCGCTGACAGGGCGCATCCACATGCCGCCACCCATCCACAACAGTTCGAGGCGGATGGGTTCGTCGTCTGCTCGTTTGTGCCCAAGGCTCTACGACTACCATCCAGAGGCTATTCCCGCACCATACCACCACAGCAACATTGACAGCGACGAAATCCTGTACTACGTGGACGGCGACTTCATGAGCCGCAACAACATCGAAAAGGTGCTTACCCTGCACCCCGCTGGCATCCCGCACTACCCGCACCCCGGTGCCATCGAGCGCAGCATCGGCAAGGTGGGAACCGAAGAATTGGCGGTGATGATTGACCCATTCCGCCCCGTGAAAATCACCAAGCGGCGATGGAACTGGAAGTGGAGGACTACTATAAGTCTTGGATGGAGGAGGAGGTGATGAGTTATGAGCGATGAGTGATGAGTTATTTCCTCGTATCACATTGACTTTAATTCAGGCTTTAAATGCCCATAATTCATTGAATCAAAAGCGCCTATTAGTTTGGAGCGTTTTTCACATCATAACTCATCACTCATAACTCATAACTATTCAAAATGGCAACCTTTAACCGGCATATCCAACTACAATTATTCCCCTCGATAAAATCTTCCCAGAAGCGGACGACTTCCTGCCGTTGCTCGGGCATGACTACGTGGAGCTTTACGTGGGCAATGCAAAACAAGCGGCGCATTATTACAAGACCGCATTCGGCTTCCAGTCCTTGGCCTACGCTGGCCTCGAAACGGGCGTTCGGGACAGGGCCTACGTGTTGCAGCAAGGCAAAATCCGCCTCGTGCTCACTCCCCGCTCCACTCGACAGCCCATTGAACGAACATTTGCGCAAGCACGGCGACGGCGTGAAGGTCATCGCCCTCTGGGTGGAAGATGCTACGGACGCATTTGAACAAACGGTAAAACGGGGCGCAAAACCATTCATGGAACCAGCTATCGAATTCGACGAGAGCGGTAAAGTGGTGCGCTCGGGCATCCACACCTACGGCGAAACGGTGCATATTTTCGTGGAGCGCAAGGACTACCACGGCCTCTTCCTGCCCGGCTACGAAAAATGGGAAAGCGAGTACAACCCGACCTGGACGGGCCTCAAGTTCATTGACCACATGGTGGGCAACGTGGACTGGGGCAAATGAACGATTGGGCAGTTTTACTGAGGTCATGGGCTTCGCCAACCTCGTTTCCTTCGACGACAAGGACATCTCCACCGAGTACTCGGCGCTGATGAGCAAGGTGATGACCAATGGCAACGGCGCATCAAGTTCCCCATCAACGAGCCTGCGCACGGCAAAAAGAAATCGCAAATCGAAGAGGTACGTTGACTTATGAAAGGCTCGGTTGCCAGCACATCGCTATCGCTACGGATGACATCGTGTTCACCGTGAGCGAGATGCGCAAGCGGGCGTGGAGTTCCCACTGCCTGGTGAGTACTACGACACGGTGGCAGAGCGGGTAAGGCGGGATTGACGAAAACCTGCGCCGCCTCAAGGAACTCGGTATCATGGTGCACCGTGACGAGGAGGGGTACCTGCTCCAGATTTTCACCAAAACCTGTCGAGGACCGCCCGACGCTTTTCTTCGAAATCATTCAGCGCAAAGGGGCGAAGTCCTTTGGCAAGGGCAATTTCCGGGCGCTGTTCGAGAGGCATCGAGGACAAGCGGCCAGGAAGATCTGTAACCAGGTGTTCAATCCTTTTCATAAAAAACATAGCCGAAACCCGCAACGATGCTGGGTTTTGGCTTTTTTATGGTAAGATACCCTCCTTAAACCGGGCAACTACAACGTATTTGCATGTAGCTAGGAGACTGGGCTGCCTGCTTAAAGGCGGTTCTTGAAGGTGCGGGGGGTGAGGAGTCATGTTGGTAAAATGGTTCAGGCTAACTGCGAACAACCCCAGCAAATTGCCGTTTATTTGCCTTGATGAAAAACCGATTCTGCTGCT